>NZ_JBIRQU010000002.1:0-851907 GCF_044333355.1 Streptomyces sp. NPDC021012
CACTTCACCCCGGAGCCGTTCCACCTCCCCCAACTTCATAGCCGGAAGATGCCCACCACCAGGCAAGATCACCCGACGTAACGAAGCACTACTAGGGGCTTGCACACCGGCTCGCCCGAGCCGGAAGAGCTCTCCGTAACGTGAATGTGGCAGCTCGATGCCGTGGCAAGGCCGGACAAAAACGTGAGGGAGGGGCGCGTACGTGATCGACACCGGCAGCATCGACGTCTTCCTCGGTCTCGAGGTCGGCGAGAGCGAACGTCACGCCACCGCCGTCACCCCGGCCGGGAAGAAGGCCTTCGGCAAGCCCCTGCTGACTGTGTTGCTGAGTTCCGAGAACGCTTCAGTGCTTGCTTCAGGATTGTGGTTGTGCTCGGGCCGACATCTCGAGGAGGAGTCGGTCTGGTGCGAGCAGGCGTCGTGTGCCATCGCCGGACAGGCTTGCGGAATCCGTTCGCGTGGCGTCTTCCCGGCCACGTACGGTCTGCGCATGACCAGGACCACGCCGGCCAGGCCGGTATCCGTGGAGGCCGTGTTCCCGGAGCTGGCCTCCTACCGGGGCCGGACGACCCGCCTGCACCCGCGGCCGGGGCGGCCCGGCATGCGCGACAGCCATGTCGGCGGGCCGATGCTGTGGCCGTACGGCGAGCCGTGGCCGGTCTGCCACGAGCCGCACCGGCCCGAGACCGAGGGGTATGCGCCGGCCGAGATCCGCAGCGCGCGGGCCACGGGCGTATGGCCGCGGAGGCGGCCGTGGCTCGACGCCGGCGCTCCCGGGGAAGACGGGCCGGTGCCGTTCGTGGGGCTTGCCCAGTTCTTCCGACGGGACATCCCGGGCCTGGCGGCCGGGCCCGACGGCGCGGACCTCGTTCAGCTCTTCCGCTGCCCGTTCACCCACGGCCCGCACCTGGAGCGCCGCTACCTCCTGCGGTGGCGGCAGGCCGCGGAGACCGAGCGCGCGGAACGGTTCCTCGCCGCTCCGCCCGAAGTGCCCATGCTGCGGTGGGAGCACGAACTCCCCGAACCGTGCGTCCTGCACCCCGAAGAGGTGGACACCTACCCCTGGGCGGAGGACGACACGCTGCCCGCCCCACTGATCGACCTCATCGACGCCTGGGAGGACGCCCAGGCAGCGGAACACGGCCCCGACGCCCTCAGCTACCAGGGAGACCTGTCGATCCCGCCCGGCTGGCGGGTCGGCGGCTTTCCCAGCTGGGCGTCGACGGGCCCGATGGCCATCCACTGCGAAACCTGTGCGGCCCCTATGCGGCTGCTGCTGACCGCCGACGGCTATGAGATGGACGCGAGCTCGCACAGCTGGGCGCCTCTGGAAGACCGCGACCCGTCTCTGGAGGGGAAAGCCTCGATCCTGAGCGGCCAGTCCATTGGCACACCCACCCGGCTCCGGTTCGGCCGGGACCGGGACCTGCACGTCTTCACCTGCCTGGCCGACCCCAGACATCCGCCCCAATGGGTACTTTCCTAAAAGGCTTCAGGGCGACGGAAGCAAGCCGACGCCGCGGAACCATCCCGACGGAGGCGGGGAGCAGAGACCGGCACGGGCGAAGTTGCGGACGAACCGATCGCTGGTCAGGTCGTCTTCACGCTCCAGCACGGTGACCTCTTGGTCGTGAACCAGCATCGACGGGTTCACGACCGCGAGGCGCTCGCCGCGGCCAGCACAGCGTGGAGGCCGAGTGCTGCCGCATGCTGCTTCGGTTGTTCCTGCGCGACAGGAGCGCCCCGGAACCGGGCGCCTCGTAGTCGTCCGGTCAGGTCTCGCCGAGGGGTTAGATCCGCGAGTTGCGCAACGACTGCCACGCAGCGCCTGCCAGCGCCCGCGTCGAGCGGGGGACCGAGAGCCCTTCGTGCTCGCGGTACAGCTCCCAGTTGTACCGGACCAACGACAGCTTGTTGGAGGACAGTGATCCCGCCTGGTGGGACCTGTACACCGCGAGCGGCTCGACCAGCCCCCGGGCGTCAGCGCCGTCTCGCATGATCGACAGCCACAGGGCGTAGTCCTGCCGCTTCCGCATCTCCGGCATCAGCCGTGTGCCGAGGACGGTGCGGTCGTACATGGCGGTCAGGGCGCCGATGTAGTCCCGCACCAGCATCGCGCGGTAGTCCACGTGCTCCCGTGCACGGACCACCCGCCCGTTCGGGACGAAGTCGGTGCTCTCGCCCTCGTAATCGGCGTCCATCTTGAAGTACGAGGTGAACGTCAGGGGCGCACTACCCGCAGCGGCGAACTCGATCTGCCGCTCGGTCTTCTCCGGAAGCCACATGTCGTCGCTGTCGAGGAAGGCTACGTAGTCCCCCCGGGCCCGCTCGATGGCGAGGTTGCGTGCCCGGCCGGCACCGCCCTGTTCGGGGGCCGATTCCGGTTTTACGCGCTCGTCCTGCCGGGCGAACTCCATGAGCAGGTCCATGGAGTCATCGGAGGACTTGTCGTCGGTGATCAGAAGCTCGAGTTCGCTGTGGGTCTGCGTGAGCACCGACCGCACCGCTGCGCCGAGTGTCGCCGCCGAGTTGTACACGGGCATCACGACGGACACCAGGGGCACAATACTTCTCCTCGCTCGGCCGAAGCCGACGTTCCATTCAAGCACTGGAATCATAGTGGGAGCTGTCCTGCATGTCGTTGCGGCTGGTCAGCGCTACGCGGGCCACCGCTGACTCTGCGCACCGCAGGGATGGGCCACGGGCCGTCGGCTGCGACGTGGACGAGCGCTGGATCAAGCGCCCGGCGGTCGGTGAGCCGTACGTGGAGGACATTCCCGCCAAGCGGCTGCGGCCGTTTCTGGACAGTGGGGCATACCTGCCCTCGGCCGCGCCCGGGAACGTGGCGGGTTTCGGCATCGCGGTCATCACCGATTCCTAATGCGGTCTGTCAAGCCGCGAGTGCGGTGGGTGGCAGGGGTTCGTAGGTCCGTCCGTCGCGGAGGAGGGCCCAGAGGACGTTGACGCGGCGGCGTGCCAGGGCCAGGACGGCCTGGATGTGGCGCTTGCCCTCGGCTCGCTTGCGTTCGTAAAACCGGCGGGACTCATCGCAATGACGGATGCTGAACAACGCGGAGATGTAGAAGACTCGTTGGAGTCGGCGGTTGTAGCGGCGCGGGCGGCGGAGGTTGCCGCTGATCTTGCCGGAGTCGCGGGGCACAGGTGCGACGCCGCCGAAGCCGGCGAGGCGGTCCGCGGTGCCGAAGGCGGTCATGTCGCCGCCGGTCGCGGCCAGGAACTCGGCGCCGAGGATGACGCCCAGGCCCGGCATGCTGGTGATCGTGTCGAAGTCCCGATGTTCGCGAAACCGGGCCTCGATCGCCTTGTCGAGCTCGGCGACCTGGTGGTTGAGGGCCATCACCTCCCGCGTGAGGGTATGCACCATCAGGGCGGTGAGTTTCTCGCCGGGCAGGCTGGTGTGCTGGCGTCCGGCAGCCTCCAGAGCGGTCTCGGCGAGCCGGTCAGCGCGCAGGACCTTGCGGTTACGCAACCAGGACTCGAGCCGCTTCTTGCCCGTCCGACGGAGGGCGGCCGGGGTCTGGTAGCCGGTCAGCAGCACCAGTGGGCCGGTGTTGGTGAGGTCAAGGGCCCGCTCCAGGCCGGGGAAGATGCCGGCGAGCTGGGCTCGGAGCCGGTTGACGGTGCGGGTGCGGTCGGCGACCAGGTCCATGCGACGCCTGGTGAGGATCTTCAGATCGGTGACCGTCTCGTCGCCGGTGCGTAAGGGCTGCAGATCCCGGCGAACGCGCACCTGGTCGGCGATGACGGCAGCGTCCTTGGCGTCGGTCTTGCCTTCGCCGCGGTAGCTCTCCGAAGCGCGGTGGATGGCCCGGCCGGAAATGTAGTGCACCGGCTGGTCGTGGTTGAGCAGGAGTGTGATGGCCAGGGCGGCTCCGCCGTCGGCCAGGTCGATGCCCCAGGTCACCTCGTCGCCCAGGGCCAGGACATCGGCGAGGAGTTCGAGCAGTTCAGGCTCGTCGTTGGCGACGCGTCGTGACAGCAGCCGACGGCCGCTCTCATCGATCACGACGCAGTGGTGGTGTGTCTTGCCTGCGTCGATGCCGGCCCAGATCATGGCCATGTGGTGCCTCCGTGCGGTGTGCTGCTGGTTCCTGCCACGGACGACCTCGCTGTCGATTCCCTACTCAGCGATCATTCGCAATTCCTCATTGGCAGCCGAGTCGTCGTGGGGAGCCGGGCGGCCAATCAGTGGAAGCCACAAGCGGCAGAGCCTTTTGAACCACACCCGGCACCCCTGGGCGGGTCAACCATACGAAGGGCTCACCACATCCCGCAGAAAGCGTAGGGAGCCTTTTCCAACCTCACGCCGATGCGTGATGAAGGACGAGGACGGCCTGGACGATCGCGGTGATGCGGTTGGTGCTGCAGCGGAGCTTTCGCAGGAGGCGCCAGCCCTTCAGGGTGGCCATGGCCTGCTCGCCGAGGCAGCGGATCTTGGCGTGTGTGCTGTTGTGGCGGCGCTGCCACCGCTTCAGGCGGCGGCCGCGGAAGGGTACCCGGATGGAACCACCGGCACCTTGATACGCCTTGTCGGCCCAGCACTTGAGGCCAGCATCGGTAAGCGCGTCAACGATGCCATGGGCGCGGGCGGCGGTCGGATCGTGGGCCGATCCGGGCAGGGCCGGTGAGGCCCACAGCAGCCGCCCGAAGGGATCGGTGAGGACCTGGATGTTCATGCCGTGGCGTTTGTGTTTGCCCGAGTAGTACGGGGTGTCGGCGGCGATCCTGTCGATCGGCAGCAGGGTGCCGTCCAGGATCGCGAACGCCTTGGTCCGGGCGATGTCCATCGCCTCGGCCAGAGTGGGTACGAGGGCAGCCAGCACATCGACGGCCTCGCGTATGTAGCGGTACACGGTTGCGACGCCGATACCGAACCCGGCAGCGAGCTGGGCGTAGGTGTCACCGCATCGCAGATGGGCCAGAGCGAGGAGAGCCTGACGGCCGGCGGTCAGCCGACGCCACCGGGTCCCGATCTCTCCTCGCCGGGCAGCGAGTCGTACCGTCAGGCACCGCAGGGTGCGACTGGACAGGTCGATCGACGACGGGTAGACGAGCACGCAAAGCTCCTGGTGGCTGCGGGCGATCTTGGTCGAGAACCCGTCTACCAGGAGCTTCGTCGTTCCACCGATCTGTCCAACACACAGCCAGCACCGCCAGGCTGGAAAGGCTCACTGATCGTTTCAGAATGATTGCCAGCGGCCGCCGGGCGGGGGGCTCAGGCGGTGGTGTCGGCTGCGGAGCCGGTGCAGGAGTCAGCTGTGGCGCGCTTCGTTCCGGCCGCCACGAACAGGGCGAGGAGGGCCATCGCGGCGCCGATCCACAGCACGCTCGTCGTTGACAGGCTGTCGACCGCCAGACCGCCGAACAGGGCGCCGAGCGCGATCGACAGGTTGAACGTGGAGACGTACAGCGAGGACGCGGCCTCCGTTGCGTCCGGCGCGGCGTGGAGGATCCAGGTCTGGAAGGTGACCGGCACCGCGCCGTAGCCCAGGCCCCACAGGGCCATCATCGCGCCTGCGGTGAGCGGGGTGTTGCCGACGAGGACGAGCAGCACCATGGCCACGGTGAGCACCACGGAGATGCCCATGACGGTCTGTCGGAGCCGCTTGGCCACGAGGGCGCCGACGATGAAGTTGCCGCAGATGCCGGCGATGCCGAAGGTCAGCAGCAGGACGCCGATCAGGTGGTCGGCGACGCCATCGTCCTGCAGGATCGGCCGGACGAACGTGTAGGCCAGGAAGTGGCCCGTGATGACGAGGAAGGTGAGGGCGATACCGGCGCGGACGCCGGAGTTGCCCTTGAACACCTTCGGCAGGTCGGCGAAGGTGATGGTGCGCTCCGCCGGCACCTTCGGCATCAGGATGACCATGCAGGTCAGGGAGATCAGGCCGAGGACGCCCACGGCGCCGAAGGCGGTGCGCCAGCCGCTGAGGTCACCGATGAACGTGCCGGTGGGGACACCCAGGACGGACGCGGTCTCGACGCCGCCGAAGATGACGGCGGTGGCCCGGGCGACGTGCCGCTGCGGCACCAGCCGCAGCGCGATGCCGCCGGCCAGGGACCAGAAGCCGCCGACGCTGATACCGATCAGGAAGCGGGCGACCAGGACCACGGCGAAGCTGGTCGCGAAGGCGGAGGCGAGGTTGGCCAGGCCGACGATGCCGATCAGGACGGCGAGGACGATCCGGCGGTCGATCTTCCCGGTGGCCACGGTGACCAGGGGCGCCGACGCGGTGGCGACCAGACCGGGGACGGTGACCATCAGGCCCGCGGTGCCCTCGGAGACGTCGAGTGCGGAACCGATCGGGGTGAGCAGACCCACGGGCAGCAGCTCGGAGGTCATCAGCGAGAAGATGCCGAGGGTCACGGCTAGGACGGCGAGCCAGCCCTTGACGGGCGACGGTTCTCTGGTGACGGGGTTGTGCGTGTCGAGGGTGGTCATGCTGTATGAGCCCCTTGGTGAGGAAGGCGGTCCGAGCGGGGCGGCCCGCACCCTGCCACGGGCGGTGGTGCCGGGGCCGACCACCGCCCGTGAACCGGATGAGTTCCGTTACTCGGTACCGGGCGTCTTGCGCGTGGAGACGTTCATGCGGTTCCACGCGTTGGTGGTGAAGATCAGCGCGATGAGCTGGGCCAGCTCCTTCTCCTCGAAGTGCTCGGCGGCCTTGGCGTAGACCTCGTCCGACACACCCTCCGGCAGGAGGGTGACGGCCTCGGTCAGCGCCAGGGCGGCGCGCTCCTTCGCGGTGAAGAGGCTCGACTCCTCCCAAGCGGTGAGCTGGTAGACGCGCTCCTCCGTCTCGCCGCCCTTGCGGGCGTCGGAGGTGTGGTAATCGATGCAGTAGGCACAGCGGTTGATCTGCGAGGCGCGGATCTGCACCAGCTCGAGGAGGACGGGGTCGAGTCCCTCGCGGGCGGCGGAGTCCAGGGCGAGGACGGCCTTGAAGACCTTGGGGGCGACGGTGGAGAAGTTCATGCGCTGAGGCACCTGGAATGTGGTCATGGAACGACCTTAAGCAGCGAAACGACCCACGTTAGGGTGCATTCCTGTGGAAGAATCATGGGTCAATACTCCTGAATCCCCTGCCTCCGGCAGCGATCCCGACGAGACCGCGGGCACCGATCTCCACCTCGAACTCTCCGGCGAGGGCAGCCTGCGCGGACAGCTCGCGGACGCCCTCCGGGAGGCCATCAGGTCCGGCCGGCTCATGCCCGGCACCCGCCTCCCGCCGTACCGCTCGCTCGCCCGCGATCTGGGCATCGCCCGCAACACCGCCGCCGACGCCTACGCCGAACTCGTCGAGGAGGGCTGGCTTTCGGCCCGTCAGGGTTCCGGGACCCGGGTCGCCCAGCGCGCCGCCGTCCACCCAGACCAGCAACGCGGCCCGCAGCGCCGCAACCGCCGCCGCGTGCTGCACGATCTGATGCCCAGCTCCCCCGACGCGGCCGCCTTCCCCCGTACGGCCTGGCTCACCTCCGCCCGCCGGGCCGTCGCCGCGGCCCCCCACGACGCCTTCGGCGTGGGCGATCCACGGGGCAGGCCGGAGCTGCGCGAGGCGCTCGCGGAGTATCTGGCGCGCGCCCGGGGCGTGCGCACCGAGCCCGACCGGATCGTGATCTGCTCCGGCTTCGCGCACGGCCTCGGGCTGCTCGGCGAAGTCCTCGGCGGGACCTGGGCCGTGGAGTCGTACGGACTCGCCTTCCACCGCGAAGTCCTGGAGGGGGCCGGCCCGCGCACCGTGCCGCTGACCGTCGACGCGTCCGGGGCGCGCGTTGAGGAGCTGCAGGGCCGGGGCCTGCGCGCCGCCCTGCTCACGCCCGCGCACCAGTTTCCCACCGGCGGGCCGCTGCACCCGGGGCGCCGGATGGCGGTCATCGACTGGGCCCGCTCCTCCGGCGGCGTGCTCGTGGAGGACGACTACGACGGCGAGTTCCGCTACGACCGGCAGCCGGTCGGCGTCGTGCAGGGGCTCGACCCCGACCGGGTCGTGTACATCGGCTCGGCCAGCAAGAGCCTGTCCCCGGCGCTGCGGCTGGGCTGGATGGCTCTGCCCGGGTGGCTCGTCGACGACGTCCTCGCCGCCAAGGGGCCCCGGGAGATGTGGTCGGGTGTCGTCGACCAGCTGACGCTGGCCGACTTCATCGTCTCCGGGGGCTACGACCGGCACCTGCGGCACATGCGGCGGCACTACCGGCGCCGCCGCGACCTGCTCGTGGACACGCTCGCCGAACGCGCCCCGCACATCCGGGTCGACGGCATCGCGGCCGGGCTGCACGCCGTGCTCGAACTCCCCGACGGCACCGAGGACGCCGTGCTGCGGGCGGCCCGGCGGCAGGGGCTCGCCCTCGACGGGCTGCGCCCCTACCGCCACCCGGACAGCACCATGGCCCCGCGCGACGGCCTGGTCATCGGCTACGGCACGCCGATGGACCACGCCTTCTCGGCGGCCCTGGAAGCCCTGTGCCTGGCGTTGCCCGACCCGGAGGAGGACGAAGAGGTCTGACGGCCCCGGGTCGGTGCCCTGCTCCCGGTGCCCGGATGCGCCGCGCGGGCGTCCGGGCACCGGCCACGGCCCCGGCTGTGTGCCAAGTCGGTGAAAGCCGCGGGGATCGTCAGTGAGACTTTTCCAACCTCGTATCTGTGCTGGTCAAGGGCGCGTGGACAGATGGCTACGCCAGTCGGCGACAGGCCCGGGGCCAGCAGATCCACGGCTGGCTGCCCTGTCCCGAACTCTCAACCTGAGGTATCCAGTCCTGCTGAGAGGCAGGTTGGAAAAGGCTCACTGGTTCTAAGGTCGGCCCCATGACATCAGACCTGGTCCAGGACTCATGGGCGCGCATCGACGCGTGGCTGCGCGAGCACGCGCCCCGCACGTTTGCCACGCTTCGGCCGCCCGCGGGAGACGAGGAGATCGCAGCAGCGCAACAGGAACTGGGGGTCACCTTTCCTCCGGACCTGGTCGCTTCGCTCCTCCGGCACAACGGGGCGCTGGAGGGACCTGAGGCTTTCCGCTTCAGCACGGGCGACCGGCTGCTCGGGGTGAGCGGGATCCTCGGGGACACCGGGTTCATGCGTGGCATCGACCAGGGCCTCGGCGGGGAGAGCGAGGACTACTGGCTTCACGATTACGTGAAGTTCGGTTCTTACGAGGTGACGTCGGACGGTCTTCTGATGGATTGCCGTACCGGGCGGGACTCCTTCGGGGCGATCGGACGGTTCTTCGACGAGACCGGTACCGGTTTCGGGCGGGCCGACTCGCTGGGTGGGTATCTGGCCGAACTGGCCGGCACGCTTGAGCGTGGCCAGGACGCCGGTGTCGTCACCTTCAACGGCCGGCTGTTCTGGGAGGGGTGCCCGCCTGCCAGGCCGCAGTACCGTGCCGACGAGCCCCTTCCCTCACCGGATGAGCAGCTGCCGGAGTTGGACCTGTCCTGCAGTTCCACCGACCTCCTCCACGTGAGCCGCCTGGACGGGCTTGAGGAACTCGGTGCGCTGATCGCGACCCTGCCGTATGAGCAGGTGGTCGACGCCGCGCGGAAGCAGCTGCGCAGACTGGCGGTCGAAACGGGTCTGAACAACTACCCGGAGGTCAAGACAGCCCTGGACGCGTGGGAGTGCGGTGTGGCCCCGCCGCGGCCGGATCGGACCGGCCCGCTCGCCTTGCGACTCCGCGCGGTGCTCGCGCAGGCCGACGCCGGCCGGGACCATACGCGCAGGTGGGCCGCGGAGAAGATAGCCCTGGGGATCTGGGGGTCCCCGTACAGGTCCGTGTGCGAGAGTGCGGAGACCCGGAGTCACTTCACTCTCGACTGGCGTGCGGATCTGCATGCGGACCTGGGAAATCAGACCCTGCCACCGATACCTGACGACCGTTTCTGGGGGGCGCTGCGCAACCCCGCCATCGACTCCAGTTGGTACGCGGCCCAGTACGGCCGAGATCAGGACTGACCCCAGGGGTTTCGGTTCCGGTTGAGGGCTTCATGTGGCGGTTGTCGCCGGACGAAGCGCTCGCCAAGACGTCGTTTCCTTTGGCGGTTTGGTTCGTTGTGCTCGGCATGACGAGTCTTGCCGAGCGGTTGGTGCCGGACGAGTTGTGGGAGTTGTTCCGCAGGGTGGTGCCCGAGACGGTGGTGGTGCGGCCGCAGGGAGGCGGTCGTCGGCGGGCGGGGGATCGTGAGTGTCTGGCCGCGATCGTGTTCGTGGCCACGTCGGGATGCACGTGGCGACAGGTGCCGCCGGTGTTCGGGCCGGCCTGGCCGACGGTCTACCGGCGTTTCGCCCGCTGGAGCAATGAGCGGGTCTGGGCCCGGTTCCATCGGGTCATCCTGGACGAACTGGGCGCCCAGGGCGAGCTGGACTGGTCCCGCTTCGCCATCGACTCGGTGAGCGTCCGCACTCTCAAAGGGGGCTGCTGACCGGACCGAATCCGACCGGTCGTGGCATGAACGGATCGAAGATCCATCTCGTCACCGACCGGCCCGGCCTGCCCGTCGCGGTCGCCATCTCCGCGGCGAACACCCATGACAGTCTTGCGCTGAAGCCGCTTGTCGCGTCGATACCGCCGATCCGCAGCCGCCGCGGCTCCCGCCGCAGGCGGCCCGGCAAGCTTCACGGCGACAAGGGCTATGACTACCCTCACCTGCGGCGATGGTTCCGCTCTCGCGGTATCACGCCACGGATCGCCCGTCGCGGCATCGAGGCCTCACAGCGGCTCGGACGCCATCGGTGGGTCATCGAGCGGACCATGTCCTGGCTCGCCGGCTGCCGTCGGCCTGCGGCCCGCTGCTGCCTCGTACGAGAGGAACAGCCGTATGACGGACTCCGAACTGCCCCGGAGGGCCCCGGCGCGAGGGGAGCTGGCGGACGCGAGCCGCTCCCGTACTCCTGTATCGCCTCTGGCCAGCCGGTTCCCGGGCTGGCCCTCGGAGACGCGTACCGCATCCAGCGGCTCAACGTGGTGCGTCGGGTTTCGACGGGCGGTCGAGTAGTCGGCCACAAGATCGGGCTGGCCTCGCTCGCCGTGCAGCAGCAGATGGGCGTTCACGGGCCCGACTCCGGGTTCGTCTTCGACGACATGATCTCGCCCAGCGGCAGCCGCTTGAGCGTCGCGGACTGCATGACGCCCCGGATCGAGACGGGGGTCATCTTCCGTATCGGCCGCGACCTGAACGCCCCGCGGACCTGAGCGCAGGCCAGGCCGCTGTGGCGGAGGTGTTCCTCGCGTTCGAGGTCCTCGACACCTGTTTCACCGACCGGAACATCACGCTGGTCGACAGCATCGCCGACAACACCGCGTGCGCCCGGGCCATCGCCGGCGCACCGGTCCCCGTCGACGACTTCGGGGATGTCTCCGCAGAGCGGGTCGCGGTGATCGTCAGCGGCAAGACCGTGGCGACCGGGCGAGGACGCGACATCCTCGGCGACCCGTTCGGGGCACTGGTGTGGCTGACGTACCGCCTCCCCGTCCTCAAAGACCACGCTGTGCGCGGGCGACATCGTCCTGGCCGGTTCCGTGTACGCCAGCGTCCCGCTCACCGTCGGCATGGGCATCCGGGCCACGTCGACCCGGCTCCCCGCCATCCGTACGCATGCCGATTGGCTGCCCCGGCATCGAGGGCAGTCACGGTTCCCCGGAGCCACCGCCGGGAAGACCGCAAAGCCGCTGGGGTCCGGTGGGCCGGGCGCGACGAGAACCGGCGCACCGGGTCCGCGGGCGGACTTCTACGACGTGGAGATGTCGCCGCACGGCTTCTCGACGTACTTCTTCGCGATCTCCCTCTTCCAGTGCGCGGCTACGGCCTCGGCGGTCTTCCCGGCCGGCACCGGCCGGACGAAGCGTGTGAACCAGGTGCCTTGCTCCGGACCGAGCACCGACACCTCGTACCGGCTGCCCGCCCGGAGTTGTTCCGGGGCACCCTGCGGCAGTCCGATCTCCGTCTCGCCCGGCAGAGTCCCCTTGAAGACCGCCACCGTGCGCACCCTGAATGTCTGGAGGCCGGCTCCGTCGTCGCCCTTCGTCACGAACCGTCCGCGCTCGACGACGTCCACCAGGGCCAGGTTCTGCGCCCTGGCCGCCTCCGCCGCGTCCGAGGGATCCGCCGCGCACAGCGACTCGACGCGCGCCACGTCGTCCTGCTGGGAGTACACGACGCCGCCGAGTCCCGCCGCGGCGAGCGCGGCGAGGCCGACGGCCCCGAGCACGGTCTTCTTCATCATCCCCACAACCTCTTGTAGTTGGCCTTGTCCACGTCGGGAATCCAGGTGATCTCGTAGCCCCTGGGAGGTGCGTTCTGCCACATCAGCGACAGCACCGTTTCTGCCTTGTGGCACAACCCGAGCGCGTGTCCCAGCTCGTGCAGGGCGACGTACCGAAGGAGCTCCTTCGAAGCGCCCCGGAGCTTCTGCTTGTTGAAGATGATGTAGTCGGTCGCGCCGAACGCCCCGTGCCGCTCGTAGCGGCCCAACGGGTCCTTCGGCCCCGTGCCCAGGTTGCCGTCCTTGAACTCCAGGTCGTTCGAAGTGAACGCCGAATCCCCGACGATCTTGATCTTCGAGCCGGAGTACTGCCACTTCGAAATCGCGAACTTGCGCGCGTCGTCGTATCCGGTGGCGTCCGTCCAGCGGATTTCGCCGTCGTCGACCGCGCTCTTCCCCTTGGACTCGGTCTCACTCCCCACGCACCGCGCGGGAGCTGGGGCGTACGCCGGCGGCGGAGCCGTGAGTGTCAGGCAGGCCGCCGAGGCGACCAGCAGCGATAACCCTCGCATTTTCACGGTGCGTAGCGTATCGGTTACCGAACGATGCGCGGCACCGGGCTTCTGGCACCACCCGCCTCGGCCCGGGGAACCGTCTCCAACCGTGAAGGGGTCCGTGTCCCCGTGGCCCCGTGCCCGCCGCCCGTGCACCCGGGCGCTGCCGGGGGATTCACGGACAGCCGGTATTCGTGAAGGTACCTATCGGTGCATACTCGGGGGCATGGCAGACACCACAGTGAAGGTCAGCTCCGAGACCAAGAACCGGTTGGCGGCCGTCGCCGAGGCACGCGGCATGAGCCTGCGCGCGTTCCTGGCGGATCTGGCCGTCCAGGAGGAGAACCACCTGAGGCTGACCAAGGCGACCGCGGTCTTCCATGAGGTCACCCGGCGGCCGGGCATCGCCGAGGCGTTCGACGCCGCGTTCCCCGACGACGCCCCGGCTCCCCGAGACGCCGCACACCGGGCGGCCTGACCTTGGAACTGCACGTCGACCTCCGGTGGCTCCTCGACCGCCAGGAGGACTTGCTCGGCAAGGAGCTCGGTGTCCGCGACTGGTCGGGACTTGTGGCTGCCATCGCACGGCACAAGGTGAACACCCCCGATCTCGACGCCGGCGAGCCTGACCCCTACTGGCGCGCCGCGGCACTGCTGGACGCTCTGGTACTGCTGCGCCCACTGCCGGCCCGCAACGCGTTCTTCGCGTACGGCGTGGCCGTGGCGTACATCCGGGCTTCCGGGGCGACGGTCGATGACGCCTTCGAGCCGTGGGAGACGCTGATCCGCGACGTCCGCGGGCTACGGCTGTCGGTATACGACATCGCGGACCGACTGCGATCGATGCAGCCGCTCCACTGACGATTGCGCCGGACCGGCAACTGTCGCAGAGCCCTGCGGGAATGGGCTGGTTACGAGATGATCCGTGCTCGTCCCGCAAGGAAGGCCCTCCACGGGACGTACGAAGGCAGGGAGGCCGTGCCGTGAGCGGCCGGTGACCGCGACGTACGAGCCGAATCTGCCGCTGCCTGGCTGACCGGACAGCCACGTCACCAGAGATCGGTACCGGTCCCCCGCATCCGGTGCATCCGGCAGGGGGTCTGCGTACGGCTCTGGAGTACCCGGCGGGCACGACCACGGCCTCCACCCACAGACGCCCGCCTCCAGGAGGCCGCCCTCACGATCCACGGTCGCCGCGAGGGCAGGACGACAACGCGCCGGAGCCGCATCCGGAAGACAGTCGGGGTCCTGGTTTACGGCCCCGAGCCGGGCACGGCTCTGCTGCCCGAACTGGTCCGAATCATCCGCGGGACGAGGACCGCTCGTGCACAAGCTGCTGGGACCGGGCGACGGCGCTCCTGCTGCAGCTGTGCCCGTGCCCCTGTCGAGGAGCCCGACCCTCACCGTCACGGCCTCCACCCTCCAGACGACCGGCTCTTCGCTTCGCCTACCGGCTGCCGGTGAACGTGGTGCTCGCCGCCGCGCCCGGCTTGGCCGCCCCGTACGGCACAAAGAGCCTGGTGGTGGAGCGGTCCGCCCGGCCGAGGTCATTCCGGCCGGGTGACAGCGGGCATGAGGCGGTGCGTGATGCGGTGGGTCCTCCGCACGTAGCTCCAGTCCTTCCGCACTCGTGACGTCCGGCGGCGGAGCCGCGTGACACGGTGCCGGGTGTCTGGGCAGCTTGCCGTGCTCCGGCCGGCTGCCCAGCGCTCCGCGGTCCGCAGTCTGTGGTGCTCAGTGCCAGGCGCCGCAGACGTGCCCGTTGTCGGTGACGTTCTTCTTGCACGCCCTGTACCTGTGGCTGGTGCCGACCATCAGGGAGTACGCCGGGCGGGAGGGTGACGCATGCACCGGATACGAACCCCCGCCGCTGATCTGGATCCAGCCCTCCCAGGCGTCGTCTCCCTTGTTGAACAGCACCCAGGCGGCACTGCATCGGGAGGAGACCCTCAGGCGGAGATCGGGGCCTCCCTCGCCCCGGATCGCAGGACGGAGGTCGCTGGCTCCCTGGTCGCATCGGGTCGTGTGCGGGTTCTTGCCGTCGCATGCCGATCCGCGGCAGCCGGCCGCGGGGGCGGCCGCCGACGATGCCGGCACGCTGCCGGCGAGGCTCAGAACGGCGACAGCGGCCACGGCCAAGGTCCGGAGAGACGACATGAAAACCTCATTCCGCCTAGAAGATATTAGAGGCTCTCTAAGTAGCAACTTACGTATGGAAAGTGCCAGAGGGATGTGAAAGGTTCACCTGAAGGGGGAGGCACAGCTTCCTCGGTCGTGCACCGCACGTCCCGTGACAGCCGGCACGGTGCCGGGGCATCGTGCCGCCGGGTCCGGCGCGGAATCGCAAGCATGCGTAAAGCGGTGGTACGCGTAGGGGCTTCCCTCTGATGGGGCCCGCCACCGTACGAGGTCAGAGACAGACCTGCATGAGGAGGAGGTCGAGAACGGCTGCCTTGATGTTGCGTTTGCGCAGGTAGGAACGGTTGCCGCGGAATGGGTAGGCCTTGTCCGCGGCGACCACGCCAGGCCTGCCCGGCAGCCCGCCCGGCGGTCGGGACGAATGCGGGCGGGCGGCATGTGCGGTCAGCAGCGAGATGGACCTTGCTGGTCAACCCGCTCCGGGACCTGCCGAGCAGGGCTTCCTTGAGGCGAAGCTTGCGTCGGCGTCGGACGCGTCGACGCTCGGCGTGTCCGTTCCGTTCCTCCGGACCGCCCCCGTTTCGCCTGGCCTCCTCCTGCTCGCGCGCAGCCTCTTCCGGGGCCTCCTGAGGTCCTTGTCGATGCGTATTCCGGCGGCGTCATGGTGGGCGCGGACCGTTGCGGAGTCCACGCCGACCAGCGACAGGTCCGTTCTCCCGGCGCGGGCCGCCTCGGCGATCAGGCCTTCCGGCAGAGCGGAGAAGACGCCGGCGTCCCGCCAGACCCCGAAGCGCCCGTAGACGGTGGCCCACGGGTCGAACTCGGAGGGCGTCTCACGCCACCGGGCGCTGGACCGGAACCGCCGGATCATCCCTTCCAACTGTTCCCTCAGCCGTTCCGGGTACGGGCCTTACCTGCCGATCGGCAGGTAAGGCTCGATGAATCTCCGCTGAGCATCGGTGAGTCGCCTGCGCGTCACGACCGATGTCCTACCGGGTTCCGCCCCATAGAGAGGACAGAACCCAGCAACTGATCACCACGTCACACAGGTCCTAGTAGGGCTTCGCCAGGACGTGGGCGGCGCCCGGGACGCCGACTTCCAGGAGCGCGTCCTCCTCGGGCGTCGTCGGCGCGCCCATCTCCTGCTTGAGGACCGCCCCGGACAGGGCCTGCACCCACAGGGCGCGGGGTCGGCGGCGCGTCTCCCAGGCCTCCAGGGCCTCGGGGACCGAGTCGGCGGCGTCCAGGGACTCGGCGAGGACGAGGGCGTCCTCGACGGCCATCGCGGCGCCCTGCGCGAGGTGCGGGGTGGAGGCGTGCGCGGCGTCGCCGGCGAGCACCACCCGGCCCACGTGCCACGGTTCCTCGACCGTCACCTGGGAGATGCGGGAGTACACGACGGCCGCCGGGTCGGTGACCGCGCGGAGCGCCTCGGCGACGGGCCCGGAGAACACGGCGAGCCGCTCGGCGAGCTGTTCGTGCGCGCGTGCCGGGTCCGGCCGGTGGTCCTCGGCCTCGGCGAACACGGCGCCCAGGTACATCAGTTCGTCGGTGATCGGGGTGAGCAGGGCCTTCGCCTCCTTGCCTGCCGTGGCCATGACGACGCCCCGTACGTCGGGGTGGCGGGGCACCGTGACGCGCCAGTTGGCGAATCCGGTGTACGCGGGCGCGTACCGGTCGCCGTAGAGGCGGGTCCGCAGCGGGGAGCCGATGCCGTCGAAGCCGACGACCAGGTCCCAGCGGTCGGTGGATCCGTCGGAGAGGGTGACGGTGGCTCCCGTACCGTCGTCGTCGAGTCCGGTGACGGTGACGCCGAAGCGGATCTTCGCGCCCGCGGCGAGGGCGGCGTCGCCGAGGACCTTGGCGAGGGCGGGCCGCGGGATGCCGTTGGCGGCCGGCAGGTCGTCCATGCGGGGCTGGGGTATCCGCGCCAGCGTGTTCCCCGCGGGGTCGGCGATCGTCAGGACCTCCCATTCGAAGCCCGCCGTGAGGCACTCGTCGAGCACGCCGAGCTCGCGCATGACGTGCAGGGCGTTGGACGGCTGGATGATGCCCACGCCGAGGGCGTCGAGTTCCTCACGGATCTCGGCCACCTCGACGGTGTGACCGCGCCGGGCCAGAGCGGTGGCGAGCGCGAGGCCGCCGATGCCTCCGCCGTGGATCAGGACGCGCAGGGTTGATGCCATCTCGGAAAGCTCCAGGTCTCCAGTACAAGATCGAACAGGGGCGCCGGAGTGTAACCCCCGGGGTGCGGACCTGGGGTTGTGCGGGGAAATGGCGCGGGATTCACCCGGGTCCTGCGGCGTGCCGACGCGCGCCGTCGGGGTGCGGGAACGGAGCATCGCCATGCGAGGGCCTCGGGCGGGCAGGCGTCCAGCAGGTCGCCGACTCGCGAGGAGGAGTACGCCATGCCGCACCCGTGGCACCGATGGAAGTGGTGGCAGCGGTGGGGACGGGACCCGGTGGTGGTGCAGACGCTGCGCTCCACGGCCGCCGCGACGATCTCGTACGTCGTCGCGCTCCGGCTGAGTTCGGAGCCGGCCCCGCTGACCGCCCCGCTCACCGCGCTGCTCGTCGTCCAGGTGACGCTGTACTCGACGCTCACGACGAGCCTGAGACGGGTGAACTCCGTCGTCGTCGGCGTCCTCATCGCCATCGCGTTCAGCGCGCTCGTCGGGCTCACCTGGTGGAGTCTCGCCCTGGTCATCCTGGCGTCGCTGGTCGTGGGCCGGTTCGTCCGGGTGGAGGAGTTCGTGCCCGAGGTGGCCATCAGCGCGATGCTGGTCCTCGGCGTGACGCAGGTCGCGGACACGGCGTGGGACCGCGTCCTCGAGACCCTGATCGGCGCGGTCGTGGGCCTGCTCTTCAACGTCGTGCTCGTCCCGCCGGTCTGGGTGGACACCGCCGGCGACTCGATCGTGGACCTGGCGCGGCGGATGCGCCGGCTGCTCCTGGACATCGGAGAGGAGCTGGTGGACCCGGATGCGCGGCCCGAACCCGCGCCGGTTCCGGAGGCGGCCGCGCCCGCTCCCGTGGAGCGGGCCGAGGCTCGGCTCCACGAGGCGCGCCGCCTCGACAACGACGTCGCCGACGTCGACGCGGCGCTGCGTCAGGCGGAGGACAGCCTCCGGCTGAACCCGCGCGTGAAGGAGGGGCTGCTCCACCGCATCGTGCTGCGCACGGGCCTCGACACCCTGGAGATCAGCGCGGTCGTGCTGCGCGTCCTCGCGCGTTCCCTGACGGACCTCGCGAAGGAGCGGCAGGGGGCGCCTCTGGTGCGCCGGGAGGCGGGTCTCGCCCTCCGGGAGACGCTGCGGCACCTCGGAGACACCCTCGTGAGCTTCGCCGATCTCGTCACCTCGCATTCGAGTGCCGGCGCCGAGACGGCGGAGGACCGTCTGGGCGAGCAGCTCGAAGCGGCCCACGCCGCCCGGGACGGCGCCGCCGGACTCCTCAAGGCGGAGGCGGCGCACGATCCGGAGCGCTGGCAGCTGTACGGTGCGCTGCTCACCGAGATCGACCGGGTGCTCGACGAACTCGATCCGGACCACCGCGGCCGCCGGCTGATGGAGGAGCTGGACCGGCACACGCGTGCGCGTGAGGAGCGGCGCCGCCGCGTCACCTCCCTCGCGGCCCGGGCACGCCGTACGCCGTGACGGGCCGCAGGGCGCCCTCATCCCGGAGGGCGTCCAGGGTCGGGCAGCCGTCGACGGCCAGGATCAGGTCGGTCCCCGCGAGGAGGGAGCGCAGGACGTGGACGATGCCGTCCTCGCCGCCGAGGGCGAGGCCGTACGCGTACGGGCGGATGAAGCCGAGCGGGCCGAACGGCGGCGCGTCCGGCGGCGCCACAAGCTCCGCCTGAAAGCCGCCCTGCTCGGACGCTCGCGGGGCGGGCAGACCGGCAAGGTCCACATCGCGGCCGATCACACGTGCCGCCCGCCGGCATTCGTGCTGACTGCGGGCCAGGCGGCGGACAGCCCGAGTTCATCCCGGTCCTGTGGCTGGTGCGTGTGCGGGCTCGTAGTGGGCCGGTGAGATCGGCGTCGATGCGGGCGAGGCTGATCGCGGCACCGGTGAACTGGTGCCGGAGACCGGTCTTGGTCAGGCCGCGGTAGCGGGATCCGTGCGGGCCGCAGCGCCCGACGGCCTGGGGAGTGGTGCCTTCGGCACCGGCACGGATCTTGTGCCGCTCTTTCCAGGTGTCGGTTCGCTGCTCGGCTCGGGCCGCGCGGACGGTTTCGTGTTCCTCGCGGCCCTGCCGGAGGTTGAGCTCGCGGTATCGGGGCGACCCTCGGTAAGGCCAGTGGCAACCTCCGTCGATCGGAGGCGCTACGAGGTCACACCGCCGGTGACCGCTGCCGCTTGGCAGCGAAGAAGCCATGGGATGGTCCGCATCATCATGGGCGAGGAAGCGCCTACCGCCTTGCCAGCCCGTGTCGAGTGGCCCAGGCGTCGATCGACGCGGCCAGTTCCTCGGGCCGGTCCTCTGGGGAGTGGTGGCCGGCCGGGCCGTGGTGGGAGACTTCCAGGCCCGCGATGTTCTCCTCGCACCAGGCCACGGCGCGCTGGTCGGTCATGGCTCCCGGACCCGGCTCGAACGCGGCGAGCAGCTTGGGGACTTCGGGGCTGGCGGCCAGCCAGGCGTCGTACTGCTCGATGCGGGCCACCACGTCCGCGGGCTCGGCGTCCAGCGGCATCATGCGCGTCCAGGCCAGGACGGGGCGACGGCTCCGCGGGGTCAGGAAGGGGCGACGGTAGACATCCAGGTCGGCCGGGGCGAGAGGAGTGGCGAGCGTGTCCGGGAGCCCTTCGATGAACAGCGACTTCTCCAGGACCATCTCCTCGCCCACCCCGGGGGTGCGCAGGAGGGTGAACAACTCCCGCCCTGCGGCCGGGAACTCGTCGCCGGCCAGCGGCTTGATGATCGTCTCGGTGAAGGCCAGGCCGCGGACGCGGCCGGGGAGACGTGCGGCGCGGTCGAAGGCGAGCGCGCCGCCCCAGTCGTGGCCGACGAGGACGGCTTCGGCAAGGCCGAGGGCGTCGAACCATGCGTCGAGGTAGCGGGCGTGGTCGTCGAAGGAGTAAGCGATGTCGGGTTTTCCGGAGTCGCCCATGCCGATGAGGTCGGGGGCCAGAAGGCGGCGGCCGGGTGCGGCCACTCCCGGCAGGACGTTCCGCCACAGGTGGGAGGAGGTGGGGTTGCCGTGGAGGAAGACGAACGGCAGCCCGTCGGGATCGCCGGATTCGCGGTAGTGGATGGTGGAGTCCAGGACGGGGAGGGTGGGCATCGCGGTGTCACGTCGCTTTCGGTGCAGCGGATTCGTCAGAGGTTGAGGCTCAGGACGCGGTCGACGGCGATCTCGATGACGACCAGGTCCGGCGGGGCGGGCGGGTCCGTGCGGTAGCGGTCGGTGTACCGGCGGACCGCCTCGGCCAGGTGCGCGGGATCGTCGGTGACGGCGGCCCGGCCTTCGAGGGTGACCCAGCGGAAGCCGTCCGCCTGGCAGAGCGCGATACGGGCCGCCGGGCCGCCCGCCGCGACGTTGCGGGCCTTGCGGGCTCCCGCCCGGGTGGTCACCCGGGCCGTACCGGTGGCCGCGTCGAAGGTGAAGCGGACCGGGGTGACGTGCGGGGTGCCGTCGGGACGGAGGGTGGTGAGGGTGGCTGTGTGGGGATCGGCGAGGAATGCCCTTGTGGTGGACGGGAGTTCGACGGTCGTCATCCGGCTCACTTCTTCTTCACGCCCTCGCGCCAGATCAGCTTGGCGATGTTCGGCTTCACGGCCGTGGTGATGACGCCCATGGCCGTACGGGCGTACTGCCGTTCCTCCAGTTCGCGCAGCATGCTCGCGGCGAGGTCGGCACGGGCGGTGAAGACGCCGTCAGCGCTGGTCTCGGCGGTGTGGTAGTCGGTGACGACGGGGTGCTCGAAGAGGCCCGAGGGCCGGACGAGGGTCCAGTCGAGGTCCGTCCGGCGGATCACGGTCTCCATGCGGCGCATGTCCTCGTGGAGGGTGCGGCCGAGGCGTCGGTTCACCAGCGGGTCGAGGACGTGGTTGAAGAAGTGCGCGCCGGTGGGACGCCAGCTCGGGTCGGCGATGCTGGAGCTGACGGCGAGGAGCCGTTTGATGCCGTGGCGGGTCATGGCCTCGGTGATGGCCGTGGCACTCGCCGAGTACGTGGTGATGGTCTCCTTGCTGAAGCGCGCGCCCAGCGCGGACAGGACGGCGTCCGTCCCGGCGATCGCGGCGTCGACAGCCGCCGGATCGGTGGCGTCGGCGACGGCCACGGCGAGGCCGGGCCGCTCGGAGGAGAGGGAGCCGGGGCGGCGGGTCACGGCGACGACCTCGTGGCCGGCGGCGAGGGCCTGGTCGGTGAGGTGGCGGCCCGTCGGCCCGTTGGCGCCGAAGACTGCGATACGCATGATGTCGGTCATCCCTTCGTGTGGTGAGCGGAACGCCCTTGACTGTGCCGATCACGAAACGCAGGCTCAACGCTGATGAATAACGCCGCCCCTGCCCCCGCCCGCACCCGAGGCCGCCCCCGCGGCAACCCGCCGACCCGTGAGTCGATCGTCTCGGCGGCCCGCGCGCTGTTCCTGGAGCGCGGGTACAAGCGCACCACGGTGCGCGCGGTGGCCGCGGCCGCCGGTGTCGACCCGGCGCTGATCGCCTATCACTTCGGCTCGAAGAAGGGCCTGTTCGCGGACGTGATGCAGTTCCAGTGCGCCAACGCGCTGGCGGTGGACGACGTCCTCGGCGGGGACCCGGCCGCCCTCCC
This sequence comes from Streptomyces sp. NPDC021012, assembly GCF_044333355.1. Classification (NCBI taxonomy): domain Bacteria; kingdom Bacillati; phylum Actinomycetota; class Actinomycetes; order Kitasatosporales; family Streptomycetaceae; genus Streptomyces; species Streptomyces sp. NPDC021012. Next base: position 21,690 of record NZ_JBIRQU010000002.1, read on the forward strand.
CGGCCGCCTGATCGACGCGGTGACGGACCTGTGGGAGGACGCCGACTTCCTGCAGCTCACCGCCCAGGGCGACGAGGCCGCCGAGGTGATCCGCGAATACCTGGAACGCGAGCTGCTGGCCCGACTTGTTGAATTTCTCGGCGGCCGGGACGCGACCGCCCGTGCCACGGCCGTGGTGACGATCCTTGGTGGCCTCATCTACACCCGCTACCTCAACCCCCTCCCCACCCCCGCCGCCCTCACCCCGGCCGAGACCCGCCGCGTCCTCACCCCGGCACTGCGCGCGGCTCTGGCCCCCAGGCCGCGTACCGCTACCACCACCGGAGCAGGCCGTCGAGGCTCGCCGGCCCCTGGCTGAGGCGCCCGTCGCGGAGCAGGCCGCTCTACCGGCGGGGTTCGACGCCACCCCCGAGGAGACCCGCATCATCCGCAAGGCTCCCTCGCGCCGCTCGACCCGGCAGCGTCAACAACGTCCGGCAACGCATCGGCCCCACGGCGACGGCAGGAATACCGCCTGTTCCACGGGGCGTTGACGTGCCCCGTGAGTATCGATCGAGTCATCGTCCTGCACGGTTACATGGCCTCTCCGTCCAGCCACTGGTTCGCATGGCTCCGTGACGAACTGGCGCCCGAGGGAGTCGAGGTCGAGATCCCGGCACTGCCGAACCCGACTGCTCCCGAGCCCGAAGCGTGGATCACGGCGGCGGCGAAGGCCCTCGGCGAGCCCGATGGACGCACCGCCGTGGTCGGACACAGCCTCGGCTGTGTCACCGCGCTGCACGCCCTCGACCGCCTCGGCGGAGACTGGCGGCTCGATGCCCTGATCGCGGTCTCCGGCTTCATCAGCCCCGCGCCCGCGCTTCCAGAGCTGGACCCGTTCATCCGCGCTGTTCCCGACATCGCGGGCATCGCCGGGAACATTCGACGTCGCACCGTCGTCCGCTCCGACAACGACACGTTCGTCACGCCGTCGCTGACGTCCGAGCTGGGCCGACTGCTGCGCGCGGAAGAAGTCGTCGTGCCCGGCGCCGGACACTTCCGTGCCGCCGAGGGGATCACCTCTCTCCCCGAGGTGGCCGCGCTCCTGCTCGCCTGAGTGCGTCGTGCCTTGGCCGGCTGGAGCGGTCCGCCTCATGCCTGCCGGGTCGGAAGGACGATCACCTGCCGCAGGTTGACGTGCGCGGGGCGGCTGGCGACGAAGCCGACGACGTCTGCGATCTCGTCGGCGGACAGCGCCTGGATGGCCTCGAACATGCCTTGGAGCTGCTGCGCCAGGGCGGGGTTGTCCATGTGCTGTCCCAGCTCGGTGTCGGTCAGGCCGGGTTCGATGTTGGTGACGCGGACGTCACGGGGACCGAGTTCCGTGCGCAGCATGGTGGACAGCTGGGTGAGCGCGGCTTTGGTCGCGCCGTAGACCGCATAGCTGGGGAAGGCGACGTGTGCGGCGATGGAGGAGATGTTGACCAGGTCGGCGGGCCTGCCGGCGGCTGCCGCGGCGACGAGGTCGGCGGTGAAGGCGCGGACGATCCGCAGGACGCCGGTGACATTGGTGTCGATCATCCGGGTCCACTCGTCGATGCGACCGTCGTCCAGCGGGTTCGGCAGCATCACACCGGCGCTGTTCACCACCAGATCGGTCGGCCCGTAGGCCGCGTGGACCGCTGCGGCCGCGGTGTCCACGGACACATCGTCGGTGACGTCGACGGGGACGGCGATGGCCTGGCCGCCCTCGGCGGCGATCTTGGCGGCGAGGTCTTCGAGCCGGTCGGCACGGCGGGACAGCAGCGCCACGCGAGCCCCGTTGGCGGCCAACAGGCGGGCGGTGGCGGCGCCCATGCCGCTCGCGGCTCCGGTGACGACGGCGGTGCGGCCCGTAAGGGTGTCGTAGCTCATGAAGGTACTTTCCGATCGTGGTGGCAAGGGCCGAGGCTGTCTGTCCGCGTCCCTGCTGACGTGTCCCACTGTGCGAGCGGCCGGAGCGGTTACCCAGGGCTGCGGTTTTCCTGGGTCTGCCAGTACCAGGTTCAACGCCTGCTCTCCCCCGCGCCCTTCTAGGCTCAGGACCATGAACAACGACCTCAGCGGTTTCCTCCAGTCGCGTCGCGCCCGCATCCGGCCCGAGGACGTCGGGCTCCCCGCGCACGGACGGCGTCGCGTGCCGGGGCTCCGCCGTGAAGAAGTCGCGCAGCTCGCCGGGGTGAGCGTGGACTACTACATCCGCCTGGAGCAGGGCCGCGGGCAGAACGTGTCGGAAGCGGTTCTGGAAGCGATCGGCCGCGTGCTGGAGCTGGACGGAACCGAGCAGGCGCATCTGCGGGACCTGATCCGCCCGGCGCAGGCCGCCCGCAGGGCTGCGTCCCGCGGCCTGCAGGCCGTACGTCCGGGGGTGCAACTGCTGCTGGACGGCATGACAGACACCCCGGCGTTCGTCTTGGGCCGACGCATGGACGTCCTCGCGTGGAACGCGCTCGCCGACGCCATCGCCGGCTTCTCCAGGAAGTCACCCTCCGAGCTCAACCAGGCCCGCCAGGTGTTCCTCGACCCGACCGCACCCGTCTGCTACCCCGACTGGGCCGCGGTGGCCGCCGAGACGGTGGCGTACCTGCGGCTGGACGCCGGCAGGCACCCGGACGACCCCGCGATGTCCTCCCTGCTCGGCGAACTCTCTTTGAAGAGCGAGAACTTCCGGCGACTCTGGGCGGACCACCAGGTCAAGGAGAAGACCTACGGCGTGAAGCGGCTGGTGCATGCCGTCGCCGGGGAGCTGGAGTTCGGCTACGAGACGCTGGCGCTCCCCGGCGATCCGGACCAGCTGCTCGTCGCCTACACGGTCGCGCCCGGTTCGGCGACGGCCGACCGACTGACCCTGCTGGTCCGCCGGGCGGCGGAGGCAGGGGCTCGGTAGTGCACGCCCCGCCCGGCCCCTGTCCGGAACCTGGCGCAAACAGTCCCACGAGGTACGCGTACGGCAGCGTGTTCCTCATTCTTGCTGGTCAGGGTCAGGCCGCGTCGGCATGTATCAGGGCGTTGGCGCGGTAGTCGCGGGGGGTGATGTCGTACGCGGTGCGGAAGGTACGGCTGAAGGCCGTCGTACTGGTGAAGCCCCAGCGGGCGGCAATGGTCTGGATGTGCTGCTGACGCAGGTCAGGTCGGGCGAGGTCGGCGCGGCAGCGTTCGAGGCGCCGCCGGCGGATCATCGCGGCGACTCCCTCGGGTTCGTCCTGGAAGAGGGCGTAGAGGCTCCGCAGCGAGATGTGGTGATGGTCGGCGATGACGCGCGGTGACAGGTCGGGGTCCCCAAGACGGTGTTCGATGAAGGCGTTGACCTGGCGGAGCAGGGTGTGGGACCGCAACTCCGCGGGTTGCTTCACGGCGGAGCCGAGTTGGCCTGCCAGGCATGAGGCGGTCAGGCTCACCGCCATCTCCCCCAGCTCGCCCAGCTCGTGGGGCGAGCAGTCAGGGCCCTTCTCCGCGAGGTCCATCAGGAACCCGGCCAGGATCGCAGCCATACCCGCGCCACTTCGCACGCGTCGGCCGAGGAGACCGTCGACCCGCTGCGAAGGCAGGGGCATCCGGGCCTTGGGGATCTGCAGGACGAGCACCTCGACGCCGCGGCCGTCCGTCCCCGAGCCGGACTCGTACGGGCGGGAGGTGTCCCACAGCACCATGTCCCCGGCGCCCAGCTCCGCCTCCCCGCCCTGCTGCGCGAACCAGGAGGAACCACTGGTCACCAAGCCGAGTTGGTACTGCTCCGGGTCTCCTCTGCGGATCAGCGCCGGGGTCCGCCGCGAGCACAGCGGGGCGTAGGTGAACCTCGCCAGCTGGGCGGCACCGAGGTCCAGCAACCCGCCCTGCGCGTAGAACCCGTCGGCGTCCTGCGCGTGGAACGCCGTCGGCATCAGCACATGGGACACGACCTCCTCGAACCACTCGAACCTGTTCTGCGGCGGCACTTCCGCCGCCGTCATCCCCTGCCACACCATCGACGCTCCCCCGTCAGTGCTGTCTGCGGCCGGGTGCCTCAGCCTCCGGCCGAGTGCAGTCTGATCGATTGGGCCAGATCGTGCTACGGCCGCCCGGCAGTCCCGCCCTTGAAACCGCTTCGGCGCTACGGCTGCACGCATTGTCAGCAAGGGCTGCACGCGATGCACACCGCCGCGGTCCGATGCTGCATAGGCTCCGCTCACGAAATCCGATCGGGGGGCCGGGCCACCTGCCCTCACGTCGAGGAGGAGACCGGTGATCCGTCGTCTTGTCACCGTTGCTGTCGCCGTCGTACTGCCGCTGATCGCTGCCGGCGAGGCATTCGCCGGCAGCATCAACAACTGCCCCTGAGACCTGGGAGGACGAACATGCGCCGTGTACTGACCTTGGCCGCCGCCACCCTTGCCTCGCTGGTGCTGACCAGCATCGCTGCCACCGAGGCGTTCGCGGGCAGCATCGGCAGCTGCCCGTGAGCTAGCAGCTCGGACGATGCGTCATGTCGCGATGTTTCCAGCCATGAGACATCGCGAGGGGCGCCGTCTGGCTTTGTACGCGAGAACGGGAGCCGTTTGTCGACGGCTTCGGGGAACCTGCTCCGTCTCGGCGCCTGGTGGAACGCTCACGCCCTCGACATGGCGCGGCCGACGGCATACAGCGGTTTTCTCCCGTACCGGCCAGACAGACCTGGCGCACTCTGCTGTCGGAAAGAGTCTCGCCGGACCCGGAAGGTTCGGCAGGACCGTTGAGATGGAGCATCTTCGATGAAGACCACCAAGAGAATCGCCGCAGTGGGCGCCGCCGCCCTGCTGGCCGTCGTCGCTGCGGCAGGCAGCGCGAGCGCAGACCAGTACGCCCCCTACATCGGCTACGGCTACGCCAACACCCACGACGGTGTGCAGTGTGTCCAGCACGCCATCAACCAGTCCCCCACGCCGTACCACATCCTCGCCGAGGACGGGATCTTCGGCCCCGACACCTACAACGGCATCATCGCCTTCCAGAGGTGGTGGAACGCGTATGTCGCCGCCCCGCCGCTTCAGGTGGACGGCATCGTCGGAAAGGCCACCGGTGGCCCCATGCAGGACTGGGCCGCCGACTGGGGGTACAAGTGCACCAAGGCCCTCCCGAGCTACCCTGCTCCCTGAGCCTGGTCCGGAACGGACGACGAGCCGATGGTGGAAGTGCCGGAAGGCGTAGCCGCCGACCTGGTCGTAGCGGGTGACGATGCCGGCGGCGCGGGCCACGACGCTCGGCCACTGGAGTCTGGGCACACCGGCACACGTACCCGGCGGGACAGCGGCGGGTGCCCGAACTCGGGTTCTGGCTCGGAGGGCGGCCACCGCGCCGAGCCGCCCGCGCCGCCCACGGCCGGAGTCGACCGGCCGAGGCCGTGCGGCGCTGGAGACGGACGGGAGGCCTCTTCATGACGTTCGACCCCGCGGAGACACCGGCCCGGACGTGGGCCCGTCCGCTCAGGCGGGGACTGCCTCGATGATGTGGTAGTTCGGCAGGGGGTGCAAGGGAATGATCCGGTTGAGCCGAAGGCCGGAGGCCGAGAACAGGTTCGAGTACTCCTTTTCGCCGCGTTCCCTTCCGGCTCCCAGGCACATCAACTGGATGTCGTTGATCGCCGCGAACATCAGGCCGACGGGGTCTTCCGCGTCCCATTCGGGTACGAGGGCCGTGACGACGAGCACCCGCCCCTTCTCGGTCATCGATGCGCGGCAGTTCCGCAGGATTTTGACACACGAGGCGTCGTCCCATTCGAACAGGACGTTCTTCAGGAGATAGGCGTCACCGTCCGCCGGAACCCCGGCCAGGAAGTCTCCCGCAATTCCCGTGCAGCGCTCGGACACGCCGGTTTCACGGACGACACCGGACACCGACCGGACCACGTCCTCGGTGTCCATGACCGTCCCGCGCAGGTCGGGGTGGGCGGCGGCGATCGCGGCGAGCGTGCTGCCGTCGCCGCCTCCGACGTCGACGAGGTGCCGCACGGCGCTCCAGTCGTAGCCGTCCACCAGGAGCGGCAGCAGCTGTTCCTGGCCGGCCCGCATGGCGCCGTTGAAGGAGCGGGCGTAGGAGGTGTCCCTCTTCTGGTACTCGTAGAACGCCTCACCGCCGATCTGCTCGAACGCCGCTGTTCCGGTGCGGACGGCTTCCTCCATCGCGCCGAAGGCACGCCAGGTGAGCGGGTCGCCGTAGAACCGTATGAAGTCGGCGGGTCCCTCGGGCGCGCTGTCGCGGAGTTGCTCACCCGCGCCGGCCAAGGACCAGGTGTCCTCGCCGTCACGGTGCACCACCCCGAAAGCGCTGAGGGTGCGAAGGAGTCGCAGCAGCGAGTCCTCGTCCGCTCCGGTGGCGGCGGCCAGTTCCTTCGTACGCTTCGTACGCGAAGAGCCGTCCGAGATGGCGTCCGGCAGTCCCAGGCCCACCGCCGCGGCGAACGCGTGGAAGGCGAGGACGTTGAACACCATGGGCGCGAAAATCGTCGTGGCATCACGCTGAGGCCTGGAATCGGGCACTCTTCCCCCTGGTCGGACTGGTCAGAATGGTCAGAACCGAGATCTGGAAATTTTCGGTCCGCCGGCTCGCTCACCGACGGCCCGGTCGCGGAGGTCAGCCGGACGTCGGACTCGTACCGGCCGAGGCCGTCGACGGTTCCTTCACCGAGAAGTCGGACAGCTCGCCGAGGTCGGCACCGCAGTGGACGATGAGATAGAAGGGGCGGGCCGCGTCCGCCGCTTCCTGGAGGGAGCTGAAGCCGCGGTCCAGCGCATGGATGTCCGCATCCTGTTCGGTGCTTCCCCACAGGGCGATCAGGAGTTGTCTGATCGGTTCCAACGACAGGTGGGCAGACGAGTACGTCGGGTCCCGGCGGACCCTCTCCGTTTCCACCTCATGGGACGCCTGGGCGATGGCTGCGGCGTGCGCGAACCCCGGGGTGTGCTGCAGCCGGTCGAGCAGGGGCTCTTCCCATGCGACACCAGGGCGGATCTGGAAACTGCGGGCCAGGAACAGCCGTGACTTCTCCTGCGGCGCGCACTCCGATCGCTCGCTCGCGGTGAGCCAGCCGTCAAGGAAGCCGAGATCTCCGTCGATGTCGAAGATCCCGCGGTGGCCGCTGTGTGCGAGGGCAGCCGCCGTGTGTCCGGTTCGGGTGCTGGAGGTTCCGCACAGTTCGGCGCACTCTTCGGCGATCCAGGCCAGTCGTTCCTCGTGGAGGAACGCCGGATAGTCGGCCGAGAACAATTGCAGCACCCGGAGCGCGTCCAGGTCTCCCGGAGCCGGGGAGGGGGACATGGCCTGGTCGATGTGAGCGCGTCCCCGGGCGGCGAGTTCCCATTCGACCAGGTGCAGGGTCCGGTTGACGGCCGGCCTCCGGTCCGGCCTCCGATCCAGTCCCTGTTCGGGCTGCCGCATCCGCGTGATGAGTTCCAGGGCGTCGGCCCGTTTGACGTCCACCGGGTTGCGCACGCAATAGGCCTCTAGCTCGGCCAGCTTCTGCTTCGAGACACCCGCCTCGTCGGCCAGAGCGGGCAGCAGCCGGTAGGTGCGCTGGGCGTACGGAAGGGAGCGGAGGGCATCGACGATCCGGTCCGCGGTCTCCTCGTCGCAGATTCCGTCCCTGTGCGCGGCGGCGAAGGTCTCCCGCATGTTGACCAGCGGCACCGACATCGCCCGGTAGCCGCTCTCGGGCGGGCCGTGCCGCAGCGCGACCTCGTCGTCGCCGTCGATCCGCCCGACGCGGTAGTCCTCGTACACCTGCCCCACTCCGTGCATGCCGAACACGTCGAGTTCGGCGGCCCGCAGAGCGCCCATGCTGGAGGAACCGAGCACGCGCACCCCCCGGTCCATGACGGCGAGGATCTCTTTGTGCCGGACGGACAACTGCTGATGGAAGTAGCCGTCGACGATCCCGACGACATCGCCCTCCCGCAACGGCAGGCGCAGCAGGTCGCCGGCGACGATCGGAGGCAGGACGCGGATGTCCGCCGGGCCGTCGAAGGCGGGGAGGGTGGGGCCGAGGAACAGATAGAGCTGAGTCATGAACGGATCTCCCTCACACGGGGAAGGCAAGGCCGGGGCAGAGCACATGGACAACGGGGATCCCGAAGTCGTCACGGGTGTGGTCGACGACGAGCGGGGACCGGCCGGTGACGTCCACGACACGCGTGGCGAGCTCGTCGATCTCCTGTCGGAGGTCGAGGACGGTCAGCGACTGGATCGTCGTGAAATCGACGGCGGCCGCGGTTTCGGCCAGCTCGAAGATGGCGGCGTCGGCCGGGTTCGCGATGGCGCGCTGGACGTCGCGGTACTCGCGGTCCTGCAGGTCGTCCCGGGAACCGGCGATGTAGGAGACCCGGACCTGCGCGGCTTCCGTGAGGGCCCGGCACAGCGCGACATCACTGTCCAGGTGGCAGCCGAAGCCGTTGCGGGGAACGGGGAAGTTGTCGTTCCAGATCGTCGCGCTGAAGCACGGGATTCCCAGCGGCGAGGGCAGGATGCTGATCAGCACCTTGATCTTGGCGTCCCGGTAGTGGTCGAGCAGGGCCCGGCTGTGCCCGACGACGGTGTCGGGGGCGACTGTCGACCAAGGGGCCGATTCGAGCCGGGCCAGGGTGTCGCGTTCGATCACTTCGTAGAGAGCATGCAGGATCGCCTCGTCGGCGGTGTTGCCGCTGGCCAGTCCGTTGGTGGTGGCCCGGAACATCGGCGGCTGCCACTGGCGCGCCACCCGCAGGTCGATGTCGAGGCAGTCCACCGGCACGAAGGACGTCCCACCGTCGCTGAGCCGCCGGGCCGTGCGCAGCGCCAGGCGGCTGCCGGGGTTCAGACAGTTGCGCCGATGCAGAGTGAGTTCGTTCAGACCGTAGCCGAGCTCGGGGGCGATCTCCCGCGCGGTGGCCACCAGGTCGGGGCGCAGGTCCAGGTGCTCGCCGTGCCAGCGTTCGATCGCCTCCATGGCGGCGGACACTTTCGCCGACACGGTGTCGAGCCCTTTGCCCTGGTAGACCGACAGGTAGCGGCCGTTGGGGCGGATCGCCTGGTACACCGGGATGCCGATGTCGTCCAGCCAGGTGATGTCGGCGATCCGGGTGATGCCGAAGGTGGGGAACAGCGGCACGATCCGCTCCCACGTCTGCTCCGGCGGGCACACGCGATGTGTGCCGGAGAAATAGCTCTTCTGCCCGTTCATGGATGTGGTCCCCGACTCATAAGATTCCCGATCTGGAATTCCCGGTCCGGACTTCCCGATCGGTTATGAACGACTTCGGCGCGTGGCGCGGGCCGGTTTGCTTCCGCCCTGCTGCGCGGATCCACTGTGTGGGAGGTCCGGCCGGCCGGTACGGCAGGCCGGACCCCCACACGGATCACATCAGATCCCGCTGAATCAGATGGCGGTCGACGTGGTGGTCACCGTCGTCAGCGTGATCGAGGTGGGCAGCTGCTTGTTCTCGACGACGACCTTGGCTTCCATGGCCTGGAGCTTGAGGATTTCCATGATGTGTTTCCTTTTCTGTGATCAGAGGACGGTGGAGATGGTGGTCACGGTGACGGTGCTGATGGTGCCGGTCCCGGGGCCGTACTCGGGCTCGGTCTCCGTCTTGGCGTCCATCGCCTGGAGCTTGAGGATTTCCATGTGTGTCTCTCCTGTTTCCATCAGAGGATGGTCACGACGGTCGTGACCGTCACGGTGCTGCTGGTGTGAGCGGCCACGGCGGGCTCGTCGACGACCTCGGTCGGCAGCTCGATGGCCTGAAGCTTGAGGATCTCCATGATTCGGTTTCTCCTTTCTCAGCTCGTGGGGTTGCCCCGGACCGGGTTCGGTCTGGGAAGTCTGTGATCTCATGGCCGCGCGGAATCGACTCGGAGTGGTGCGCTCGGTGAGCGGAAATCATTGAGCGAAATCCATTGAGCGAAATCCACTGATCGGAAGCCAGTGAGCGGAAGCCAGTGAAGAATGCGGCGCTGTACGGTGATGTACGGTGCCGTGCGCTGCTACGCGGCGAGGAGCGGGCCGAGGAGATCGACGCCCGAGCGGTGGCTTTCGAGCGCGAGCAGGGCACCTGCTCCACCCGTGGCCAAGTCCATGGACAACCGCATCAGATTGCCCCCGGGCATGGCGGCGGCCTCCTGGTGGGGAACGGCGTAGCGCCACAGGATCTGTGCCAGTCGGGACGCCCGAGGGTCGCCGCACACGCTCAGGGCGTACAGCTGCCCGGCCGTTCCGTCGAAGAGCCCGGGAGTGAGCGTCAGCGGCAGGCAAGCGCTGGTAAGGGCCTGATCCAGGGCTGCGGTCAGCTCGTCGTCGGGCTGGTGTGCCAGGACCGTGGCCAGGGCCAGTCCGGCGCCGGCGGCGCCGGTGGCCAACGACGGACCCGTCTTCTCGCCATCGCCGGTGCGTGTCGTACTCGTGGCGGCGACGAGTACGTGCCGGGCCTGTTCCAGGTAGGCGTGCTCCGAGGTGTGCTGGTGCATGCGTGCCAGCAGGAGCGCCGCCCCACCCACGCCCCCGGTCAGGTCGGCGCTGTCGAGGGGATGCCCGGCCAGCGAGCCGGCCACCTGTTCGGCTATTTGTTCGGCCTGGCGCAGATAGGCGGGGTCACCGGTGCGGAGGTGGAACCCCAGCAGGGAGATGCCGATGCCGGGCAGGCCGGTGGGCAGGTCGAGCCCCGAGGGCAGATCGCGGGTGCCGGCGCGGGCGAGCAGGTCGGTCGCCTCATCGCGGCGGCCGAGCAGGTCCAACACCGTGGCGATCCCGTGCAGCCCGTCGAACAGTCCCAGCGGCGCGGTGGCGGCCCGCCGTACCGCGGCCGTCGTCAGCCACTTGGTCCATGTGTCGTCGATGGGCAGGCCGGCCGCGTGCAGCGCGTACAGGACCCCGGCCGCGCCGTGCTGCACATCGATCGCCCCGTGGGGGGTGGTACTGGCCGGAGCGCCGGGGAACAGCCGGTCGCTGCGATCAGGGGTGGCCGAGGCGTTGATGCCGGCAGCGATCAGCCTTGCCCGGTCGGCTGGAGCGACGTGCTCCAACGACTGCGCCTGCGCCGGGGTCCGGTCGTGCAGTCGGTCGAGCCGGCGTGCGGCCTGACCGGCTGCACCGGCGGGCGCTCCGAACACGTCCTCCGCCCAGCGGGCCAGTTGGGCGGGCTTGTCAGGATCCAGCGCCGCGAGCGTCATCAGGGGCATGAAGGTGTGCACGCGCAGCGCGGCCAGAGCGTGCTCGTCGATCGCCACACCGCTCGTCCCGAGCGGCGCCGCGAAGCCGGGGGCGCCGTGCAGACCCGTGCGCTCCCCGGTCACGGTGTGGGCCGCTTCGAGGTCGATCAGGGTGATCCGCCCGTCGGGACGCACGAGGATGTTGTTGGGATGCACGTCGCCGAACACGATGCCCTCGCGGTGCACGGCGTGCAGCGCGGTCTCGACCTTGCTGATCGTCTCGTCGGCCCATGCGGCATAGTCCTGGATGTCCTCGTCCGAGGCCGCGGTCCGGCGCAGTGGATGCCGGGTCAGGACGGCAGAGGTGAGCGTGTCGCCGTCGATGTACTCCTGTACAAGGAAGTGGTGCTCCCACAACACGTGGTAGCCGAAGACCTTGGGCACGTACCCGGTGCCGGCCAGGGCGAGCAGCATGGTGTGCTCCCGCTGCAGCCGCGTCACGGCGTCCTGACCCTTGCCGTCGGTGCCGGCCAGCGGACGCGCTTCCTTCAGGACGACCCTGTCGCCGGTGTCCGGGTCCGTGGCCAGGTATACGCCGCCTCCGTTGGAGAAGTGCAGCGGCTCGATCTGCGTGTAGGGCATGTCGACACGGCTGGCGCTGCTGAACTCGTCGATGCGCTCCTGGACGAACCCCGGAACATCCAGCCAGTCCGGGACCTCGAAGAAGGGAGCCCGTCGGTCCGGAACCAGCGTTCCGTCCGGGGCGGTGATCGCCATGACCCGCTTTCCGTCGTCACCGTCGACCCACAATTCCGCGAAGCCGCCGTACCGGATGAAGACCGGACTGGAGTCGCTCCAGCGGAGATCGGACAGGATGTAAGGTCCGGTGAATCCCTGGAGCGCGGTCGACAGCTCCTCCAGGAGATCCTTCAGGTCCGCTTCGTCGGCGGGATAGATCGCGATGAACTTCCCCGCCGAACCCCGGTGGGCATATTTGGAGTTGAAGGTGCTCAGGAGGGTGCTGCTGCGCAGATACTTGAAGTCGGTCTGCCGCCGGGCACAAATGGCCGCGACGGCCCGCAACGCCGCCTCGGCATTGTCGGCGGTGGCAGAGACATGGATCTTCCAGCCCTGGGCCGGGAGAGGGTTTCCGTAACTCACCCGCACCCACACGTCACGACCCTCGGTGCGACGGCCAGCGCCGATGTCCAGAGCCGACCAACGCCTGGCTTCGTCCTGAATACATTCCGGCGCTTCATAGAACTGCGGATGCGCGAGCGCATACAAGTCGAAGCCTGTCAATCCCACCGAGTTCACCCCTTAACGTTCACACAATTTCCCGGCCGAGGAGCATCGTCGACTGCCCGAGCAAAAACGCGGACACCGGGACCCCTTGAATGGAATCAATACGGATTCGTTCCGAGGCGTTTTCATGAACTCCCCGGGGCGGCTGTTTCCGTTCCGGCCTTCCGACACTTTTACTCTGGCTGATGGCCAGAACGGATGGAAGGGTTTCACGCTGGACGGATCATGCAGTGGCATAACCCGTCCAGCCGCGTCCGAAGACGCCGAAGGTTCCGCCTGCGCCCCTGTCGCCCTCCGCTGAAGCGCCGCCCACCAGCACGCTCCGCCTGAGCCTTCGCCTCGTGCAGGGCGTGGGCGCAGGGCCCGGATCAGTCCCGGACCGCGACGGGTGAGCAGCGTGATGACGGAGCCGACGCATGCATGCGCGGTGCCGTGCCGGCGCCGACCCGGAAGCCAACCGCAATCCGAGGGGAGGGGGAGGCGCCACTTGAGGCACCCGAGTGCGACCGGCGCCCGTCCCAACAGACTTGGATCGCACCGACGGTCACCCTCCTGGAGGACGATCAGCATCGTGACCGCCTCCACGGGGACATGCCGCAGTGAGGCGGGCCCTGGCGTTTGAGAAGTGGTGACGGCACCGAGGCGATGAAGGACGCTATCTCGGCCGTTGTCACCACCCTGCCCGCGCAGCTCCGCCGCTCACTGACCTGGGATCGCGGCAAGGAACTCGCCGGCATACCGGGCTGAGGACCGGCACGTGCTGCCGGACTGCTCCGCTGCCCCCTGCCGGAGCACGGAGCTTCCTCCTCAAGCCTTTCTCCCCAGCCACGTACACACGAATGTGGTCGAGGAGCCTCGGCAGGTGGTCGTTGATGTGCAGGTTCCGGCGGCGCGGGTAGGTGGTGATCCAGCGGGCGGCTTCGCGGCGGGGGGAGGGCGGCCGCTCGCGTGGCTCGTCCAGGGGTAGGCCCCGCCGGAGGGGTGCGACGGCCGTGTCCCAGCGCTGTTGCAGGTAGTCGAGGTAGGGGTCCGGGGCGGTCGGCGCATCGCCTCCTGCCAGGTGCGGGGCCGGGCGTATTTGCTGACCGTGCGGCGGTCCAGGCCGAGTTCCCGGGCTACGGAGCTGTGGCTCCGGCCGGTCCGTGTCAGGGCCTGGACTGCCTCGAAGAGCCTGCGGGCATGGCGTCCGGCCCGGGTGTCGGCCGCGGCGTTCTCTGCGTTCTCCTCGACCGGTGCGGGATCGCTCTCGCCGGCCGGGGGCAGTGCTGCGGGCGAGTAGCCGCGGTGGGCGGAAGCGATGTCCTGGACGCGGCGGGAGAGGCCCTGCCAGAGGTGGAAACGGTCGCTGACCTGCGCAGCATCGGGGTGCCGGCTGCGATGCCCTGCCGGTAGGTGAGGGAACCGTCGCGGCACGCGACCTCGACCCCGGGTGCTCGTGGAGCCAGCGACCGAGCCGTTCCGCATCACGTCCCTCCCAGAGGGTGAGCGGGAGCCGGGTGACGGCGTCGACCAGGATCGTGCCGTAGGTGTCGTCGTAGAGCGCGAAGTCGTCCACCTCCAGCACCCGAGGTGTCTCCAACGGCGGGAGCGGAACCCGCATCAGCTGGGACAGGACGGTGCATCGCGAGAGCGTGACGCTCAGGATCCGCAGCATCCGAGGGCCGCCCCGGCCCGCCAGCACCACACCGACGTCCTCCGCCAGGCGCTGCAAGGGCGGTGTGCGCCGCTGGTAGCGCACAGTGGGCCCCGTCACCTGCTCTGCGAAGGTCGCCTTCGGGCACGTCGCGTTTTCGCAGTACAGACGGTGTACGGGCAAGTCGATACGCATCGGCCGGTCCCCGAGAGAGATGTCGGCCAGGCGGCGTTCGTAGCGGCTGTGGCACCACTCACTGAGTCAGCCGCATCCCGTACGTCTTGCGGGAACATCGGACCTCGTACGGGCATGAACCGCCACACCAGTATCAGAGACATCAACCGAGACAACCAGCACGTCAGCCAACTGCGGCAGCAAACTCGCTGGTTCAGCGGATGCCTCGGCCTCTACCGCCGGATTCGGCGAACTACCGGTAGGTGCGGGTGGGGGGAAGCCAGCCGTTCTGGACGGCGTGGGCGCCGGCCTGGAAGCGGCTGCGGGCTTCGAGGACTTCCATGAGTTCGGCGGCGATGCGGCGGGCGGTACGGGGCGATACGCCGAGGCGTTTGGCGATGGCCTCGTCGGTCAGGCCCTGTACCAGGAGGTGGAGGGCCTCGCGGTGCTGGCGGGTCAAGCCGTCCTCGTCGCGATCCGCCATGGTGCCCAGCGGGGTGGCGTTCTGCCAGATGCTCTCGAACAGGGCGCACAGGGCGGCGATGGTGCCCTCACCGGTGAGGACGACCGCACCGGTGTGGGCATCGCTGGTGTGGAGGGGCAGGACGGCCTCGCGTCGGTCCGCGATGATCATTCGTACGGGCAGGGTGGGGGCGGTGCGGACCTGTCCGCCGTGCCGGTGGAGCCAGTCCACATGCTCCAGGGTGGGCTTGTGGTTGCGGACACTGTCGAGGTAGACGGTGCGCATGGTGACGCCGCGGTCCAGTAGAGCGGCGTTGGGGCCGCGGCTGGCCTCGAGGTCGGCCGCGGTGTGGGCACCGCCGGGCGCGAACGTCATGATCTCGTGCTGCGTGTCGGCGGCCAGCCGTGCCAGGCGGTCGCGTATTTCCGCCGGCCCGGTCAGCCGTTCGGCGTCGGGGCAGGCGGTGGACGGCCGGAGCGTGGAGCACTCGGCGATGAGCTGGGCGGCAGCGGCCCGAGAGGCCTCCACCTTCTGCTGGTGGGCGGCGAGTTCAGCCTGCTGGCGGGCGAGCAGCAGCTCCATGGCGCGCTCCGCGTCCAGCGGTCTGAAGCCCGTGCCTTCCTGGGCTCCGGGCTGGATCAGTGCCAAGGCGCTGAGCCGGTCCAGGCAGCCTCGCAGGTCGCTCTCGGACAGCATGAGCCGCTGCGCGAGTGCGCTCACCCCCTCGTCCGGGTGAGCGAGCAGGGCCCGGTAGACGCGTTCGGCCTCGGTGTCGAGCCCGAGCAGTTCCAACATGTCGATACCCCCCGGTACTGAGCCATGTGCCCGGGTAGGAAACCACACGTTTCAACATGAAGTCACGTGGTCCCTTCCTGCCGTGTCATAAACCGTCCTTCCAACGCCCCTGGGCAGCGAGGGAAGTGGCGGCAAAGATGGAACCCATGTATCTCGTGCATGCCCGACTCCGTGGCTCTGACGGGGCAACGCTGTCCGCCGAGACGGTGCCCCTGTTCATGTGCTGTAGCCGTGACGGGGAAGGTCTGGAGCATGCCAGTGTCCACTCCGACGCCGACGGCAGCCCGGTCGTGGGCCTCTACCTCACCGCACCGTCCCTCTCCGTCGCGGAGCTCAGCGCCTTTGCCATCTGTCGCCGTGCGCTGTCCGCTCACCCCGAGCTGAAGGGATTCACGGTGGTGTCCTGCGGTGCGGTGCTGGTGCCGCAGTACTGGGACCGCCTGGCTCTTCCGGATGCGAGTGGACTGGTTATGCCACGGCATGATCCGTCCAACCAGAATCCCTTCCACCCGTTCTGACGGCACGGCAGAGTACAGGCATCGGCAGGGGAACCGGCCGACATGGGGAACCGAGAAGGCGTCCCGAAGAGTATCCGCAATCGTTCCGTCCCAGGGGGAAGCCGATGTCCGCGATCACCACTCGAATCATCAGGACCACCGCCGCAGCATTCCTCGCCGTCGGCGCTCTGGGCCTGGCCCATTCGGTCACCGCGGACACCTCCACGAAACCGCACCACGCTGTCGTCGCCGAGTCGGCTCCCCTCACTCCGGACCAGACTCTGCTCCTCACGGATCCCCACGGGGACCAGAACGCGGACGATGTCACCTGGGGCCACTGACACCCCTCCCCCAGGCGGTGGTTCGGGGCCATCCCCGCGCGAGCGGGGAGCGGACTCCATGAGCTGGTGGCCGCTCGCCGGGCGTCCAGCCAGCACCTGGTGACCAGGCGGTTGGTGACCCGGTACTCCCACGTGGCTCTGGTCGATCCCGCCCACACCTTCCGGACCTGCAACCGCTGCGGGCACGCCGGTGCCAGGAGTCGCCGCACCCGTGACCCCTTCACCTGCACCCGATGTGGTCATGCCGCCCACGCCGACATCGGCGCCGCCATCGACATCAGGGACCGCGCCCGACAACCAGCTGATGGGTGAAGGGAGCCCGCGCGGGGACGACGGTCCGGTTGTCTCCGCTGACGCTTCAGCTGGGCCATGGTCGCGTTGGTCTCTTCGAGCACGATCACCTGGCGCGGGCCGACCCGATCGGGCTCGGAGGCCAGGACGTCGTCGCCGAACTGTTCGGCCAGCCGGATGCGCCGGTGCCCCTCGGCACCCAGCTCGATGAGGGCGTCGTGGATGTCGGCGATGTCCCGGCAGCAGTGCACCCCGGGAATGCCACGGGCCCAGGTGTGGCTGATCCGCTTGAAGTCGAGGATGTGCGCCTGGGCGCCGTTGCGGAGGAACTGGCAGGCGATCGTGCGCAGGATGGTGGACTTGCCGCCACCCGTGCCCACCGAGATCAGTACGTGTGGCGAGTCGTGGTCGAGGTCGACCGAGACGGTCTTACGTCCCGCGCCGAGGCCGATGAGGAGTGCGAATTCCGGCGCGGAGGCCAGGAGGTCACGTACGCCCGGGTCGTCCAGACCCAGCGAGGCCGGCGGTCGGTCCTTCTTCCTGACGATGAGGTGCGGGTCGCGGCCGGCCGGGCGCCAGGAGAACGACGCGTTCTGCAGGGCGAGCTTCTGCGGGATCACCTCGGCGACCTGGTCCCGGTGAAAGCCAGGTGGGACGGGAGGTCGACGCGGCTCTCGGCGTCGTCGTCGGCGAAGTCGACGGGAACGTGAAGATAGCTACGGGGGTCGACGTACTCGGACACGCCGAGCGGGCCGGCGAGCGCCTGGTGCGGCGGCCGCACCCACCCACTCCTCCAGCAGCTCCCGTCGCTCACGGCCCCTGCCCTGGAGCGTGGCACCGCCCGCGGCTGTGGCGAGCGCGGCGAGCGAGACGACATGGGTGACGAGCCGGTGCCAGCCGGTCCGGTACGACGCGCGGCGCACCGGACCCGCGACATCCTTCATCACGATCCGCCGCCCCGGCCGCCAGAACGTCGCGTCCGTACGCCGTATCCCGTCCAGGTCCTGCCCGACGAGGAACCGGTCGGCGACATCCACCAGGTTGTCGACGGCTTCGTCGAGGCCTCGGAAGGACGGGGCTGACATCAGCGGCTCCTCGGAAGGGGTTGGCGACCGGCGGATGCCTCACGCTGCGAGAGGGACCTCACCACCGCACTCACCACGAGCGCCGTGGTGCCGTCTCGGTCGGACGACGAAGGTGATCCGAACGGTGGTAGGTCCGCCGCCACCAGGGCCCGAGGGGGCAGACTTCATGTCGCCCCGCGCGTCGGCGCAGAGAGGGTCCGGTCCGTTGTCAGGTGAGCTCCTGCGGCGACGATGCGCGACGCTTGGCGGCACAGCCCCGCATCTCGGCCTCGTACAGCTCCAGGTCGAGGATGGGGAGGATGGCGAACACGGCGAGGCGGGTCTCGGCGGTGTCCCCCCCTGCCGTTCCGCGAGCGCCGCGGTCAGCGCCTGTCGAAGGCCCACCGGCTCGCGGGCCTCCCTGCTCCGGTCCCCGACGCCCCCCAGGAGCCCGCCCCTCAGGTCGTGCTTCAGGCCGAGGAGGGCTGAGGTCAGGACGGCCGTCGGCAAGCTCCGTACCGCCTACGCCCAGATCGCCGTACACGCAGCGGCACATCCCGCCGTACAGACCACGGTTGAAGGAGACACGGCCAGATGACCGACCGTACCGCCACCCGCATCGCCACCGCAGACGGCCAGGCCGTCACCGTCACCAGCCGCTCGGCCACCGTGACCGACTGGGCGGCCCGCTACTTCGGCTCCTGGTGGAATGCCGTGCCCGCCGAGCCCCCCATCAGCGGCGCCCTGGTCTCCGCCGACGTCGACTCGGACGAGTACGAGGACATCGCCGCGACCGTCCTTCCCCACGACCCCGACGAGGCCGACTACGCGGGCTCGCCCATGCTGCACATCCGCCACGAGGGCGGCAGCGTGACGGCTGTCCAGAGCGGCGAGCGGCTCGCGTACCGCTGGGATCCGGCCCTGCGTCGCCTGCGGATCGCCGGCCACGACGAGACCGCCGTGGCCACCGCCGCCGCCCGGCTGGCCCGCGAGATCGTCCGGGGCATGCTGCTCGTCGACGGCTGGCAGATCCTGCATGCCTCCGCCGTCACCCGCGACGACGGCGCCACCCTGCTGACCCTCGGCGACAAGGGCGCGGGCAAGACCACCACCGCGTTCCTCCTGGCGCGCACCGGCTGGCGGCTGCTCGCCAACGACCGCGTCTTCGTCCGAACCGGGCACGGGCACGTACGGGTGCTCCCGTGGCCTTCGGCCGCGGCCTGCGGCTTCGGACTCCTCGACGCCCTCGGCCTCTTCGAGCCGGTGGCCGACCGGCTTCGGGCCGGCGAGCCGATGCATCCCACCCAGGACCAGCGGGTCACCGACGCACTCCTGGCCGGCCGCCGCGAGCCGCTGTGGCGGGCGAACGGCAAGGAGATGAAGCCCCAGTTCTTCCCCGACCAGCTCGACGCCTGGCTCGGCATGCCCCTGGCCACCGAGGGCCGGGCCGCCGGCCTCCTCTTCCCCAGGATCACGCCCGACGACGAACCGCAGCTGATCGTCGAGCCGCGCCGTCTCGGCGAGGCGGACTTCTTCACGGCCGGTACGGAGGACCGCTACCCGGACGTGTTCGGCCTGCTTCCCCTGACCGGCGGCGCCTCCGGTCTCGCCGACCGACTCGGGGTCCTCCCCCACCAGGCCCTCACCCTCGGCCACGACACGGCCGCCAACGCGGCCCTGCTGGGGAAGACAGCCGCCGGGCTCCTCGGCTGAGGCCCGCCGGGAATCCGACGATCCAGTACGGACGGCTCCGAACCTCGTTCGGAAATGATCAGCAAGCCGTCGCCCGGCCCACTGCCACACCGCAGCTCCAGCAGCCAGTCCGCTGATGGGGGGCCGCGAGGGCGACCAGGTGCCGGTCGGCTCGGCGGGCCGCCAGCAGTGCCCGTTCCCTGGGTCGTACGCCCGGCGCGATGATCCAAACTGATCAAAAAAGATCAACCAGCGGGCCAATCCGATTGGTACGGAGCATGTGATGATTCATCAAAAAAGCTGTGAATAGCATGAGTTGAAGCCCGAAACGAAGACATCTGGTCAGTCCCCTCCGAGAGGCGGAGCTCATGGCATTCACGATCGACAGGCCTCGCGTACGCGGCAGAGCACCGCGCCGCTTATGGCGCGGCACAGCCGCGGCGCTGGCCGCCGCGCTGCTCAGTGCTGTCGGCACGGTGCTTCCCGCCGGGTCGGCGCACGCGGCCGGGGCGACGCAACTGGTCTACATCTCCAACGCCGGTGCGGGGACGGTGAGCGCCGTCGACCCGGCGACCGGGTCGACGGTGGCCACCATCGAGGTCGGCAGCGCGCCGACGGGCGTGGCGCTCACGCCGGACGGCTCCCAGGCATGGGTGGCCAACAGCGCCAGCGACACGGTGTCGGTGATCGACACCGCGACCAACTCCGTCGCCGCCTCCGTCCCGGTGGGGCGCACACCCCAGTCGGTGGCCATCTCTCCGGACGGAGGGCGGGCGTACGTGGTCCACATGGACAGCCCCAGCGGGGTCGACGTGATCGACACGTCCTCCCTGGTGGTCACCGCCACCATCCCGGCCGGCGACTTCCCGGACGTCCTCGGCCTGTCTCCGGACGGCGGCCGACTCTACGTAGGGAACTACTTCAGCAGTACGGTGTCGGTGATCGACACCGCGAGCAACACCGTCACCGCCACCGTCCCCGTGGGGAACGCGGCCGGGCTGGCGGTCAGCCCCGACGGCGCTCACGTCTACGTCGCCGACTACAACGACAACCGCCTGTCGGTGATCGACACCGCCACCGCCACCGTCACGGCGACCGTTCCCGTCGGCAGCCTGCCGCAGAACGTGGCCGTCGCACCGGACGGAGGGTTCGTCTACGTCGCCAACCGGGGAGGCAACTCCGTCTCCGTCGTGGACGCGGCGACCAACACCGTCGTCGCCACGGTCCCGACCGGCGGGGGAACGAGCGGCGTGCTGGCCGACCCTGACGGCACCCGTGTGTACGCCACCAACACCTTCGTCAACACCATGTCGGTGATCGACACCGCGACGCTCACGGTCACCGCCACCGTCCCCACCGGTTCCCGCCCCTGGGGCCTGGCGATGGGCAAGGTCGTCCCACCCGCCGTCAACGCCATCGCCCCGGACCGCGGCCCGACCACGGGCGGCACCACCGTCACCCTGACGGGCAGCCACCTGACCGGCACCACCGCCGTCGTCTTCGACGGCACCCCTGCCAGTGGCGTCACCGTGGTCAACGACACCACCGTCACCGCGACCGCCCCCGCCCACGCGCCCGGCACCGTCGGCGTCTCGCTGACCGCCAAGGGCCGGACCGTCGCAGCCGGGACCTACACCTACCAGCGGCCCGCGCCCACGATCACCGCCGTCACCCCCGCTCAGGGCCCGGCCTCCGGCGGCACCGCCGTCACCCTCACCGGCACCGGCTTCACCGGCACGACCGCCGTCGCCTTCGGTGCCGTCCCGGCCACCTCGTTCACCGTCGACAGTGACACGAGGATCACCGCCACAGCCCCCGCCGCCACCGCGGCAGGGCAGACCGACGTCACCGTCACCACCCCCTCCGGGACCAGCACCACCGGCCCGGCCGACCGTTACACCTACACCCGGGACACCACGAAGCTCACCGCGCAGCCGGTGCTGCTCTCGATCGCCCCCGGGCAGCTGAGCGTCAACCTCAACCTGTCGGCCACCCTCACCGACACCACCACCGGCAAGCCCGTCCCCAGCGCCACCATCACCTTCAAGGTCGGCACCACCACCGTGTGCAGCGCCCTCACCAACACAGCAGGCATCGCGACCTGCACCGGCCCCGTCCCCGTCCTCACCGTCCTCCTCCACCTCGGCTACACCGCCACCTACAACGGCACCCCCGCCCTGGAAGCGGCCACCGCCACCGCCGGGCTGATCCGCCTCGGCTGACCCACCCCCACAGGCCGGCGCCGAAATCCCCGGCGCCGGCCCTCCCTGCTGCGGGCACGGCTCGGCTGGCACTCACACGACAACGCCGACAGGACCGGAACGTGGGCCATGCCCCAACGCCCGCTCCTCCACCAACCCGAGGCCGGCACCGACCCGCACCCGCCGGAACCCCGCAACGCCAAGTCGAAGAAGCCGGCCGGCCAGTCGGCCTCGCGGTCTCGGAACCTGACGAAGCACTACTGGTACTCCAGCAGGATTTTGATGTCCGACCTGCGGGTTTCGCTGAGTCGGGCTGGAATGTAGCGGGCTGCGGAGGAGTCAGGGGCGGGCTTGGGCGGGCCGCCCGTCGTCGGCACGGTCGAGTCCCTGGGCGCGGAGGACGGCACCGCGCCGCTCCTGTTCCACCGCGGACGCTTCGGCTTCGGCCGCCTCAGTCCCTGACGGGCTCCTCGCGGGGCTGGTCGTCGGGCTCCAGAATGTACAGGTCCCAGGCGTCGGGGTCGCCGACGAGCACGTACAGCTTCGGGTGCTCGGGGGTTCCGAACACCTCCCAGGGGCCCAGGCTCCCCTCGCAGGCGTCGACGGAGACCCCCACATTCTGGGTCCACGACCCGTCGCCCGGGTCGTGGACCCACGTGCCGGCACCGGTGCAGGGCTGCCCCGCGTCGTGACGGCCGTCGTCGAAGCCGAAGGTCCTGACCCCGTCGGCCGTGACCTTGCCGTCCGCCGTGAAGGTGATCCTGCCGCCGTTGCCGTCGGACCACGTCCCGGCGAGCCGTTCCGCGGTCAGCCGCGGAGGCTCGTACCCGATCCCGGCGTACAGGGCGGCACCGGCGAGCGCGCCGGTGACGACGACGCCGAACGTCCCGTACAGCGCCACCCGGCCGAACATCGCGATGCCGGACACCCGCGGGCGGTCCGGCAGCACCAGCCTGCGGACGACCAGCGCCGGAACGCCGAGTGCCGCGGCGCCCATGAACCACCCGATGAGGCCCGCCGAGACGTTCTCCGGGAACCCGGCGGGCACCATCGACGCCGAGACGAGCCCCGGCAGGGCGCCGCCGGCGGCCGCCAGGAGCGGGATCCACCACCAGACGTCACGCCCCGAGACCGTGCGGCCGAGCCATCCGGCGGCGGCCACGAGCGGCATCACCACGGCGACCGACAGCAGGACGGCGCCGACCGCCCCGGCCGCCACTCCGATCAATCCCATGACGAACAGGAAGAAGATGTTGAACAGGTTGTAGCCGAGGGCCGGGACCTCCGCGGTCTCCATCCACACGTAGAACACGATCGACCCGATCACGGCCTCGAAGAACAGCACCGAGACCGACGCCGTGAACGCCGAGCCGAACCGGTCCCTCACCCGCGCCCGCGTCTGCGCCCGGGCCGGAACCTGTGCCTGCCACGGGGCCCCTGCCTGCACCTGATCCCGCATTTCTGAACGCATTCGAATCCCCTCCGCCGCGCATCATCCTCCATGCGGGGCGGAGCCGCACCACTGGGGCCGCCTGGTGCTCCGGCCGCGCGAACATTCAGCTGGAGGAGCGCGGCGACGTGGAGGGGGCGATCGTGGCGTACCGGCAGGCCGACCTGTCTGGGGCCCACGATGCCCACGCGGCTGTCGAGCTCGCGCAGCTCCTGGCCCGGCCCGGCCGGGGGGACGAAGCGATCGAGGTGATGCGGGTCCAGGCCGACGTCCGCAACGGGGACGACTGGGTCCTCCATGCCCTGACCGGCCTGTACCTCGGCCAGGGCCGCTCCGAGGACGGCCTGGTGCACCTCGATGCTCTCGCCGCCGCCCGTGGGGGCGAGGAGGACCGGGATCTGTACGGGATACGGCTGCCGCTGATCGCCGCCCGTGACGGCGTCGACGAAGCGATCGCACAGGCCCGCTCCCATCCCGAGGGCGCCACCTGGTACGCGGCGCTGCACATGGCCGAGCTGCTCGCCGGCGCCGGACGCACCGAGGAGGCCGTCGCCGTTCTCGAACGACACTCCTCCAGGAACAGCCACGATCTGGCCGGCTACCTCATCGACATCGGCCGCGTCCAGGACGCCCTGGCCATCCTTCAACGCCACGCCGCCCGGCCGCCCGAGCCATCGGGCGGTACCTGGCACGACGAGCCCCCGTTCTGACGGCCTGCCCGGTTCAGCCCGCCGGGTGACGGTCCTGCGGCCTGCGGCCATTGCGGGCCCTGGATGCAGTCGGACTTGATGTCGATGCGGACGGGGAGGAGTGCACAGCAGGCGGGGCCAGCCGGCCGGCAGCGCGATCATCTCGGCGTCGGCAGTCATGGGGACGGTGGATATCGGCCTTCCCGTGAGGTTTGCAGGTACGCGTGTTCGGCGAACCGCTCCGGTCTGGTGTGTCGCGTGGAACTGTGGGTTGTGTCAGTGGCGTTGGACTGTCCGATGCGGACGAGGAAACCGGTAGAGCGGGACCAGGGCAACGCTCGGGGTGGGAGAGGGAGGAAGAAAATGTCCGATACGAATGGTGCGGATGGGCAGTGGATGGACCTGGCGGACGCGGTCACGCTGCTGCGGGAGCAGATCGCCGAGGCCCAGAGCCGGCTCGCGGACCCTGCGGAGGGCGGCGACAAGGGGGTGCTGTTCACGCTGGGAGACATCACGGTGGAGCTCGGGCTGGAGCTGACCGGAACCAAGGGCGTCAACGGCGGGCTGAGGTGGAGCGTGATCAGCCTCGGCGGGAAGAAGGAGAGCGGCACGAAGGACACCCACAAGCTGACGGTGAAGCTGACCCCGCACCGGCCGGGCGGCGGAGACGTGGACATCAGCGACGAGGAGTAGCCCCTCCCGATACGTACGGGAAGGGGACCAGGGGGAGGTCTGGTGGAGTTCGACCGGCGGGTGCAGATCCGGGTAGACCGGCTGAGGGGCGGGAAGAGGACGAGGGGGTTCGGGTCGGGATACCTGGTCGCACCACGCTTGGTGCTGACCGCCGCCCACGTCCTGGACGACCTGGATCCGGACGCCGGGAAGCCGGTGACAGTGAGCCTGCCCGACACCGGCGAGCGCGAGTATCACGCGGTCGTGTGCTGGCAGCGCAGGGACGACACCGCCGACGCGGCACTGATCGAGGTTGCCGACGGACAGGACGGCTGGCAGGTGCCGCAGTCCCTGCGCGACCTGATCACCCGGCCGCCTCAGCGGTACGGCCTGATCATCGGCAACCGTCCCCTTCCGGTCACCGCCACCGGATTCCCCCGCATGCAGAAGAACGCGGACGACGGCCGGCGTCTGGACGAGCAGCTGACCGGCCTCATCGCCCCGGGCACCGGCGCTCTGGCCGGCCGCTACGAGATCTCCAGCACCGATCCCACCCCCGGCGCCGAGGTCACCGGCGGGAGCCGTTGGTCGGGCATGTCGGGCGCCATCGTCCTCGCCGACGACGGCTTCGGCGGCGACCTGCTGTGCGGAGTCGTACGCCGCGACCGTCTCGCCGACGGCGGTACCCGCCTGACCGCCACCACCGCTGCCGACCTCCTCACCGACGACGCCTTCCGCGCCCTCGTCAAAGAGCACACAGGCTGGGAACCCGTCCTCGAACCCATCGAACCGGCATCCCTGCTCACCCCTGTCACGGTCGACCGCGACTTCCGCTCCCCGGCCGCGCTGCTCCGCGCCGACACCGAGGCCGTCGCCTTCCACGGCCGCGATACCGAACTCGCCGACCTGCACGCGTGGTGCGAGAACGGCCCGCCTTCCCTCTCCATACAGGTCGTGACCGGGCCCGGCGGACAGGGCAAGACCCGTCTCGCCCGCCGTCTGACCGACACCCTCGGCTGGCACGGCTGGGTCACCGGGCACCTGCGCTCCGACCTCACCGACGACCCCACCCTGGACGGCACCCCGCCCGACTTCACGACCCTGAACACCGCCCTGCCCCTGCTCCTGGTCGTCGACTACGCCGAAACCCGCCCCCGCCTCCTGCGCCGTCTGATCACCCATCTGCACCGCTCCCGCCACCGGGTACGGCTGCTGCTGCTCGCCCGTTCCGACGGCGAATGGCGCACCGGCTCCCTCCAAGCCATCCCCGCCGTACGGGATCTCCTGGAAGAGGCCCCGGTCACTCCCCTCGCCCCGCTCATTCCCACCAGCCGGCCCGCCGAGGACCGGCGAAACGCCTTCCACCGTGCAGCGGGGGACTTGGCACGCCTTCTGCCCCTGGTCCCGACACTGCCCGCCTGCGACTGGCTGTCCCTCGCCGCAGAGCTCAAGCCTTCGGCGGACCTGCACGACCACCGCTACGGCAACGTCCTCACCCTGCAGATGACCGCCCTGGTCGACCTCCTTCAGCACGGACCGCACCCCGTCGACGCAGCCCCCGGCACCCCGCCGGAGCGCACCCTCCTCAAACACGAGGACCGCTTCTGGGAGGCCAGCGCGAAGGCGCCCGCCCACAAGCTCGGCCTGAACGCCTCCACCCTGGGTGCCGCCGTCGCGGTCGCCGCGCTGTGCGGGGCCGGGACCAGGGACGAGGCAGTCCAGGTGATCACCACTCTCCCCGGCATTCCCGACCACCGGGCGGCATCCGCCGCCGACTGGCTGGCCTCGCTGTATCCCTCCGACGGAGACCGCTACTGGGGCTCCCTCCAGCCCGACCGGGTTGCCGAACACCACGCCTCCCACGTCCTCGAATCCGAGGCCGTCTCTCTGCCTGCCCTCCTCGCGGCGGGCAGCCCCGCTCAGCAGGCGCAGGCCATCGTCGTCCTGGCCCGTGCCGCCATCGCCCACTACAACGCGGGCCGTACCGTCAACAGCGAGCACGTCCTTCACTCCCTCGACACGGCCCTGGGCACCACTCCACTCACCCGCCCAGCCCTCCAGGCCGCCGCTGTCGCGCTCTCGTACCCCGCCCGTGTCACAGTTCCTCTTGCTCTGGCCCTCACCACCGCACTGGTGCAAGCCAACAGGCAGCTCGCCGCTGCCGACCCCGCCGCCTACGAACCCGACTTCGCAGCCTCGTTGTCGAACCTCAGCAACCGGTTGACGGAGGCGGGCCGCCGCGCGGAAGCCCTGGCAGCCGCCGAGCAGGCGGTGGAGATCTACCGAAGGCTGACGGCTGCCGACTCTGCCGCCTACGAGCCCCGTCTCGCCGCCTCGCTGTCCAACCTCGGCTTGGACCTACCGGAGGCGGGGCGCCACGTGGAAGCCCTGGCAGCCGCCGAGCAGGCGGTGGAGATCTACCGAAGGCTGACGGCTGCCGACCTTGCCACCTACGAGCCCCGTCTCGCCGCCTCGCTGTCCAACCTCAGCATCCGGTTGTCGGTGGCGGGCCGCGGCACGGAAGCTCTGACCGCCGCCGAGCAGGCGGTGGAGATCCGGCGGAGACTGGCCGCGGCCAACCCCGCCGCCTATGAACCTGACCTCGCGGTCTCGTTGTCGAACCTGAGCAACCGGTTGACGGAGGCGGGCCGCCATGTGGAAGCCCTGGCCACCGCCGAGCAGGCGGTAGAGATCCGGCGGAGACTGGCCGCGACCAACCCCGCCGCCTACGAACCCGGACTCGCGGTCTCGTTGTCGAACCTCGGCAACCGGTTGAGGGAGGCGGGCCGCCACGCCGAAGCCCTGGCCACCGCCGAGCAGGCGGTGGAAATCCGGCGGAGACTGGCCGCGACCAACCCCGCCGCCTACGAACCCGGACTCGCCCAATCGCTGACCGGCCTGTCGATGACTGCAGTGGTGGGCGACCCTTCCGGGGCTCTACGGATGACGACGGAGGCCGTGGAGCTCTACCTCCGTCATATCGATACGACGCTCACCCTGCTTCCAGGACTCTATGCCGTGCTGACGGTCCAAGCGACGGCGCTCGACAAGCTCGGTCGTTCGCAGGACGCGGACACAGTGCGCCGCTGGATGGAAGAGAATCCGCCCCCATCCGGTTCTCACAGTTGACCGTTGATGAGAATCGGGACAGGGGCGGGACTGCAAATCGTTCGGTGTGACTCCCGATCATGGAGGATGCATCGATGAGCTGGTGTCCCGGGCCCAGGCCGAGGGTCGGCAGCTGACCGGCGGGGGGCGGGCTGCTGAAGTCCGCCCTGGAGGGCGAGATCACCGATCACCTCGGTTATGACAAGCACGATCCGGCCGGGAAGAACGGCGGCAACTCCCGCAACGGCACCCGGGCGAGGACCGTGCTGACGGACGTCGGCCCGGTGGAGATATCCGTGCCCCGCGAGCGCGACGGCTCCTTCGAGCCGAAGATCGTCAAGAAGCGGCAGAAACGTCTGACCGGCGTGGAGTGGACGAGATGGCCTTCTCCCTCTCGGCGAAGGGCCTGACCACCGGCGAGGTCCAAGCCCACCTGGCCGAGGTCTATGGGGCTGACGTCTCGCGCCATACGATCTCCATGATCACCGAAAAGGTCCTCAAGGGCGTGGCCGAAGGACACGATCGCCCGCTCGACCCGGCCTGTCCGGTCGTGTTCATCGACGCGATCCAACGGCGGCGACCGAGGAAGCCGCGTTCGAACGGTTCGCCGAGTTCACCCCGTTCCTGCGGTTCGACACCGAGATCCGCCACGTCGCCTGCACGACGGACGCGATCGAGTCGGTGAACGCCCGGCAAGGGACAGACCCGCTGGACCCTGCGCGGGAAGACCGCCCTGATCGCCTTCGACATCACCTTCGACGGCCGCCTCTCCGCAGCCTGTCAGTAACCCCAACCGCCCCTGTGTTACACCGTTCAATCGACAGACCCGGTTCTGGCAGCACCACCCTTTCGAACAGGACGACCCACCGTGGCTGATGGGTGATCACTCGTCGGTGCGTCGGGTGGGTGCTGAGCGGTCGGAGTCCGCGGCCTGAAGGACTTCGCGAAGGAGCAGGTCGAGGTCGCTCTCGCGGGTGAGGTAGTTGCAGAGGCAGGCGCGCAGGACCGTGCGGTCGTGAACGGTGGCGGTGGCGAGGTAGGCACGTCCGGCGGTCTGGACGCGGTGGGCGATGCGGGCGTGAAGGGCGTCGGGCCCGACTGCGGTGGTGTCGGTGAGGCGGAAGCAGGCGACCGGCCAGGGGCCGCCGGCCACGACTTCCAGGCGGGGGCTAGCCGTGATCTTCTCGCGCAAGAGGTCGGCGAGGGTCAGGTAGTGCTGGAGCAGGGCGGTGACGCCGTCACGTCCGAGGTGGTGCAGGGTGGCCCACAGGGCAAGGGCGCGGGTGCCGGGACGGGTGAGTTCGATGGTGGAGTGGGAGAGCCAGGGGAGGGTGTCGGGTTCGCCGGGGGTGAGGTAGGAGGCGCGGTGGGCGAAGGCGGTGTGCAGGTGCTCGGGGTCGGTGACCAGGAGAGCGCCGCAGCCGACCGGCACGCTGAGGGTCTTGTGCGGGTCCACGGTCATCGAGTCCAGACCGGCGACGCCCTGGTAGAGGTGTGCCAGAGCGGGCACCATGGCGCCCAGTCCGCCCCAGGCTCCGTCGGCGTGGTGCCACATCCCGGTGCTCCGGCACAAGGCGGTGACGGGTTCGAGGGGGTCGACGGCGCCGGTGGCGGTGGTGCCCAGCGTGGTGACGGTGCAGAACGGCAGGAGCCCGGCGGCCTGGTCCGCGGTCACGGCTGCGCGCAGTGCGGCGGGGTCCAGGCGGTGCTGTGTGTCGCTGGGGATGGGGCGCAGGCGGTGGGCGGGGATGCCGATGCAGGCTGCGGCCTTGGCGACGGACATGTGGGCTTGGGCGTTGTAGTAGAGGGTCAGGCGGGCGTGGTCGCGGTCGTAGGCAGGGCCGTCACCGGAGCCGCGGTGGGTGAGGAACCAGGTGCGGGCGGTGGCCAGGGCGAGCAGGTTGGCCATGGAGCCGCCGCTGGTCAGGACGCCTCCGGCGGTGGTGGGCAGGCCGGCCAGATCGGCGAGGATGCGCACGGTGCCGCGTTCGAGGTCCATGAGGGCGTTCTCGCCCATGCCGCAGGTCGCGTTGACGGCGGAGGCGAGGAGTTCGGCGATCAGGCCGGCGGGGGCGGGTGGGGAGTTGATCCAGGCGAAGAAGGCCGGGTGCCCGTTGCCGGTGGGGAACGGTGCGATCTCCTCCCGCACGAAGTCCAGGATCTGGCCCAGCTCACCACCGGTGCGGTCGAGCGAGGCGTCACGCAGACGGGCGCGCCGGCGCGCGGGCATCGGACGGCTCACCGGGGCTTCCGGAAGCCGGCTCAGGTACTGGCACACCCACTCCGCGGCCGAGATGAGTTCGTCCCGCAGCACCTTCGGATGCGCTGCCGGAGGCCCCTCGCCCCATGACGGCGGACGCTCGCTGAAACGGGCCGGGGCATGGTGGTGTGAAAAGCGGTTCATGGCGGCGCGTGAAACCTTTCATCAGCACAAGGCCCAGGTCAGCGCACCGGGGCCGTGATCGTAACGAGCGCCACGCCCCGCCGTTACGTCCAGGCGTGAAGACTCCTTCCAGCACGTCCATCACCCGGCGGGTCCCTTGCTGGTCGGACGCCCTCCGAAATCGAACAGCCTGATCCGACGGCGCTGTCGGAACTGGGGTTCCGGCACACCTTCCGTGAAGGCGGACGAACCGCACCACTCGCAAAAACACCGCAAGCACGGCATGGACGTACAGGTCATCGCACGACCGGACGGTACACCGCTCTGGTTCTCCCGGCCGATGCCCGGCCGCCCCATGACCTGACCGCGGCCCGGGCCCACGGCATCATCCAAGCCTGCCTCACCAGGCAGATCCTCGTCCTCGCGGACCGCGCCTACCAGGGCGCCGGCGCCACCGTCCGCACTCCCTACTGCCGTCACCGCGAACAGCCCGATCGCCAGCAGCAGTTCAACCGCGACCACGCCCGGCTGAAAGCCCCGGGCGAACGTGCCTTCGCGCGGCTGAAGTCCTGGCGACCGCTCCGGCGAGCCAGATGCTCCACCCGCCGCATCGGCGCCGCTGCCCAGGCCGTCCACACCCTACCGACTTGCAGCCGTTCAGGACGAAAACGCCCCACTCGGCGGAAAGCCCCTGGAACCTCCCTGGGACAGACGTGAAAGCCCCTACGAAGTCCCCGAGTTGTCCCCGGCTCCCTTCACCTCCGAGGCGCGGAAGGTGGACGCAAGCGGGAGACCCGGTAGTCGTTCACCTTTGGTCCAGACCTATTGACGGGCCCGGTCACCCCTCCTACGATCCCGTCGACCGCCGCACCGCATCTCTCCCGTTGCATCCGGGGCCGCGCGTCCGCACACCCCCACACACACGCATGCTCACGCCCACGGCACGTGGCGAGAATGGAGCACAGCATGTTCCGTCGGAGGATTCGCACTCTGCCCGAGGCGGGTGGCGGGCATTCGGCCGCCGTCCGGACGCGGCAGAGCTCGACCGTCCTGACCCGTACGCTCGCCGGAGTGAGCGCCGCGACCGTCATCGGCGTCTGCGTCACCGTGGCCGGTTCCGGCTCGGCCGACGCCGTCGGCACCAACCTGGTGGCCAACTCCGGCTTCGAGAACGGCCTTTCCGACTGGTCCTGCACCAATGGTTCCGGCATGGTCGTCAACAGCCCGGTGCACTCCGGCTCGTCCGCGCTGAAGGCCACACCGTCCGGCCTGGACAACGCTCAGTGCACCCAGACGGTCAGCGTGCAGCCCAACTCGAAGTACACGCTGAGCGCCTTCGTGCAGGGCAGTTACGTCTACCTCGGCGCCAGCGGCACCGGTGCCACCAGCGAGCCGCAGACCTGGACGCCCAGCTCCTCGTCGTACAGCCAGCTCAGCGTCGACTTCACCACCGGTGCGAACACCACATCGGTGACGGTCTACCTGCACGGCTGGTACGGGACGCCCGCGTACTTCGCGGACGACGTGTCGCTCACCGGCCCTAGTGGCACGACGCCCCCGCCGACCACCACGCCGCCGACCACCCCTCCCACCACCCCTCCGCCCACCACGCCGCCGACCACTCCCACCACCACCAACCCTCCGGGCAACGCCACCTGTGCCACGAAGCCCAAGCCGACCGGCAAGGTGCTGCAGGGGTACTGGGAGAACTGGGACGGCGCCTCGAACGGCGTCCACCCCGGTATGGGCTGGGTTCCCATCACGGACAGCCGGATCGCGCAGAACGGCTACAACGTCGTCAACGCCGCCTTCCCGGTGATCCTCTCGGACGGAACCGTCCTGTGGGAGGACGGCATGGACGCGGGCGTGAAGGTGTCGACGCCGGCGGAGATGTGCGAGGCCAAGGCGAAGGGCGCCACGATCCTGATGTCCATCGGCGGCGCGGCCGCGGGCATCGACCTGTCGTCGAGCAAGGTCGCCGACCGCTTCGTGGAGACGGTCGTCCCGATCCTCCAGAAGTACAACTTCGACGGGATCGACATCGACATCGAGACCGGCCTGTCCGGCAGTGGGAACATCAACACCCTGTCCGCCTCCCAGTCCAACCTGATCCGCATCATCGACGGCGTGCTCGCCAAGATGCCGGCGGGCTTCGGTCTGACGATGGCGCCCGAGACCGCGTACGTCACCGGCGGCAGCGTCACCTACGGGTCCATCTGGGGCTCGTACCTGCCGATCATCAAGAAGTACGCGGACAACGGCCGACTGTGGTGGCTCAACATGCAGTACTACAACGGCAGCATGTACGGCTGCTCGGGCGACTCGTACCAGGCCGGCACCGTGGAGGGCTTCGCCGCTCAGACCACCTGCCTCAACAACGGCCTGACCGTCCAGGGCACCACGATCAAGGTGCCGTACGACAAGCAGGTGCCCGGCCTGCCGGCGCAGCCCGGCGCGGGCGGCGGTTACATGGCGCCCAGCCAGGTCAGCCAGGCGTGGAACACGTTCAACGGCTCGCTCAAGGGCCTCATGACGTGGTCCATCAACTGGGACGGCTCGAAGGGCTGGTCCTTCGGCAACAACGTCAAGGCCCTGCAGAACCGCTGATCTCGGTGCGTCCGGCCCCGGCGGGGCCGGACGCACCGAACCCAGGGCTTGACACGCGTGAACACGAAGCTCCTGGCGGGAGGCATCACGGCCAAGATCTGCCGTGCCCCACCAGGAGCTTCGCGCGCTTGTCCACCCTTCTCCAAGCTCTCGGCTTCGCTCGAGCAGGGGAGACCCCATGCGAGGGATCTGTCCAGCCGCGCCCTGTGCTACCTGAGCACTCGGCCGCAGGCTCGGCGGCGGGCGATCGGACGCCCTGGCGGCGTCTGCCCGCGGGCCGTCAGGCCCTACCCGCCCTGGCTCACCTGCGGTGCGGTGACACCTACGCCCAGCTCGCCGCCGGGCTCCGCATCGGGATCGCGACGGTCCACCGCTACATACGCGAGGCGGTCGACGTCCTGGCCGCCGCCCGCGCCCATGGCATCGTTGACGCGCTTACCGATGCTGGCCTCAAGTGCTGGGCCGACAGTGATGATGGCTGGTGGTGCCACCGACAGGTCTGACCCTTGGGCTGACTGACCACAACTTCCGTGTCCTTGCCTTGATCTGTCGGCCTGTCGGTGACACCACCGCACGCAGCCCGGAAGGGTGTCGTGACTTCATAGGAGCTTGTGCGAGAAGCCCCGTCACTGTCGTGTCCGTTCTCCCGACCGGCGCGTGCTGCCCTGTCCACGCGATGAGAAGGCAGCAGGCCCAGCATGATCGACGAGCATCCCGAGCGTGAAGTCTTCGCCGGAGTCGACACTCACACCGACACCCACCACGCCGCTGTTGTCGACCCGCTCGGGCGACCCGTGGCCGACCAGGAGTTTCCCGCCACCACCCAGGGATACCGCGCCCTGCTGGCATGGCTCGGCACATTCGGCCAGGTACAGGCGGTAGGCGTCGAGTGCACTGGATCCTATGGGGCGGGACTGACCACCGTACTGACTGCAAGCGGCCTGGTGGTGGTCGAGGTCAACGTCCCCGACCGGGGCACTCGCCATTCCCGTGGCAAATCCGACCCGATCGACGCTTACGTGGCCGCCCGGGCAGCGGCCTCGGGACGAGCCCAGGCCATTCCCAAATCCCGCACCGGCACAGTTGAAGCCCTGCGCCAACTGCGAGTGACCCGCGCCTCCGCGATCAAGGCCAGGACACAAGCGATCAACCAACTCATCGGCTTGCGAGTCACCGCTCCTGAGCCCCTGCGTCAGGCGCTCGCAGGGCTCACGCGCGCCGCCCTGGTCAATAGCTGCCTCCGGCTGCGTCCCGGGCCCGACCTTGGCGATCCTGTTCACGCCTCCCGCTTCGCCCTGCGCCAGCTGGCTCGCCGCATCCGTAGACTCACCGAAGAGATCGATGAAGTCGACGAGCACCTTTCCGTGCTCACTGCGGCGGCTGCCCCCGAACTGGTCGCGCTGTTCGGCGTGGGCACCGAGACCGCCGGCCAGCTGCTGGTCACGGCCGGCGACAACCCCGAGCGCTTGCGCTCGGAGGCCGCCTTCGCGGCTCTGTGCGGCGCCGCTCCAGTCCCAGCGTCTTCTGAGCGCACCGACAGACACCGCCTCAGTCGGGGCGGTGATCGCCAGGCCAACCGCGCCCTTCACATGATCGCGGTGGTTCGTATGCGTTATTGCCCTCGCACCCGGGCCTATGTAGCGCGGCGCGTCCAGCAGGGGCTGACGAAGAAGGACATCATTCGTTGCCTCAAGCGCTTCATAGCCCGGGAGGTCTACCACGCTCTCAACCAGCCCCGCGCTCGCCACGCCATCTCAACTACTTGACGTCTATAGGAGCATCAAGGCGCACCAAGGCGCCGGCGACTCCACCCGGGTACCCTCCCGCGGCCGCCGCCTGAAGCGGTGGCAGCGCCGCCACAACAGCACACACGCCAAGATCCGCTGCAGCACCGACCGCATCACCGCAATCGTCCAGGCCGTTGTCGCGCTTCACCACGCATCAGCATGAGATGGGAAAAGACTCGGCGAAACGTCCATTAAAGGAAACCCGAATCGCGCCACTGCGGACAGACGCGCTCTCACGCAAGGGCTGCCGACTCGTCTTCCGATTTATGGGCATCTTTGGAATGCCCCAGGAGAGATTTCGCCTGATTATCCACCAGGCGGGTAAGGATTTGTTGCGCGTAGCCGAACACGATGGCCCATGCGATGATTTGAGCCGATGAGTACAAGGCCGGCATGCCTGGTACGAAGCCACCGTGGATGAACAAGAGTCCGGCCGGAGCGGTAAGCGCCCCGGTTGGCAGCTTCAGTCCCGCAAGAACCAGCGATACGTTGTAGGGCGTCGGAGATCCCCTCATCTGCCGGAGGGCTGTAGCGGCGGCGAGCCCTGCGGATACCAGCCCGATAATCTCCACCACAAGGTAGTCGGCGGGACCTGCAGCCAGCCAGGCAGGGGCTGCAGGATCGCCTCCAGGGTATGCGTTCAAGGGGCAAACGGTGTAGTACTTGCCCTGTTCATTTCGAGGTACGAAACACAGTGGAACCTGACCAGGGTTCCTCCAGGTCAGGATTGCCACCCCAATTGCGACAAGTGTGAGCAACAGGCCGACAACCGAAACAATGCGCACGAAGCTGCGGATGCGCAGAGACTTGTCGATCCGCGTTTGATTCGCCGCAGCCAGTGCATCGAGGACCGTCTCACGGTCGGATTCCGTAAGAGGAGTATCACCCCGGATCGACTTCGCGGCAGCGCCGTTGGCGATATCCTCCACAGCCACCCTGCGCAGATCGCCGGGCGGGAGATTCTCCCTCACCGTTCCAAGGATTGCCGGCATCATGGATGCGCTCTCATGGAGGTCCGCCGCACGCAAATAGAGAATGAATGCCGCGTCGAAATGAATCTGAGCGACTGCTGCCGATGAACCTCTGGGGGCAATTGACTCGAGAGCTTCTTGACACTTGTCGAGTTGCTGCATGGATGTCGTGAGCAGGGGATTGTCGCCCATCTTCAACTTCACCTGCAGTCGTCCGGCAAGATCGATGACCCGAGCCGAAGTCACTGCGCGCAGTTCCCGATTCGTATCGAGAAACTTCCACCGCTTGACACCCATGATCTCACTATGTGATGGCGGTGTGGAATTCCGGCGATACCGCACCCAAATTTGCTCCGTATGGAGCAGATGGACGGAGCACGTGGGTGAGAAACAAGCGACGGGAAAACTCGCACTTACCGCCCCGCCACCTGCACGGTCAGCTCAGGCACCTTCGGCCACTGCTTCGGCCACATCGACACTCCGCACCCCACCCGCGACCGGGAACGCCGAGACGGCCGCTGCTGTCCTGGCCAACGAGTCGCCAGCCCCGCCGGGCACGGAACAAGCCAGCAGGGTCGGTGGTGGTCGCAAACGAGCATGAATCGAGCACACCACCGCGCAGGGCATCGACGAAGACCTGCCCTTCCCCTTTCCCGCCAGCCAGCCGACCGGCCTGGATCCGACCTTGGGCGCAGCCCCGTTCCAGATGGATCGGACCTACCTCGCGCCGGTGGTCGACTTGCCCCTCCACTTGACCGGGCACGGCGGCGACGTCGTCCTGGACGTGGCATGCTCGGTCTGGGTCCGGCTCCTCCAGGACGGCGAGCGCCCGCGCCGCGCACCGTCAGGACGTTGTCCACGCCCGGATGCGGAACGTAGCGCCCGGGCCCTTCTGGAACGGTCTGAGGGACACCGCGGCGCTCGGCCGGACAGAGGCGTACGGGAGAAGACCGTGGAGCAGCTGGAGAAGAGCCGGCTGCTGCCCGCGCCCGGCGTAGGCGGGTGGTCCTGGTGCCGCCTCGGCACCGCCGCGTCCTGGCTGCCCCTCGGCGGCCGCGCTCAGGTGGCCGCGCTGCTCCCCCAGGCCGCCGCCGACGGCGCCGACAAGACTCGTGACCTCATCCTCGACTCCCAGCTCCTCACTTCTGCTGCTGTCCAGACCGTTGCCGCCGCCACTGTCGTCGCTGTCCTGCATCCCGCCGTCCTCGGGCTGCTCCTGGTCGCAGCCGCCCCGTGCGCCTGAGGCGCCGTCCGGGCCGCGCGGATCGAGCGCGACGCGCACCACCGCAACCTCGGCGACTCCCGCCTCCGCAACGTCTTCCGCTCGTACACCACCGAGCAGACCACTGCCGACGAGATCCGTGTCGGCACCATGGCCGACTTCCTCGCCAGCCAGTACCGGATCATCTCCGGCCGTCTCGAAGACGAGCGGCTGGCCGCCGCCCTCGCCCTGCACACCGCCTCGCCAACGCGCGCTTCGCAGACCGCAGCATCGTCGTCGAGGGCGGCCGCATTGTCGAGACAGGCACCTACGACGAACTCCTCCGGCGTGGTGCCGGATCCACGTTCTACGAGATGCTCCAGCCCGCGTCCGGGTCCGTCTCGGTGAAGACCGCTCCGCGGTGCGTCGTGGTCCGCCGCGGGATCGTCTCCAGCTCCCTCCGCCAGGGCTGCGGTCGGTCGCCGCCCGTGCGGCTCGACGAAGCCGACGACCACGTCGGCGCCGCTGGACCGCAGGCGCCGGCCCTCCTCCGGCATGGCGTACGTCTTTCCCACTCCAGGGGTTGCCCCGGATGGATGTGCAGTCGTCCACGCGGCATCGACGGGCTCCTGCCGGCTGGTCACGCCCGAGCGCTCTCCCTCCCTGGTGCGCCCGCGTCTCCGGCATGCTCCGCGACGCCTCCGCGGCACAGCGCGACTGTCCCGCTCCCCCGTCACGTACGTGCCCGGACCGCCGCCAGAACCAGGGCCAGGGCGCCGAGGGCCAGGGCGGCGCCGCATCCCATGAAGGCGTACTCGAGCCCTCGCCGTTCCCGCCCGTCCACCAGGATCTGGCTCGGGTCTGCCGGGTCGTACGTGATCGACACCTCGCTGCCGTCGACGAGGGCGTGCGTACGGCTCGGCGGCACCGGGGAGACGACCTCGATCACCCGGCCGTCCAGGGTGGCGAACTGGAGCAGCGGCCGCCGAGGGTGCGCGGCGTCCTCCTCGGCCGCCGTCCGGTACCGCACCAGTGCCGGCACGGTCACTCCGTCGCGGCGCAGCCTGTGGATCCGGCTGAGGCCCATGGCGCCGACGAGATGGGCGAAGGTTCCGCCGAGTCCGAGCATGGCCGCCGCGACGACCCACGCTTCTCCGGTCATCGCCTCCTCACCTCCCCCTCGCCCGACTGTGCGGGGTCATCGGCCGCCGACCAGGGCGGCCAGCGCCGTGGGGTGCTCTTCGACCACGAGATGTCCGGCGCCGTCGATGACGTCCAGGTCTGTGCCGAGCGCGGTGCGCGCCGCCGGGCGGAGCCGCTTCAGCGGCAGGAAGACGTCGTGCGAACCGTTGACGACCAGACGGGGAAGGGCCCGCGCCGGCAGCTCGGCCGCTCCGGGCGCCCCGCTGGAGCGGGCATGCCGGGCTACCAGGGTCATCCATTCGACCAGTGCCGCGCGCGGCCGATGGCCCGGCCCGTGCATGGCGCTCAGGAGCCTGGCGCTGTGCGCCGGGGTCGGCCGGAGGAACCATGCGGCGGAGGCGGCGAGGACTCCGGGCGTGAGGCGCAGTTTCGTGAGGCCTCCCGGAGAGGCCAGGACGAGACGTTCGATGCGGGACGAGGAGCAGGAGAGGGCGATGGCGGCGCCGAAGGAATGGCCCATCACCACGACGGGCCCGGCGCAGGCCTGCTCGATGACGGCGCTCAGCCAAGCGCCGTACCAGGACAACCGGTCGCCGGAGAGGTCTCGTTCGCCCGTGCTGAGACCGGGCTGGCCCGGAACGTCCGCGAGCACGACGCGGTGTCCGGCGTCGACCAGGGCACCGGCGAGCGGAAGGGAGGTCGCGGCGTTGAAGTTGGTGCCCGGGACGTACACCACGGTCGTCGCACCGAAGCCGGCGGTCACCAGGTGGGTCTCCGCACCCAGGGCGGTCATGGTCGTCCGCTCGTGCGGCACCGGCCAGGCCTCCAGCTGCTCCAGGCACCATCGGCGGATGTGTTCCCGTCCGTCGGTGGTGCGGTAGATCGAACCGGTCCCTGCGTCCTCGCGGCTCATCGCGCCGCCTCCCTCTCATTCGGAACTCCGGGCGGGTGTCCGGTCAACGGAACTCGGCGAGGCGGGGGCGCAGGCCGAGAACGGTGAGGACGCCCACGGCCGGCAGAGCCCCCGCCGACCAGGGCAACAGGCCGGTGACCGTGTCCCGTCCGTCCCGTGCCGCGCTGTCGAACGCAGCCTGGTTGATGGCGGTCACGTCGTCCAGTGCTTTCATCCAGGCGCCGAAGTGGGCGTTGGACTTGTCCGGTTCCCAGCTGATGCCGAAGGCGATCGCCCCCCCGCTCCTTGTGCTGGGCCACCAGTGACCGGATCGTGCGGTCGTCGCGCTGGTACGCGGCGTAGGCCTCGACCGTCCGCTCGGCCGCCGCCCGTTCGCCCGTTCGCCCGTGAAGGTGATGTTGTCGAGTTCGCGGCGGAGCTCGCCCGTGAAGACCCCGTTCTCGTGGTCGGCACGGTAGCGCGCCCAGGTCTCGGCGAGCTTCGCTCCGTACGAGGACAGGTCGGCGCCCTCGACGCCGTACAGCTGCTGCGACTTGGCGAGGAAGCTCTGCTCGTAGGCGGCGCGCCGGAACGGGTCGAGGAGGTAGCGGCTCTCGTCGGCGTTCGCGTCGTAGGCGACGGCGCGGGCGCGGGAGAGGGCGACGACCGAGTCGAAGGCGTCCTGTCGGGCGGTTTCGAGCCGGCCGGAGGTGGCGGTGAGCAGGTGCAGGCCGAGGAGGAGGGCGGTGAGGCCGCAGGCCGTCGCGGCCAGCAGGGCCGGGTTGAGGACGCGGTGGAAGCGGCGGGCGAGGTACCACTGGAGCAGGACGAGCACGGCCGACAGCGCGAGGTTGAGTCCGGCGGCGCTCACCGTCCGCGGGGCGCGGCGCCCGGTCGTGCTGTCCCAGGTACGGGACGCGCCGAGCGCGGCGACCAGGAGCAGGGCGGCGCAGGAGGCGGTGAGCAGGAGCACCGTCAGGCGCAGGAGCCGTGGCCTCGCGGGCACGGTGTCCCAGTAGCGGCGGCGGAACGATTCCGCCGCGGCGACGGTCCGCCGCCACAGACGGTGGAGACCGCCCGGGCCCTGCCCCTTGCCCGGCCCGGGCCGTCCCCCTCGCGGAACGTCCGCCCGCGGCGTATGCGCCGCGCCCGTCTGGGCCCCCACGCCCGAACTTCGCGTCTGTCCGGTGGTGATGCTCACTCACCCTCCCACCCACGCCACGGACGGTCGCCCGTCCCCCGCGCCGATCAGTGTCCGATCGATTTCGGACACGGACCGACTTCCCTGACGTGGTCCTGACGCCCATCAGGTCCATCTTCACGCGCTGTTGACGGCCAGGAGCCTCGCGCCATCGGGGCTCCTGGCCGTACGCCGTGCCCACGCGCTCTCCCTCCTCGCCGCGCGCCCGGCCCCTGTCACGCTCCGGCACCGGCGCGAGCGCCAATCCTTGACGTGTTCCTGACGCTGGAGGCGCATCCATGGGCTCCTCCAGGCCGTCCTCTCCCCTGCCGAACGGGTTTCATGAAGGAGGGCGCCATGGAGAGCGCAGTGGTCGGGGTCGTCGTCGTGGTCGTCTTCCTCCTGTTGCTGTTGCGCAGCGGGATGCGTGTGATCAATCAGGTCGAGCGGGGCGTCGTGTTCCGCTTCGGAAAGGCGCTGCCCGGCCATCGGCAGCCGGGCATCACCTTCCTGATCCCCGTCGCGGACCGTATGCGGAAGGTGAACGTCCAGGTCGCGACGTTGCCGATCCCGACGCAGGAGGGCATCACCCGGGACAACGTGTCGGTCAAGGTCGACGCGGTCGTCTACTACCGGGTCGTGGATCCCGCGCGGGCCGCGATCGAGGTGCAGGACTACGCGTTCGCCGTCGGCCAGGTCGCACAGTCGTCGCTGCGGTCGATCATCGGCAAAAGCGATCTGGACGACCTCCTGTCCGACCGGGAGCGGCTGCACGAAGGGCTCGCGTTGATGATCGACAGCCCGGCGGCCGGCTGGGGCGTCCACATCGACCGGGTCGAGATCAAGGACGTCCAGCTGCCGGAGTCGCTGAAGCGGTCGATGTCCCGGCAGGCCGAGGCGGAACGCGAGCGGCGCGCCCGGGTGATCACCGCGGACGGCGAGTTCCAGGCGGCGCAGCAGCTCGCCAACGCCTCCCGGATCATGGCCGACACCCCCGAGGCGATGCAGCTGCGGCTGCTGCAGACCGTCGTCGAGGTGGCAGCTGAGAAGAACTCCACGCTCGTGATGCCCTTCCCGGTGGAACTGCTCCGCTACTTCGACCGGGCGGCCCGCAACCTCGACACCACTCCGCCGTCGACGCCGGAGACCCCGAAGGGCGCCGTGCCCGAGCAGCCGGGCTCGGCGGACGCCTCCTGACCGACGGGGGCGGTCCGGCCGGAGCCGGACCCGGACCCGGCCCGGGGTGGCAGGCGCCGCCCCGGGCCGGACACGCCCAGGCCCGGACGCCGACCACAGGTCCCGATACCTGCCACCCCTCCGGAGTACGGGGCTGCACGCCGGCTCCTCGTGCCGGATCAGGAAACGGGGCAGCCGTGGCGGGCCGTCGACACGGCCGCGAAGCCGCCCAGCACCTCCTGGGCGTCGGCGGGCCCGAGGCCCCGCGGAGCGTTCTCGCCGCCGGACGGACCGACCAGCTTGACGTACCCGGTGCCGAGGGCGCCCTCGCAGGTGAGGGCGCGCATG
Organism: Streptomyces sp. NPDC021012; assembly: GCF_044333355.1. Taxonomy (NCBI): domain Bacteria; kingdom Bacillati; phylum Actinomycetota; class Actinomycetes; order Kitasatosporales; family Streptomycetaceae; genus Streptomyces; species Streptomyces sp. NPDC021012. Next base: position 62,901 of record NZ_JBIRQU010000002.1, read on the forward strand.
GTGGCGCCCTTGATGCTGCCGGGGTAGCGGCCGTCGAGATACATCTCCTGCGCGGCGGAAGCCCCGTAATAAGCGGTCAGGCCGGCGAGGGTCTTCTCCCCCGCGCTTCAGCGTGCAGGCCTCGGTCAGCGCGCGGCCGGCCGGCTTCTCGGAGACCGCCGTGACGCGCAGCCGGGTCGCGGTCGCGGCGGTGACCACGTCGCGGCAGGTCCCCGTCGCACAGGCGGGCGGCACATCGCGCCATTCGCTCAGGTCCACGCCGGACGGCCGTGTGCCGAGCGCTCCTTCGCAGTGGAAGCGACCGGCCGCGTTCCGGGCCGTCTCCGTGGCGAGCCGGGCGACTTGGAGGAGCTGTTCCTTCGTCAGGTCCTCGGCCTTCGCCATGGCCTCGGTCAGTATCAGGAGGCCCTTTCCGGGCAGCGCGTCGCAGTCGACGAGGACCGCCGCCTCGGGTCGGACCCGGCCGACGAACGAGCCGTTCCATCCGTATCCGACGGGCGTCGCCGAGGCCTCCGCCCGCTTCCTGCCGTTGCTCGGCACCGCGTTCGATCGCCTGCACCCCTGGGACCGCATGCTCTACGTGCACCAGGCGTCCGGGACTCCGCCGCGTGTGCCGCGCGGCGTGACGGTACGACGGCTCCGCCCCGAGGACGGCCCGGCGCTCGCCGAGGCCGACCCGTCCATGGGCTGGATCCCCGCCACGTGGGGCGGGCCCTCGGGCCTCGCCGCCTCCGGACAGGGCTGGGCCGCCTTCCGCAAGGGCCGTGTACTGGCGCTGGCCTGCACACGCTTCGCCGGGAGCCGGTGCGAGGACGTGGCCTGCGCCACCGACCCCTCCGAGCGACGACAGCACCTCGCCCTCGCCTGCGTCCGGGGTCTGACCGACGACATCACCGCCCGCGGCAGAACCGCCACCTGGAGCGGCTCCCGCGCCCATCGCGCCAGCCGCCTCCTGGCCTGGACCGCCGGCTTCCGCCTCCTCCGCGAGTACGTCCACCACACGACCGGGCCCATGGCCGTCAGCGGCCCGTCAATTCTGCGGGCGGCCGCGTAAACAGGGCGTAGAGGCTCACCGGACCGGCCGGGCCATGGGCCTAGCGTGAGCGCCATGAAGTCGCCCCGTCGTTTCACCCGTCCCGTACAGGACGCCCACGGAGACGTCCTGTACGACGCGGGATGGCCGGGAGAGGCCCGGGCCGCCGTCGGATGCGCGGCCCTGCTCCTCGCGGTGTCACTGACCGTCGAAGTCGGCATGCACAACCTGACCCTGCTGCCCACCGCCGGTTTCATCGCTCTCTCGTCGGCCCTGCTGGTGATCCTGCTGCCCGCACGGGTCGCCGCCACACCGGACCTGCTCTTCATCCAGAGCCTGTGGGCGACCAGAACGGTCCGCATCGACCGGCTCTCGGCAGTCGTCTGGCCGACCGAAGGCACCGCGCATCGCGTGATCCTGAGCGATACGGAAGGCGGCCGGGCCGAGATCGACCTGCGCACCCTGTCCGCCGATCCGGCACTCTGGCTCCGCCTCGAAGCCGGCGCCCGCACCTCCATGAAACGCGGCACGCTGAACGGTGAAACCAGCGATCTGGCCCGGCTCTCCCTGCACATCCACAGCGAGACGGCGCGGTCGGTCCTGAAGGTGTCAGGTCTGGGCTGGTGAACTGAGTCAGAGATTCATCGTCAGGACGTGCATCGAAAGTGGATCCAGGGCTGCGAATGATCATGGTTCATGGGGCGGGGCGATCTCACGGGCGAGCAGTGGGCGGTGCTGGAGTAGTCGTTGCCGAAGGGTGCCAGGGCGGGACGACCGCCGGTCTGGCCTCGACGGCAGCTGATCGACGGCATGCGGTTCCGTGTCCGGACCGGTGTTCCTTGGCGGGACGTCTCTGTCGAGTACGGACCGCGGAACAGGGTCTACGACCTGTTCCGCCGATGGCAGCGCAACGGCATTCGGCAGCGGATCCTCACCCTGCTCCAGTCCCTGGCCGACGCGAAAGGCGCGATCACATGGGACCTGGCCGTCGAGCAGGGTCAGAAGCCCCTGTCGATCGTGGTGACCGCCGGCCAGCGTGGGGACTCACCGCAGTTTGAATCGGCGCTGGAAAAGGTCCGCGTGCCCCGCCTCGTACCAGGCCGACCGCGCATCCGTCCCGATCGGGTCCGCGCGGATAAGGCGCACGCCTCCCGCAGGAACGGCGCCTACCTGCGCTGCCGCGGGATCCGTTGCATCATCCCGGACAAGGCCGACCAGGCACGCAACCGCCAGAAGCTCGGCTCCCACAGCGACCGGCCGCCGCACTTCGACCCGGCCGACTACCGCCGGCGCCACGCGGTGAAGTGCGGGATCGATCGCCTCAAGAGGCACCGGGCAGTGGCCACGAGATACGACCAGCTCGCCGTCCGCTACGAAGCGACGGTACTGGTCGCAGCCATCAACGAGTGGCTGCGACCAGCACGTCTACGAGTCGAGCAGGCGTGGCTGGTCGGTCAGCGACTTGAACAAGTGCACGTCTGCATGCCCGCCAGGGACACCCGGCGTCCGACCGGTCTCGACAAAACCGTGGCGCTGATAGAAGCCGGGAGCTTGGAATGTGAAGGTGGAGGTGGAGAGACGATCGCAACCACGCCGCCGTGCCTCGGCTTCGGCTGCTTGCAGGATCCTGCTACCCCAACCATCCTTGCGACTGTCCTCACGCACCCACAACAGCTCGATGCCGCAGAGGCCACCCCAAGTTCGCGCGGTCAACCCACCGACCAGCTCACCTGCTTCGTCGGTGACCTTGATCGAGAACGCGCCGCGGTCGGGAGCACCTGTGGCGGCACTGTTGAAGGCGATCAACGCTTCGGTCAATCGGTCGTCGAGCTCAGCGTCACGCTCGCTGACAGTCAGGGCCAGGCCGGAGCTGTGGTCAGTCGTCACGGCGCGGAGTATGTCAGTCAGCCTGGCTCCGAGGCATGCGGCTCACGACTACGTCCGGGCCGACACCACGACCCTCTTCGCCGCCCTCGGAGTCGCCACCGGGAAGGTCATCGGCTCCCTCCACCGCCGCCACGACGCAGCAGAGTTCAAGAAGTTCCTCACGAAGCTGGACAAGGAGGTCCCGGCTGATCGACAGGTGCAGCTGATCCTGGACAACCACGCGACCCACAAAGCGCCCGACATCAAGAAGTGGCCGCTGGCGCATCCCCGGTTCCGCCTGCACTTCACGCCGACCAGCGCGTCCTGGCTGAACCTGGCCGAGCGATGGTTCGCCGAACTCCCCCAGAAGAAGCTCAAGCGCGGCGTCCATCGCTCGGTCCAGGCCCTCGAACGCGACATCCGGGCCGGGCTCGCCGACTGGAACAAACACCCCAGGCCGTTCGTCTGGACGAAGACAGCCGACGAGATCCTCGCACGTCCCAGCCCCCGTAGTCCGGGGGCGATGCGGCGGTGGCCAGGCCAGTCGCTTCAGGACGCCCCTGGGACGATCGCCTGGACCGTCAACTCCGGCTTCCCGGACGAAGCATGGGAGATCGCGTATCCCCCGATGCCGCTGTTGTCGTGGCGGCGTCCACTCCACGGTCAGGGCACCCGGCGAGGCCGAGGTGACCCGCAGGTTCTGGGGAACGGCGGGCGGCTCGGGCTCCTCCGGCGGGTTGGCGGAGCTCCCGCCGACAGTGGGGGTGTACGGCAGCAGGACAGGGCCGGAACCGACGCCCGCTCCACCGCCCTGGACGGCGGGAGTCAACTGCTGCACGCCGCCGGCCACGATGAACTTCTTCTCCGGTGCCAGGAACCCGGTGACGGTGGAGACGGGATCCTCACTCGGAGCGAAGAACAGCCCGTACCCGCTGACGCCCCTCCGCTTCGTGCGGAAGCCCAAGGAGATCTCGGGGTCGCTCACATCCGTGCCGTCGTAGTCGATGAGCGTCGCCTGGAACGTGGCGTAGTTCTCGTTTCCGCTCGGCCGCTGGGCCTTGGCGATGATGCCGGCTTGCTCGCGCTCGTGGACGGTCGGCCTTGACCGAGGTGGAGAAAGGGCTTCGGGTCGGTGAAACCGACGCGGCGCGGAGGGATGCCTTGAGCATGCCGGCCATCAGGGCGGACCCTCCGGCGTCCTCGCCGCCTGGCAGGCAGCGAGGACGAGGTGAGCCTCGTGTACCGAGTCACGCCATGCGCAAAGAAGTACGAGTTTCCGCTTACACAAGCGAGTCAAGATCAAGTCACGCGGCCGGGAAACGCAGCATGCCACGCGCGTCCCGCCACAGCCTCCACGAGCTGACCCGACCTCGCTCTGCCCGCCGGACGGTCCCTGGCGCCGACGCACGGGCGCAGGATGACCGACCCTGCGTTCCCCAGGGCAGATATCGGCGCGATGGCCTGATCATGACTCACTCGTTCCGGTGACACGCAACACCTATCCGCACAGGGCGCGACTCGGACCCAGAAGGCTTACCCCGTCAGTGCCGCGCACATACCGATGACAGAGGTAGTCCTATGAGTCCTCGCGAGACCTACGAGTCCTTGAACATCGAGCCCAAGCCGTTCCGCCCGCACGTGGTCGCCGCCGTGACGGTGGTCTTCGGCGACGACTACTACAACGGGCGCCGGGAGACGATCACGTTCTCCGGGTTCACTCAGATCAACAAGTGGCCCATGCCCGGCTTCGAGCACCGCGTAGACGAGAACGGGCACGCGACGCTCGAAGCCGAGCTGATCTCGGCGCCCGAGGTCGGGGTCAAGGGCTACAGCTACGAGTTGGGTGACCGCGTCCAGATCCTGACGAACCCGTTCCTGCCCAACCTGGGCCACATCAGGCAGATCGCGCCCGGCAAGAACTTCCCCGCGGAGTTCCAGCTCCGCCGGTTCGGGATCCTGGAGACCAGCACGCTGCGGCTGGCCCACCGCAACGCCATGGAGACCTCCGGTGTCGTGGATGCGATCCCGCCCTTCAAGAGGCCGCTGACCGGCCCCGTCCTGGGCTTCCCGCGCGGAGCCGGGTCGGAGGTCGCGCCGGCGCCCGGCGTGCTGCGTGCCACCGGCCTCCCCGAGGCCTGGTACCCGGCCAACGACGAGAACGAACCGATCGGCATCACGCCGACGCTGTTCTTCGCCCCTGCACCGAGTCCCTTCATGACCATGCTGTTCGACCCCTCGATGATCGTTCAGGCCACGATCGAGGGCTCGCTGACCCTCGCGGTGAACGGCAAGACCGTGAAGGTCGATCTGACGGGCGAGCACGGCAAGGCCGCCGGTGCGGAGCTCCTCCTCTTCGGCCCCGACAAGCACGACGAGGGGAGCGGGGTGCAGGCCCAGCTGTCCCGCCTGGCCGTGGTCGGCGAATGCGCCGAGCTGGGCGGGCGCATCATGCTGCGGACGGCCTGGGCCAGGCCGTCGGGCGGCTCCTTCGGCAAGGGCGAAGAGGAGGCCCTGTCCCGCCTCGCCTACCCCGCGGACCTGCACCTCGACACGCACCTCGAAGTGTGCACCCCGCACGGCACCCTCTACGCCGACACCGCCGTCCCGCTCGCGGGACGCGCGGCCGACCTCGAAGCCAACGGCACCGAGCTGCGCGCCGAGAGCGACGTCCCGCTGCTGGCGCAGGACGGCACGACCAAGGCACGGCTCACCGACGTGAAGCTGGTCATGCGTGACACGTACGTCGGTGAGACGGCCACGGTCAACATCTGACCTGGGCGACCGGCCGGACCGGACCACGCGGGTCCCGATCGCGCAGCATGCGCTGCGCGGCGTGGGCGGGGCTGCCCTGGAGTGGTGAGGAAGCCTGCCGATGCAGGCACCACCCGCCCTCTGGGCAGCCCTGCGGGGCCCTCCTTATCCGGTCGGCAGCGAGGGACCGCAGCTCCGATACCCCCGAGCAGGTCCAGGCGATCGTCGACCGGTCCATCACCTCCGCCACGGACACACCGAGGACCGGGTACGGCCTCGCCCCCACCCGGCGCGGCGAGCACCGTCTGATCGGCTACGCCCGCCCGGCGACCGAACCCCAGCAGGCCCCTGTCATCGGCTTCGTCCTGCGCCCGGCCGAGCGGGACAAGGGATTGGGCCGGAGACCGTCCACCTGCTGTGCGCGCTTGGCTTCCGGACGCTCGGCCTGCACCGCATCTAAGCGGCACGCTCCCCGCTCAACAGGGCATCCGCGACGGGCTTCCGGCGCCGTCCGGTGATCCCCGTACCGCCGAGGTCGCAGGCGGCATCCGCTCCCTCCCGCTTGTGCGTCATGCGGGGGGGAACGGGTGTCCGGGCGGCAACCGGACAGCGTACGACGGGGTTCTCGCCATCGTTCACCGACCGACTGCGGCCTGGTGGCGTGTTCGGCTGCACTGGTCCGGGGCGCCGGCAAGCGCGCGGGACGGGAAGCGGGCAGGAGTGGGTTGCGCGTGATGACGATCAACGTAGCGGTGCTGCTCGCGGTCATCGTGGTGATGAGGCTGCGCCGCAGAACCCAGGCCAGGAGCCGTCTCGAGGAACGCAATACCGCGTTTCTCGTCCTGGCCCTGGGGATCCTGATCGCGCCGACTCCGGTGGGCCAGGGCATCTTCAACGGAATCGGTCAGCTGGTTCGTGGCATCTCGCAGGCCGGATCGTGAGCGTGCGGTCCCGTCCGGGTGGCCGCCGTCCTCGTGCCGCATCTGCGTCTCGCCGCCGACCGGCCCGGCGCCCGTCCAGGCGCGGTGCGGCAACCCGCCGCCCGAGGAAGGCTTGGGGCTGGGAACGGGGCGGCCTGCTCCTTCTGCTCTTTGCGGTGGTGTGGAGTCTGGTCGCCGGTGCCCTTCGATGGCTGGCCGCACATCCCTGGACGCTGATCGTGCTCCTTCTGGCTGTCGCGACTGCCGGTGGGGCATGGGCGCGTCGGAAGCGGGAGACCGCCCGTCGGAACCATGCGCGGGACCAGGGGCTGCGTTACGCGCTGCCTCAGATCGATTCCCTGCATCACCGGCAGTTCGAGGAAGCCGTACGGGATCTGATGCGCCGCGACGGCTGCCTCGGGACGACCCGGGTCGGCGGAGCCGGCGACAACGGCGCCGACGTGAAGGCAACCGATCCCTTCGGTCGCCTGTGGGTCATCCAGTGCAAGCACCGCAAGGCCGGTCTGGCGGGCGCTGCGGTCGGGACTCCGGACCTGCATGTCCTCAACGGGACCGGACGGCCCGTCCACCATGGCGATGTCGTCGTGCTGGTCACCAACGGCCGTTTCACGAGCAACGCTGTCGCCTTCGCCCATTCCCAGCATCTCCACCTGGTGGACCGCGGTCTCCTGGCCCAATGGGCCGCCGGTTCCGTGCCGCTGTGGGAGCTGCTGGGCACGGTTCCCCCTCCGCGTCGTCGCGCCTTCGGTTCCTGACCGCAGCCGTCAGCACACCGCCCAGGCAGCCGTCGGCGGTCGGCGACGACGTCGGAGCCCCACGCGTCGCGCGTGACACAGTTCCTTCTGCTGATCATGAAGCGCGAGGTCCCGGGCAGGCCCGCGCCCCTGGACGGCACGGTCGAGGAGCCGCTCCTCTCCACCGGCTTCGACCACCCGGACATCGTGTCCTTCGGCGTACGGGGAGTCTCCCCCGGCTACGTCGGCCGGTCCTGCGTCGCCTACGCCTCCCGCTCCCGGCTCACCACCGCCCACACCCGGGAGACCGCCGAACTGATCCCCCGGGCCGGCTGGACCGACCTCGTCTTCTGCGGGATCGCCGCCGAGAGCTGCGTCCTGAAGTCCGCCGCCGACGCCTTCGAGCACGGCTACGCGCCCTGGATCGTCACCGACACCTGCGCCAGCGCCAGCGACACCGGCCCCCACGTCCACGACGCCGGCCTCCTCGTCGCCGCCGTCCCATCGGACCGGGTCAAATCGTCACCACCGACCACGTGATCGGCCAACTCACCGCGCATGCCGGGACCCCGGTGCTGGAATAGACCCATGGCCGACACGCTGTACGACACCGACCTGATCATCATCGGCGGCGGCCCGGCCGGCTGCGCCGCCGCCCGCATGGCCGCCAGCGTCGGCATGCGCTCGATCCTGATCGAGCCGGACCGGCTGTGCCGCAACCTCTACCGGATCCCTGCCCTGAACAACGTCCTCGGCGGCCACACCAACGGCCCCGAACTGGCCGACTCCATCGTCGCGGAACTGAAGAGCACGGAGCTGTGCCGCCTCGAACTCGGCCGACACGTCACCGAGCTCCGCGCCGACGACGACCAGGTGACCGTCACGGTGGACACCGGTGCCCGTCTCACCGCCCCGTACGCCATCGTCGCCACCGGAGTCGGCCCCCTCCAGCCCCGCGACGTCGCCTGGATCACCGCCCCCGACGGCCTGACCCTGCCCCCGCTCTGGCAGGCCGAGGCGGACGAAGCTGAGGGCCGTACTCTCCTCGTCCTCGGCGGCGACCGCCCGATCGGCACCTTCCTGCGCGCCCACCCGGCCACCGACACCCGCCTGATCGTGGCGTACCCGGCGGCGGACGCGTACAAGATCGAAGAGGTCCGCGAAGACCCGCGCGTGACATTCGTCCCCGTCGAGTACCTGACGCTGGATCTGACGGAAGGCACCTCGGTGTCGGCGGAAGTGGTGGGTCAGGGCGGCGCACGGCAGACGATCACGGCGGATGCCGCCTATCTCAGCATCGGCAACGCCCCGACCGCCCCGCCCGGCGACCTCATCCGCGGCACGGACGGATACTGCCCGCCCACCGACCAGCACCCCCGCGTCATCGTGGCCGGCGACCTCCGTTCCGCCCGCTTCCAACGGATCATGACCGCCATGGGCTCCGGAAGCGAGGCCGCACTGCACGCCTACTACGCGGCCAGGGAACTCCTGGCCAAGGGCTGAGACCGCATCAGCGCGCTACGGCGGCGACGGCCTCGGAAGGGAATCTCCACGACTGGCTTCGTACGCGGCGGAGGACTGGGCGGCACTCCCCCACTCGGCGTCGCGCGGGAGCCGCCCGCCGTCGTACGGCGGCGGGCGGCGCTTGTCTCAGAACAGTGCCAAGCCCTCGCCGTCGGTGTCCGCGACGACCGGTCGGGGCTGGGCGGGGAGGCCGTCGAGGCGGTCGGGGCCGGCCGCGGCGGCCACGGCGGGGGCCGTGTCGGCCAGCCAGTCGCGGAACCGCTCGGCGGCATCACGGTAGGGGACCTGTGCCAGGACGCGGTGCTCGCCGGCGGGGCAGAAGTCGACCGTGACGGTGAGCAGGCAGGAACGGGGCGCGTTCTGGCTGCCCGTCCAGGACACGCGCAGGACGCCGCAGGGCTCGCGCCCGCGCGGGGTCCGGTGGGTCGGGCGCAGTGACCGGCAGGCTATGAGGGCGGTCCACGCGGCGAGGTGCGGCAGCGGCAGGATGGTACGCGCGCGACAGCCGGTGCAGCGGTGCCAGTGGCGAAGCCAGGCGTCGGCGTCGGTGTGGAAGAGGCGGGCGTAGCGGTTCGCCACGCGGACGTCGTCGGGGTACAGATGGTCGGGACGTTCCCGCGTGTTGCAGGACTGGCAGACGGGGGCGCGGACGTAGCCGTGCTCGTGGCAGTGGTCGAGGACCGCGGCGGGCGCGGCGCGGCAGACGGCGCACACCCAGCCGGTCACCTCTCTGGCGATGCCGGGCTTCCTGCTGAGCACCGAGTACAGCCGGCCTTCGAGCTCCTTGTCGTACGGGCGCGGTGAGGCGGCGGGGTCCTCGGGACCTGTCGCCCGTGGGTCCTCAGGGCTCCTCGGCCGCCGGCCCTCAGGGCTCGTCGCCCGTCGGCCGTCGGTGTCCCCGGCCCGCCGGGGGCGGGAGGACGGCTCGGCCGCGGCCACGCCCGTCTCACGGGATCCCGCGGCTCGTAGCCACCGCGTCTCGGCGTGCTCGGCCGCGTCGAGCAGCCTCACCACCGCGCGCGGCAGCCACCACGTCCGCCGGGTCCCGTCGTGGGTGCGCTCCACGAGTACCTGTCGCCAGTCGATCCCCGCCAGGTGGCACGGCCGGTCGTCCCCGTGCCGTGCCCCGCGTCCGGGACCGCCCGGCAGCCGGAGTTCCCCCGCGACACGCCGCCGCCAGCGCAGCGAGGTCTCCTCGTCGGGCTCCGGCTCCGGCGCGCCGCGGAACGGACCGACACGGACCAGGTCCCGCCGGTCCATCTCCACCGCGTCCAGTTCCGCGGCCGCCCGGCGTACCTCGCGCTCCGCGACGCCCCACCGACCGCCGCCCTCCTCGACCGTCGCCACCACATGGCTACCGAGCAGGACGTATCCCGTCCGGGCACGGGCCGGCGAGCGGGCGAACGCCCCGGAAGCCGTCGGCACGGCGCCGCCGGCCGTCAGACCGACCCACAGCGCGTCCGCGGCGTCCAGGGTGATCAGGCCGTCCGCGCGGCCGGGCACGACACGCTCCGTCATACCGACAGGCTAACGGCGCCGACACGCCGACGGGTTCGAGCGTCCCCGCCGGGGGGGGCCGAGTCGGCGGGATCCACAGCGGGAAGGGCCTGAGCCGCGCCTGTCCCGGCGGTCGCGCGGTCCCGGGGCGCGTTCACCGCCGGGACCTCGAACCGCCGGGACCTCGAACCGTCAGGTCAGCTGGTCGGCCCGACGAGCTTCTCGGCCTCGTCCCGGAGGCCCTTGATCGCGGTCAGGGCCGCTTCGCGCTCGGCCTTGATCTTCAAACCCCGCTCCATGAGGTCGCTGAGCGACCGTTCCACCTCGGCGATCCACTCGCTCAGGTACCGCTCGCCGGCGGCGGTGAGGGAGGTCCGCTGTTCGCATGCCTCCTCGTCGAAGTGATTCCTTATCTGCTTCCGTCGCCTGTTGACCGCCATCCGCTTGTTCTGGTCCTGCGCGACGCTCGCCAGGTCCGTCAACGGCCCCATGACCGTCAGCGCCCATCGCACCTTGCCGGCCGCACCGGCCACCTTGCCGGCCGCCTTGGTCTTGCCCCACGGTTTGAACTTCCCCACGCCGTCGGAGACTTTCTCGCCGGCGTCGAGGATCTTCTGGCCCACCCGGTTCCTGCTGAGCTTCTCCACGACGGCCGAGGCCGCGCTTCCCGGCCCGCTGCCACCGTCCGCGACCTTCCCGATCCACTCGCCCGCCTTCGCGGCGCCCGCCTTCGCGGCCTTCTTCGCCGCTTCCTTGGCCCCCTGCGCCAGCGGTGACGCGTCGCCCGGGGACGCGTCGATCGTCGGATCGGGTGCTTCGACGCCGTTCACCCAGGATTCGGGCTCGGGCACACCGGTTCCGTACTCGGCGACCAGCGCGTCGAACGCCGTCCTCACCGACGTGGAGAACCTCGCGTCGAACTCGGTGCTCGCACGCTCCAGTTCCTCCTGGACCGCATGAGCGACATGGCCGGGGACGATGCCGTCCTTCTCCGAGACGCCGGCCGCTGCCCTGTCTCCGGCCGTCGTGATCCTGGAGGCGACGACTTCGCTCTCCCGCTCCAGGGCGCTCCGTACACGCTCCTTCGCCCGGGAGATCGATTCCTCGGCCTTCTTCGCGGTCTCCGCGGCGTCGAGTTCCTCGCCGTTCAGCACCCACTGGCGCTCGGCGTCCTCCAGTACGCGAAGGAGTTCGAAGGCCTGCGCCTTGGGCCGGACCCCGCTGACACCGGGCGCGGTGATCCTCCGCAACTCGGCCGTCAGGGCGTCGATACCGCTCTCCGCGACGAGCGACGCACGCTGGGCGGCCGGGAGAGCGGGGTCGTTGACCGCGTCGACGTAGTCGCGTGCGTCGGCCGGGACGATCGGGACGCGGTCGGCGAAGGGCCCCAGCCGCCCGCGGACCTCGTCGAGGATGACGTCGCGGTCACTGTTCTCGGCGTTCATCTTGTTGACGACGACCACGCTCCGGTCGGCGAACCCGTCGGCGTCGAGGGCCCGCAGAATCGCCCTGGTCTCCGCCTCGCCAGGCAGTTCGCTGGTCGTCACGATCACCAGCGCGTCCGCACCGCGCACGCCGCGCCGTGCCGCGGCGGAGTGCTCGTCGATGCCCGACAGCGTCCCGGGCAGGTCGACGAGCGTCACGCCGTTCCACTCGTACGGCGTCGGCTCGTGCGTCTTGGGCGCCGCGTCGACGAGTTCGCCGACGGCGGCCGGGGGGAGCCGGAGCAGTGCCGCGATGAGCGTGGACTTCCCCGCGCTGTACGGACCCGTGAGCGCGATCCTCAGCGGGCTCGTGTCGACGCGAGGCAGGCTCGCGGTCAGGCCGCGCGTGCGGGAGTGAGCGTTCAGGACTTCTTCGGCCCGTGCGGTCAGCGCGAGTACGGGGGCGTTCGGGCTCCCGTCGTTCTCGGACGCGTCAACCGAATCACCGTCAGTCATCTGTGTTCCCTTCACTCCCGTCGGAGGTGCCGAGGCATCCGGAATCCGTGCGGATCTCGATCCGTTCGGGGAGGACGTCCACGAGCTGGTCCCGCAGGCACGCCCGCACGTCCGCGACGCGGGACACGTCGGTCCAGACACGAAGGACGACTCCCGGGGTCCGACGTGCCAGACGGATCGCCGCCGGGTCCCCGCCCGCGAGAGCCATGAGCCGGCGCGCCAGGACGAGGTCGATCGCGTCGAGGGCGGACCGCACGGCCGGTCGCAGTCGGCCCAGCCGCTCGAACCGCTCCCGCGTGCCACTGATGTCCGAGGACCGCGCCTCGGACAGGGCGTCGACCTGGGCCACCGCGTCATCGGTGATCCGAGCCGACCACGCCGCGAGCCCGTCGAACAGTTCATCGAGGCATGCCTCGGCCTCGGTCGTGGTCGCACTGGTCCACCTGTCCTTCGCCCGCCGGGCGCGGTCGACCTCGCCACTCCACGCTTTCGCCGCCCCGGCCAGGGCCTCCATCGCGTAGACCGCCGTCGCCGCGGGAGGAGGGACCGCGAGCTTCTTGGGGATCCCCTTGGCCGCGACGGAGCCCAGAAGGGCTGTCGCCGCCCCCTTGGCAGCCGCCGTACCCAGGCTCACGGCCTTCTCCTTCAGGTCGGGACGAGGACGTACACGCGGCTGCGCGTCGCCCCGGCGCCCCGGGGCGCTCACCGGTGCGCGCAGAACCATCCCCCGTTTCCGCGCCTCCAGCTCGAACTCGTTCTCGAGACCGGAGAGAAGTCCCTCCAGCTCCAGACCGGTGACGAAATCGCTCCACCGCTGCGCGTCATCCACGCCGCCCAGGTCCCGGACCACGTCCGGCAACCGTTCCCCGGCGCGGTGACGCTCGGCTTCGAGCCGGTCGCGCGCGTCCTGGCCCGCTGTCCGGAAAGCCTCGATCAACGCGGCCCGGTCACCCGGCGTGGAGCCTTCGAGCTCGCCGAGCGCGAGGTCGATCCCGGGCAGTTCCTCGACCAGCCGGTCGTGGAACGCGGCCACCGGCGCCCGCACCCCGTCGGCCAGCCGAACCGCACGAAGCGGAATCGCGCGTTCGGCCAGGAGTCGGGTGAGGGACCGCTCCAGCTCGGGCAGCCTGCTCGCCCGAAGGGCCCTGTCCCCCAGCGCGCGGTCCTCCGTGGACAACGCCTCGTGCGCGGCACCGGAGTGGACCGGCAGGACGACGGGCGGTGCGACGTCGACCGCTCCGGAGACCTGCTCGATCCGGACGGTGTGACCCGCCGCCGACGCGAACTCCCTTTCCGGGTTATCGACGAAGCGCTGGAGGCGGTGCGGTTCGACGACCCGTCCCTTCACATTGACCACGACGAGCAGGGGTTTCCCCGCGAGGAGAAGTCGCTGGAGCTCGGCGGACTCCTCCTCGCGCAGCGTGTCGGCGTAGTTCCATATCACCGCGTCGGCGCTGTCGCACGCGGCCCGGGCGCGCGTGGCGTCGAGGTCGTCGTCCTTCGCGGCGAAGCCGGGCGTGTCGAGGTACGTCACGGAGCCGACGTGGAACGCGGAGGTCTCCCGCGTGGTGCGGTGCGCCCCTCGCCCGATCCCGGTCCGGTCCGCGTCGCGGGTCAGCGCCTTGCTGAGCGTGGTCTTCCCGGACTTGGTTCTTCCGGCGATGGCCACGCGCAGCCTGCCGCTCGCCGCGGGCATGACCCGTACGGCATCGCGCAGTTCACGTTCGAGCGCCCCGATGCGGCGGACGACCTCGACGAGGTCCTCGTTCTCGATCGCATGCGGGGAGTACGACGTTCGCGGAAGACGAGTCCCGGCCTCCTCCCGGAGAGCGGTCTGGATGTCGCGGTAGGCCGATCGGCTCGTGTCCACCGTCCCGGACGCGAACCGGCCGGCCAGGGCCCCAAGGGCCTCGCGGAGATCCGGTTCGGTCCGCCACAGGTCCATGGCCGCTGCCACGCGGTCGAACGACTCGACGTTCTTCCCGTACCAGGACTCGAATGCCCGCAGCTCGTTGACGTCGGTCCGGGAGGCGACCGCCAGCAGCCCCGCCGTGAGCCGCGCGGCCGAGCTCGTGGCGGGCGCGGCCGGAGCCACGGTCGCGTTCACGGGAGCCGTCGCAAGCCCGTGCTCGATCACCGCCCGCACGCTGTCCTCCGCGAGCATGTCCACCGTGCTTCCGGAGACGGCACCGGTGTCACGGGCCTCGATCGCCCAGAGCAGGGCGTCACGCCGATCCGATCGGAACCCGGACCGCGCGTCCGGCGCGAACCAGCGCCACCACTGTGGCCGCTCGGACAGGACCGCCTCGTACGACTCCTCCGCGGCGACGAAGTCCCGCACCTTCTCCAGCAGCGGCACCAGCTCCCCGTTCCGCAGGTCCCGGGCCGCCGCGGCACTGTGCCCGAGCACGAGCTCGCGCGCCTCCGCCGCCTTCCGGCCTCCTCGTCGACGACTCAGGTCGGCCAGCGCGGTTTCGACGTCGATCTCACGGATCGAGCGCCAGATCTCCTCGGGCCATTCCCGGTCCGCATGCCGGCACGGCTCAAGCACTTCGGGCAGCAGCCGTTCCGCGGCCGCCACCGCCACGGCGTCCGCCCGAAGCGCTTCCACCGGCACGCCTTCCCATGCCCGGAGGTGTGTCCGCAGCCCTTCGAGCCGCTTCAGTTCCCGAAGGGATCTGCCCCCGTCCGGCGCCGGAGTCCGGCCCCCAGCCGTTGTCAGACGGACCAGTTCGTGTTCCTCGACGCACGCAGCCACCGCGTCGGACACCCAGGGAAGAGTGCTTCCCGACGGCGGCAGGCCGACACACCCGTGTGCCTGGGCGACCGCGTCCACGTCCTTGGCGAATCGCTGGAGCGCGGCCGGCCCGGCCATGGCGTCCACCCCCAACGGTTCGAGCAGGAGGGCCAGCATCTCGGCTCTGAGGCTCGTCCTGTCGTTCCCCGTCCTGTCACGCATCACCGCTCCTCGTGGGGGCGGGGGTGCCTGAACTCGGGCAGTGGATACGGGCCCGGAGGAATCAGGGCCCATGACTGCTGGGACGCCCCCGCTCGCATGCCCCCGGCGATCGTGCGCGGGAGGCCGGAATGCCGGCCGAAGGTCTGCGTGATCCGCACCTCACGGGCGAACCGCCCCGCGATCATCTCCGTCGCCACAGCCCATTCCCTTGCGTCTTCAACAAGACAAACCCGATGGGTCATAGCCCGTACTCGTCCATCAGTCTCATCAGGTTCCGCTTGCGCTTCTGGGCGGCGCGCAGGTCGGTGACGTACGCGGTGAAATCGTCCGGTGTACCGAGGCGGCGGTGGCAGTCGCGGATGTGCAGGAGCAGCCTGACGAGCTGCTCGTAGGCACGGTTGCCGGTCTCGCGGGTGAGGCAGGTGGCCAGGCGGAGGTAGACGGCGAGGGCATCCGCGGGGCGGGTCGGACGGGACCGGTCCGCAAGGGTGAGCCACTGGCCGTCGTGGGCGCCGTACTCGCCGGCTGTCCGCCAGGCGGCATCGACGTCCCCGTCGTCCAGCAGGATGTCGACGAGGACCCGGTCACCGCGCGTGTCCGCCGGTTCGGCATCGGCGCGGAGGAGCGCCAGCGCCTTCTCGCGCTCGGTCGGCCAGCACTCGGCGGCAAGGGCCGCGGCACGCAACTGCTGGTAGGCGAGCAGGGTGCGGCAGGCCGCGAAGCGGTCCCGGCGCAGGGTGAGGGCGTCGGCGGACCGGTCGATCCTGGTGTAGCGGTCGGCAAGGTGGTCGATCAGGGCGGGGTCGACGGTGGCGAGGTCCGCGGTCTCCCGGATGCCGCGCTCGGCCCATTCCAGGGCTTCGGCGGTACGGCCGGCGGTGTCGAGCTCGCGGGCGATGAGCAGATGGGTACGGCCGTTCGGCGCGAGGTCGACGGCGTGCACGGCGATCACCGTGTCGACGTCCCGCGCCGACTTCGCGAGGCGCTGCATCAGATACTTCTCGGCCCAGCCGGTACGGTTCGCCTGCCATGCCTCGACCGTGTACCGACGCAGGGCGGCCCTCCCCCGCTCACCGAGCAGGTCCTCGTAGTCGAGTGGGTCGAGGTCCGTCAGGTCGGCCGCATCGTCCAGAGCATGCGTCACCAGCCAGCGCGCGAGTTCCTCCGGGTCGGGGCCGGCCGCGCGGCAGGCCTCGCGGTGGGCGTCGGCCAGGCCGGCGCCGATCCCCCCGAGCCGGCCGTCGGAGTCGTCGACGCTTCCGACCACAGCCGCCAGCATCCCGATCGCCTCCCGGGCCAGAGCCATCGCGTCGGCCGCCCGGCCGGAAGCCGTCAGTGACCGGATCGCGCTGACCACCTGCCCGGCCTGGTCGGCGTAGGCACGGGCGTCGGCGTACTCGACGTAGCCGTACTGGGCAAAAGGACCGCTGTCGAGCAACTCGCGGATACGGGAACGGATCCCGGCCACGTCACCGCAGGCGCTCGCCGCCCGCAGTTCCAGACGCCTGCGCAGGTTCCGGTCCTCGGCCATCTCCTCCCGTACGAGAACGAGGAGATCGTCCCGTGACAGGCCGGTCAACCAGGCGTCGAGGCTGCGGGTCCGGTCCCGGGCCGCCTTCCGCCGACGGGGCAGATCGGCCTCCTGGGCGATCACGGTCAGACCGAGCGCGACCAGGTGCTTGCAGAAGTTGCCCTCCTGGCCGTACGGGCAATCGCACGTGCCCGCCGGCTGCCCGCGCCCTCCCAGGAGCAGCTCCACCTCGTACCGCTCCGTGCCGCGTACCGATGCCCTGATCCAGCCGTCACCGAACTCGACCCCGGACACTTCGTCGGCATAAGCAAGTCCACGCTCGAACGAACGCTCTCCGGCCAGCGCCCTCAGCTTCGCTTCTGTAAGACCGCCCACGACTCTCCGCGCTCCGCTCCGGCTCGGACTCCCCCAACGGCCCTCACCCTAACGGCCGACGGGCCGACGGGCCGACGGGCCGATCCTCGCGTCAGGCCGTCGACAACCGATTCTCTGCGGTGCCTCACGCCCCGCCGGTATGGTCGTCGATCACCCCGACTCCCCGGGGCCTTCCTCGAAAGGTGCCCCATGGCCAAGCCCGCCACTGTGAACCTGACGAAGGAATCGCCCACGGTCTCCCTGGACAAGCACGGCGTGACCTCGGGACTGATCAGGGTCAACCTCAACTGGACCTCGCCGCAGGCCGCCGCACGGCGGGCGAACGACGAGGCACGTGGCCTGTTCGGCCGGATCCGGGCGTCGCTGCGGTCGGCCACGGCCAGGACGGTGGACCTCGACCTCGGCTGCATGATCCGCTGCACCGACGGCTCCAAGACCGTGGTCCAGGCCCTGGGCAACGCCTTCGGCGCGATGGACCGCTTCCCGTACATCGCCCTTGACGCGGACGACCGGACCGGGGCCCGGGAGACGGGAGAGAACCTGGTCGTCAACCTGGACCACCAGGCCGAGTTCCAGAAACTCCTGCTCTTCGTCTACATCTACGAAGGGTCCGGCGACTTCCGCGGCCTCGACGCGGTGGTCACCCTGACATCCGACCGCGGCGACCGCTTCCGGGTGGTTCTGGACGAATGCCCTCCACAGGCGCACGCATGCGCCATCGCCCTCATCAAACGCCAGAAGGGCGAACTCGTCATCGGACGCGAGGTGCGGTGGTTCACCCCGGCGGACGGTCCCGGAGTCCAGGACGTGATCTCCCGCGCCTACCGACTCGGCATGAAATGGACCCCCGGCCGGAAATGACGCCCCACGGTCACCACGTACGCCCTCGGGCGCGTCAGCGATCGGATCGTGTACGACAAGCTGCTGCGACTGCTCCGGTTCGGTTCGGTTGCTCCTCTCAGGCCATCGCCGACACAACCTGCTCGGCGCCCACCCTCCACACCCGCCGTGCCGGGTGGATCGCCCTCGGCGTCTTCGCCCAGCCCAAGCAGATCGCGTTCCGGTCCCACGACCGGCACGACCGATGGTCACGGCATCCCGTGGTCACGGCATCCCGCCCGGCCGGGTCCCGGCCGGAGCGAACGGCCACGGCTCCCCGCTGCCCGCCCCGCCCCGGACCTGCTGGACGGCCTCGGACCGCTGCCCGACGACCTCACACTGTCCGCCTCGGCACCGGCTACGACTCGGACAGGCCCGCACCGGACCCACCGCCCGAAACCCGCACGGCCGCATCGCGCACAAGGGCGAGAAAGCACCGGTCCAGGCCGGCCGGCGGCGGTGCGTCGAGCGCACACGCGAGTGGCGGTCCGGACGCCTTCCTACCTTCGCCGGCGGGCCTCGATGAGGAGGCGCTGCGAGTAGGCCACGAACGGACCGTGGCGTTCGATGAAGGAGTGGAGTTCCGCCAGGCGGTCGCAGTAGGCGTTCACGGTGAATCCGGGGACGGTCCAGATCACCTTGCGCAGGAAGTGGACCACCGCCGCGATGTCGTGGAACTCCATCCGGAGGGCTTCCTGGCGTACGTCGACGACGTCCAGGCCCGCCGCCTCCGCGGCGGCCACGGCCGCGATCGGGGTCGTTCCCGCGTACGTGGTGGCCGCGGGCGCGGGGCGCGGTTGCGGTGTCCGGGGTCCCATCATGAACTCGTACAGTTCCCGTACCGAGCCGGAACCGACGTGTTGGGCCAGGTACACGCCGTCCGGGCGCAGCACCCGTCGCACCTCGTCCCAGCGGGTGACCACGGGGTGTCGGCTGACCACCAGGTCGAACGACTCCCTCGCGAACGGCAGACCGGATGCGTCCTCGACCTCGACGACGTTCGCGTCGAACTTCGCCAGAGCACGGCGGGCGATCGCGATGTTCGGGGGCCAGGACTCCGTCGCCGCCAGCACCGGCGGGGCGACGGGGATCGAGGCCAGCACCTCGCCACCGCCCGTCTGGATGTCCAGTCCGGCCGCGGCCTTCGCCATCCGCTCGGCGAGCAGCCCCGCGTAACCCCAGGACGGCCGCTGCTCGCTGGCGCGGCCCGCGAACCAGGAGAAGTCCCAGCCCGCGGTGGGGACGGCCTCGCCTTCCTCGACGAGCTCTTCGAACGTACGCATGACACCGAGAATGACAGGCGGGAACGGTGCACGCATCCGCGTTTCGCCCGCTCACCGTCCGGTGCGAACCGCCTCGCGATTCCCCTACGCCCCTCGGGCCACGACACCGCGAACACAGGCCCTAAGTCGTGTTCTAGGTAGCGCGGGCAGCCAGCCATGTGGTGAGGTCGCCCGCGATCCGGTCGATGCTGGTCTCGATGGTGATGTCGTGCTCGCGGCGGGTGCTGTCGCGCCGGACGATCTCGTAGCCGCCCTCGTCCAGGACCGCGACGGAGGCGAACCAGAGGGGATCGTCGTCGGGCTGGACGACGACGAAGGTGTCGTCCGTGTCGTTCAAGTCCCTGATCAGCATGAACAGGACGTCTTCGGACGGGTCGTCGACGTGGTCGCCGTTCTCGCTGTCCGCGCGGTAGTACTCGGCGTCCACAGTCCCTCCCCCTGCGTGTGCTGCTCGAAGTCCGGCGCCGGCATGGCACGGCCGTGGCCTCGGGCCGGACCACAGCCACTGACGGATTGCCGTGACGTGGACGGCTGCCTCGAACCGAACCGCGAGCCTGTCATGGCGGGTGGTGACCGCGCGGTGCCGCTTGAGTCGGCCGATCCCTCATTCGGCCGCGTGCCGGGCCTCGTGGTCCTGCCGTCGAGAGCGGGCGGGCGACCACCCCCGCGGCCGCGGCGCTTGCGATTGCGGACCTGGCCGGCCGGTTCCGGGATCGTGCACCGGACCCCGCGTCTGCGCAGGTAGGCGCGGTTAGCGCGGGAGGAGTACGCCTTGCTGCCCCGCACGCGCAGCGGGCGACTCTTTGGCCGGCCCGGACCGGTCCTGGGCACCTGAATCGCCTCCAGGACCGGCTCGAACTGCGGGCTGTCAGCCCGCTGCCCGGCGGTGACCAGCAGCGGCAACGGCTCCTGGCCCTGCTCGCATGCCAGATGGATCTTCGTCGTGAACCCGCCCCGCAACCTGCCCAGCCCGTGATCGTCCGGCTCGGCGGCGACACCGCCGGGAGGTCCCTTGAGCTCGTCGAGCATCTCCGGGGCGAGCTGTCACTCGGGACGGTGGCACTCGTCGTCGGGGATCCGGCAGGCCCGCCTGTGGGCCTGGGCGTCGGGACCGTCCCAGGCGGCAGGCAGGGACAGCCGCCAGGACAACGGGCAGGCCTCCTCGGAGGCGGGCGTGGACACCGACGCCGATCTGGCAGTTGCCGACCTTGCCCAGGGTGCCCGAGTACTGCCGGGCCATCCCGGGCGAGGAACGGCCGTCTTCGGGGAAGCCGGTGTCGTCCACCACCCGCACCTGCGGCCGTCCAGCAGCAGCCCCCGCAGATACCACGCACCCTTCGCCCGCTGGTCCCGACACACCCACGGCGCGAACACCTCCGCCGCGAACTCCTCCGACCGGCCCCGTACCGCGGCAAGTTCCCCAGCCCTGATACAGCAGCGGACTACCACGCACCCGCCACGACAAGACCACCTGACAGAGCACTGCCAGGGGGCTAGGGGGCGGTCAGGCTCACCGCGCCGGTGTCGTGCCGGTGCTGCGGGCCGAGCACGCGCAACTCGTCCAGCACCGTGGTGCCACCCGGCGGAGGGGTGAAGATCCGCAGGTGCTGGTCCGCCGCGAGCGTCGCCAGCACCTCGCAGTCCAGGTCGATCCTGCCCAGGTCGGGATGCACGAGTCGGTACGGGTGCGACCTGCGCACCGCGACCTCGTGCCGGTCCCACAGCGCCGTGAATTCCGGGCTCGCGGCCCGGAGCCGCGCCACAAGCGAGCGGGATGCCGCGTCGTCGCCGCGACGGGTCGTCGCGGCCCGCAGGTCGGCGACCAGCTGCCGGGCCTGCTCCTCGTGTTCATCGGCCGCGAAGTGACCGCGGACGCGGGGGTCGGTGAACCAGCCCAGGACGATGTTGCGGTCCTCCTTGGCAACCGTGCACACGCACCCGAACAGCGCGAGCGCCAGGTCGTTCTGCGCCAGCAGGTCGCCCAGATCACTCACCACCTGTACGGGCACGCCGTCCAAGCGGTCGAGGAGGTACCGCAGGCCCGGCCGCAGGTACTCCCCGGCCCGTGTGCCCTCCGGCGGACGGTGCCCGGCGAGCAGGTACACGTGGTCCCGCTCGTCCTCGGTCAGCCGCAGCGCGCCCGTCAGCGCGGCGAGCACCTGGACCGAGGGCTGGGGGCCGCGGGCCTGTTCGAGCCGCATGTAGTAGTCGGCCGACATGCCGGCGAGCATCGCGACCTCCTCGCGACGCAGGCCGGGGGTCCGCCGCCTCGGCCCTTCGACGAGCCCGACGTCGCGCGGCGTCAGCCGCTCCCGGGATCTGCGCAGGAAATCGGCGAGGTCGGCACGGTTCAGTGTCATGTCCCTCTCAGGGTACCGGTGTTGTGAAAACGCATCCTGGGATCGCCGGTCCTAGGGGAAGCGATCCGATTCCGCAGCGCCGGCGGCGGCGGCACGATCGGCACAGGGTCCTCCAGGGCCTGTCCTACGAGAAGATCGGTGGTCGCACCATGAGGGAATCCGTGCTGGAAGTGCCGGGCGCGCGACTGCGCCACGTCGTCCGCGGCGAGGGGCCCCTGCTCCTGCTCGTCGCCGGCGGCCACCACGGTGTCGACGCGAACGAACCGCTCTCGCGCCACCTCGCCGACCGGTACACGGTCCTCACCTACGACCGGCGCGGCTTGTCGGGGAGCACCACCGATTCCCCCGCGACGACGCTCGCCACGCATGCCGACGACGTCTCCCGCCTGCTCTCAGCCCTCACCCCGGAGCCCGCACTCGTCTACGGCACCAGCCTCGGGGCCCTGATCTCGCTGGAGCTGACCGTCAGGCACCCGGGGCAGGTCGCGACGGTCATCGCGCACGAACCGCCCGTCACCCAGCTGCTGCCGGACCCCGGACGCACCCTCGCCCTCGGGCAGCTCCTCACCGTCGAGGAGACCTTCGGGGCGGAGGGCCCGGCCCCCGCCATGCGCAGGTTCGCGGCCTACCTGGACATCGACCCGAACGACTGCGAGCCAGACGTCCCGGCACGTGCTCCAGGGCCCGACCACCTGCGAAACTCGGAGGTCCTCCTCACGCACGACATGCCCTCCATCAGGGAGCACGTCCTCGACACGGCCGCGCTGAAGGGCTCACCGGCCCGCGTCCTGCCCGCCGCCGGCGAGAACTCGGGCCACATCTGGCCGCACACGTGCGCCGCGATGCTCGCCGGCGAACTGGGGACGCGCCTGGAGATGTTCCCCGGCGGCCACAACGGCTACATCTTCCGCCCGCGCGGAACCGCGGAACGGATCCACGCGGTGCTCGGTTCCCCAGGCAGCGACACCCGCCTGGATGAGCGGGGATGAGCGGACCGGGAGCACTCCAGCGACCGCCCCCGGTCCGGCCCCGGACCGGCCGGAGTCCGCCAGTGCCCCACCGGGCACGTCGCCGAAAGGGCCCCACCGTTCGCGGTGGTGGCCGACGCCGGATATGGAGCAAGCACGCCCTTCCGTCTGGCCCCGGAGGAGCGGGGCTCGTCCTCTTCGGTCGCGCTGACGGGCAAGAAGGTCGCCCACCACGAGGCCGCGGAGCCGGACCGGTCTGCCTACTTCCGTGAGGTCACCTGGCGTGAAGGCAGCAAGGGCCCGATGACCTCACGGTTCGCGGCACTGGCGGGTGCGACCGGCGGGCAAGCAGGCCCTGCGGGCCGCCCAGGACGCCGACGGAGGGCACCACCAGCGGGACGGGGTGCCGCCGGTGCGGACCGTGCTCGTCGAGTGGCCCGCCGAGGAGACTGTCCCGGCCGGGTACTGGATCTCCAACCTGCCGCCGGGCACACCCGTCGAGGACGTGGTGCGGTGGGCGAAGACGCGGTGGCGGATCGAGCACGACCACCGCGAACTCAAACACGGCCTGGGCCTGGACCATACGGCCTGGGCCTGGGCCATTTCGAAGGCCGGACCTGGCGCGACTGGCACCACCACGTCACCCTCGTCACCGCCGCCCAGGCCTTCCTCACCCTGCGGCGGCAAGACCCAAAAGCCCACACGCCGGCCTGACCCTCCACCAGGTCCTCGACACCCTCCAGGACCTGCTGCAGTAGTGGACCGGCACCTGCACCACCTGCGGCCGCCGACTGCCCCGCAACCCAACCAGACTCAGACCCTGACGAAGCACTGCTAATGCCGCCTCCGACAATGTTTGCCTGTTGACGAACCGACAGAGATCGGCGACGGCGGTGGGGCGGCTCCGAAGGCCGTGGAAGTGGGCGTGGTACTGGATTCTGCGCCGGGAACGCTCCAGTGACGAAGGCCAGCTCTCGATGCCGATATCTGTCAGGATCCCCGAATGGAGATCCGTCGCATCACTCAGGCCGAGTCCGTCAATGCCGCCGGGTATCTTTTCGACACCGCCCCAGTACAGGAGGCGACTGAGCAGTTCCTGGCGGACGAGCGCCACCACCTCCTGATCGCCTACGTTGACGACATCCCGGCGGGAATGGTCACTGGTGTCGAGATGACTCATCCGGACAAGGGGACCGAGATGTTCCTGTACGAGCTGGGCGTGGACGAGTCGTACCGCGGGCGTGGCGTCGGCCGGGCTTTGGTGTCGGCGCTCGCGGACCTGTCGCGCGAGCGGGGCTGCTACAGCGTGTGGACGATCACAGACGAGGACAACGCGGCGGCACTGGCGACGTACAGCCGCGCCGGCGGCGTCCCGGAAGCGGGACAGGTGGTGCTCACCTGGACATTCGACCAGCCGTAGATCCACGCGACGGAGCCGCTTCCCGTACCAGGGCGTCGGCGTCCCACCGTCCGGCTGGTCGCCCGGGTGGCGCGGGTTCCGCCAAGCTGTCCTGGCGGCGGGCTCAGATGGTGCTGCTGTCCGCCCGGGGCATGCCGGTGGCGAGGTCGCGGAGGTGACGTTCACGAGCGCGGACCGGGTTCGGGACGTGATCCACAACTTCAACGCTGACGGCTTCGACCCGCTCTACCCGAAGTACAAGGGCGGACGCCCCAGGACGTTCGCCCTCCCGGAACGCCGGGAGATCAAGAAGATCGCCAAGTCCAAGCCGGCTGAGCACGGCCTGCCGTTCTCGACCCGGAGCCTGGCCGAAATGGCCGACTTCCTGGTCACCGGGCGAACCCGAAGTCGGCTACCACATGGACGAGTTCGGGCCGCGTAACCTGTAGCCCCACCCCGGGCGGCAGTGGGCCGAGCGCGGCGGCCAAGGCAAGGCCCCCCACCGCGAGCCCCGCCCTCGGCGGCGGGCCACCTACACTCGTCCGCACGCCGAAAGGGAGCAATGCTCAGGACTTGTGGATCGACCTCGGGCGGGGACGCGGAGGGCGTACCTTCCCGAATGATCCGTGAGGTCTCCGAGTAGGCCCGCGTTGCAGCCCGGGTCGGGAAGGCATGCCCGTGCTCAGCGCAGTCAGCGGCGACGGCTCCACACAGTCCGGCTCCCTGATCGACGAGATCGTCCGGGAGGGCGCCTGGTGGTCCGCAACGGCCACCACCGACCCCGCACCGTCGTCATCGCGGCTGGCCTGTCGCCGGCCACGGTCGCCCGGCTGGCCAAGCAGTGGGCCGACGACCACGCCGCCTTCCGATCCCGGGACCTGTACGACCGCGACTTCGTCTACGTCTACGTCTGGGCAGACGGCATGCACCCGAAGGTGCGGCTCAGGCAGGCGCACTCGTGCGTCCTGGCCCTGCCCGACGTGCGCCTGGACGGCACCAAAGAGCTCATCGCCCTGGCCGAGGGGCTGCGCGAGTCGACCGAGTCGTGGGCCGACCTGCTGCGTGACTGCCGCCGACGCGGCATGCGCGACCCCGAACTGGTCGTAGGCGGCGGCGCGATGGGCCTGCGTAAGGCCCTCGCCGAGGTCTTCCCTGCCGTCCGCCATCAGCGCTGCCGGGTCCACAAGGCCCGCAACGTAGCGAACTGCCTGCCCAAGTCCGCACAGCCCGGGGCCACGAAGGCCATACGGGAGATCTACAACGCCGAGGACCGGACCCACACCGAGAAGGCGATCGAGGCATTCGCCCGCGCCTGCGGCACGAAGTGGCCGAAGGCGGCCGCAAAGATCACCGACGACCGGGACGAACAGCCGGCGTTCTACGACTTCCCGGCCGAGCACTGGAACCACCGGCGGACCACGAATCCGATCGGGTCGACGTTCTCCACGGTCAAGCTCCGCACGAAGGTCACCCGAGGCGCGGGCAGCCCGGCCGCGGCCCTCGCGATGGTGTTCAAGCTCGTCGAGTCCGCCCAGTCCCGCTGGCGGGCGATCACCGACGCCCGCCTGGTCCCGCTCATCCGCGCCGGCGCCCGCTTCGAAAACGGCCACCTGGTCGAACGCACCGAGAACCACGCAGCCTGAGGAGAATTACACAATGACCGTCACCGACACCTACGGCGCGAACACCCACACGGCCCAGCAGCTGGCCGACCTCCTCGCCGAGCGACTGCCGGCGACCTTCGCCGAGCACGACAGCGACTACTTCGGCGTCTATTTCCTCGCCACACTCACCGACACGACCCGCATCAAGGTCCAACCCAACACCGTTCCCGGAGACGACGGCGAAGACGACCTCCTTGAGGACGACCACCCCGACGTGCCCGTCCTCCTCATCGTCACCGCACCGGCCGAGGCTCAGCTCCTGAGCACGGAGCTCGCAGCCGTCGAGGGACTCACCCTGCTCCGGTCATCCCGAAACTGAGAAGCCACCGATCCACAGGCATTCGGTGGTGACGATTGCTCCAGAGCAGGTCGACACCGCCGTAGCTTCGGGCCCCGGCCCTCTCAAGATCCGTCCCAGATCCCCAGACGCTTGAGCCGACGCTGCCGGAGCCGTTCCGAGACGGCCGTGAGAGCGAAGACAACCCCGATGAGCAGCCCGAACATCACGGCGGACAAGGGATCATCCGGCTGCTCCTCGCGGGACAACAACAAGAGGAAGAGGGTGAAGGGCACAGCGGCGCAGAGACCGGTGCCTATCGGGTGTCGGGCCACCCACTTCTGTATCCGCGTCGGACGCCGCTGCCCACCCAGGGCCCGGTCCCAAGCCCAAAACCCATCCGCCAGAGACCGCCGCCGGTTCGCCACCGCAGAAGGGTACGGCAGCCGGTCGGCTGCCCCGGCCGAGAGCCCACCACCGGCCACCGGCAGGGCGAGGCGCGGTGAACCGTCAGGCGTTCGACCTCCGCGCCCGAACCGCTCGTGCCTGTGCGATCGCCGTGAAGACGACGACAGCCACCGAAGCCCCCAGTCCAGTGGCGAGACGGCGCGTCCCCTGATGCGGCCCTCCGCAGCTCCGGTAGGGCCCCAAGGTTCTCACCGTCGTCACCGGCACCGACGGGCAATACGCCGACCAGGGCTTCCACCTCCTGGTTCCGTAACCGGGCGTCTCACACGGAACGAGACGGAGCCGGGTGGTCCAGGGGCCGCCCGGCTCCGTCTCGGCGCCGGGTGGTCAGCACAGTCCGTAGGGCGGACGGAGGTAGTCGGGACGCCCCGCTGCCGCACCCGGTTCGTGGGCGGGGGCGAATGTCTCCTGGGACAGGGGCAGGTCCCATCGGTCGCCGAGGACGAGGGTCGCGGCGAGGCGTCCGATCTCGTCGGATCCGCGGGCGCCGTGGCCGTTGCCGCCGACGGCCACGGTCAGGCTCTTGTCCTTGTCCAGGTGGCCGAGGTACGGGTAGCGCGTGGGCGTCTTGTCGACGACGCAGCACGCCTCGCGTACGGAGACCGGCTCCAGACCGGGCAGCAGGACCTTCGTCATCCGGGACAGGAGTGCGGACTGCTGCGGGGTGATGCGCTGCCGGGCGTACCAGGTGTGGATCTCGTCCGTGGTGCGCAGCTCGCGGACGGCGGGCTGCATGGCGGGTCCGATGCGCAGGTACCAGCGGCCGTCGGGGTAGCGCAGGGGCGGGAGGAGGTAGGCGGACAGGTTGGCGTCGCCGGAGTCCTCGGGGTCGATGGTGACGACGGTGGGCAGGTCCTGAAGTGCGGGGAGGTGGCGGTCGGCGACCTCGTAGAGCAGGTTGGGCTCGGTGAAGGTCTGGAGGTCGAGTCGGTACGGGCGGGGAAGGGCGTTGTTGTGGTTGACCAGGGAGCCGGCCGCGATCAGGAGCTTGTCGGCCCGTACGGTCACGGTGGCCCCGGTCGTGGCGGTCTGCGTGCGTACGTGCCAGGGTCCTGCCGGGCCGTCCCTGTGGATGCCGGTGACCGTGGCGCGGAGCAGTCGTGCGCCTGCCGCCTGCGCCAGTGCCAGTTGGGCCCGGACCAGGTGCCGCGGGTTGAGGTGGCCGGCGCTCTTGCGCTCCAGGAGTCCCTCGACGCCGCCGTTCATCGGGGGCAGGCCCAGGCCGGGGAACTCCTGGCGCAGGTCGGCTGCGGTCATCCGGTCCACGGTGACGCCGTCGTCCTCACTCGTACGCAGCATCGTGTCGGTGTGTTCGCGCAGGGAGGCGGCGATCAATGCGAGGGCTCCGCACTCCTGGAAGAAGCCGACGCCTGACTCGGCCTCGATGTCCCGGTAGCGCGCCGTCGAGCGGCTGTCCACGGTCCCCCAGAAGCGGTCCCAGCCCAGACAGCGCGCGATGCGGGACTCGTCGTGGTACGCGCCGAACTCGCTCAGACGCGCCGCCGCCGGACGGTCCGGTTCCGGGGGCCCGACGATCACCGTGTCGGCTCCGGAACGGCTGAGGTACTTGGCCGCCGCCGAGCCGAACATGCCAGCCCCGACGACCACCACATCGGCGTTGCGCGCCATCACGTTCCTCCGGCGGTCGGGGGTGCACCACGCCCACCCTCGCCGCCGGGGGCGGGTGCGGCATTCGGGAGCGGCCGGGGCATGGGCCGGACGGGTGAGTACGCGGACCCGCGATGCCTGATCACAGGGCCGCGAGGCCGGATCGTCCCGTTGATCGGAGCCTGTGCTCCAGGCGCAGGATTTCCTCGGCCACCCGGGCGGGGCCGGGGCGAGCGGTGGCGATCAGGCCCCACTGGCCGGGTACGCAGACCAGCGCGCGAGTGCGACGGGAGTCGGCGGTGCCGCGGTCGACGAGCGAGCGCGGGCCGGGCAGGTCGAGGCCGGGTGCGGGTCGGATGACCTTGGTGGCCGAGGCGAGGCCGGCGAGTGGCCGGCCGTCGCTGGTGAGGGCGGTGCGGGCGGTGTCGTGGAAGGCGCGTACGGAGTCGGCGCCGCAGGCGGAGAGGTTGAGGTCCTGCGTTCCGATCACGGGTGTGCTGCCGAGGTGGCCGCCCACCCGGGCGATGGCGAAGTCGACGCCACCGTTGGCCAGGCCACGACCACGCGAGATGGGTCGTGACCGGTACGGGCCCGGCGGCGGCGATGGCGGAACCGGGAAGGCGCGGCAGCGACGCGCCGAATGTGGCGGCGAACGGAATCCAGCCGAGCGCTTGAGCCACAGCCGCAGGATCTGGATCGGCTCGTCCAGCGCGTACACCCGGATGCCCGGCTCACCGCGGACCGCTCCGGCCGGACGCAGCTCCTGACGGACGGCGTACGGGAGCTGCTCCGGCTCAGGCCAAGGAGCCGGCGGCAGAGGTCCGAGGGCTTCTCCTCGGCAAGCATGAGCGGACAGGCCTGGAAGCCCTCCCGGGCCGGGGCGCGGAGCTCGGGCGCGGTGATGTGCCGGGCCGTGCTGCCCGCCTGGCCCAACGTGCCCCCCGGGTCGTTGACTGCCATGCGCGTCCTCTTCTCCCAGCGGGTCGAGCGAGACCGGAATCAGCGTCTCGAACCCGACGCGACGCCCTTCTACCGTCCCGCCATGCGCGTCTCGTTCCGGCAGACGAGCGGAGTGAACGGCATCCCGGGCTCGACCGGCAACGTCTGCCCTACGGGGAACGCCCGGAGGCCGGCTCGTTCCCGAGGCTCATCAGACCCGGTCGCCGGCCCTGGTCAGCTCGTCCAGGCCGGGGGTCTCTTCTCGCAGAACGCGCGGGTGCCCTCGGCCGCCGCGTCCGTGCGGAAGACCGGAGCGGTGAGCGGGTCCTGGACGGTGAACGCCGCGTGGTCGTCGAAGCCACCGGTGGCGTTGACGACCCGCCGGGTGATCCGGACCGCCTGCGGGGAGTTGGCGCGGATCCGCGCGGCCAGGGCGAGCGCGCCGTCAAGGGCTTCGCCCTCATCGGTGAGCTGGTTGACAAGGCCGTGCCGGGCGGCGTCGGCCGCCGGGAGAGGGGAGGCGGTCAGGAGGAGTTCCATGGCCAGGTGGTGGGGAAGGCGCCGGGGCAGACGGATGGCTCCGCCTTCCGAGGCGACGAGGCCGCGCGCGACTTCGGGCAGCGCGAAGAAGGCGGTACGGGTGGCGGCGACGAGGTCGCAGGCGAGGACGAGTTCGAAGCCTCCGGCCACCGCCGCTCCTTCGACGGCGGCGATGACCGGCTTGGACCGTCGGGCACGGGTCAGGCCGGCGAGTCCCCGATCGGCGACTCTGGGAACCCCTTCCGAGGGGAAGGCTTTGAGGTCCATGCCGGAGCAGAAGTGGCCGCCCGCTCCGGTGAGGATGCCGACGTCGAGGCCCGGGTCGTCCTCCAGGAGCGTGAGCGCGGCGTCGACGGCGTCGGCGAGGGCCTGGTCGATGGCGTTGCGGACGTGGGGACGGTTGAGGGTGATGACCAGGACGCCGTCCCGTCGCTCGGTCAGGACCGCTTGTTCCGTGGTGTTCGTGCTCATCGTGTCCTCTCGGTACGGGGCTGGGAGGGGCATCGGCGGACGAGGGGCAGTGCCGCGAGGCCGCGCATGACGCGGGCCGGTCGCCAGGGCAGTTCGTCGGCGGGCTTGGCCGTCTCCACGGGGCCGAGGCGTTCCAGGAGCAGGGGGAAGGCGACGGCGCCTTCGAGACGGGCCAGGCCGGCGCCGATGCAGAAGTGCGGCCCGTATCCGAAGGCGAGATGGTCGTTGGGCGTCCGGCCGAGATCGAGGCGGTCGGGGTCCGGGAAGCGTGCCTCGTCCCGGTTGGCGGAGCCGATCAGGAGGCTCACGATCTCCCCGGCCGCGATGGTCCGCCCGTGCAGCTCGATCGGTTCGGCGGCGCACCGGAAGGTCGCGTCCCTGACGGGCGAGTCGTAGCGCAGGAGCTCCTCGACCGCCGTGGTGAGCAGCGTCGGGCCTGTGCCCCGCGCGGTCAGGCGCTCGGCCTGCTCGGGGTGGTGCAGCAGGGCGAGCATCCCGTTGCCGATCAGGTTCATCGTGGTGTCGTGCCCGACCAGCAGCAGGAGGTAGGCGGTGGAGCGCAGTTCCTCCTCGGTGATGGTGCCGCTCTCGTCGCCCGCCCGCACCAGGGCGCCCAGCAGGTCGGTGCCGCCGGGCGACCGGCCGGACCGCTTCCCGGCGATGAGGACGTCCAGGAGTTCGTGGAGACCCCGTTGCGCACGGGCCGGGTGGGCGGATGCGTCGGGGCTGATGGTGGCCATGAGCGTGTCGCGGGTGGCCGCCGTGTCGAGGTGGTCGGGGACGCCGAGGATCGCGCGGATCATCCGGAACGTCAGCGGCGCCGCGAAGTCCGCGATCAGATCGATGTGCGTACGGTGCTCGACCCGGTCGAGGAGGCGGTGCGCGACCTCCGCGATGAAAGGTTCCAGCATGGCGATCCGGCGGGGTACGAACGCCGAGTTGACCAGCGCCCGCAGGCGGGTGTGGTCGGGGGGATCGGCGTGGACCAGGTGCCGGTTGAGCCCGGTCGGCCCCGGCACGTACCCGGGGACCCGCCTCGGGTCCTTGCTCAGACGGGGATCGGTCAGCAGGGCACGTACGTCCTCGTACCGCGAGACCTGCCACACCGCGGGCCTGCCGGGACGCCGCTCGGCGTGGACGGGCGCGTGACGGCGCAGCCAGCCGAAGTACGGGTAGGGATCACGCAGCCGAGCCGCCAGGAAGTCGGCGGGCGGTTCCACGGGCGCTGCGGTGGCTGGGGTGGGTGGGGCGGGCACGGCTTCTCCGACGCTCGTCGTCCTGACGGTCACCACACCAACGAATCAGCCGACACCGGGACACGAGTGCGCTGACCAGGCCGCCGGGCATGTCAAACGCCGTGCACCACCCCGAGGGGTGAAACCGCCTGCCCGACAAGAGCTCTTCGAACCCCGGACAGGAGGGGAGGCCCCGAAGCTCGACGGAGCCGACACCACCGTCAGTCGGGGCGAAGCGCGCTGATCCGGACTCCATGGGGCCCCGCAGCCCACTGCTGGCAAGAGCCGTCCCGAGAATGCCCGAAGTTCTCGGCAACCGTCAGCAGGTAGGGGTGTTTACGCAAGTCAGAGCCACCCCGCTCCCCCGCCCACCAAGCGCTTTCCAAGCACTTGGCCGCAGGTTCGAGTCCTGCCGGGGGCGCAAGATCGGGACCCTCCTTCGGGAGGGTCTTTTGCTGCTCCGGGGTGGTTTCCGGTTTCCTCTCGTACCGGGTCAGGCGGGGCGAGAGTGCGGGGGCGGGGGTCAGGACGGTGTGGGGGCGAGTGTCGCGGCCGGCTCCCAGGCGAAGCCGTCCGGGTCGCTGAAGGTGTCGGTGGTGCCGCCGAGGACGACGCGGTGCGAGCCGGTGCCGTCGGCGGGGACGCCGAGGTCCTTGGCCAGGGCGCGGCGCTTGTACAGCGCCAGCTTGACGGGACCGGCCTGGCCGGCGGCGAACTCGGCGTACTTGCCGCCGAAGCTCTTGGCCACGCTCAGGCCCCGGCCGACGTAGAACTCCTTGGTGGCCTTCACGTCCTCGACGCCGATCAGCAGGACGACCTCGTCGATCTCGCGGGTGTCGGGGCCGGTGTGCTTCTTCGCCGAGGTCGCGATCTTCCAGATCGTCCCGTCCGGGGCCTGGACGACGCCGCCGTAGCCCCACAGCGACTTCGCGGCGGGCTTCAGCACCGTGGCGCCCGCGTCCACGGCGGCGCCGACGAAGCCGTCGACGGTAGCCGGGTTGGAAACCGTGAGCGCCAGGGTGAAGCCGCGGAACCCGGTGGAGTGCGCCTCGGACGCCCGCAGGCGTACGCGCTCGTCCACCCCGAAGGCGCGGTAGAAGCGGCGGGCGGAGTCGAGGTCGGCCACCTCGAGGGTGACGGACGTGAGGGAGGTGCGGGCTGCGGTGGAAGTGGTGGTTGCCATGTCCTTCACGCTAGGGGCTGGGTGGCGGCCGGGGCTTCTCGATTCCTGACCGGTCTGGAGACCTGCTTCGACACGCATGCCGACACCCCCCTTTCACTGTGATCGCCGGACCCGCGTCGCGGGCCGTACCCGCAGCATCGGCAGGGTCGGCCACCGTACCCGCCGCCTGGCGCCGGAAGGCCCGGGGCCGCATGCCGACCAGCTCGTGGAGGAGCGGCCCAGCAGCCCGAGTTCATCATGCTGGCGGTAGTGGTCGACCCGTTTCGACGCGCAGGCACGGGAGACCCCCCGTCTCGGCTGCCACGTGGGCGATCGGGCGGCGTGGGCAACACTGCACGAGCCGAAGTCGTAGTCCTCCCTCGGGGACAGTGGAGCATTGCGGTGAAGCACAGGGCGGTGGAGCACAGGCGTTCCTAGCGCCAGGGATCGAGGGCAAGCTTGCCTCGGGTCTGGCCCGCTTCGAGTTGCTGGAGCACCGCCGGCCCTTCGGCCAGGGGATACACGTGTGGGGTGCCAGGCGGGTAGACGCCGTGGGCGATGAGAGCCTCGATCTCGACGAGCAACGACTGGTAGAGGGAGGGGGCCGCGACCGCCAGCGCGCCGATGTGCAGGCCCTTGATCTGGACCTGGTGGGTGAAGACCAGGTCGTGCGTGGTCACCGTGGCGTCACCGGAAGCGGCGCCGAACACGACGATGCGTCCGGTGAAGGGCTTGGTGACCGACAGGCTGGCCTCGAACGTGGCCCGGCCCACCGATTCCAGGACCAGATCGACCCCGCCGGTGAGGCGATCGATCTCCTCAGCCAGATCAGGGCGTCGGCTGTCCAGCACCTCATCGGCACCGAGCTCTCTGACGGCTTCGTGCTTCGCCGGTGACGCCGTGGCGATCACCCGTGCACCGTAGTGGCGGGCAAGGCGGACGGCAGCCTGCCCGACGCCGCCGGCCGCGGCATGAACGAGCACCACCTCACCCGCCTTGACCTCACCCAGCGGCTTGAGCGCTGCCAGGGCGGTGGCCCAGTTCAGCACCAGGCCCAGGGCTTCGGCGTCGCTCCAGCCGGATGGCACGGGAAGCGCACCCGCGACCGGCATCGTCATGTACTGCGCGAAGGCGCCCGTCCCGGCTCCGACGACGTGGGTGCCGAGCGGCAGCGGGTTCCCGACGCCCGGGCCGACCTCCACGATCTCGCCGGCGGCCTCGAAGCCCGCCACGTAGGGTGCCTGCGGGCCTCCTCCGTAGGTGCCGCGGGTCTGCATGACATCGGCGAAGTTGACCCCGGCGGCGCCGACGCGGATCAGGTACTCGCCGGGCCCCGGGGCGGGGCGACGGCGGTCCGCCCTGAGAGCCATGTCCTCCGGTCCCCGGTGCGACTGCTGGACCAGTGCTCGAACGGTCTGGTCGGCGGTGTTCTGCTGCTTGTCGATCTCCATGTGCCGACCGTAGGAACCTCACACTTGCGTCAAGGTCAAGCGGCGGTCAGAGATCAGTACGGCGGGCCTCTCGCAGGTAGGCGTCGAGTGCCGCCTGCTGATCGCTGAGAACGGCGATGCGGGCGGCAAGCCGGTCGCGGTGGCCCTGCACCTCGTGCAGGAACTCCGCGCACACCACTTCGGTGCCGGCATCGGATCCGTCAGTGAGGCCGGGCAGGACTTCCCTGATCAACCGCACGGGCAGCCCGGACTCCAGCAGGGAGCGGATGACGAGGACCCTGTCGATGGTGGACTGGCAGTAGTCACGGAACCCATTGCCGAAACGACCGGGGACGATCAAGCCCTCGTCCTCGTAGTGCCGCAACGACCGCGCACTCACGCCGCTGACCCTGGAAGCCTCGCCGATCTTCATACGAGCAGCCAACGTCCGGGAGCACCGCAATCTTCCGGCACTCGCTACGACGAGCCGACGACCTGCTCAGGCGTCAACGGCCTCATGTCCCGCAACAGCCGACGGGCAGCCCGGCCGCGCTGCGCCCGTACCGGCTGTGAAGGCGTGCGACGGATCGCTGACAGTGGCCACGCGGTGAGACCGTCAGTCGTCAGCCCTGTCCGTCAGCCCTGCCCTGCCTTCTTCGCCGCACTCTTGAAACATGTGGGGCGGCCGGGGAGCGAAGAGCATGCGCGGGGCCCGGGGCTCCTTGACCTGAAGCAAGGTTGAGGTTCTAGCGTGCTGTCCAGTTGATCATCTGACGACGGGAGACAGCTCGTGATCCTCGTGACCGGTGCCACCGGAAACATAGGCAGTGCCCTGCTGGAGGAACTGCACGCGCGCGGTGCCGGTCCGCTCCGGGGGCTCACCCGTAATACCGCACGGGCCCTCTTCCCCGAAGGGGTCGAGGCCGTGGAGGGCGACTTCGCGAAGCCGGCGTCGTTGAAGCCCGTGCTGGAAGGGGTGCGCTCACTGTTTCTCGTGTCGCGCCTGGGCCCGGATGCCGACGTCCTCGAAGCCGCCCGGCATGCGGGGGTGGAACACGTCGTCCTCGTGTCGTCCATCACCGTCCAGACCCACCCGCACCTCGGCCCCGCAGGCGAGAACCTGGCGGTGGAGCAGCTGCTCAAGGAGAGCGGCATGGCCTGGACGGTTCTGCGGCCGACACAGTTCGCCTCGAACGCCCTCATGTGGGCGGCTTCCATCCGTGGCGGTGAGACCGTCCGCGCGCCGTACGCGGACACCGCCCTGCCGACCGTCCACCCCGCGGACATCGCGTCGGTGGCACGGGTGGCTCTTACCGAGCCCGGCCACCAGGGGCGTACGTACGCCTTGACGGGTCCGGAGCCGGTGACCGCCCGGCAGCAGGTCGAGGCCATCGCGGCAGCACTGGGCCGGGAGCTTCCCTTCGCCGGGATCAGCCGCCAGGAGGCCCACGCGCAGATGGCCGCGGTCTTCGGGGCGGAGGCCGCGGACGCGGTGCTCGATGTCACGGGCGGAGACGTGAACGACGAGCTGCTGATGGTGCGCGACACGGTTTCACGGGTCACTGGAACGCCGGCCCGCCCGTTTCGGCAGTGGGCTTCGGAGAACGCCCACGCCTTCGCGTGAAACGCCTGAGCCTCGGTACGGTGACCTGCACTCGGCTCGCGCCGGGTGGCGCGGGCCGCGGCTGAATCGACGGGCGGTACGACTGACTGATCGTCGGTCCTCTTCTCACTCCGGTTCTCACTCCGGGTCCGCCCACATGGCGTCCGAATGAGGAGCACCATCGCGAAGCGCCGTGCGCGCTTCGACCCCGAGATCCGCGCCTACCGGGTCCGCGAGATCTACGACGAACAGGTGACGACCCGGAAGGAGCCCGCCGAGCGCGTGGCCATCAGTCGGCACCGCGCCGGAAGGTTGCGCGGTAGTCCCTCGGGCGTCGTCCGGTGTGCTTGGCGAAGAGAGCGGCGAAGGTTCCGGAGTCCTTGTACCCGACCGCGGTGGAGATGCCGGCGACGGTTCGGTCTGTGGTCTCAAGGAGGTGGCGGGCGCGACGGACGCGCGACGACTGCAGGTACTCGAGAGGACTCTGGCCCGTCGCGTCCGCGAAGCGCCGCAGCAGAGTACGGGTGCTGACCCCGAAGGTGTCCGCCAACGCGGCGAGGTCGTACCGGGCGGCGAGGTTCTGGTCGAGGTGCCGCATGACCTTGCGGGAGAACTCGTTTCCGGGCTGCGGAAGAAGTCGCGCGTCGACGTACGGAGTCTGGGACGACCGCGCATGGTCGACGAGCGCCACCCGCGCGGTCGTCCGCGCCACGCCGGCACCGCTGTGTCGGCGGATGAGCTCCAGTGCGAAGTCGTACATGGCGCTGAAGGCCGCCGTCGTCGTCACCCCCTTGTCGGTGACGACCAGACGTTCGGGTCGGACATCGGTCTCCGGACAGCGCCGAGCCAGTTCGTCGGCGAGGAACCATGCCGTCGTGGCCCGGCGCCGGTTGAGAAGCCCTGCTTCGGCGAGCAGGAACGCACCGACGCAGATCGAGACGACGGCATGACCCGCAGCGGCGTGTGAGCGGATTGCCGCGATTTCAGGGGCGAGGGCTACGAGCTTCGCGTCCACGTCGAGGCCCGGCACGAGCTCGAACCCTGGCACGACAAGGACGTCGACCTCGCGCAGCGAAGAGACGGCCAACGCCGCACCACCTGACGCGACGACGCGACGCCGAGGCGAAACGATCGACACCTCGTAGCCGGCGCGGTCCGGACCGGCGACGTGCGTGGCCATCGTCAACAGATCGGGGACGCCGAACACCTCGGACGCGAAGCAGCCCGGATAGGCCAGGACACCGACCCGCAGCGCGCTCACACTCGCCTCCCGAGCATCGTGCCTATGGCGAGATCACCCCTTTACGTGGCGATCCAGCCTATCGCCTTGTGCGGGTACACCAGTCCACGCTGTCGCCATGAATGCTCCCAACGGACGTCTTGACGACGCGATCACGGACTTCTCCCGCCGACTGGTGGACGTGGACGGGGCGGTGAAGACGGTGTATGCCGCGGGTTCCGGGCCGGCCGTCGTGTTGATGCCGGAGATGCCCGGTATCAGTCCTGACGTCCTTCGGCTGGCCCGGTGGGTGCGGGATGCGGGCTTCACCGTCCACGTCCCCTCACTCTTCGGGGTCGACGGTGCCTATCCCACGGTCGAGGGCGGTCAGGAGGTGGTCCGTCGCGCGTGTGTCAGCGCCGAGTTCCGTGCGTTCGCGGGAGGCGGCACCAGCCCCGTCGCGGCGTGGTTACGCGGGCTGGCGCGCCAAGCCCACGCCGAGTGCGGCGGTCCGGGGATCGGCGCGATCGGACTGTGCTTCACCGGCAACTTCGCACTCACCATGGCGATCGAGCCGGCTGTCATCGCGCCGGTGGTCAACCACCCGTCACTGCCGCTGGACGATCCCGCCGGACTCGAGATGAGCGAAGAGGACGCGCGCGCGATCCAGGACCGCGTCGCACGCGACGGACTGAAGGTCCTCGCCTACCGCTTCGACGACGACCGCTGGTGCACCGGGCAGCGCTTCGCCGCGTACCGAGCACTCCTCGGCGACGCCTTCGACGGCCGCGTCCTTCCGGGCGATTCCGCGAACACGAACCCGCCCCCGTTCTTCCGCGACGTGGTCGGGTCCCCCCACAGCGCTGTCACCGCCCACCTCGTCGACGAGGACGGACATCCCACGCTGAAGGCCAGGGACGAGATCCTCGCCTTCCTGACCGAACGTCTGAGCCGGTCTGGACACTCGGAGGGCAATCACCAAGACCTGCAGACCACTTGAGTTCGTTCATGCCGCGACGGTCCCGGGACGTTCGACGAGTCGGCCGCGTTCGAAGCGGGCCCCGGCCCGCACCAGTGACACCAGGTGGGCATCGTTGACGGATCGCCAGCTGGCTTGGGCGCACTCGACCCGCTTGAAGGCCATGGCGAATCCGGCCACCCGGGAGTCGGCGCCCCGGGTGACCTTGGCCCGGAGGCGGACGGTGGCGGTGGTGACCTCCCTGGGCCGTCAGTAGCCGTTTCGGACCACCGGACGGCAGCGATTCTCCCGGAATCTGCCCTCCACCGGCAGCGGACGGGACCGCCTGCACGCCAGTCCCAGCACCCAGAACAGCGATCACAGCGGTGGCAGGAAGCAGGGCGAGCGATACTGCCGTCAAGCGCATGGGGGTGGGGCCTCTCGTCGACGATGTGCCGGAGCCGTACAAGAGGTAACCAGACCGAAGGCGTTGCATCCGGCAACCTCCACGGCAGACGCCCCGGAGGGGGTACCTGGGTCGCACCGCAGCAGACCCGCCCGTCCCGAAAACGCCGGAAGTTCGGCCTGACCCCCACGCCACCATTCGCAAACATGCAGGTCATAGCCATCCCGCTCCCCCATCCGCCAAGTCCCTTGCAAGCACTCGGCCGCAGGCTCCCGCACCTCCGGGGGTGGTCCTCGCAGACCGTCTCACGGGCCCGGTCTCACCGTTCATCCCCTACCGATTCAAGGATCGCAGGCTGCTTGCGCACCGGCTCGGTGACGGAAACGTCGTCTCCGTCCAACCGAGTTGGTCCGGACGAAGGCACGTTGCGACAGCAGCGGCGGGCTGGTGGTCGCCGGGGCGGCGGCGGTCAGCGTTGGCCGGCGGGGCTGTGAACACCATGCGGTGGATCGTTCCCACCCGCTCCTGGTGGTCGCTGCTCCGCCGTCACGGGTGAGGGCTGGTCGGCGGTGCGAGGGGCGTCTCGCCGGGCACCGGCTGCTGGACGTTGCTCGTCCTGTCAGGGGAGCGCTCGGCCGGCTCGGGGATGTGGTCGGCGGCCCAGCCGGCCAGGATGCGCAGCGCGTCTTCGGAGTCGCTGCCCGGCTCGGCGCCGTAGGCGAACAGGATGAGGCCGTCGGCGGGCAGGTCGAGGGATTCGTAGGCGAGGTGAAGGGTGCCGACCACGGGGTGGTGGATGGCTTTGGCGCCCTGGTGGTACTGGCGGACGTCGTGGCCGGCCCAACGGGTACGGAAATCGTCACTGCGGGTGGACAGCTCACCAATGAGGTCGGTGAGGTCCTTGTCGTAGGTGTCGCGGCCGGCCTGGGCATGCAGGAGAGCGACCAGGTTGTCGGCGGCGCTTTCCCAGTCGCCCCAGAACCGGCGGGAGCGGGGGTCCAGGAATATGAACCGGCCGTGGTTGGGGGTGGCTCCCCCGGCGGCTTCGATCATGGGGGCGTACAGGGCACGGCCGAGGCTGTTGGCGGCCAGGACGTCACCACGGCCGTTCAGGACGAACGCCGGGCAGGCCATGGAGTCCAGGAGGCGCTGCAGGTTCGGCCGCACCGAGGCGGCGGCCCGGCGTCGGCGCCGACGTCCCGGACCGGCGGCGCGGGCAAGATCCTCCAGATGGGTGCGGTCGTCCTCGCTCAGCCGCAGCGCCCGGGCGAGGGCGTCAAGGACCTGGTCCGACACTCCGGACAGGTCACCGCGCTCCAGCCGCGCGTAGTACTCGACGCTGACCCCGGCGAGCTGCGCGACCTCGGCGCGCCGCAGCCCCGGTACCCGACGGGGGCCATGGGCGGGCAACCCCACCTGCTGCGGGCTGATCCTGGCGCGGCGGGAGGTCAGAAACTCCCGGGTCTCGGCTGCATTGTCCACGGTTTCCAGGTTAGGGCGACATCCCGGAGCCGTCCCGGAAGGAGGGGTGCTCTGCCAGTACACCTTTCACCAGTGGCTTCTCCCCGGCCCGAAAGTTACGTTCTTATAGCCGAAGGAAATACCAGACGATCTCACCACGAAAAAGAAAGAGAAAGAGATACTGTCATGGCGGATATTTCGGAGATGGTCAAAGGGCTGGCGAAGGGCCTCAGCAGCCCGGTGCGTGCGCCGATCCTGCACACGCCGGACGAGTACGGGATGGCGTACGAGGACGTCACGTTCCCGTCCCTGGACGGCACCCCGCTGGAAGCGTGGTGGATCCCCTGCCAGGGCTCGGACAAGCTGGTCATCGCCAACCACCCGATGCCCATGAACCGCTACGGCTTCCCCTCGCACCTGCCCCCGTGGCAGTTCGTCCCCGGCAACACCATCGAGGTCAACTACATGCGGGAGTACCAGCACCTGCATGAGGCCGGTTACAACGTGCTGACCTACGACGCACGCAACCACGGCCAGAGCGGCGACGCCAACGGCTTCATCTTCACCTGGGGCCAGTTCGAGTCCCGCGACGTGGCCGGCTCGCTGCGGTACGCCAGATCCCGCCCCGACGCGGCCACCATGAAGGTGGGCCTGCTCAGCCGCTGCATGGGCGCCAACGCCACGTTCATGGCGATGACCCGGCATCCGGAGCTCTTCGCGGACGTGCACGCCCTGGTCGCCATCCAGCCGATCTCGATGCGTGCGATGGTCGAGCGCAACCTTGAGGCGATGGGGATCGCGGACCAGTTCGAGGCCGTGGACCGGGAGGTGGAACTGAACCTCAGCTTCACCATCGACGAGGTGTCGCCGATCGAGTACGCCGAGAACTGCCAGGTGCCCACCTTCATCACCCAGGTGCATGACGACGCACTGACCAAGCCCTCCGACGTGCAGGCGATCTTCGACGCCATTCCCGTCGGCGACAAGAAGCTGTTCTGGATCGAGGGCAGCACCCGGCGCTGGGACGGCTACAACTACTTCTCCGAGCACCCCGACCAGCTGGTCGAGTGGTTCGACAAGCACATGAACTGAACCCACGGCACCCTCGGGCCGCCTGAACGGCCCGGGCGTGGAGCACAACGGCGCACGCTGGAAAGCCGAGGGCGACGCCGGCATCATCCACAAACGCACCCGCCCCTACCGCCCGCAAACGGATGGCAAGGTCGAACGCCTGAACCGCGGCCATACCGCTCTCGGTGGTCAGCCGCCCCTCAGTCGAGTCAACGACCCTGCGGGTCAATACAACTAGACGGACGCGGTACGGGCTTCGGTCGGCCCGGCGGGCATGCTGGAAGACGCCGGGCAGTATCCCGTACATGCGCCGGCGCCCGCCGACGGCCCGCCCACCGGTTGTCGGTGGGTGGGCTGCGGTGGACGCCGGCACGCCTCACCTGCTCCTCGCCTTCGGCGTCCCGGTCGGCCTCGGCCACTGGGTGTGGAGCTCGTGGCCCTTCCGCGACCGGGTGGGCCCGTGTGATCCGGGCCGGTACGCACAGGGTCGGTCGGTCAGCTGGTCACCGTGATCTGCTGGGCCGGGTCCGTGGTGTCGGTGAGTTGGTAGGTGGCGCTGAAGGTCGCGGACTGGTTGCCGGTCGGGCAGAGGAAGCCGCCCGTGGCGGTCGCGGGGACGGGGGCGTTGGCGATGGCCAGGGAGGACGGGGCGCCGTTGGTCCAGCTGCCGTTGACGGCGGTGGGTCCGGCCGGTGAGGCGGTGATGGTGCAGCTGGCGAGGCCGCTGGTCTTGAGGACGACGCCGCCCTTGGGGATGGTGAAACCGCCCGTGGCGGGGGCGCCGTTCTGGAGGGAGAGCGTCCAGGGACCGTTGGTGGCGTTGCTCGTGATGGTCACGTTCACGCCGAAGATGCTGGTGGTGCAGCCGCTGAAGCTGGGCGGGTTGACGGGGACGGAGACGGAGCCCGCGTCGTTGTGGTTGCCCGGAGCGGCGGGGACGGTGTTGTTGGCCCCGCCCGTCGGTACGGACGCGGAGACGGTGCAGGTCATCGTGGTCGACCCGGCGACGAAGGTGGCCTTGCCGGTGAGCTTGGCGGCGAAGGCGTGACCGGCCGGTGAGACGGTGGTCGAGGCGGCCTGGGTGCCGACGCCCCCGAAGGCGAGGGCACTGGCGGCGGCAAGGCCGGCGAGGGGGACGAGCAGCTTGGACATGAGATCTCCTCGGTGATCGACGGTGGGGTGCGAGGAGGTGCGGGTCGTCGCATGGTGCGGTTGCGCGGGGTGTGCGCATGTGGTGCGTGGGGGGAACATGTAAAGCGACTCGAGAGTAGAACCGGCCGGTAGGGGTGTCCAGGCGAGATTCTCGCCACTACTGACAGATCGTCAGAAATGTTGACTCGACTCCGTACTTGACACCCGGAGGGCCGAAGCCGGGCGAGGGCCAGTCCCTGCCGTCGGACCGCGAGCAGGGCAGCGTCCTCGGTGTTTTCGGGCAGTTCGAGGACGGCATGCGGGTTCGAACCCGCCGAGGCGGGTGAGCGTTCTCAGCCGATGACGGTCGAGTCGCATACGGCCTGTACGCGGATCCCAAGAGCGGCCGGCCAGGGCGCCGTCGACCGTCTCTGAGCCGAGCGAAACGTCCTCCGACGAATCGGCGGGGGGACGAGCAGGTGGGACTTGTTCCGAGCGGGTGGGTTCAGGTGAAGGCGTCTTCGATGGCGAGGTGTCGGACCGTGGACAGGGTCGATCGGAGGGTGGGGAGATCGGTGGAGCCCAGGGCCAGGCGGATCGCCTGTGGTGTGTGGGCCGAGGTGCTGAACGGTTCCGCCGTGGTGACCGAGATGCGGTGACGCGCGAGGGTGGCGGTCAGGCGGTCGGCGCGGGCGTCGTCGGGCAGCGGCACCCAGGTGAAGTACGAGGAGGGATGGCCGACGAGCGGCAGCCCTGCCAGTTCTTGCGCGGCGAGGGCCTGGCGGGCCTTGGCGTCGTCCCGCTTCCGCGCCTCCAGCTGGTCCACCGTGCCGTCGTCGAGCCAGCGGCAGGCGAGCGCCGCGGTCAGGGCCGGGGTGTTCCAGGTGGTGGCGCGGATCGCGCGTTCGAGTGGCGGCACGGTGGTCGGCGGGGCGAGGACGAAACCGACCCGCAGGCCCGTGGCGACGCTCTTGGACAGTCCCGAGACGTAGACGGTGATGTCGGGCGCGGTCTCCACCAGCGGCGGTGGGGGGTTCTCGACCAGGTAGGCGTACGAGGCGTCTTCGATGATGAGCACGCCGCGCTGTCGGGCGATCCCGGTCAGGCGGACGCGGTCGGCTTCCGGCATGACCCAGCCCAGGGGGTTGTGCAGGGTCGGCATGGTGTAGACCGCGCGCACCGGCCGGGTGGCGCACAGCTCCTCCAGGGCGTCGAGGTCCGGCCCGTCGGCGGTGGTGGGGACGGGTTCCAGGTCGAGGTGGAAGGCGTGCGCGAGCACCTTGAAGCCGGGGTAGGTGAGTGCGTCGACCGCGACGACGTCACCGGCGTTGAGCGTGGCCATGACCGTGACGGCCAGGCCGTGCTGCGCGCCGTTGACGATGAGGATGCGGTCCGCGTCGGCGGTGATCCCCCGACGCCCCAGGTGCCGTCCGATCGAGGCCCTGTCCTGGGGGCGGCCCGAGTGCGGTTGATAGCGCAGCAACGAGTCGAGATCGCCGGAGACGGCCACTTCTCGCAGGGCCTGGCGCAGGAGGTCGGCCTGGCCGGGCAGCGACGGGTAGTTGAAGTTGAGGTCGACTGCGCCCGTGGCGACGACCTGCTGGTCGATGCCTTGGCCGGGTGGGACCGCGAGGTCGCGTACGAATGTGCCGCGGCCCTGCTCCCTGCTGACCAGGCCCATGGCCTCCAGTTCGGCGTACACCCGCGTCGCGGTCACCAGCGCGATGCCCTCGCGGGCGGCCAGCGCGCGATGGGTCGGCAGCCTCGTGCCCGCCGCGAGTCGCCCCGCCC
Source organism: Streptomyces sp. NPDC021012 (assembly GCF_044333355.1). NCBI lineage: Bacteria > Bacillati > Actinomycetota > Actinomycetes > Kitasatosporales > Streptomycetaceae > Streptomyces > Streptomyces sp. NPDC021012. The sequence continues at coordinate 106,375 of NZ_JBIRQU010000002.1, forward strand.
TGATGTCGGAGGCGAGTGCGTCGACCAGGGCCTTGTAGCGCGGAGCTGCCATGGACCGAATTGTATCCATGACAATTCTTTGGTTGTCCTGCTCGTGAGTCCCTACCGTCGTAGTCGATCAGCGCTCACCCGGAAGGACAGCCGCCGTGCACATCGCCATCCTCACCTTCGAAGGCTACAACGAGCTCGACTCCCTCATCGCGCTCGGAGTGCTCAACCGCATCAAGACGGACGGCTGGCGCGTCACCATCGCCACCCCGAGCCCCAAGGTGACGTCCATGAACGGGGTGGTCATCGAGCAGATGTCCACGCTGGAGGAGGCATGCACCGCTGACGCCGTCATCATCGGCAGCGGCATCGCCACCCGTGAGGTCGTCGAAGACCCGGCGATCATGAGTGTCCTGCGGGGCCTGGACCCCTCGCGCCAGCTCATCGCGGCGCAGTGCTCCGGCGCGCTCGTCCTGGCCAGGCTCGGGCTGCTCAACGACATCCCCGCCTGCACCGACCTGACCACCAGGCCCTGGGTCGTCGCGGCCGGCATCGAGGTGCTCAACCAGCCCTTCTACGCCAAGGGCAACATCGCCACCGCCGGCGGCTGCCTGGCTTCGCAGTACCTCGCCGCCTGGATCATCGCCCGACTGGAGGGCAGGGAAGCCGCCGAGGGCGCCTTGCACTATGTCGCCCCGGTCGGCGAGAAGGACGAGTACATCGAGCGCGCCTGGCGCAACATCACCCCCTACCTGCCCGCCCCCGCGTCGGCGCTCGCCTGACGCTTCACGACGGCGGGGATCTCGGGTCTCGGGGTCGAAGTCGTCGTTGCGGCAGCTCCTGCGGCTGGAACACGGCGCGGCGCGACCGCCATCGCGGTACCGGACCGCGATGGCGGTCGCGCCGTGTCATGGCTGTCCCGAAGCGCCTATCGAACGGCGTATCCGAAGGCCACGCCGTTGGCCGGCAGGCCGCCGGAGCCGGGCTTGTACGTGGTCACGGGGGCGACCGTGCCGCCCTGGGTCACGTTGGACATCGGCAGCGCGTACAGCGCACCGGCGGCGTTGGGCCCGAACGGCATCCCCACGTACAGCTTGGTCGCGGTGAAGTGGATGTTCTTGCCGAGCTGCTGGTCGGAGCCGGGGGTGCCGGGGATTCCGTCGCCGTCGCCCGCCTCGATCCAGCGGTCGTTCAGTCCGGCCGAGCCGGCCATGGAGAAGGTGTGGACCGCGCCGGCCTTGGTGGCGGTGCCGAGGGTCTCGCCGGGCGTACCGACCGCGAGGCGCATGGAGGCCACGGTGCTCACCGCGTTCGGGGCGGTGTTGACGGCGGTCAGCGTCTCGCCCATGCGGTCACCGGTCTCGGAGGTGCCGGAGACCTCGTCGTCCGCGGTGCCCTGCTTGAGCTCGCGCAGATAGCTCCAGGTGCCGTCGGGCTTGATCCGGATCTGCACCACGCGGCCCGCGTTCAGCCGGTTCTCGGTGCCCACGACCACGCCTTCACCGGGCGAACCGATGGCGAGGATCGAGTCGGCGGGGGTGGAGGCCCCCATGGGCCGGTAGGGGGCGATGGCCACCGCGTAGCCGAACTGGTCGCCCGCCTCGGCGTCACCGGAGATGGCCGCGCTGTCCTGGTCGAGCCCGGCCAGGGGAAGCGGCCGGCCCTCGGGGTCGAACGCGTTGGCGTCGAAGATGACGACGCTGCCCGCCTTCGTCTTGGTGCCGATGGCCTCGTTGGGGGAGCCGATGGCGATGTAGTTCTGGTCGGCGGCCAGGGACCAGCCGAAGTTGTCGTCCTTCTCGGGGTCACCGGGGACGCCGGGCTTGTCCTGGTGGATCGTCAGGCTCGTGGTGCCGTAGACGTAGAAGGCGGTGCCCGCGTTGGTGAGCGTGCTGATGGCCTCGCCGGGCGTGCCGATCAGCAGGTACGGTCGGCCGGCGTCGTTGACCGCGGCCGCGAGCGACTGCCCCATCCGGTCGTTCGCCTCGGCGGTCGAGGCGGCGATCGCTCCGGTGCCCGCGCCCTGCTCGAAGTGCGTGGCCTTGGTGGTGCCCGCCCCCAGGCCGCCGGCGGCGCCGTAGAGGATGTCGACCATGCCCGCGTTGACGGCGGTGCCGAGGTCCTCGCCCGGGGTGCCGACCACCAGGTCGGTGAAACCGTCCTTGTTCCAGTCGATGGTGGCGAGGGTCTCGCCGAAGTAGTCGTCCGCCTCGGAGCCGCCCGGCACCCAGTCCAGGTCCTGGCTGATCTCCGCGGTGCCCTTGCCGCCGCCGTACACGATGCGGATCAGACCGGCCTTGGCGTCCGTGCCGACGGTGGCCTGGGTGTCGGAGATCGCGATGTCCTCGGCACCGTCACCGTTGAAGTCGGTCATGCCCACGGGCTGGGGAGTGCTTCCGCCGCCGCCGAGCGCCGCGCCGATGTCGATGCGGGGAGTGGTGGCGCCCGTGTAGATGATGGGCCGGCCGCTGCTCTTCAGCAGGGCCACGAGGTCCGCGACGCTCTTGCTGGGGTAGGCCTGTCTGAGCACGGCGAGGGCGCCCGCCACGTGCGGGGCCGCCATCGAAGTGCCGTTCTTGGAGGCGTAGTTGCCGCCGGGCACCGAGGACACGATGCTCGTGCCGGGGGCGAACACGTCGAGCAGCGGGCCCCGGTTGGTGAAGGAGGACAGCTCGTCGTCGTCGGTGGTGGAGCCGACCGTGACGGCGGAGGAGATGCAGCCGGGGGTGCTGACCGCGTCGGTGTAGCCGTTGTTGCCGGCCGCGACCACGGTGGCGACACCGGCGCCGAGCAGGTTGTCGATCGCCGCCTTGCGCGGGTCGCTCTCGCAGGCTGCGGTGTAGTGGCCGCCGCCGAGGCTGAGGTTGGCCGCGATGATCGGCGTACCGGTCTGCTTGAGCCTCAGCACCTCTTCCAGCGCCGCCAGTTGGGCGCTGGGGAAACTGCCGATGCACGGCACCTCACCGGCGCAGGCGTCGGCGGTGTTGAACTGGGAGAACACCTGGATGGCGACGATGTCGGCGCCGGGGGCGACTCCGGTCTTCGGGGATCCGACGGCCCCCGTGCCCTTGCCCGCGGCGATGCCGGCCACATGGGTTCCGTGGTCGCAGGCGTTCAGGGTCGCGCACGGTCCGGACGCGACGTCGGCGGAGCCGGGGCCCACCTGCTCCGCGGTGCCGTTGGGGCAGAGGCTGGTGGCGCCCAGGTCGGGATCGATCGGCGAGAAGCAGGCCTCGGCCTTGACCCGGCCGCCCAGGAACGGGTGGTGGGTGTCGACACCGCTGTCCAGCACGGCGATGGCGCTGCCCGCGCCGGTCTTGCCCGCCTTGGCGGCCTCGTCGCCGCCGATGAGCGGGACGCTCTCGTCCAGGGTCGCCTGCTCGGGCTTGTCCTCGGTGACGCTGACCACGCCCGGCTGGGCGGCGAGCCGGTCCAGGCCCGCTTTGTCCACCTTGAGGGTGACCACCGGCAGGGCGTCGAAGTTCTGCTTCGTCTCACCGGCGGTGGCCGCTTCGGGAATGTCCGTACGGCTCCGGGTGAGCACGTTGACCCGGACGGTGGAGCCGTCGGCGGTCTGGTCGTACAGCGGCGGGTCGATGACCTCGCCCGTGACCGCGGCGGTGGCCGCGCCGGTGGTGCTCGTCGGTGCGGCGGCCTGGACCGGTATCGCACCCAGGGTCGTGGTCATCGCGGCGGCGACGACCGTGGCCCAGATCGTTTTCTTCATGGTGCCTCGGGGAGCAGGGGGCCCGGCGCGGCCCGTGGATGGGCGGGCGTGGCCGGGTCCGTGGAGATGGGGGTGGGGGTGAAGGGCTCGGGTGCGAAGGGGCCGGGCGGCGGTGTCGCGCCGCCCGGCCCGTTTCCGCCCGGAGACCTGATCCGTCAGGAGGTCGGGTCGAGGGACATCAGAGGTCCCCGCCCGGGATCAGGTCGCGGCCCGGGATCAGGTCGCGTACGCGCCGTTCTTGGCCCGGCCGAAGACCGTCACCGCGGCGTAGTACGTGCTGGCGAGGGAGCGGCAGGTGCTCTTCCAGAAGTAGGCGGAGCAGGTCTTCCAGTAGAGCGTGTCGTAGAAGACGGCGTCCACGGCGAGGCCCTTGTTGCGCGACAGGTAGTACTTGTAGCCCTTGTACGTGTTGCCGATCAGCCCGTAGCCGTAGTCGTGCATGTCGCAGGCGGGGATGAAGTTGTAGCCGAGCGGCTTGTCGGGCGCCGTGGTGCAGTGGTCGTGGTTGATGCCGCGCACCCAGTAACCGGTCGGGGTCTGCTTCCACTTGGGCGAGTGCCAGCCGTAGTGCGCCACCTTGGACGTGCAGCCGGTCTTCCAGTAGTACAGCCAGTGCCGCGCCCAGCTGCACTTCGACGGGTACGACGTCGGGTCGGTGATCTCGCCGCCGGGGAAGTCCGCGGCGGGCGGCGGGGTGGTGACGCCGGTGGTGTCGTCCGGGGCGTCACCCTCGACCGGCACGCCGGGGGTCGGGACGGCCTCGCCGTCGACGGTGGCGGTCGGGGCCGCGGAGTTGCCCGAGAAGCTCAGGTCCCAGCTGCCGCTGCTCGGCGAGTTGATGTCGGTGAGGCGGTTGACGCCGTCGTAGGAGTAGGTGGCCTGCGGCTCGGCGGCCTCGCTCGGGTTGGTCACCGTGCGCAGCAGACCGGAGGAGTCGTAGGCGTATCGGGCGAGGGTCTGCGTGGTGGCGCCCTCGGTGACGCTGATCTGCTTGACGCGGCCCGTGTAGTCGCCGAAGGAGGTGCCGGCGGCCGTGGTCGAGTCCGCGTAGGTGACCGAGGTGGACGTCGCGAGCCTCTCGCCGGCGGCGGGGGTCGAGACCTTGAACACCCGGCCCTTGGCGTCGTACTGGACCGTGGTGGCGAAGGTGTTGTTGCCGACGCTGGTGACCCGCCACTTGTCGGTGCCGGTGGCGGCCTGCTGCCACTTGTAGGTGGGCTTGAGGTCCGCGGCCGGGATGGGGTTTCCGGCGGCGTCGGTGAAGGTGTCGTCGCCCGCCGCGACGGTGGAGAGGTCCACGCCGAGCACCTCGACCATGGTCGTCACCAGGGTGCCGGTGGCGTCGTTCCACTTGGAGGTCGCCGTCACCTGGGACCCGTCGGCGGTCGCGTACTTCTTGACGCCGCCGCCGTCGGGGTAGTCGATGCTCGACGTGAGCGCGTACGTGATCTTCTCGTTGACACCGAGGTCGGTCACGACGATGTTGTCGCCCTGCTGCTCCAGCTTCCGGTTGAGCTGGCCGCCGACGAACTCGGCCTCCCAGTTGGGGCCGAAGACGCCCATCTCGGGGCGGGTGGCGGGCGCGGACTCGGGCTTGGCGAGGCTGCCGTCGGCCTGCGCGGCGACGGTGTGGCGACGGCCTATGAGGGCGGCGTCCACGTCGTTCTCGGCGACCTGGAAGGTCTTGTTCGCGGTCGAGTACTGACCCGGACCGATCGTGGACAGCGTGCCCTCCGCCAGCGGCTGGTCCGGGACCTCCGCCGTCGTGGCGCTCGCCTGCCCGGCGGTCGTCAGCGCCATGGACTGCTGCGGCATCAGTAGCGCGAGTGAAAGCGCGGCGATGGCAGGAAGTGCGATTTTGCGCACGAGTTGCCCCCTGAATGTGGTGCTCGGCTGGTGATTGCTGCGGACCATAGGCGGCCCTTGATCAACTTCACAAGGCTGTCTCGCCGAGGGGCGGCGACGCCGTTTGCTTGCACCCGTAAAGGTTTCGCAAACGCCTCCGCATGTTCGGATGCGGTTGAGTACGCGTACTCATGTGGCCTACGGGGCAACGCCGCAGACTTCCCGCATGACCGAAATCCCAGCTCAGAGCGGCTTGTTCAGCCGCCAGCAGCCCGCGATCCCGGCAACTGCCGGGACTGCTCTGGTACTTGCCGGTCACGGAACCCGGCGGCAGGAGGCCGGAGGCGTGCGCGACGGCTTCCCTTTCGGCACCGCGACCGGCATGGCGTTCACTGCGATGCCCACGAGGTGGCGCGGTCGGGTGCGGCCACGACGTTCACCCTCGACCTGCACGACGGGGCAGTTCTCCCCCGCAAAGCGAGTGTCTCGATCTTCGATCTCATGTGACCCAAGTCACTCCCCAGCCACTGCGGCTGGTGACCGATTAGCGCCACCTAGTCATGGCAAAACGGTCAAAGAAGCGTGAACCGGCCCTCTCCTGAAGAGTTCGGAGGGTGTCACCATTTCACGGTGCGTCGTACAGCCAAGTGCTCTACTTGGTTGCATACGTAACCTCTTCATCTCTCGCAACGGCTCACCACCCATGAGACGGGATTCGACCAACTCCTGAAGCCGGGAGCGGGCGGCGATCTCCGACGACGGAGGCCACTTCCTCTACCGGATCCGCAACGGAACGGCCCACTGCCCTGCCCGGCTCGACGCCATCGGGCGCCTCTCCCCGCATCGTCGGCGTTTCGGCCAACTCACCAACACTCCCGCCCCGTTGCGGGAGACGGGTCGATGCATCCCCCATGCTCCGCCGCGCGCCGAATCCCGGGGTTCCGAGAGAGGCTGAAACACACGTGTTCGATATCCCGGTGGGGTCGTTGAACCTCACGACCGCGTCGGACAACCATCAGGGGGACCCACGTCGACCTCGACCGCCGCCGCGCCGAAGGAGCCCCCTCGTGAACAGCACGACCCCCGGAGACCGGATCTCGCTCGTGACGCTGATGCTCGCCTCCGAGTTCGGAATCGTTCCGACGTCGGTGGCTCCCGGTCCGTCCGGGACCGCGACGCGCAACTACGTGGCCACCACGGAGGCCGGAACCGACTGGTTCGTCAAGACCTACCCGGCCGGCACGGCTCGGAAGGAGGCCGAGAGCGCCGCCGCGCTGAGCGAGTACGCCCGGCGGTGCCGGGTACCGGTCGCCGCCGCCCGCTACACGGTCGGTCGTCAGCGACTGGTCGCCTCCCGCGGGGAAGTGACCATGTCGGTCACCCGATACCTGCGCGACACGGTCACCGCCGACGGCCGGGTCGCCGGAGGTCGGTGGGAGGCCGTCGGTGAGGCGATCGGGCGGCTGCACCGCGGCCTGGCCCGCCACCGGTTCGGGCCGCCCCGGCTCGACGCACGCGACAGGGCGGTCGACCCCGTACGCAGCCGGTCCCGGCTCGAAGGCCTCGTCCACCGGTACGAGACGGATCCTCCCCGTACGGACTTCGAACGGTGGGCGCTGGAGACGGCACGCGAACGGCTGGCCCGGCTGCCGGCGGTGGAACGGCTGTTGGAGGAGGCTCCGGAGCGGACGATCTCGCAGCTGGTCCACGGGGACCTGTCGGGCCCGAACGTGCTCCTGCGCGGGGACGAGGTCGCGGCGGTGATCGACTTCGCCGCGCCGAGGCGGCGCAGCCCCCTGTGGGAGCTCGGCCGGCTGGCACTCGACCCCCGGACCGTCCTCGCCCAGCCGGACTGGCCCGAAGGGCTGGGCCGTCTCGCCGCCGCCTACCGCCGGTGCCATCCGGCGGTGCCGGTGGCGGAGTTGATGAGCCTGGTACGGCTGACGGCCGTGTATCTGGGGTGCACCGTGTATCCGCTCAACGCGGTCGTGGACGGCCTCGGACCCGTCACCGAGTCGCTGGAGACGTACGCCCGGGACCGCGCCGATGCCGCTGCCGTTCTGCGCGAACGGCTCGACGAGGCGGAGGAGGTGCTGAGGCACCACCTCCGGTAACCCTGTCGCCCCGTCTCCATGACCACCACTGTGAGGTTCTGACATGCACCCTGCCCGTGACCGTCTGCACCCCGGAGAGCGCGACGCGCTCTCCGGTCCCCTCACCTCTGTCGACGCCACCCCGGACGGCTCTGTCACGCCTGTGAGCGCCAGCGCGGTGATCCATGACGGCCAGGGCCGGTACTTGCTGCACCTGAGGGACGTGAAGCCCGGCATCTGGGCGCCGGGATGCTGGGACCTGCTCGGCGGCGGCCGGGAGCCGGACGACGCCACCCTGCTCGACACGGTCGTCCGCGAGCTGCGGGAAGAGGCCGGTCTGGAGGTCCCCGGCCTCCGGCCGTACGCGGTCGAGCGCGTGACCGGCACCGACGGAACCCTCGTCCCCGTTCAGTTCTTCACCGGCGAGTGGAGCGGTGACCCCGGCACGCTGACGGTGACCGAGGGCCAGCTCCTCGCCTGGCGCAGCCTTGAGCAGCTGCCGTACCTGACCATGCTCCCCTCCACCCGGAAGCTGCTGGAACGGCATGCCGCCGAGCACCCCGCCGGCGACATCGTCCACCGGCCGCCGAGGACCGTGGCCGCAGTGGCGCCCCCTGGCACCGAGCCCCACATCGTCGGTGTCCACCTCGTCCTCGAACAGGACGGCAAGGTCCTGCTGGGCCGGCGCCATCCCGACTCGGCGTACGCGGGCGGGATGTGGCACGTCCTCGCGGGGCACTGCGAGTACGAGGCGGCGACCGCGTGCCTGGTGCGCGAGGCCCACGAGGAGGCGGGGCTGGTCATCGGCGCGGACGACCTCACCCTCGTCCACACGGTGCACGCGGTCGACCGGCCCGGTGCCCCGCCCAGGATCCAGCTCTTCTTCCGCGCCCGCGCCTGGAAGGGCACGCCCGAGCTGCGCGAGCCGGACAAGACCGTCGCCTGGCGGTACTGGGACGTCGACGGCCTCCCGGACGCGATCGTCCCGTACACCCGCGCGGCGATCGAGGGGATCCGGGCCGGCCGCCCCTACACGGAGACGGGGTGGTCACGGTGACCGGCTTCTCCGCCGTCGGCGCCGCCTACGCCGAGCATTCCGACAGCGCGCGGGGGCGACTGCGCCACGACCTCGTCGAGCGCCGCCTGCGCGCCGAACTGCCCGCGTCCCCCGTACGGGTCCTGGACGTGGGCTGCGGGACCGGCGAGATGACGATCCGGCTCGCCGCCGCCGGACACCACGTGACCGGCGTCGACCCGGACCCCCTCATGCTGGCCGTCACCGCCGGCCGCCTCGCGGCCCTGCCCGGGCTTCGTGACCGCGTGGAGCTGGTGGAGGCCGGCGTCGAAGGCCTCTCCTTCGGCCGTGAGGGGTTCGACGCGGTCTGCTGCCACGGCGTGCTGATGTACCTGGACGCACCCGGTGAGGCGCTCGCCCGGCTGGCCGAGCAGGTCGCTCCCGGCGGCCTGCTGAGCGTCCTCGCCAAGAACCGCCGGGCGATCGGTGTACGCGAGGCCCTGACCGGCGACTGCCGGAGCGCGCACCGGCTCATCGCGTCCGGGGCGGACAGGAGCCCCGGCAACCTCGGCCTGGAGACCCGCGGCGACACTCCCGAAGCCCTCGACGAGCTTGCGGCCGGGCACGGTCTCACGCCGCTGACCTGGCAGGGCGTGCGGATCTTCCACGACCACCTCGACGACACCTGGGCCCCGGGAAGGGCCGCGTACGAGGCGGCCCTTGACCTGGAATGGGCCGCCTCCTGGCGCAGCCCGTACCGGGATCTGGGCCACCTCGTACACACCCTGGCCCGCCGACCGGACCGGAACCGAGGGTGACGGCCACCGGTCTGCCGCGTGTCGATGACGACGGCGTCGTCGTCCGTGGCCACCAGGGGTGCGGTCTCCGCCGGGGCACCGGGCCTTCAAACGCGTTGAAGCCGTGGCCCTCGCGTACCGCGTCCGCGGTGTCGGCGCCGATCACGAACCCGTACCGCAGGTGGTGCCGCCGTCGGGGCGGACTCGCGCAGCGGTCGGAGCCAGGCGGTGTCGATGTGGGCGTGTCCGACGGCGGACATGCGGTGTGCGCTGGGGCGACGGGGGCCGCGACGTCCCGGACCGTCACGGGACGGGGCAGGTCGTCGGCCGGGTGGCGCTGCATCGGCGCCACCGCGGGCGACAGTCGGATCGCCGCGGGCGATCGCGTACACGGGTCGTCCTCGGCCGCGAAGGCTCGCGCGGTGTCCATCACGGGTGCGGCCCCGAGGCCGGAGAGCACGGACTCGTACTCGGACCGTACCGGGGCCGCGTGCTCGCCGAGCGCGGTGACCAGGGATGCCGACGAACCGGTGCGCCGTGACACCGTCGGCCTCGTGGAGTCGGTGAGCCCCGACCGCAAGCCCCGTTCTCCAGGAGCTGGGCCGGCCTTCCACGCACGGAGCGCGAAACTCCGGAAGGCGATGCCCAGGGGGGTCCGCGTGACTCGACTCGATCTCGTGCACGTCACCGGCTGCGGAAACGACATGCCGGCATCGGGTATCCGGCAGGTGCCCGCCGTAGACCCGCGACGGACACGATGCGTCGCGGCTTTCCTCCCGGGGGTCGCAGGTCGTCGGTCAAGCGGTGGGTGGCGGGGCGGCCGGTTGAGCGGGCGGTACCGGTTTCGGTGCCTATTCTCGGGAACATGACGATTCAGCGCATGGACAACGTCGGCATCGTCGTCGACGACCTCGACGCCGCCGTCGCTTTCTTCACCGAGCTCGGCATGGAGCTGGAAGGCAGGATGCCGGTCGAAGGGAGCTGGGCGGGAAGAGTCGTCGGGCTCGACGACATGCGGTGCGAGATCGCGATGATGCGGATCCCGGACGGCCCGGGCCGGCTCGAACTGGCGAAGTACCACGCCCCGAAGGCGATCACCCCCGAGCCGGGGATCGCACCGGCGAACACGCTGGGCCTGCATCGCGTCATGTTCGCCGTGGACGATATCGAGGACACCCTCGCGCGTCTCCGGCCGCACGGCGCCGAACTCGTCGGTGAAGTGACGCGCTACGAGGACAGTTATCTGCTCTGTTATCTCCGCGGGCCGAGTGGAATCATCCTCGCGCTGGCGGAGCAGCTGGGCTGAGAGCAGGAAGTCCGCTCATGGCTGGAAGGCGGAGGCGGAGGCCTCCGCCGCGGCGTCCTGGGGCAGGCCGGGGCGGTGTGCCGGTTGCGGCGCGTCCGTCTGCGGCGCCGTCTCGGGCGCGGACGCCGTCGGGGTGGGCTTGCCCTTGACGTGCGGGTCAGGGGTTAGCGTCCGGGCACCGTGCGGCGGACACGTCGCCGCAGTCCCCGGAGGAGCGCCGTCATGGACCTGCCCAGCACCGCCCGTGTCGTCCGGTTGAAGTCCCGGCCGCGGGGGCTGCCCGTCGCCTCGGACTTCGCCGTGGTCGAGGAGCCGCTGGCGGCACCCGGGCCAGGGGAGGTGCTGGTGCGCAACCGGGCGTTCCTGCTCTTTCCGGGGCTGCGGACGCTGATCGGCGGCGGGGGCGAGAACCTGCCGGTGGGGCACCTCGACCCCGGGAACGCCCTGTTCGGTCCGGCGCTGGGCGAGGTGCTGGCCGCGCCCGGGGGCGGGCCGCTGCGCCCCGGCGACCGGGTCACCCATCTCGCGGGCTGGCGGGAGGCGGTGGTCGCGGGCGCTGATCGGTTCACGGCGGTGGAGCCCGGGTTCCCGCAGCCGCTCGCCCTGGTCTCGGCCGCCTCGGCCGGTTACGGCGCGCTGACGCGCACCGCCGAGGTGCGGCGGGGCGACGTGGTGCTGGTGACGGCCGCGGCGGGCGCGGTCGGCTCGATGGCCGGGCAGATCGCCCGGCTCCTGGGCGCGAGCCGGGTGATCGGCACCACCCGCTCGCCGGAGAAGGCGAAGCGGCTCGTCGACGAACTCGGCTACGACGCCGTGCTGGTGGCCGGTGAGCCGTTCGCCGAGCAGTTGGCCGAGGCGGCGCCGCAGGGCCTCGACGTGGTGCTGGACCTGGTCGGCGGCGAGCAGCTGACCGCGGCCGTGGACGCGGCCCGCCCGGGTGCCCGCTTCGCGCTGGCCGGGGCGATCGCCGGGCAGCTCGATCCGGCGCGCCGGGGCGGTGACGCGCCGGCGGTGGTCGACTCCTTCCGGATCGGCACGCTGGGCCTGAGCTTGCGCGGCTTCACCGTTCTCGACCACCCGGATCTGGAGGCCGAGTGGCGCGAGCGGCTGGGCGGCTGGCTGCGCGAGGGGCGGATCGTCTTCCCGTACACGTCGGTGGCGGGCATCGATCGGGCCCCCGAGGCGTTGGTCGGGTTGTTCACCGGTGGCGGGTTCGGGGCGACGATCACGGAGCTCTGAAAGAAGAGGGGGCGGACATGCGGATCGGCGACGCGGCGGCAGCGGCGGGCACCACACCCAGGGCCTTGCGCTTCTACGAGCAGCGCGGGCTGCTGCCGCCGCCGGTCCGCTCCCCTGCCGGACAGCGCGAGTACGGGCCGGGGGAGGTCGCCCGGGTGCGGGTGATCCGCGAACTGCTGGCCGCGGGGCTGACGGTGGACGATCTGGCCAGCCGTGCCCACCGGCTGGACGCGCTCCTTGAGGATCCTCCCCGGCGCTGCTCCGGCGCCGCCGGACCGGAGACCTTCGCCCCCGTGATCACGGCCCGGCTCGCCGCCCTGGACACGGAGATCGCCCGGCTGACGGCCCTGCGGGAGCGGCTCGCCCGGCATGCCTCGGCGGGAGGGGCGGAGGTGCCGGGCGGGGCGTAGACCCACGAAGCCCGGGGCCGGACCGGGGCCCGCCCGTCCACCTCTGCGTCGCTCCGCCACTGGCCGTCTGGGGTCCATGCCTTCAGGCGGGGTGCGGCACGCACGGGCCGGCGTGGACCGATGCCGGCGGTCGAGCCCGTCGCCGGCCTTCCCGGACGGCGGCTCGGGGGACGGCTCGGACGACTGCTCGGACGGGATACCGCTTCCCTCGTCCGGGCTGCGGACCATACTGGTCGGGCCCTGATCACCCACTGAAGGTTCCATGGCCAAGAACAGCACCTCATCGACCACCGTCCCCGGCACCGCCTGGCTCGGGCGTGGGCGTCACCTCGGGCCCGAGCCCGAGCGGGACGTCCGGCGCAACCTGCTCGCCCTCAAGGCGGCCCGGGTGATCGACGACTTCCTGGAGCTCGACCCCGTCGAAGCGGCGCGTTCCACCGACCTGTACCCCCGGGACGAGTCCGCCGATCCCGGCCCGTCCGCCCGCCGCCTCTTCGAGGCCCGCTGGCGCGTGGCCGAGGACGTCACGGTGCGCGCGCAGCTGACCACGTACGATCCCGAGTCCCGCCGCACGAAGGGCGAGGGTGTCTCCTGGGTCCTCGCCGCCGAGGCCGAGCGGGCGTGGGAGGCGGGCTGGCCCTCGCCGGCCACCGTGTTCTGGCCCGACAGCGACCAGGTCGCGTGGGACCACGAGACGGTGCCGGGCGTGCGTCTGCGGGCGGCGAACCACCTGCCGGAGGACGACGACGAGTTGCGCCGCCTGCTGCGGGCCTGCACCCGGCAGAGCTGGTCCATCCACGTCGTGGTGCACGAGGCGATGACGCCGGACGCCCTGGGACGCCGACCGGTCACGGCGTTCCTGCCGCCGGGCCTGCGGCACCGGGTGGTCGAGCACCGGGCCGCACCGGACCAGGCCCTGATCGCCGACTTCGTGATGAAGCGCGAGCTGGGTGTGGGGATACCGCGCGGCGGCGCCGTCATCCTGCCTCCGACACCGCAGGTCATCGAGTACGACGCGGAGCGCTTCACCGTACGCAATGTCTTCCTGGACGGCACGGAACCCACCGAACTCCTCGACAAGATCATCGAGTTCGCCTCGCTGCCCCAGCCGATGCCGGCCGACGCCGAACAGGTCCTGACACGGCTGCGCCAAGGCTGGCACCTGCTCACCCCCGACGAGGAACTGGCCCACGCCCGGGCCATGGTCACCCAGTACGCCAAGGCGCTCGAAGCCATGACGGCCTCCTGCGACCTGTACCGGGAGGCCGCCGAGTCGGCGCTCGAAGCCCTCGCCGAGGCGACCGGCGGCGCCGGCGCGCCCCGGACGGCATCGCCGGCGACGGCCAAGGAGGACGCCTCGCCGTGGAAGGCCCTCACGAAGACGCTCTCCCGCTTCCGGGGCCCGAACCCCCCGGCCCCGGACACGGAGGTCCCGCAGCGCCCGCCCGGCCAGTGAGACGCGCGGGAGGGCGGGCGGCGACCGCCACCGGACGCCGCCGCCGAGCACCTCGGCGTCAGAGGCTCAGGCCGGCCAGCCTGCGCCGGTCGAGCGGGGACGCGCGGCGGTCGAGGCGCTGTTCGAGGAGGTGGCGGGCGGTGTCGCGGTGGCCCGCCTCCACCAGCGCGTACAGGAGGGTCTCCTCGACGATCTCGCGCTGGGCCGCGCTGCCTCCCACGCGGCGCAGGGAGGGCAGGAGGCCGCGCAGTTCCCGCACCGCGGTGGCCCATTCCTCCTCCAGGACCGCTTCCAGCGCGTTGCACAGCGGGACGACGACCTCCCTCTGCACCGCGTCGGCGCCGGACGCGTGGGTGCGCAGGCGGCGGAGCGCGGGAAGGTCGCCGGCGGCGGCGAGGGCGATGGCGCTGTGGAGGGCCGTGAACGCGGTCGAGGGGCGTTCGACCAGATCGCGGGCGACCGCGTCGAGCACGCCGTCGACGGGGACGCGTCCGGTCCAGTTCCGGGACATGCGGGCCCGCCACAGCAGGGAGCCGGAGTCGACGAGGGCCCGCACCCCGTTCACCTGGCCCGGGGCGAGCTGGGCGAACCAGCGGCGGCGTACCGCCGCGGAGTCGTCGAGGGCCAGTTCGTGGAGCGCCACGTGCCAGGAGAAGTGCGCCCGGTGCACGGCGCCCCGCCCCTGGCCGCCGATCCAGCCGTCGAGCCAGTCCCGGCCGGCGCGGTGCTCGCCGGACTCGTAGTGGACGTGGGCGAGGGCGTGCACGGCGTGGCCGGAGGCGGGCTGTGCGGCGAGTGCCGTCCGGGCGAGCTCGCCGGCCTCCTCGATCCTTCCCTGCTCCTGCCGGACGAAGGAGAGGAGCGAGGTGTGGAACCAGTGTCCTTCGTAGGCGGACGCGGTCCGCTCCACCAGGTCGAGGGCCAGTGTGCCGTCGAGGTCCGTGACGCCGGAGAAGGCGATGGTGGGGACGGCGATGCCGAGCGCGAACGCGTCGGCGGGGAAGCGGCCGAGGTGGTCGACGAGGGCCGTGTCGCCGTCGCCCGCGGCGCCTCCGTGGGCTTCGTGGTCCTTGATGCGGCGCGTGACGACGTCGACGAACGACCGCTCCCGTTCGTCGCCGCGTTCCCGCACGCTGCGCTGGGCGTCCGCCAGTTCCCGGTCGACGTCGACGTCCGCTCCGCACTCGTGACCGAGCAGGGCGAGTGCGGCGTGCCCGAGCGCGAACCCGGGGTCCAGTTCGGTGGCGCGCGCGAACGCCTCGGCCGCCTTCGCCCGTACGGTGATGACCCGGGCGAGTCCGCAGCGGAAGGACGCCGCCGCCGCGGCATGGGTGGACAGCGGCAGTCCGAACTGGTCGGTGGGCCGGCGGCGTACCGGCCGGGGGGCGCCGGCGAGCGGGGCGAGTACGGCCTCGGCGACCTCCTTGGCCTGGTTGCGGATCTCGGGGATCGCGGTCGTCTCCCACAGCTCGCCCCGGCGGGGCGCGCCCAGGGTGAACAGCGGCCGTTCCTGGCGCCCTTGGGCGTCGAGCAGCCTGCCGCCGTCGGTGGAGACGCCGATGCCCAGCGGTCCGGGTGCGGCGAGGCCGTCGGACAGCAGCCCGCTCCACAGCGGGTCGCCGCCGGCGTCGGCCCGCAGCCCCGGCCCCGTACAGTCCACCACCCAGGCCACGCGCAGCTCACGGCCGTCGGCGAGGGAGACGATGAGGCCGCCGTCCTCCTGCGGTGTCGCGGAGGCGACCCGGCCGGCGTGGACGCGGAGCCTGCGGGCGGCGCGCGCCCGGGCGACGGTCTCGGCGGTGGAGGGTGCCATGCGGTGCCGGTGCACGTTCCACGGGGTGGCGTCGCGGCCGAGGAACTCCGCCCGCTCGTCGTCGGTGAGGCCCTGCCAGAGCCGTACGATCTCGGGCCGCAGCCCGTCGAGCGCGGGCCGCCAGTCGCCGTGGGCGCGGCGCGTGGCGGCGAAGTGCCGCTGCAGCTCCCTGCGGAGGCGGTGGAACGGGAGGGACGTGAGGCCCGGCGGCGGCGGTACGGGGGGCAGCGGGGCGACCGCGTGCGGCTGGGGAAGCAGCCCGCTGCGGGACACGGCGTGCACCGTGCGGCCGGGACGGTCGAGGACGAGCGCGAGGTCGACGGCGGTGAGGCCGGTGCCGACGAGGAGGACGTCGTCCGAGTCGCCGACGGCGTCGAGCGCGCCCGGCGTCCAGGGGCGGGGGACGAACCGGTCGGAAGCGGCCAGTTCGGCCGGGGCCCAGGCGGACCGGCCCGCCGCGGGCCCGGTGGCGAGGACCACGCTGTCCGCCGTCACCGTGCCGCCGTCGGCGAGTTCGAGCTTCAGACGCCCTCCGGGCGCGTCGGCGCACCCCGTCGCCCTGGTGCGCAGCCGCCGTACGGAGACCGTGCCGTGCGCCGTGATGATGGCCCGGCCGAGCGTGTCGGCGAGATAGGAGCCGTAACGGTACCGGGAGGCGAAGTCCGCCGCGGTGACGGTGGATTCGCCGTGTCGGCAGAGCCAGCGCCGGAAGTGGCCCGGGTCGTCCGGGTAGCAGCTCATGCCGCCGACGGGCACGTTGAGCCGGTGCTCGGGAACCTCGGTGGCGTAGGCGGTGCCCCGGCCCGCCTCCGGTGCGGGGTCGACGAGTACCAGGTCGAGCGGGATGCGGCGGCGGGCCGCCCCTTCGCACAGTTGGACGGCGACGAGCGCACCGGCCGCGCCCGCGCCGACGACCGCCACGGTCGGTCGGGGGCGAGCGGACTCGGCGGACGGCGAGGACACGACGGGTACCACGGAAACCTCCGGCCAGGGGTGGACGCTGCACAGCTGATGTTCACTATGTCGATGAACAAAGTGGAGTCGCAAGGGCGCTTCCTGTCAATACCGATATGGCGTAGTGGTGTTGACTGCTGCGATTACCTCCGCGAGTCAGGTCCCGCACTCCTGAGACACCTCCTGACACCTCTCGTGAGGCATCTCGTGAGACATTGAGTCCGTGAGGATCTCAGCGCGAACGGACTACGCCATCCGGGCCATGGCCGAGTTGGCCTGCTCCCCCGACCAGCCCCTCAAGGCCGAGGACATCGCCGGCCGCCAGGACATCCCCGGCCGCTTTCTCTTCGTCGTGCTGAGCGACTTGCGGCAGGCACATCTGGTGCGCAGCGTGCGCGGCCCCGACGGGGGTTACTCCCTCACCCGGCCGCCCGCGGAGATCACCCTCGCCGACGTCATCCGCGCGATGGACGGACCGCTCGTCAGCGTGCGGGACCTGAAGCTGACGGGTCTCGAGTACCAGGGCGCGGCGGCGCCCCTGCCGGATGTGTGGCGCGCCGTGCGGACGAGTCTGCGCCAGGTCCTGGAGGGCACGACCCTCGCGGATCTGGCGACGGGCACGCTGCCCGAGCTCGTACGGGACCGGGCCCGCGACTACAACGACGACGTACGGACGTACCCGTAGCGTTTACGGCCGTCCGGCGGGCCGCCCCTTAGGCTCGGAAACGTGCCGCCCTCCACCGAGACTCCTGAGCGCGCCGGATCCGCCGGCGCTCGACCGCGCCGACTGTTCGTCCTGCGGCATGCCAAGAGCGCCTGGCCGGAGGGCGTCGCCGACCGGGACCGTCCCCTCGGCCCGCGCGGGCTGCGCGACGCCCCGGCCGCCGGGAGCTTCCTGGCGGGAAGCGGCGTCCTGCCCGACCTCGCCCTGTGCTCCCCTGCCCGGCGCGCCCGCCGGACCTGGGAGCTCGCCGCCGCGGAGCTGGACGGCCCCGTGCCGACCCGCCACGACCCGCGGCTGTACGGGGCGGACGCACCGGAACTGCTCGATGTCCTCCACGGCGTTCCCGACGAGGTCGCGACCCTGCTCCTGGTCGGGCACAACCCGGGCCTCGAGGACCTGGTCCTGCTGCTGGCGGGCGGGGCGGTCGGGGACGCCCTGGACCGCGTACGGACCAAGTTCCCGACCTCCGCGATCGCCGTCCTGACCTGGTCCGGCACCTGGACGGACCTCCGCCCCGGCGAGGCGCTCCTGACGGACCTGGCGATTCCCCGCGGAGCCCGCGACCCGTCCTGAGCGGGGCGCGTCCACGCACCGGAGGGCGTCTGCCCTGACACCTGGTCGCCCCTCGCGCCAAGGCCCGCCCCGGCACCGGCCGCGTGCCTAAGATCACCGGGACGGGGCACGGCGGGCGAGGCACGGGAGAGGCGGCGGGCATGGCGGACGAGCGTGTGTACCTGGTGACCGGGGGCGGAACGGGGATCGGGGCGGCGACCGCCCAGTCATTGGCCCGGGCGGGACACAAGGTGGCGGTGTCCGGGCGCCGCCCCGAGCCGCTGCGGCTGGTCGCCGAGGAGACCGGCGCCCTGCCCGTACCGTCGGACATCGGCGATCCCGCCGCGGTGGCCTCGCTCGTCGAGACGGTGGTCGGCACGTACGGGCGGCTCGACGGTCTGGTGCTCAACGCCGGCATCGGGCGGGGCGGCGGGGTCGGGGAGGTGACCCCGGAGGACTGGGACGAGGTCATGCGGACCAACCTCACCGGTCCGTTCCTGCTGCTGCGCGCCGCGCTCCCGCACCTGCTCGACGCCCGCGGCGCGGTGGTCGCGGTGGCCTCGGTGTCCGCCCTGCTGGGCGGCGTCGGGAACGCCGCCTACGCCACCTCCAAGGCGGCGCTGCTCCAGCTGTGCCGCTCGCTCGCGGTCGACTACGGGGGCGCGGGGCTGCGTGCCAACACCGTGTGCCCGAGCTGGGTGCGCACCGACATGGCCGACCGCCGGATGAACCGGTTCGCCGACGAGGCGGGCCTGGGCGGGAACGGTCTGGAGGCGGCGTACGAGGAGGTGACCCGGGTCCTGCCCGCCGGGCGGCCCGGTGAGCCGCGCGAGGTCGCGGAGGCCATCGCCTGGCTGCTGTCGCCCGCCGCCTCGTTCGTGAACGGCGCGGTGCTCACCGTCGACGGCGGCGCGACCGCGCTCGACCCGGGCACCCTCGGCTTCGAGTTCCAGATGGAGCCGCGCGCCCCGCGGGCCTGACCGGTCGTCACGGCCGAGGCGACCGGCCGCGTTCCACCGACCGGCCTCCCCCGCCCGGCCGTCAGGGCCGCGGCAGGGCGAGAGGGACGCGCCGGGTGGCGCGGCCGGACTCGTCGAGGAGCCAGCCCATGCGCTTGGGCGAGCGGAGGACGACCGTGCGGTCCTTGATCCCGAGGAGCGGGAAGCGTTCCGCGAGGACGGCTTCGAAGGGGTCGACGGCGTGGAGGCCGTGGAGCCAGACCATCACGAGCAGGTTGTCCGGACCGCTGACGGACGCGCACAGCCGGACCTCCTCCATCCGCGCCAGCGCGTTGCCCGTGGCTTCCACCTGGGAATGCGGGACGGTCGCGCGGTAGAGGACCGTCGTCGACAGGCCCGCCAGGGGGTGGGCGAGGTCGCAGCGGATGGTGATGTCGCCTTCGCGGATCATCCGTTGGACCCTGCGGCGGGCGGTGTGCTCGCTCATGCCCGTCGCGGCTCCGAGCTCGGTGTAGCCGAGCCTGCCGTTGCCGCCGAGCAGCGTCATCAGGGCCTGGTCCTCCGGGGACGGCCGGTCGTGCATGTGGGCGCTGTACACGGCGCGGCGGGAGGCGCGCGGGACGGTGAGTTCCGCCCGGCCGGCGGGTTCCATGGCCCGCATGCGCCAGTCGCCGCCCTCGCCGTACAGGGTGATGCCAAGGCGTGTGCGCGTGGAGCGCACCCCTCGCATGCCGCCGATGACGCGGTTGACCGAGCGGCCCAGGGCGGGCAGGTCGACGGCCGCGACGGACGCGAAGAGGTCGAAGTCGCCTGCCGTCTCGTCGACGCTGAAGACCCAGGGCAGCCGGCTCAGGGCTTCGGTGACCGCTTCGAGGGAGCGGGGCCGGCAGCGTACGTCGACATAGGCGACGGTGGTCGTTTTCGCCGCGCCGTAGGCGGTGACCCAGGCCAGTCCACTCGCGCGCAGGCGTTCCCAGCGGCGGGCGGCGGTGGTCGCGTCGACGCCGAGCGCGCGGCCGATCCGGGACCACGGCGCACGGGGGGCCGCCTGGAGCGCCTCGACCAGCGCCAGGTCCAGCTCCGTGAAACGGGCGTCGGGATCGGGCGCGCGGGAATCCGGCGGGTTCATCGGCTCCAGGATGCTTCCCGGCATTTGCACGGCTTCATCGCGCACAGACCGGATCGTAGGGGCACTTCCCGGCCGCCGTCGACGACGCGTACACGGCCCTGACCTGGGTGGCGGACCACCTGGACGACTTCGGCGGCGACGCCTCCCGGCTGGTGATCGGCGGGGACAGCGCCGGAGCGACCCTCTCCGCCGTCTGCGCCCAGCGGGCCCGCACCGACGGGCTGTCCCCGGCAGCCCAGCTCCTCGTCTACCCCAGCACCGACGTCTCGGGCGCGTACCCGTCGCGTACGGAGAACGGAGAGGGGTACTTCCTCACCACCGAGGAGGTGCACTGGTTCTTCGAGCAGTACCTCGGCGTCCCCCGCTCGTCCCCCGACGCCGCCCGCCTCCACGCCGACCCGCGTGTCGCTCCCCTTCGCGCCGAGAGCCTGGCGGGTCTCGCGCCGGCGGTCGTCGTCACCGCGGAGTTCGACCCGCTGCTCGACGAGGGCGACCGGTACGCCGAAGCCCTCCGCGACGCCGGAGTACGGGTCGAGCACCGCCGGTTCGAGGGGCTCGTCCACGGCTTCTACGGCATGGGCCACCTCAGCCCGGCCGCCGATGCCGCGACGACCTGGACTAACGCCGCTCTCAAGCACCTGATCGGCTGAGAGGCAGCTTTCTGTCGCCCCGGACGTGGCCGACACCGCACCCGGGGAACTGATCGCCTTCGCCGCACGACACGTACCCGAACGCGGCGCCGCCCCCCCAAGGACGTGATCGTCCTGCCGGCCCTGCCCCTGACGGACATCGGCAAGCCCGACAAGATCCCCCTGCGCCTCGACGCCACCCGCCGTGCCGTCGCCCGCGCCCTGGCCGACCTCGGCCTCACCGTCGACCACGAGCGGATCCTGTGCACCCCGTCGGACGGCCGCACAGCCGTGACACTCCCACCGCTTCAGGACCCGGGCCTGGGCCCTCGCATCACCGCGCGACTTGCCTTGTACGGCATCGACTGGCCCTTCCCGTAGTGGTGGGATGCGGTCATGTACTACGACGATCTCAGCCCCTACGCCTACCCCTTCACCGAGGACGGCGACGTGTTCACCGAGGTCGGCACCGGCGTGCGGTTCGTCACCGTGCGGGATGCCTATCGGCGGCTCAGCATCGGCTGGCTGGAGGCCGGACGGCCCTGGACCGCGGGGTCGGCGCCCGTGGGGTTCGGGGCCAAGCTGCTGACGGTGCTGGAGGAGCAGGCCGTGAACCAGGCCCTCGGTCTGCACGAGTGCGACCTGTGCCCCGTACCGCTCGACGACGCCCACCCCTGGTACGTGCCCCGGCCGGGGCACCGACGCGCCAGCGTCGGTACGGGCGAGATCCGGGTGCCCGGGGAGCCGGGGACCGCCTACGCGGCCCCCGCCGTGATCGGGCACTACGTGCTCGATCACGGCTATCTGCCGCCCCGGGAGTTCGTCGACGCCGTCCTCGCCTTCGACCTCCAGGACAGATCGGCCGCGTATCCCTCGATCGCCTTCCCCTGGATCCCCGACGACGCCGAGCTGTACGACGCCCTGGTCGAGTGACGACCCCACCGGCGGACCCCGTCAGGCCGACCGATCAGGCGGGGCTTCCCTGCCGTCCATGAGCTGCTCGATCGCGGCCAGGATCCCCTCCACCGCGTCGGGTTCGGCTGCGAGGGCGGTCAGAGGGACCGATGGCCAGCCCTTGTAGTTCTTCTCCCGTTGCGCCTCCAGTTTCCTCGTCAGCTCGGGAACGGTCGGCAAGGACTCCGCGAAGGCGGCCGCTTCGTCGAGGCCCAGGTGACGGGTGATGGAGAGGAAGCTGAAGGCGAGCTCCTCCCTGGCGGGGGTGTCGTACAGGGAGAGCGTCCAGACCGGTACCTGTCGGCCGGCGACGGGGTAGTGGACGGACATGCTCGGGTAGGTGGCCGTGCCGCCCTCCAGGCGTCCCCGGGCCGCCGCGTGGTCCAGCAGTGCGGTGGCGATCCGCCTCGGTGCGGGGGCGAGGCGGGTCCGTATCACCGTGTCCATGTCGTCACGTGTGGTCTTCACCGTGGTGCGGCGGCTGGAGGGAGACTTCGCCGCCGTGGCGACCTCCCCGTGGATGCGGGGGACCAGGACGCGAAGGTCTCCGTCGCCTCGGTACTGGGTCAGCTCGACCGCGTACACGTCCGTCTGCCGCATCTGCCGGTTCAGGAACTCGACGATCGCCCTCAGTTCCAGCGGGATCCGGTCCGCGACGAACAGCAGCCGCATCTGTCCGGCGGCCAGGCGTTCCTCGACCGTCGTCCAGAACTCTTCCGGGGAGCGGTCGCCGAGCAGCTCCCCGTACGCCTCTTCCAGCGACCGGCCGTCCGCGGCGCACGTCTCCTCGAAGGAGCGCCGCAGGAGCGCCGCAGGCCAGTAGCGTGCCCCGTTCGCCGCGTAGTCCAGCATCTGGCCCACCACTTCGCGGCGGATGCGCGTATCGCTCGCCCGCTTGACCTCCACCAGCGTGGGTACGCCGTCGGCGTCGACGAAGAGGTGGTCCAGCCAGTACGCCGGACCGCTCTCCGCGCTCGTCGGAACGCCCATCTCCCGCGCCACCAGCATCAGTCGCAACGGCCGGCCGTCGGCCAGCGAGCCGAAGTCCAGGACCCGAGGATGGCGCGCGAGGAGCTCCTGGAACTCCTCCTCGGTCTCGAACGCGGCCGGTTCCAGGGCCTCCAGGTCGCCGCCCAGGACGAACACCGGCTGATCCGTCATCTGTTTCTCCACCCCTGTGTTCCGGCGACCGCGGTCGACGATCGCTTCCGCGTCGACTGAAGGCCGCCCACACTATAGAAGCGGACGCTTCGACTCAGGGGGCTGAGGTCTGCGCTCCGAGGTCTGCCCGGCGGATCAGGGCCGGGGCCGGTTCCGATCCGCCGGGCAGGCTCTGCGGAGGCGGTTGCCCGCCCTACTCCCTTAGGTCAGCTGGACCGAGCTGGCCCGGTCGTTCATCGCGTCGCCGACGTACGGCGTGGAGTTGGTGTACAGCTGGTTCGTGCCGTTGTAGTAGATGTCCGAGTACAGCGCGACCCAGCAGTTGTTCGCGGGGATCACGGAGCTGATCGCGTCGTTCCAGCCGCTGAGGTCGGTGTAGCCCCAGTCCCACGTCCCGTTGTCCTTGCACCTCTCGGGGATCTCCATGGTCCAGGACGCGCCGCCGTAGTTCCAGTCCCAGTAGAAGACGGCGCCGACGACACCGCCCTGGGTGTTCATCGTGGCGCGCGCGCCGGCGGAGGCGGGGGCGTTGAGCTCGGCCACGAACGCCTTGTCCTTGGCGGCCTTCTCCGGCGCCGCGGGGGCGTCGGTGACCCGGCCGTCGGTCGCGTCGGCGATCGCCTCGCGGAAGGTGTCGTAACACGTGGTCGTGTGCGTGCTGACGTGGGCGACGCAGTGGGCGCCGGACTTGGCCCGAGCGGGCGTGGTGGCGGAGGCGGAGGCGGTGGTGCTCGCGATCGCCAGTCCCGCGGAGGCGATCACGATCGCCGCGCGTCGTACGTTCCGTGCGTGTCGTGTCTGTCGCGTCTGTCGTGCGGAGGACATAGGGATCTCCCGAGAACGGTCGGTTGTCTCTTCCGGCTGTGCTGCCTGATGGCAGAGACCAGTGCATCCGCGCCCCGTCCAGAATCGGTAAACGACGGATGAACGGCGCAACGTGACGTCCCGCTCACGCGCCGTGTCGTCGGGGTGGTTCGCAGCGGTACCGGCCGGTGAAAGCGCCTCCGCTCCGGGCGGCGCCGTGTCCGGATCTGACAGAACATGGTCATTGCGGCCCTTGGGGCGGGGCGAAATGATCGGCACATGCTCCCACCCCACAGAGTCGTCCTCGCGGCCTTCCCCGGCGTCGAACTGCTCAACGTCACCGGCCCGGCCGAGGTGTTCTCGATGGCCACCCGGCTCGTCGGCTCCGACCGGGCCGGCTACACCGTCCGCATCGCGACGGGCGGGGGCGAGCCGGTGGCCACCTCCAGCGGGATCCGGCTGATGGCCGACCTGACGCTGGACGAGGTGGACGGCGACGTGGACACCCTGCTCGTGTCGGGCGCCGTCCGTGTGCGCGACCACGAGGTGGAGCCGGTGATCGACGGCGGGATCGTCGACTGGCTGCGCGTGGCGGCCCCCGGAATCCCCCGGCTGGGTTCCGTCTGCTCGGGCGCGCACCTGCTGGCCGCGGCGGGGCTGCTGGACGGCCGTTCCGCCACGACCCACTGGCGGACGGCCGCGCGGCTGGCCGCCGACCATCCGCTCGTCACCGTCGATCCGGACCCGATCTTCATCCGGGAAGGCCGCCTGTGGACCTGCGCCGGCATCGCGTCGGGGATGGACATGGCGCTGGCCATGGTCACCGAGGACCACGGTCCCGAACTCGCGCTCGCCACTGCCCGGGCGATGGTCATGTACGTCAAACGTGCGGGCGGCCAGAGCCAGTTCAGTGTGCCGCTCGCGCCTCCCGCGGCGCCCGGTGACCGGCTGGACGACCTGCGCGTGTGGATCGGTGAGCACCTCACCGAGGATCTGTCCGCCGAAGCCCTGGCCACCCGGCTGCACCTGAGCGTGCGTCACTTCGCACGGCTGTTCCGCCGGCGTACCGGCACCACCCCGGCCGCGTACGTCGAGTCCGTCCGTCTGGAGGCCGCCCGCCGGCTGCTCCAGGACAGCACCCACGGCCTGCCCGAGATCGCCGCCCTCAGCGGCCTCGGTTCCGTGGAGAGCCTGCACCGTTCCTTCCGGCGCCGTCTCGGCACCACCCCCGCCGAGTACCGGCGTCGCTTCCGCTGAACTCCCCGCCCTTCCCCCAGCCGCCCGCGGGCCACCGCGCGGCGGAGGACAGTCATGCCCGAGGAGAGAACCGTGTCCCGAACCAAGGTCGTCCCCATCCCGGTCATGGGCCGGCACAACATCAACGCGTACCTGCTGCTGGGCCGCCGGCCCGTCATCGTGGACGCGGGAACGCCCGGCAACGGCCGGAGGATCCACGACCAGGTCGCCGCCCACGGCGTGGACCCCGCCGACGTGTCGCTGATCGTCCTCACCCACGGCCACATCGACCACTTCGGCTCCGCCGCCGAACTGCGCCGTCTGACCGGGGCGCCCGTCGCTGGGCACATCGCCGACCTCGGCCCCTACCGCACCGGCCGGGCCCGCGAGCCGTACCTGCCCACCGGGCTGACGGGCCGCCTCATGGCCAGGAGCGAGAACCTGCACATCGAGGTCCCCCCGGTCGAACCCGACGTGGTCCTGACCGGCGAGACCGACCTGGAGGACTTCGGGGTCGCGGCACGCGTCATGCCCACTCCCGGGCACACCGCCGGATCGGTCTCCGTCCTCACCGACGGGGGAGACCTCGTCGCCGGCGACCTGATCGCCACCTCCCTCTTCGGCCTCGTGCGGGGCCGTCCCGCCAACCCTCCCTTCCACGACGACCCGCTGCGCAACCTCGCCAGCCTGCGCGAGATGCTCGCCCTGGACCCCACCGCCCTCCACGTCGGCCACGGCACCCCGCTGGAACCCGACCGGGTCCGGCGCTGGGCCGACCGGGAGCACCGGCGGCTGTCCCGGCTCGAAGCGGCGGGACGGCTCCCCGTCCGTACGGAGAACGGCGTGTCCCGGTAGCGGGATCACACCCGGGCCAGGCCCCGGTGCGGCGTGACGGCCTGGCGTGTGGCACTCCCTGAGCGTCGGCGTTTCGGCCAAGTCCGCCTCAGTGCCGTCCTCTTGTGCCGTAAGGGTCGATGTAGCACGCACGTTCGTCGCTCCCCTCGACGCGGGGCGGACGCTCCGTCCGAAAGACGTGTGTTCGAAGTGCCGGGTCGCGTCGTTGAGCCACGCGAACACCCGGTTCCCCTGGACGGAGCGCTCCATGTACCCCCTGCCCTGCCTCGAAACTCCTCTCCCTCCGGCTGTCCCTCCCGTGCGGCGCACGGCCGGTGGCTTCCGCGCGGCGCGTCCCGATACGAGGTGGGGGGCATGACGAGCGGTGGCAGTGATCCGCTGGCGGCCGCCGCGGAAAGCCCGTCGGACTCCGAGCGGCTGCTGTTCGGGGGCGAGCTCACCTACGACTACGGGTGGGGCGCCCATGACGGTGCCTGGCTGAAGCTGGGGCTGCGCGCGATGGCCGGTTCGCTGCCGAGGCAGGTCGCGGTGGCGGTCCGGCTGGCGCGCGAGGCCGACCGGCGGGCGTTCACCACGGTCGCGGTGAGCGAGGTCGTCCGCGGCGTCGCCCAGGCGGTGTCCCTGATCGCGGTCAACTCCCTGCTCGTCGAGCTGCTCGCCGCCGGCGACATCACGGACCGGCTGCATGCGGCGCTGCCTTCGCTCGTGCTGGTGGCCGTCCTCGCGGTGATCGGCTCGGTGTGCCGGTCGGCGTCGTCCGCCGCCACGGGGATCCTGGAGCCGAAGGCCCAGCGGGTGGCGACCGAGCGGTATCTCGGCCTGGTGGCACGGGTGGAGCTGGAGGCGATCGAGGACGACGCCTTCCACAAGCTGATGGACTCCGCGCAGTGGGGCGCCGACTCGGCGCGGCGGATGGTCGGTTACTGCACCGCCGTGGTCACCTCCGCCATCTCGCTGATCGCCGCGGCCGGCGTGCTCACCGTCCTGCACCCGGTCCTGCTGCCGCTCCTGGTCCTCATGGCGCTGCCGAGCGCGTGGGGTTCGCTGACCATGGCCCGGCACCGGTACGTCAGCTGGCACCGCTTCGTCCAGCACGTCCGGGCCGCCAAGCTGATCAGCCAGCTGCTGATCAACCAGCAGGCGGCCGCCGAGATCCGCGTCCACGACGCGGCCCCGTTCCTCTTGAAGCACTTCCGGCAGATGGCCGAGACCAGCGAGCGGGAGCAGACCCGGCTCGCGTGGACCGGGGCCCGCACGGCCATGGTCGCCGACTCGACGCGCGGCGTCGCGACCGTCGCCACGTACGGCGTCCTCGGGCTGCTGTTGTGGAACGGGCAGATGGGCCTCGCCGTCGCCGGCACGGCGGTGCTGGCGATCCGTACGGGAGCGGCGAGCATCACGGACCTGGTCCTGCGCGTCACCGACGTCCAGGAGGAGGCCCTGTTCGTCGCCGACCTGGAGAAGCTGTGCGAGGAAGCGGTCCGACGCGCCATCCCCTCCGGCGGGCTCGCCCTGCCCGAGGACGCGGAGCAGATCAGCTTCGAGAAGGTGACCTTCACCTACCCGGGCGCCGACAAGCCGTCCCTGCACGAGGTCGACCTCGTCATCCCCCGGGGCAGGACCGTCGCCCTGGTCGGGAGGAACGGCTCGGGCAAGTCGACCCTCGTCCGCCTGCTGAGCGGCGCCCGGCTCCCCGACTCCGGCCGTGTGCTGTGGGGTGGCGTGAGCACCGCCGATGCCGACCGCGCGCAGGTCTTCGACCGTGTCGCGATGGTCGCCCAGGACTTCTTCCGCTGGCCCTTCACCGCCCGCGTCAACATCGGCATCGGCCGCAGCCACGCCGCGATGGACGACCGGACCATCGAAGCGGCGGCGGCGTATGCGGGAGCCGACGAGGTGATCGAGGGTCTCCCGCGCGGCCTGGACAGCCTGCTCGCCCGCGGCTACAAGGGCGGCCAGGAGATCTCCGGCGGGCAGTGGCAGAAGATCGGTCTCGCCCGTGCCCGGCATCGCGACGGCACCGTCCTGATCGTGGACGAGCCGACCAGTGCGCTCGATCCCGCCGCCGAGCAGCGGGTCTTCGACCAGATCCACCAGCTGGCCGGCTCCGGCCAGACCACGGTCCTGATCACCCACCGCCTCCACAGCGTCCGGCACGCGGACCTCATCTACGTGCTCGACGAGGGCCGGGTCGTCGAGCACGGCACCTTCGCCGAGCTCATGGACCCCGCCACCGGGGCCGGTGCGTTCCGCGAGATGTACGAGCTGCAGGCCCGCCAGTTCCTGAACCCGTCGGTGCCGGCGCAGCCCGCCCCCGCGGAGGAGAAGCCGGGCCGGTCGGCCGAGGCCGTCGGCGAGGGGCGGGCGCGGTCATGACGACGCCCTGGCCCGGGAGGGCTTTCGCGTCGGCGGCGGAGGGCTACGGCCGCTTCCGTCCAGGTGTCCCCGCCGAGGCCGTCCCGCTCCTCGCGGGCACGGTGCGGGAGGTCGACCGTTCTGTCCTGCCCGCCCGGCGTCCGGGAGGCGGCGCGTGAGCGGCGGGCGGCACACCGTGCCGGTGGACGTGCACCTGCTCGCCGTCCGCGACGGGGAGCGGGGCCCGGAGGTGCTGTTGTCCCGGCGGGCCGGGGACGTGTACGCGGCGGGGCTGTGGCATGCGCCGTCGGGGCACGTGGAGCGGGAGACCGTCGTCGCCGCCGTCGTGCGCGAGACGCTGGAGGAGACCGGGCTCGTCGTGGATCCGGCCGATGTCCGCGCGGCGGTCACGGTGCACCACCGGCCCCCGGGCGGACAGGAGAGGGTCGGCTTCTTCTTCGAGGTCCGCCGCTGGCGCGGCGTTCCGCAGGTGATCGAACCGGACAAGTGCGACGCGATCGGGTGGTTCCCTCTCGACGACCTGCCGGAGCCGATGGTCGCCTACTGCCGGGCCGGTCTTGACGCCTACCGGGCCGGCACGCCGGTCGCGCTGCACTTCCAGGATCCCGGCGACCCGATCGCCTACGCCCAGGCCGTCGACCGGCTGGTCCCGGTCCCCGGCCGCGGCATCCGCGACGCCGTCCCGGAGGAGGCGGTGCGCGCCTTCGCCGAGCGGGCGGTGGGCCGGATCACCGGCTGGACGGACGTCTCCTGGGCCCGTGAGGGAAGCCGTGTCTGGCGGGCGCGTGGTGCCGAGGGCGGCAGCTGGTACGTCAAGGTCCACCAGAACGACCGCTTCCACCGGCGTGAGGTGACGGCCCTCCGTAGCTGGGTCCCCTCTCTGGGCGCGGCCGCGCCACGCCTGGTGGCCGCCGACGCGTCACTGCGGGCCGTGGTACTCACCGCGGTCGGGGGCCGATCCCTGCACGGCGCCGTCCACCCGCCCGAGACCCAGCGCAGGATCTTCCACCGCATCGGGCGACTCGCTGCGGCCATCCACCGCGGCACCCCGCCCCGGCCGTCCGACGGCATGCCGCCCGTGGAGAAGCTGGAGCGGCACCTGGACGGAGCCCGGCCCCATCTCGCGCCCGGGGACGAGGAGTTCGTCCGTGCCGCGGCCGAGAAGGCCGTCGGTCTGCCCGCCTTGGACGTGGTGTCCACGCACGGCGACCTCCAGCTGCGCAATCTGCGCTGGGACGAAGACGCCGACGCCCTGTATGTGATCGATTTCGAACGGTCGGAAGAAGGGCCGGCGGTACGGGACTTCGTGCGGCTCTCCGATGCGTGGCACGGCCGTCCCGACCTCCTGGAAGCCGTGCTGGACGGCTACGGCCGTCCTTTCACCCCGGCGGAAGAAGCCCGGTTCAGGATCCTGTCCGTCCTGGATGCCGTCTCCGGCATCTCCTACGGCGCCACCCACGGCGACCCCGAGCTGGTGGAGCGCGGCCGCCGCACCCTGGCCCGGCTCCGCACCGCACGACGCCCCTGACCACCACCACCGCGACTACGCACGAGGAGCGACACGTTGACGTACACGGCCCCGATCACCGTGACCAAGGGGGAAGCATGATCATCCGCCCGAGCGGACCTCTCGGCGGCAGCGAAACCACCCCCGCCGCCGACGGGGAGGACCCTTCGCCGAGGACGGGGCGCTGCCAGTGCGGGAGCATCGTGTACCGGGTGGAAGGCGTCCCGGACGATCCGCATCTGTGCTCATGCCGCCACGAGACGCGCATCTCCGGCGGCCCCGCCGTCCTGTGGGTCGGTTTCCGCAAGGACGGGCTGACGTGGACCGGTCCCGGTGGTGAGCCGAGGTGGTACGCGACCTGGCCGACCCTGCGCCGTGGCTTCTGCCCGCGCTGCGGGACGCACCTCGTCTCGGTCGCCGACGACTCGGACATGGTCATGGTCACCGGCTTCAGCCTCGACGACCGCAGCGGCACCGATCCCGTCGGGCATTCCTACCGGCAGGAGGCCGTCCCGTGGATGACCGTCGCCCTCGCCGACGGACCCGGCCTTCTCCCTGCCGCACCCCGGACCCTCGACACGACCGGAGGAAAGATGCCCGCCCCCCCCGCCCTGAGGCGTCACCAGGCACGGCGATGACAGACGAGGAGTACGGAGAGCATCGGGCGTCAGCCGCCCTGTGGGTGGGCACGTCGGTGCTGATCACCGACGAGCGGGGCCGTGTCCTGGTCCAGCACGTCGATTACCGCGACACCTGTCTCCTGCCGGGAGGGGCCCTCGACAAAGGAGAGTCCCCGGCCCGCGGCGCCGCTCGCGAACTGCACGAGGAGCTCGGTGTCAGCATGGCGATCGAACGCGGGCTGGCGGTCGACTGGGTCTCCGTCCACGGTGCGAACGCGCCGGCGCCCGTGCGGTTCCCGGGCGAGATCCTGCACGTCTTCGACGGCGGCACCTGGGACAGCGACCGGATCGCCGCCGTCGTGCTCCCCGAGGGGGAGATCACGGACATCGACTTCGTCGAGCCCGCCGACCTGCCCGGTCTAATGTCCCCCGGCGACGCCCGACGGGCCCTCGCCGCTCTGCGGGCCCGTACCAACGGCGCGGGCGCCGTCCTGCTTGAGGACGGCCGGCCGCTCGCGCCCACCCTGCTCGACCAGGTGCACGCCTTTGCTCTGCCTCGCGCCACCCACCACTGGCCCTGGCACTCGGAGCCCGTACCCTCCGGGATGCCCGTTCGGCAGTGCCGGGGTTGGCTGTTCGCCCCCGACGGCCGCGTCCTGGTGCTCCTCGACCCCGCGAACGGCTCCGCCCGCCTGCCCGGTGGTACGCCCGAGGCCGAGGACCGGGGGGGATCCAGCAGCCACCCTGATCCGCGAGGCCGCCGAGGAAGCCGCCGTCCGGATCAGCGCTCCGGTCCTCCTCGGCCACCTGCCGGACGAGCGTCACGGCAGCGGGCCGTGTGCCCACGTCCGCATGGCCGCCGCCCTCACGCACGTGGGCCCCTCCCGGCCCGACCCGGCCACCGGCCGGACCCGCGTCCGGGCGCTGGCCACCCCCGAGCAGGTCCTCGAACTGTTCGACTGGGGTCCCTGCGCCGCCGAGCAGCTCGCCTCGGTCCACCGGGCACGGGCCCGGCTCGGCCTGCCCCGTGCCGCTCGCCGGCCCCTCGCCCTCGTCACCGGCGACGAGGACCTCATCTGAGTTCCGGGACGGGCGGCCGGCCGGCACAAGTCACGGCGCACCGTTCGCCTCAGTCGACGCGGTCGCTCAGGCCCAGCACCTTCGGGGCGTCGCCGGGGAAGTCCCCGGGCATACCCGGCACGTCGAGGGTGCGTCCGTACACGCCGGCCAGGAACTCGACGGCGCCGACGGGGAACTCGATCCAGTCGGCGTTGTCCGTGCGGACGACCACGGGCCATGCATCCGGGTCCGCAGGGCCGGTCCTCCAGTAGAAGGTGTCCCCCGAGGAGGACGACGCCCAGGAGATCAGGCCCCCCGGCTGCGGGTAGGGGACGTAGTCCTCGGTGTCGCCCATCTCGTGCAGGTCCTGGAGGATCTCGTCGTCCCTGGACGCGGAGGCCCAGGGCGCCTCGGCGCCGGGCGCCGGAAGGGACACCATGAGGAAATCGTCGATGACGAGTGCCGGGTACGCCTCCGCCAGAGAGCGGAAGTCCGAAGGCAGTGCCGTCCCGAGACCCGCTTCGAGGGCGGCCCAGTCCACGCTCCGTCCGCCCGGGACACGCCAGCATGCCATCGAAGGCAGCACGGCCTCCAGTTCTTCGACCCTCACCATGTCGTCCGCCAATCCGGGGAGTTCTCGATCACGACGGCCTCGAACCATAGTCCGGCCCCGACGCGGGCAGACACCCTTTCAGGTCCTGTCCGGCGAACGGGCCCCGCGGGCCCGGGTCAGGGGAGCCGTTCGCCCGCCCGGACGGCGCTCCAGGCCAGGTCGGTCATCGCGCGGACCTCGGCGGGCCCGGCCTCGGGGCGGCGCTCGGGCGGGAGGCCGGCGGGGCCCGCGGTGGCGACGGCGGAGTGCCGCATCCGGTCGAGGGCGGCGGCGGGGACGTCGGCCGGGGGCGGGCCGAGGCGGCGGGCCGCGTGGGCGGCCTGTCGGCCGAGCAGGAGGCAGTGGGTCCACAGCTCTTCGGCGAAGGAGTCGCCGAAGGTGCGGGCCACCTCCGCCGCGAGCCGCTCCGGCAGGTGCGCGTCCCGGGCGGCGCGGACCGTCTCCGCCGAGAGGCCCGTCGCGGGCAGCGCCTCGCGCCAGCGGTGGTGGCCGCGTCCGCCGTCGGGGCCGTGCTCCTGGCCGACGAGCCGGATGTAGCCCTCGCCGTACCGCATGTACGGGATCCAGCCCGGCTCCTCCAGGACGCGGCCCTTGGCGAGCAGGGGGGCCGCGTCGGCGGCCGGGGTGGGGCAGACGGCGAGGCGGATGCCCTGGGCCGCGTGGCCGTTGATGCTGCTGGTGCCGATGTGCTCGACGATGTTCGGTACGGCGAGCAGGCCCATCCGTCCGCGTCCGCGGAAGAAGACCGAGAACAGTTCGTCGTCGTGGCGTTCGTCGCTGCCACGGGCGAACGTGCGGAAGGCGGTGGCCGTGGCGGTGGGCAGGCAGACGGCCAGGGACGGGGTGAACTCGTCGGGGACCGCCCGTACCCAGGAGGCACCGGCGAGGGCGGCGAGCCGGGCGGCGGCGCCGTTCCGGGCGTGCCAGTTGGTGTAGTAGACCAGCGCCTCGTCCGGGAACCGGGCGGCTGCCTCGGCGACGATCTCCAGGAGCTCGTCGGGCGCGTCGACGTCGTCCTGGACGACCAGGTGGTGGTCGGCCTCCGGGTCCGCGGCCGCCCAGGCGACCACGGCGGTGCGCAGGGCGGAGGGCGGGCCGTCCGGGTCCGGGTCGACGGCCAGGCGGTCGAGCCTCAATCGGGCCGCGAGGTCCTTGGCCTGACCGAGGCGTACGGGATGGGTCATGACGGCCGAACTCACGTGTGGCTTGCTCACACTGTGCTCCTCAGCTGGGGCGGTCGCCGGCCATCGTCCCAGAGCCCGTCCGGACGGGCCGTGCCGCGGCGGAAGTTTGGCCGGATCGGCGACGGCCGTGACGAGCCCTTCGACCGGTGCGCCCGGTACCGCCGCGGGGGCGGTTCGGTCAGCGCTCCTCGCGGAGGCCCCACGGAGATCCGTACGCGCCGAGGAGGTCGAGGAACGGGCGCGGGGGAAGCGCCTCGGGGCCGAGGACCCCGCTTGCCTTCCAGGTGCCGGTGGCGAGCAGCTCCAGGGCGATCACCGGGTTGAGGGCGGTCTGCCAGACCACGGCCTGGGAACCGTACTCGCGCATCGACCACTCGTTGTCGACGACGTGGTAGAGGTACACCTCGCGCGGCGCGCCGTTCCTGGTGCCCTTGACCCAGGTGCCCGCGCAGGTCTTGCCCTTCATGCGGTCGCCCAGCGTGGCGGGGTCGGGCAGGCAGGCGGCGACCACGTCGCGCGGGGAGACCCGGACGGGCCCGTCCGGGCCGGGGACGGTGACCTTCGCCGTGGAGTCGAGGCCCAGGTCGCGGAGGGTCTTCAGCTTGGCGATGAAGTCGTCGCCGAGGCCGTACTTGAAGGTCACCCGGCGCGCGTCGACCCAGCGGGGCATGAGGAGGACCTCCTCGTGCTCGACGTTCACGCACTCCACGGGGCCGATGCCCTCGGGGAAGTCGAAGACCTCCGGTTCGCTGAAGGGCGCCGTGGTGAACCAGCCGCGGTCCTTCTCGTAGACGACGGGCGGGTTGAGGCACTCCTCGATGGTGGTCCAGATGCTGAAGGAGGGCGCGAAGTCGTACCCCTCGACGGTGAGGTTCGCGCCGTCACGGACGCCGATCTCCTCGATCTCGTCGAAGAGTTCGTCGGCGGCGTACCGGGCGAACACGTCCGACAGGCCCGGCTCGACGCCCATGCCGACCAGGGCGAGGCGGTCGGCCTTCTCCCAGGCCCCGGCCAGGGCGAACTGCTCGTCGCCGAGCTTGACCCCGCACTGCTCGTAGGGGGCGGTCGGGTGGGGTGCGGACAGCGACATCGCCATGTCGACGTAGTGCGCGCCCGCGGCCAGCGCCGCGTGGAACAGGGGCATCACGAACCTGGGGTCGGTCGCGTTCAGCAGCACGTCGCAGTTCTCCTCGGCGAGGAGGCGGCGGACCGCGGCCTCGTCGGAGGCGTCGATGCGGTGTGCGCTGAACCGGCCCTCCCGGTCGTCGAGCGCGGCGACGGCGGCCTCGGCGCGGGCCGGGTCGTAGTCGGCGACGACCATGTGGGCCAGGAAGCCACGGCGGGCCGCGATGCGGGTGACGGCGGTTCCGACGCCGCCCGCACCCACGAGAAGTACACGCATGTCACACACCCGTTTCGTCGAGTCGGTCCCGGGGGGATCCCGGGAACGCCCCGATGGAACACGAGCGGGACGGTTAGGGTCTACGGCGTTGGCATAAGGAGCGACGAGGGGGTGCGGGGTGCCGAAGAAGGTGGTTCCCGAGGCGGAACGGCGCAGGCGGCGGCCGACCCGGCAGGGCACCGTGCTGTCGGAGGAGCTGATCGTGCGGACGGCGCTGCGGATGCTGCGCGAGCACGGGAGCGCCGGGCTGACCGCGCGCCGGCTCGGCGCCGCGCTCGGTGCCGACCCGAGCACCGTGTACCGGTACTTCGCCGGTCTGGACGGCCTGACCCGGGCCATCGGCGAGGAGCTGATGGGGCGGGCCCTGGACAGCTGGACGGCCACCGGGGAATGGCGCGCCGATCTGCGCGCGCTGGGCCTGGCCGTCCACGCCTCCTACCTCGCCCACCCCCAGGCCGCCCTGCTGACCGCCAGCCGTGTCACCGGTCGGCCCCGGGAGATCGAGGTGGACGAGACGATCCTCGGCATCCTGCGCGGCGCGGGCTTCGGCGACGCGGCCGCCGTCGCCGTGTACCACGCCTTCATCGACCTGGCCCTGGCCTTCGCCGCCCTGGACGCGGGCGCGCTGGCCGTCAAGGACGAGGTCAGGGAGGCGGACGAGGAGATGTGGACCTCCACCTACGCCCGGCTGCCCGCCGGGACCCATCCCCACATCGCCGCGACCGCGCCCCTGCTGGCGGACCGCATGAACCACAGCGCGTATCCCGTGCTCCTGGACACGCTCCTGGGCCGGGCGGAGGCCCAGCTGCGCGCGGCTCAGACCTCGGGAAGGGACGGATCCGGGGTCCAGGGGGCCGGTGCGGTGACGGACCAGCGTTCGTGGTCGCGCCAGTCCCCGTCGATGTAGAGGTAGGCGGGCGAGATCCCCTCGTAGCGGAAGCCCAGTCGCCGGACCAGGGCGAGGGACGGTTCGTTCCCGGGCTGGATGCTGGCCTCCAGCCGGTGGAGGCGCAGGTCGGTGAAGGCGTACTGGAGGGTGGCGGCGATCCCTTCGGTCATGTAGCCGCGGCCCGCGGAGGGGGCGAAGGCCGCGTAGCCGAGGGAGGCGCCCTGGTAGCGGCCCCGGATGATCGAGTTGATGTTGACCGTTCCGGCGGCCTCGCCGGTCTCCCTGACACGGATCAGGAAGCCCAGGTTGGTTCCGTCGTCGAAGCGGCGCATCCAGGTACGGAACTCCTCCGCTGTGGTGGGCAGTTGCATCCACGGCCCGTGCAGTGCGGCGCTGGCCCGCACGAGGCCGCAGAACTCGTCCTGGTCGGAGAGGGTGAGCGGGTGCAGTTCGACCCGCGACGGCGTCTTGATCATGGGCCAACGTTAGGGCCTGCGGGTTTTCCGGCGCATCGCCTCCCGGCGACCGCGGTGGCCTAGAGTGCGGGTGTGCCGTCGTACAGCATTGGGCAGGCCGCGCAGCTGCTCGGAGTGAGTTCGGAGACCGTTCGCCGGTGGGCGGACGGCGGCAGGCTGGGCATGGAGCGGGACGGCGCCGGCAAACGCGTGATCGACGGGGTGGCGCTGGCCCGCTTCGCGGCGGAGCGCGGTGCGGGGCTGCATGCCGTGCCGGACGACGACGTGCCGACGTCCGTGCGGAACTCGTTCGTCGGGATCGTGACCGCGGTACGGGCCGACGACGTGGCCGCGCAGGTCGAGGTCCAGTCCGGGCCGCACCGCCTGGTGTCCCTTGTGACGCGCGAGGCAGTCGAGGAGCTGGCGCTGGAGGTCGGCGTCACGGTCACCGCGCGGGTGAAGTCGACCAGCGTGCACATCGACCTCTCCTGAACCGACGGCCCGTACGGCGCTCAGCGGCAGAGCAGGGCCGCCCTCAGGTCGAGCTTGTGGTCGAGGCGGGACAGGTCCCGGCCGGTGAGGGCCTCGACGCGGTCGATGCGGTAGTGGACGGTGTTCACGTGGAGGTGCAGCGCCTCCGCGGTCCTGGCCCAGGAGCAGTTGTGCGCCAGGAAGACCTCCAGGGTGTCCAGGAGGGTGGTGCGCGAGCCCTTCCCGGCGCGCAGCAGGGGTCCGAGGACGGTGTCCCGGTACACCTCCCGTACGTCGGCGGGGATGCCGGCGAGGAGCGTCCCGAGGTCGGCGAGGTCCGCGAGCCGTGCCACCCCGGCCGACGCCGGTGCCGTCGACCGGGCGCCCGCGAGGGCGTAGCGGGCCTGGGCGAGGGCGTCCCGGAGGTCGGCCGGCCTGTGCACGGGGTCGCTGACACCGGCATGCAGCGTGGCGCCGGGGCGGCAGGCGTGGAGCAGCGGCCACACCTCCCGGAGCCGTACCGCCACCTCGCCGTCCGGGGCCTGTTCGTGGGCCAGCACGGCGACGGCCTCCCCCTCCGCGCCTCCGGCGGCGGCGAAGGCGAGCGGCCGCTGGTGCCGGAGCGCCTCCGCGAGGGCCGCGGCCGCGTCCCGCCGGTCCTCGGTGCGGCCCGAGGCGGCGACCACCACGGTGTACGCGGCGGCGTCGGCGAGCCCGCAGGCGCGCAGGGCCTCCTCCAGGCCGTTCGCCTCCCCGTACGCCGCGCCGACCCGGGTCACCAGCTCCTCGTGGGCCCGTCCGCGGGGCGCCGTCCGCCGGTCCTGCCGCCGACGGTGGCGGCCGACCAGTTCGCCGATCTCGTGGAGGATCCGGGGAGGGACGTGGCCGCCCTCCGGGAGGTGCAGGTACCAGGCGTCGAAGACGCTGTCGTCGGCCTCGATCCGTACGGTCGTGCCGTGCCGGCCGCGCACCGCCTCCACCGCGCGCGGTGCGGGGAGTTCCGGGGCGGTCGCGGTGCGGGCGACGGTGCGGCCGCTGCCGGTGAGCAGGTGGCAGGCGGGCGTGCCGAGGTGGGCGAAGGAGAGGTCGAGCAGTTCGCCCGCCGACGCGCCCCGCTCCAGGGCCCGGTCGAGGTCGACGCGGACGTTCTCCGGGAGGGCGTAGTGGTCCGTGGGGCGGCGGCTCGGCTCGCCCCGCTGCCGGAGGTGGACGGCCTCGGTGATCGCCCGGAAGCTGGTGTGGGCCGGCACGGCGAGCAGGGCGATGCGGTGGTCGCGGCAGGCGTCCACCAGTTCCGCCGGCACCTCGCCGTGCGTCTCCTCGCCGGCGAGCAGGGCCACCGCGCCCGCCTCGCGCAGGGCGGACACGAAACGGCCGGTCTTGGCCGCGTCGCCCTCGCGGTCGCACCACACGAGGCCGCTGAGCACGATCTCGCCCGGCTGCAGGAACCGGGCCGGATCCTCGAGATCGGTCGCCGTCACGCCGCCGATCTCCTGGGCCAGCAGCGCCTCGTCCCCCCAGAGGAGCGAGAGGTCGAGACGGTCGAGGCGCAGTAGCTGAGCGACCTGCACGGGGAACTCCTTGTGTGCTCGCGAACGAAATCCATGCCTCACATTCACCAGGTGAGTACGAGTCGGACCATCGTAGATGCGAAGAGATTACGGCGAAACACCTCCCGGACACCCCCCTGGCCAGGCTCCTCGGACCGGAGGTTCCCCGCAGGCCGCACGTCAGCGTCCCGCCCTCCTCATGCCTTTCTCCAAGCCCGCTCTCATTCGCGATGGAGAGTCCTACGGGTTTGTTGCAGATAAGAGCCTGATCGCCATACGGTGTCGCACATGCAGTCCTACAGCACCGGGCGGGTCTCGCGGTTGCCGGGCGTGAGCCCCGGCACCGCGCGACGCCGGGCGGGCGCGGGCCGGGTCACCCTCCAGGCCGGACCGCACCGCCTGGTGCCCCTCCTCATCCGTGAGGCCGTGGAGGAGCTGGGACCGGAAGTCGGCATGCAGGCCACCGCCCGCGTGAAGTCGACCAGCGTGCACATCGACCGCACCTGACCGCCCCTCACGCGGTACCGCAGCACCATCGGCCGTCGGCGCGGCCGGCCTCCCCCGCACTTTCCCGTTCGTCCCCAAGGAGTTCAGACCCTCATGTCCCTCGCACTCACCCCTGCCAGACGTCGTACCGCTGCCGCCGCCCTCACCGCAGCCCTCCTCGTCCCGCTCGCCGCCTGCTCGTCGAACGACGACACCAAGAAGGACACCGCCGGCTC
Source organism: Streptomyces sp. NPDC021012 (assembly GCF_044333355.1). Taxonomy (NCBI): domain Bacteria; kingdom Bacillati; phylum Actinomycetota; class Actinomycetes; order Kitasatosporales; family Streptomycetaceae; genus Streptomyces; species Streptomyces sp. NPDC021012. The sequence goes on from NZ_JBIRQU010000002.1 coordinate 144,869, forward strand.
CACCGCCTCCGGTTCCGCGAGCGCCGCGCCGAAGGCGGACCTCACGGTGCTCGCCGCGGCCTCCCTGACGGACGTGTTCAAGACCGCCGGCGCCGCGTACGAGAAGTCCCACCCGGGTACGAAGCTCACCTTCTCCTTCGCCGGCTCGCAGGAGCTCGTCGCCCAGGTCTCGCAGGGCTCGCCCGCCGACGTCCTGGTCACCGCCGACACCAAGAGCATGGACAAGGTCAAGGCCGACACGAGCGCCCCGACGGTCATCGCCAGGAACCGGCTCGTCATCGCCACCGGCAAGGGCAACCCCTTCAAGGTCGACGAGCTCAAGGACCTCGCGGACACCAAGCTCAAGGTCGTCCTCGCCGCGCCCGAGGTGCCGGCCGGCAAGTACAGCAAGAAGGTCCTCGACGCCCAGAAGATCACCGTGAAGCCGGTCTCCCAGGAGCCGAACGTCCGCGCGGTGCTCAGCAAGGTCGAGCTCGGCGAGGCCGACGCCGGACTCGTCTACAAGACCGACGCCGAGAGCGCCAAGGACAAGGTCGACGCCGTCGAGATCCCCGACGCGCAGAACGCCATCGCCCAGTACCCGGCCGCCACGCTGAAGGAGTCGAAGAACTCCGAGGCCGCCGCCGCGTTCGTCGCCTGGCTGTCCTCGCCCGAGGGCCAGAAGATCCTCCAGGACGCGGGCTTCCAGAAGCCGTAACGGATCCGGGGTCGTTCGGATCAAGAGGGGCTGTCCGGTCCGGGGGGACGGACAGTCCCTCTTCGCCGTTAAGGGTTGCGGATGTGCCCTTTGACAGAGCATCGACCTCTTGGACGATCCACCGTCCAAGCGCCCCCACACCCGCCACCGCCGTCAGCGGCCGAAGGTGTCGATGCCCTCCACGAGCCAGCGGCCGTCGCGGTGCACGAGGTCCAAGGCGAACATGGCGCCCGCGTAGACGCCCTGGTCCTGGGTCTTCGGCTTCTGCTTCCCCCCGCCGGCCTTGCCGGTTCCCGCCGTGCTCACGCTGCTCTGGTCGGCGAAGACCAGGACCCTGGCGCGGTCGCCGTCGATCCGCTCCACCGCGCTGTCGGTGACCGTCGTGGTGATCACCGTCTTCTGCCGGGCCGCCTGGGCCAGCACCCCGGCGAACAGGGTCCGGTGCTGGGCGACGGCCTTGCCGGTGAGGAGGGTCTTCCCCGCGCGCTCGAAGGGGCCCGTGTCGGCGTGGTCGTACGAGAAGAGCGCGGCGACGGCCGCGGCGGTCTGCCCCTTGATCTCACTGGTACGGGCGAGGTCGGTGAGGGCCGTGTTGGCGCGCGCGGGATCGTCCCGCAGCTCTCCCGCCCTGCTGTGCGCCCATCCGGCGAAGCCGCCGAGGAGAAGGGTCAGGAGACAGAGGGTCACCAGGGGGGCGAGGTGGCGCCGTCCCGTCGCCTCCTCCGCCGTCCCGGCGGAGACCTTCGTCCCCGCGCCGCCCGGACGGCCGGCGGTGCCCTTATCGTCCGGTGCTTCCGTCGTCTCTCGTACGGGCTTCGCCGCCGGTCGCCGCCCGGGCCCGGAGGCGGGCCCGGACAGGACGGCGACCGGCGCGTGCCCCCGGGACGCGGGGGTCGGCTGGTCGGCGAGGGCCTGGCGGCGGCGCTGGCGGTTGAGGTGGTGACGGGGCGTCGGCATCGTGCGTGTCCTTTCGGGTGCTGGCGGCTCTCGCGTACGGGACGGTCCGGTCAGCCGGCCGCCGTGCCGCCCACGGGGGCCTGCCCCAGCCCGCTGAGCTTCCACCGGCCGTCGGCGCGGGTGAGTTCGCCCAGCATGCGACTGTCCTTCTCCGTGCTCTTGCTGTCGGGCGTCGTGACGGTGATGCGCAGCGCGACGAGCAGCCGGGCCCGGCCCGCCCGGTCGTCGAGTTCGGTGACGGCGCCGGACAGCACCCGGGCCGTGGTCACCGTCCTCGCCGCCTTCACCTGACTGGTGAACTCCTTGCGCCCGTCGACCAGTTGCTTGTGCAGCTCGCCGGTCGTCGAGGTCTCCCAGAGGTCCAGCCCCTGGTCGACGCGCCGGTGGTCGAGCGTGTTGAGGTTCTGCACCGCCTGCTCCCCCGCCGCGAGCGCCTCGTCGCGCTGGACGCCGTACGCCGCGGAGTCGTCGTGGGACGACGCGTACCAGCTCCGCCCCTCCCAGGCCGCGAAGCCGCCCGCGACCAGGGTGAGCACGAGGGCCGCGGCCAGGACCGGCCGGTTGCCCGCCGAGGCGCGGACCTGGCGTGTCATGGGGTTCTCCCGTCTCCCGCTCATCGTCAGCGGGCCTTGATGTCGACGATCAGCCACCGGTCTCCCTGGTACTTCGCGGTGACGGTGAGCTGGGCCGCGGCGGAGGTGGCGGCGCCCTTGTCGCGCCGCGAGGTCTGGTCGAGGAACACGAGGAGGCGTGCGCTGTCCCCGTCGAGTTCGATCACCCCGGTGCGGACGGTCTGGGTGGAGAGGGTGATGCGCTGCTCGGCCAGCTTCGCGCGGACCTGGGCGAGCAGGTCCGCGTACTGGCGGGCGGCGCGCCCCGCGAGGACGGTGCGGGCGGACCGTTCGGCGGCGTCGGTGGTGGCGGGCGTGTAGGAGAACACCCGGGCGAGGCCTTCGGCCACGTCGCCGCTGACGCGGGTGGTGGCCCCGGTGTCGGTGAGCGCGTGGTTCCGCGCCGAGGGGGCCGAACGGAGCTGGTGGGCGGCGTGGAAGAACCCGCTGCCGCCGAGGAGGAGGGCCGTGAGGGCGGTGGCGAGGGCGGCCCTGCGCCAGGCGGTGGCGGAACGGCGGCCGGGGCTGTCCGTGGTTCCCGTCCCGTCCTCGCCGTCCCCGTCGTCCGCGGCCGACACGGCGGCGACGGACGTGCTCCCCTTCTCTCCTTCGTCCGTGGCCGGCACCGCGTCGACGGACGTGTTCTCCTCGACCGCCGCCTCCGTGGCCTCCGTGGCCTCTCCCCCGTCGGTCGTCGTGCGCAGCAGCCGCGTCACTCGTCCCCGCCCTTCTCGTTCTTCCCGCCGTCGTCCGCTCCGGCGACCGGGACCGCGCTCAGTGCCGCGACACGCCAGGTGTTCTCGCCGGTGCGGGTCAGGACGGCCTCCAGGCGTTTGCGGTCGGTGGTCGCGGTGGTGGCTCCGCGCGGGGTGACGTCGACGCGTACGGTCGCGATGAGTTTCGCCGTACCGGCCCGCGCGTCCAGCGCCGTGAGCGCGGCCTCGGTGACGGTGGCGCGGGCCGAGGCGCCCACCGTGGGCTCGGTGCGGCCGAGTTCGGTGCGCAGCGGTCCGGTGGCGGCGTCGCGCCAGGCCCGGATGCCCGCCGCGGCGCGTTCGCGGGTGGAGGCGTCGAGCGTGTTCAGGACGGTGAGGCGGTCGCGGCCCTCGGCGAGCGCGGTGTCGCGTTCCCGGCCGAAGGCGAGCTCCTCGTCGGTGCGGGCCTGGGCGTAGGTCCAGGCGCCGGTCCCGCAGAAGCCGAGGGCGGCGACGAGGGCGGTGACGGCCAGGGTCTTCGCGCGCTTCATCGGGTGCTCCCGGTGTTCAGGCCGAGGAGTCCGGCCAGGTCCGTCGGGCCGCCGGCCTGGCCGGGCAGGGCGAGTGCGCCGGGCAGGGTCGGCTGCGAGCCGGCCGTGGTGCGCGCGCTGCCGGAGGGCAGGGAGCCGGGCCGGGCCGGAGCGGGCACGCCGCCGCTCCTGGGGGCGTGGGCGGAGCCGCGTACGTCGACGCCGGTGGAGGCGGGGGACGTGCAGGAGGCGCCGGTGTTGAGGGCGGGCGCGGTCCCCAGGTCGAGGCCGTTGCGGTAGCGCGTACCGCCGTATCCGGAGGTGCAGGGCAGGGGTTTGAAGAAGGTGACGGCCATGCCGATGTTCAGGTGTCCTCCGTCGACGGTGGTGGCTCCCGCCGAGACGGCCGCCGGGAACTTCACGAGGAGCTCCTCCGTGCCGCGCTGCCGGGTGACGGCGACCTCCGAGGTGGTGAGGAGGTTGGCGAGGACGACGCCGAGGCTCGGGTCGAGGTCGCGCAGGAGGCCGCTGACCTGGCCGGTCGCTTCGGGCGTGACGGCGAGGAGGCGGCGCAGGTCGGCGTCGGAGCCCTTGAGGGTGGCGGCGAGGTCGCGGGCGCCGGTGGCGAAGTCCCGGATGGCGCGGCTCTCGTCGGCCTGGGTGCGCAGGACGACCTCGCCGTCGTTGATGAGCCGGGTGGTGGCCGGCAGGGCCCGGTCGGCGGCCTGGACGAACCGGCTGCCGTTGTCGAGGAGGACCTGGAGGTCGTCGCCGTGTCCCTCGAAGGTCTTGCCGAGTTCGTCGACGACCGTGCGCAGGGATTCCAGGGGGACGGAGGCGGTGAGGTCGTTCATGCTGGCGAGCATGTCGGTGACGGGTGCCGGGACCTCGGTGTCGGTCTGTTCGATGCGGGCGCCGTCGGCGAGGAAGGGGCCGCCGTCGCTCTCGGGGCGGAGGTCGATGTACTGCTCGCCGACGGCGGAGAGTCCGGCGACCACGGCGCGCGCGTCGGCGGGGATCCGGGGCGCCGACTTCTTGATGCGCAGTTCGGCGACGACTCCGTCGGCGGTGAGGTCGATGGCGCCGACGCGTCCCACGGAGACGCCCCGGTAGGTGACGTCGGAGTGGGTGAACAGGCCCCCGGTGCGGGCGAGGTGGACGCGGACGGTGTAGTCGTCGGCGATGCCGGCGTAGCGGCCGAGGTCGGCGTAGCGGACGCCGACGAAGCCGAGGACGAGTACGGCGATGACGAGGAACGCGAGGTTCTTCAGCCGTACGGTGCGGGTGATCACCGGTTCTCGCCTCCGTCCTTGGGTGTGGTTCCCGTCGTGACCGGGGGCAGGGGCAGCGGCGAGGAGGTGTTCCTTCCGGCTCGCCCGCCCGTGCCCGGGTCCGGGTCCGGGGTCGGGTCCGTGCCCGGGTCCGGGGTCGGCTCCGATGGAGCGGGAGCGGTCGGGCCGGGATCGGGATCGGGGATCAGGGGCGGGATCACCTCGGTGCCGGGGGCGGCGGCGAGGTGCAGGTAGGTGTTGAGGTAGTCGCCCTTGACGCCGTTCATCACCTCGTCGGTGAAGGGGTACGTGAGGAGCACCTGCAGGGAGTCGGGCAGGTCGGCCCCGGCGTCCGCGAGTGCCGTGAGGGTCGGCGCGAGGGCCTTGAGGTCGGCGATCATGTCCTTCTTGCTCGCGTCGACGGTGGAGACGGCGACGCCGGAGAGGGTGTCGAGGGCGCGCAGCATGGTCAGCAGGGAGCCCCGCTGGTTCTCCAGTGTCTTCAGGCCGGGCGAGAGGCCGGTGAGGACGGTGTCGACGTCCTTCTTGCGGCCGGCGAGGGTGGCGGAGAGCCGGTTGACGCCGTCGAGGGCCCGGGTGATGTCGCCTCGGTGCGCGTCGAGGTTCGTCACCAGGGTGTTCACGCGGTTCAGCATCGAGCGGACCTCGGGTTCGCGTCCGCCGAGGGCGGCGTTGAGTTCCCGGGTGATGGTCTTGAGCTGGTTGACGCCGCCGCCGTTGAGGAGCAGGGACAGCGCGCCGAACACCTCCTCGACCTCCGTGTTGCGGTTGGTGCGGGCGATCGGGATGACGCTTCCGTCGGTGAGGCGGGTGCCGTCGTCCTTCGGCGGGGCGACGAGCTGGATGTACTTCTCGCCCAGGAGGCTGGACTGCTCCAGGCGGGCGCCGGCGCCGGCGGGGAGCCGGACGTCGCCGTTGATCTCCAGGGTGACGCGGGCGGACCAGTTGTCGGTCCCCAGCTCGATGGCGGTGACGCGGCCGACGGCGACGTCGTTGACCTTGACCGCGGACTGCGGCACGAGGCTCAGGACGTCGTCGAGTTCGGCGGTGACCGTGTAGGGGTGGGAGCCGAGGTCGGCGCCGCCGGGCAGCGGGAGGTCCTCGATGCCGTCGAACCGGACGGGGTTCGCGGGGATCGCGCCGAGGACGACGGCGAACCCGAGGCCGAGCGCGACCGCTCCGGCGGCCGCGGCGCCGACGGCCTTGCGGGAGGGCAGGCTGTCCCGGTTCATCGCTTCCCCTCCCCGATGCCCGTCTCCCCGGTGCCCGTGGAGGAGGCCCCGGCGACCGGCAGGGGCAGCAGCGGGCCGCCCATGCTGATCTCGTTGAGGTTGGCGCGGCCGTCGAGGGTGCGGGTGTCCTTGTCGTACGCGTTGACGAGGTTGCCGGCGGCGAGCGGGGCGACGTCGAGCGCCTCGGCGAGGGAGGCCCGCTGGTCGACGAGGGTCTGGGTGAGGGGGACGAGCCGGTCGATGTTCTTCTTCAGCTCGCCGCGGTTGTCCTTGATGAACGTCTTGACCTGGGCGAGGGCCTTGCCGAGTTCCTTGAGGGCGCCGGCGAGGTCCTCCTTGTTCTCGGCGAAGTAGCCGACGACCTCGTCGAGGCGTTCCTGCGCGGTGCGGACGTCGCCGTCCTTCTTCTTGAGCATGGTGGTGAAGGTCTGGAGCTGGCCGAGGGTGGTGAACAGGTCGTCGCTGCTGCCGTCGAGGGTCTTGGCGGCCTTGCCGAACTGCTCGATGGAGGTGCCGATGGCCGCGCCGTTGCCCTTGAGGTTCTTCGCCCCGGTGTCGAGGAGTTCGGAGAGGGCTCCGGCGGAGTTGGCGCCGTCGGGGCCGAGCGCCTTGCTCAGTTCGGTGATCGAGTCGTAGAGCTGGTCGATCTCGACGGGGGTGCGGTTGCGGGAGGCGGGCAGCTGGGCGCCGTCGGCGAGGGTGGGTCCGGTGCTGTACGCGGGGCTGAGCTGGACGTACCGGTCGGCCACGATGCTCGGGGCGACGACGAGGGCCCGCGCGTCGGCGGGGACGCGTACGCCTTCGTCGAGGCGGAGGGCGACGCGTACGCGGGTGCCCTGCGGCTCCACCGACTCCACCTCTCCCACCCGGACGCCGAGGACGCGCAGGTCGGATCCGGCGTAGATGCCGACGGCCCGGTCGAAGTAGGCGGTGACGCGGATGCCGTCGTCGTCGAGGACTCGTACGGCGACGAGGCCGGCGGCGGCGAGCACCGCGAGGGCGAGCCCGGCGACGAGGGGCTTTCTTGGCTTGGTCATCGTTCACCGCTCCCCTGGGGCGTCGCCGTCCGTTTCGGCGGCATGCATCCGGTCTTGGGCTGCGAGGCCTCGGGCAGGTAGGTGCGGGGCACCACGCCGCACAGGTAGCTGTCGAACCAGCGGCCGCTGCCGAGGGTGTTGCCGACGAGCCGGTAGTACGGGCCGATGAGCGCGAGTGTCTTGTCGAGCTGGCCGCTGTTCTTCTCCAGGACGCCGGTGACGCGGCTGAGGGCCTTCAGGGTGGGGCCGAGCTGCCGGTTGTTGTCGCCGACGAGTCCGCTGAGCTCGGTGCCCAGCTCCCTGCTCCCCTTGAGCAGGGCGCGGATGGCCTCGCGGCGCTTCCTGAGCTCCCCGAGCAGCGAGCCGCCGTCCTCGATGAGGATCTCGAAGCTGGACTTCTTGTCCTGGAGGGTCTTGGTGAACTTCCTGCTGTTCTCCAGGAGGCGGGCGAGCTGGGTGTCGCGCTTGGAGACGGACTCCGACAGTTCGGACAGGCCGGTGGCGGCGTTGCGTACGTGCGGCGGCGAGTTCCTGAAGGTGTCGGAGATCGTCCGGAAGCTCTCCGCGAGCTTCTCGCTGTCGATGGCGTCGACGGTGCCGCTGAGGTCCTGGAAGGCCTGTGTCACGTCGTACGGGGAGGTGGTGCGGGACTGCGGGATGCGGGTGCCGGGGTCCTGCGGGGCGGAGCCCAGCGGGTCGACGGCCAGGTACTTCTCGCCGAGGAGGGTCTTGATGGCGATGGCGGCGGTCGACCGGTCGCCGATCCAGGCGTCGCCGACCTCGAAGGTCACCTTGACCTTGGGTCCGTCGAGGGCGACCTCGGTGACCTTGCCGACCTTGACGCCGGCGATGCGGACCTCGTCGCCGGCGTCGAGTCCGGCGGCCTCGGTGAAGTCGGCGCTGTAGGCGGTGTCGCCGCCGACGAGGGGGAGCCGTTCCACGTTGTACGCCAGGACGGCCATGAGGGCGAGGAACACGAGTCCGACGACGGCGACGCCGACGGGGCTGCGCTCCTTGACCGGCTTGAACAGGGGGCGCGGGCTCATCGGCGGCACCTCGGCTCGGTCACGGCGATGCCGGTCGGCGGCTTGGAGCCGTCGGAGGTTCCCACGCCGCTCACGCGCGCCTCGCAGAGGTAGAGGTTGAACCAGGAACCGTACGAGGACAGGCGGGCGAGGGCCGTCATCTTGCCGGGGGTGTTGGCGAGGAAGTTCTCGATGTCGGGGGTGTGGTCGCCGAGGGTGCCCGAGAGCCGGCCGAGTTCGCGGATGTCCTTCTTGAGGGGGGCGCGCCCCTCCTGGAGGAGGCCGGCGGTCGTCGTGGTGAGGTCGCCGATGGCCTTGACCGCCTCGCCGAGGGGTTTGCGGTCGGTGTTGAAGCCGGTGACGAGCTTCTGGAGGGTGACGACGAGGTCCCCGAAGGCGGCTTCGCGGGTGTTGAGGGTGGTCAGGACGGTGTTGAGGTGGGTGACGACCTCGCCGATGACCTTGTCCTTGGCGGCCACGGTCTTCGTGAGGGAGCCGATGTGCCGCAGGAGGCTGTCGACGGTGCCGCTCTCGCCCTGGAGGACCTGGACGAGCGAGCCGGCGAGGTCGTTGACGTCGGCGGGCGAGAGGCCCTCGAACAGCGGCTTGAAGCCGTTGAAGAGCAGGGTCAGGTCGAGTGCGGGGGTGGTGCGGTCGAGCGGGATGGTGTCCCCGGCGTGCAGGGTGCCGGTCAGGTCGCCGGTGCCGCGGCCGAGGGAGACGTACCGCTGGCCGACCATGTTGAGGTACTTCACGGCGGCGGTCGCGGACCGGGGCAGGGTGCGGTCCTCTCGGACCGTGAAGGTGACCTGGGCGGTGCGCCGTTCGACGACGCGCACGTCGGTCACCTCGCCGACCTTCACTCCGGCGACGCGCACGGAGTCGCCCTCGACGAGCCCGGTGACGTCGGTGAACAGCGCCTTGTAGGAGCGGGTGCCGGAGCCGACGCCGGTGTTGGCGATGCTGAAGCCGAGGACGGTGGTGGCCAGGGCGGTGACCAGGACGAACGCGAGGGACTTCAGCACGGTCCCGGTCAGGCCGCGCCGTCGGGTGTGGGCGGGTCTCGTCGTCATCGGAGGGTCACCTCCGCGCCGCGGAACGCGGGGCCGGCCAGCAGGCTGCTCCAGTCCGGCAGGTCGCCGGGCCGCTTGTTCGCCGCGGGCGCGAGCAGTTCGTTGACGAGGTCGTTCTCCTGCGGGGAGTTGGCGGGCCCGAGCTGCTGGTCGGCCGCGGCGGACGCCCGCGCGGCGGGTGCGGCGGGGACGCCGAGGTACGGCACGGGGTAGCAGTGCGGGCCGCCGCCGGAGCCGTACGAGGGGGTGTCACGGCCGGGGACGTACGCGCCGCGCGAGGGGACGGTGGTGACCTCGACGTGCAGTCCCGGCTGGTTCGTGCCCTTGCCGAGCGCCTTGTCCATCGCGGGCACGAACTGGGCGAGGGTGCGCAGCGTGCACGGGAAGGACGGGGAGTACTCGGCGAGGAGTTCCAGGGTGGGCCTGCCGGTGGCGCTGAGCCGGATGATGTTGTTCTTGTTCTGCCGCAGGAAGGCGGTCAGGTCCTGCGCGGTCCGGGTGGTGGCGCCGAAGGTGCCGGCCAACTCGCCCTCCTTCTCGGCGAGGGTGCCGCTGGTGGTGGTGAAGTCGGTGAGCGCCGTGACGATGTCGGGGGCGGCGTCCGCGTAGAGGTTGCTGACCTTCACGAGTTCTTTCAGGTCGCGGGTGAGGGCGGGCAGGTGGGGGTTGAACTCGCGCAGGTGGGCGTCGAGTTCGCTGAGGGTCTCGCCGAGCTTGTCGCCGCGGCCCTCCAGGGCGCGGGAGACGGCGGACAGGGTGGCCGACAGTTTCTCCGGCTGGACGGCGGTGAGCAGGGGCAGGACGTTGTCGAGGACCTGCTGGAGTTCGACGGCGTTGCCGGAGCGGTCCTCGGGGATGACGTCTCCGGGGCCGAGCGTCTTCGCGGAGGGGTTCGCGGGCGGTACGAGGGCCACGAACCGTTCGCCGAAGAGGGTGGTGGGCAGCATCTGCGCGCGGACGTCGGAGGGGACGTGGCGCAGGGCTCCGGGCCGCATGGCGAGGGTGAGCCGGGCGCCGCCGTCGGTGGCGTCGATGGCGCGGACCTCGCCGACGACGACGCCGCGGAGCTTCACCTCGGCGCCGAGGTGCATCTCGTTGCCGACGCTGCCGGTCTCGACGACGACCGGGTCGGAGTCGGTGAACCGTTTGTCGTAGACGGCGACCGCGAGGGAGGCGAGCAGGACGGGTACCAGGAGGAAGACGACGCCGGCGAACCGGCGGCGGACGGTCTCGGCCGTTGAGTCGCTCATCTCACCCCGCCACCTTCACGGTCGTGGTCGCGCCCCAGAGGGCCAGCGACAGGAAGAAGTCGGTGACGCTGATCAGCACGATGGCGTTGCGTACGGAGCGACCGACGGCGATGCCGACGCCGGCGGGGCCGCCGGAGGCGCGGAAGCCGTAGTAGCAGTGGGCGATGATCACCATCACGCTGAAGATCAGCACTTTCAGCACCGAGAGAAGGACGTCCGTCGGTGACAGGAAGAGGTTGAAGTAGTGGTCGTAGGTGCCCTGCGACTGGCCGTTGAAGAGGACCGTGACGTAGCGGGAGGCCAGGTAGGAGGAGAGCAGGCCGACCGCGTAGAGCGGGACGATCGCGACGACGCCGGCGATGATGCGGGTGGTGACCAGGTACGGCATGGAGCGGATGCCCATGCCTTCGAGGGCGTCGACCTCTTCGTTGATGCGCATGGCGCCGAGCTGGGCGGTGAATCCGGCGCCGACGGTCGCGGAGAGGGCGAGTCCGGCGACGAGCGGGGCGATCTCGCGGGTGTTGAAGTACGCGGAGACGAATCCGGTGAAGGCGGCGGTGCCGATCTGTTCGAGGGCCGCGTAGCCCTGGAGGCCGACGACGGTGCCGGTGAACAGCGTCATCGCGATCATGACGCCGATGGTGCCGCCGATGACGCCGAGGCCGCCGGAGCCGAAGGCGACCTCGGCGAGCAGCCGTTGCACCTCCCTGAGGTAGCGGCGCAGGGTCCTGGGTATCCAGAGCAGCGCCCGTACGTAGAAGAGGAGCTGGTCTCCGGAGCGGTCGAGCCAGACGAAGGGGGAGGCCATCGGTCTCAGCCTCCCTTCGGCGGGACGATCTGGAGGTAGATGCCCGTCAGCACCATGTTCACGAAGAACAGCAGCATGAAGGTGATGACGACGGACTGGTTGACCGCGTCGCCGACGCCCTTGGGGCCGCCGCGGGGGTTGAGTCCCCGGTAGGCGGCGACGATGCCCGCGATGAACCCGAAGATCAGCGCCTTGATCTCGCTGATGTAGAGGTCGGGCAGCTGGGCGAGGGCGGAGAAGCTGGAGAGGTAAGCGCCGGGGGTGCCGCCCTGGAGGACGATGTTGAAGAAGTAGCCGCCCAGGGTGCCGACGACGGAGACCATGCCGTTGAGGAGGACGGCGACCGCCATGGTGGCGAGGACGCGCGGGACGACCAGTCGCTGGACGGGCGAGACGCCCATGACCTCCATCGCGTCGAGCTCCTCCCGGATCTTGCGGGAGCCGAGGTCGGCGCAGATGGCGGAGCCGCCGGCGCCGGCGATCAGGAGGGCCACGATGAGCGGGCTGGCCTGCTGGATGACGGCGAGGACGCTGGCGCCGCCGGTGAACGACTGGGCCCCCAGCTGCTGGGTGAGGGAGCCGACCTGGAGAGCGATGACGGCGCCGAACGGGATGGAGACGAGTGCGGCGGGCAGGATGGTGACGCTCGCGACGAACCAGAACTGCTCGATGAACTCGCGGAACTGGAAGGGCCGCCGGAAGACGGCCCGGCTCACCTCGGCGGCGAGGGCGAAGAGGCGGCCGGTCTGCCGCAGCGCGCCGGTGATCACGAGCCGCTCCCGGGGGCCGGCATGGTCAGGGTGGGCGCCGCGGCACTGCGCGCGTAGGTGTCGCGGATGGCGGCGCGGGCGGCGGGCGGCAGCTGGTCGAGCATGCCGAGGACGCGCTCCCGGCGCCGGGTGACCGCGGCGCGGGGCGGCAGGCCGGGGGAGGGTTCCAGCTGCGGGACGATGACCCGGGGCGCCGTCGCGTGGCCGGCGGGGTCGACCGCCTCGGCGGCGAGGAGGGCGGCGTCCTTCTCCTCGGACATGCCGATGGGGCCTTCGCGGCGGCCGGCGAGGAACTGGGTGACGACCGGTTCGTCGCTGGTGAGGAGGACCTCTCGGGGCCCGAAGGTGACGAGTCTGCGGCGGAAGAACATCCCCATGTTGTCGGGGACGGTGGCGGCGATGTCGAGGTTGTGGGTGACGATCAGCATCGTCGCGTCGATCCGCGCGTTGAGGTCGATGAGCAGCTGCGAGAGGTAGGCGGTGCGGACGGGGTCGAGCCCGGAGTCCGGTTCGTCGCACAGGACGATCTGCGGGTCGAGCACGAGCGCGCGGGCCAGGCCGGCGCGTTTGCGCATGCCGCCGCTGATCTCGCCCGGCAGCTTGTCCTCCGCGCCGAGGAGGCCGACGAGTTCGATCCGTTCCATGACGATGCGCCGGATCTCCGACTCCCGCTTGCGGGTGTGCTCGCGCAGCGGGAAGGCGATGTTGTCGAAGAGGCTCATGGAGCCGAACAGGGCGCCGTCCTGGAACATGAGGCCGAAGAGTTTCCGGGTCTCGTAGATGTCGCGTTCGGGGCTGCTGACCATGTCGACCCCGTTGATGAGGACACGGCCCTGTTGCGGTTTGAGCAGCCCGATGAGCGATTTCAGGAAGACCGTCTTGCCGGTTCCGGAAGGGCCGAGCATGACGCTCACCTCTCCGGCCGGGAGAGTCAGTGACACGTCCTGCCAGATGTTCTGTTTGCCGAAGGACATGGTGAGCCCCTCGACGACTACTTCGATTCCCATCCCACCTCCAGCAGACGTGCGTGACGCGTGCGCCGCGGGCGCACGGTAGGCCGTTCTGGATCACCCGGACAATAGCTGTGGCGCAAATTCATTGATCCGCTCCCGCGTTTGTCACCACGGAGACAAAGTCGGGAGATGTTCTTGTCACCGCCACGACAGAGTGCTGCGCCGACCTGCGACTGAGCGCCGACTCCGGGAACGCTACGGCCGGGTAACCTCGTGGGGCAATACCGGATCCGGAGTTTTCGCGGAACAGGGCCGGGCAGGAGGCCACTTATCAGCCGCCAGACAATTCGACGTGAGGGATTGTCACCGGCCGCAGGAAAACTCGATATTGACCGGAAGAGCTCCTCCCCGACCTCGCATGATCGATCATAATTGTCGACATTGCGCACTTCGGAACCAAGCGGATTCCCGCCATCGCTCACCCTCTTGACAGGCAATCGGGCATCTTCAAAGAATCTTGGTTCGCGCCATTGTTCGGCTAAGTTTCCCGCAAGTAACGTCTGGTTTCGCAGCGGTAGGACGGCCTGGCCGCCGGCCACGTCCGCACCCGCCGCGGCACACCCCCACCGAAGCACCCTCTGCCGGACGATCCCCAAGGAGAACCCCAGAGCCATGAAGAAGTCCCTGAGAAACCTCGCCGTCGTCGCCGGTGGCGCCTCCGCCGCCTTCGCCCTCGCCGTGAGCCCCGCCTCCGCGGTGCCCTCGACGGTCTGGACCGTCAGCCCGTCCCCGGCCAGCATCACCGCGGTCAACAGCGGGAACGTCGTCCTCAGCGTCAACGGCATCGCCATGACGTGTACGAAGTCGAACGGCGCGGGCGTCGGACAGAGCGCCACCGGCAACCCGGCGACCATCGGCAACATCAACTCGATGGCCTTCGGCGCCACCGGGGCCCCCTGCACCAGCGTGCTGGGCAACGTGAACGCGACGGCGGTCACCCCCTGGACGATCGTGGCGCAGGACTACACCGCCGCGACCGGCGTCACCAAGGGCTACGTCGGCAACGTCAAGGCCAACGTGAGCGTCGGCGCCTGCAACTTCACCGTGACGGGACAGGCGTCCGGCACGTACACCAACTCGACGGGCGCGCTCGCCGTCAACAGCGTCGCGGGCGAGCTCACCGTCGTCTCCTCGTCCGGCTGCGGTGCGGCCGTCCCGGTCGGCGCCAAGCCGACCTTCAAGGGCACCTACCTGTTCAAGGTGGGCACCACCATCCCGACGATCGTCGGTTCGAACCCGTAAGGGATCGGCAACCCGCGTCCGTCCGGCCGGCGCCCCCGGCCGGGCGGGCGCGGGCCTGTCCGCGTTCCCGAGCCCCCTCAGGGACCCCCGCGTCATGACGACCGTCGGCACCCACCCGTAACTCCCCGCACCTGCAAGGCCCCCGCGTTCGCGCACGACCCGAGCGGAGCACCAGATGAGCGGCCCCCGGCCCACCCCTCGATCCTCCCGCGCCCGTGTGCGCGGCGCGACGATCGCCGCGTTCGTGGCGCTCGCCCCCCTGCTGCCGGCGGCGGCCGTCGCCGTCGGGACGCTGAAGGTCGACGCCGCGCTGCCCTATGTCTGCACCCTGCCCTCGGGACAGCAGCCCGCGACGGTACGGATCACGGCGGCCTTCCCCGAAAGGGCGGCCGTGGGCGAGGAGATCCTGCCCACCGACGTCACCACGACGGTGGAGCTCCCGGCGGCGGCCGTGGCCGACCTCAGGGCGCTCAAGGCCGCCACCGTACGGGCGGAGACGCGGCTCACGGTCGGCATGGCCCAGGACGAGCAGCGCGCGGAAGCCACCTGGAGCGGTACGGCGCAGCCCCTCGCCGTGCCCACCGAAGGGCCCCTCGTGCTCACCACGACCGGTGACGTGCCCTCCCTGACGACGGACACCGCCGGCGAACTGACCCTCACAGCCGGGGGTTTCGCCGTCGACCTCGCCCCGAGCACGGCCGACGGCGCCGCCACCGACCCCGCCTCCCTCTCCGTCACCTGCGTCCCCGGTCCGGACGCGGAGGGCCGTACGACGCTCGCCGAGGTTCCGGTCGGCACCGGTACCGGGGAGCCGAGCACCCCTCCCCCGACGCCGACCGCCCCGGTCCCTTCCTCACCTTCCCCCTCCGGTCGCCCCCTGCCGTCGCTTCCGCCGGACCGGACGGCCCCGAACCGGCCGGGAATCCCTCACGGTGCGGGCGAGGCCTCGAAGGGCCCGCACGTCGGGCCACGGGCGGATGCGGGACCGACGGGAGCCGACGAGGACGCCCCCGGCACCCCGGCGCCCCGGCCGGCCGCGCCACCCTGCATCACCGAGAAGCCGACCACCAAGTCGTTGTCGGCGTACATCACCGGCTACTCCAACGTACGGAAACTGAACGGCGCCTCGCTCCTCCCGCTGTCCTGCATGCTGCTCGAGCAGGGCGACATGGAGCCACCCACCGACCCTGTCCCTCCGGGGGAGCTCCGCCTCACCGCCTTCTCACCGGGCAACCTCTCCTACCGAGGGCGCAAGCAGACGCCACCGTTCACCTCCACTTTCCTGGCCTTCGGCTTCCAGCCGGTCACGGCGACCATGGTCCTGGAGCAGACGGGACCCATCGCGGTCGACACGTTGCTCCGCATCCCCCTCTCCACCTTTGACAACTACCTGGAGAACACGGTTCGAGCCCCGCTCGTCCTGCACGTCCTCGATGCCAAGGTCAACGGCGTCAAGCTGGACGTGGGCACCTCCTGCCGTACGGAGAAATCCCTCTCCTCACCCGATCCCGAGCCCGCCAAGCACCCCGGCGACCACCTGGTGCTGCTGGGCCTGGGAATGATGCCCGTCGGCGGGTCGCCCAAGGGCTACATACTCACCAGTGGCGGCCCCCTCACGGGTGAGGTCACCATCCCGGCCTTCAAGGGCTGCGGCACCAACGGCGAGAACCTCGACCGGCTCTTCACCGCCTCCATCTCCGGGCCCGGCAACTACATCAAGCAGATGCAGGGCCAGACCTGCAACATCCTCAACCCGTTCCCCCCCGCCGACCCGGAGTGCACCGAGGACCACCAGCCGTACGTGGTCCCCAAGCCCGAGCGCTGACCCGCCCCGCCCCACGCCGCCCCACCCCTCATCCCCGTCTCCCAGGAAGGCCTCCGCCATGCCCCTCGTCTCCGCCCGTACGAAGCTGGCCACCGTCTCCGCCCTCACCGCGCTCGGCGCCTTCGCCTCCATGGGCACGGCGACCGCGGCCACCCCCGTGCTGAACGGCGGCTGGGCGCCGTCCACCCGGTGCCCCGTCGACGCCGGCGCGATGATCTCCTCGGACGGTCTCGACACCTCGCCGCAGTGCGTCGTCTCGTACTCCTTCAGCGGCTCCATCAAGCTGGGCAACACGACCGTGCCGACCGGGAAGACCAACCTCCAGATCGGCGTCGTGCAGAACGCCGACGGCACCAACTCGGTCGTCGCGCCCGCCGGCGGAGCGCTCATCGCCGACCCCGCCACCGTCCCCGGCGGTCTGCTGGGCCTGATGTGTCCGAGCGACATCCCGTTCATCACCGACATCTGCCGGCAGCTGTCGGACGCCAGCCTCAACAAGATCACCGCCACCATGGAGTCGGTCGGCACCCCCTCGGCCTTCGACCAGATCGCGGGCGTCCTCACCGACCAGCCGATCGTGACCATCCCGGTCCGCATCCACCTGCAGAACCCGTTCCTCGGCGACAACTGCTACATCGGGACGAAGTCCAACCCGATCCTGCTGCGCCCGCGGAACCTGAACGCGCCCGAGTTCGGCGTCGAGCGCTTCAACGGCGACGGCTCCGCGAACGAGGAGGGCGACCTGAGCCGCCTCAACCTCCTCGGCTCCACCCAGTACGACGACACCTTCGCCGTCCCGGGCGCCAGCGGCTGCGGCCTGGGGCTGGGTCTGGTCAACGGCGCCGTCAACCTCAAGACGGGGCTGCCCGCCGCCTCCGGGAAGAACAAGCTCGTCCTCAACAACACCCAGACCCACCTGACCGGCCTCTTCGCCCCCGGCGTCCTCGCCCCCGACGCCGGCAAGGTCTTCTCGCAGAGCTGGCACTCCGCCGTCAACTAACGGCCACTCAGGGGCGATTACCGGACGACTCGGCCGCATACCGCCTCCCTGGAGACCTGACTCTTGCTCAAGTTGTGTACAGCACACAACAGTTGCCCTAGCTTTCAGCAGTCCACATCGGTACGTACCTGACGGCCACGGCGGCGCCCGACCCTCCAGGTCGGGCGCCGCCCTGCCGCTCCCCACCGGTCGCGTAGCAGAGCAAGGGATCGGTTCATGCCCTCCATCGCACAGTCACCGGCGCTCGGTGAGCCGCTCGACCCGCTGCCCAGAGAGTTCGCCGCGCTGATGAGACCGGAGATCCCGGGCCTCATCAAGGAGATCGGCGTCGAGATCGAGCGGGCCTACCCGGTCTACGCCCATCTCTTCAACGGACCCCACTCCGACGCCATCCGCCAGGGCGTGGAGCACGCCCTGTCCGCCTTCGTGGACCGGGTCGACCACCCCGGGACGAAGTCCGCCCTCCGCGACGAACTGCTGCGCCAGTTCGGCCGGGTGGAGGCGTACGAGGGCCGGGACCTCGACACGCTGCAGGGCGCCTACCGCCTCGGGGCGCGCGTCGCCTTACGCCGGGCCAAGAGCATCGGCCGCACCTACAACCTCTCCCCCACCCTCATCCTGGCCTTCGCGGACGCCCTCTTCGCGTACGTGGACGAGCTGGAGGCCCTCTCCCGCGAGGGGTACGTCACCGTCCAGGCCCGGGCGGTCTCCGACGTGGCCGCGCTGCGCAGGAAGCTGCTCCACCTGGTCGTCGCCGGACCGCCGCTGCCCCGGGCGACCATCGCCGAGCTCTGCCGGGAGGCGTCCTGGCAGCTCCCCGCCGAGTGCACCGTCGTCGCGCTCCGGCCGCCCGCCACCGGCGTCATCCCCTCCCGGCTCGACCGGGACGTCCTCGCCGATCCCGACCTTCCGAACCCGTATCTGCTCGTCCCCGGCCCGCTGACCGGCGAGCGCCTCGCGATGCTCGACGCCGCCCTGTCCGGCACTCCCGCCGTCCTCGGGCTGACCGTGCCGACCGCGCAGGCCGCCCATTCGCTGCGCTGGTCCCGGCGGGTCCTCCAGCTGATCGACGAGGGCATCGTGGCGGACGCGCCCGTCGTGCGCTGCGAGGACCACCTGACGACCCTGTGGCTGCTGTCCGACCCGGCCCTCATGGACCAGCTCGCCCGGCGCGAACTGGCACCGCTCGACGGCCTGTCCGGCACCCGGCGCGACCGCCTCGTCGAGACCCTGCGCGTCCACGTCTCCACCCGGGCCCCCGCCGAACAGGTCGGCGAGATGCTGGGCGTGCACGCCCAGACGGTCCGCTACCGCCTGCGGAACCTGGACAACCACTTCGGCGACCGGCTCCTCGATCCCGACCACCGGTTCGCCCTGGAGGCGGCCCTGCGCTCGCTCCACCTCCACGGCAGGAAGCGGGCGGACTGAGGCCCGGGCGCCGGATCGGGGAGACGCCGCGGCCGCCCCGGATCCTCACTCCGCGGGCGCGGTGATCTCCCTCTTGAGGATCTTGCCGCTCGGTCCCAGCGGCAGCGCGTCCACGAACCACACCCGGCGCGGGTACTTGTAGGCCGCCACGCGGTCCTTGACGTACTCCCGCAGTTCCTCCGGGGTGGCCTCCGCGGCGGGGCGGAGCACGATCGCGGCCGCGACCTCCTCACCGAGCGCGGGGTGCGGGATGCCGACCACGGCGGCGAGGGCGACGGCCGGGTGCTCGTGGAGGACCTCCTCGATCTCGCGCGGGTACACGTTGTAGCCGCCGCGGATGATCATGTCCTTCTTGCGGTCGACGATGTAGAGGTAGCCGTCCTCGTCGGCGCGGGCGAGGTCGCCGGTGCGCAGCCAGCCGTCGGGGATCGCCGCCTCGGTCTCCTCGGGGCGGTTCCAGTAGCCCTTCATCACGTTGGGTCCCCGGACGGCGAGTTCGCCGGTCTCGCCCTGGGCCACGTCCTGGCCCTTGTCGTCGAGGATCCGTACCTCGACGTCCCGGATGGGGGTGCCGATGGAGCCGGCCTTGCGGGGCCGTTCGGGGTGGTTGAAGGTGACCACGGGGCTGGTCTCGGACATGCCGAAGCCTTCGAGGACCGGACAGCCGAAGCGCCGCTCGAAGCCGTGCAGGATCTCCACCGGCAGCGAGGCGCCGCCGGAGACGCACATCCGCAGCGTGGAGACGTCCGCCTCCGACGGGTGCTGGAGCAGCGCCGCGTACATGGTCGGCACGCCCTCGAAGACGGTGGCCCGCTCGCGGGCGATGGCGTCGAGGACGGTTCCCGGGTCGAAGCGCGGGATCAGGACGAGCGAGGCGCCGCTGCGGACGGCCACGCTCATGGTGCAGATCTGGCCGAAGATGTGGAACAGCGGCAGACAGCCCACCACCACGTCGTCCGGCGTCATCTGCTGGACGTGGACGCTGTTGACCTCGGTGTTGTGCCGCAGGCCCGCGTGGGAGAGGACGGCGCCCTTGGGGCGGCCGGTGGTCCCGGAGGTGTAGAGGAGGACGGCCATGTCCTCGTCGCCGGTGTCGGCGACCTCGGGCAGCGGCTCGTGCCCGGCCAGCGTCGCGGCGAACGCGGCGGGTTCGACGGCCGTGTGCGGCACGCCCGCGGCGGCGGCTCCCTGGGCGCCCTCGCCCGGCGCCTGGTGCCACTCGAAGAGCCGCACCGCGCCGGAGTCGGCGAGGTGGAACTCGGTCTCCCGGGTCTTGAGGAGCGGGTTCATCGGCACGACGACCGCGCCGACGCGCAGGATGCCGTAGTACAGCACGACGAACTCGGGGACGTTGGGCAGCATCAGGGCGACCCGGTCTCCGGGCCGCACGCCCTCGGACCGCAGCAGGGCGGCGGCGCGGGCACTGCGCTCGTCCAGCTCCGCGTACGTGATGACCCGCTCCCCCAGGCGCAGCGCGGGGCGCTCGGGCTGCCGCCCGGCCGTCTCCACGAGGAACCCTGCCAGATTGGCCATGACCCGCCTCCGTTACACGGAATCGCCGAATGTTTACATCGTCGACATATTGCAGGCGCCTGCGGCCCCGGCCTATGGCCGGTGGGACAAGGGACTGCCCTCCGGATTGTCCCCGGTCACAATCCGGTGGCGTTAAGCTGCGCTGATGATCCTTTCGGGCGTGGCGGCGGCACTTCAGGCGGGCCTTCCGGAGCTGGGCGAGCGCATGGCGCTGCGCATCCGCGCGGAGGTCGAGGCGTACGAGGACGAGGCGCTGATCCCGCTGGATTCGCTGCGCCGCTCCTGCACCGCCAACGCGGGCCTCATCCTCGCCCACCTCCGCCTCGGAGGCGCCCCGGACGCGAGTTCGGCCCGTGAGACCGGGCGGCACCGTGCCGAGCAGGGGGTTCCGCTGGCGGACACGCTGCACGCGTACCGGATCGGCTCGCAGCTCCTGTGGACGGAGATCCTCGCCGAGGCCCGTGCGCGCCCCGAGATCTCCGACGGTCTCCTGCTGTCGGAGTCGACGGAGTTCTGGGCCTTGTCCGGTCTGTACGCGGAGGAGGTGGCGGTGGCCTACCGGGAGGCGGCCGCGGAGCTCACCGCCCAGGGGCAGGCGAGGCGTTCGGCCCTGGTGGAGGCGCTGTTCACCGGCATCGCCACCGACCGCACGCTGTGGGAGACCGCCCGCGAACTGGAGCTGCCCGAGCACGGGCCCTATGCGGTCGCCGCCGCGAAGGCCGGCGCGCCCGGCGAGGAACCGCTCGTCGGGGCGGAGGCGGCGCTGCGCCAGGCGCACCTCCCCTCCGCCTGGCGGCTCCTGCCGGACCAGCAGCTCGCCCTGATCGCCCTGCCCACGGCGGCGGCGGAGGCCGCCTGTCTGCGCATCCTGCGCCGGACGCGCGCCCGAGTGGGCTTCAGTCCGTGCTTCCACTCCTTGCGGGACACGCCGCAGGCCCTGCGCTTCGCCCGTCTCGCCCTCGCCGGTCTGGGGGGCACCGGCCCCGGTGTGGCCCGCTTCGACGACAACCCGCTGGCCATGGTCGTCGCCGCGGCCCCGGCCGAGGCCGCGCACCTGATGGAGGTGGTGCTCCGGCCGGTGCTGGACCTTCCGGCCGCGGAGCGGTCCCGGCTGCTGCGGACCCTGGAGCACTGGTTCGCCGCGGCCGGCTCGGCCGGTGCCGCGGCGAAGACCCTGTTCGTGCACCCCAACACCGTCCGTTACCGCCTGCGGCGCGTGGAGGAGCTGACGGGCCGGTCCCTCTCGGATCCGCGGGCGACGGCGGACATCGGCGCGGCGCTGCTCGCGGTGCGCGATCCTGGGGCGAACTGAACGGCCCCGCCACCGGGCGGGGTCATTCCTCGTCGACGATGTGCATCGCGGCTTCCTCGGCGGACGCGGCGCCGCCGTCGAGCCCGAGGTCCCGGGCGTTCAGTTCCGAGCTGATGGGTCCCGTGCCCTGGTCCTCGGCCATCAGCCGGCCCGCGCGACGGCCGCCGACCTGGTCGTCGAGGAGTTCCCCGTCGGTGTCCGTCGTGTCGCCGAGGCCGTCGCCGTCGGGGACCGGGAGGTCGGGCTCCTCCTCCGCCAGGCGCTCGTCGAGGGACTCACCGCGCTGCCGTTCGGCGGCGGTCACCCCCGTGTGCTCGGCCCCGAGGGGCCGTTCGGGCGGCGAGTACCCGGCGTCGAGGGGGTCGCCGGCCGGCCCCTCGAGGGTGTCCTCGTAGTCCAGGAGGCCGACGTCGTCCTGGACGTCGCTACCGTCGGGCTGGTAGACGTCGTCGCCCCACGCTTCCACCTCGGTCATGTGGAACTCCGTTCCTGCGGCAGGGCCCTCATCCGTTCCCAGGTCCACGACGGCTCTCGTCCGGGTTCACTCCTCCCGCTCGAAGTCGGCCTCGGCCCGCTCCGCGTCGAGATCGGCCTGGGCCCGTGCGTACAGGTCGTGGACGAACTTCCGGGCGTCGTCCGGCGAGATGCCGACGCCGAGCCGGAGCAAGCGACCCGTCCAGGAGCCGAGCGGATCGTCGGGTTCGGTCATGGCGCCTCCTGAGGGGAGTGCGGTCGCTGCCGGCCGATGCGGGTGCGTGACGGTTCCCTGTTCTCCTTCCATGCTCCCCGCCTGCGGTGCGCGCGCAACCCGATGCCGGCGGGGGCCGGGACGGTCCCGGCCCGCGTCCGAGGGGCGGTCTCAGCCCATCCACCGTCGCAGCAGTTCCTCGCGCTGCGCCCCGCGCGGTGTTCCGCCCTCCCAGGAGCGGCCCCATTCCGCCATGGCCGCCAGCGTCGTCGCCATCGTCGCGGCGCCCTCCGTGAGGCGGGACAGGAGGGCCAGGGAGAGCTCGACCTCCGCCGGGGAGTAGCCGACGGCCGCGGCCACGTAGGCCTTCAGCTCGTACGCGCCGTCGTGCGACTCCAGGTCCAGCGTCATCATCGGCGGGACCTCGCCGCCCACGCCCGGCCCCAGGGTCATGGCCAGGTTCATCACGATGTCGAGGGCCACCTCCGTGACCACGCCGACCTGTCGCTTCAGGGACTTCACGGGGACGTCCGACACCGTCAGGGCGCGCACGTCCTCCCACAGGTGGAGGCCGGACTGTCCGTCTCCGAGGGCCACCACGCCGTCGGGGGTCAGGCGTACCCCGGGTGCCTGGCCGGTCGGTTTCGCGCCCACGTACACGTCGCCCTCGGCGATCCAGAACAGGCCCACCATGGCCATGGCTTGCTCACTTCCCCCGACGGTGGCGCGCCGCCGCCGTGTCACACGTCAAAACGATCAGGTCGCCCTCCGGAACGTACGGGAGGTCCGGGAGGTTCCTGCTTCCGGACCGGCCCTCATCCCCGGCCGGCGCCGGTCCGCGGCGTGGTCAGCCAGGCGCGGTAGCCGCGCAGGGCCACGCGCTGCTTCCGCTGCTCGGAGATCAGGGCGATCGCGGGGTGGGTGCCGGGCCTGGGGTTCCTTCCGCGGGCGAGGCGGCGCATCTGGTGGCGGACCCCCGCCATGCCGGCGGCCGAGGCGAGGGTCTTGTCGGACCAGGTCACCGGCCGCATCTGCCGGTCGGCCTCGCGGCCGCTGCGCCAGCGCTCGGGCAGGTCCGGGGTGACGGCGAGGGCTGTGCCCATCCCGACGACCGCCACTCCGCTGTCGAGGACCTTCTCGGCCGTGTCGCGCCGGGTGATGCCGCCGGTGAGCATCAGCGGGACGGGACTGGTCCTGACGAGGTCCTCGGCGAGGTCGAGGAAGTAGGCCTCGCGGGCCCGGATGCGGTCGTCGGCGGGACGGCCGGTCATCGCGGGGCTCTCGTAGCTGCCGCCGGACAGTTCGACCAGGTCCACGCCGAGCGGTTCCAGCATCGCGATGACCTGCCGGGCGTCGTCGGCGTCGAAGCCTCCGCGCTGGAAGTCGGCGGAGTTGAGCTTCACCGCGACCGCGAAGGACGGGGAGACCTCCGCGCGCACGGCGCGGACGACGTCCAGGAGCATCCGGGCCCGGTTCTCCAGTGAGCCGCCCCACCGGTCGGTGCGCTTGTTGACCAGCGGGGAGAGGAACTGGGACAGCAGGTAGCCGTGCGCGGCGTGGATCTCGACCCCGTCGAACCCCGCCTGCTCCGCGCGCCGGGCCGTGACGGCGAACCGGGCGACGGTCTCCTCGATCTGCCGCGCGGTCATGGCGGTCGGCCGGCCGAAGCGGCCGCTGTGCTTCCCCAGGTCGACGCCGATGTCGGAGGGGCCCCAGACGACGCCGGGCATGTCGGAGGCGACCTGGCGGCCGGGGTGGTTGATCTGCATCCAGATCGCGCCGCCGCCGGACTTGCCCGCCTCGGCCCAGCGGGCGAACGGCTCCAGCGGCGCGTGCTCGTCGAGTACGACTCCGCCGGGGCCGGTCAGCGCCTCGGCGTGGACCATCACGTTGCCGGTGATCAGCAGCCCGGTGCCGCCGGCGGCCCAGCGCCGGTACAGCGTGATCAGCCGCCGGTCGGGGAGCTGGCCGTCACCGGCCATGTTCTCCTCCATGGCCGCCTTCGCGATCCGGTTGTTCAGTGTCCGCCCGGAGCGCAGGGGCAGCGGCGAGAACAGCTCACTGGTCATCTGTGGATTTCCTCTTCCATGGCGATCGCCTACGATGTGTACACCACTCACATTAGGACACCATGTAAGCGGCGCAAACATTCGAGAGGGTGACCTATGTCGCAAACGGGTACGTATCACCACGGCGATCTGCGCGCCGCCTGCCTGCGCGCCGCGCGGGAACTCCTTGAGGAGGACGGCAGCGCCGGGCTCTCCCTGCGCGCGGTCGCCCGGCGGGCCGGCGTCTCGGCCACGGCTCCCTACCGCCACTACGCGGACCGCGACGCGCTCGTCTCCGCCGTCGCCGCGGAGGGGTACCGCGAGCTCGCCCAGCACCTGACCACGGCCCGTCCCGCGCCGTCGACGCCCGAGGACCTCGCCGCGGTCGCCGTCGTCTACGTCCGGTTCGCGCTCGACCACCCCGCCCTGTTCCGGGCGATGTTCGCCGAGCCGTGCGACCCGACCGACGAGGAACGGGTCGCCGCGACCGAGGTCATCCTGGAGTACGTCCGCCGCATGGTCCGCGACGCCTTCCCCGGCACGGACGAGGCGGGCGCCCTTCCGACCACCGTGTGGGCCCTCGTCCACGGCCTGGCGTTCCTGCACCTCGACGGCAAGCTCGACGCCTCCTCCCCCGAGGTGGTCGCCACCCAGGTACGGGCCGCCGTGCACGCCCTGTTCACCGCCACCTCGGCACCCGTCGGGCCGTCGAACGGATAATCGGTTGCCCGGGGGCGACACCCGTGGTTCCAATGACCGGCACCACCACCCGGGTCCGAGGGAGACACCACCCCGATGAACACGCCCCCGTCGCCGTCCGCAGCCGGATCACCGATCCGCCTGGGAGCCCTCGTCCCGCTGACGCGGCCCGGCTGGGTCGAGGCGGGACGGCACCTGCTCGCGGGGCTCGACCTGGCCGTGGGCGAGGTCAATGACGCGGGCGGGATCGACGGCAGGC
This sequence comes from Streptomyces sp. NPDC021012, assembly GCF_044333355.1. Classification (NCBI taxonomy): domain Bacteria; kingdom Bacillati; phylum Actinomycetota; class Actinomycetes; order Kitasatosporales; family Streptomycetaceae; genus Streptomyces; species Streptomyces sp. NPDC021012. The sequence goes on from NZ_JBIRQU010000002.1 coordinate 169,893, forward strand.
CCCTGGAGCTGGTGGTGCGGGACACCGCGGCCGACCCGGAACGCGCCGTGGCGGCCGTGGACGAACTGGCCGGCCTCGGCGTGGCCGCCGTGGTGGGCGAGTACCACAGCGTCGTCGCCCGCGCCGTCGCCGCCCGGGCCGATGCCCTCGGGCTGCCGTTCCTCTGCTCGTCCGCGGTGCTCGACGGGCTGACCGAGGAGCCGACGGAGTGGGTCGCGCGCGTGGCCCCGGCCCAGTCGCACGGTTGGCGGACCTACGCGGACTTCCTCCTCTCCACGGGCCGGCACCGGATCGCCGTGGCGACGCAGCCGAGCGTCTACTGGGCGTCCGGCACCCGCGTCCTGCGGGACCGCCTCGCCCCGCTCGGCGGCAGCGTCGTCGAGCTCGACGCGAACGCGCTCGCCCCCGGGGCCCTGTGCGACGCGCTCGTCGACCACGGCGTCACCGCGCTCCTGCTGCTTGTGGGCAGTCCGGAGCCGGCGGTGCCGATCGTCCGGGCCGTCCGTGGCGACCGGCGGCTCACCGAGCTGCTGGTCGGCGCCCCGGCCGGGCAGCCGGAGTTCGCGGGATGGGCCGAGGCACTGGGCGAGGACGGCGCCGGGATCCCGTTCCTGCGCTACCTGCCCGAGCGCCTCGGCCCGCTCGGCGAGCGCGTCGCGAAGGAGCTCCGCGAACGGCTGGGCGAAGCGCCCTCGTTCGTCGCCTTCGAGGGCTGGGACACCGTCACCGTCCTCGCCGAGGCGCTGCGTTCCCACGGCCCGGACCGTACGGCCGTCGCCGGGTCCTGGCCGCGCGTGGCGGTCGAGGGGACGCGCGGGCCGATCCGCTTCTCCCGCACACCGGGCATCGGCGTGTGGCAGTGGACCTGGGCCCCCGTCCAGGTCGTCGACCGGGACCCCCTGTCCCCCGAGCGCTTCCGCGTCCTCCACACCGGCTGAGCGGGCGCGGCGGCCGGAAGGGAGTGCCTCAGGCGCTCGCGCGCCGGACGTGCAGGTGGCCGTCGTGGGGGAAGGCGGGCGGCGACGCGGGCAGGATGCCGTCGAAGTCGTACCGGCTCTTCTGCGCGACCCGGCACGACGCCGGGTTGTCCACCTGGTGCAGGAGTTCGAGACGCTCGAGACCGTCGGCCCCGAAGGTGTCGAAGGCCCAGGCGGTGAGGGCCTCCAGGGCGCGGGGGGCCACTCCCCGCCCCCGCGCGCGTGCCGCGGTCCAGTAGCCCACCTCGGCCGCCGGTCTGCCGGGGGCGGCTCCCTTGAGGACCACGCTGCCCGCCAACTGTTCCCGAACCGGACCGGGTCGCACCTCCAGGACGGCGAAACCGCGCCGGTCCCCCGTCACCCAGCCCTGCTGCTGGGCCCGCACCCACCGCGCCGCGTGCGCGTCGTCGTCCACGCCCGGCTCCGCCCACAGGCGCAGTCCGGGGTCCCCGCTCACCTCGACCAGCGCGGCGGCGTCCTCCGTCCGCCAGGGGCGGAGGACGAGGGCGGGAGAGGCGGGCGTCGCGGGCGCGTGAAGGACGACGGGGGCGGTCACGAGGCCACGGCCGCTCGGTCGGAATCGCTGCGCAGCACGCAGAACTCGTTCCCCTCGGGATCCGCGAGCACGGCCCAGCCCGAACCGTCGGCGTTCCGGTGATCGGCGACGAAGGTGGCGCCGAGGCCGAGGATCCGCTCCACCTCCTGATCGCGCGAGGTCTCGGGGCGCAGGCACAGGTGGAGCCGGTTCTTGACCGTCTTCGGTTCGGAGACCTGGTTGAAGTACAGCACAAACCCCTCCGCGAGGAGCACCTGCGTCTCATGGGCGCCCGGCCTGTCCTCCGGGTCCAGCGGACGGCCCGTCACCTCGCTCCAGAACCGCGCCAGTTCGTAGGCGTCCGCGCAGTCGATCGCCACATTCTGCAATACCGAGACCATGAGGGGTGATCTTTCCCGATCTCCGGGCCGGACGCCAACGGGTCACGTCCACCGGCCGCCGTTCCCGGCGGGGCGGGGCAGCCGGCGGCGGGCCACCAGGCCCAGGACGAGGTGCAGCAGGGCGGCCACGGCCGCTGCCCCGTGCATGCCGGTGACGAAGGCGGACCTGGCGTCTTCGGCCGTCGGGCCCGTCAGGCCCGGGAGTCGCAGCGTCTCGTCGAGGGTCGGGGCGAGGCCGGGGCCCCGGAGGCGGAACAGCAGGGCGGCGAGCGAGCCGAGCAGGGCGATGCCGAGGGCGTTGCCGATCTCGTTGCTGGTCTCGGCGATCGCGCCCGCCGAGCCGGCCCGTTCGGGCGGGACCGCGCCGACGGCGGTGTCGGCGACGACGGCGAAGGAGATGCCGTAGCCGAGGCCGGCGACCGCCGTGGAGGCGACGTACCAGCCGGTTCCGCCGGTGGCGGTGGTGGGCAGGAGCAGCAGCAGTCCGGCGGCGACGGAGAAGTGGCAGACGAGCAGGGCGGTGCGCCTGCCGACGCGGTCGACCAGGGCCGGTGTGACGACGCAGCTCACGGTCAGGACGACCGCGCCCGGCAGCGCGAGGAGGGCGGCCGTCAGGACGGGGACGCCGAGGACGGACTGCAGGTAGACGCCGGCCAGGTAGGCGGCGGCCGACCACGCGGCCAGGGGCAGCAGGCCGGTGATCACCGCGATCGTGAAGACCCGGTCGCGGAAGAGCGTGAAGTCGATCAGCGGGTGGTCCAGATGCCGTTGGCGGAGGACGAACCACGCCAGTACGGCGACGCCCGCCGGTACGGCGAGTGCCGCCGGTCCCGTCAGGCCCTCGGCCGCGGTGCGTTTGACCCCGTAGACCGTCAGCAGCAGACCGGCCGCGGAGGTCACCACACTGGCGAGGTCGACGCGTCCGGGGCGGGTGGCGCGCACCTCGCCGAGCAGGCGGGGCGCGAAGGACAGGAACAGGGCGATGACGGGGAGGTTGACCAGGAACACCGAACCCCACCAGAAGTGCTCCAGGAGCAGACCGCCGATGACCGGTCCGATCGCGAAGCCCGCCGCGAACGCCGCGGCGAAGACGCCGATGGCGCGCGCCCGCTGCCTCGGGTCGGTGAACAGCTCGCTGAGGACGGCCAGGGCCGACGGGAGGAGGGTCGCTCCCGCGATGCCCATCACGGCGCGGGCGGCGATGAGCAGCTCCGCCGTCGGCGCGGACGCGGCGGCGGCCGAGCCGGCGCCGAAGAGGACCGCGCCGGTCATGAGGAGCCTGCGGCGCCCGTACCGGTCGCCGATGTTCCCGAAGGCGATGAGCAGCGAGCCCACGGCGAAGCCGTAGACGTCCAGGATCCACAGTGCCTGGTCGGCGCCGGGAGCGAGCGCCCGGCCGATCCCCGGCATCGCCAGGAACAGGATGGAGCCGTCCATCGAGACCAGCAGCACGGGGCCGAGGACGACGAGCAGCCCGAGCCACGCCCGGACGTCGCTGCCGCTTGAGGTGTGTCGCGTCATGCCTGCCACGCTCGGGCCCGGCGCCTCCCCGAGCCATCCACCCGCTGTGGGTACACCTGACGGGTGCACCCACCCGGACCCGGGGCTGCCTAGGCTCGACGCCATGCAGAGCCTCGGAGCGTTCCTCAAGAGCCGACGCGACCGGATCACCCCCGACCGGATCGGACTTCGCACGTACGGGACCACCCGCCGCGTTCCGGGGCTGCGCCGCGAGGAGCTCGCCCATCTGGCGGGGGTCAGCGCCGGCTACTACACGCGCCTCGAACAGGGGCTGGCCGAGACCGCCTCCGCGCAGGTGCTCGGCGCCCTCGCGCGCGTACTGGAACTGGACGAGGTGGAGACCGCGCACCTGCACGACCTCGCCCGGCAGCCCTCCCGTCCCGCTCTGGCCGAACCGCCGCGGGAGGAGCCCCATCCGCGTGTCCTCTCCCTCCTCGCCTCGCTGGCGGAGGCGACGCCGGCGGTCGTGCTCGGCAGGCGCGGGGACGTGCTCGCCTGGAACCGCACCGGCCACGCCCTGTTCTTCGAGCACGTCGACTTCGCCGCGCCCCTGCGCCCGGACACCCGCCCCTCGATTCCGAGGATGTTCTTCCTCGACCCCCTGACCCGGGATCTGTACCGCAACTGGGAGGAGCTCGCCCGCGTCCACGTCGCCTACCTCCGGCTGACGGCCGGACGGTTCCCGACGGACGCGCGCCTGGCGGGGCTCATCGGTGAACTGACCATGAGAAGTGATCGGTTCGCCGCGATGTGGGCGAGCGGCGAAGTCGCCGACTGCACGATCGGCGACATGCGTCTGCGGCACCCCGTCATCGGCGCCGTGGACGTCGCGTACCAGGTCTGGCTCCAACCCGACAGCCCCGACCACCGCTTGGAGGTCTACACGCCGAACGACACCGCGTCCGCCGACGCGTTGCGGATCCTCGCCGACGGGCCCGTACGAGCGGTGCGCTAAGATCACGTATGGCGTCATGGAAGTCAACGCCTGTGCAGCACAGCCGGGTTCGGATCTGTCGTGCCTTCGTCGTCGATGCGACCGCGCGTGCGAGCACTGCCCCGCCGGGCGCGCCCGCTCTCCACACGTACAGAGCGCCTCCTTCCACCCGTGCGCAACCGGCCGGCATCGATCCGCACTGCCCGTTCGAGCCTCGCCGACCCGCCGCGACCCGGCGCGCAGGCTCCTTGCTGGAGACGATGTGAAAATCCTTCCCGAGATCTCTCGTACGCTGAGTGAGTACCTCCTCATTCCCGGCCTGACCACCGAAGACTGCACACCCGACAACGTGGATCTCAGCGCGCCGCTGGTGCGTCACCGGGTCGGCGAGGAGGCGGGAATCCGGATCGCCACCCCCATGGTGAGCGCCATCATGCAGGCGGTGTCGTCGCCGACGCTGGCGGTGGCGCTCGCGCAGGTCGGCGGCCTTTCGTTCATCCACCAGAACCAGCGGATCGAGGAGCAGGCCGCGGACGTGCTGGCCGTGAAGCGGCACAAGGCCGGCTTCCGGACCAGCGAGGTCACCGTGGCGCCGACGACGCCCCTCGGCGAGGTCTCCCGGCGGCTGACCGACACCGAGCAGGGCGTGGCCGTGGTCACGCGGAACGGGGAGGCCGACGGCGCGTTCCTCGGGATCATCAGCCTCGACGACTTCCACCTGGAGCGCCACGGGGCGTACGAGACCGCCGGCAACCGGATGCGGGGCCGCGACGACCTGGTCACCGCGCCGGCCGCGGTCTCGCTGTCCGAGGCGAACGAGCTGATCTGGCAGCACCATCTGGACGTCCTCCCGGTGGTCGAGGACGACCGGGTCGTCTCCCTGGTCCTCAAGCGGGACTACCAGGCCCACAAGACGTACCACCGGGCGACCGTGGACGGCGAGAAGCGGCTGCGCGTCGGCGCCGGCATCAACTCCCGTGACTTCAAGGACCGCATCCCCGCCCTGGTGGAGGCCGGTGCGGACGTGCTGTGCCTGGACTCCTCCGACGGCTATTCCGTGTACCAGGCGCGGACCGTGGAGTTCGCCCGGGAGACGTACGGGGACGACGTGCACGTCGGCGCGGGGAACGTCGTCGACGGCCGGGCCTTCCGTTATCTGGCCGACGCGGGCGCGGCGTTCGTGAAGGTCGGCATCGGCGGCGGGGCCATCTGCACCACCCGGGCCCAGAAGGGCATCGGCCGCGGGCAGGCCTCCGCGCTGCTCGACGTGGTCGAGGCCCGCGACGCCTACGCGCAGGAGACCGGGGTGTACGTGCCGCTGTGCTGCGACGGCGGTCTGCTCAACGACTCGCACATGGCGATGGCGCTGGCGATGGGCGCGGACTTCATCATGCTCGGCCGCTACTTCGCCCGGCTCGACGAGAGCCCGTCGCGGAAGATGCAGATCGGCGGCCAGTGGTACAAGGAGTACTGGGGCGAGGGCTCGCGGCGCGCGCAGAACGCGGCCCGGTACGGTCAGCGCGGCCAGATGGTCTTCGAGGAGGGCGTCGACGGCTACGTGCCCTACGCGGGCAGCCTGTACGACAACGTGGAGCGGACCCGTGCGAAGCTCACGTCGACGATGATCAGCTGCGGGTCGACGAACCTGCGGGACTTCCACCGCGACGCGGTGCTCGTCCCGGTGTCGGCGGAGTCCTTCAAGCAGACCGGCGCCGAGGTGCAGTTGCGCCGGCCGACCATCGACTCCGGCGAGTGACCTGACCGGACCGCGCCCCGGCCCCGGTGAGGGCCGGGGCGCGGGGCCGGGCCTCGGCGCCCGCCGGGCAGAATGGGGTCCATGAGCCCCTTCTTCGAAGCGTCCCGGCCCCGGCAGGTGCCTCTCGGTGCTTACCCGCTGTGGGACGAGGCCCTCGCGCTCGTCAACCGGGATCTCGCGGCGACCCTGCCGGACCGGAAACCCCTGCAGCTGCTGGGACTTCCCGCGGACGAGGGTGACGAGGGCGACGAGACCGAGTACGTCTACGTCGCCATGCCGAACGGCGAGTGGCAGGGCAACTCCCTGGGCCCGTGGTCGGCGGACGACCCCGCCCGGGCCCTGGCCGCCGTCGCCGACGCCGCGCAGGAGACGGTGACCGAGCTCCTCTGGCAGGCGTGGCCCCTCTGCGGGGAGCACGGCATCGGCATGCATCCGCACGAGGCGGACGGGCAGGTGTCCTGGTGGTGCGCGGGCGGGACGGTCCCGCGCGAACCGGCCCACATCCGCGCGGCCGTGGGCGGTCTCGACGCCTTCGTCCGCCCGCACCGGCCGAACCGCAAGCGCCGGCATCAGCGCTGATCCGCGCGTGTCCGACCGGCCTCGGACCTCACGACCGGCCCCGCCCCCGGGTGGATAGGGTGACGATCATGACTTCGGCCCTCCCTCATGACGCCACCGCTCAGCCCGTCGTCCTCGACGCCCCGGGCCTCCTGTCCGACCCGGATCTGCACGCGCGTCTCGCCGGTTCGGCCCACCGGATCCTGGCGGAGCTGGTGAGCGGGGGTGCGGCGCTCGGCTGGGTCGAGCCGCCCTCGCGGGACGAGGTGGCGGAGCTTCTGGACCACGTCGTCTCCGCCGTGCGCGCCGGGGACGCGTCCCTCCGCGTCGCCTGCCTCGACGGCCGGATCGTGGGCCTGGGGTACTGGCTCCGCTACGCCCGGCCGACCCATCGCCCGCATGCCGACCTCGAGAAGGTGGCGGTGGACGCCGCCGTCCAGGGTCTCGGCGTCGGCCGGGCGCTGACGGCCGCCCTGATCGGCGACGCCCGGGAGGCGGGGATCGAGGTCCTCACCCTGGACGCCCGGGGCGACAACACCCACGCCCTGCGCCTCTACCGGTCGCTGGGCTTCACCGAGTACGGCCGTCTGCCCGAGTTCGTCGCCGTCGGCGAACGCCGCTACGACAAGGTCCTCTGCATGCTCGACCTCCGCCGCCGGGACTGACCCCCTACTCGGGTACGGGGTCGGACCGGCACCGTGGTGTGACGTGCCGGCCGGTGTCCCCTCCCTACCGTTCCGGGCGTCGGCAACGGCCGACGCTCACGAGAACGGGGACGGTCATGTCATTTCTCGCGTCGCGGCGCGCCCGCGACGAGCGGCCTTCGGGATCCGGTTCACGTGTCCTCCCGGCGCGGTTCGCGCGCCGGGTCGGGTACGCCGCGGCGCTGCTGCCGGCCGCCGTGCTGACGCCGGCTGCGGTCGCGGTCGGGCGTACGGACAGGGCGCGCGCCTGGTGGGCACGTGCCGGTGAGCAGGAACCGGCGGCGCGGTCGTCGCCCCGGCAGCCCGGCCCGTGGCGACTGCTCGCGCACGCGCTGCTGTGCGTGCCGCTCGGGCTGGTGGCCCTGGTCCCCGTGGGCATCGAGGTGCTGTTCGTCCTTCGCGGCGTGCTCTACCCCCTCGTCGACCACGGACCCTACGACCACTCCTGGGGCGGGCCGACCTGGGACGGGGCGTGGGTCGTGCACTTCCTCGTCGCCCTGCCGTTCGCGGCCGCCGCCCTGGGGGTCCTCTGGCTGCTGAACCGGCTGCACGCCCGCCTGGCGGGCGGGATGTGGGGGCTCAGGGTGGGACCGTGGCCCGCCCTGGCCCTGCTGGGTTCGTCGGTGGCCGGCACCGTGTTCGTCATCGCCTGGATCCACCAGTTGTGAATCCGTACCCCGGACGGACGGTCCGGCGGTCGTCGTCAGTCCTTCACACGCAGCAGCAGCTTGCCCGTGGAACCGCGGCCGCCCAGGAGTTCATGGGCTGCGGCCGCTTCGGACAGGGGGAACTCGGCGGTGACGGGGAGGGTCACCGCCCCCTCGGAGACCGCGCGCAGGGCGCGTTCGGTCAGGGCGCGCGCGGCGGCGGGTGCCGTCTGGGCGAGGGACAGGACGGAGAAGCCCGCGACGGAACGGCCCTGGCCGTACAGTTCGGTCTGGCCGACCTGCCAGGGCGTCTCGCCGCCGGCGTTGCCGAAGGAGACCAGGCGTCCGAAGACGGCGAGGGCGCCGAGGCCGCGGCGCAGCGTGTCACCGCCCAGCGGGTCGAGGACGAGGTCGACTCCCCGGCCGCCGGTGGCCCGCCGGACGTCCTCGGCGAAGGTGTCGGGCCGGAAGACCTCGTCGTAGCCGTACTTCAGGGCGTACGCGGCCTTCGCCTCGGTGGAGGCCACTCCGTAGACGGCTCCGGCGCCCGCCGCCCGGGCCAGTTGGCCGACGGCCGTGCCGATGCCTCCCGCCGCCCCGTGCACCAGCACGCTCTCCCCCGCCCGCAGCCGCCCCACCTCGTGGATCAGGGCGTGCGCGGTCGGCAGGACGGTGGGGAGGGTGGCCGCGGTCCGCAGGTCGAGGCCCTCGGGGAGGGGGAAGACGGCCGGGGCCTCGGCGAGGACGACCTCGGCGTATCCGCCGCCGGCGACGAGGGCGGCGACCTCCTGGCCCACCTCCAGACCGTCGACTCCCTCACCGAGGGCCCGGACGTGCCCGGAGACCTCCAGGCCGGGCCGGTAGGGCAGTTCGTCGACCCGGTATCCCTCCGCTCGCGCCTTGACGTCGGCGAAGTTCACTCCGGCCCAGGCGACGTCGATGGCCACCTGGCCCGGTCCCGGCAGCGGCGCCGTGGCCTCGACGAGTCGCAGGACCTCGGGAGCGCCATACTCGTGGAACTCGATCGCACGCATGGACGAACCACCTTCGGAGGAGAGCCCGGACGGGAGGCCCGGACTGAGTGTTCAACGGGAAGCGAACACTCGCACTGTATGATGGTCATCGAACAATGGGCAAGCGGATCTCGGCGGAGGAGTGGACGGAATGCCGGAGCAGACCGGGGGCGCGGGGCACCGTGCGGCTCCCGTGCACACGCACCCCGACGACGTCGCCCTCCTCACCGCGCTCTCCGCGCTCGCGGACCCCGTGCGCATCCAGCTGATCCGCGAACTGGCCGCGCAGCCCGACTGGACGCTCAGCTGCAGCAACTTCGACGTGCCCGTCGGCAGGGCCGCCAAGAGCCACCACTTCACCGTCCTGCGCGGCGCCGGCCTCGTCGAACAGCGCGACCAGGGGCCGAAGCGGCTCAACCGGCTGCGCCGCGAGGAGTTCGACGCCCGCTTCCCCGGTCTCCTCGCGCTCACCCTGCGCGCCGACGAGTCGGACTGAGGGACGCGCCGACGGGCGAGGCGGGCGTCACGCCACGCCGGAGGCGCTCTCCCGGGCGGGCTCCTCGGCCGCCGGGGCGGCGGCACGCAGGGCCGCTTCGACGCGGCGGTTGCTGGTCATGGACGCCGTGACGGCCGTCATCGCCAGGAGGAGCACGGCGGCGGCGTAGAGCGGGGTGCGGATGTCGTAGGCGGTGGCCAGCCAGCCGCCGAGGAAGGCACCGACGGGGGCGGCGCACATGGCCAGCATGCGGGAGGTGGAGGCGACCCGGCCCATGAGGTGGGCGGGGACGATCGCCTGCCGGAGGGAGGGCGCGAGCACCATCGTGGCACCCATGGCGGCCCCGCAGACGGCGAGCGCCAGCCCGGCCGCGTACGGGTTCGGGGCAGCGGCCAGACCCAGGATGGCGAGCCCTTCGACGGCGGCCGTGCAGGTCAGCGCGGTGCCGGTGCCGAGTCGTCGGCCGAGGGAGGAGGCGATGCCCGCGCCGAGCAGGCCGCCGGCGGCCTCCGCCGTGAGGAGCAGACCGAAGCCGTAGGTGTCGATGCCGAGGCGGTCGCGCGCGAAGAGGGCGAGGACGGTCTCCACGGCGAGGAAGGCGACGTTCCCGACCGCCGGGCGGAGCGCGAGGCCGAGCAGCACCCGGTCCCGGAAGACGTACGAGGCCCCGGCCCGCGCCTGCCGGAGCAGCGACTCGCGGGCCTCCGGAACGGGCCGGGGCATGACGGGCAGCGTGCGGACGAGCAGTGCGGAGAGCAGGAACGACACGGCGTCGGCGAGCAGCGGAACCGCCCGCCCGAGCGCGAGCAGCGCACTGCCCGCAGGCGGCCCCGCGAAACCGGACATCGCGGTCTGGGCCCCGCGCAGACGGGAGTTGGCGCGCTCCAGGAGTGCGGGGTCGCGGCGGAGCAGATCGGGCAGATAGGCCGTGGCGGCCGTGTCGAAGAAGAGTCCGCCGAGGCCGAGGAAGAAGGCGACGGCCGCGAGCAGCGGGATGCTCAGGCCGTCGAGCACGGCCGCCGCCGCGGGGATCCCGAGCAACGCCGCGCGTGACGCGTCCGCGACCCACATCGTGCGCCGGCGGTCCCAGCGGTCCACCAGCGCACCGCCGAGCACCCCGAAGAGCAGCCACGGCAGCGTCCCCGCCGCCGTGACGACGGCGAGCGCCATCGGATCCCGCGTCAGCGTCAGCGCCAGCAGCGGCAGCGCGGCATGTGTCACCCCGTCACCGAGCGAGGACACCGTCTGCGCGGTCCACAGCCGCCCGAACCCGGTCGGCAGCTTCTGGATTCCCGAGGTCACTTGGCGTCCCCTTCGGTCTGGCGGATCGGTGCCGGGTGGAACAGCGCGAAGACGAGCGAGGCGTCCGGAAGCGACGGATCGGACAGCTCCCGGTACTCGATCGCCAGCGCTTCGAGCCGCGCTCCCAGCTCCGCGAACTGCTCCTCGGTGAGGCGCAGATGCATCATTCCCACGTGCCGTTCGGCATCCGTCGGCGCCGCCTCCAGGTCCGCCACCGCGTGCCGCATCAGCACGTCCGGCCCTCCCTCGCCCGGATCGGGCAGCACGATCGACCGTGCGGCCATCGCGTAGTACCGCTCGGTGACCCCCCGCACCTTCCTCGTCCGCACCACCTTCACCAGGCCGGCCCGCTCCAGCAGGCGCACGTGATAGCTGGAGCTCCCCTTCGCGAGGCCGACGCGCTCGGCGATCTGCGTGATCGTCGCCGGCTCGAAGCGGAGCACGGCCATGATCCGGTGGCGCGTGAGATTGGATACGGCGCGCAGTTGCTCGTCCGTGGTGACGCGAAACGTCTCGGGAAGATCGTCGGTAGGCATGTGAGCAATGGTCAACGACTCTTGACCATTGCGCAAGGGGATTCCGCACACGAGTCGCCGTCCGGCACGGAACCGACCCGAACTCCCCTGGTCACCAGCCTCCTTCGAAGAAGGCCAGGAGCGCCGGACGCGGGTCCGCCGCGGTGGTCGTGTTCGCCATCGCGACGACGATGACGAGCAGCGACGAGAGCACCGAGAGGACACCGAGCGCCCCGACCGCGCGCCTCGTCCGCCGATCGGCCGGCGCCGTCCTCCTGAACCGCCTCCACGACAGCGCGCTCAGCGCGATGAGGCCGACCGCCACGGCCGCGGCGATCACGGCCATGGCCTCGTGGTAGCGGGCGAAGTCGCCGATCATCACGTCAAGGGCGGGCGAGACCTGGTCACCGGCGCCCGGAGCGGCGGCCAGGCTCTGTCGGATCCGGTCGAGCGCGTCGGCGGGTTCGCCCTCGGTCGCGCCGGTCGGCAGCATCGGCAGAAGGGAGGCGAAGGGCGCCGCCGCACCCTGGACGTTGGCCGTCACCGCAGCCAGCGAGAGCAGCGCGAGCGCCGTGGCGAGAACGCCTGCCGTCGCGAACGCGAAGCCCTTTCCCGCGCCGAGGGGGGATTTCAGGAAGGCCTTCCAGAGCAGAACGCCGAGGGCGACGAGAACGGCCAGCAGGAGCGCGGCGATCACGGCCTTGGCGACGTGATAGCGGAACCAGTACGTGACGACCCGGTCCAGGTCCGGTGGGAACCCCCGTTCACCGGAGCGCCAGTACGCGACGAACGCCTCCCGCAGGGCCGCGGCGAGGGCCTCCTTCTCGCCGAGTCCGCCGCCCGTCCCGCGTGCCGCCAGTGTGCGCGGGAGGAGGACGAACGCGACGGTGAGGGCCGCAGCCGCGGCACCGAGCAGGGCAAGGGCGCGGCCGTGGACGGTCGCCGGTCGCGACGGGGCCGCGGGGCCCGTGCGGTGTGATGCCGTGGTCATGCCGACCACCGTCGCGCATGAGCGCCGCGAGGTCACTGGAGCAGGCCACAGGCCCGGGGGTGGGGCGGGCACCACCCCCGGGAAGCGTGCGACGGGGCGCCGTCAGCCCCTCAGCTGGCCGAGGACGGCGAGTACCCGAAGGTGACGGGCCCCGTCGGGCGGGAGGCCGAGCTCGGCGAAGACGTTCCCGACGCGCTTCTCCACCGCCCCGGCGGAGCTCCCGAGCCGCCCGGCGACGACCGCGATCGACGACCGACACGTCCGGGCGGCGTCGGCCGGGGGGTGTCAGCCGACCCGGTCGGTCGCCGTGACCCGGTGGGCTTCCAGGTCGGGCGTGGCGAGCAGGTCGGCGATCAGGTCCTCGGAGCCGCAGACGTAGGTGCTGACCAGGTCGACGTCGCCGCCCACGCACCAGGCGCGGTCCTGCGGCCACCACAGGTCGGGGAGTTCGGCGAACTCGTCCAGGAGTTCGGGGGACACGGCGTCGGCCAGCGTTCCGGACAGGAGGATCTCCTCCCTCTCGGGGGTCGGGAAGGTGGGGACGCCGTGCCAGTCCCAGCGGCCGTACCCGTCCCACAGCCCGTACCAGCACCGTTCCGGCGTGGCCGTGTGCCGCGCGAGGACGGGGATCAGGGCGCGCGCGACGCCGCCGGGCGTGGGGCCTTCGCCGGGGTGCTCGTCCCATACGCCGGGCAGGCCGTACTCCCCCATGTTCTGGTAGAACCGCTCCGCGCCGATCACCTCGTGCCAGTCCGTCAGCGCCTCGACCCGTCGTCCGTGGGCGGCGGCGACGGTGTCCCAGCGGACCGGGGCCTCGTCGAGAGCCGCGGGGTGCAGTACGCGCGCGTACGCCGGGAAACCGGGGGCGGCGATATCGGCGACGGTACCGAAGTCACCGTGCCCGGGGCGGCGTTCGGTGAGCCAGTGCGCCGGCCCGAGGTCCTCGGTCTCGACGCGCAGGCGTCCGTACAGTGCGGGGCCGGGTTCGCTGCCCGCCCAGATCCATCCATGCATGGGCACAGTCTGCCCCGGCATTGGGCCGGCACGGTCGATGACCCGATCGCGGGCGTCGCGTTGCCGGGCGGGGGCGGGTGGCGGGGTTACGGTCGGCGGCATGGTGGGTGATCGTCAAGGGTGGCTCCGGTGTCTGCTGGCCGGTGCCGTGTTCGTCGTGGGGATGACCGGCACCACGCTGCCGACGCCGCTCTATCCCCTGTACCAGGAGAAGTTCGGTTTCTCCGAGCTGACGGTGACCGTCGTGTACGCCGTGTACGCCTTCGGGGTCATCGGCGTCCTGCTTCTCGCGGGCAACGCCTCGGACACGGTCGGCAGGCGGCCGACGCTGTTGTGGGGGCTCGGGTTCGCGGCGGCGAGCGCGATCTGCTTCCTGTCCGCCGACGGGCTGGGCTGGCTGTACGCGGGTCGGCTGCTCTCGGGCCTGTCGGCCGGCCTGTTCACGGGGGCCGCCACCGCGTACGTCATGGACCTCGCCCCGCCCGGGGGCCAGTCGCGGGCGACGCTCGTGGCGACGGCCGCCAACATGGGCGGTCTCGGCTGCGGGCCCCTGCTCGCCGGACTGCTCGCGGAGTACGCCCCCGAGCCTCTGCTGCTTCCGTTCGCCGTGCACCTCGCCCTGGTGGCCGTGTCGGCCCTCGTCCTGCTGCGGCTGCCGGAGACCGTGCGGGAGCCGCGGCCCCTGACCGCCGTACGTCCCCAGCGGCCGGCCCTGCCCGCCCGGGTGCGCCCGGTGTTCGTGCCGGCGGCGATCGCCTCGTTCGCGGGGTTCGCCCTGTTCGGGGTGTTCACCTCGGTCAGTCCCGCCTTCCTCGCCCGGTTCCTGCACGTGGACAACCACGCGGTGAGCGGGCTGATCGTCGCCCTGGCCTTCTTCGCCTCCACCGCCGGACAGCTCGCCGTCGGCCGCTTCGGGGTGTCCCGGTCCCTGCCGCTGGGCTGTGCCGTGCTCTTCGCCGGCCTGGTCTTCCTGGCGGTGGCGCTCTCCGCGGAACTCCTCGCCCTCGTGGTCCTCGCCGCCCTCGTCGGCGGGGTCGGACAGGGCCTCTCCTTCCGCGCGGCCCTGTCCGCCGTCGCCGCGGCCGCGCCCGTGGAGCAGCGCGCGGCGGTGATCTCGGCCCTGTTCGTGGTCGCCTACACCGGCATCTCGATCCCGGTCATCGGAGTCGGCCTCCTGTCCGAACCCCTCGGCCTGGAACACGCCGGCCTGGCGTTCACCGGCTGCATGCTGCTCCTGGTCGCCTCGGCCGCCGCGTACCTGCTGCGCAGACCGGTGGGAACGGAAAGCCGGTGAGTCCTCACACGGGGAGGGGATCCCTCACATGGGGAGGGAGAGGAGGCGGACCTCCCCGGCCGGCCAGGTCGCATCGTCGTGGAGCGGCGTCCACATGGTCCGCAGCGGCATGATCACGGCTCCCTCGGGTTGTTCGACGTGGACGTCCCGCTCGACAGTTCGCCAGTCGAGCCGCCGGTAGAGCGGGACGAGCGGTGGGCGGCAGAAGAGGAGCCCGTACCGCGGTCCCATCGCCCGCGCGTGGTCCAGGGCCGCCGACACGACCGCCCGCGCCAGCCCGTGCCCCCGTAGGTCCGGTGCGACGGCCACGCCGCCGACGCCCACCGCCCGCGTCCCGACGCCGTCGATCGACAGGGGGAGTTCCAGCAGACCGACGTGCGCGACGAGGCGGCCGTTCCGCCTGATGCCGAAGTGCTCCTTCTTGGGCAGCCAGGTCAGTCCGGCGTCCGCCACGCCGAAGGGATCGGCACCGTCGCCGAGGATCTCGGCCTGGTCGCTCTTCGTGTAGCCCGTGAGCCGCACCACGGTCGGCGCATCGGGAGAGTGACGGTCTGTCACCGTGGTTCGTGTTCCCTTCGTGTCGGCGAGCGCGCCCACGTCAGCTTCGAGGATCGGTCAGTTGCGCGGGGAGACGCGCCGGCGCGTCGTCGCTCGCGGAGGCCACTCCGAGGTCTCGGCGCATCAAGGTCCTCAGGACCTTCAGCAGTTCCCAGACCTCCGCCTGGGCGCTGAACGCGCCGGCGATCGTCTCCCCTGGTTTGGGCTCTTCCCGGTCGAGGCGTTTGACCTGGCCGTACACCCTGTTCAGGGCCTTGTTGACCGCACTCGCGCAGGAGAGCACGTCGTCGGGGACGATCAACTGGGCCTGGGAGTACGTGTCGCGGTGGGTTCTCTTCGCCTCGTCGAGCTCCGCGCGATCGGCCTCCTCCACCCGGCGTTCCTGCATGACGTGCAGGAACTGGCTGATCGCGGTGGTGAACTGACGTGCGTCCCGGTTGAGCTCCACGTAGCAGGTGCGGCGGAGAGCCAGGCTCTCGCTGACCTCCTCGTGGTCCCGCACCAGCTCTATCTCCCGGCGTCTCGCCCGTTCGGAGGCGCGTTGGGTCAGCAGCGATCCCCCCAGCGTTCCCGCCACGCCCGCCACCGCGATGAACACAGAACCGAGATCCACAACACCCCTCGAAGTCGCTTGCAGTCCACTGGTCGGCATCCGGTCGCCTTCCACACGGGACATTAGGCGACGGGCCGAGGAAGCATCCAGGGGGAACCGCGCCGTGCCGGGCCACGTCCCTCCCGACGTTCGCAAGATCACCAGCCTGTCGAAGGAGCCGAGCATGACGGAAACCGCCGCCCGCTACCTGTACCTGGCGCGCCACGGTGAGGCGTCCGAGGACGAGAGCACGCTGACGGAGAGCGGCCGCCGCCAGGCCGTTCTGCTCGGTGAGCGGCTCCGGAAGGCTCCCCTCGCGGCGATCCACCACGGGCCGCTCCCGCGCGCGGAGCAGACGGCCCGGCTCGTCCACGAGCAGCTCGACGGTGTTCCCCTGCGGATGTCCCCGGCGGCCGGCGACTACATCCCGTACGTGCCGCGCCGCGAGGAGCTGCCGGCGGAGTCGGCCGACGCCCTGCTCGGGTTCCTGGCCCGGTTCCCGGCGGAGGAGCGCGAACAGGGCCCCGGTCTCGCCGCGGAGGCCGTCGCCCGCTTCACCGGCCCCGTCGACGGCGATCAGCCGCGCCACGAACTCGTCATCACGCACAACTTCCTGATCGCCTGGCTCGTCCGGGAGGCCCTCGACGCCCCGAAGGCCCGCTGGATGGGCATCAACCACGCCAACGCCGCCCTGACCGTCCTGCGTTACGCGCCCGGCCGGGCCCCGGCCGTCCTGTTCTTCAACGACACGGGCCACCTCCCCGCCGAGCTGCGCTGGACCGGGTTCCCGCCCGAGCTGCACGTCTGACGCGGTGGCGGGTGCCCTGAGGATCACTTCTTCTCGGCACACCAACTGTCCGGCGCGATCCACACCACCTTCATCGGCTCCGGACAGGGCTGGCCCACGTACCCGATCTTGTCGCGCACCTCGTACTCTGCGGCAGCCGCCTGGCACGGCACCACCACATACCCGGGCCGCTGCTCGCGGGTGTCGTCATAGACGCAGTCGCCGCTCTCCAACGAGGTCGTGGAGCCGTGCAGGTAGTGGCTGACCCAGCCGGAGAAGGCGGCACTGTTGAAGTACCCCAGGGCGGCGAGGAGCAGCGCGAAGAACACGAAGCCGCCCCATACGCCGTCGTCGGAGGTCGGTTTCGACGTGGTCGCAGGCTTCGGGCGCTGGACGGCCGGGGCGGCGGGGCGCACCGCCGGTCGGGGTGTTTCGCGCACCTGTGCGGGCCGTCGCACGATCCCGTCGCCGGTCACGACCGGCTTGCCGTCCTCCACGGTCACGGTGAGGTGCACGGGATGGCCGGGCCGGAGCCGCAGGACGTGGGACGCGCCGGCCAGGTCCCCGGTGCTCACCCGCAGCCTGCGGGCGTTGGTGGGCTCGGTCGCGAAGCTGACGGTCCGGCCTCCGGGGACCAGTCCGAGGTGATCGGTGCCCAGGTGGAGGCGGATCGGGTCGTCCCCGTTGTTGGTGACCTTGAGCGTCGCCTTGGAGGACGCGGCCCCGGAGGCCTGCGGCGGCGCCACGATCTCCGTAGGGGTCCTCGGCCGCGAGGGGCCCTGCCCCTTGAGGAGGAGCGACGCCTCCGCGACCGTCGGGCGGGCCGCCGGGTCCTTGACGAGGAGGGCGGTGATCAGGGGTTCGAGGCGGCCGGCGCCGCGCATCGGCGGGGCCTCCTCGAAGCGGACGGCGTCGGCGGTGGCCGCCCAGGTGTCCCGCAGGAACGGGGAGACGCCCTCCACCGCCTCGTACAGGGTCACTCCCAGCGAGAACAGGTCGCTGCTCGCCCTGCCGGGCAGCCCGGCGGCCCGCTCGGGGGCGAGGTACGGCGCCGAGCCGATGACGGCCCCGGTGGAGGTGAGGCCGGTGCCGGTCTCGGGCGCGGCGATGCCGAAGTCGCCGAGCAGGATCCTGCCGTCCTGGCCGATCATGACGTTCGCGGGTTTGACGTCGCGGTGCACGATGCCGTTGCGGTGCGCGGCGTCGAGGGCGTCGAGCAGGGCCGAGGCGATCGCCTCGGCGTCGGCGACGGGCAACGGTCCCGTTCTCAGGCGCTGTTCCAGTGTCCCGCCGGAGATCAGCTGCATCACGATCCAGGGGACGCCGTTCTCGATGACGACGTCGTGGACGGTGACGATGTTCGGGTGGTCGCGGAGCCGCACCGCGTTCAGCGCCTCCAGTTCGGCGCGCTTGAGCAGTTCGGCTCGTTGCCCGGGTGCCAGGGGGCCGGTCAGCCAGAGCTCCTTGAGCGCCACCTCGGTCTGGAGGCGCTCGTCGTACGCCTTCCAGACGCGGCCCATGCCGCCCGCGGCGATCGACTGGACCAACTGGTAGCGGCCGCCGACGACTTCGCCCGCCCGTGCCCCCTCTGTCACTGTGCCCCCGCTCAGCGAGACTGCGTGTCAGCGAGCATGAGAGCACTGTCGCGTCGCGCGAGGCAAGGCGGTCCCGGATCAAGGGCCGGAGCCGTCCCGTCCGGATTCCGGTCGGCCGGGTCCCTTGATCACGGCTCCCGCAGTGACATGATCGTCTGGCCGAGACGCAACCCAGAAAGGTGCCGAACCCACCATGCGAGTCAAAGCCTTCGACCACCTCGTGCTCAACGTGACCGACGTCGACAAGGCCCTGGAGTTCTACACCGGCCTCCTGGGCCTCGCGCCCGAGCGGGTGGAGGAGTGGCGGGCCGGCGAGGTGTCGTTCCCGTCCGTCCGCATAGACGAGAGCACCGTCATCGACCTCTTCTCCCGCCCCCGGGGCGAGTCCAATGTCGACCACATCTGCCTGGTCGTGGACCCGCTGGACTGGCAGGAGGTCATCGACTCGGGCAGGTTCGACGTCCTCGAGGGCCCGGTGCCGCGCTGGGGAGCCCGCGGCTCCGCCCAGTCCGTCTACGTGAAGGACCCCGACGGCAACACGGTCGAACTGCGCTGGTACCCGCAGGACGTCGAGGCCTGAGCCGCCGGGAGGCCTCCCGTCGATCATGACGGAGGATCCGGGGACAGACGGTCCGCGCTCCCGCTAACGTACCGACCGGTAACAGTCGGGCGGTGCGAGGGGAGCGGGCGATGGATCGGCAGTGGAGCCTGGAGGAGAGCACGGTCGTCGACGCGCCGCCGGCGGTCGTCTACCGGCTGGTGTCGGACCTGCGGAACATGGGGCGCTGGAGTCCGGAGTGCCGGTCCGTGTGGGTGCTGCGGCCTCCGGCGCGGACCGGGACCCGGTTCGTCGGCCTCAACCGGCGCGGGCCGTTCCTCTGGCCGACCATCGGACGTGTCACCCGGATGCGCCCGGACAGCGAGTTCGTCTTCGACATCGGCGTCTTCGGACTGCCGATCGCCCGCTGGGGCTACCGGTTCGAACCGGAGGGCTCGGGGACACGGATCACCGAGTTCTGGCAGGACCTGCGGACCGGCGGGGCCCGGGGCCGGGTCGCCGAACTGCTGGGAACGGTCTTCGCCGGGTCGAACCCCGCCCGCCGGGTCGCCCTCAACCGGGCCGGGATGCGCACCACCCTGGCACGCATCGCACGGACCGCCACCTCCGGGAGCTGAGGGACGGCGGCGGGCCGAAACCCGCCGCCACCGAACCGATGCGCGGTCCGGCGGACGGAAGCTCGTAGCCGCCGGGCCGATGCGCGGTCCGACGGACGGAAACCCGTCGCCGCCGGGCCGATGTGCGGTCCGGCGGACGGAAACCCGTCGCCGCCCCGGGCGGCAGACGCCGATCCACGTGAACGGAGCAGAGCAGTGAGCCCGCAGACCGGAGCCGCCCGACCCGTGGGTCGGCGGCCTTCCTCCCCTCCGTCGCTGCCGTCCTGGGCGATCTGGTGGCAGAGGCCGTTCCCCGATGCCCACACGCTCGTGCTCCCAGGGAAGCGACCTGCCCTGGTCGACTCCGGGTTCGTCGGTCACGCCCGGCAGACCGCCGACCGGGCCCGCGCCCTGGCCGGGAGGATCGACCTGGTCGTGAACACGCACTGGCACTCCGACCACGTCGGCGGCAACGCCCTGCTCCAGGCCTCCGGCGCGGGCATCGCCGCCGGGGCCCCCGAGGCCGAGGCGCTCTCCCGCCGGGACCCCTGCTGCTGCGCGGCGGAGTACCTGGACCAGCCGGTCGCCCCGTACACCGTGGACGTGCCGCTCGACGACGGGCAGGTCCTCCGGCTCGGCGACACCGACTGGGAGGTCGTCCGCACGCCCGGTCACACGCCGGGCCATCTGGCCCTGTGGCAGCCGGAGGAACGGCTGCTCGTGGTCGGCGACGCGCTGTCGGACCACGACGTCGGCTGGGTCAACCTCGCCCTCGACGGGCCCGGCGCGGCCGCCACCGCGCTGGCCTCGCTCCAGCGGATGGCCGCTCTCGGTCCACGGGTGGTCCTGCCGTCCCACGGGCCGGTCCCGACCGACCCCGGGGCCGCTTTCGCCGCCGCCCTGCGCCGGGGCCGACGGCTCGTCGACGACCCCGACGGGGCCGTCTGGTACGGCATCCGCCGGATCTTCGCCTTCGCCCTCATGATCCGCGACGGCATCCCCTCCGAGGAGGTCGAACCGTACCTCCATGCGCGCGCGTGGCTCACCGACGCCGCACGCCTCCTGCGCCTCACGCCCGAGGCGCTCGCCACCGAGCTGGTGACGTCCATGCTCGCCGGCGGCGGCATCGTCCGACGCGACGGGCGGCTGCGCGCGGCGGCCGACCACACCCCCGTGGCGGCCGAGTCGCTGCGCGTGCCCTACCCGCGCGCCTGGCCGGCTCCGGAGCCCCGCTGACGCCCGGAGGCCCGCTGCGGGATCACCAGTCGATGTGGTCGGCGATCCACGCGGCCAGGCCGTCCTCGTCCTCGGCGGGCGGGAGTTCGGGACCGCAGTCGAGAGGGGTGGAGGACAGCTGGAGGTGGGTGAGGTAGCCGTACGGGCCGTTGTCGGGCGCCGGTCCCAGTACCAGGGCGTGGGTGGCGGTGCGCCAGACGCGGTGCGTCAGGGGCGGCCCGGTGACCAGGCTCTCGGCGGACGGGGCCGTCCTCTCGGGCGCCGCGCCGAGGTGCTCGGTCACCACCCGCGCGGCCCGCGCGAGTACGGCCTCGCACTCCTCGGCCGTACTCGGCCTGCTGCCGATCCAGCCGGGCTGTTCCCGCCAGCGGTCGACGAGGCCGTACAGCCACGAGGCGTTGGCCATGTCCTCGTCGTGCGGGTCGACGGGGTACACCTCCCCGAAGACCAGGAAGGTCCTGGCCTCCGGGCACCCGAAGGGGCTGACGACGTCGGTGCAGAGCACATGGCCGTGCGCGGTGCGGAAGGACTCGCAGACGAGCCCGTCCTCCCAGACCCAACCCCGCCGTTCCACCTCCTCGTCGACGGCGTCGGAGTCGTCCGGGACGGGCGGTACGGCCGGCAGCTCCACGAGTTCGGCGACGGCCTCGGTCGTCAACGGCCGGTGGGCGAGGGCACGAACAGGCACAGGGGCAGAGGCGGGGGCAGGGGCAGGGGCAGACATGTGGATCACAGTAGAGCGGCTCCGCGCGGGTGGGGACGGCCGGGGCGCGGTCCGGGCGGTCTCTACCGCTGTCCCGCGCCGGATCGTTCCTGCCGACGGGTGACGAGGGTCTGGCCCAGCGCCAGCACGCTCAGGCCGAACATCAGGACGCCCAGGGGGACGTGGAGGGCCGGCTTGTGCGCGATGCCCAGCACGACCTGGACCGAGGAGAGGACGAGGAAGCCGGTCGAGTACAGGATCGGGCGGGGCGAGCCGCCGCCCGGCCGCCAGGCCAGGACCGCCGCCAGCACGTACAGCATGGTCGCGCCGTACGTCACGCGCGCGCCGACGCTGTGCAGCACCTCGGTGTGGGGCGAGGCCAGCAGCAGTCCGGCGGTGGTCGCCTGGAAGAAGAGGGTGAGGGTCTGCAGGGCGATCGAGACCTGGACGAAGGTGCGGCTGCCGGTGCTCCGGACTGCCGTGGTCTGTGCGGTGGTGGCCATGACTCGGTCCTCTTGTTCTGCCTCGCGGCGGTGGCTCGATAGTGTCTCGTCCGTCCGACGACACAGGCCCGTGAAATGTGAGGCGGGGGCCGCCCCGGATCTCCGGTGCGGTGTTCGTCGACGGGACGGATCGGACGAGGCGGGACGAACCAGGGGGCAGTCGCCATCATGAGCACCATCACCGAGCCGGGGCACGACCGGTCGGAGCCGGACCTGAGCGTGGTGGTCGGCGAGCGGCGCCGGCTCATCAACATCGGCTACCGGCTGCTCGGTTCGCTGGCCGAGGCCGAGGACGCCGTACAGGAGACGTACGCCCGCTGGTACGCGATGTCGCCGCGGCAGCGGAAGGCCGTCGACTCGCCCGGGGCCTGGCTGACGACGGTGGCCGGCCGGGTCTGCCTGGACATGCTGGGCTCGGCGCGGGTCCGGCGCGAGCGCTACGTCGGACCGTGGATACCCGAGCCGCTGCCCGACCGTACGGAGTGGTCCAGCGTGCGGGCCGACGGTGCGGCATCCGAACCGGACGATCCCGCCGACCGGGTCACCCTGGACGAGTCGGTGAACATGGCGTTCCTCGTCGTCCTGGAGTCGATGACGCCGGCCGAACGCGTGGCGTTCATCCTGCACGACGTCTTCCGGTACCCCTTCGCCGAGGTCTCCGAGATCGTCGGCCGGTCCCCGGCGGCCTGCCGGCAGCTCGCCTCCTCGGCCCGCCGACGTGTCGACGCCTCCCGGACCCCGACCGTGCCGGTGGCCGGACAGGCCGCTCTGGTACGGCACTTCAAGGAGGCGTGGGAGGCCAAGGACATCAAGGCCCTCGTCGGTCTGCTCGACCCCGACGCCACGATGACGGCCGACGGCGGCGGTCTGATCGGCGCCGCGCTCCGCCCGGTCGTCGGCAGCGGGCTCATCGCCCAGTACCTCGTCCACATCGCCGACAAGGCCCCCGGGCTCACCCTCCTGGAGCGGACGGTCAACGGCCTGCCCGGTCTGGTCGCGCAGAACGCGGGCGTCACCGCGACCGTGGCGGCGTTCGACCTCACCGACGGCCGGATCACCCGCATCTGGGCGGTCCGCAACCCGGAGAAGCTCCGCCCGTGGACGGAGAACGGACCGAGCTGACCCGTCACACGGAGGGCGAGAGGTTCTCGCGCACCCATCCGGGATCGGGGTTGGTGAACGGCCGGCCGTCCACGACGACGGTCGGCACGGTCTCATTGCCGTCGTTGGCCGCCCGCACGACCGCCGCACCGTCCGGATCGCGCCAGATGTTCACCCAGTACAACTGACGGGCACTGCGGCCCAGGCGAATGCGCAGCCGCAGACAGTACTTGCAGCCCGGCCGCCAGAAGACGATCGGCCGGCCGTCGGCCGCGCTGCGGCGCCGCGCTTCCAGCGCGCCGATCGACTTCGGGAAGACCAGCGGCGAGTTCATCCACGCGAGCAGCAGGAACACCAGGAGCAGCACGGCGCCTGCGCCGGGGCCGCCCCTGGCGATCTGACCCGCCGCGACGAGTGAGCCGCTGAGGACGAGCAGTACCGGCAAGATCCAGGCGCGCATCATGAGGCAGGAGGTTACCGGCTGGAACTCGTCGAGGTTCAGCGGGGATTCAGCAGGGCGGCGATCCTGTCGAAGCCGCGTCGCTCCGCATGCCGCAGGGGCGTGACGCCGTCCATGTCCGCGAGGTCCGGGTCGGCGCCCGCGGCGAGGAGGAGTTCCACGACCTCCTGGTGGGGCTGTCCGCCGTCGCCGAGGATCACCGCCTCCAGGAGTGCCGTCCACCCGAAGTCGTTGACGTGGTCGACGTCGGTGTCGGTCTCGTCCAGCACCGCTCGTACGTACGCGACGTGGCCGTGCTCGCTCGCGGGGATCAGCGAGATGCCGCCGAAGCGGTTGCGCAGCCTCGTGTCCGGTCCGGCCGGCAGCAGCGTACGCATCATCTCGACGCTGCCGGTCACACCGGTGACCAGCCAGGCGCTGTCGTGGCGGCGGTCCTGGGCGTTCGGGTCGGCGCCTGCTTCGACGAGGACCCGGGCGGCCTCCACATGGTCGCCGAGCGCGGCGAGGAGCAGCGGGGAGCGCAGTTCCTCGTCGCGGGCCTCCACCCCGGCGCCCTCCTCCAGGGCGGCCCGGACCGCGTCGGCGTCGCCTCGGCGGGCAGCTGCGAGGAGTCGGCTGTTGGGGTCGTCCATCCTGTCGTCCCTCTTCGTGATCCGTGCCGATCGGGGGTTACTTCGCCAGGGCGGCGACACCGGCCTGGGCGAACTTCTCGTCCAGGTCACCGGACGGGGCGCCGGCGACGCCGATGCCCGCGATCGGGGCGCCCTTGGCGGTGACGGGGGCGCCGCCGGCGAGGAACAGGGTGCCGGGGATGTCCTTCAGCGTCGGCGCGTTGGCCAGGCGGCCGGCGAGGACCGAGGTCGGGGCGTTCCAGGAGACGGCGGTGAACGCCTTGCGCT
Source organism: Streptomyces sp. NPDC021012 (assembly GCF_044333355.1). NCBI lineage: Bacteria > Bacillati > Actinomycetota > Actinomycetes > Kitasatosporales > Streptomycetaceae > Streptomyces > Streptomyces sp. NPDC021012. The sequence continues at coordinate 194,140 of NZ_JBIRQU010000002.1, forward strand.
CGGCCGACTCGTAGGACTGCGGGCCCGCGCCGTCGCCGCGCAGGGTGACGATCGTGTTGCCGTTGCGGTCCACGACCGCGACGGACACCCGCTGGTTCTCCTTCTCCGCAGCGTGCAGGGTCGCCTGGGCGGCCTTGGTGGCGGCCTCGATCGTCAGGTGCGTCGACGTCATGGTGTTGCCGTTGTCCGCGTCGGCCATGACCGCGGCGGGAGCGGCGGCCGGGGCGGCGGCGTTCGCGGAGACGGTGCCGAACAGGCCCGCGGCGAGCGCGCCGGCGGCGACGGTACCGGTCAGGACACGGGTGCGCAGGGTCGTCTTCTTCACGATCATCAGCTCCTTGGGCATCACCCCCCTCGGGGGCTCGGGAAGCTCCGCGTTCCCGCTCTGACATCCATCCTGGTGCCGGTCACGGCCCTCTCCGGTCGGCCTGCAGGCTGGGGTCGGCGCACCCGGCGGACGACACGGGGGTCAACCGATCGGTCGATGCGGAACGGGTGCGTCCGACTAGCCTGGGCCCAGAAAAGAACAGTCGGTGGCGAGGAGCGGACGGTGCGGATGGACAGGCGGTCGCCGGTCGACACGGAGGCGGCCGACCCGGACGCCGGCTGGCTCGCGACCGTGATGCACGTGGCGTTCTTCGTCCTGCTGTGCTCCTCGCTGACCCGGTACCTGCTCGTCCACCCCGGCGCCCCGGGCACCCCGTGGGTGATCGCCCTCGCCGTCGTACTGGCCCTGCTGTACGTACTCGGTCCGGTGCTCGGCCCCCGCCAGACCGAGGGGCGGGGCGGTCGGGCCGAGGGGCGCGGCACCGCCCTCACCACGGCCCACGGGCTCTGGCTGGCGGCCGTCATCGGGGCCTGGCTCACCCTCGTGGCCCTGGCGCCGAGCTTCGGGTGGTGTGCGGTGCCGCTCTTCTACACGGGCCTGCGGTCCCTGCGCACCCGGTCCGCGATCATCCTGGTCGCCCTGCTCACCGCGATCGTCGTGGGCGCGCAGGTGAAGCTGCGGCTGCGGTTCGGCTTCGACCCGAACCTGGTGTTCGCGCCGCCCGCCGTGGCCGCCGTCGCCACCGCCGTCTTCATCTACTCCCAGCGGCAGGCCGACCGGCTGCGGACCGTCATCATCGACCTCGTCCGCGCCCGCCGGGAACTGGCCGCGACCGAGCGGCGCGAGGGCACCCTTGCCGAGCGCCAGCGGCTCTCCATGGAGATCCACGACACCCTCGCGCAGGGCCTGTCCAGCCAGCAGATGCTGCTCCAGGCCGCCGACCGGCTCTGGGACAGCGACCCGGACGCGGCCCGCCGGCACATCCGTACCGCCGAGTCCATCGCCGAGCTCAACCTCGCCGAGGCCCGCCGCTTCGTCCACGACCTCGCGCCCGCCGACCTCGCCGGGGGCGGCGGTCTCGCCGAGGCGCTGCGCGCCCTCGCCGAACGGGAGTCCTCCGACACCCTCCAGGTCCGCTTCCACCAGGACGGCACGCCCGCGACCGCGCTCCCCGACCGCGTCCAGGCGGCGCTGCTGCGGATCGCCCAGGGGGCGCTGGCCAACATCCGCAAGCATGCGGACGCCGGCGCCGCGGCCCTGACCCTCAGCCACCTGGACGATCAGGTCGTCCTGGACATCGCCGACGACGGCCGCGGCTTCGACCCGGTCGAGAAGCCCGGCGGCGTACGCGGGCACGGTCTGCCCGCCATGCGCGCGCGTGCCCGGCAGCTCGGCGGCACCCTCACCATCGAGTCGGCACCGGGCGAGGGGACGGTCCTGACCGCCGTCATCCCGCTGTCGCCACCGTCCTGACGCCGGACTCCGGCCGCTGTCGCGGGAGGGGGTGACGCCCCTGTCGTAGGGGATGCGTCCGTTCCGGTGGAATGGCCGAACTATGTGTAGACCGAATAGATGCCTGAGGCATGTAGTGGAGACCGCACCACCGCCCCTGCCACCTATTCGGACCAGCGAGGCCCCCGTGACGAAAGCCGTGGCGTTCCCCCAGGACCGAACCTGCCCCTACCACCCGCCCACCGCCTACCCCCGGACCGAGGAGGAGCGCCCGCTGTCGCGGGTCACCCTCTGGGACGGGCAGCAGGTGTGGTTCGTGACCGGCCACACCGCCGCCCGCTCGCTCCTCGCGGACCGGCGCCTGTCCACCGACTCCACCCGTGACGGCTTCCCGATGCCCACGGAACGCGCCACGGCCACGCGCAGGAACCGGCGCGCGGCGCTGCTCGGCTGGGACGACCCCGAGCACAACGTCCAGCGCCGGATGCTGATCCCGAGCTTCACCCTCAAGCGGGCCGAGACCCTGCGTCCCCGCATCCAGGAGACCGTGGACCGGCTCCTCGACGCGATGGAGGCGCAGGGGCCGCCGGCCGAGCTGGTGAGCGCGTTCGCGCTGCCCGTGCCCTCGATCGTCATCTGCGACCTGCTCGGCGTGCCGTACGCGGACCACGAGTTCTTCGAGGAGCAGTCGCGGCGGCTGCTGCGCGGCCCGACGGGCGCGGACACCCGGGACGCGCTGGACCAGCTGGAGGGCTATCTCGGCGACCTGATCGACCGCAAGCGCCTGAAGCCCGGCGAGGGCGTCCTCGACGACCTGGTGGCACGCGCGTCCGAGGACGGCGGTCCCGGGCGCCAGGAGCTGGTGCAGCTCGCCTCGATCCTGCTGATCGCGGGCCACGAGACCACGGCGAACATGATCTCGCTCGGCACGTACACGCTGCTGCGCCACCCGGAGCGGCTGGCCGAGCTGCGGGAGGACCCCGGGCTCCTGCCCGCCGCGGTCGAGGAGCTGCTGCGGTTCCTGTCGATCGCCGACGGGCTGCTGCGGATCGCATGCGAGGACATCGAGGTCGCCGGGACGGTGATCCGCGCGGGTGAGGGCGTGGTCTTCTCGACCTCGGTCATCAACAGGGACGCGGCCGCCTACAGCGATCCGGACACCCTCGACTGGGACCGGCCGGCCCGCCACCACGTGGCGTTCGGTTTCGGCATCCACCAGTGCCTCGGGCAGAACCTCGCCCGCGCGGAGCTGGAGATCGCGCTCGGGACGCTCCTGCGCCGGCTGCCGGGGCTGCGGCTCGCCGTGCCCGCCGAGGAGATCCCGTTCAAACCGGGCGACACGATTCAGGGGATGCTCGAGCTCCCCGTCGCATGGTGAGTCACCCGACAAGAGGAGAGGTGCGGAACATGGCCGAGGAAGCGGTGCGGACGCGGGTGTCGATCGACGCGGACGTCTGTATCGGAGCGGGGCAGTGCGCGCTGACCTCCCCTGACGTCTTCACCCAGGACGACGACGGTTTCGGGATGGTGGTCCCGGGCCGGGAGGACGGCTCGGGCACGCTGGTACGCGAGGCGGTACGCGCCTGCCCCGTACGGGCGATCACCCTCCGGGACGGCGCCGACCGGGCGAGTACGTGACGAGGGGTCGGCACCGCCCGCACCACCGCGCCCGCGGTGCCGACTCCACGCTCCGCGGAGGGTCGGGCCGGCGCCGGACCCATTGACCTCCCTATGGGAGGCATTGGCTTCTTCATTGGAAACCTATGGGTTCCCTGCCTAGGGTCGAAGACATCGCCACACAGGCCCACCTTCCCTGGAGCTCACGCATGTCGAAGATCCTCTTCGTGATGACCGGTGTCGACCACTGGACGCTGGCCGACGGCACCAAGCACCCGACCGGCTTCTGGGCCGAGGAAGCGGTCGCCCCGTACCGGGCGTTCAAGGCCGCCGGCCACGAGGTCGTCGTCGCCACGCCGGGCGGGGTCGTCCCGACCGTCGACGCGGGCAGCCTCAGCCCCGAGGCCAACGGCGGCCAGGAAGGCGCGGACGAGGTCGCCGCGGCGCTCGCCTCCATCGACGAGATCAAGAACCCGGTCGACCTGAAGGACGTCCGTCTGGCCGACTACGACGCCGTCTTCTACCCGGGCGGCCACGGCCCCATGGAGGACCTGGCCGTCGACGCGACCTCCGGCAGGCTGCTCGTCGACACCCTGCGCTCGGGCAAGCCGCTGGGCGTCGTCTGCCACGCCCCGGCCGCGCTCCTCGCCGCCACGGACGCCGACGGTTCGAACGTCTTCGCCGGCCGCAAGGTCACCGCCTTCACCAACGCCGAGGAGACCCAGGCCGGTCTCGCCGGCAGGGCGAAGTGGCTCCTGGAGACCCGGCTCGTCGAGGCCGGACTCGACGTCCAGGTCGGCGAGCCGTGGGCGCCGCACGTGGTCGTGGACGGCAACCTGGTCACCGGCCAGAACCCGTCCTCCTCCGCCCCGCTCGCCGCGGAGCTCCTCAAGAAGCTGTCCTGACCCCGATCGGCCCGCCGCGCGCCCGTACGACCGGGCACGCGCGCGGGCCCGGCGGTCGGCCGCCCTTCCGTCGGGGCTGGACGCGGCCGTCCCCCACCACTAGCCTCCTCCTCACCTACTCACTTAGTTGACTAGTTGCGGAGATGCTCATGAAGTCCTTCCGTCAGGCCGTCGAGGCGAACGACCACGCGGCGATCGAGGCACTCCTCGCCGAGGACGTCGTCTTCACCAGCCCCGTCGCCTTCAAGCCCTATCCCGGCAAGGCGGTCACCGCGGCCGTCCTCCGCGCGGCCTCCCGCGTCTTCACCGACTTCCGCTACGTCCGGGCGACGACCGGCGAGGACGGCCGCGACCACGCCCTCGTCTTCGAGGCGCGGGTCGGCGACCGCGCGATCACCGGCTGCGACTTCCTCCACGTGAACGAGCAGGGCCTCATCGACGACTTCATGGTCATGGTCCGCCCCCTCTCCGCCGCACAGGCACTGGCCGAGGCGATGGGGGCCCAGTTCGACCGCATCGCCGCCGAAGCATCCGGAGCGGCACGGCCGGACGAGGCGTGACCAGCACGCGCGACCCCGCTCCCGGAGTCCCCTCACCGACGGGACCGGCATACGGCGGGGCAGGGCGGATCCGGCCTCAGGGGGTCCAGCCGGTGACCGCCCGGGTGTAGGCGTGGAGGGCGGCGATCACCTGGGTGCGGGAGCGGCGGCCGGCGAGGACCTCCATCTGGAAGCCGTCCTCCAGGGCGAGGAAGGTGGCCGCGAGCTGGAGCGGTGGGTCCTGGAGGGTGAAGTGGCCCTGGGCCTGGCCGAGCAGCAGGATGCCGTAGTAGATCGCGACCTGGCGCTCGGTCAGGGAGCTGTCGAGCGTGGCGGCCCTGACGTCGCGCAGGCAGCGCGGCCAGTACTCGAACAGCAGCCGTGTGAGCGTGTCGTCCGGTCCGGTCGCCACTCCCTTGTCGATGCAGGCGCGCAGCCGGTCCCGCGCGTCGGGGTGGGCCTCGACGGCTTCTTCGCGTTCACGCGCGAAGCGCTCGATGGCCCGCTGGTAGGTCTCGTGGACCAGGGAGTCCAGATCGCCGTAGTACAACAGCGCGGCCGGGGTGACGCCCGCCTCCTCCGCGACGTCCCGCAGCCGAAGCGATGCGAGCCCCCGCGTGAGCAGCGCCCGCTCCACCGCCCCGGCCAGTTCCGCCATGCGGGCTTCCTTGCCCTTGCCCCTGCCGCTCCCCACGAGCACCGCCTTCTCGATCGCCTTGCGAAGTATCACTCCATTAAAACAGCGTGATCCTTCTTTTGACAGCCTTGTGGAGCAGTTCTTAAATTCCGATTTAACAAGTTGGCCACCTCTCGGAAGAGAGCCCCGCTCATGCCCCTCCCCGCCCACCACACTCCCTCCGGCCGTCCCCGGGCGCGTGCCCTCGGCATCCCGCTCGACGGCACCCCCGGCCCCTGGAACGCGATCACGGACGTCCCCGGCGTCCAGGTCGGGCACGTCACCCTGATCGAGGGCGAAGGCGTCCGCACCGGCGTCACCGCCCTGCTGCCGAGAGGCCGTGACGGAGTCGGCACGCCCTGCGCGGCCGGCTGGTACTCGCTCAACGGCAACGGCGAGATGACCGGCACCACCTGGATCGAGGAGTCCGGCGGCTTCAACCTGCCGGTCGCGCTCACCAACACCCACGCCGTCGGCGCGGTCCACACCGGCGTGGACCAGTGGGTCGCCGAGAACCGCCCGCGGCTCGCCGCGCAGTGGATGCTCCCCGTGGTCGCCGAGACCTGGGACGGCTACCTCAACGACATCAACGGCCGCCACGTCCGCCCCGAACACGCCGTCGCCGCCCTCGACGCGGCCGCCTCCGGCCCCTTGGAGGAGGGCTCGGTCGGCGGCGGCACCGGCATGAACTGCTACGGCTTCAAGGGCGGTTCGGGAACCTCCTCGCGTACGGTCGCGTACGGGCCGGACACGTGGACCGTCGGCGCCCTCGTCCAGGCCAACTTCGGCGAGCGGCGCGAACTCGTCATCGCCGGAACGGCGGTGGGCCGCTCCCTGCTCGACGACAACCCGCTGGAAGACGACGGATGGTTCCAGCGGGACCTGGCCGGCGCACCCGGCCGCGCACCGGGCGGGGCGGGCTCCGTCATCGTCGTCCTCGGGACCGACGCGCCCCTGCTCCCCGGCCAGTGCAAGGCCCTCGCCCGCCGCGCCGCCCTCGGCCTGGGCCGCACCGGCACCAGCGGCGGCCACTTCTCCGGCGACATCTTCCTCGCCTTCTCCACCGCCAACGCCGGCGCCCTGAACAGCACCTTCCCCGAAGGCGAACCCACCGAGAAGGACTACGACCACCTCCGCTTCGTCCCCTGGGGCCGCATCGACCCCTTCTACGAAGCGGCCGTGCAGTGCGTCGAGGAAGCCGTCCTCAACGCCCTCGTCACCAACGAACCCATGACCGGCCGACAGGGACACCACACCCCCGCCCTCCCCCACGACCGCGTCCGCGCCCTCCTCGGTCTCGCCTGACACCAGAACACGGACCGGCCCCGGGCGTGCTGTCCAGCACGCCCGGGGCCGTCGGCCGTCGTGGACCGATCTCCACGTCACGTGGTCACACGTCGGCGAGCGCCACCCCGAGCAGTCCCTCCCGCAGGGCGATTCCCGCGGCCCGGACGCGGCCGGCGCGCCATCCGTAGGAACCCAGTTCGAGGTTCTCCGGCGAGTAGCCGTCGAAGGTCGGGCTGCGGTGGCGGTCGGTCCGAGACCGTCGAGGGCACCCGGGTCAACCTGTGGGACCGCAACGACCGCGCCGACCAGCACTGGATCCGCACCTGACCCGCCACAGCGCGCCCGCACCGTGAAGGGGAGCCGGGGCGGTCCCGGCTCCCCTTCGTCGTCGTCCGTCTCACCTGGGGGAGCGCTTCCGCGCCGGCGGCGGGGCGGTGCTCTTCCTGACGACGAGGCTGGTCGCGAGTTCCATGCGCGTCACCGAGGGCTCCCCGGCGCGGAGGCGGAGCAGCATCTGGACGGCTTCCTCGCCCATCTCCCGCAGCGGCTGGTGGACCGTGGTGAGGGGCGGGCTCGACCATCGCGCGATCATCACGTCGTCGTAGCCGACGACGGACAGGTCCTCGGGGACCCGCAGCCCGCACACCCGGGCCGCCTCCATGACGCCGAGCGCCTGCATGTCGCTCCCGGCGAAGATGGCGGTGGGCCGTTCCGGCGCCCGCAGCAGCTCCATGGCCCGCTCGTACCCGCCCTCGACGTGGAAGTCGCCGAACCGGACGAGGGCGGCGTCGTGGTCCAGGCCGGCCATGCTCAGGGCGGACCGGTAGCCGTCGAGCCGGGCCAGGGAGCACAGCATGTCCTCGGGGCCGGTGATGATGCCGATGCGGCGGTGGCCGAGGTCGACGAGGTGGCGGGTCGCGGCGACGCCGCCGGACCAGTTCGCGGAGCCGACGGAGGGCACGTCGGGTTCGGGGTCGCCCGCCGGGTCGACGATCACGAAGGGGATCGACCGCGCGTCGAGCTGCCGCTTGACGGCGTCGGGGAGGGAGGAGAACACCAGGACCACGCCGATCGGCCGGCGCTGCAGCACTCCTTCGATCCAGTCCGGCGCGGGGGCGTGGCGGGTGCCGCTCTCGGTGAGCACGACGCTCGCCTGGTGGGCCTTGGCGAGGTTCTCCACTCCGCGGATCAGCTCCATCGACCAGGCGCTGTCGAGCTCGTGGAAGACGAGTTCGACGAGAGGCGCCTCCCTGGCGACGCGAGTGGTGCGGCGGTACGCGTGCTCTTCGAGGAGCCGCTCCACCTTGACGCGCGTGGCGGGCGAGACGTCCTGCCGGCCGTTGAGGACTTTCGAAACTGTCGACAGTGAGACCCCGGCCTGCTGGGCCACCTCCGCCAGCGTGATTCGCCGGCTCTCCTCGCCATCTCGCATCTGAGCAGCATAAAGCACCACTCCACGCAGCGACATAGTCACGCTTTGATAACTCCACACCGGGGGGTTGACCGGTTCGCCACGCCCACCCTAGCGTCCGACGCCAGGAAGTTTCGAAGTCAGGATCGAAACTCTTTCGAAAGGTGGGGCGATGAAGCTGCACACAAGGCTCCTCAGAACCGCTGTCGTCGGTGGGGCGTCGCTGGCCATGGCCCTCTCCCTGGCGGCCTGCGGCGGCTCGGGGGCTTCCGCCGGCGGCTCGGACGAGATCCACGTCCTGGTGTACGGCGATGCCACCAACAAGGTGGAGAAGCAGCTCGTCGACACGTTCAACAAGACGTCGAAGGTCAAGGCGGTCCTCGACACCATCCCCGGCGCCGACTACCAGTCCAAGCTGCAGACGATCATCAGCGGCAAGCAGGCGCCGGACGTGTTCTTCAACTGGGGCGGCGGCAGCATCAAGCCCTTCGTCGACGCGGGCCTCCTCATGCCGCTCGACGACTTCATCGCCAAGGACCCCGGCCTCAAGTCCAACTTCCTGCCGTCGGTCTTCGACACCGCGGTCGTCGGCGGCAAGCCGTACGGCGTACCCATGCGCGGCACCCAGCCCGTCCTGCTGTTCAGCAACAAGAAGGTCCTGGCGGACGCCGGCGTCACCGCACCGCGCACCTGGGAGGAGCTCCTGGCCGCGGTCAAGACCCTCAAGGCCAAGGGCGTCACCCCCGTCGCCCTCGGCGGCGGCGACAAGTGGCCCACCCAGATGTGGTTCCAGTACGTCTACGACCGGGTGGCCGGACCCGAGCTCTTCCAGAAGGCGGTGAACGGGGACAAGAGCGTCTGGGCGAGCGCCGACAGCAAGAAGGCCCTCGGCCTGCTCAAGGAGCTGATCGACGCCGGCGCGTTCGGCACCAACTACGACTCGGTCAAGTTCACCGACGGCGGCTCCCCCGCCCTCCTCGCCACCGGCAAGGCCGCCTTCGAGCTCATGGGCTCCTGGGAGTACTCCACGCTCCAGGACGCCTATCCGGACTTCGTGAAGAGCGACCTCGGCTACGGCACCTTCCCGACCGTCGAGGGCGGCAAGGGCGCCCCGGGCAACCTCGCCGGCAACACCAACAACTACTACTCGGTCCTGAAGAACACCGAACACCCCGAGGCCGTGGCCGAGTTCCTGAAGCTCATGTACTCGGACGGGTTCGTCAAGGGCCAGCTGGGCATCGGCAACCTGCCCACCACCACCAACACCCCCGAGTTCCTGGCCGGCTCCGCCAGCCCCGCCTACTCGACGTACCAGTACGACCTGGTGAAGAAGGCCCCCCACTTCCAGCTCTCCTGGGACCAGGCCTATCCCCCGGCGGCCACCACCACCATCCACCAGGCCGTCCAGCAGTTCTTCAACGGCCAGACCGGCCCCGACGCCTTCATCGCCGCCATGCAGAGCCTGCCCGCGGCCTGATGCGCGGCCCGACCTCCGGAACGCCTGACATGACCACTGTCGCAGTCCCCACCGCGGACGGCACCGAGAAGAGCGTCCGGCGCGGGCGGTCCAGCCGCTCCGCGACCGGTGTGGGCCGCCCGGGCTTCGCCTGGGCGGCACCCGCCGCCGTCTTCTTCGGTCTCTTCGCCCTCGTCCCACTCGTCCTGGTCGTCGTCCTGTCCTTCACCCGCTGGAACGGCCTCGGCTCCCCGGAGTTCGCCGGCCTGGACAACTGGAGCCGGCTGCTCGACGACCCGGTGATGGTGAAGAGCCTCTGGCTGAGCCTGCTCCTCACCGCCCTCGGCGTCGTCGTCCAGACGCCGATCAGCATCCTGCTCGGCGTCTGGGCCGCCGGCCGGCAGCGCAACCGCGCCGTGCTCTCCGCGATCTACTTCGTCCCGCTCCTGCTGTCCATCACCGCCGTCTCCGTCCTGTGGCGCGCGGTGCTCGACCCCAACTTCGGGGTCCCCTCACAGGCGAAGTGGCTCTTCGGCGACGGCAACCTCTTCGGCACGCAGACCGGTGCCCTCGGCGTCCTCGTCTTCGTCAGCACCTGGCAGTTCACACCCCTGCACACGCTGATCTACCAGGGCGCCGCGCGGGCCGTCCCCGCGGTCCTCTACGAGGCCGCCCGGATCGACGGCGCCGGCACGGTCCGCCAGTTCTTCCACATCACGCTGCCGCAGCTGCGCAACACCGTCGTGACCTCGATGATCCTGATGGTGGTCGGCGGGCTCACGACCTTCGACACCATCCTGATCCTCACCCAGGGCGGTCCGGGCACCGACACCACCAACAGCGCCTACTACATGTACCAGAAGGCCTTCAAGAGCTTCGACTTCGGCTCCGCCTCCGCGATCGCGCTGCTCCTCGTCCTCGTCGCCACCCTCGTCTCCCTGGTCATGGTGCGCCTGACCGGCTACGACAGGATGCGCAGCACCATGGAGGGCGTGTGATGAAGACCCGTCCCAACGTCCTCGCCGGTTTCGGCTCGCTGATCTGGCTGTTCGTGGTCGGCCTGCCGCTGTACGCCATGCTGGTCGCCACCTTCCAGTCCCGTGCGGACTACGCGGCGAACGGCCCCCTCGCCCTCCCCGAGCGCTTCACCCTCGACAACTACGTCAACGACCTCGACAGCGGCTTCGCGCAGTACTTCCTCAACACGGTCGTCGTCACGGCCGCGGTCGTCGGCCTCGTCCTGCTCCTCGTACCGCCGCTCGCGTACGCCATCGTGCGCAACGACGGCAAGGCCACCGGCCGGGTCTTCCGGCTCTTCCTCCTCGGCCTCGCCATCCCGTCCCAGGCCGTGATCGTCCCGATGTTCTACCTGATCAACGAGGCCGGTCTCTACGACAACCTGCTCGGCGTCATCCTGCCGACCGCCGCCTTCGCCATGCCCGTCTGCGCCCTGATCCTCACCGGCGTCATGCGGGACATCACGCCCGAGCTGTACGAGGCCATGACCGTCGACGGGGCCTCCCCCTGGACGATCTTCCGCCGGCTCGTGCTGCCCCTGTCGAAGAGCGGTCTCTCCACCATCGTCGTGTTCTCCTCGCTCCAGGCCTGGAACGGCTTCCTGTTCCCGCTCGTGCTCACCCAGTCCTCGGAGAACAAGGTCATCACCATGGGCCTCTACGACTTCCAGACGGAACACGGCGTCGACATTCCCGGCCTCCTCGCGGCCGTCGTCCTGTCCATGCTCCCCATCCTGCTCGTCTATCTGTTCGCCCGTCGCGCCCTGGTCCAGGGTCTGATGGGGGTCGGAGGAAAGTGACCGACACCGTGGCCGCCAAGACCCAAGCCCCGTACCCCGCCTGGCGCGACCCCGCGCTGAGCGCGGAAGCCCGAGTCGACGCGCTGATGCGTGAGATGACCCTGGAGGAGAAGACCGCCCAGCTGTACGGCGTGTGGGTCGGCGCCTCCGACGAGGGCGCCGAAGTCGCCCCGCACCAGCACGACATGGAGGAGCCGGTCGACCTCGACGAGCTGCTGCCCGACGGTCTCGGCCAGCTCACCCGGCCCTTCGGGACCGTCCCCGTCGACCCCGCGCTCGGTGCCCTCTCCCTGATGCGGACACAGGCGCGGATCGCCGCCGCGAACCGCTTCGGCATCCCGGCCGTCGCCCACGAGGAGTGCCTCGCGGGCTTCGCGGCCTGGGGCGCCACCGCCCATCCCGTCCCGCTCTCCTGGGGAGCGACCTTCGACCCCGCGCTCGTACGGGAGATGGCCGCCGCCATCGGCCGCGACATGCGCGCGGTCGGTGTGCACCAGGGACTCGCCCCCGTTCTCGACGTCGTCCGCGACGCCCGCTGGGGGCGCGTCGAGGAGACCATCGGCGAGGACCCGTACCTCGTCGGGACGATCGCCACCGCCTATGTCCAGGGCCTCGAGTCCGCCGGCATCGTGGCCACGCTCAAGCACTTCGCCGGTTACTCCGCCTCCCGGGCCGGCCGCAACCTCGCCCCGGTCGGCATGGGCGCCAGAGAGCTGGCCGACGTGATCCTGCCGCCGTTCGAGATGGCGGTCCGGGAGAGCGGCGTCCGGTCGGTGATGCATGCCTACACCGACACCGACGGCGTTCCCTCGGCCGCCGACGACCGGCTGCTCACCGGACTCCTCCGGGACACCTGGGGCTTCACCGGAACCGTCGTGGCCGACTACTTCGGCATCGCGTTCCTGAAGACCCTGCACGGCGTCGCCGGCACGTTCGGCGAGGCGGCCGGGGCCGCCCTCGCCGCCGGCGTGGACGTGGAACTTCCCACCGTGAAGACCTTCGGCGCCCCGCTCCTGGACGCGGTCCGGCAGGGACACGTCCCCGAAGAGCTGGTGGACCGCGCGGTCCGGCGGGTCCTGCTGCAGAAGGTCCGTCTCGGGCTGCTCGACCCCGACTGGAGCCCGGTCCCCCCGGCCCTGCGCGGCGCCGACACCACGGCGGGCCCCGACCGCCTGCGGGGCACGCTCGACCTGGACCCGGCCGCCAACCGCGAGCTGGCGGGCCGCATCGCCGAACGGGCCGTCGTCCTGCTCCGCAACGACGGCACGCTGCCGCTCGACCCCCGGACCCCGCGCCGGATCGCCCTGATCGGCCCCAACTCCGAGGCCCCCACGGCAGTCCTGGGCTGCTACTCCTTCCCCGTCCACGTCGGCGGACAGCACCCCGACGTCCCCCCGGGCATCGACCTGCCCACCCTGTACGAGGCCCTCGTGGCGGAGTTCCCCGGCGCCGAGATCCTCATGGCGCGGGGAACGGGCATCGACGACGCCGGGACCGAGGGCTTCGCCGAGGCCCTGGCGCTCGCCCGCCGCGCCGACGTCGTCGTGGCGGCCCTCGGTGACCGCGCCGGGCTCTTCGGGCGGGGCACCAGCGGCGAGGGTTGCGACGCCGAGTCCCTCGTCCTCCCCGGGGCGCAGCAGCAGCTCCTCGACGCGCTCCTCGACACGGGGACACCGGTCGTGACGACCCTGCTGGCCGGCCGGCCCTACGCGCTCGGCCGCGCGGCCGACGAGTCCGCCGCGATCCTGCAGGCCTTCTTCCCCGGCGAGGCCGGGACCGCGGCCATCGCCTCGGTCCTCAGCGGGCGGACCGACCCGAGCGGCCGGCTGCCGGTCAGTGTGCCCCGCCACCCGGGCGCCCAGCCGTCCACGTACCTGGCCGCCCGGCTCGGCCACCGCAGCGAGGTCTCCAGCATCGACCCGACGCCGGCCTTCGGCTTCGGACACGGCCTCACCTACACCGCCTTCGCATGGAGCGACCTGGCCGTCGAGGCCACCGAGGTGCCCACGGACGGAGCCGTACGACTCGCCCTCACCGTCGCGAACACCGGCGACCGCCCCGGCACCGAACTCGTCCAGCTGTATCTGCACGACCCGGTGGCCTCCGTGGTCCAGCCCGTGCGGAGACTCATCGGATACGTACGCGTCGACCTGGCCCCCGGCGAGAGGAAGCGGGTCCACGCGGTCGTCCCCGCGGACCTCGCGTCCTTCACCGGCCGGACGGGGACGCGCGTCGTGGAGCCCGGCGAGCTGGAGCTGCGGCTCAGCGCCTCCAGCACGGACCCGCGGCTGACCGCCCGGGTGCGTCTCACCGGCCCGGTGCGGCAGGTGGACCACCGCCGGCGTCTGCATGCCGACTTCAAGGTCCTCCCGCAGGCCTCCGGCTGAACCGGAAGGCCCGCGCCGCGCCGGCACCGGTGAAACCTTCGAGGCCTCTCAGAGGCCCGGGACCGAGTTCGCGCCGATGGTCCTGGCGTACCAGCGGGCGCTGCGCTTCGGGGTGCGCAGTTGGGTCGCGTAGTCGACGTGGACGGCTCCGAAGCGCTTCTCGTAGCCGTACGCCCACTCGAAGTTGTCGAGGAGGGACCAGAGGAAGTAGCCGCGTACGTCGGCACCGTCCGCGAGGGCCCGGTGGACGGCGGCGAGGTGGCGGTGGAGGTAGTCGATCCGGTCGTGGTCGTGGATCTGGCCGTCCGCCGTGGGGATGTCGGGGAAGGCGGCGCCGTTCTCGGTGACCGCCAGGGGGAGGCCGGGGTGGGCGCGGGAGGTGGCCATGAGGAGGTCGTAGAGGCCGGTGGGGTCGATGGCCCAGCCCATGTCGGTGGTGTCGCCGGGCGGGAGGTGGAAGTTGACGTCCTCGGAGCCGGGCCACGGGGAGTGGTCGCTCGCGCCGTGGGCGTGGGCGACCGCCGCGGCTCCGGGGGCGGGGGCGGAGACGACGGCGGGGGTGTAGTAGTTGATGCCGAGGAGGTCGACGGGAGCGCCGATGGCGGCCTCGTCCCCCGGCCTGACGAGGGTGTTCCAGTCGACGACGTGGGCGGTGTCGGCGAGGAGGTCGGCCGGGTAGCCGCCGGAGAGCATCGGTCCGGTGAAGATCCGGTTGCCGACGGCGTCGATGCGGCGGGCCGCGTCGAGGTCGGCGGGATCCGTGGTGAGCGGGCGGACCTGGTGCAGGTTGAGGGAGACCGCGACCTGGCCGTGGGCGGGCAGTGCCGCGCGCAGGGCGGCGGTGGCGCGGCCGTGGCCGAGGTTGAGGTGGTGGGCGGCGCGCAGGGCGTGGGCGGGGTCGGTGCGGCCGGGGGCGTGGACGCCGGAGCCGTAGCCGAGGAAGGCCGAGCACCAGGGCTCGTTGAGGGTCGTCCACAGCGCGACCCGGTCGCCGAGGGCCTCGGCCGCCAGCGCGGCGTACTCGCCGAAGCGCTCGGCGGTCTCGCGTACGGTCCAGCCGCCCTCGTCTTCGAGCGCCTGGGGGAGGTCCCAGTGGTAGAGGGTGGCCACCGGCTGGATGCCGGCGTCGAGGAGTTCGTCGACGAGCCGGCGGTAGAAGTCGAGGCCGGCGGGGTTGGCGGGGCCCCGGCCGCCGGGCTGGACGCGGGGCCAGGACAGGGAGAAGCGGTAGGCCTGGATGCCGAGGTGGGACATCAGGGTGACGTCGGTCCGGTAGCGGTGGTAGTGGTCGCAGGCGAGGTCGCCGGTGTCGCCGTTCGCGACCTTGCCGGGGGTGTGGGAGAAGGTGTCCCAGATGGAGGGGGTGCGGCCGTCCTCGGCCACCGCGCCCTCGATCTGGTACGCGGCGGTGGCCGCGCCCCACAGGAAGCCGGGCGGGAAGTGCAGTCGCTCCACGGCGGCGGGGGCGGTGACGGGGGTTGCGGGCATGGCGGAGTCTCCCTTGGGCGGAGGCGGTCGGAGATGAGGAGGGGGAAGCGGGTCAGCCCTTGATGGCGCCCTGGGTGATGCCGCCGACGATGTGACGGCCGAAGAGGGCGAAGACCAGGAGCAGGGGCAGGGTGCCCATGAGCGCTCCGGCGGTGATGACGGACCAGTCGGTGGACCAGCCGGTGCCGAGGCCGGCGAGGGCGACCTGGACGGTGGGGTTGGTGGAGCCGTTCATGACGATGATCGGCCAGAGGAAGTCGTTCCACGACTGGACGAAGGTGAGCATGCCCAGGACCGCCATCGCCGGGCGGGCGACGGGGAAGACGACGTGCCAGATGACGCGCAGGGAGTTGGCGCCGTCGACGCGGGCGGCTTCCAGGAGTTCGGTGGGCAGTGCCTGCGAGAGGAACTGGCGCATGAAGAAGACGCCGAAGGCGGTGACCAGGACGGGCAGGATCAGCGCCCCGAGGTGGTTGCCCAGCCCCAGGTTCTTGGTGAGGATGAACAGCGGTACGACGCTGAGCTGCGCGGGCACGGCGAGGGTGGACAGGACCAGGCCGAGCAGGACCTTCTTCCCCCGGAAGCGGAGTTTGGCGAAGGCGAAGCCCGCGAGGACGGAGAAGGTCACCGTGCTGGTGGTCACGGCCCCGGCGACGAGCGTGGAGTTGAGCAGGGCGACGCCCATGCCGCGCCCGCCGGCGTTGTGCCACACGTAGCCGAGGTTGTCGAAGAGGTTGCCGCCGGGCACCATCGGCGGCGGGCTGGAGACGACGGCGTGGCTGTCGGTGGAGGCGGCGACCAGCGTCCAGTACAGCGGGAACAGCGAGGCCAGGGCCGCGAGTCCGAGGACGATGTGGGCGAGTCGCCCGGCCCGGTGCTGGCCACCGGCCCGGCCGGCTCGGGCGGACGGCCCCGCCGGTGCGTGGTGACGGCGGTCGGGGACGGATGCGGTGGTGGTCATGTCGTACTCCACGTCACTGGGAGGCGCGCAGGCGGCGGGTGATCAGCGCGTTGACGAGCCCGATGAGCAGCAGCAGGCCGAACATGGTCCAGGCGACCGCGCTGGCGCGCCCGAGCATGCTGGAGTGGAATCCCTGGTCGTACATGAGGATCCCGAGGGTCTCGTACTGGTGGTCGGTGCCGCCCTGGTGACCGCTCTGGCCGCCGAACAGGTAGGGCTCGCCGAAGAGCTGGGTGGCGCCGATGGTCGAGACGACGACCGTGAAGAGGATCGTGGGGCGCAGGGCGGGGATCGTGACGTGCACGAACTGCTGCCAGCGGTTGGCGCCGTCCAGGGCTGCGGCCTCGTACAGCTCTCGCGGTACGGCCTGCATGGCGGCGAGGTAGATGAGGGCGTTGTAGCCGGTCCAGCGCCAGGTGACGATGACGGAGATCGCGAACTGCGAACTCCAGCGGCCGGCCTCCCAGTGCACGGGCCCGGCGCCGAACAGTCCGAGGAACCAGTTGGCCATGCCGCCCTCGGGGCTGAAGATCAGGGCGAAGACGAGGGTGGCGGCGGCGACGGACGTCGCGTACGGGGCGAGGAGCGCCGTGCGCAGGAACCCGCGGGCGCGGAGCCGGTAGTTGAGCAGGTGGGCGAGGCCCAGTGCCATGAGGAGCTGGGGGACGGTGGACAGGACGCCGAGGGTGAAGGTGTTGAGGAGCGCGTTCCAGAAGTAGTGGCTGACCTGGCCGGTGAACAGGTCCGTGTAGTTGCCGAGGCCGATCCATTCGGCGCGGTCCACGTTGTACAGGCTCACCCGGTGGAAGGAGAGCCAGCCGGTGTAGAGCAGCGGGAAGAGACCGAAGGCGGCGAAGACGAGGAAGAAGGGCGCGACGAGGGCGTACGGCGTGCCTTTGGTGTCCCAGCGGTGCAGGCGGCTGCGCCAGGCCGAGGGTCCGGCGGGGCGGGCCGGGGGCGGCTGGGTGTCCTGGCGGTCTGCGGGGCCGGTGCGGCTGGATGCGGTCGTGGAGGCCACGGGCGGGTTCCTTCGGTGGTCACGGCCGGTCGCGTCGGTACGGGGGAAGGGGCGGCCGGCCCCCCGGTGACCGGCCGCCTCTTCTCCTCCGCGAGCGACGGCCGGGGAGGGGTGGGAAGGGTTACTGGACGGTGCTGTCGATCTGGCGGACGGTGGAGTTCCAGGCCTCTTCCGGGCTCTTGCCGTTCTGCTCCATGAGCTGGACGCCGGTGCCGAACGCGCCGGTCAGGTCCTGGGCGTGCGGTCCGGTCTCGGCGGGCCGGATGGCCTTGGCGGCGGTGGAGAAGATCTGGCCGGTGGCGGCGTCGGGGCCGATGTAGGCGTTCTTGTAGTCGACGACGCCGGGCAGGCCGTAGGCGGCCTGGTTGGCGGGGATGTTGCCGACCTTCCGGAAGACCTTCGCCTGCTGCTCGGGTGCGGTGAGCCAGGCCACGAGCTTCTTGGCCTCGTCGACGTGCTTGCCGGAGGCGGGCACGGCCAGGAAGGAGCCGCCCCAGTTGCCGGCGGCCGGGGGCTGGGCGATGTTCCACTTGCCCTTGTTGGCGGGGCCGGAGAACTGCTGGATGTTGGCCTGCTGCCAGGAGGGGCAGACGGTGGTGGCGAAGGTGGACTTGGAGAAGGCGGTCTGCCAGGGGGTGTCGAACATCTTCAGGCCCTGGGTGGTCCTGCCCTGGACGGCCTTGACGGCCAGGTCCCAGGCGGTCCTGACGCCGGCCGAGTCCTTGTAGGCGAGCTTGCCGTCCTTGTAGTACTGGACGGGGCTGCTGGAGACGACGGCGTTGAACAGTCCGCTGGCGCTGTCCATGAAGAAGGTGCCCTTGGGCGCCTTGGCCTGGTACCGCTTGCCCGCCTCGACGTACTTCGCCCAGTCGCCCGCCCACAGCTTGCCGACCGAGGCGGGGTCGGAGGGCAGGCCCGCGGCCTTGAACAGGTCCTGGCGGTAGCAGATGGCCATCGGGCCCACGTCGGTGCCGAGGCCGATCGTCCTGCCGTCGGCGGTGGTGGCCTGCTCCCACTTCCAGGGCAGGTAGTCCTTCTTGTCGACGCCGGGGGCGTCGGACAGGTCGGCGAAGGCGCCGGCGAGTTCCTCGGAGGTGGCCAGGGCTATGCGGCCGACTTCGAGGGCCTGGACGTCGTCGAGGCCGCCGCCGGAGAGCCGGGTCTGCAGGGCGGTCCAGTAGTTGCCCTCGACGGTCGTCGGGTTCTCCTTGATGGTGATCCCGGGGTGCTGCTTCATGTACGCGTCGTACAGACCGGCCTCCTTGTACCCGAAGGTCCCGAAGGTGCCGACGGTCAGGGTGATGTTCCCGTCGGCGGAGACGGAGTCGCCGCCGGAGGACGAGCAGCCGGTGAGGGCGAGCGTCAGGGCCGTGGCCGCCGAGAGGAGGACGGCGGGGCGGAGGACGGTGGAGCGGATGCGGACACGCGGCACGGACGAGCGGGACATGGCATCTCCTCGATGCGTTGAGGGGGGTGAGGGGGGAGGGGTGCGGCACGGCCTCGCCTCGACGGCGGTCGGCGCGGGGGGGGGTGCGGGGGCGGCCTTCGCAGGCCCGGGGAGAACGCGCTCCGCGGGCTTCCTCCCGGACTGGGAGCGCTCCCAAAAGGTGGCGACCGGAACCCTGCCGCCCCTTCGGCGGCCTGTCAAGGCCGGTGATCAGGGGGCGGCCGGGCGCTTCTCGCGGTGGTGCCCGTCAGGCGCTGGCGCGGGTGACCAGGCGCGTGGGCAGGATCAGCGGGGTGGGGTCCTGTCCGTTGATGAGCGCGACGAGCATGCGCGCCATCTCCCGTCCGAGACCCTCTATGGGTTGGTGCACCGTGGTCAGCGGCGGGTCGGCCATCCGGGCCACGGCCAGGTCGTCGAAACCGACCACGGCGATGTCACCGGGCACCGGCCGGCCGGCCTCGCGCAGCGCGCGCAGCGCGCCGACGGCCATGTTGTCGCTGGCGGCGAACACCCCGTCCACATCAGGGCGGTTCACCAGCAGGGCGGCCATGGCGTCGGCCCCGCTGCACTCGGTGAAGTCGCCGGCTTCCGGCGGGTACGGTTCGAGGCCCGCCGCCAGCATGGCGTCCTGGTATCCGCGGTACCGGGCGCGCCCGACCTCGGTGTCCAGGCGTCCGCAGATCGTGGCCACGCGGGTCCGGCCGGCGGAGATCAGGTGCTCGGTCGCCGCGCGCGCTCCGCCGACGTTGTCGACGTCCACGTACCATCGGGGGTCTAAACCGACCGGGCGCCCGCCGAACACGACGGGCATCTCCGCCTCCTGGGCCATGCGGGCCAGTGGATCGTCCTCGCGCAGCGCCATCAGCATCACGCCGTCGGCCCCCTTGGACCGCAGGAGCTGCTCCACCCGCCTGCGCCCCCGTTCGGAGGCGGCCAGGCACAGCATCAGGTGCAGGTCGGCGTCCTCCAGGGCGGCCGAGGCCCCCACGATCACCTGGGCGAAGAACGGATCCGCGAAGATCGACGGATCCTCCCCCGAGACGACCAGGGCGGCCGCACCGGTCTGACGGGTCGCCAGCGCGCGTGCGGTCGGGTTCGGTACGTAGCCGAGCCGGTGGACGGCCCGTTCGACGGCCTCGCGTTTGGCGCGGCTGACGTGCGGGGCGTTGTTGAGCACCCGCGAGGCCACCGACCGCGAGACGCCGGCCAGTTCGGCCACCTCGTCGAGCGTCGACTGACGGCGTGGCACACCTTCGGCCATGAGCTGCCTTCCTGTCACGGGCTGAACGCACGGAAGTCTGGGAGCGCTTCCAGTTCCAGGACTGTAAAGCTTTCTTTCCGCCATGTGAAGTGCAAGTTAAACGGGACCACTTGACAGGCTGAACAGGGCATCACACGATACCGGCCACAACCCCAAGCGTACGGAGTGTGTACTGGGACCGCTTCCAGTGGGAGCGCTTCCAATCACTCCACAGGTCCGAGGTCCCCGTGCGCCGCCCGCTCCGGACGAGAGCGGGCGGCGCGTCCGCCGTCAGGAAACCGAGGTACAGCCATGCGCCGCCGAATCCGCACCCTCGTGGCAGCCCTTTCCGCACTGCCGTTGGCGCTCGCCGTCGCGCCGTCCGCCCACGCGGCGGATCCGACCGGCATGACCAGCGGGTTCTATGTGGACCCCAACTCCAGCGCGAAGCAGTGGGTCGCCGCCAACCCCGGTGACGGCCGGGCGTCCGCGATCAACGCGTCCCTCGCGAACACCCCCATGGCCCACTGGTTCGGCTCCTGGAGCGGCACCATCGGCACCGCCACCGGCTCGTACGTGGGGGCGGCGGACTACGCGGACAAGCTGCCGGTCCTCGTCGCGTACAACATCTACCACCGCGACTACTGCGGCGGGCAGTCCGGAGGCGGCGCCTCCTCCCCGTCCGCGTACGCGAGCTGGATCGCGCAGTTCGCCGGCGGGATCGCGGGCCGTCCGGCCGTCGTCGTCCTCGAACCGGACTCCCTCGCGGACTACGGCTGCATGAACCAGACGCAGATCAGCGAACGCCAGGGCATGATCAGCGGGGCCGTCACCGAGTTCAACCGCCAGGCGCCCAACACCTGGGTCTACCTCGACGCCGGCAACCCCGGCTGGGTGAGTCCGGCGACGATGGCCCAGCGCCTCCACGAAGCCGGCCTCCAGCGGGCCCACGGCTTCTCCCTCAACATCTCCAACTACTACACCACCGCGCAGAACACCGCGTACGGCAACTCCGTCAACGGCGAACTGGCCGCCCGCTACGGCTACACCAAGCCGTTCGTCGTCGACACCAGCCGGAACGGCAACGGCGCCAACGGCGAGTGGTGCAACGCGGCGGGCCGCCGCATCGGCACCCCCACCCAGCTGGGAGGCGGAGCCGAGATGCTGCTGTGGATCAAGGCCCCGGGCGAGTCCGACGGCAACTGCGGCGTCGGAACGGGATCCACGGCCGGACAGTTCCTCCCCGAGGTCGCCTACAAGATGATCTACGGCTACTGAGCTCGGACTCCTGTGGCCCGGTACCTCCCCGCCCCGCGACCGGGCCACAGGCACCACCCACCCGCCCGTCCCCCGTCCTTTCGACCGTCCTTTCGACCAGGAGCATCATGAAGCCATTCAGCCTGCGGCGCCGCGCGACCGCAGCCCTCGCGGCGCTCGTGGCCTGTGCCGCCCTCACCGCGACGCAGGGGCAGGCGCAGGCCGCCCCCGCCGGCGGCGGGATCGCCCCCACCACGAGGTTCTACGTGGACCCGCACAGCAAGGCCGCCAAGCAGGCGCTCGCCGACCTCGGGAACGGCGACTTCGCGAACGCCGTGAACATGGCCAGGCTCGCCAGCTGGCCGCAGGCCGAGTGGTTCACCGAGGGCACGCCCGACCAGGTACGGCTCAAGGTCAAGGGTCTCGTCCGCGAGGCCCGCGCGGTGAACCGGACCCCCGTCCTGGTCGCCTACAACGTGCCGGGCCGGGACTGCTCCCAGTACTCCAGCGGCGGGGCCGCCTCCTCCGCCGCCTACCGGCAGTGGATCGACGCCTTCGCCGCCGGCATCGGCGACGGCAAGGCGGTCGTGGTGGTCGAGCCCGACGGCCTGGCCCTCCTCCCCCGGGACTGCGGGCCGACCGTGGACCCGACCGGCGAACTCACGGCGGCCCGCGTCGCCGATCTCGCTTACGCGGTCAGGACTCTCAAGTCCAAGACCCGGAGCGCGGTCTACCTGGACGCGGGCAACGTCCTGTGGCGGCCCGTCGGCGACATGGCCCGGCGGCTCCTCGACGCCGGCGTCGAGTACGGCGACGGCTTCTCCCTGAACGTGTCCAACACCCACCCCACCGAGCACAACGCCAGGTACGGCACCTGGATAGCGAAGTGCATGTGGTACGCCACCGAGGGCCCCGAGGCGGCGCGCGGCCACACCGACTGGTGCGCCACGCAGTACTACTCCTCCGCCGCGCCCAACGACGGCACCCCCGGCAACGCCGTCGACTCCGCCGATCCCTCCACCTGGCGCTGGACCGACGCCTGGTTCGACCGGAACGCGGGCACCCCGTCCGCCGACGCTCTGCACCACTTCGTCATCGACACCAGCCGCAACGGTCTGGGGGCCTGGGCCCCGGAGCCCGGCAAGTACAGCGGGGACCCGGAGATCTGGTGCAACGCGCCCGGCCGAGGCCTCGGTCCGCGCCCCACCGCCGACACCGGCGTCCCGCTCGTCGACGCCTACCTGTGGATCAAGATCCCCGGCGAGTCCGACGGCAGCTGCACCCGCAACACCGGCGGCACGATCGATCCCGAGTACGGCATCGTCGACCCGCCCGCCGGCACCTGGTGGCCGGAGCAGGCCCACTCGCTCGCCCGCAACGCGGCGCCGCGGTTGACGTTCAACCGCTGACGTTCGACCGCTGGGCTCCGCCCCGTCCGCCCGGCCTCGCGGAGACGCCGGTGACCAGGGCGTATCGTGGGGCCGCGCCGATGCGCCGCGGCCTCGGGGTTCTGGTTCGATGGTCGGCGCCCTCATCGTCGGTCGCAAGGAGCGGGACCCTGAGTACGTCGTTCGCGGAAGCTCTGTCCATCGGACTGCTGGTACTGGTGCTGGTCTGCGCGGTGGTGCGGCCATGGGGCTGGCCCGAGGCCGCGGTCGCGGTTCCCGCGGCCGGGCTGGTCGTCGCCACCGGCGCGATCTCGCCCTCGGACGCCTGGGCCGAGGCGGAACGGCTCGGGCCGGTGATCGGGTTCCTCGCCGCCGTCCTGGTGCTGGCCCAGCTGTGTGACGACGAAGGCCTGTTCCGCGCCTGCGGGGCGTGGATGGCCCGGACGTCCGCCGGGAGTCCGCGGCGGCTGCTCGCCCAGGTGTTCGCGGTCGCCTCCGTGATCACGGCGGTGCTCAGCCTGGACGCCACCGTGGTGCTGCTCACCCCGGTGGTGTTCGTCACCGCGGCCCGGCTGGGCGCCCGGCCCAAGCCGCACGTCTACGCCTGCACCCATCTGTCGAACACCGCCTCGCTGCTGCTGCCGGTCTCCAACCTCACCAATCTGCTGGCCTTCGCCGCCAGCGGGCTGACCTTCACCCGGTTCGCCGCGCTGATGACGCTCCCGTGGCTGGCGGCCATCGCCGTCGAGTACGTGGTGCTGCGCCGGTTCTTCGCCGCCGACCTGGACGCCGGGGCCCCGCCCGCGGCCGAGGTGACGGCACCGGAGATGCCGCTGTTCGCCCTCGTCACCGTCGCCTGCACGCTCGCCGGCTTCGTCCTGACCTCGGTCATCGGTGTCGATCCCGCCTGGGCGGCCCTGGCCGGCGCGCTCGCGCTCGCCGTCCGGGCCCTGGTCCGACGCCGCACCACACCGGTCGCGGTCGTCCGCTCGGCCGCCGTGCCGTTCCTGGCCTTCGTGCTGGCGCTCGGCATCGTGGTCCGGGCCGTCGTCGACAACGGACTGGCCTCCGCGCTCGGACACCTCGTCCCCGACGGCACCTCCCTGCCCGCGCTGCTCGGCACGGCGGCGCTGGCCGCGGTCCTCGCGAACGTCATCAACAACCTGCCCGCCACCCTCGTACTGCTGCCGTTGGCCGTCCCGTCCGGCGCCGGGGCGGTCCTGGCGGTGCTGCTCGGGGTGAACATCGGCCCCAACCTCACGTACGCCGGGTCCCTGGCCACCCTGTTGTGGCGGCGCATCGTCCGCGAGCACGACACCGACATCGGCCTGGGCGAGTTCACCCGCCTCGGACTGCTCGTCGTGCCCGCCGCCCTGGCAGTGGCCGTGGTGGCACTGTGGGGTTCACTGCAGATCATCGGAGCATGAGAAGCCCGAGGGGATGAGCCCGTGACCGTCGTCGTCTGGATCACCGAAGGCACCTGGCCCGCCTGTGTCGACGCCGCTCGTACGCATGCGCCGCAGGACGCGGAGATCGTCCTGCTCCACGTCAGCGGCCAGGAGGTGCCGGGCGTCGCGCACGGCGCGTTCGCCGGGCTGCTCGGCCGCGGCCACCGCGAGAGGGACCCCGGCACCCGGGTGGAGACCCTGGCGGCGGCCTCCGCCCAGCACCTCCTGGACGCCGCGGCCGACCGCCTGGGCCGGCGCTGCGCCCATGTGGAGCGCACCGGGCGCGTCGAGCGCGAGGTCGTCGCGGCGGCCGAGGGCGCCGAGCTGCTCGTCCTCGCACGCGACGGCGACCGCACCCGCCTCGGACCGCACAGCCTCGGCCCCGCGACCCGTTTCGTCGTCGACCACGCGCCGTGTCCCGTCCTGCTCGTCTGGCCGGAACCGGCACCGGACACCGCCACGATCCCTCCCCCGCCCGACCAGCCGTAGCGGTGCCCCGTTCAGTGCCCGGTGTCCGGGTCCGGGCAGGAGAGCCGGTACCGGCCGCCTGCCGACAGGCGGCCCCGGAAGCGCCGTGCGTCGCCGGGGACCGCGACGGCCGTGACCGGCCGGCCCTCGTGGTCGGTCAGGACGGGCGGGCCTTCGCGCCCGGGCCGCGGGTCACCCCGCCGGAAGCAGGGTGGGGTCCGCCATGATCCGGCGGATCGTGGTCTGCGCGGCGCCGAGGACGGGTCCGCGCC
The DNA here is from genome assembly GCF_044333355.1 of Streptomyces sp. NPDC021012. Lineage (NCBI taxonomy): Bacteria > Bacillati > Actinomycetota > Actinomycetes > Kitasatosporales > Streptomycetaceae > Streptomyces > Streptomyces sp. NPDC021012. The sequence continues at coordinate 219,001 of NZ_JBIRQU010000002.1, forward strand.
GGCCCAGGGCGGACGGGCGCAGTGCCTCAGGGGCCCAGGGCCGGACCATGACCCGGTCGGCCAGTTCGGCGCGGACGGACGGCAGCAGCCACTCGGCCAGTTCGGCGTAGGTGCCGCCGAGGACGAGTCCGTCCGGGTCGATGAGGTCGACGGCGGACGCGAGGGCGAGGCCCAGGGCGCGGCCCGCGCGGTCCAGCGCCACCAGGGTCGGGGCATGCCCGGCGCCCGCCCGCTCGGCCAGCAGGGCGACCGGGTCGTCCTGCCGGGCGTGCTGCTCCAGGCCGGCCTCGCGCAGCACGGCCGCCTGGCCCGCGTACTGCTCCAGGCAGCCGCGCGCGCCGCAGGCGCACCGGACGCCGTCCGGGTGGACGGGGATGTGGCCGAGTTCGCCGGCGAAGCCCCGGGCGCCCCGGAACAACCGGCCGTCGATGACCAGGGCGGCGCCGATCCCGGCCTCCGCGGAGATGTGGACGAAGGTCTCCTCGGCCTGCTCGGCGTTCCAGTACTCGGCCAGGGCCCCGAGGTTGGCCTCGTTCTCCGGCTCGGGCACGGTGTCCCGGTCGGGCCAGTGGTCGGCGACGCCGACGGAGCGCCAGCCGAGGTTGGGCGCGCGCTCGACCCGTCCGCCCGCTTCGTTCGGCACCGCTCCGGGCACGGCCAGGACCCGGCCCTCGACGCGCAGCCCGAGGTCGCGGGCCTCGGCCTCCGCCTCGGCGGCCAGCGCGGCGATCTCCGCCAGCACCCGCCCGGGCGGGCGGCCGGCGTTCGCCCGTTCCACCCGGCGCCACACCCGGGGTTCTCCGCGCAGGTCCACGACGCATGCGCCGAGGTGCGTGACGCCGATCTCCAGGCCGAGGCCCGCGGGGCCCTCGTCGCTCACCGACAGCGCGCGTCCGGGGCGGCCGACCCGTCCGCCGGACGCGGTCTCCGCCTCGGTCAGCGCGCCCCGCCCGATCAGTTCGTCGACCAGCGAGGAGACGGCCGCCCTGGTCAGACCGACGCGTCCGGCGACGTCCGCGCGGGACAGCGGGCGGGTGGGCGTGCTGTGCGCGGCGACCGCGCCCAGGACCACCGAGAGGTTCCGCCGTCGCATGTCCTGCTGCGACGCGGGCCCGCTCCCCTGGCTGTTCCTCGCTCTGCCGACCACTGCCACGCGCGCCCCTCTTACCGGTTCTTGGCCGGGGCTCCCTGCAAGGCCCCGGCCCGACGCAGGGTATCGCCGATCCGTTCGAGGGCGTCCGTGTCCCGTGGTACGGGCTCGAGGACCGGGCCCTCTGCGGTGCGCCAGCGGCGTGCCACCGCGTCGGCGGGCTCGCCGGTGAGCAGTGCGGCGGCCTGGGCGGCCGCGCCGAGCGCGACGAGTTCCCGCGCGCCGGGCACCCGGACGGCCCGGCCCGAGAGCCGCAGGACGGTGCGCTGCCAGGCGCGGCCGCGGGCGCCGCCGCCGATCAGCAGCAGGGGCTCGTCGCCCGCCGGGTCCTCGCCGCCCGCGCGCAGGACGTCGTCCAGGGCGGTGAGCAGGGCGTGGGCGGCGCCGTCGTAGGCGGCCTGGAGCAGCTGTCCCGGTGTGGTGTCGTGACGAAGTCCGTGGACCAGTCCGGAGGCGCCCGGGAGATCGGGGGTGCGCTCGCCGTCGAGGTAGGGCAGCACCACCGCGGAACCGCCGTCCTCGACCTCCTCGCGTCCGCGTCCGAGGAGGGCGGCGAAGCGGTCGACGGCGAGGGTGCAGTTCAGCGTGCAGGCGAGCGGCAGCCAGCCGCCGAGGGCGTCGGCGAAGCCCGCGACCGTCCCGCTCGGGTCCACCGGCCGGGTCCGGCCGACGGCGTAGACCGTGCCGGAGGTGCCGAGGCTGAGCACCGGCTGCCCGGGGCGCAGGCCGAGGCCGAGGGCCGCGGCCATGTTGTCGCCGGTTCCGGCGGCCACCAGTGCCCCTTCGCGCAGCGCCGTCCCCGGGCGGACCTCGCCGGCGGGCGCGCCCGGTGCGAGGACCCGCGGCAGCAGGGCCGGGTCGAGGCCGATGCGGTCGAGGACGTCCTTGTCGTAGCCGTCCGGGCCCCACCAGCCGGTTCCCGAGGCGTCACCTCGGTCGGTCACCGCCTCTCCGGTGAGCCGCTCGGTCAGGAAGTCGTGCGGGAGGCGGACGGCGGCGGCGCGGTCGGCCGCGGCGGGCTCGTGGGCGCGCAGCCAGGCCCATTTGGTGGCGGTGAAGGCGGCGGTCGGGAGGCTGCCGGTGCGGTGGACGAGCTCCGTCGGGCCGAGCTCGGCCCGCAGCTCGGCGGCCTGGGGGGCGGAGCGGACGTCGTTCCACAGCAGCGCGGGGCGGACCGGTGCTCCGGCCGCGTCGAGGGTGACGAGGCCGTGCTGCTGGCCGGCGATCGAGACGGCGGCCGCGCGCTCGGCCCAGCCCGTCCGTACGGCGGCCTCCTCGAACGCCCGCCACCACTGCTCGGGATCGCTCTCGCGGCCGGCTCCCTCGCTGACGGTGTGCGGGGCGCGTCCCTCGCCCAGGACCGCGCCCGTGTCGATGTCGACGGCGAGGGCCTTGGTGGACTGGGTCGAGCTGTCGACGCCGATCACGACACGCTGCTCGGTCATGCGTTCCTCCCCTGGGGGTTCCTTCTGACGTCCCCGCATACTAATTTGTTAAGTGCCATGACAAACACCCCCTCGACACGGATCCGGAGCCGCTCCATGTCCAGCGCCCCGCTCGTCCCCACCCCCGCGCACAAGTTCACCTTCGGCCTGTGGACCGTCGGCTGGCAGGGGCGCGACCCCTTCGGCGACGCGACCCGCCCCGCCCTCGACCCGGTCGAGACCGTGCAGCGACTGGCCGGACTCGGCGCCTACGGCGTCACCTTCCACGACGACGACCTGATCCCCTTCGGCGCGGACGACGCCACGCGCGAGGCGACCGTCAAGCGCTTCCGCGCCGCCCTGGACGACGCCGGGCTGAAGGTCCCGATGGCGACCACCAACCTGTTCACCCACCCCGTCTTCAAGGACGGCGCCTTCACCGCCAACGACCGCGACGTACGGCGCTACGCGCTGCGCAAGACGATCCGCAACATCGACCTGGCCGCGGAGCTCGGCGCCTCGGTCTACGTCGCCTGGGGCGGCCGCGAGGGCGCGGAGTCCGGCGCGGCCAAGGACGTGCGCACCGCGCTCGACCGGCTGAAGGAGGCCTTCGACCTGCTGGGCGAGTACGTCGAGGAGCAGGGCTACGACCTGCGGTTCGCGATCGAGCCCAAGCCCAACGAGCCGCGCGGCGACATCCTGCTGCCCACGGTCGGCCACGCCCTGGCGTTCATCAACGAGCTGGAGCGTCCCGAGCGGGTCGGCGTCAACCCGGAGGTGGGCCACGAGCAGATGGCCGGGCTCAACTTCCCGCACGGCATCGCCCAGGCCCTGTGGCACGACAAGCTGTTCCACATCGACCTCAACGGCCAGTCCGGCATCAAGTACGACCAGGACCTGCGCTTCGGCGCGGGAGACCTCCGGCAGGCCTTCTGGCTGGTCGACCTGCTGGAGTCGGCAGGCTACGACGGGCCGCGCCACTTCGACTTCAAGCCGCCGCGCACCGAGGACTTCGACGGCGTCTGGGCCTCGGCGGCCGGCTGCATGCGCAACTACCTGCTGCTGGCCGAGCGCTCCCGTGCCTTCCGGTCCGACCCGGAGGTGCAGGCCGCTCTCGCCGCCTCCCGGCTTCCCGAGCTCGCCCTCCCCACCGCGCAGGACGGCCTGACCGGGCTCCTCGCGGACCGCTCCGCCTTCGAGGAGTTCGACGTCGACGCCGCCGCACAGCGCGGCATGGCCTTCGAGCAGCTGGACCAGCTGGCCCTCGAACACCTCCTCGGCGCCCGCTGACCCCGGACGGAAAGAGGCGGGGCCCCGCGCGCTCCTGCGAGCGCGCGGGGCCTCGTGCCGGTGCCGTTCGTCGGTCGGCGAAGTCCCGGCTACTCCGCCGAGAAGCGGTAGACCGTCGTCGAGCGGAACTCCTCGCCCGGGCGCAGGACGGTGGAGGGGTATTCGGGACGGTTGGGCGAGTCCGGGAAGTGCTGGGTCTCCAGCGCGATGCCCGCGTACGCCCGGTACGGGCGGCCGGAGCGGCCGGTCAGCGAGCCGTCGAAGTGGTTGCCGGTGTAGACCTGGAGCCCCGGTTCCGTCGTCAGGCACTCGACGCGCCGGCCGCCGGCCGGGTGGCTCAGCACGGCGACCCGCCGGAGTCCGTTCCCGTCGAGGACCCAGTTGTGGTCGAATCCCCCACCGGCCCGGCCGATCTGGGGGTCCGCGTCGACGACGCGCTCGCCGATCACCGCCGCCTCGCGCAGGTCGAAGGGCGTTCCGGTGACGGAGGCGATCGGGCCGATCGGAATCAGCTCCCCGTCGACGGGGAGGTATCCGGAGGCCTCCACCCGGAGCGAGTGGTCGAGCACCGCTCCGCTGCCCTCGCCGGCCAGGTTGAAGTACGCGTGGTGGGTGAGGTTGACCACCGTCGGGGCGTCCGTGGTCGCCCGGTAGCCGATCCGGAGTTCACCGGCCGGGTCCAGCAGGTACGTGACCTCGGCGCACAGCGTTCCGGGGAACCCCTGGTCGCCGTCGGGGCTGTGCAGGCGCAGGCGCACCCCGGCCCGCCGGCCCTCCCGGACCGGCACGCCGTCCCAGAGCCGGGTGGCGAAGCCGTCCGGGCCGCCGTGCAGGGTGTGGCCGCCCGCCTGGGTCGCCAGCCGGTGGGTCGTACCGTCCACCGGCGCGAGGCCGTGGGCGATCCGGTTGGCGTAGCGGCCGACCGTGGCACCCAGGTGAGCGGCCTCGCCGAGCAGGTCCTCGACGCGGTCGCAGCCGAGGACGACGTTCTCCCGCCGCCCGTCCCGGTCCGGCGCGTACAGCGCCTGGAGACGGGCGCCGAGGCTGAGCACCTCCGCGGTGACGCCTTCGGGGGAGCCGATGGTCCAGCGGGTGACGCGCCGCCCGTCCGGCAGGGTCGCGGCGACCTCCTGGGTGACCGTCGGTTCGCCATGGGAGACGAGTGCCTCTTTCGGCACGGGGGGCTCCGTTCTTCGTGGGACTGTGGGACTGCGACTGCGGGAAGCGGCGACGGTGGGGTCAGAACCCCTGGGCCAGGCGGTGGCAGACCTGGTTCCAGCGCAGTTCCCTGGTGAACCGGCGGATGTTCGTGTCGGCGTCGATCACCAGCAGCTCGACGCCGATCATCTCGGCGAGGTCCTCCGGTTCCTCGACCCCGAGCGCGGCGGAGAGCACGGTGTGGTGCGGTGCTCCGGCCGCCAGCCAGGCCTCGGTGGAGGTACGGAGGTCCGGACGCGGCCGGCGGCGGCGCGGGTCCAGGCGCCGATCCGGGCGGAGACGGCCGGGCCGGTGACGTGTCCGGCGACGGTCTTGCGCGGCACGCCGAGGCGGGACCGGACGAAACCGGACTCGCGGTCGCCGTGGGCGGCCTGGTTCAGGTTCATGAAGTCCATCGGTCAGGAACCGGACCTGGCGGCCTTCCAGCGGCTTCTTCATGGGGTGGCTCCTCACCGGGCCCGGGGCCGGCCGTAGACGTTCCGGTAGCGGAAGTCGGGGCTGTCGACGTCCGCCTGGGCGATCGGCAGGGGCTCGCCGAACCGGCGGGAGAGGTGGACGGTGCGGGCGACGTCCTCGCCGCGGGCCGCCCGGGCGCAGGTGGAGTGGGTGTGGACCACTCCGCCGACCTCGGGCAGGTGGCGGTACGCATAGGCGTGCGCGGCGGTGTCGGAGGAGGGCGCGTGGTCGCCCTCGACGACGGTTCCGTCCAGGTCGCGGACGATCATGTTCCGCGGCGTCAGCTCGTCGTAGGAGACGCCGTTGGGCTTGATCACGAGCAGGTCCTCGCCGGGGACGCGGGCGGAGACGTCGCCGGCGGTCCGGACCACCAGGCCGTAGCGGACCAGCTCCTGGTGCAGGTCGCCGACCTGGCGGCGAACGGGGTCGACGCCGGCGTTCACATGACCTCGCCCGATGCGGTGAGGGCGGTGTTCCGGATGTCGCGCAGGCGGTGCAGGAGCTTGTCGGCGCCGAGGCCGAAGTGGTCGTGCAGGGCGCGGTACTCGGCGAAGAGCCGGTCGTACGTGTCGGCGGCGGCCGGGTCCGGCTGGTAGGCGTCCCGGTGCACCCGGCCCATGGCGTCGGCCGCGGTCCGTACGTCCGGGTACGCCCCGGCGGCGACGGCGGCGTGGATCGCCGAGCCGAGCGCCGGGCCCTGCTCCGACTCGGCGACCGAGACCGGGCGGCGCAGCACGTCGGCGTAGATCCGCATCAGCAGGGCGTTCTTCTTGAGCCCGCCGGTGACGATGAACTCGGTGACGGGGACCCCGCCCCGCTCCAGGGCCTCGACGATGACCCTGGTGCCGAAGGCGGTGGCCTCCAGCAGGGCCCGGTAGATCTCCTCGGGGCGGGTGGCGAGGGTGAGGCCGACGATCACGCCGGACAGGTGGTGGTCGACCAGGGTGGAGCGGTTGCCGTTCATCCAGTCGAGCGCCACCAGGCCGTGTGCGCCGACGGGCTGGGCGGCGGCCTTGCGGCTGAGCAACTCGTGCAGGTCCTCGCCGGACGCCTCGGCCTCGGCCAGGTAGTCGGCGGGCACGCCCTGGCGCAGCCACCAGGCGAAGATGTCGCCGACGGCGCTCTGGCCGGCCTCGTAGCCGTAGGCGCCCTCGACGATGCCGTCCTCGACCACACCGCAGATGCCGGGGACCTCGGCGAGGGTGGCGCCGTTGACGACGTGGCAGGTGGAGGTGCCCATGATGGCGAGGAGCCGGCCGTTGTCGACGGCGCGGGCGGCCGGGGCGGCGACATGGGCGTCGACGTTCCCGGCGGCGACCGCGATGCCCTCCGGCAGGCCGGTCCACTCGGCGGCCTGCGCGGTGAGCGGGCCGAACCGGGAGCCGAGCGGGGAGAGCGGGTGCTCCAGGCGGGTGCGGGCGAAGTCGGCGAAGTCCGGGTGGAGCGCGCCGAGGTAGTCCTCGCTCGGGTAACTCCCGTCCTGGTGAATGCCCTTGTAGCCGGCCGTGCAGGTGTTGCGGCTCTCGGCGCCGGTGAGCTGCCAGACGATCCAGTCGGCGGCCTCGATCCAGCGCGCGGTCGCGGCGTAGACGGACGGGTCCTCCTCCAGGACCTGAAGGGCCTTCGCGTACTGCCACTCGGCGGAGATCCGGCCGCCGTACCGTGCGATCCACTTCTCGCTCCGGGCGTGGGCCAGGGCGTTGATCCGGTCCGCCTGGCCCTGGGCGGCGTGGTGCTTCCAGAGCTTGGGCCAGGCGTGCGGGCGGGCGGCCCACGCGGGCGTCTCGGCGAGCGGGGTGCCGTCGGCGAGCACCGGCAGGACGGTGCAGGCCGTGAAGTCGGTGGCGATCCCGATGACGTGCGCGGGGTCGACGCCCGCCACGGCGAGGGCGGCCGGTACGGCGGTGCGCAGCACCTCGCGCCAGTCTCCGGGGTGCTGCAGCGCCCAGTCGGGCGGGAGCTGCCGGCCGGTGCCGGGCAGTTCACGCTCGATGACGGCGTGCGGGTAGTCGCGGACGGCGGTGCCCAGCTCCTCGCCGTCCCGTACGCGGACCACCACGGCGCGGCCGGAAAGAGTACCGAAGTCGATGCCGACCACGTAGCGGTCCGGATCGGGGGCGTCGGGATTGACGGTCACGTGCTCATCCTTCGGACGTGTCGGGAGCATTTTGTTAGCGCTCACAATTGATTGTCAACGCGGTGCCGAAGTCCCCGTCAAGGGAGGTGCCGGCCCGCACCGGCCCGCGGAACGAGGAAGGGATCAGGGGTGTGGCCGACAGGGCGCCACGCTGCGGCGCAGCACCATCTCCGGGGAGATCTCCACATGGGTCGGGGAGGGCGCGGCGTCCTCGAGCTGCCCGACGAGCAGCTCCAGGGCGTGTCTGCCGAGTTCGCCGAAGTCCTGCCGCACGGTGGTCAGCGGCGGGGTGAAGTAGGCGGCCTCCGGGATGTCGTCGAAGCCGACCACGCTGATCTCCTCCGGGACCGAGCGGCCGGCCTCGTGCAGGGCGCGCAGCAGACCGAGGGCCATGTGGTCGTTGGCGCAGAAGACCGCGGTGACGTCGGGCAGTTCCGCGATCCGCAGACCCGCCCGGTATCCCGAGCGGGCGCTCCAGTCACCGCGTTCCACGTCCGGTACGGGAGCGCCGGCCGCCCGCAGCGTGCGGCGCCACCCCTCCTCGCGGTCCTGGCTCTCCAGCCAGTTGGCCGGCCCCGCCAGGTGGTGCACCGTGCGGTGCCCCAGGTCGAGCAGGTGCCTGGTGGCCTCTCCGGCACCGGAGCGGTTGCCCACCGACACCATCGGCACCTGCTTCTGGTTGCCCGATCCGACCGCGACGACCGGCACCGAGCTGGAGAGCCGGGTCACCGCGCTGACGGCGGAGGTCTGCGGCGCGATCACCACGACGCCCTCCACCCCCTGGTCGCGCAGCCGGTCGACGGCCTCCTGGACCGAGCGGCCGTCCAGCGAGCGCAGACTGGTCACGCTGACGAAGTACCCCGCGCTGCGCGCGGCCTGCTCGATGCCCTCCAGCATCGAGGCCGGCCCGTAGAGCGTCGATTCGAAGCTGACCACGCCGAGGGTCTGCGAGCGGCGGGTCACCAGGGCACGGGCGGCGGAGTTGGGCCGGTAGTCCAGCTCCCGGATGGCGGCCAGCACCCGGTCCCGGGTGTCCGGCCGGACGTGCGGGGCGCCGTTGAGCACGCGGGACACCGTCTGGTGGGACACTCCTGCCAGTTTCGCCACGTCCGCCATCACGGGCTGACGCTGTTCCGTCCCGGCGCTCTCGGTTCCCACGTGTAGTCCCTCCTCGGCTGCGGACCACAGTACGCGACCAGGTCCGGGCCCATCCAATGATGATCCCGGCCCCTTGACGTCACTCTTGTGAGCGTTAACACTCTTCCCACGCCAGGACAGAGCTGTCCCCGCCCCGAGACGTTCCACGGTGGCCGGGACCGCTCCGGCCGGCCCCGCTCGACCGCTCCCAGTCACCCAGCAGGGGTGCTCTGTGCCCGGTCGCGGAACATCACTGGAGGAACTGTGCGGAAGATTTCGGCGGGTCTGGTCGCCGCGGGCCTGGCACTCTCGCTGGCGGCCTGCGGACAGAGTGCCAACGGCGCCGGGGACGGCGCGGCCAAGGGCGACGCCAAGGGCGCGCTCATCGGCATCGCGATGCCGACCAAGTCGTCGGAGCGCTGGATCAACGACGGCGACAACATGGTCAAGGAGTTCCAGGCCAAGGGCTACAAGACCGACCTGCAGTACGGCGACAACGTCGTGGAGAACCAGGTCTCCCAGGTGGAGAACATGATCACCAAGGGCGCCAAGCTCCTGGTGATCGCCGCCATCGACGGCTCCTCCCTCACCAACGTGCTGCAGAAGGCCGCCGACGCGCACATCCCGGTGATCTCCTACGACCGGCTGATCCGGGGCACCGCCAACGTCGACTACTACGCGACCTTCGACAACTACAAGGTCGGTGTCCTCCAGGGCGGCTACATCGTCGACAAGCTCGGCCTCAAGAACGGCAAGGGGCCGTTCAACATCGAGCTGTTCGCCGGTTCGCCGGACGACAACAACGCCGGCTTCTTCTTCAACGGTGCGATGAGCGTCCTCAAGCCGTACATCGACAAGAAGAAGCTGGTCGTGCGCAGCGGCCAGACCGGCTTCAACCAGGTCGCCACGCTGCGCTGGGACGGCGGTGTCGCCCAGTCCCGGATGGACAACCTGCTGAGCAAGGCTTACACCTCCGCCCACGTCGACGCCGTGCTCTCGCCGTACGACGGCATCTCGATCGGCATCCTGTCCTCGCTCAAGGGCGTCGGCTACGGCAGCGCCAAGCCGCTGCCCGTCGTCACGGGTCAGGACGGCGAGCTGGCCTCCGTGAAGTCGATCATCGCGGGTGAGCAGACCCAGACCGTCTACAAGGACACCCGTCTGCTGGCCAAGGCCGCCGTCCAGATGGGTGACGCCCTGCTGACCGGCGGAAAGCCCGAGGTCAACGACACCAGCCAGTACAACAACGGCGTGAAGACCGTCCCGGCGCAGCTGCTCCAGCCGGTCAGCGTCGACAAGGACAACTACCGGAAGGTCCTGGTCGACAGCGGTCAGTACACCGCGGACCAGCTCAAGTAGCCCGCGGGGCCCGGTCGACGGGCCCCGTGCCGAACCGGCGGTGCGGAGCGCGGGCTCTCCCCGGCCCCGGGGTCTCCCCCGGCCCCGGGGCCTCCCGGCCCGGGAGGGCTCCCCCACCGCACCGCCCCGAACGATACGGACGCACAACCATGGCTGGACCCGTTCTCGAAATGCGGTCGATCAGCAAGTCGTTCCCCGGCGTCAAAGCGCTCTCCGAGGTCAACCTGAGCGTCGCCGCCGGCGAGGTGCACGCCGTCTGCGGCGAGAACGGCGCCGGCAAGTCCACCCTGATGAAGGTGCTCAGCGGCGTTTACCCGCACGGCACCTACGAGGGCGAGATCCTCTTCGAGGGCGAGCCCTGCCGGTTCCGGGACATCCGGGCGAGCGAGCAGCGCGGCATCGTCATCATCCACCAGGAACTGGCGCTGGTGCCGTACCTGTCCATCGCCGAGAACATCTTCCTCGGCAACGAGCACGCCTCCCGCGGCATCATCAGCTGGCACCGGACGCTCACCCACGCCGCCGAACTGCTCCGCCAGGTCGGCCTCGACGAGAGCCCGCACACCCGGATCGCCGACCTCGGCGTGGGCAAGCAGCAGCTCGTCGAGATCGCCAAGGCGCTGGCCAAGAAGGTCAGGCTGCTCATCCTGGACGAGCCCACCGCGGCGCTGAACGACGAGGACAGCCGCAAGCTGCTCGACCTGATCCTCGAACTCAAGGCGCAGGGCATCGCCTGCGTCATCATCTCGCACAAGCTGAACGAGATCGCCCGGGTCGCGGACGCCGTGACCATCCTGCGCGACGGACAGACCATCGAGACCATCGCGATCGGCTCCGAGGGCATCTCCGAGGACCGGATCATCCGCGGCATGGTCGGCCGCGACCTGGAGCACCGCTACCCCGAGCGCACCCCCGACATCGGGGAGGTCGCCTTCGAGGTCGAGGACTGGAGCGTCCGGCACCCGATCGACCAGCAGCGCATGGTGGTGGACGGCGTCTCGCTGAACGTGCGGCGCGGTGAGATCGTCGGCATCGCCGGCCTGATGGGCGCCGGCCGCACGGAACTCGCGATGAGCGTCTTCGGCCGCTCGTACGGGCGGTGGGCCGCCGGCCGGGTACGGCTGCACGGCCGGGAGATCCGCACCCGGACGGTGCCCGAGGCGATCGGGCACGGCATCGCGTACGTCACCGAGGACCGCAAGCAGCTCGGCCTCAACCTCATCGACGACATCAGCCGGAACATCTCGCTGAGCGCGCTGGGCAAGGTCGCCCGCAACGGCCGGGTCGACCGGCACGAGGAGACCCGGGTCGCCGAGTCCTTCCGCCGGACCATGAACATCAAGGCTCCGACGGTGTTCACGGAGACCGGCAAGCTCAGCGGCGGCAACCAGCAGAAGGTCGTCCTCAGCAAGTGGATCTTCGCCGAGCCGGAGGTGCTGATCCTCGACGAGCCCACCCGCGGCATCGACATCGGCGCGAAGGCGGAGATCTACACGGTCATCGCCGAACTGGCCGCCAAGGGCATGGCCGTGCTCGTCATCTCGTCCGAACTCCCCGAACTCCTGGGGCTGTGCGACCGGATCTACACCATGGCCGAAGGCCGTATCACCGGCGAGACGGCCCGTGCCGACGCCACCCAGGAATCCCTCATGCGGCTCATGACCATGAGCGCCGCATCCAGCAACGAGCAGGTGTGAGGCATGGCCCAGACCGAGATCATCCCGGATTCGTCCCCGAAGGCACCGCAGGCCGACCCGAGCCCCTCCCCCGGCGGCGTGCTGGTCCGCGCACTGCGCGGCAACGTGCGCCAGTACGGCATGCTGGTCGCGCTCGCGCTGATCGTGCTGCTGTTCCAGATCTGGACGGACGGCATCCTGCTGCAGCCGCTCAACATCACCAATCTGATCCAGCAGAACGGCTACATCCTCATCCTGGCGATCGGGATGATGATCGTCATCATCGCCGGGCACATCGACCTCTCGGTCGGCTCGCTGGCCGCCTTCGTCGGGGCCGCCGCCGCGGTGATGATGGTCGAGCACCACCTGCCGTGGCCCGTGGCGGCGCTGGCCGCGCTGGTGATCGGTGCCCTCGCGGGCGCCTGGCAGGGCTTCTGGATCGCCTACCTCGGCATCCCGTCCTTCATCGTCACCCTGGCGGGCATGCTGCTGTTCCGCGGGGGCACCCAGATCCTGCTCCAGGGGCAGTCGGTGGCGCCGTTCCCCACGGGCTTCCAGAGCATCAGCAGCGGCTTCCTCCCCGAGGTCGGACCGCACACCGACTACCACAACCTCACCCTGCTGCTCGGCCTCGCGGTGCTGGCCGTCGCGATCCTGCAGGAGGTGCGCGGCCGGCGGCAGACCGTCTCGTACGGTCTCGAACCGCTCCCGCTCGGGCTGTTCCTGGCCAAGCTCGCCGTGATCACCGCGGCCGTGGCCGTCTTCACCCTGCTGCTCGCCAGCTACCACGGCGTGCCGATCGTGCTGCTGATCCTCGGCGCGCTGCTGGTCGGCTTCGGCTACCTGATGCGCAACTCGATCATCGGGCGGCACACCTACGCCATCGGCGGCAACGAGGCGGCCGCCAAGCTGTCCGGGGTGAAGAGCAAGCGGGTCGTGTTCCTCGCCTTCACCAACATGGGCGTCCTCGCGGCGCTGGCCGGACTGGTCTTCGCCGCGCGGCTCAACGCCGGCACCCCGCAGGCCGGGATCAACTTCGAGCTGGAGGCGATCGCCGCCGCCTTCATCGGCGGCGCCTCCGCCAGCGGCGGCGTGGGCACCGTCCTCGGCGCCATCATCGGCGGCCTGGTGCTCGGCGTGCTGAACAACGGCATGTCGCTGGTCGGCGTCGGCACCGACTACCAGCAGGTCATCAAGGGCCTGGTGCTGCTCGCGGCCGTCGGCTTCGACGTCTACAACAAGCGCCGGGCCGGTTCCTGACCCGGCCTCCCGGACGGGAGACCGACGGCCGGTCGGGGTTCAGTGGGCCAGCAGCACCAGGACGAGCACGATCAGTGCCGGCACGGTCTGCACGAAGAGGATCTTGCGGGAGGACGTCACGGCGCCGAACACTCCGGCGACGGCGACGCACGACGCGAAGAAGACCCGCACCTGGAACCCGACCGGGTCGGAGGCGAAAGCTCCCCAGAGGAGCCCGGCCGCCAGGAAGCCGTTGTACAGGCCCTGGTTGGCGGCCATCGCCTTCGTCGCCAGGGCGAACTCCCCGGACGTGCCGAAGGCGGCACGGGCCCGGGGAGTGGTCCACAGGAACATTTCCAGAACCAGGATGTAGACGTGCAGGAGGGCGAGCGCGACAACCGCAATAACGGCAACTGTGGACATGACAGGCATATTACGCCGTGGCCGCGGCCCGACCGGCCGCCATGCGAACTGCCGTCGACCATTGAACCGGCATTTTGTTCAGGCACTTGCCCAATCGTCAAGGCGACCGGCAGCCGCTGGGCGACTCGCCGGGGCCGTGGGTGCGGTCAGCCCGGTCGGACCGGTCCGACGGTCAGCGAGTGCACGGTCGGGCCCGCGCAGTGCTCGGTCTTCCACGGGACGAAGAGCGCGGCCGTCCGGTCGGGCGGGTAGATCCGCAGGCCCTCGGCGGGCGAGAGCTCGCACTGCGCCGGGTCGTAGCCGCTGATGCCGTTGGCATCGCGCAGTCGGGCCTCGGCCCGTCCGCCGGGTGGAAGGGTGACGGTGGTGATCGTCCCCGGTTCGCGCACGGCGGCGTTGCCGGACTGCACGCCTTTCTGGGCCACGTAGGAGACCCCCGGGTAGCCGGTCATCGTGCACGTGACGGTGGACCTGTTGGTGAACACCAGGGTCGCGTAGATCGAACCCGCCGCGGGTTCGGGCCTGGTCAAGGTGGCCGAGAGGCCGCCGGTCGCGCACTCCCGGGACGGGCGGCCCGGCCCGGTCGGCCGGACGCTCCCCGTCGGCGACGGCGTCGCCGACGGGGAGCCGGCACCACTGGAGGGCGCGGGCGTGCTGGTCGACGGCGGGCCGGAGGTCCGGGAAGGCGCGGGCGTGGCCGGTGGGGAACCGGCGGCGCTGGAGGGCGCGGTCGCCGGCACGGACGGGGGCGGCGCCGGAGAGGGAGAGGACGAACAGGCCGTCATCGCCAGCGACGCGACGGCGAGGGCAGCGACCGGGAGCGCGGTCCCGCGCTTCCACGTCCCCGGCCTCGGCGACTCCGGGGCGGCCGCGCTCCACTCCCCGCGGACCGTGCACGGCGGCTTCCCGCGTCGCCCCCGCCCACGCGGGTCCACTTCGCTCTTCCTGCCGGGCAGGCTCGAACTGGGCATGGCCATGCCCTCACCGTACGCCCGCCCCCGTACGCGGCACCACGGTTCGGCCCCACCCGGGCGGCATGCGCGTACGCGCCCTCTCTTGCCACCGGCCCGGAGCGGCCATCCGAACTCACCACTCCTGGAACGCACATGCGTCAACTCAAGGGCCTTTGATTCACCCTTTCCGGTGGCGTGTGAGCGCCAGAGAGCACTGTCATCCGGTCAGCACGACAGGGACGCGCGCGGGCAGTGATCCAGGGGTGGCCGGCGGGAGCCCCGGGAGGCACCTGCGAGGGGCGGCGGCGCCGTGACGCGTGATGTCAGTGCGCGTAAACCCACCGGTCGGAGCTGGCCGGGACCTCTCCTCCCCGGCTGTACGCGGCGACGCGGGGGCGCTGAGCTACGGAGCGTTCCGGCCCCTTCCTCCTCCCCGTGCGCAGCACGGCGTCCGGAGCGCGGGGCCTCGCGCACCGCCGACCGATCGGAGAAGTCACCATGAGCACACCTCCTTCCGTCCCGCTCCGGGTCGCCCTCGTCAACGGAAGCTTCGAGCAGCCGTCCGTCACCGACATGGCGTTCCTGCCGGACGCCTCCCAGACCCAGGCCCCGCGGCACGTCCCGGGCTGGCTCACCACCGCCACCGACCACATGATCGAGCTGTGGCACTCCGGCTTCAACGGCGTCCCCTCCGCGGAGGGCGAGCAGTTCGCCGAGCTCAACGCCAACGAGGTCTCCACCCTCTACCAGGACCTGCCGACCACGCCCGGCACCAAGCTGTACTGGCGGCTCTACCACCGCGGCAGGCAGGGTCAGGACACCATGGCCCTGGACATCGGCGCCCCGGGCAGCACGGTCGAGCAGCGCACCTTCACCGACGGCAACACGGCGTGGGGGTACTACACCGGCACCTACACCGTCCCGGCCGGGCAGACCACGACCCGTTTCGCCTTCCGGTCCGTCTCGGCGGCCGGCGGAAACCGCGGGATCGGCAACTTCCTCGACGGCATCTTCTTCGGCACCGCTCCGCACGTGGTGCTCACCAAGAGCGCGGTGCCGGAAGGTCCGTTGGACATCGGCGATGTCGTCACCTACCGGATCACCGCCAGGAACGAGGGCGGCGGGGCCGCCGAACGGCTCACCCTCACCGACGTCCTGCCGCCGGGGACGACGTACGTGCCCGGTTCGCTGCGGATCATCGACGGCCCGAACGCGGGCGTGAAGACCGATCAGGCGGGTGACGACCAGGCCTCGTACGACCCCGGGAGCGACACGGTCACCTTCCGGCTCGGCACCGGCGCCTCCGCCTCCCAGGGCGGCAGCCTGGCCAACACCGCCGCGCTGCCGCGGGGCACCACCGTCGAGTACCGGGTCGCCCTCGGTCTGCAGACGGCGGGCACCCGGGTGACCAACACCGCCGTCGCCACGTACGAGAACCGGCTCGGCTCCGCCCCGGAGCCGCTGACGTCCACGTCCGACGAGGCCGTGACCGTGGTCAGGCCGGCCGCCGACCTGGACGTGACCAAGGCGGCCGACGCCACCACCGTGACCGTCGGTCAGACCGTCACCTACCGTCTGACCGTCCACAACGCCGGTCCCAGCCCCGCGACCGGCGTCACGGTCGCCGACCGGCTCCCGAGCGGGCTCGCCTTCCTGTCCGCCGACGCCGACGCCGGTGCCTACGCCCCGGAGACCGGGCAGTGGACCGTCGGCGCACTGGCCGTCGGCGCCCGCGCGACCCTCACCCTGCGGGCGAAGGCCACCAGGCCGGCGCGCCTCACCAACACGGCCACCGTCACCGCCGTCGAGAAGGACCCCGACCCGTCCGACAACACCGACTCCGTCACCATCTGCGTCGAACCCGCGCCGGCCTGCTGCACCCCGTGCGTACCCCGTAGCTGAGCGACGCGGAAGGAAGAACGGGCCCGGGACCCCGCATCGGGTGCCGGAGCCACTGGAGTGGGCTCCGGCACCCGTGAGGAGGATCCGGTCGATCCGCGCACCCCGGACACCAAGCCAGAACGAAGCCACCTACCCGCGCTTGCATGAATAGCGCGTATGCAATTATTGTCGAGACATGCAAAGGGACCACTCAAGCAATTCCGGAAGGGGGCGAGCCATGCCGCTCGCTCTGCTCGCCCTCGCGGTCGGCGCCTTCGGCATCGGTACGACCGAGTTCGTGATCATGGGGCTGCTGCCCCAGATCGCCGGCGACTACGGCGTCTCCATCCCGACCGCGGGACTCCTGGTCACCGGCTACGCACTCGGCGTCGTCATCGGCGCGCCGCTGCTCACGGTGCTCGGCAACAAGGTGAGCCGGAAGCGGATGCTGATGGTGCTCATGGGCCTGTTCGTCCTCGGCAACCTGCTCTCCGCGCTCGCCCCGAGCTTCGGACTGATGCTGACCGGCCGCATCGTCGCCTCGCTCGCCCACGGCTCGTTCTTCGGCATCGGCTCCGTCGTCGCCGCCGGGCTCGTCGCGCCGGAGAAGAAGGCCGGCGCCATCGCCACCATGTTCACCGGACTGACCGTCGCCAACATCGTCGGCGTGCCGCTCGGCACCTTCATCGGACAGGCGGTGGGCTGGCGCACCACCTTCGCGATCGTCGCCGCGCTCGGCCTGGTCGGGATGCTCGGCATCGCCCGCCTGGTGCCCGCGATGCCACGCCCCGAGGGCGCGCGCCTGCGCCGGGAGCTGACCGCCTTCCGCAACCCGCAGGTACTGCTCGCGATGGCGATGACCGTGCTCGGCTTCGGCGGTGTCTTCGCCGCGATCACCTACATCGCGCCGATGATGACGCACGCCGCCGGCTACTCCGAGGGCGCGGTCACCTGGCTGCTCGTACTGTTCGGCATCGGCATGTTCCTCGGCAACCTCCTCGGCGGACGCTTCGCCGACCGGGCGCTGATGCCCCTGCTGTACGTCACCCTCGGCGGCCTCGCGGTCGTGCTGGCCCTGTTCACCGTGACCGCCCACCACAAGGTGCTCGCCGCGATCACCATCCTGCTCGTCGGGGCGCTCGGCTTCGCGACCGTGCCGCCGCTGCAGAAGCGCGTGCTCGACCAGGCGCACGGCGCGCCGACACTGGCCTCCGCCGTGAACATCGGCGCCTTCAACCTCGGCAACGCGCTCGCCGCGTGGCTCGGCGGGCTCGTCATCTCCGCCGGCCTCGGCTTCACCTCCCCGAACTGGGTCGGCGCCGCCCTGGCCGCCGCCGCGCTGCTCCTCGCCTTCTGGTCGGCGGCGCTGGAGCGCCGGGCCCCCGCCGAGGGCGCCGAGGCGGACCGGACCGCCGGGGCCACTGAGGCCGCCCCCACCCTCGTACACCACTGAACCCGTCCACCCCAGGAGCCCCCTCGTGAGCACCCCCCGCACCCGGACCCCGGAAGAGGTCTTCGCCGACCACGGCGAGCGCCTCGGCACCGGCGACCTGGACCTCATCAGCGAGAACTACACGGAGGACGCCGTCTTCCTCACCCCCCGAAGGCGTCCTGACCGGGCGCGCGGGAGTCCGCGAGGGCATCGGCCGCCTGCTCGCCGACCTTCCCGGGGCCGAGTGGCGGCTGACCCCGCGGTTCGCCGGGGAGGTCCTGCTCCTGGAGTGGACCGCCGTCGGCGCCGACCACGAGGTCACCGACGGCGTGGACACCTTCGTCTTCCGCGACGGGCTCATCAGCGCCCAGACCGTCCGCTACACCCTCACCGACCGCCCCCTCTGAAAGTGCGCACCATGAACGACCCCCGCATCCCCACCGTCAAGCTCAACAACGGCGTGGAGATCCCCCAGCTCGGCTTCGGCGTCTTCCAGGTCCCCGACGACGAGACCACCGCCGCCGTCAGCGCCGCCCTGGAGGCCGGCTACCGCAGCATCGACACCGCCGCGATCTACGGCAACGAGGCCGGCGTCGGCCGCGCCCTGGCCGCCTCCGGCCTGCCGCGCGAGGAACTGTTCGTCACCACCAAGCTGTGGAACGCCGACCAGGGCTACGACGCCGCCCTGCGGGCCTTCGACGCCGGCCTGGCCAAGCTGGGCCTGGACTACGTCGATCTGTACCTGATCCACTGGCCGACCCCGGCCCGTGACCTGTACCGCGACTCCTGGCGCGCCCTGGAGCGGCTCGCCGAGGAGGGCCGGATCCGTGCCGCCGGCGTCTCCAACTTCCAGCCCGAGCACCTGCGCCGGCTGATGGACGGCGCCGCGCTGACCCCGGCCGTCAACCAGATCGAGCTGCACCCCGCGCTCCAGCAGTCCGAGCTGCGCGCCTTCCACGGCGAGCACGGGATCGCGACCGAGGCGTGGAGCCCGCTGGCGCAGGGCGCGGTCCTCGACGACCCGGCGATCGTGGCGATCGCCGCCGCCCACGGAAAGTCGCCCGCCCAGGTCGTGATCCGCTGGCACCTGCAGCTCGGCAACGTGGTCATCCCCAAGTCGGTCACCCCGGCCCGGATCCGCGCCAACTTCGACGTGTTCGACTTCGTCCTGTCGGACGAGGAGATGGCGGCGATCGGCGGCCTCGACCGCGGCCTGCGGACCGGCCCGCACCCCGACGAGCTGAACTGACCCACCCGCCCGCCGGGGGCACGGACAGCCCGTGCCCCCGGCAGCGCCCGTCACCGCCCCGGATTCAGGAGACCTTCCAGTGTCCGGGGCAACGGGTAGACCCGCTCGGTGGGGAACAGGGTTTGGGCCCTGGCGGCGCGGCCGCTCTGCATCAGCGTCGCGGCCTTGCGGACCTGGGGGGTGACGTCGGTGAGGCCCACGGTCCAGTCGTCGGTGAACGCCCTGATCAGGTGGCGGCTGATCCCGACCTGGATGCTGTAGTGGTTCAGGGCCGCCCCGCGGGCCGAACGCTCCGGATCCCACTGGACGTGCACGGCCGCCTGCGCCACGGCCGCCGGGTCCGCGGTCGTCAGAACGGCCCGGGACAAGGCCTCTTCCCATCCCTCGCGGGTGATCCGCACCGCGAGGATCCGCTCCTGGCCGGGTTTGCGGGCCCAGTTGCTGCGGTGCATCAGCCACAGGAACGACGGCTTGATCCACGTCATCCGCTGGAACGAGAACGGCGCCACGAAGCGCCCCGCGCGCAGTGCCGCGTCGGCGATGGCGGGCGAGTAGGCCTGGTAGACCACGATCGTGCGGGCGTCGTGGTCGGCACGGATCTGGTACTGGGGTGCTGCCATGCACCGCACCCTGTCATCCGGCCGGAGAACGGGGCGAACGGTTTTCCCCGGACGATTTCCCCCGGACGATTTCCCCCGAACGGTTTTCCCCGAAGGGTTTTCCCTCCGAAACGCGTCACACGCCGACTCCGTGCGGTGTGAGTCGGCGTGTGACAGTGCCGGCTTCCCCACGCGGAGGAAGCCGGCCGTTCGTCCCGTCGTCAGCCCGCGAGGAGCTGGAGGGTGTCGATCACGCGGTTCGAGAAGCCCCACTCGTTGTCGTACCAGGCGACGACCTTGACGTGGCGTCCCTCGACGCGGGTGAGGGCCGAGTCGAAGATCGACGAGTGCGGGTTGCCCACGATGTCGGCGGAGACCAGCGGGTCCTCCGAGTACTCGAGGACACCGGCCAGCGGGCCCTCGGCGGCGGCGCGGTAGGCCGCCAGGACGTCCTCGACGGTCACGTCGCGGGCGACGGTCGTGTTGAGCTCGACGATCGAGCCCACCGGGACGGGCACGCGGATCGAGTCACCGGACAGCTTGCCGTCCAGGTTCGGCAGGACGAGGCCGATGGCCTTCGCGGCGCCCGTGGAGGTCGGGACGATGTTGACGCCGGCGGCGCGGGCGCGGCGCGGGTCGCGGTGCGGGCCGTCCTGCAGGTTCTGCTCCTGCGTGTAGGCGTGGACCGTCGTCATGAAGCCGTGCTCGATGCCGGCGAGGTCGTCGAGGACCTTCGCGAGGGGGGCGAGCGCGTTGGTCGTGCAGGAGGCGTTCGAGACGATCGTGTGCAGATCGGCGTCGTACGCGTCGGTGTTCACGCCGTACGCGAGGGTGACGTCGGCGCCGTCGGCGGGCGCGCTGACGAGCACCTTCTTGGCCCCGGCGTCGAGGTGCTGGCGGGCGGCCTTGGCCGAGGTGAAGCGGCCGGTCGACTCCAGGACGATGTCCACGCCGAGCTCGGCCCAGGGCAGCTGCGCCGGCTCGCGCTCGGCGAGCACCTTGATGCGGCGGCCGTCGACGACGAGGGTGTCCCCGTCGACGGTGACCGGACGGCCGAGACGGCCCGAGGTGGAGTCGAAGGCGAGGAGCCGCGCGAGGGCGGTGGGCTCGGTCAGGTCGTTGACGGCGACGACCTCGAGGTCGGTGTCGCGCTCCAGGAGCGCGCGAAGCACGTTGCGTCCGATGCGACCGAAACCGTTGATGGCGATGCGAGTCATGAGTGGGGTGTCCCTTCCGACCTTCCGATTCGCCACCAAGGCTCGCGCGGAACGCACCCCCCGACCAGCGGCGTGATCGCCACGGTCCGCAAGTATCGCGCCAGGATCCCGCCAGGGTTCCGGTATGCCCGTTTCACTCCCCCTGCGCGAACGTGCGCCGGTACTCGCTCGGTGTGGTGCCCAGGATGTGCTGGAAGTGCAGGCGCAGGTTCGCCCCGGTGCCCAGGCCGACGTCGGCGGCGATCTGCTCGACGCCCCGCTCGGAGCGTTCGAGCAGTTCACGGGCCATGTCGATGCGGGCGCGCATGACCCACTGCATCGGCGTGTAGCCGGTGTCCTCGACGAACCGGCGCGAGAAGGTGCGCGGCGACACCGCCGCGTTCCGGGCGAGTATCTCCAGGGTGAGGGGCTCGCCGAGGCGGTGCAGCGCCCATTCGCGGGTGGCGGCGAACCGCTCGCCGAGCGGCTCCGGCACGCTGCGCGGCACGTACTGCGCCTGGCCGCCGCTGCGGTAGGGGGCGGCGACGAGGCGCCGGGCCGCGTGGTTCGAGGCGGCGATGCCGAGGTCCCGGCGCAGGATGTGCAGGCACAGGTCGATGCCGGAGGCGGCGCCGGCGGAGGTGAGCATGCTGCCCTCGTCGACGAAGAGGACGTTCTCGTCGACGTGGATCAGGGGGCGCTTGGCCGCGAGCGCCCGCGCGTAGTGCCAGTGCGTCGTGGCGCGTTTGCCGTCGAGGAGGCCGGTGGCGGCGAGGGCGAAGGCCCCCGTCGAGATGGCGGCGAGCCGCGCCCCGCGGTCGTGGGCGGCGATCAGCGCGTCGACGACGGCCCGCGGCGGGTCCTCGCGGTCGGGATGGCGGTAGCCGGGGACGAAGACGATGTCGGCCCACGCGAGCGCTTCCAGGCCGTGGGCGACCTGGTACGCGAGGCCGTCGCCGCCGGTCACGACGCCGGGTTCGGCGCCGCAGACCCGTACCTCGTACGGCATGCTCGCCCGGGTCGTGAAGACCTGCGCGGGGATTCCGACATCGAGGGGTTTCGCGCCTTCGAGGACGAGGACGGCAACGCGGTGGAGACGTGAGGCAGACACGTCCATGAGGGTACGCGGCCGGGTGTCCTCGCTGGTCAGCGGCGGTCCGGGAGTGGCTGGGCGGTCGCCCGACGGCAGGTCGGGACTACTCCATCCGGAACCGTGTCCCCGTGTCAGAGGCGGTTCGCGGACGGCGGGCCTCATGATCTTGGGCACAGGGGTCCCGCGCGGCAGCCGCGTGGTCCCCGCCCCGCCGGGTGCCGTACCGGCCGGTCCGGAAGAAGTCGAGGAGTCACCGTGCCCCTGTCGTCGCACCGCCGTCTGGCCGTGAGCAGCACCCTGATCGCCGCGCTCGCGGCCGGTGTCGTGCCTGCCACCAGCGCGTTCGCCCTCTCTCTCTCCCCCGCTGCCGCGGCCGCGCCCTCGGTGCCCGCTCCCGACCTGGGGGGTGTGGTCGCCGCGCTGAACTCGGCCGTGGCGAACGGCGCGCCGGGGGCGATGGCCCGGTTCGCCGGCCCCGAGGGGGTCGAGAGCCTGACGGTCGGGGTCCGGGACCGGGTGTCGGGGGCGCCGATGGACACGCGCGCGCGGTTCCGGATCGGGAGCGTCAGCAAGACGTTCTCCACGGTCGTGCTGCTGCAACTGGTGGAGGAGGGCAGGCTGGAACTCGACGCGTCCGTCAACCGGTACCTGCCGGGGCTGCTTCCCGACGACCGCGTCACGGTCCGGCATCTCCTCACCCACCGCAGCGGGCTCGCCGACTACACGAACGCGATGTTCGCCGACACCGTGCCGGGCTTCGAGGCCGTACGGAAGCGGGTGTTCAGCTACCAGAAGCTCGTCGACCTCTCCCTGAGCGAGCCCCGCACCAACCAGCCCGGGGCGGCGTACGCGTACTCCAACACGAACTTCGTGGTCGTCGGCATGCTCATCGAGAAGCTCACGGGCGCCCCGGTGTCCGAGGCGTACGAGCAGCGGATCTTCGAGCCGCTGGAGCTGCGCGACACCTCGTACGTCCACCCCGACACGCGCATCGAGGGCCTGCACGTACGGGGTTATCTGCACCCGGACGCGGACGGCGACCCGCTCGTGGACTCCACGGAGCAGACCGTGTCCTGGGCGCAGTCCGCCGGTGCCGTCATCTCCAGCCCGGCCGATCTGAACACCTTCACCAGCGCGCTCATGCGCGGACGGCTGCTGTCCCCGGCGATGCTGGAGGCGATGACGAAGGTCACCCCGGTGGGCACCACGGGCACCCGGTTCTACGGTCTCGGTCTGCGTCGTTACGACCTGTCCTGCGGCACCCGGGTGTACGGGCACACCGGTACCGTGCAGGGTTTCTACACGTACGCCTTCTCGACCCGCGACGGTCTGCGCAGCCTGTCGGCCATGGCGAACACCTCGAACCACGGCGCCGCCAACACGGCGCTCGGCGGAACCCTGGAGGCGGCCTTCTGCGGCAAGAGCAAGGCCCTGGCCTCGTCGCCCTCTGCGCGTGACTTCCCGTCGCCCGACTTCTCGTCGCTGCCGGCGGAGCGGGACCTGCCGGAGCGCCACTGACGGCTCCCCGCCGGGGTCCCGGGGATCAGGCCTGGTACTCGGTGAGGTCGATGGCGTAGACCCGCAGGGGAAGGCCGTGGACCGGGTGGCTCGTCTCCCGCTCCGGCACCATGCCGAGCTTGCGCATGATGTTCTCGGAGGCGCGGTTGCCGGTGTGGGTGATGGCGACGACCCGGTCGAGCCCGCGGTCCTGGAGCGCGAACTCCAGGACCGCGTGGGCGGCCTCGGAGCCGTACCCCTGGCCCCAGAACTGCCGCCCCAGACGCCAGCCGATCTCCACGGCGGGGAGCACCTCCGGCAGGAACTCCGGCACGGAGAGCCCCGCGAAGCCGATCAGTTCGCCGGAGCCGAGGAGCTCGACGGCGAAGATCCCGAAGCCCTCCTCGTCCCACTCCTCCTCGTACCGCTCGATGGCCTCCGCGGTCTGGTCCGGGTCCCGGACCGAGCCGTCGCCGATCCACCGCATGACCTCGGGGTCGGCGTTGATCTCCGCCATCGGGACGAGGTCGTCGTCGCTCCAGCGGCGGAGCAGGAGTCGGGGGGTGCGGATCTCGGTCATGGCCCCATCCTGGCTCATTTCGCCGGCGGCCGGGTGAGGTCCGTGGGGTCGGTGTGGGCGCCGCAGAGGTTGCCGCCGGAGGCGATGGCGACTCCGGCGGGGGAACCGCCCCGGAGGCGCCGGCTGCCTCCGGGGCGGTTCCGCGCCCGGCTACTGGACGATCTTCAGGAGGCGGTTCGGGGAGCCGCTGCCCGGGCTGGTCACCTTGTTGGGCGTGGCGCCGTTGACCAGGGCGGTGGCGACCTGGGCCGGGGTGGCGGAGGGGTGGCCGGCGAGGTAGACCGCGGCGGCGCCCGCCACGTGCGGGGTGGCCATCGAGGTGCCCGAGATGGTGTTGGTGGCGGTGTCGCTGGTGTTCCAGCCCGCGGTGATGGAGACGCCCGGGGCGAAGAGGTCGAGGACCGAACCGTAGTTGGACCAGCTGGCCTTGGCGTCGGTGTTGCTCGTGGCGCCGACCGTGAGGGCGGCGGCGACCCGGGCGGGCGAGGAGGAAGAGGCGTTGGTGCCGGAGTTGCCGGCGGCGACCGCGTAGGTGACGCCGTCGGCGATGGAGTTCTTCACCGCGTTGTCGAGGGCGGTGGAGGCGCCGCCGCCGAGGGAGAGGTTGGCCACGGCGGGGGCGCCCGCCGCGTGGTTCGCGGTGACCCAGTCGATGCCCGCGATGACACCGGCGGTGGTGCCGGAGCCGTTGTTGTCGAGGACGCGGACGGCGACGATCTTCGCCGCCTTGGCCACGCCGTAGGTGGAGCCGGCGATGGTGGTGGCGACGTGGGTGCCGTGCCCGTTGCCGTCCTGGGCGACCGAGTCGCCGTCGACGGCGTCGTAGCCGTTCACGGCGCGCCCGGCGATCTCGGAGTGGGTGATCCGGACGCCTGTGTCGATCACATAGGCGGTGACGCCGCCGCCGGCGCTGTCGGGGTACGTGTACGTGCCGGAGAGCGGCAGGTCGGCCTGGTCGATGCGGTCCAGGCCCCAGGGCGCGTTGGCCTGGGTCGCGTCGGCGCGGACGACCTGGTTCTGCTCGACGGACGCGACGGCCGGGTCGGCGGCGAGGCGGCGGGCCTCGGCCGCGCCGAGGGTGGCCGTGTAGCCGTTGAGGGCGGAGCCGAAGGTCTTGCGGACCGTGCCGCCGTAGCCGGCTATCAGGTTCCGCCCCTTGGCGGAGGCGGCCTTGAAGCCCGCGCCCTGCTTGAGGGTGACGATGTAGCTGCCGGGGACCGCGTCGGCCGAGTCCGCCGCGAGGACGGTGCCCTCGGCGGGGGCCGCGTGGGCGGGGACGGCGGCGAAGGTGCCGAGCAGGGCGGCGGCGGTCGCGGCCGAGGCCGTCACGGCGAGGCGGGTCTTCTTGGTCTTGGGGAGTGCCATTACGAGGGAGTCCTCCTCATGGACGCCGCGCCCGACGGGTGGGGCGGCACGGCTGCGGGGGGGGTGCACGTGGGGCCACGTACACGGTCGGGACCGGCGTGTCCGTTCCCGGCGTGACCAGCAGCCTGGCCGCTTCCCGGGGCGCGGCTCAAGGGAGTTGACGTCTTGTCATGCATCCGCCATACGCCTGCAATCGAACCCCCTCGGACGGGGTCCCACCTGGCTGGATCAGACGCTCCGGTGGCCGGGAACCGGGGCTGCCGGATCGTCGGCGAAGGCGAGCGCGAGGGCCGTGGCGAAGCCGTCCGGGTTGTCCAGCATCAGGTTGTGCCCCGCGCCGGAGACCTCGATCACCGGGATGCCGAGCGCGGCCGCCTTCTCCGCGTCGGCGTCCGGCAGGCTCGCCTCCCCGACGAGGAAGGTCCGGGGCGCCGGGAGCCCGGCCAGCAGGTCCCCGGCCTCGGGAACACTGCCCTCCACCAGGGCGACCGCGCTGCGGTGGACGGCCCGCGGGTCGGCGAGCCGCAGCCGGGCGGCGTAGTCCGGGCGGTCGGTGACGGCGAGCATCCGGGCGAAGCCCTCCGCCACGAACGCGTCCTCCTCCTGCGCGGCCACCGGCGAACTGAACGCCCCTCCGCCCGCGTACAGGTTCGGCTCGGCCACCACGAGTCTGCCGACCAGGTCCGGACGGGCCGCCGCCAGATGGATCGCCACGGCGCCGCCCATCGAGTGCCCGACGAGGTCCACCCCCGCGACACCGAGGTGGTCGAGGACGGCGGCCACCGCGGCCGCCTGGGACTCCATGCGGTAGTCGAAGTCCACGGGCCGGTCGCTCAGTCCGTACCCGAGCAGATCCACCAGGAGCGCCCGGCCGCCGCCGAGCGCGGGACGGGCCGCGATGTGGGCGAAGTCGGAGGCCGCCGTGCAGCCGAGTCCGTGGACGAACACCCGCACGGGGCCCTCGCCCGGCAGGTCGATCCACCGGATGTGCGCCCGCTCCTCCGTCAGGAACAACTCCCGCATGTCGAACTCTCCCCCTGTGCCGCGCCGCTGTCCTACCGTCGGAGGCGACCCTACGGGCCGGCACTGACAACGCCCCGACGGCGGCGTCCGCCACCGGGAGCGCGCGGTGTCGGATAGCGTCGGGGCGAGCAGGCCGGCGACACCGGCCGCCATCCCGAAGGAGGCCCATTCCATGCCCCTCGAAGGCGAGTACGAGCCCAGCACGACGGCGTGGGTGCGCGAGCAGGTCGAGCTGTACGAGTCGTCCGGCGGCACCGAGGGAACGACGATGCGGGGCCTCCCCGTCGTCCTGGTCACCAACCTCGGCGCCAGGAGCGGCAAGCTCCGCAAGACCCCGCTGATGCGGGTCGAGCACGAGGGCGCGTACGCGCTCGTCGCGTCCAACGGCGGCTCGGCCAAGCACCCCGTCTGGTACCACAACCTGATCGCCGCGCCCCTGGTCGAACTGCGCGACGGCACGCGCGCGTGGGACATGAAGACCCGTCTGGTGACCGGCGAGGAGCGCCGGGCGTGGTGGGAGCGGGCCGTCGCCGCGTTCCCGGACTACGCCGACTACCAGCGCGGGACCGACCGCGAGATCCCGCTGTTCGTCGCCGAACCGATCGTCCAGGACCTGTAGGACACACTCCGTACTGGGCCTCCTGACCGCGCTTCAGGAGGCCCGGCCGACCGGGGTCACGGGGTCAGGACCGCCAGGAGGTGGGCGACCTCGCGGGCCACGGCCGCGCGGGCCGGGGTCAGGTAGTGGCGCGGGTCGACCGTGGTGGGGTGTTCGGAGAGGTGGGCCCGGACGGCCTCGGTGAAGGCCTTGTTCAGGTGGGTGGAGACGTTCACCTTGGTCATGCCCGCCGTGACCGCCTCGGCGAGGTGCGGGTCGGAGACGCCCGAGGAGCCGTGCAGGACGAGCGGGACGTCCACCGCCGCGCGCAGCCGGGCGATCAGGTCGAGGTCGAGGACGGCGTCCCGGGTGGTCATCTGGTGCGAGCTGCCGACCGCGACCGCGAGGGCGTCGACGCCGGTGGCGGCGACGTAGGCGCGGGCCTCCTCGGGGTCCGTGCGCACGCCCGGGGTGTGGGCGCCGCCCTTGCCGCCGACCTCGCCGAGTTCGGCCTCGACCCAGACGCCGTGGCGGTGGCAGTGCTCCACGACCTCGCGGGTCGCGGCGACGTTCTCCGCGTAGGGGAGCTTCGAGGCGTCGAACATGACCGAGCCCAGGCCGAGGGCGACGGCCTCGCGGACGAGGTCGGGGTTCTCGGCGTGGTCGAGGTGGACGGCGACGGGCGTCTTGGCGGCGCGGGCGACGGCCAGGGAGGCGAGCGCGACCGGTTCCAGGGCGCCGTGGTAGCGGACGGTGTTCTCGCTGATCTGGAGGACGACCGGCCGGTCGGCGTTCTCGGCGCCGGCCACGATGGCCTGGGCGTGTTCGAGCTGGAGGACGTTGAACGCCCCCACCCCGGTGCCCGCGGCGCGGGCGCGGCGGACGATCTCGTCGGTGGGCGTCAGCGGCATGGTGCTTCTCCCGGGTGGTGGGCGCGGGCGGGGCGGCGGTCAGGCATGGACGTCGGAGAGGACGACGGAGCGGGTCAGGTTCCGGGGGGTGTCCGGGTTGAGCCCCTGTGCCTCGGCGACGGCGACGGCGAGCCGCTGGGCGCGGACGAGGTCGGCGAGCGGGTCGAGGTCGCTCTCGACGAGGGTGCCGCCGACCTTGCGCACCTCGTCCGCGAGCCCTGCGGGCAGGGCGCCGAAGCCCCAGGTCACGCGGCCGGGACCGGTGATGCTGATGGGGCCGTGGCGGTACTCCATCGCCGGGTACGCCTCGGTCCAGGCGCCGGCCGCCTCGCGCATCTTCAGGCCCGCCTCCAGGGCGAGTCCGTAGGTCCAGCCGGTGCCGAGGAAGGTGAACTGCTCGGCCGTGCGCACGCTCTCGTCGAGCGGGGAGGTGACGGCCTGCTCGGCGTCGCGTGCGGCGTCCTCGACGGTGCCGAGGCCCTCGGGGAGGGCTTCCTCGGACTCCAGGTGGGCGCGGAAGAGGGCGAGCACGGTGGTCGCGAAGCGGGTCTGGACGACGGACTCCTCGTCGGCGAAGTCGAGGACGGCGACCTCGTCGGCGAGGTCCATCACCGGGGTCGTGGGGTCCGCGGTGATCGCGCCGGTGGGGACCGTGCCGCGCAGCCGGGACAGGACGGCGAGGACCTCGCTGGTGGTGCCGGAGCGGGTGATGGCCACGACCCGGTCGTAGTGGCGGCCGTAGGGGAACTCGGAGGCCGCGAAGGCGTCGGTCTCGCCGTGGCCGCCGGACTCGCGCAGCTCCGCGTAGGCCAGGGCCATGAACCAGGAGGTGCCGCAGCCGATCACCGCGACCCGCTCGCCGCGTCGGGGCAGGGCCGCGACGTGCTGGGACAGGGTGCGGGCCGCCTGGCGCCAGGTCGCCGGCTGGGAGGCGATCTCCACGGCGGTGCGGGTGGTGGTCATGCCGATCTCCTTGCAAGAAGAATGCGCGATGATGATGGAAGATGCTTGAAGACGCGCTCATTCAAGCAGAAAAGTGCATCTCCTTTCCAGATCTCACGGCCCGTGGCGGCTAGAATCGGACGCGCGCACGAGCGGGGCGGCCATGTGGGAACGGCCCCGCCGGAGGGAGGGACCCATGTCCAAGCACGAGCGGTGGAACACGCTTCTGGAGCTGCTCGCGGCCTCGGGGAAGCTGGAGGTCGAGGAGGCGGCGACCGCGCTCGACGTCTCCGCCGCCACGATCCGCCGGGACCTGGACGAGCTCGCCGAGCAGCAGCTGCTCGTACGGACGCGGGGCGGGGCGGTCGCGCACGGCGTCTCGTACGAGCTGCCCCTGCGGTACAAGTCGACGCGGCACGCACCGGAGAAGCGGCGGATCGCGGAGGCGGTGGCGGATCTGGTCGCGCCCGGCGAGGTCGTCGGGCTCAACGGGGGCACGACGACGACGGAGGTCGCGCGGGCGCTCGCGCTGCGGTTCGCGAGCGGTCGCGCCGAGGCCCCGGGGACGTCGGTGCCGACCGGCCCCGCGCTGACGGTGGTCACCAACGCGCTGAACATCGCGGGCGAGCTGGCGGTGCGTCCGCAGATCAAGATCGTCACCACGGGCGGGGTCGCCCGGCCCCAGACCTACGAGCTGGTGGGCCCGCTGACGGTCGGGGTGCTCAACGAGGTGGTGCTCGACGTGGTGGTGCTCGGCGTCGACGGGGTCGACCCCGAGCTCGGCGTGATGGCGCACCAGGAGGACGAGGCGAGCATCAGCCGGCTCTTCGCGGAGCGGGCGAGCCGGGTCGTCGTGGTGACCGACTCCTCGAAGATGGGCCGCAGGGCGTTCGCGCGGATCTGCGGTCTGGACCGGATCGACCTGCTCGTGACCGACACCGGCATCGCCCCGGAGACGGTCGAGCAGCTCACCGAAGCCGGGGTGAAGGTCCTCACCGTCTGACCCACGACCCGACCCATTGGTCTGAATACGGACCAATCTAGGGCTCGGTATCTCGGGTCCTCTGTGTGTTCATGCAGTAATTACCGCACGGACGTATACCTTTACGCTCCCCTCCCCCATCATGTCTCCGACGTGCCGCTGGGGCACACCGTGACAGGAGAGGCGGGGCATGATTCCCATCAGCCGCAGGGGATTCGTCGGGATCGGCGCGGGGCTCATGGCGGGGGCCGCGCTGCCGCCGGTCCAGGCGTCCGCCGCCACGAGCGCGGCGACCGGCACCCTCACCGACGTGAAGCACGTGGTCATCCTCATGCAGGAGAACCGCAGCTTCGACCACTACTTCGGCACCCTGAAGGGCGTGCGGGGCTTCGGCGACCGCGCCGCCGGCAACATCCCCGGCGGCTGGGGCATGTTCAACCAGCCCAACTGGGGCGGCCGCCAGTACCCCTGGAAGCTCAGCGACACCCCGGCCGCCGGCGGCGTCGACGGCGAGACCCTCGCGCAGTGCAACGGCGACCTGCCGCACAGCTGGACCTCGCAGCACGCCGCCTGGAACAAGGGGCGCCTCGACAACTGGGTCACGGGCGTGGGCAACACCCGCTCGCTCGGCCACCTCGACCGCGGCGACATCCCGTTCCACTACGCACTCGCCGACAACTACACGATCTGCGACGCGTACTTCTGCTCGACGCTGAGCGCCACGGGCCCCAACCGCACCTTCCTGTGGAGCGGGAAGGTCGACGGCTCCAGCAAGGACGGGGGCGACGAGTCGGGCCTCACCTGGGAGTCGTACGCCGAGGCCCTCCAGCGCGCCGGGGTGAGCTGGAAGGTCTACCAGAACGCCCAGGACAACTACGGCGACAACGGCCTCGCGTACTTCAAGAAGTTCACCGACGCGAAGCCCGGGGACCCGCTGTACGACCGGGGCATGGGCTCGGTCCCGAAGGTGACCGGCTCGACGCCGGACGACATCGCCGCGGCGATCCGCGCCGACGTCGTCGCGGGCACCCTGCCGCAGGTGTCGTGGGTGGTGGCGAACGAGGCCTTCTCCGAGCACCCGTACGCCCCTCCGGGGGACGGCGCCCACTTCGTCGACCTGGTCTACCGCGCGCTGGCCGCGAACGCCGAGGTGTTCGACTCCACGGTGCTGTTCCTCAACTACGACGAGAACGACGGCTTCTTCGACCACGTGCCGCCGCCGGTCGCCCCTCCGGGCACTGCGGGCGAGTACATCGACGGCGTGCCGATCGGCCTGGGCTTCCGCGTCCCCATGCTTGTCATGTCCCCGTGGACCCGGGGCGGCTGGGTGAGCTCCGAGGTCTTCGACCACACCTCGGTGCTGCGCTTCATGGAGACCTGGACGGCGGCGCTCGGCACCCCGGCGACCTGCCCCAACATCAGCGACTGGCGGCGGAAGGTGACGGGCGACCTGACCGGGGTCTTCGACTTCGCCAACCCGGTGTACGGAGTGCCCGCCGGCCTTCCCTCGACGGCGAAGGTGATCGGGCAGGCCACCTGCGGCCCGCTGCCGAACCCGGCGCCCCAGAACAACGCGCTGCCCGCGCAGGAGCCCGGCACCCGTCCTGCGCGCGCCCTGCCGTACCAGGTGAACGGCAACCTCGACCGCTTCGAGTTCGGCGCCGCGGGCAAGATCCTGGCCTGGTTCTCGATGACGAACCAGGGCTCGGAGGCCAAGCGGTCGGCACACTTCTCGATCCACCCGCACCAGTACCGGGACACGGCCGCCTGGCAGTACACCGTCGACCCCGGCACCACGGCCACGGACTACTTCAACATCGGCCTCGGCTCGGGGTCCGGGAAGTACGACATCTCGATGATGGGCCCGAACCGCTTCCTGCGCCGCTTCATCGGGGACGCCTCCAAGGCGGGCAAGGCCGTCGAGGTGGCCGCCCGGTTCGCGCCGGAGAGCGGGACGGGCAAGACGGCCGTCTGGTTCAAGATGACCAACACCTCCTCCGGTCCGGTCACCTTCACGATCCGCTCGAACGCCTACCGCTCGGACGGCCCGTGGACCTACACGGTGCCGGCGAACTCCAGCCGCGAGGACTTCTTCAACGCGGTGGCGTACAACGGCGGCTGGTACGACTTCACGATCCTCGCCGACATCGACGGCACCTGGTCGCGCCGGTACACCGGCCACATCGAGACCGGAGCCCCGAGCGTCAGCGGCTGACCACTCCCCCGCACAGCCGGGCGGCGGCCTTCCGGTCGCTGCCCGGCTGTGCGCACGGCGTCAGCGGCCGGCGTGCGCGGCGCGGCGGACCGTGGCGTCGAGGAGGGCCACCGCGTCGGCGGCCGTACGGCCGGGGGCCCGGTTCCACGGCCCGATCAGTTCCCGCCACCCCCTCGACCGGAGCTCGGTCATGATCCACGCGGCCGCCTCGTTCATGGTGTCCGCGCTGCCGTAGCCGAGGCGGTGGGCGGCGAGGAGGGCGCCGCAGACACACCGGGCGCCACGGGTGTCACGCAGCTTGTACGGGGCGTTCTGCCAGCCCCACTCCGTCAGCACCAGGCGGGCGTAGCCGAGGTGGACCGAGGGGCGCAGGTCGGCCTGCCCGATGCGGCGCCAGGTGTGCAGCCGGTCGGGCAGTACGGCTCCGAGCCGCCCCGGGATGCGGCGCTCGGCGGGGAGCTCCGGCGGCAGGGCGGCGAGCGCGTCGGCCACGAGCCGGTCCACCGGCACGCTGAGCAGTCCCCGCCAGCCCTCCTCCGCCGGCGGCGACTCCTCGGGGGCCGTCGGCCCCGGCACCGCGGGGGCGGTCCAGTCCGTGACGATCCGCTGCCAGACGGCGCTCTCGAAGAGGGCGGCCGCCTCGCGGTCGAGGCTGTCGGGGCTGAGCAGGGAGGTGGAGGGGGGCATGGGGTGTCTCCTGGGTCGACTGTCTCCATCCTTCAAGACAAATGTCGGTTTTGCGACTTTTGACCCGCCCTGGGAGTTACCTCGCCCGGACACCCCATCACGGGTATTTCCCCCTCACTTACCCACCGCGGAATTAAAGCCCATATTCGGACATTACTCTCCGCGTGACGCGACTCACTCACTCGGACCGGAACCCCGGAGACGCCTCCTCCCGACCCATACCGCACAAGGAAGTTCGACATCCCCGATGCGGCATCGATCTTGAATTCGCCGAATTCCGTGATCCATTTCCCGATTCCCGGGGTCCACCCGTCTTGTTATCCGTCGCATTACTGGCCTACGGTCACCTCCATTCGAGCGGAACGCCCAATCCTGCCGCCGCTCGGTAAACCTCCCTTTCACCCGACGGCAGGAGCGGGGGACCCACGAATACGCCGGTCCGGAATCCGGAACGGCTCGGGGTGAAGCCGCGTGCGCGCGGCCGGACATCTCCCGTCCGAACCCGACAGCTCACCTCGCAGGCGCCGGAGAGGAAACCCGTCATGCCTGCTCACGGTAAGCACCGTCGCCCCCGTTCCGGCCGCGTCTCCCGCGGCCTCGCCCTGGTCGGCACGGGTGGCGCCGCACTCACCCTGCCGCTGATCGCCCCGGCCGTCGCCGGTGCCGCGCCCGTGGCCGGGGCCCCGGCGAGTGCCGCCCAGTCGGTCGCCGCGCCCGCCGCGCCGATCGTGGTCAAGGCGCCCGCCGCCCCGACCGCGGCCCACACGTACACCGTCGTGAGCGGTGACTCGCTTTCCCTGATCGCCCGCAAGAAGGGAATTCAGGGTGGCTGGAAGAGCCTTTACCGCGCGAACAAGAGCGCCGTAGGTGACAACCCGTCACTCATTCATCCCGGTCTCGAACTGACGATTCGTCGGGATTCCGCGAAGGCCGCCCCCGCGCGGGCGGAGAAGTCCGCCACGACCGAGCGGGCGAGCCGCTCGGAGCACCGGTCGGCCACCCCCGCCGTCGCCACCGGGACGGGCGCCTCCGCCGCGGCCGCCGCTCCGGCCGCCGCCGCTCCCGCCGCCGTCCAGGCGGCCTCGATCGCCGCCACGAACTACGCCGACAACCTCGACGGCTGGATCCGCGAGTCGCTGGCCATCATGGGCCAGCAGGGCATCCCCGGGTCCTACGACGGCATCTACCGCAACGTCATGCGCGAGTCCTCCGGCAACCCCCAGGCCATCAACCTCTGGGACTCCAACGCCGCCGCCGGCACCCCCTCGAAGGGCCTCCTCCAGGTCATCGAGCCGACCTTCCTCGCCTACCACGTGCCCGGCACGTCCCTGGACCTGTTCGACCCGGTCGCCAACATCACCGCCGCCTGCAACTACGCGGCCGACCGCTACGGCTCCATCGACAACGTCAACTCGGCGTACTGATCCCCGCACGCCGGAAGTGCTCGGCGAACCAGGAGGTGGCGAGGTCCGCCACCTCCTCCAGGGCGCCCGGCTCCTCGAAGAGGTGACCGGCGCCGCCCACGACCGAGAGCCGGTTCTCGCAGCGCAGCAGCGCCAGGGCCCGCCGGTTGAGGTCCAGGACCAGCGCGTCCGCGCCGCCCACCACCAGGAGCGTCGGGGCGCGCACCTGGGCCAGGCGCTCGGCCGCGAGGTCCGGCCGACCGCCGCGCGAGACGACGGCGCTCACCGGGGACGCGGGATCGCCCGCCGCCCACAGCGCGGCGGCCGCGCCCGTGCTCGCGCCGAAGTACCCGAGCGGGAGCCCCCTGCTCCCGGGCCGCCCGGCCAGCCACTCCGTGGCCCCGGCGAGCCGCCCGGCCAGCAGCGGGGTGTCGAAGACATGGGCCCGGTCGGTCGCCTCCACCTCGGTCAGCAGGTCGAAGAGCAGCGTCCCCAGGCCCGCCCGGTTGAGCGCCGCGGCGACCGCCCGGTTCCGCGGGCTGTGGCGGCTGCTGCCGCTGCCGTGCGCGAACAGGACGATCCCGTGTGCGTCCTCGGGCACCGCGAGCCGCCCGCCGAGGGTGACGCCGACGACCGGGATCCGCACGTCCGTGTCCTGCACGACGGGGTCCCGCGCGGCCCTGTTGCGGTCCAGGCAGTCGATGACCTCGGCGTCCGGGGTCTGTGAGAAGTCCCGGTAGAACTGCCCGATCGCGAAGAAGAGTTCCGGCGTGTGCACGCTGACGGTCTCGTCGGCCTCGCCGCCGAGGCGGGCCGTCCAGCCCTTCGGCGCCACCGGGACCGCGAGGACGATCCGTGCCGCGCCCCGGGCCCGCACCACCCGGCAGGCCGCCAGTGCCGTGGCGCCCGTGGCCAGCCCGTCGTCGACCACGACGACCGTCCGCCCTTCCAGGGGAACGGGGGTCCGGCTGCCCCGGTAGCGCTGGGCCCGGTGGTCGAGCTCGGCGTGCTCCCTCTCCTCCACGGCGGCGAGGTCGCGCTCGCTCACACGGGCCTCCCGGAGCACCCGCTCGTTGAGCACCCGCACGCCGCCCTCCCCGAGCGCCCCCATCGCCAGCTCCGGCTGATGGGGCACGCCCAGCTTCCGCACGAGACAGATGTCGAGCGGCGCGTCGAGGGCGTCGGCGACCTCAGCCGCCACCGGCACGCCACCCCGTGGGAGCCCCAGGACCACGACGTCATGGCCCTTGAGGCGGTCGAGCCGGGCGGCGAGCTGCCGCCCCGCGTCACTGCGGTCGCTGAAGAACATGGTCCGCCGCCCTTCCGTCCACGCGGCTCGGGCGCGGGGAGGAACGCCGTGTCCCGTTCCCCGCCCGTCTCTCCAGGGTAGACGCGGCGGGTCGGTCGGCGGGGGGGCCCGGTCGGGCGGGTGGTCCGGGAGCGCGGAGGCCGGGTCAGCGGGACTGCAGGGCGTCGAGGGCCACGGTCTGGGCTATCGCGAGCCGCCGGTCGAGCTCCGGGTCGGCTATGTCGAGCACGTACCGGTCCCGGATCCCGAAGAGCTTGTCCACCGACATGACGGAGCGCCCTCCCTCGGTGAAGTCGAAGTGGTACGGCACGACGAACGGAACGAGGTCCAGGGGCAGGAACTCCCAGGCGCGCCGCAGCAGCGCCACCAGTTCGTTCCGCTCCTGTCCGGTGGCCTCCCGCTGCTCGCCCTCCCGGTTCAGGTGCCAGGTGCTGCGCAGCAGGGACGCGCCGAAGTCCTTCCGGAAGGCGCCCAGTCGGGCGCCGTTGGCGCCGAGCACGTCGTACGTCGCGCCGAGGTCGATGACCTGGCGGGCCTTGAAGGTGAAGAGGACCTGGCGCTTGGACTCGTCCGTGTAGAAGGTGACGTGCTCCTTGAGCGCCATCCTCTTCTGGTGGGCGAAGGCGACGAGTTCGTCCTCCTTGCCGTCCGGGCCGATGGTGTGCACCAGGTACCGGTTGGCCATCAGCGTCACCTTCTGCCGGACGAGAAAGCGGTGCTGAGACTGTGCGAGGCCCATCGGTCGTGCTCCTGCCGGTCGTGGACGGTCCGGGGAAGACCGCCCCTTGAGGTCGTGAGCACGATGATCCACTGCCGAGGGGCCCCGCCGCTGTCCTCGAAAGTCGTCGGTTCCGACGACCTTCGGATGAGACCCGGGGCGGGGGCCTCTCAGGCGCCGAGGAAGGCCTCGATGGCCTCGGCGAGGGCCTGCGGGGTCTCCTCGGGAGGGTAGTGACCGGCGTCCTTGAGGACTTCGAGGCGTGCGTTGGGGTACCAGCGCAGCCAGGTGGCCTCCATCGCCTCGGCGCCGAGCGCGGGGTCGTGGGCGCCGACGACGAGCAGCACGGGGATGGGGTTGTCGCGGACGCGCTCGTGGAAGTCGGTGCGGGACCAGGAGTCCAGGTAGGCGCGGAAGGCCGTCGCGGAGGAACGGGTGACGGAACGCTCGACGAGCGCGCTCAGC
The DNA here is from genome assembly GCF_044333355.1 of Streptomyces sp. NPDC021012. Taxonomy (NCBI): domain Bacteria; kingdom Bacillati; phylum Actinomycetota; class Actinomycetes; order Kitasatosporales; family Streptomycetaceae; genus Streptomyces; species Streptomyces sp. NPDC021012. The sequence continues at coordinate 255,608 of NZ_JBIRQU010000002.1, forward strand.
CACGCGTCGTCGTAGCGTCCGCCCGTGGTGTTGTCGATGATCGCGCGCCGGTTGGCCGGTTCGTCGGCGGCTCCGGCGAAGAGCTCCCAGGTCTCCCCGTCGAGCGGGAAGCCGGCCGCGGAGACCGGCGAGACGCCGATGATCGAGCGGACCCGGTCCGGGGCGTCGAGGAGCATCAGCTGGGCCGCCTTGCCGCCCATCGAGTGGCCGATGACGGAGAACTCGTCCCAGCCGAGGTCGTCGGCGACCGCGAGGGCGTCGGCCGCGACCTCTTCCATCGTGTAGGCGCCCGCGTGGTCGAGGGCTTCGCCGTAGCCCCGGCAGTCGACGAAGGCGTACGTGCCGACGGCGCCGTCCAGATGGGCGCGCAGCGGGGCGAAGCTGGTGCGGTCGCCGAACCAGTTGTGGAGGACGAGGGCCCTCCCGGGACCCTCGCCGTGAACGTCGTACGGAAGAACCTGGCCCGTCATCGTGCCCCCTGCTCGCGAGGTCGTGCCGCCGCGCGCCGGTGGCGGCGGTCGACGACCGAGTGTGACGGCGCGGGCGCGTGGGGTCAACACCGTCCAGTGGGGCGCGCGGAAGCGTGTCGAGCGCGCGCCCCGCCGGGCGTGTCCGGCCCGGGATGCGGCGGCTTTCGCCTCGGGCGCATGCTGGCTGTGTGACCTCGTACGGCGCGTCCGGCCCCGGCCCGGCGGGCGGCAACGGGCTTCCGTCCGGGAACGGATCCGACGACGGGCCTCCTTCCGGCGCGCTGACATGGGCCCTGGCGGAGGCGGCGCTCGCGGTGGTGGAGGAGGTCGGCGGGTACGCGGGCGGGGTGTACCTGCGTTCCGGTACCCCGGGGCTGTTGAGGATGGCGGTCCTGGTGGGGCTCCCGGGGTCGTTGTTCCGTCCGTGGTGGCGGATGCATGCGAACCGGCCGTTCCCCGTCGCGGAGGTGCACCGCTCGGGGCAGTCCGTCCACCTCGCCGACGTCGAGGAGGCCATGCGGCGGTTCCCGCAGCTGGTGGCGAGCCTCCCCTTCCCGTTCGCCTCGCTGTACGCGCCGGTGGTCGCCGGCCGTGAGCGCTTCGGCGTGCTCGTGGCCCTGCGGGCGCCGACCCCGGGGGTGCCGGTGGACGCCCGGGACCGGAACCGGATGACGCGGGGCGGGCTCCGCCTCGGCGAGGCCCTCGCGGACCTGGTCCGGCAGGGGACGGAGGTCGAGTGGCCCGGCGACCCGGTGTGCATGCAGCTGCCCACCGGTTCGGGGCCACCGGTCCGGTTCGGTTCCTTCGTCTGGGACCTGGACACGGGCACGGTCACGCTGGACGAGGGACTCCTCGCCATCCTCGGTACGGGCATCGCCTCGCCCTGCTCGATCGAGAAGCTGACCTCCCTCCTCGACCCCGAGGACGGGTACGCGCTGTGGGCGGCGGCCCGGCAGGCGACGGGGACGGACGGGAGGCCGTCGGTCCGCAGGATCCGCCTGAAGGGCCCGGACGGCGGCCTGCACCTCCTCGAAGTGTCCGCGCGGGCCCGGCGGACCGCGCCGGGGACCGGTCCCCCGGGCGGCGGGCGGCTGGAGGGCACCCTCGTGGACCTCGGCACGGGTCTGGTCGGCTCGGACGCCACGGACCGGCTGCCGCGGGCCATCCTGGCGATCGACCGGCTCGGCCGCGTCACGTACGTCAACGAACGCACCGAGAGCCTGCTGGGCCGGCCCCGCGGGGCGCTGGCGGGCCGGCCGCTGTGGGAGGCGCTGCCCTGGTTCGGCCAGCCCTTCCACGAGGAGCAGCTGCGCGCCGCCCTCCTCTCCGGCGAGCCGGTGCGCTTCCTGGCCCGGCCGGAGCGGGGCCGGTGGCTGTCGGTCTCGCTCCACCCGGGCCGGGACGGGGTGACGATGGTGCTGGTCCCGGAGGAGGATCCGGCGCGGGTCGCACCGGATCCGGTGCACACCCGCAGGACCGACGACGTCCTGTCCGCGCCCGACGACCGGGCGGCGACCCTGTACCGGCCGGTGGCCCTGGCGATCGCGCTCTCCGAGGCGGTGACGGCGCGCCAGGTGTCGGCGGTGGTGACGGAGGAGCTGCTGCCGGCGTTCGGCGGGCGGCAGCTGGCGATCTACCTGCTGAGCGACCGGCGCCTCTACCTGGCCTGGGAGACGGGTTTCCCGCCGGGCTTCCTCGAACCCTTCGACGGGGTGGCCCTGGACACCCGGGTGCCGGGCGTGGAGACCCTGACGACCGGCAGGCCGCTCTTCTTCGAGTCCATGGAGCAGCTGAGCCGGGCGTATCCCGACCTCCCGGTGGACGCGCACTCGGGCGCGCGGGCCTTCCTGCCCCTGATCGCCTCGGGGCGGCCGGTGGGCTCCTGCATCCTCGGCTTCGACGAGCCGCGCGGCTTCAGCCCGGAGGAGCGGACCGTCCTCACGGCGCTCGCGGGGCTGATCGCGCAGGCCCTGGAGCGGGCACAGCGGTACGACACGGAGTCGGCGGTCGCGCGGGGGCTCCAGGACGCGCTGCTCCCGCACCGGCTGCCGGTGCGGGAGGGGGTGGAGACGGTGGGCCGCTATCTGCCGGGCACGCAGGGCATGGACGTGGGCGGCGACTGGTACGACGTGATCGAGACGGACCGGGGGCGGCTCGCCCTGGTGATCGGTGACGTGCAGGGGCACGGCGTGGCGGCCGCGGCCACCATGGGGCAGCTGCGCAGCGCCGTCCGGGCGTTCGCGCTGGGGGGCCACCGTCCGCAGGACGTGATGCGGGGCACCAACCGGCTCCTGATCGACCTGGACCCGGGGCAGTTCGCGAGCTGCTGCTACGTCCTGCTGGACCCGGAGACGGGCGAGGCGCGGGCGGTGCGGGCGGGGCATCCGCAGCCGCTGGTGCGGATGCCGGACGGGACGACGCGGCAGGTGGACCTGGCGGGCGGCATGGTCCTGGGGGTCGACGCCCGTGCCTCGTACCCGCTGACGCGGCTGCGGCTGGAGCCCGGTGCCGTCCTGGCGCTGTTCACTGACGGCCTGGTGGAGCGGCCGGGCCGTGACATCGACGAGGGGATCGGGCGGCTGAGCCACGCTTTCGCCGCGACGGGATCGCTGCCGCTCGCGGAGACCGCCGACCGGCTGATCCGGGAGGCCCGGGCCGCCACGTCCCGGCCGGACGACATCGCGCTGCTGCTGGCGGCACGCTGGGCGGACGCCGGCTGAGCAGTCCGGGTGTCACCCGGTCGGGTGCGTGGCGCTGGTCGGGGGTCGGGGGCGCGGGGAGGCTGGGTGGTGCCGTGCCGATCAGGCGGCCGGACGAGTCAGGGCGGCAGCCCGAGGAGGACACGTGCAGAAGGACAAGCAGCCCGAGTACGGCCCCGTGGTGTTCCGTGACCGCTCCGCGGGGTACGCGTTCCTGACCCGGTCCACCGCGACCAGCGACCGGACCATCGAGTGGGACGACGGCAACACGTATCCCGTGATCGACGTCGAGATCTCCTCCGAGAGCCACCCGTTCTACACGGGCACGGCGCGGACCGTGGACTCCGAGGGCCGGATCGCCAAGTTCCAGCGGCGCTTCGGCGAGGAGGAGTGACCCCCGGGAGCACCGGCTCCTGAAACCGGACAGGAGGGGTCGGCCCGCCTTCCAGGATGAGGTCACGGCGGTGAGCCGCCGTCCGGCCGAGGGCCTGCCCGCCGGTGTGAGGTACCGTCACGGCGCCGTTCGCCGATGTGGCGCTGCCGGTGAGCGCCGACGTGGAGCGGGTGCTCGGGCGGGCGCCCCGGCCGTTCTCGGCGTGGGTGGAGCGGAATCTGAGGGGGCGCACGGCCGCCCGCGGGAGCACACGGCGGAGGCGGGGGCGCGGGTCCGAGGGACCGCGCTCCCCGCCCCGGCCGGGCGAGCGAGGACACCGGGCCCTCGCTCGGATCGCTGAGGCGATCAGGTGCCTTACTTCACGATGCCGGACTCGGCGATCGTGATCTTCGCCTTGGTGGCGCCGGAGGCGGAGCCCAGGCCCTCGATCTTCTTGACCAGGTCCTGGCCCTCGACGACCTCGCCGAAGACGACGTGCTTGCCGTCGAGCCAGTCGGTGACGATCGTGGTGATGAAGAACTGCGAGCCGTTGGTGTTCTTGCCGGCGTTGGCCATCGAGAGCAGGAACGGGCGGTCGTGCTTCAGCTTGAAGTTCTCGTCCTCGAACTTCTCGCCGTAGATGCTCTTGCCGCCGGTGCCGTTGCCCCGGGTGAAGTCGCCGCCCTGCAGCATGAAGGCCGGGATGACGCGGTGGAACGAGGAACCGGCGTAGCCGAAGCCGTGCACGCCGGTCGCGAGCTCGCGGAAGTTCGTGGCCGTCTTCGGGACGGTCTCGTCGAACAGCTTGAAGACGATGCGGCCCGCGGGCTCGTCGTTGATGGTGATGTCGAAGTAAACGTTGTCGCTCATGGGGACATCCTGTCATTAGTCGCGCACGGCACGCGCACGGGCCGCCTCCTACCGGGTCACGGCGTGCCGGTGCCCCGCGTTCCGCCGGGGAACGCGGGGCACCGGCCCCCACCTGGGACGGGGGGTCAGAGCAGCCCGCCGCCCTGCTGGTTCTGGAGGGCGCCCTCGGCGCCCTGGACGGTCTCGTGGAGGACGGTCGAGGTCTGGTCCTCCTGGAGGAGCCCCGTGGTGCCGGCGAGGGGGTTCTCGGTGGCGTTGGCCTGCGGCGGCGGCGTGACGATGGCGGTGACGACGCCTGCGGCGAGGGAGGCGATGGCGAGCATGCTGCGCTTCTTCATGCCCTGGTCAACTACTGAGAGGCCGTGGGGTTACGGTCGGGCCCGGATCCGGCTTCGGACGCCCGCGGACCCAGGCGAGCAGCAGCAGCGAGGCGGCCGCCGCGAGGGCGCACCAGGTGGAGACGAACTCCGTGCGCCACAGGAGGGCGCAGACGCCGGCTCCGAGACCGGTCAGGAGCCCGAGCACCCGCAGGAGCCGGTCGCGGGCGAGGAGCAGGGCGCCGACGGTGGCGAGCAGGTATCCGGCGAGCACCAGCGGCGCGTACGGCAGGTCGACGGCGTAGCCGAGGGTGTGGCCGCGGATCTCGGCCGAGACGGGGCGGGTGGCGAGGCGGTGCGCGAGGACGGCGGCGGTCGCCAGGCCCGTGGCGAGCGGCACGGACAGGCGCGGCCGGTCGGCGGGGCGGGCGGCGGCCAGGACGCCGAGGGGCACCCAGAGGGGCAGCAGGGGGAGGGCGATCACGGCCCAGGCGAGGGTGGCGGGCCCGGTGCCGCCCCCGGCGTGCCAGACGGCGGCCTCCACGACCTGGTGGGCGCCGAGGAGCAGGGGCAGGGCGGCGAGCGGCGCGTCCCCGGGGCGGCGTACGGAGGCGAGGGAGGCCGCGCCGACGGCGCCGATTCCCAGGCCCGCCCAGAGGTCGGCGGTCGCGCTCCAGCACATGGGGAACTTTTACCCCATATCCCTCATATCGGTGGGAACCGTATGGTTGTGGTGGTTGTCTCTGCCAGTGACACCACTGTCCCCGGAACAGCAGAAATTGGGGGACGTCATGCATCACCGTCACACCCTCGCGGCCGTCGCCGCGGGCATCCTGCTGACCGCCGGGATCGGCGCCACGGTCCCGGCAGGCGCGGCCAACGCCCCCACCCGGAGCACCTCGACCCCGGCCACGGCCCTGGTCGTCAACACCCGCTGGGGCGGCCACGCCACCTTCGACCGGCTCGTGATCGACGTCCGGGGGAAGATGCCCCCGGTCACCGTCCATCAGGTCCGTTCCCTGCACTACGACGGATCGGGGAAGAGGGTCCCGCTGGCGGGCAGGTTCTTCCTGGAGATCAAGCTCTCCCCCGCCGCCGCCCACGACGACGCCGGCCGGTCCGTCTATCACGGCCCCCGGCTCGTGAAGATCAATCTGCCCGCGCTCAAGGGGGTCGCGCTGACCGGCGACTTCGAGGGCGTGGTCACCATCGGAGCCGCCTTCGACCACAAGCCCGCGTACAAGACCTTCCAGCTGCACTCGCCGGAGCGGTTCGTCGTCGACATCGCCCACCCGATGGTGGGCTGCGGGGGCTGAGCGCACTCCCGGGTGGGGCCCGTCCCGGCGGACGGGCCCCACCGTCACGCTCCGGTGGCGCCGGTCTCCACGTACACGGTCGACCCGGTCCTCCGTGCCCGGTCGATCTCGGCGAGGCGGGCGAACTCGCGCGGGTGCATCTCCCGTTCCCACTCGTCCAGGGTGCGCAGGCGGTACTCGCTGTGCTCCTCCGGGTCGAGGACGACGGCGGCGATCTGCTCGTCCGTCAGCTCGCCGCCGTCGAAGATGAAGCCGATGTGGTTGGCCGGCCAGTCCTCGCCCCGGTCGGTGACGAAGTGGGTGGCGAGGAGGCGCGGCTCGCCGGTGAAGACGAGCCCGGTCTCCTCGCGGCACTCGCGCACGGCGGTCTCCCAGGGGGTCTCCCCCGGGTCCATGTTGCCGCCGGGCCACTGCCACAGCTCGGTCCTGTAGGTGGCCCGGAGCTGGAAGGGGCGGCCGGCGGTGTCGGTGAAGTAGAGGCAGGCGTACGCCGTCGCTCTCGGCAGGGTGTCGACGTACTCGGCGGGCGGCAGCCAGGTGTTCGCCATGGGCGGCTCTCTCTCGACGGACCGGATGGGTCTCCTCCATCCAAGCGGTCCGGGGCGGTCCGTCCGGCGGCTCGCGAGTGGATCACCGGATCGTGTGAGCGCCGCCGGAGCGGTCAGGGGGTCGCGACCAGGCCCGTCTCGTACGCGATGATCACGAGCTGTACGCGGTCGCGGGCGTCCAGCTTGGCGAGCAGCCGGGTGACGTAGGTCTTCGCGGTGGCGATGCTGATGTGGAGCTCGGCGGCGATCTCGGCGTTGGACAGGCCGCGTCCGACGAGGGTGAGGACCTCGCGCTCGCGGTCGGTGATCCCCTCGACGCGGCGGGGCGGTGCGGCGGGCGCGGTCCTGGGGCGGTCGGTGAACTCCTTGATGAGGCGCCGGGTGACGCTGGGCGCGATGAGGGCGTCGCCGGAGGCGACGACGCGGACGGCGGCGAGGATGTCGTCCAGGGCCATGTCCTTGACGAGGAATCCGGACGCGCCCGCGTGGAGCGCCCCGTACACGTGGTCGTCGTCGTCGAAGGTGGTGAGGACGACGACGCGGGCGCCGCTGGGGCCCTCGGTGATGATCCGGGTGGCCTCGATGCCGTCCGTGCCGGGCATCCTCAGGTCCATCACGACGACGTCGGCGCCGGTCTCCTCGACGAGACGGACGGCCTCGGCCCCGTTCGCGGCCTCGCCGGCCACGACGAGGTCCGTGGTGTCGGTGATGACCATCCGGAGCGCGGTGCGCACCAGGGGCTGGTCGTCGGCGAGGACGACGCGGACCGGCTGCTCGGCGGTGGCCTGGCTCATCGGGGCATGACTCCTGTGGGCAGGGGAAGGCGGGCGGTGACGCGGAAGCCGCCGCCGGGGCGGGGTCCCGCGGTGAACTCTCCGTGCAGCACGGCGACGCGCTCCCGCATCCCGGTCAGTCCGTATCCGGAGCCCGGACCGGTGCTCACGCGCGCGTGGCCGGGGACGGGGCCTCGGTCCTCGACGGTGACGGCGAGGTGCTCGGGGTCGCGGCGGTCGACGGTGACCGTGCAGGAGTCGGCGCCCGAGTGCCGTACGACGTTGGTGACGGACTCCTGGACGATCCGGAAGGCGGAGAGGTCGATGTCCGGGGGCAGCGGGCCCGGGGCTCCGATCCGGCGGACGGCGACCCGGACGCCGGCGTTGCCGGTGAGTTCGGCGAGCTGGTCGAGGGCGGAGAGACCGGGCATCTCGGGGAGTCCCCGGTGCTCCGCCCCGGGCAGGGGCTCCGCCTCCGGCTCCGTGTCCGTCGTGCGCAGGGCGCCGACCATGCGGCGCAGGCCCGCGAGGGTCTCGCGGCTCGCCGTCTCGATCTCGGCGAGGGCCTGCCGGGCCCCTTCGGGCTGGGTGTCGATGACCCGGCGGGCGGCGCCGGCCTGGAGGGCGACGATGCCGATGCTGTGGGCGACGGTGTCGTGCATCTCGCGGGCGATCCGGAGGCGTTCGACGGCGACGGCCTGCTCGGCGGCCTGCGTGCGGCTGCGTTCCGCGTACTCCCGGGCCTGCCCTTCCGAGCGGCCGAGGAGCCAGGCCACGAGGGCGGTGAGGGCGACGGCCAGGGTGCCCGTGGTGCCGGCGGGCCAGCCGGCGAGCACACGGACGCCCAGGTAGACGACGAGCAGACCCTGGGCGAGCAGGAGCGCCCGCCATGCTTCGCGGCTTGGGCGGGCAGCGGCGATGGCGTAGAGAGCGACGTCGACCGCGAGGTACTGGGCGAAGGGGATGGCGTCGACGCCGAGGGGGGTGGAGGCGATGACCGGGGCGACGAGGAAGTAGTTGAAGGCGGCGGTCGGGCGCCGGGCCAGGAGGGCGCTGCCGCGCAGGGTGAGGAGAGTGCCGACGGCCAGCATGAGGAGGCCGTCCCAGCGCAGTATGACGAAGCCGGGCAAGACCTCCGGCGCATCCTGGCCGGGCACGCGGATCCGGAGGAGGGCGGTGAAGACCATGCCCGCGCCCCAGGCGACGACGGCCCACCCTCCGGGTGTGACCCTCTTGAAGAACCGTGCTGACGGGGTGGCGGACATGCGGTGATCGTAAACGGCGGCCCCTGCCGCGGGCATCGGACCGCGGGTGTACGACCTGGGGTGACAGGGGCCGCCGCCGATTGTCCGTGCTGGTCCGATGCCCGGTGCGGGGCCCGGGCGGCACCGTGGTGCCCATGATCGAAGTCAGGGAACTCACCAAGCGCTACGGCGCCACGACCGCCGTCGACGCGCTCACCTTCACCGTCCGGCCGGGCCGGGTCACCGGATTCCTCGGCCCCAACGGCTCGGGCAAGAGCACCACCTTGCGGATGGTCCTGGGCCTGCACACGCCGACGAGCGGTTCGGTGACGGTCGACGGCCGGCCGTTCGCGGACCGGCCGCGCGGACTGCGGCACGTCGGCGCGCTCCTCGACGCCGGGGACGTGCACGGCGGCAGGACCGCCCGGGCGCATCTGGCGGTCCTGGCGCGCAGCAACCGCATCCCGCTCTCCCGGGTCGACGAGGTCCTGGAGGAGGTCGGGTTGGCGGGGGCGGCCAAGCGCCGGATCGGCGGGTACTCGCTGGGCATGAGGCAGCGGCTCGGCATCGCCGGCGCGCTGCTCGGCGACCCGCCGGTGCTGCTGTTCGACGAGCCGCTGAACGGCCTCGACCCGGAGGGCGTGAAGTGGGTGCGGGGGCTGTTCCGGCGGCTCGCCGCGGAGGGCCGCACGGTCTTCGTGTCGAGTCATCTGATGACGGAGATGGAGCACACGGCGGACGAGCTGGTGGTCATCGGGCGGGGCGCGCTGATCGCGGCGGAGACCCTGTCCGAGTTCGCGGCGCGGGGCAGACGGCTGAGCGTGACGGTCGGCACGCCGGACCGGGCCGGCCTGACGGCGCTGCTGCTCCGGGAAGGTGCGGAGGTCGAGGAGGAGGCCGGTGTGCTGACGGTGACCGGTCTTCCGGCGGCCCGCATCGGCGAACTGGCGCTTGAGCACCGCGTGCCGCTCGACCAGCTGACCACCCGTACGGCCTCCCTGGAGGAGGCGTTCATGGAACTGACCGCCGACAGCGTCGAGTACCTGGCAGGAGACGCCCGATGACGACCCTCGATCTTCCCGGGCTTCCCGGTCTTCCCGTGGCCTCCGTGGTGGAGCCCCGTGCCCGTTTCCGCGACCTGGTGGGGTCGGAGTGGCTGAAGCTGTGGTCGCTGCGGTCGACGGGCTGGTCGCTGCTGCTCGGGGCGCTCGCCGTGGTCGCGTTCAACGTCGGCACCGCTTGGGACCACTACCGCTACTGGCTCCAGTACGACGAGGGGAGCCGGGCCGAGTTCGTCGCCAACGGCATGGCGCTGTGGGACGCCTTCACGTACAACGCGGCGCTGGTGCTGATCCTCTCCTCGGCCGCGATGGGTGTGGTGGCCGTGGTCGGCGAGTACGGCAGCGGGCTGATCCGTACGACGTTCACGGCGGTGCCGGCCCGGGGCGCGCTCATGGCGGCGAAGGTCCTCGTCCTGACGGTGGTGCAGGTCCTGTTCGGGGCGGTGGTCGCGGGCGGGTCGTTCTGGTCGACCCAGGCGGTGCTGTCGGCCCGGGGCATCGGGCTGCCGATCACCCATCCGGGGGCTCTGCGCATCGTCGTGGCCTCGGCTCTCCTCGCGCCGGTGTGCGCGGTGGTCGGGATGGCGGTAGGCGCGCTGCTGCGGAAGAGCGCGGTCTCGATCGTCGGCGCGTTCGTCCTGCTCCTGCTGCTGCCCGCGGTGCTCACCGAGCGGCGTCACCTGTCGGCGGTGCTCGCGCACGCGACGCCGCTGCACGCCTGGCAGCGGCTCGCGGACGCGGGACCCCGCGCCGAGCAGCTGTTCCCGTGGTCGGCGGGCGGCGCGTGGCTGGTGTACGCGCTGTGGGCGCTGGGCGGGGCGGTGGTGACGGTGCTGGCGGTGCGGCGCCGGGACCAGTAGGGGTCACGGGGAGCGCCGGAGTCGGCGGCGGACGAGGTGTTCGTGGACGAGGCGCCCGACGAGGGCGCCTCCGTACACGACGAAGCCGACGCCGACGAGCCAGGACTGGAGGACGAGGACGGTGCCGAACTGTCCGTACGTCACCGCGTTCGAGGCGATCAGCGGGGAGAAGACCAGCTGCGAGAAGATCCGCAGCCCGAGGAGGCCGAGCGCGGTGAGGACGGCGCCGGGAGCGAGGGCGCGCCAGCGGATGCGGCCGCAGAGCAGGAAGCGCTGCGACCACCAGAAGAAGACGAAGGTGCCGAGGACGTCACCGAGGGCGACGACGGTGGTGACGCCCGCCGGGGCGTTGTCGGGCGCGGGGAAGGCGACGAAGAGCAGCAGGGACGCGACGAGGACGGCGAGCCAGACGACGTGCCGCCACATGGTGTGCCAGCGGGCGGTGGGGAGGTCCCAGACCCGCTCGTAACCGGTCTGTACGGCCGATCCGAAGGTGACGCCGAAGGCGGCGAGGGCGGCGAGGCCGAAGGCCGTGGTGCGTTGCAGGGCCTGTCCCGGCTGGCCGAAGAGGTGCTCGACCTGCTCCTGCGAGACGTCGGAGACACCGAGGCCCTGCACCAGCCAGCGGGCGAAGCCCTGGCCGCTGGCGAGGTCGGCCGCGGCGACGACGATGAGCAGCGGGACGAGGGTGAGCAGGCTGAGCGCCGCGAAGCCCATGGCGCGGTGCATCAGTTCCATGGCCCGGCCCCGGCTCCAGGCGAGACCGACGGACGAGGCGAGGACGCGGGCGTGGAGCCGCGCGAACCAGTGGCCGTGTTCGGCGGGGGCACCGTCGCGCGGCGGACCGGGTGTGGAGGGCATGCCTGGTGAGGTACCCGGCCGGGCGCCCGGACATCGCAGGGGTGGGGCCGAACGGGTGGGCGGCGGGGGTGACGGACCGTCAGCCGGTGCGGCGGGGGCGGGCGGCGGGGCCCGGGCGGGCGGTGACGTCGCGGGGCGCGAGGACGGCCCGCTCCTCGCCCTCGCACTGGACGACGACGCGGACGGGGGCGCCGCAGTCGGCATGCCGGACGTCGAGGACGGGGCCCTCGGGCTCGGCTGCGTGGGTGTCGCCCCACTGCTTGAGGGCGAGGAGCACGGGCCAGAGGTCGACGCCCTTGCGGGTGAGGCGGTACTCGTGGCGGGTGCGGGCGCCGGGCTCCCGGTAGGGCTCGCTGCGCAGGACGCCGGCGGCGACGAGCTTGCGGAGGCGGTCGGCGAGGACGGCCTCCGAGAGGCCGAGGTGCCGGCGGAACTCGTCGTAGCGGCGGACGCCGTTGAAGGCGTCGCGCAGGATGAGCAGGCTCCATTTCTCGCCCACGACGTCCAGGGCACGACCGACCGGGCAGTTCTCGGTATCCGTGTCCAGCCAGTTCATGCGCCCACTGTAGCTACCTGGCTCTGTCGTTGACAGTCAGCTGACGCGAAAGCTAGCTTCGCTGGAGAAAGTCAGCCGGTCGATGGAGTGGAGTGGTGATGGGGCGGTCACGCACGGTCGAGTGGGAGGACGCCGGGGCCACCGCGCGCGCCGCGGCGTCCATGGCGGGCATCGACTTCCTGCGGGAGATCGTGGCGGGCCGGCTGCCCGGACCGCCGATCGCCGCACTGCTCGGATTCGTCCTGGAGGAGGTCGAGCCGGGGCGCGCGGTGTTCGCGCTCGAACCGGGCGAGGAGCACTACAACCCGATCGGGAGCGTGCACGGCGGCGTGTACGCGACGCTGCTCGACTCGGCCGTCGGCTGCGCGGTGCACTCGACGCTCCCGCAGGGCACGGCGTACACCTCGCTCGACCTGTCGACCCGCTTCCTGCGCCCGATCACGATGGACACGGGCAGGATCCGCGCCGTCGGCACGGTGCTGTCGCGGGGGCGCCGCACGGCGCTCGCCGAGGCGGGCCTGTACGACGCGGAGGACCGGCTCCTCGGTCACGCGACCAGCACGTGCATGCTGTTCCCGGCCCCTTCGTAGGCGGCCGGTTCAGCGGATGCCGGGGACCGGACGGATGCGGGTGCAGCCGTCCGGGACGGCGTCGGGGACGCCGTTGGCCTGGAGCGCGGCGCTCACCAGGGTGGCGAGCAGGTCGATGTCGGAGCCCATGTCCAGACGGACCGTCACCCAGCCGGATCCGGCCCGCAGCCGGACCGCGCTCGACCCGAGGAGCGCCGGGCGCAGCTTCGCGATCATGGCCCGGGTGAGATGGACGTCCGCCTCGTGCTCGCCGTGGAAGTGGACGATCTCCTGCGTCCCGGTGCCCAGTCCGAGCCCGTCGCCGCAATGGGTGCGGCCAGGGGTCAGCGAGGGCCAGCTCATCAGACGTTCACTGGCATGCCTGGCCGTGTTCATACGAGGAGCGTGCCCGGCCCGGGGGCCGCGCACAAGCGTCCTGCCGCAAGAATCCCGCCGAGGCGTGAAACAGACGGCCCACGAGGTGGTGTGACCGTGCGTCACGGCGGCGCGTGGGGAGGATGTGACCTCGTGTCACGGTCCCGGGCGGGCGCGGACGCGGGCCGCGAGGACGGCCACGTCGTCCTCCGCGTGATGGGCGTCGAGGCGGGCGAGCACCTCCTCGACGACCCGCTCGGGGCCGGAGTCCGCCGGGAGCCGGAGGGCGGCGAGGCGGGCGAGCGAGACGTCGATGTCCTCGTCGCGCCGTTCGATGAGGCCGTCGGTGAACATCAGCAGGGTCTCGCCGGTGGCGAGCGGGCGCGTGGTGGGTTCGTAGCCGCCGACGCCGGTGCCCAGCGGCGGCCCCACCGGGAGGTCGACGATCTCCACGGAACCGTCCGCGCCGAACACGGCGGGTGGCAGGTGCCCGGCGTTGGCGAAGGTGGCGGTGCCACGGGCCGGGTCGACCCGGACGAGCAGACAGGTGGCGGGGCGGCGGGCGTCGTCCTCGGCGACCACGGAGTCGAGGTGGCGCAGGACCCGGTGCGGCGGCAGATCGGTCGCGGCGACCTCGCGGAGCGCCGTGCGGTAGGCGCTCATGTCGACGGCCGCGTCGAGCCCGTGGCCCATCACGTCACCGACGACGAGGAGGCTGCGGCCGTAGTGGAGCCGTACGGTCTCGAACCAGTCGCCGCCCACGAGGGCGCGCGGGCCCACCGGGAGGTAGCCGCCCGCGATCTCCAGGTTGGGGTGCGGTCGGCCGGGCTCGGCGACGAGGGCGCGCTGGAGGTGCAGGGCGGTGTCCTCGGTGGCGGCGAGCCGGTGGGCGTGGCCGAGGTGCCGGGCGGCGAGCCGGACCGCGTGCCGCAGGACCGCGACCTCGTCGGCGGCGAAGCCGGGGCCTCCGGCGCGCGTGACGATCACGGTCCCGAGGGAGTCCCCGCCACGGACGGCGAGGGGTACGGCGAGGCTGGGGGCGCCGTCGTGGCCGCCGGTGTCCGCCGCTCCCGCCGAGGCCGCGCGCCGGACCGGGCCCCCCGGTTCGTCGAGCAGGTCGATCGTGACGGAGGCGTGCAGATGGCGGGCGAGGAAGGCCGAGAGTTCACGGCAGGTGGTCGTCTCGTCGAGCGTCGTGCCGATCTCGCCGATCGCCTGCTCCATGGCCCGTGCCCTGCCCAGGAGGGCCTCGTCCCGTTCCGCCACGACACCTCCACCGCCGTGCGGTGCACCGCCCGGTACCCCCATTGCACCAGCGGCCGCCGCCCCGCGCACGGTACGGAGCTCGTGCGGGACGGTTGTGCGGCGGTGCCTGATCTGATCAAGTACAGCTGAGGCTACTGGCCAGTACGAGATTCCGCTCCCGGGGGGACAGCATGACGACCGGACCAGCCGTGACGACCGGGTTCTTCACCTCCGTCGACGACGTCGCCGAACGGCTCGCCACGACCGGCTACCTGGCGTCGCCGGCCGTCGCCACCACCGTCTTCCTCGCCGACCGGCTGGGCAAGCCGCTGCTCGTCGAGGGCCCGGCCGGCGTCGGCAAGACCGAGCTCGCCAAGGCCGTCACCGAGGTCACGGGGGCGCGCCTGGTCCGGCTGCAGTGCTACGAGGGCGTCGACGAGTCCCGCGCGCTGTACGAGTGGAACCACGCCAAGCAGCTGCTGCGGATCACGGCCGGGCGGGGCGAGTCCTGGGACGAGACGCGCACGGACATCTTCGGCGAGGAGTTCCTGCTCCCCCGGCCGCTGCTCACCGCCATCCGGTCCGAGGAGCCGACGGTGCTCCTGATCGACGAGACCGACAAGGCCGACGTCGAGGTGGAGGGGCTGCTCCTGGAGGTGCTCGGCGACTTCCAGGTGACCGTGCCCGAGCTCGGCACGATCACGGCGACGCGGCGGCCGTTCACCGTGCTCACCTCGAACGCCGGCCGCGAGCTGTCCGAGGCGCTGCGCCGGCGCTGCCTCTTCCTGCACATCGGCTTCCCCGAGGAGGAGCTGGAGCGCCGGATCGTCACCCTCAAGGTGCCCGGCCTCGACGCCGCGCTCGCCACGTCCGTCGTCCGGGTCGTGGGGGCGCTGCGGGCGATGGACCTGCGCAAGGTGCCGTCCGTGTCGGAGACGATCGACTGGGCCCGCACGCTGCTCGCGCTCGGCGCGGACCGGCTGGACGAGCGGGTCGTACGGGAGACCCTCGGCGTCCTCCTCAAGCACCAGGACGACATCGTGAAGGCGGCGGCCAAGCTCGACCTGGACGCGGTGTGACCCCCGTGGACCCGGCCGGGGTCGTCGTGCGGCTCACCGGGCTCGTCGGGGCGCTGCGCGCGCACGGGTTCGGGATCGGGACCGGCGAGACCGTGGACGCGGGGCTCGCGCTCGAAGCCGTCGGCTTCACCGACCGGGCGCGGGTCCGGGAGGCCCTGGCCGCGACGCTGCTCCACGGGGAGGGCCAGCGCACGGTGTTCGACCAGGTCTTCGACCTGTACTTCCCCCTCGGCGGCGCTCCCGGGCCGGCCGGGGCGCGCGAGGAGGCCCCCGCGGACCTCGCCGCCCTCCGGGAGCGGCTCGCCGAGGCCCTGACCGCCGGGGACGGCGCCGCGCTCGACCGGCTGGCCGCCGAGGCGGTCGGCGGTTTCGGCGGCTACGGCTCCGGCCCGGACTCGGACGGCTGGTCCTCGTACCAGACGCTCTCCCGGCTCCGCCCCGAGACGCTGCTCGCCCGGGTGCGCGAGCGACTGCGGGCGGCGGACACGGCCGGGGACCCCGAGTTCACCGACCGGCTGCTCGACGACGAGATCCGGCGGCGGATCGAGGCCTTCCGGGAGCGGGTGCGGACCGAGGCCCGGCGGCGTGTCGCCGAGCGGCAGGGCCGTGACCGGGTCGCGCGGCGGGCGGTCGCGGGCACGGCGGACAGCGTGGACTTCCTGCTCGCCGGGCGGGCCCAGCTGGACGAGCTGCGGCGTACGGTACGGCCGCTGGCGCGGAAACTGGCCACCCGGCTCGCGGCCCGGCGGCGCCGGGCGGCACGCGGGGAGATCGACCTGCGGCGGACGCTGCGCGGCTCGCTGTCGACCGGCGGCGTGCCGGTGCGCCCGGTCCTGCGACGGCGCCGCCCCCGGCGCCCCGAGCTGGTCCTGCTGTGCGACGTGTCGGGGTCGGTGGCCGGTTTCGCCCAGTTCACGATGCTGCTCGTGCAGGCCTTGCACGACCAGTTCAGCCGGGTGCGGGTCTTCGCCTTCGTCAACCGGGTCGACGAGGTGACCGGGCTGATCGCGCGGGGCGCCGCGGACCCGGCGGGGCTCGGGGACCGCATCCTCGCGGAAGCGGAGCTCACGGGGTGGCACGGGCAGAGCGACTACGGGACGGCGCTCGGGGAGTTCGCCGAGCGGTACGCGGAGGCGATCGGCCCGCGCACGGTGGTCTTCGTCCTCGGCGACGCCCGCACCAACGGCGCCGACCCCAACCTCGCCGCGCTCCGGCTCGTCGCGGACCGCGCGCGCCGGGTCCACTGGCTCAACCCCGAACAGCCCTCGCTGTGGGGCACGGGCGACTCGGTGGCCCCGGCCTACGCGGAGCTCGTGGAGATGCGCCCGTGCCGCAACGCCCGCCAGCTGGGGGCCCTGATCGGCCGGCTGCTGCCGGTGTGAGTCACGCCCGGTTGTACGAGGGGCGGGCCCTCGAACTAGCGTGACCCCCATGGAACTCTTGGGAGAGATCACGGCCGACCGTCCGCTGCTCGTGCTCGCCGTCAAGGAGGAGGCGCAGTTCCTCGACACGGAGCTGCCCGTCCTGCTCACCGGCATGGGCAAGGTGAACGCGGGCATCGCGCTCGCGACCGTGCTCGGCCGGGGCCCGCGGCCGTCCGGGATCGTGAACCTGGGGACGGCCGGGGCGCTGCGGCCGGGCTGGACCGGGACGCACGTCGTCGGCACGGTGGTGCAGCACGACCTCGACGGCCAGCTGCTCGCCACCCTGACCGGCGAGACGTACGGCGCGCCGCTGACGCTGCCGGACGGCGGTGAGGTGGTCCTGGCCACCGGGGACGCGTTCATCTCCGACGAGGCGGCCCGCGCGCGGCTCGCGGAGCGGGCGCCCCTGGTCGACATGGAGGGGTACGCGCTCGCCGCGGCGGCGGAGCTCGCCGGGGTGCCGCTGCGCATCGTGAAGCACGTCAGCGACGAGGCCGGTGACGGTGCCGCGCGCACCTGGCGCGAATCGGTCGCCGAGTGCGCGCGGGCGCTGGCCGACTGGGCGGAGGCGAACACCCCGTACCGCTCCTGACCCCCGCCCGGGCGCGTCTCAGCGGTGCTGGAAGTGGACTTCCGGGTTCGCGGCCGTCGGGCCGTCGAGGACCGGGCGCGGGATCCCGCGCAGGTGCTGGTCGAAGAAGGCCGCGACGTAGGTCCGGGTGACGGCGACGGCCCGGTCGGCGGGCAGCTCCGGCTGGGGCAGCCCGAAGTGGCGTTCGATCACGGGGCCGTCGGAGAAGGTGAAGTGCTCGGCCCCGGCGACCGTGATCCAGCGCTTCCAGCCGTCGAGCGCGCTCCACGTCCGGTCCCAGCTGGTGTCCTGCCCGCCGGGCAGGTGCGTGGAGTCGTGCGTCCCGAGCATCAGGAACGGCCGGCCCCGCAGGCCCTCCGCCGGGAGGTCCTCCCAGAACGCGCCGTCCATGTTGATCCCGGCGTCGATGCGCGGATCGGCCGCCATGGCGGTGGCCGCGCTCGCCCCGCCGATGGAGTGGCCGGCCATGCCGACGTGCCGCGCGTCGATCACGTCGGCGTACCGCCACACCGGCTTCGGCCCGATGAGCCGGTCCAGGACGTGGCGCATGTCGGCGGCGCGGGTCGAGGTGACGACACTGCCGTGCACCCCGCCTCCGTCGAGGGCCGCGCAGGCGACGCAGGTGAGCGTGCGGCCGTCGGGGAGGCTGATGCCGTAGGACTCGTAGGCGTGGTCGACGGAGGCGACGACATAGCCCCGCGAGGCGAGGTCCTCGGCGAGGTTCGTGAGCGTCCAGCGGGAGACGCTGAAGCCCGGCGAGAGCAGCACCAGGGGGTGGCGGCCGGGCGCGGGCCGGACGTCGGTCCTGCTGTGGGTGCGCGTACGGGCGAGGACGTCCCCGGAGACCCCGGACCCGAGCTGTTCGGCGAGCAGCCGCGCCTCCTCCCGGGTGGCGTACGGGGCGGGGCTGCCGCCGCCCCGGCGGGCCGCCGGGTAGTGCAGCGTGACCATGAGCGCGCGTCCGTCGGCGGCGGGCACCCAGGGGTCGGTACGGGAGCGGTCGACGAGCGGCAGGACCGTGCTGCCGACGGCGTACGGTCCGGTGGGGGCCGGCAGCACGGCGGGCCGTACCACCTGGGCCCCGGCTCCCGCGCTCGGCGTGTCCGGGACGGCCGCCGTGGCGACGCCGGCCGGTAAGGCGAGGGAGCAGACGAGTACGGCGGCCGCGGCCGCCCTGGTGAATCGGATCATGCGGGCACGCTAGGCCCGGGCCCCGGGCCGACGCGTCCGTCCAGGGGCCGACCTCCGGTCCTTCCAGGGTCCGACCTCAGGTCCCCCCGGGGTCGTACACGCGATCCGGCCTGAGGCACGGGATCCGGCCCGGGAGCGCGGGATTCGGCTCACGGGGCGGCGGAAACCGGTCTGCGGGGCGCGCCGTTCGACCCGTCGTCCGTGGGGGCGCGCCCCAACTCCCCGGCCCCGTAACCGGCCTGACGTCCCGCTGACCGGGACGACCTTGACAGCGCGGAAGGCGGCCTGCCTATGGTGAGGTGTCCCCGTCCGCACACCTGGGCGGGATCTGGATTCCGGGGGGAGGCGCACGTGCTCGCAGTGAGCGTCGCGGTGCGCGTCCCCGTCCGTGAGCGTGCCCGCCTGGTCTCCCGCCGGCACGTCGACTACTGCCGCACCTCCTCGGCCATCTGTCCTTCCTCCCGCGCCTGACCACGCCCCGCGTGGGTCCGCGCGTCCCGTGACGTCCCGTACCGCCCGGCCCCGTGCAGTCGTGCCCCGCACCGCTGCCGTGCCGTCGCGCGTTCCTTGTCGTTCGGAAGGACTTCCATGCCCCGCCCTGCCCTGCACCTGGCCGTCGAGATCGACGGCGACGGTGCGCATCCGGCCGCGTGGCGCCGTGCCGCGCATGCTCCCGGCGAGCTGCTGACCCCGCGTCGGCTCGCCCGTGTCGCGGCCGCCGCCGAGAACGCCGGTTTCACCCTGGTCACCCTGGAGGACTCGATCCTGCCGCCCGGCCCCGGGAGCGGGCCCGTGGGGCGGATCGGCGCGGTGGAGCGGGCCGCGTTCGTGGCCGCGTCGACGAGCGTCCTCGGCGTGGCGCCGGTCGTGGCGACCACGTACGCCGAGCCGTTCCACATCTCCTCGCAGCTCGCCTCGCTCGACCACGTCTCGTCCGGCCGGGCGGCCTGGGTGGTGGGGGTCGAGGAGGATCCGGCGGCCGCCCGCGCCTGGGGGCGCCCGGTCGTCGAGGGCGCCGAGGCGTTCGCCCGCGAGGCCCGCGACGGCCTCCGTGTCGTACGGGACCTGTGGGACTCGTGGGAGGACGACGCGGTGATCCGGTCGGTGGCCACCAGCCGCTATCTGGACCGCTCGCGGCTCCACGCCGTCGACTTCACCGGCGAGACGTACTCCGTGAAGGGGCCGTCGATCGTGCCGCGCCCGCCGCAGGGCCGGCCCGTGGTCCTCGCCCGCCCCGGGCTCGTCCCGGCCGGGCTCGCCGATGTGGCGCTGGTCGGCGGGGCCACGCCCGCCGAGGCGGGCGAGGCGGCCGCGGCCGCCGGCGCGCCGCTCGCCTTCGCGGAGGTCGAGGTCGCCCTCGACACCCCGGGCGAGCCGGCGCGGGAGCGGATCGCCGACCTGGAGCGGTACGCCCCCTGGGAGGGCGGCCCTGACCGGCTGCGGTACACCGGTTCCGCCGCCGGTCTGGTGGACCTCCTGACGGAGCTCTCCGGCCACGTCGACGGGGTGCGGCTGCGGCCGCTCGTCCTCGACGAGGACCTGGCGGTGCTCTCCCGTCTCGTCCTGCCCGAGCTGTTCGTCCGGCGGATCGCCGCCCGCCCGCTGCCGGGCACCACCCTGCGCACCTCCCTGGGCCTCCCCCGGCCCCTCAGCCGCTTCACGACCGACGCCGCCGCCGCGCGCGTCGAGGAGGAGACCCGATGACCCGCGCCGATGCGAACGACGTCCCGCGCCCGGACGCGCGGCTGCACTTCGGGGTGTTCTTCCAGGGCGTCAACCACTGGACGATCTGGTCGGACCCGTCCAGCGGCTCCCAGATGGATCCGGCGACCTTCCTGCGGGTGGCCAGGACCGCCGAACGCGGGCTGTTCGACGCGTTCTTCCTCGGGGACGGGCTGCGGCTGCGCGAGTCGGAGGGCGGCATCCACGAGCTGGACGTCGCCGGGCGCCCGGACTCGATCGTCCAGCTGTCGGCGCTCGCCGCCGCGACCGAGCGGATCGGTCTCGTCTCCACCTCCAACACCACCTTCAACGAGCCCGGCGACCTCGCCCGGCGGCTCGCCGGCCTCGACCTGCTGTCGGGCGGCCGGGCCGGCTGGAACATGGTGACCACCCACAACGCCTGGACCGGCGAGAACTTCCGGCGGGGCGGCTTCCTCGACCACGCAGACCGCTACCGGCGCGCCGAGGAGTTCCTCTCCCTGGCGCGCGCCGTGTGGAACGGCTGGGCGGAGGGCGCGGTCGCCGGTTCCGTCGACGCCCGCTCCTGGTCGGTGCCGGGCGCGGTGGGGCGCGTACGGTCGCGGACCGACCTGTTCGACGTCGATCTGGCGCCGACGCTGCCGCGCAGCGCGCAGGGGCATCCGGTGATCTTCCAGGCGGGCGACTCCGGCGAGGGCCGGGACTTCGCGGCCCGCAACGCGGACGTGATCTTCTCCGCGCACGGTACGGACTTCGACGACGCGCTCGCCTTCGCCGAGGACATCCGGCGCCGGCTGCGGGCGGTCGGCCGACCGGAGGACGCCCTGCGGATCCTGCCCGGCACGGAGATCATCATCGGGGCCACCGAGAAGGAGGCGGAGGAGAAGGCCCGCTGGGTCCGCCTCGGACAGGTCACGCCCGAGGTCGCGCTGGGCATCGCGAGCCGGCTGTGGGGCTTCGACCTGTCCGGGCGGGACGCGGACGGGCCGCTGCCCGCCGAGGACCCGGTGGTCGCCGCGTACGACGGGAAGTTCGGCACCCGTCAGCTGGGCGAGACCCTGGACACGGTGGCCGAGTGGCGGGCGAAGGCCGAGGCCAACGGCTGGTCGCTGCGCGAGACGGTCATCGAGCTCGGTCCACAGCGCGGTCACGTCGGCACCCCGGCCGGGCTCGCGGAGAAGTTCGCCCGGTTCGCCCGGTACGGCGCCATCGACGGCTTCAACATCTCGCCGTACCTGGTTCCCGACGGACTCGACGACATCGTCGAGCTGCTCGTGCCGGAGCTCCAGGAGCGGGGCGTGTACCGGACGGCGTACACGGGGACGACGCTCCGGGAGCACCTGGGGCTCGCGCCGGTGGCGTGACGCCCCGCGGGCGCGGGTGCCCGGATCCCCGGGCGCCCGCGTCCGTCGTACGGCCGTCAGCCCAGCGGCAGTTCCAGGAAGGCCGGCGCGCCCTCCGGGGAGGTGACGACGGTCTGCGTCCAGGTGACGGAGGCGTCCCCGTACAGCGGGTCCTTGCTGTCGACGACCAGCATCAGCCGGTGGCCCGCGGCGATGTCGTACGCGGCGGCCTGGAGCCGCCAGGTCACGGTGCGGTCCTCCTCGGGCGTCAGCCCGTACACGTTGAGCGGCTCGTGGGTGACGATCCGGGCCGTGTCGTCCTCGGCGACGTCGAAGAGGTGGGCGACGAGGCTCGCGGAGGCGGCCGTGGAGCGGACGGTGAGGCGCAGTTTCGGGACGCCCCGGATCCGGCGGCCGGCCGCGTCCCCGCCCTCCGGGGCGCTGAGCGGCGCGGTGGTCCAGACGAGGGCGTGCCGGCGGTCGATCTTGCGGGTGTCGTAGGTCTTGGGGTTGCCGGCCCGTTCCGCCTGGCCGGTCTTCATGAGCGCGTCCATGACGGTGGCCTCGGTGTCGACGCCCGCGAGGAACGCGCGGCGCCAGCCGGTGACCTCCGAGGGGTCCGTGGTCTCGCCCGCGGGGAGGAGCCGGCCGTCGGTGCCGCGCGCGCCGTCGCCGGTGAGGCCGAGGACCTCGACGCCGGTGGTGACCCGGCTCCAGTCGGCACGGCTCTCCCTGACCGCCTCCTCGACGATCCGGTTCTCGCCGGTCGGCTCGCCGGTGCCGGGGTCCGGGACGGGTTCGGTGACGTACGTGAACATCACCTGGCTGCAGACCCGTTCCCACTCCTCCACGCCGTTGCGCTCGCCCTTGAGGTGGTGGTCGAGCCAGGCGTACGCCTCGGCCATGGGGACGTTGGCCCTGCCGGGTTCCGTGCCGAGGAGCGCCGGGCCCTCGGGGGCGGCGTGGTCGCCGATCCAGAGGTTGAGCCGCTTGGGGACGTCGAGGCCTTCGAAGGTCTCCAGGAGCTGGTTGACGGCGAAGAGGCCCTCGTGCCAGGTGTTCGAGAAGAAGGTGGGGGTCTCGTTCTCGTTGGTGAGGTGGAGGTACGACTCGGGGGCGCGCAGCCGGCCCCACTCGACGACCCGGTCCAGGTTCCGGTCGGCGAGGAAGTCGGCCAGGATCTCCCGGTTCGCCTCGTCGAACTTGGTCTCCACCGGGCCGCCGGTGAGGGCGAGGAGGGCCTTCACGGCCGCGAGGTGGCGGGTGCCGTGGTCGTAGAGGCTGGTGGCGAGGTTGCCCCAGGTGCTGAGCGCGACGACGGCGGCGACGCGGTCGTCGTGGGCGGCGACGAGCTGGCTGATGCCGGAGCCGTAGGACTCGCCGAGGAAGCCGATCACGCTCGGGGCGAGGTGCTCGGTCGCGAAGTCGATGACGGCTGAGCCGTCCGCCCAGTCGTGGGGTCCGGCGACGTCGACGAAGCCCTCGGAGGTGGAGGGCAGTCCGGGGATGCCGAGGCCGCGGGGCGTGTAGGCGAGGACGTGGTAGCCCCGGCGGGCGAGGGCGAGGTACGACCAGAGGAACAGGGGCCAGCCGAAGGGGGTCCAGCCGGCCGGGACGACGACCAGGGGGTGCGGGCCGGGGCCGAGCTGCCGGAGGCTGAAGGCGGAGAGCCGGATGCCGTCCGTGGCCTCGACGCGGTGGTACCCGGGCAGGGCGAGGCCCCGTACCTCCTCGATGCGCCCGGCGAGTTCGGCGGGGAGTCCGTCGGTGCTTCCGTTCAGGAGGGCGGTGGTGAGGGTCTGGCCGAGCCGGACGGCGTCGGGGTCGACGGTTCCGTCGGCGGCCCACAGGCCGCGGCCTGCGACGCGGGAGACCTCGGCGGCGGTGAGGCGCGCCGTGACGCCCGGGAAGCCGGGGAATTCTTCGGACGTTCCGTTGGCGAAGGGGTTGTCCTGGGGCACGTGCACCCGTTCCTCTCGACTGGGCTGCTGGCTGTCCGCGCTGCGGACGGTCGCAAGCCTCACGTACCGGGAACGGAGCGACCAGAGCGCACGAACGGCGCACGGGACGCGCAACCGGGCGTCAACGACACAAGCCGCCCCGGGAGCGATGTTTGACGGCCCGGACCGCGACCAGGGCCTGTCGGAAGCGCGCTCCCTTCATGAACTGAATCGAAACCAAAAGATACAGATCAAGGTCTTGACCGCACCACACGCTGTTCCTTAAATCTCCGTTTAACAAGTACGGCACGTCCGTACGCTTTCCCCGGGAGGCCCTCATGAACAGCGCGTCCGACACCCCGCCCCCTGCGACACCGCCGGTCGGGAAGGGTCTGCGGGGCGACTCCGTCGGCCTCCTCGCCACGATCGCCCTCGGCCTCGCCTCCGTCGCCCCCGCGTACAGCATCGCGGTCACCCTGGGCCTGGTGACCCTCGTGGTCGGCGACCTGGCCCCCGCCGCCCTGCTCCTCGGCTTCGTACCGATCCTCCTCACGGCCTTCGCCTTCCGGGAGCTCAACCGGCGGATGCCGGACTGCGGCACGACCTTCGTGTGGAACACGCGGGCGTTCGGCCCGGCCGTCGGCTGGGTGGCGGGCGGCTGGACGGTGCTGGTCGCCACCGTCCTCGCGATGACCGCGCTCGCCCAGGTCGGCGCCTCCGCCGCCCTCGCCTTCCTCGGGCTGGACGCGGCGGCCGGCGACACCTTCGCCGTGACGGCCCTCGCCGTGGCCCTGATCGCCCTGGTCACCACCGTCGCCTACCGGGGCGTCCAGCTCGCCGCCCACGTGCAGTACGCGATGCTCGGCCTCCAGCTCCTCGCGATGCTCGCCTTCGGCATCGCCGCCTTCGCCCGGGACGGTGCCGCCGCCCCGTCCCTGAGCTGGGCCTCCCCCTTCGCCTTCGACGACTTCGGCTCCTTCGCCGAGGCGGTGCTCCTCTGCCTCTTCATCTACTGGGGCTGGGACGCCCTGATCACCTTCAACGAGGAGACCGTCGACAGCGACCGCACCCCCGGCAGGGCCGCGGTCGCCTCCACCCTGATCCTGCTCGTCGCCTACCTCTTCACCGCGTTCGCCGCGATCTCCTTCGCCGGAACCGGCACCGGAGGCCTCGGACTCGGCAACGCGGAGAACGCCGCCGACGTCCTCACCCGCCTCGCGCCCGCCGTCCTCGGCGGCGCCGCGAGCAAGGCCGTCACGCTCGCCATCGCGGTCTCCGCCGTGGGCGCCCTGCTGACCTGCGCGGGCTCCAGCCCCCGGAGCACGCTCTCGATGAGCGCGCACGGCGCCCTGCCCGCCGCCTTCGCACGCATGCACCCGCGCTTCCGCACCCCCGCCTTCGGAACGGTGTTCTGCGGTGCCGCCGCGGCCGTCGCCCTGGTCCTGCTCACCCTGGTCTCCGCCGACTTCCTCGGCGACGCGATCCTTTCCATCGGCCTCCTGATCGCCTTCTACTACGGCGTCACCGCCTTCGCCTGCGCCTGGTACTTCCGCGACCAGCTGCGGAACTCCCCGCGCGACCTGCTGGTCAAGGGCGTCCTCCCGGCGAGCGGCGGCCTGATGATGCTGGCGGCGTTCGCCCGCAGCGCCTACGACATGGCCGACCCCGACTACGGCTCCACGTCGCTCGGCGGAGTCGGCGGGGTCTTCCTCCTCGGCGTCGGCTCGATCGTCCTCGGAGGCCTTGTGATGCTCCTCGTCCGCACCCGCCACCGCCGCTTCTTCCAGGACGGCCGCACGGCCGTCACCACCCTGTCCGTCACGGAGGACTGAGCCCCAGCCGTGGAGTGAAGGAGCCTAGGGGGCTTCGGGCGGGCGGACCACGACGACGGCCGCGACGTCGTCGTCGAGGCCGTCCGCCCCGTAGGCGGCGAGGTCGCGGTGGAGCAGTTCGGGGAGCTCTGCGGCGGGTTCCCCGGCCCAGCCACGAAGGCGCGGCTCCAGCGGGTAGAAGGTGCCGGCCCGGTCGCGGGTCTCGCTGACGCCGTCGGTGTAGAGGAGCAGCCGGTCCCCCGGGCCGAAGGACACCTCCTCGATCCGGTGGTGGTTGTCGGCGAGGCCCGCGAGGTTGACGGGCAGCGAGGGGTCGGCGAAGTGGACGGGCTCGACGCCGGTCGCGCGCTGGAGCAGCGGGGCGGGGTGGCCGCAGCTGAGGAGCCGTACGACGTCGCGGCCGTCGGGGAACTCCACCAGGACGACGGTGGCGAAGCGTTCGGCGGCGTCGGAGTCCGGGTCCCAGGCGCCGTACCGGGCGAGGCCCTCGTCGAGCCGGTCCGCGAGGGCCGCGAGGTCGCGGGCCTCGTTGACGGCGGCGCGGAAGGAGCCCAGCAGGACCGAGGCCGTCTCGACCGCGCCGAGGCCCTTGCCCTGGACGTCGCCGAGCATGACGCGCACCGCGCCGGGGATCCTGACGGCCTCGTAGAAGTCGCCGCCGATCCTCGCCTTGGCCGCGGCCGCGACGTACAGCAGGTGCAGTTCGAACCGTCCGAGGCGTTCGGGCAGCGGACGCAGGACGACCCGCTGGACGACCTCGGCCACGGCGGTGACCTCCCGGAGGTCCCGCTCGTAGCGGGACCTGACCCGGCTGGCCCAGGCAGCGGTGGCGGTCACCATCGCGAGCACGGTCTCGCTGGCGAGGAGTTCGTGGGCGGTGGTCGTCTCCCGGGCGGGGCTGAGGAGGACCCGGACGGCCATGGCGAGCAGCCCGATGCCGACGGTCCCGCGCACGCTCCAGGTGACGGCGGCGAGCGCGGGCGCGGCGACGAGGAGGCGGTCGAAACGCTCCCGGTCCGGGGTGGCCAGGTCGACGACGACGGTCAGGACCAGGACCAGGAACGGCAGGGCGCGCCCCAGGTTGAACTGGGTGCGCGCCGCCGGGCCGGGAGGGCGGCGGGGACCGGCAGCGGGCATCTCATGATCGTACGCACGGCTTCCGGCCGGGCCGGGGTGCCGCGGTCCCCTGGCGTGTCCCCCGCCGGTCCGCGCGGCGGGGCAGGGCGAGGGCGGCGGGGAGGGAGAGGGCGGCGAGCGCCGCCAGGGCCGGGAGGGCGGCGCCCCCGGCCGGTACGAAGCCGCCGTCCGGGACGAGGGCGAGGAGGAGGGCCGCGGTGGCGACGCCGAGGGCCGGCCCGACGTTCATCGCGGTCTGCTGGAGGCCGCCGGCGACCCCGGCGTGGGCCTCGGGGGCGCGGCGCACCACGACGGAGGTCGCGGTGACCATCAGAGTGACGAACCCGGCGCCGAGGAGCGCGGAGGCGACGCCGACGGAGGCCGCGCCCGCCGTCGCGTCGAGCCGGGAGAGCCCCAGGACCCCGAGCGTGAGCAGCGCGGCCCCCGCGGTCGCGGTGCGCCGAGGACCGAAGCGGCGCTGGAGCGGCGGGCAGAACGGCGCGCCGAGGACCATGAGGACGGCGAGGGGCAGCACGCGCAGCGCGCAGTCGAGGGGGTCGAGGCCCTGGACGTCCTGGAGGAAGTACGTCACCACGAACAGCGAGCCCGAGAGGGCCGCCGAGGCCGCGAGGAGCCCGGCGAGCCCCGCGACGACCGGCCTGCTCCGGAGCAGCTCCGGGGGCAGCAGGGGGTACGCGGCCCGGCGCTCGTGCCGGGCGAAGGCGGCACCCGCGCCGAGAGCCGCGCCGCAGCCGAGGACGGCCGCCCCGGCGGCCCCTGGACGGGACGCCTCGTCGAGGCCGTGCACCAGCAGCCCGAGCGCGGCGGCGAGGAGGAGGGCGCCGAGCGGGTCGAGCGCGGCGAGGCGGCCGGACGCGGGACGGCCGGGGGGAGCCGGGCGGGGCGGGGAGGCCGCGTGGTCCGGCGAGGCCGCGTGGTCCGGCGCCGTCAGGGCCAGCAGGCCGATCGCGAGGGTCGGGGGCACGCCGAGGAGGAAGACCGCGCGCCAGCCGTACGAGGAGACCAGCGCGCCGCCGACGAGGGGGCCGGTCGCCGCGGCGAGGCCGATGGCGGCGGTGCGCACGGCGATCGGGGTCGCGAGCCGCTCGGGCGGGAAGGCGGTGCGCAACATGCCGAGGGTGGCGGGCTGGAGGAGCGCCCCGCACACGCCCTGGAGCACGCGCAGCGCGATCACGGTGCCGATGCCGGGGGCGAGGGCGATGCCGGTGGAGGCGGCGGCGAAGCCGAGGGCGCCGACGGCGAACACCCGGCGGTGACCGTAGCGGTCACCGAGCCGCCCCGCGAGGACGAGCAGGCTCGCGACGGCGACGAGGTAGCCGGTGCTGGTCCACTGCACCTGGCCGACCTGGGCATGCAGGTCCCGCTGGAGCGCGGGCTGGGCGACGGTCAGGACCGTGCCGTCGAGGGCGACGACGGCCGCGCCGACGACGCTGCAGACGAGGGTGCGGTTCACGGGGCGGGCTCCAAGGGGCCGAGGTGGGCGTCGAGTGCGGCCGTCAGGAGGGGGCCGGGGTCGTCGTGGCTGGTGGCGAGGCGGAGGCTGCCCCAGTGCCAGAGCTGGGCGATGCCGTGGAGGTTGGCCCAGAGGGCGCCGGCGAGGAGGGTGGCGTCGGCCTCGGGGCGGACGCGGGCGACGAGGGCGGTGAGGTGGGCGAAGAGCGGCAGGCTGGTCTCGCGCAGCCCGAGCCGGCCGCTCTCCAGGAGGTCGTGCCGGAACATCAGCTCGTACATGCCGCGCCGTTCGTCGGCGAAGTCCAGGTAGACGCGGGCGAGCGCCTCGATCCGCTCGCGCGGCGCGGCCCCCTCGGGGTCCTCCCCGGAGACGCGCGCGGCCAGTTCGGCGAAGCCCTGGCGGGCGATGGCGGACAGCAGGTCCAGGTGGGTGGGGAAGTAGCGGCGCGGGGCTCCGTGGGAGACGCCCGCGCGGCGGGCGATCTCGCGCAGGGAGAGGGCCTGGGCGCCCTCGCCGTTCACCAGCTCGACGCCGACCCGGACGAGCCGGGCGCGCAGCCCGTCCGCGCCGTCGTGCCCACGGTCGCTCTCGTGGTCGTTCTCTTGGTCGTTCTCACTCAGGGGCATAGACACTGTCTACCAAGATCGAGTAGACAGTGTCTACTCACCTTCGCGCCCCAATCCGTTACACTGGGCCACAGCGAAGGGGAGTAGCCCTGCGAACCGGTCGTCGACACACTGGAACCCCCGGGTTCCCGGTGACCGGGTCCGCGCACGACGCGGACGGGCGAGACCTTCGGCCAGGCAACAACCGCGTCCGCGTTCCCGTGGGCGCGGTCCGTCATGCCGGGCCGAGTGGTCCTCCCGTCGCCCACCGAGGTGGCGCCCGGAGTCACGGAGCCCGGACCGAGCAGAGAGCCCCGGTATGCACCTCGACCCCTTGGCGATCCTCACCGCCTTCGGGCTGATCTTCCTCGCCGAGCTTCCCGACAAGACGATGTTCGCGTCCCTCGCCATGGGCACGCGCATGCGTCCGCTGTACGTGTGGATCGGCACCTCCACCGCCTTCGCGGCCCACGTCGCCATCGCGGTGGGCGCCGGCAGCCTCCTCGGGCTGCTCCCCGGCTGGTCCGTCAAGCTGGTCTCGGCCCTGATGTTCGGCTTCGGCGCGTTCATGCTGCTGCGCGGCGGGGGCGACGACGACGAGGGCGACGAGGGCGGCAAGACGGTCAGCGGCTTCTGGCCCGTCTTCTCGACCGCGTTCATGGCCGTCTTCATCAGCGAGTGGGGCGACCTGACCCAGATCACCACCGCCAACCTGGCCGCCACCAACGGCACCTGGTCGACGGCGATCGGTTCCTTCGCCGCCCTGACGACGGTCTCCGCCCTCGCCCTGATCGCGGGCCGGTTCATCGCCAAGCGCGTCCCCCTCAAGGTCGTGCAGCGCATCGGCGGCGTCTGCATGGCGGGCCTCGCGATCTGGTCCCTGACCGAGGTCTTCACCGGCTGAGCGCACCACCCTTCCCCGCGTACGCCCCTTCCCGCCCCGGGAAGGGGCGTACGCCGTCCCGAGCCGAGCGAGGGCGTGCGCGGCCCCCCGCCCGGTGGAATCATGCGGTGCATGGCCACCACCTCCGAACCGGCCGACCGCCTCGCGGCGTTCGGGAACCAGCTCGTCGACGTGCACCTCTGGCTCCGCGAGGAGCTCACCCGCCTCCGCGAGGAACTGGGCTCCCACCTCTCCGGCGGCGCCCGCCCCCGCACCCTGCGGGCGCACTGCCTCGCCTTCTGCTCCGCGCTCACCCGCCACCACACCGCCGAGGACCGGGGCGTCTTCCCCGTCCTCGCCGAGGCGTACCCGGCGCTGCGGCCCGTGCTCGACGAACTGGCCCGCGACCACGTGCAGGTGGAGGAGATCCTGGTCCGTCTCCAGGGCCTCCTCGACAGTCTCCCGGCCGAGCCGGGGACCGACCTGGACCCGGCGGAGGCACGACGGGTCCGCGGCGAGCTGGACGGTCTCGTCGCGCTTGTGGAGTCGCACTTCACGTACGAGGAGAAGAAGCTCGTCACGGCCCTCAACGAGCTCGGCACCCCGCTGCCGGACGACTTCGCGCTCCGCGACCTGACCGACCGCTGACGGCCGGAACTCCGTGTCGCGGGAACGCCCTCGCCCGGCCCCTCGACGAAGCAGTCCTCTTGATGAAGCAGTCCTCTTGATGAAGCAGTCCTCTTGATGAAGCAGTCCTCTTGATGGAACGGTCCCCTTGATGAAGCGGTCCCCTTGATGAAGCAGTGAATCATTGCTTCACTCCTTCCATGCCCTACCGACGCACCCCCGCCGTCCAGGCCCGGCTCGACGCCCAGCGCGCCTCGGTCGTCGACGCGGCCCTCGGGCTGCTGGCCGAGCAGGGGTACGCGGGCTGCACGATGGCCGCCGTCGCCGCGCGCGCCGGCATCGCCACGGGCAGCGTGTACCGCCACTTCCCGAGCAAGGCCGAGCTCGCCGTCGAGCTGTTCAGGACCGTGGTGGGGCGGGAGGTCGCGGCCGTCTCCGAGGCGGCCGGGCACCCGGGGCACGGTTCGGCGGCCGAGCGGGTGGTCGCCGTCATCGAGACCTTCGCCCTGCGGGCCCTCAAGTCGCCGCGCCTGGCCTACGCGCTGCTCGCCGAACCGGTCGACCCGGCCGTGGACGCGGAGCGGCTCGTCTTCCGCCGCGCGTTCCGCGACGTGTTCGCCGCGCGCGTCCAGGAGGGCGTGCGCTCGGGCGAGCTGCCTCCCCAGGACCCGGTCCTGACGGCCTCGGCGCTGGTCGGGGCGGGCGCCGAGGCGCTCGTCGGGCCGCTGGCGGAGGGGTCCGTCGGGCCCGGGACCGTACCCGCACTCGTCACCTTCACCCTGCGAGCACTGGGAGTTCCCGATGCCGACCACGCATGAGGTCACCAACCAGGTACCGCCGCTGACCGGTTACGACGTCTCCGCCGACCCCGCGCTCCTGGAGGCGCTGCGCCGGGAGGGCGCGGGCTGGGCCGAGGCCGAGGTCCGCGAGCTCGGGGCGAAGGCGGGAGGCGAGGAGGCCCAGGAGTGGGGGCGGCTCGCCGAGCGCCACTCCCCCGTCCTGCACACCCACGACCGGTACGGGCACCGGATCGACGAGGTCGAGTTCCACCCGTACTGGCACGAGCTGATGGACACGGCCGTCCGGCACGGGCTGCACGGCGCCCCCTGGCGCGACGAGCGGCCGGGCGCCCATGTGGCGCGCGCGGCGAAGGTGTTCGTGTGGGGGCAGGCCGACGCGGGGCACCTGTGCCCGGTCTCGATGACGTACGCGGCGGTGCCGGCGCTGCGCGCGCAGCCGGAGCTCGCCGAGGTGTACGAGCCGCTGCTGACCTCCTCCTCGTACGACTTCGGGCTCCGGGTGCCGACGGAGAAGCGCGGGATCATCGCCGGGATGTCGATGACCGAGAAGCAGGGCGGTTCGGACGTCCGGGCGAACACGACCCGGGCCGTGCCCACGGGCGAGCCCGGGACGTACGCGCTGACCGGCCACAAGTGGTTCACCTCGGCGCCGATGTCGGACGTCTTCCTCACCCTGGCGCAGGCGCCCGGCGGCCTGTCCTGCTTCCTGGTGCCCCGGGTGCTGCCCGACGGCACGCGCAACGCGATCCGGCTTCAGCGCCTCAAGGACAAGCTGGGCAACCGGTCCAACGCCTCCTCCGAGATCGAGTACGAGGGCGCCCTCGGCACGCTGGTCGGCGAGGAGGGGCGCGGGGTGGCCACCATCATCCGGATGGTCAACATGACGCGGCTCGACTGCGCCATCAGCTCGGCCTCCGGGATGCGCCTCGGGCTCGTGCAGGCGGTGCACCACGCCACGCACCGCGAGGCGTTCGGGGCGCGGCTCGTGGACCAGCCGCTGATGCGGAACGTGCTCGCCGACCTGGCCGTGGAGGCGGAGGCCGCCACCGTGGCGGCGCTGCGCCTGGCGGGCGCGGTGGACCGGGCGGCGCGCGGGGACGCCGAGGAGGAGCAGCTGCGGCGGCTCGGGCTCGCGGTCACCAAGTACTGGGTCTGCAAGCGGGCGCCCGCGCATGCGGCGGAGGCCCTGGAGTGCCTGGGCGGCAACGGCTACGTCGAGGACTCGGGCCTGCCGAGGCTCTACCGGGAGTCGCCGCTGCCGTCCATCTGGGAGGGTTCCGGGAACGTCGCCGCGCTCGACGTGCTGCGGGCGATGGCCCGTCAGCCGGAGGCGGTGGAGGCGTACTTCGCGGAGGTCGACCGGGGCGCGGGCGCCGACCGGCGGCTCGACGCGGCGGTCGCGGGCCTCCGCAAGGAGCTCGCGGGGCTCGGCGACCCGGACGCGGTGGCGTACGGGGCGCGGCGGCTCGTCGAGCGCCTGGCCCTGGTCCTCCAGGGTTCGCTGCTGGTCCGGCACGGCCACCCGGCGATCGCCGACGCCTTCTGCGCCTCCCGTCTCGACGGCGACCGGGGCCTGGCCTTCGGCACGCTCCCGGCGGGCGTGGACACGGAGTCGATCATCGCGCGGAGCGGCCCGGACGCGGTGAGCGCGCCGGCCTGACCGTCATGTCGGACAGGATCTGGCCTAGTTGGCGCCTAGCGTGACTCCCGTACGGCAGCGGGGGCACACCGGCGAAGGGATCAGGAAGATGTCCGAGCACAGCGGCACCGTTCCGAAGGGCTGCACGACCGTGGCGCCCTGGGTCGTCACCGACGACACGGGGGCCTTCCTCGACTTCGTCGCCCGGGTGTTCGGGGGTGAGGAGCTCGCCCGGGTGGCCACCGAGGACGGGGCGATCGGTCACGGTGAGATCCGGGTCGGCGACACCGTCGTCCTTGCCTTCGACCGGCGCGCGGACTGGCCCGTGCTGCCGAGCCTGCTGCGGGTGTTCGTCGCCGACGCGGACGAGGCGTTCGCCAGGGCCACCGCCGCCGGGGCCCGTGTCGTCACCCCGCTCGCCGACGACGCCTTCGGGCGGCGCGGCGGGCGGGTCCGGGACCCCTTCGGCAACATCTGGTGGGTGACCGCCCTCGTCGAGGAGGTCGCCGAGGACGAGATGTGGCGGCGGCTCGGGGATCCGGTGTACGCCGAGACCATGCGGGTGGCCCAGGCGACGCTCGACGCCGAGCTCAGCGGGAGGGACCAGGGGCGCAGCAGTGCCCCGATGGACCCGACCGGCTGACCGGGCCGGTGCCGTGGGCCGCCCCGGGTGGCAGTCTGGTCAGGCACGGTTCCCGGGCCGCGGCGTCAGCCGGTACGAGAGGGAGTCCCCGTTGGGCAGCGAGGCGATCCACGAAGAACTGGACGGGCGGGCCGCGGAGGCGGCGGAGCGGGTGGTGGCCTGGCGGCGCCATCTGCACCGGCATCCCGAGCTGCCCAACCGCGAGGTGAACACGGCCCGTCTGGTGGCGGACCAGCTGCGCGCGCTGGGTCTCGACGAGGTCCGTACGGGCATCGTCGGGCACGGGGTCGTGGGCGTCCTGCGCGGGGCGGCGCCGGGCGACGGGCGGGTCGTGGCGCTGCGGGCGGACATGGACGCGCTGCCGGTGCGCGACCTCTGCGGGACGGACTTCGCCTCCTCCGTGGTGGACGCCGACTACCCGGGCGGCCCGTTCCCCGTGTCGCATGCCTGCGGGCACGACTGCCACACCGCGATGCTGATGGGTGCGGCGACGGTGCTCGCGGGTGTCCGCGACCGGCTTCCCGGCACGGTCCTCTTCGTCTTCCAGCCCGCCGAGGAGGGCCCGCCGGTGACGGAGGAGGGCGGGGCGCGGGCGATGGTGGAGGCGGGCGCCTTCGCGGACCCGGTGCCGACGATGGTCTTCGGGATGCATGTGACGCCGTATCCGAAGGGGTACGTGGGGTACAGGGTCGGCAACCAGTACGGCGCGTCCACCCTGGTCCGTATCGTCCTCACCGGGAAGCAGGTCCACGGCTCCACGCCGTGGGACGGGGTCGACCCGATGCCGGCGGCCGGCGCGGTCCTCACCGGCATCGGCCAGCTGTACCGGCAGGTCTCGGCCTTCGACCCGGTCACCGTGACGATCGGGCACGTCGAGGACGTGGGCCGCTTCAACATCATCGGCGAGACGGTGACCCTGTGGGGTACGGTCCGCTGCGCCGTGGAGTCCGACATGGCCGAGGTCCAGCGGCGTCTGACGACGCTGGCCGAGCACTCCGCGGCGGCGTACGGGGCGACGGCCTCGGTGGAGTGCCTCCAGTCCGTGCCGCCCGTGCACAACAGCGGGCCGTGGGTGGAGGCCGGGCTGCCGACCTTCCGCCGGGTGGCCGGCGCGGAGCGCGTGGTGGAGACGGGCGCGACGCTCGGGTACGACGACGTCTCCGAGTTCGTGCGCCGGTTCGGCGGCCTGTACGTGATGCTCGGTGTCCAGGACGCCGAGCTGGACGCCGCCGGCCGGCCGGTGCCCCTGGCGGGCGGCCGGGGCCTGGCCACCAACCACAACCCGCGCTTCTACGCCGACGACGACACCCTCGTCACGGGTGTCCGCCTCCACGCCCACGTGGCGTACGACCATCTGGCGGGTGACCTGGTCGTCCCGTAGGGCGCCCTTCGACCGCCGCCACGAAGGCCCTGAGCAGGGCGGATTCCGAGGCCGTGGGCCACACGAGGCCGTAGACGAGGGGCGGGGTGCCGCGCAGGGGGACGTAGGCGATGCCGGGGCGCGGGTGGTACCGGGCGCCCCGGGCCGCACCGGGTGAGGCGCCCCGGCCGGCGGTCACGTGGGAGAGGACCTCCTGCCAGGTGGCGGCGGTCGGCCCCCGGCCGACGGTGGCGCCGGACGGGGTGCTGCGCGGGTAGTGGTGGTCGACCCAGTGGCGGGGGGCGTCGCCGCCGGGGGCGATCAGGTCGAGGCCCGCGAGGTCCTCCGGGCCGAGGGAGGCGCGGCCGGCCAGCGGGTGGCCGACGGGCAGGAGCAGGACCCGCTCGTCGGTGGCGACGACGGGGCCCGTGGTGAGGTCGGGCTCGCGGACGGGGAAGGTGGCGCACTGGACGTCGAGCGTCCCGTCCCGGAGGGCGCGGACCCCGCCGTCGAGGGGGACCTCGTGGACGGTGATCTCGCAGCCGGGGTGGAGCGCGGCCACGTCGGCGGCGGCGGCCGTGAGCAGCTCACCGCTCCAGGGGGCGCCGAAGCCGACGCGCAGCCTGCCGTGGACGCCGCGCCCGGCGGCGGTGGCGCGTGCGAGCGCGGCATGCATCTGCCGGTACGCGGGCAGGAGGTCCTCGTACAGGGCGTGGCCGACGGGGGTGAGCCGGACGCTGCGGCTGGTGCGGGCGAAGAGCGGGGTGCCGAAGCGGCGTTCCAGTTTCTTGACGGTCTGGCTGATCCGGCCGGTGGAGACGCCGAGGCGTTCGGCGGTGCGCCCGAAGTGGAGTTCTTCGGCGAGCGTGAGGAAGGCCTCCAGTTCGTACCGTTCGAGCACCGTCCCCACCCCTTCGCCGTCCACTGATCGTTGAGTGTGGCTCAACGCCGGTTTCATGATGACACCTTGATGCGCCGGGGTGGCGGCGAGGAACCTGGGGAGCGTCCCCCTCCCCCTCAGGGAAGAGCCTCCATGGCCCCACGCCTCGCCCCCGATGCCCCCGCCCGGCCCGTGAACGTCCTGCTCCTCGCCGTCGCGGGGGCCGTCACCGTCGCCAACATCTACTTCCCGCAGCCGCTGCTCGCCGCCGTGGCGCGCGGTCTGGACGTGTCGGAGCGGACGGCGGGGCTGGTCGCCTCGGCCGCCCAGATCGGGTACGCGCTCGGCATCCTGCTGCTCGTGCCGCTCGCCGACTCCGCGCGGTTGCGCCGCCTCACCTCGGTGCTGCTCGCCCTGACCAGCACCGCCCTGCTCGTCGCCGCGGCGGCGCCCGACGTCGTCACCCTCGGCCTCGCGACGCTCGCGCTCTCCACCACGACGGTGCTGCCGCAGATCCTCACCCCGGTGGCGGCGGTGCTCGCGGGCCCCGGACGGCAGGGCCGGGTCGTGGGCCTGGTGGGCCTCGGCCTGACGCTGGGCTCGACCCTGTCCCGTACGGTCTCGGGCGCCGTGACCGACGCGAGCGGCAGCTGGCGGGTCGCGTACGTGGTGGCGGCCGTGGCGACGGCGGCGCTGCTCCTCGTCCTGCCCCGCCGGCTGCCCGAACGCCTCGGCTCACGGGGCCCCACCTCGTACGCCGGGCTCCTGACCGGGCTCCCCCGGCTCCTCGCGGCCCACCGGGAGCTGCGGATCTCGGCGCTGCTCGGGGCGTGCGTCTTCGCCGCGTTCAGCGTCTTCTGGTCGGTGCTCGCCTTCCATCTGGCGGCGCCGCCGCTCGGGTACGGTCCGGGGGCCGCGGGGCTCTTCGGGGTGCTGACGCTGCCGGCGGCGCTGCTCTCGG
The DNA here is from genome assembly GCF_044333355.1 of Streptomyces sp. NPDC021012. Lineage (NCBI taxonomy): Bacteria > Bacillati > Actinomycetota > Actinomycetes > Kitasatosporales > Streptomycetaceae > Streptomyces > Streptomyces sp. NPDC021012. The sequence goes on from NZ_JBIRQU010000002.1 coordinate 291,835, forward strand.
CGGCGGCCGGGCCGCTGGCCGACCGGTACGGGGCGTCCGCGGTGAGCGTCGGAGGCCTGGTGTGCGCGGGGCTCGGCCTCGCGGTGGCGGGGCTCGCCCCGTACTCCCCGGCGGCCCTGGTGTCCGGGGCGAACCTGCTGGTGGTGGGGGTCAGCTCGTGCCAGGTGGCCAATCAGGCGCGGATCTTCGCGATCGGCCGGGCGGTGGCGGCCCGGGTGAACACGGTCTTCATGCTGGCCACGTTCGCCGGCGGGGCGCTCGGCTCCCTCGCCGGGTCCTGGCTGTACGCGGCCCGCGGCTGGCCCGCGGCGCTGCTCGCCGCCGGGGCGTGCGTGGGCGTCGCCGGGCTGGTGGTGCTCCTCGCGGCGCGACCGGCGGCCCCGAGTTGCGCCGGGGACGTCACACGGGAGGCTGGGGGTATCCGCCCGCGCATCCCGCAGGGAGAGTCATGATGCTGGACCTCACCGCCCTCGCCGACGAACACCTGGCCGCGGCCCGTACGGCACCGCACGGCCGCAGCGCGCACCGGATCATGCACGACGGGGTGCTGCGGCAGACCGTCATCGCCCTGACCTCGGGCACCTCCCTGGACGAGCACAACGCGCCGCCGGCCGCGAGCCTCCAGGTGCTGCGGGGCCGGGTGAACCTGACGGCGGCCGGGTGGGCGGAGGAGCTGCCGACGGGCACGCTGCGGATGCTCCCCAAGGAGCGGCACGGGCTGACGGCCCTGGAGGACGCGGTGGTGCTGCTGACCGCCGTGAACGACTGAGCGCCCGATATTGCGGTGCCGTGCGGGTGCGTGTCCGTGCAGACTCGGCCCATGACGGACATGAGGGCGTTCCACGACGAGATGGACCGCTGGGTGGTCGACGACCACGGCGGAGACACGGCGAGGGAGCTGGCCGTGGACCTGGGGCTGCGGACGGCGGTGCTCGTGGAGGGGCCGAGCGATCTCGCGGCCGTCGAGACGCTGGCCGCGCGGCGCGGCCGGGACCTGGCCGCGGAGGGCGTGTGCGTGGTGTCGATGGGCGGGGCGATGAGCATCGCCCGCTATGCCGAACTGCTCGGACCGCCCGGCCTCGGCCTGCGCCTGACCGGCCTGTGCGACAAGCGCGAACGGGGCTTCTACGAGCGCGGCCTGCGCCGGGCCGGAGCGCCCGACCGGGACTTCTTCGTCTGTGTGGCGGACCTGGAGGACGAGCTCATCCGCGCGCTCGGCCCGGCGAGGGTCGAGGAGACCATCGCGGCGGAGGGCGACCTGCGCCCCTGGGAGACCTTCCTGAGCCAGCCCGCCCAGCACGGCCGGCCCCGGCAGCAGCAGCTGCGGCGCTTCCTCGGCACGAAGAAGGGCCGCAAGATCCGCTACGGCACCCTCCTGGTGGAGGCCCTCGGCACCGACGGGGTGCCGGAACCGCTCGACGCGCTCCTGGCGAGCCTCTGACCGTCCCGCACTCCGTGCGGGCGACGGGCGTGGCGACCGTCGGCGGTCTCAGTCGTCGGTGGTGACCAGGACGAGCGGGGTGGTCCCGCAGGGCAGCAGGCGCAGGCCGTCGGCGCGGTGTTCGGCCGGCGGACCGGCGAGGACGGCGGCGAAGTCGGGGCCCTTGGTGAGGGATCCGGCGAGGTGGGCCGGGTCGGTGGAGGCGGCGACCCTTCCCCGGGCGTTGACGAGCCGGGCGGGTCCGGGCAGCCGCTGGAGCACGGGCAGCACGGCCGCCTCGAAGTGCCGCAGGTAGACGTCGGCGGCGGCCACGCCCGTGAACCGGCCGCCGAGGCCGACCGGCGCGGAGAGGGTGAGGCTGTACTCGTCGGAGCACAGGTAGTCCACGTAGGGCCCGGCGACGGCCCTGCGGCCGGTCTCGCGGGGCAGCGTGTACCAGTCCCAGTGCGTGTAGTCGGAGTAGGCCGAGTGCTCCGGGTCGAGGTCGAGCAGGAGCGGGCGCACGGCTCCGTCGGGGCCCCGCTGCCACCACTCCAGCCAGCCCGGCACGTCGCTCAGGAGGCCCGGTGCGGCGACGAAGCCCACGCCCGAGACGAGCGGGTGCGCGGCGAGCCGGGCATGCAGCCCGGGCCGCAGGGCCGCCAGGTCGGCGGCGACGGGCTCGCGGCCGGAGCCGGACACCTCCGCGAGCAGGGTGCCGGTGTCGGCGCCGGTCGCGGCCACGGCGGTGAACACCTCTTCGAGGGCGTCCCGGACGCGGCGGACGACCTCGGCGACGGGGTCCGAGTCCCGCGCGCGGCGGACGGCTTCGCCGACCGGGTCCGAGTCCCGTACCCGGCTGACGGCCCCGTCGACCCGGTCCGGGTCAGTGACGGCTTCCGCGGGACCCGCGAGCCCGGTGCTCCTGCCCATGCGTGTCCTCCTCGGGACGCGGCTCGGTTGCGTGGTCGGGGGTGCCGAGGCGCAGCGCGATCAGCCGCCCCACTGACTCCCGTACGCACGTCTCGGCGAGCGTTCTGGCCCGCTCGTCGGCCTCATCCTGCACGGCGGAGATCACGGCGCGGTGACGATCCGACACATTGCCGAGACGGACCGGGTCGTCGAGGACGAGGCAGAGCAGCGGGCCCAGGTCCGTCTGGAGGTCGATCTCCTCGCGGGTGAGGCGGGCGGACTGGGCGGCGGCGGCCAACTCGACGTGGAAACGGCCGTAGAGCCTGCTGCGGGTCGCCGGGTCCTCGGCGGCGGCGAGTTCGTCGACCGTACGGGTGAGGGGGCGCAGGTCGCCGGGCTGGGTGCGGTGGGCGGCGAGCAGGGCGGCGGCGCCGGAGACGGCGGCCCAGTGGTCGCCGAGGTCGCGGAGCTCCTCGGTGGACCAGTCGGCGAGGCGGGCGCGCAGCCGCTCCTCGGGCGGGGTGTCGGGCAGGGTGACGAAGCTGCCGCCGCCGCGACCCCTTCGGGTGGTGACGAGGCCCTGCTGCCGGAGGGCCATGAGGGCTTCGCGGAGGGTGACGGTGGAGACGCCGAGCTGTCCGGCGAGCTCGGTCTCGCCGGGCAGCTGCTCGCCGTCGGCGAGGAGTCCGAGCTCTATGGCGTCGCCGATGCGGCGGACGACGGTGTCGACCCGGGCCCGGGTGTCGACGGGGGTGAAGACGGCCCTGCGGGCGGCGCCCGTCCCGGCCGCGCCGCCGCGGTCGTCCGGCCTGCCGTTCGGTCTCACGGTTAACCACCTCGCGCGTCGAGCGTTGACTCAGGCTTTACCTTAAAGGGGTCTTGAGATCTGAACTATGACTTCATATGTTTACACCCACGCCCGAGCAACGCTCCACCGCACCAGAAAGGTTCCCGCCCATGGAGGGAATGGCGATCCGGCTGACGGGACTGCGCAAGACCTACGGCCGGACCGAGGCCGTGGCCGGGGTGGACCTGGAGATCGCGGACGGCGAGTTCTTCTCGATGCTCGGCCCTTCCGGTTCCGGCAAGACGACGGTGCTGCGGATGATCGCCGGCTTCGAGACGCCGAGCGCCGGCACCGTCGAACTCGCCGGCCGCGACGTCACCCGGCTCGCCCCCTTCGAGCGGGACGTGCACACCGTCTTCCAGGACTACGCGCTCTTCCCGCACATGACGGTCGAGCAGAACATCGCCTACGGCCTCAAGGTCCGCCGCGTGCCCCGCGCCGAACGCCTGGTGCGCGCCCGGGCCGCCCTCGCGCAGGTCGGCCTCGACGGGACGGGCCGGCGCCGGCCCTCCGAGCTCTCCGGCGGCCAGCGCCAGCGGGTCGCCCTGGCCCGCGCGCTCGTCGGCCGCCCCCGCGTGCTGCTGCTCGACGAGCCGCTGGGCGCGCTCGACCTCAAGCTCCGCGAGCGGATGCAGGTCGAACTCAAGGCGATCCAGCGGGAGGTCGGCATCACCTTCGTGTTCGTCACCCACGACCAGGAGGAGGCCCTCACGATGAGCGACCGGATCGCCGTCTTCCACGAGGGCCGGATCGAACAGGTCGCCACCCCCGCCGAGATCTACGAGCGACCCGCGACCCCGTTCGTCGCCGGTTTCGTCGGCACCTCCAACCTGCTGAGCGGGGACACCGCCCGGCGGGTGGTCGGGGCGCCGGGCACGTACAGCATCCGGCCGGAGAAGATCCGGATCCTCGACGACCACGAGGCGGCCGGCGACCCCGGGCACGCCACCGCCGCCGGCACGGTCGCGGAGGTCGTCTACCTCGGCGACGCGACCCGCTTCCTGGTCGACCTCGACGGAGGCGGCCGCCTCACCGCCCTCCGGCAGAACCTGGAGAGCTCCTCCGCCGACCTCGCCGCCTTCCGGGGCGCCCGGATCGGCCTCCAGTGGCACCCGAGCCACGCCGTACGCGTCCCGGAAACCCCGTAGGTCCCCCTACCTCTCGTCAGGCACACCGTCCCCTCACGCAACGGAGATCCACGTGCGTCCGCACCGCTCCCTCCTGACCGCAGCCGCCCTCTCCGGGCTGCTCCTCGTCACCGCCTGCGGATCGGCCGACCCGGCGGGTTCCGGGAAGTCCGGCGGTCTCAACCCGCCCGACCTGAAGGCGCCGACGGCTCTCGGCAAGGCCGAGGGCGAGGTCAACCTGATCGCCTGGGCCGGATACGTCGAGGACGGCAGCAACGACCCGAAGGTCGACTGGGTCACCCCCTTCGAGAAGCAGACCGGCTGTCAGGTCAACGCCAAGACGGCCGCGACCTCCGACGAGATGGTCTCGCTGATGAAGACCGGCGCGTACGACGCCGTCTCCGCATCCGGCGACGCCTCCCTCCGCCTGATCGCCTCCGGCGACGCGGCCCCCGTGAACACGGCGCTCGTGCCGAACTACGCCGACGTCTTCGCCGGGCTCAAGAACAAGGAGTGGAACTCCGTCAAGGGCGTCGCCTACGGCATCCCGCACGGTCGCGGCGCCAACCTCCTCATGTACGACAAGGAGAAGGTGAAGCCGGCCCCCGACTCCTGGTCCGCCGTCTTCGACAAGGCCTCGGCGCACAGCGGCAAGGTCACCGCCTACGACTCCCCCATCTACCTCGCGGACGCCGCCCTGTACCTCGAGGCGACCAAGCCGGAGCTGGGCATCAAGAACCCCTACGCCCTCGACCAGAAGCAGTTCGACGCCGCCGTGGCCCTGCTCAAGGAGCAGAACGCGCACGTCGGCGAGTACTGGAGCGACTACCTCAAGGAGATCTCCGCCTTCAAGAGCGGTGACTCGGTCGTCGGCACCAGCTGGCAGGTGATCGCCAACCTCGCGAAGGGCGAGGGCGCGAAGGTCGACGCGGTCCTGCCGAAGGAGGGCTCCACCGGCTGGTCCGACACCTGGATGGTCTCGGCCAAGGCCAAGCACCCCACCTGCGCCTACAAGTGGCTCGACTGGATCGTCTCGCCGAAGGTCAACGCGCAGGTCGCCGAGTACTTCGGCGAGGCCCCGGCCAACGCGAAGTCGTGCGCGGAGACCGCCGACAAGAACCACTGCGCCGTCTTCCACGCCACCGACGAGGCCTACTGGAAGCAGGTCCACTTCTGGACCACGCCCATCGAGCAGTGCCTGGACGGCCGGACGGACACGCGTTGCGTGCCGTACGCCAAGTGGGTCCAGGCCTGGACCGAGATCAAGGGCTGACCCCGGCGCCATGACCGCACTCTCCCCCGGGCTCTCCCCCGAGTCCGCGACGCGAACCGCCGGCCCCGGCCGCAGTGCCGTCCGGCGGTTCGCCGGGGCCCTGCACCGGCGGCCCCGGCTGCGGCTCGCGGCCCTGCTCACCGCGCCGCTGCTCTGGCTGGTCCTCGCCTACCTCGGCTCCCTCGCGGCCCTGTTCCTCTCCGCGTTCTGGTCGACCGACACCTTCACCTCCGAGGTCGTCCGGATCTGGACCACGCAGAACTTCGAGGAACTCGTCAGCTCGCCCGTCTACCGCACGGTCGCCCTGCGCACCGTCGGCGTCGCGCTCGCCGTGACCGCGCTCTGCGTCGTCATCGCCTTCCCGCTCGCCTTCTACACGGCCCGGGTCGCGCACCCGCGCCGCCGGCCGCTCTTCGTGGTGGCGCTGCTCATGCCGCTGTGGGCCGGCTATCTCGTGAAGGTGTACGCCTGGCGGCTGATCCTCTCCGAGGGCGGACCGCTGGACTGGGCGCTGCGGCCGCTCGGCCTGAGCGGGCCGGGGTACGGGCTCACGGCGACGGTGATCGTCCTGACCTACCTCTGGCTGCCGTACATGGTGCTGCCGATCCACACCGCGCTCGCCCAGCTCCCCGACAACCTCCTGAACGCCTCGGCCGACCTCGGGGCGAGGACCTGGCGGACGTTCGTCTCGGTGGTGCTGCCGCTGGTGTGGCCGGCGGTGGCCGCCGGGTCCGTCTTCACCTTCTCGCTGAGCCTCGGCGACTACATCACGGTGCAGATCGTCGGCGGGAAGACCCAGCTGATCGGCAACCTCGTCTACTCCAACGTCACCCTGAACCTGCCGCTGGCGGCCGCGCTCGGCACCGTGCCGGTCGCCGTCATCGTGCTGTACCTGCTCGCGGTGCGGCGCTCCGGCGCGCTGCGCAGCCTGTGACCGGCCGGAAGGACCGCGACCGATGAACCTCTCCCGTCCCGCGCGGATCGCGCTGCGCACCGCGGCCGGCCTCGGCTTCGCGGCGATCTACCTGCCGCTGCTGCTCGTCCTGCTCGGCTCGCTCAACCCGGACCGCTCGGCGAGCTGGCCGCCGCCCGGACTCACGCTCGACTGGTGGGCGGCGGCCTGGGACAACGCGGGCGCCCGCGCGGCGCTGTGGACCTCGGTCCAGGCCGGTCTGGCGGCGACCGCGGTGGCCCTCGTGCTCGGCACGCTCATCGCCTTCGCGGTGCAGCGGTACTCCTTCTTCGGACGGGAGGCCGTCTCGTTCGCGGTGGTGCTGCCGATCGCGCTGCCCGGCATCGTCACGGGCATCGCGCTCAACTCGGCCTTCTCCACGGTCCTGGAACCCCTCGGCGTGGGCCTCGGGATGTTCACGGTGGTCGTGGGCCACGCCACCTTCTGCATCGTGGTCGTCTTCAACAACGTGGTGGCGCGGCTGCGACGGCTGCCCGGCTCGTACGAGGAGGCGGCGATGGACCTGGGGGCGCACACCTTCCGCGTCTTCTGGGACATCACCTTCCCGCTGCTTCGCTCGGCGCTGCTCGCGGGCGGACTGCTCGCCTTCGCGCTGTCCTTCGACGAGATCGTGGTGACGACGTTCACGGCCGGCCCCGGGGTGCAGACCCTGCCGGTGTGGATCTTCAACAACATGACCCGCCCTCAGCAGGCGCCGGTGGTGAACGTGGTGGCAGCGGCGCTCGTGCTCCTCTCGGTGATACCGATCTACGCGGCGCAGCGACTCTCCTCGGACACACCGGGCGGCGGGCGGGTCTGAGGGCCCGCCGGGACGGCGGGCGGGTCCAGGGGGGCCGCCGGGACGGCGGTGGCGTCCCTGTCCTGCTAGTTTTCCCGAATGCGCCCTTTGTCCCGCCTTGATGTGCGTGTCCTCGCCCGGCGGGCCGCCGCGCTGCGGCCACGGCGACGCGGCGGGGACACCGTCACCGTGCCGGAGGCCGAGAGCGCCGACCGCGAGCGGCTGCGGGACCTGGCCTCGCTGCTGTGCGAGCTCGGGGCCGCGCTGCTGCGCGCCGGGGAGCGCACCGCCGAGGTGGAGCGGGTGCTGCACGACGTGGCCGCGCGCTACGGCCTGCGGGTGCGCTCCTTCGTGGTCCCCACGGGGCTCTTCGTACGGGTCGGGGGCGGCCCCGACGGACGGGGAGGCGAGCTGGACTTCACCCCGGTCGAGGGCCCGGACCTCCGCCTCGACCAGGTGGAGGCGCTGCAGTCGCTGGTCGAGCGGATGCAGGCGGAGGAGGTGCCGTTCGAGGAGGCGCGGCGCGCGCTGCGCGCGGTCCGGGAGCGGCCCGAGCGGTTCAGCCCCGCCACCACCGTCCTCGGGTACGTGCTCCTCACCGTCGGCCTCGGCGCGATGCGGCACGCGACCGTACCGGCCGTCGTCGGGTACGCGGTGCTCGGCCTGGGCGTCGGTCTGCTGCGGCTCTTCGGGGACCGGCTGCCGGCGGGCCGCACGGCCCTGCCGGTGACCGCCGCGATCCTGGTCACGGCGGTCTCGCTGCGCTGGGCGGGACCGCTCCTGCACGAGGTCCCCACCGTCCTGTACATCCCGCCGCTGATCGCGTTCCTGCCGGGCGCCGCGCTGACCCTCGGTGCCATCGAACTCGCCACCGGGGCCGCCCTGTCGGGCATCGCGCGGCTCGCCGGAGCCGTGAACGTCCTGCTGCTCCTGGCCCTCGGCATCCTGGTCGGCACCGAACTCCTGCGGGCCCGCCCGGCGGGCGGGGCCGCGTCCGAGCCGCTGGGCCCCTGGGCCCCGTGGATCGGGGTGCTGCTCCTCGGCTTCGGCTTCCTGCTGTACTTCTCCGCCCCGCCCCGGGTCACCGGCTGGCTCCTGGGCGCGCTGCTCGCCGAACGCCTGGTGCAGTCGGTGGCCACGGAGTTCGCCGGGCCGACCTTCGGCGCCTTCGCGGCGGGCATGCTCCTGCCGCCGATGGCGACCTGGGTCGAGCGGCGCTCGCACACCCCGGACCAGGTGGTGTTCCTGCCCTGCTTCTGGCTCCTCGTGCCGGGCGCGGTGGGCCTCACCAGCGTCTCGGAGATCATCGTGCAGGGCGACACGGCCGGCGGTCTGGACAGCCTGGTGACGATGATCATCACGGTGGCCTCGATCGCCCTGGGCGTCCTGGTGGGCGCCGGGCTCCAGCGGCGGCCCCGGCTGAGCCTCGGCGAACCCGTCCCGGCCGCTCCGGAGGACACGGCCGAGCCCACGGAGACGGAGCCCGGCCGCTGACCGGTCAGTCGGCCTTCCGCACCCATTCGAGGGTCACGCGCAGGCTCGCGTTCGCGTGGCCCTGGACGACCAGCGCGGTGAGCTTGCCCCCGTCCAGACCGAGCTGGCAGCCGAACTCGACGGTCGCGCGGTCCGGGGCCGCCCGGTGCAGCGACTCACCGATCTGCCCGGCGAAGGAGGAGAGCGCCTCGGTGACGCCGGAGAGGTCGGGGAGGCGGTCGCGGATCCCTTCGAGACCGGCATCGGGGCCGATGTCGCGCGTCTCCACGAAGAGGGTCGCGTCCCCGACCTCGACCTCGGTGATGTCCTGCATCGAAGCTCCCTGTTGTCGGGGGTCAGAGGGTCGGGCTCAGGGCGCCCGCGGCGGGGCCGGAGTCGACGTCCGCGGTGCCGGCCGTCTCCGTGGCGAGGGCGCTGCCCCGGAGCCACTCGGGCCAGCTGAGGTTCCAGTCGCCGAAGCCGTTGTCGAAGGGCGTCATGGGCTGTCCGTACCCGTTGACGACCCGTACGAGGTCCCCCTCGCGCACGGTGCGGAACAGCCAGGCGGCGTCCTCGGTGCTCATCCCCGTGCAGCCGTGGCTGACGTCCTCGCTGCCCTGGGAGTCGAGCGACCAGGGCGCGGCGTGCAGGTATTCGCCGCTCCAGGTCACCCGGGTGGCCCAGCGGACCTTGAGGTCGTAGAACTCCTTGCTGGCGCGGGTGATGCCGATGGAGTCGCCGCGCATGCGGACGAGGGGTTCCTTGCCGAGGACGACCTTGATGCCGCCCCGGGTGCGGTAGCCGGCCTTGCCGGTGGTGACCGGGAGGGTGCGCAGGAGCTCCCCGTCGCGGAACACGGTCATCTCGTGGGCGGAGACGTCGGTGACGACCTCGATCACCGGTCCGGTGGTGAAACTGAGGGGGCGTGAGGGGCCGCCGTAGAGGCCGCCCGCGATGTGGGCCCCGTCGAGGCCGCTGCGGACGTGGACCGTGGCGCGGGCGGGCCAGTACGAGCGCGGCCGGTAGTGGAGGGTGGTGGGGTCGACCCAGTGCCAGGCGCCCTCGACGTGGGGTTCGGCCCGCACGTCGAGGGCCCGTTCCACGACGCGGCGGGCGGCGGGATCGTCCGCCGGTACGGGGTGGCTGAGCTCGGCGGTGACCGGCATCCCGACGCCGTACGTGCCGCCGTGCTCGGGTCCGAAGGCGACGGTGAGCCGCTCCCCGGCGGGGGCCGGGGCCGTACGGAAGTCGAGGCGGGCGCGGTGCGGGCCGCCCGCCGCCCCGTCGACGACGAGCCGGGCCGCGTAGCGGGCCCCGGCCGGCAGGGGGGCCGCGCTGGTCCAGCGGGTGCGGTCCGCGCTCTGCGTTCCGGCGATCCGGTGGCCCCGCCGGTCGGTGACGTTGACGTCGGCGAGCGCTCCGGGGGTGCGGAGGGCGAGCTCGACGCGCCCGGAGGCCTCCGGGCCGAGCGTGAACGGCCGTCCCGTGAGGACGCGGTCGCCGCCGAGCACGACCGCGTGGCGCGGCGCGGTGCAGAGGCCGCCGCCGGCACAGCCGTCGACCGAGACGACGGCGGTGGAGCCCCGGGCCGCGGGGGCCCGGTGCTCGTCTTCGGAGTCCCGGCCCGGCGACTGGGCCGCCGTGCTGACGAGGACGGCACCGACGGCCAGGGAGAGCGCCCCCCACCCCCGTGCGTATCTGCGTGACGACACGTCGGACGTCCTCCCCATTCCCGGCGGCGAGGTCGGCGGGCAGTGCCGACCCCAGCATCAAAACGGATGGAAGGAGAAAAAGATGATCACAGCACCGGGCGTGGCGGTGGAGTCGAGGGCGAGACGACTCGAATGGGCCAGCGAGCGGGCCGAGCAGGCCGGTGGGCGGGACGAACGGGTCAGCGGAGGGGGCGAGCGGGTCAGCGGGCCGGCTCCGGAAGTTCCTCGCCGGTCTCGAGGAGGGACTTGAGGCTGGAGATCAGCGCGGGCCAGCCCTCGCCGATGAGCCCCTTGATGGTGCCGCCGGGCTCCAGGTCGCCATGGGTGACCGTGAGCTTGACCATGTCGCCCGACGGCTCGATCACGAAGGTCACCTTGGACCGGCGTTCCCGGACGAGGCGCTCGTACGCCTCCTGTTCGAGGCGTACGGCCTCGGCCCAGTCCGGGGTGAAGGTGTGCCAGGTGTACGAGAGGAGGCGGCCCGGTTCGGAGGCGAGGACGACCTGCTCGGGGTCCTCGGTCCTGCGGCCGTTCTCGTCCCAGACCATGGACGCGCCCGGGGTCCACGCCGACTCGAAGGACACGCCCCAGTAGCGGCGGGTGAGCTCCGGCTCGGTGAGCGCCTGCCAGAGCTCCTCGGGGGTGGTCCGGATGTAGGTGGTGTACACGAACGTGTCGCTGTCCATCGCGCTGCCCCTCGGATTCTGCTCCCCCGCGGCCTGCCCTCCTCCCCAGCCTAGGCAGGCGCCGGACGGACGTGCCAGCGAAGGGCACCCGTCCGGCCGGGATGCCCCGCCGGTTGAATAGGTGCGGAGGAAACTATTCAACGTGCTGCTAGCGTGTCCGGATGTCGCTCAAGCACGCCGTCCTCGCAGCTCTCCTGGAGGGCGAGGCCTCCGGATACGACCTGGCCAAGATCTTCGACGTGTCCGTCGCCAACTTCTGGGCCGCCACCCCGCAGCAGCTCTACCGCGAGCTGGAGCGGCTCGCCGAGGCCGGTCTCATCACGGCCCGGGTGGTGGAGCAGGAACGGCGCCCCAACAAGCGGATGTTCAGCCTCACGGAGCCGGGCCGGAAGGATCTGATCGCCTGCACGACGACACCGCCGCGCCCGAGCGCCGTCCGCGACGAACTGATGGTGCAGGTGCAGGCCTGCGACGAGGGCGACACCGCGGCCGTCCGCGCGTTCGTGGCCCAGCGGATGGAGACGGCCCGGGCCAAACTGGCCCGTTACGACCGGTTGCGGGAGCGGATGCTCGACGGCCGGGACGAGGACACGTACCTCGGCGAGGTGGAGCGCGTCGGGCCGTATCTCACGCTGATGCGGGGCCGGTTCTTCGAGGAGGAGAACCTGCGCTGGGGCGAGCGGGTCCTCGCCGTGCTCGACCGGCGCGCCGCCGCGCGGAACGCCGGTCCGGAGGCGGCGCACCGGACTCCGGAGGCGGCACACCAGGGGTGACGCGGGCCCTACCGTGCGGTAACGTCACCGGCCGGCCACCGGAGGCGCCGGTGGCACCACAAGGACGGATCGAGGACGGCCTGAGATGAACGTCGGTGACCTCGTCGAGGACTTCACCCTTCCGGACGAGACGGGCGCCCCGCGCTCGCTGACCGGCCTGCTCGCGGAAGGCCCGGTCGTCCTCTTCTTCTACCCGGCGGCCCTCACCCCCGGCTGCACCGCCGAGGCCTGCCACTTCCGCGACCTCGCGACCGAGTTCCGTGCCGTGGGCGCCCTGCCCGTCGGGATCAGCTCCGACGAGGTGGAGCGGCAGCAGGAGTTCGCCGAGCGGCACTCGCTCGGCTACCCCCTGCTGTCCGACCCGGACGGCGCCATACGGGAACGGTTCGGCGTGAAGCGCGGGTTCTCGCTCGCGCCGACGAAGCGCGTCACCTTCGTGATCGGCCAGGACCGGCGGGTCCGGGAGGTCGTCCGCAGCGAACTGCGGATGAGCGCCCACGCGGACCGCGCGCTGGCGGCCCTGCGCCGCGCCTGAGCCCGACCGTTCAGACGCCGAGCAGCTTCGCCTTGGCGGCCGCGAACTCCTCGGGCGTGAGCAGGCCCTGCTGGGCGAGCTCGCCGAGGCGTGCCAGCTGGTCGGTGATCGTCGGTGCCCCGCCGGAGGCGGGCGGCGCGGCGGGGGCCGGGGGTGCGCTCGGCGGCGACGGCGGGGCCACCGGGGGCTGCTGTCGGGCCTGGAGTTCGGCGATGGCCTGTTCCTGGTCCTCCTCGCGGCGCGCGGCACGCGCGGAGCTGCGGCCCGCCGCGTACGCCGCGCCGCCCACGAGGGCGCCGCGCAACAGGGGCGCGCCCGCGGGCCGGACGACCGGTCGCAGGAGAGGGCGTCGTCGCAGGAACATGCTCAGCTCCTTCCGACCGCCGCGGCGGCCACGGCCTCGCGACGGGCCGCCCGCGCCTCCTCGACGACCTCGGGCGGTACGCGCACGGTCCCGGCGATCCGCCCGCCGGCCTCGCGGATCGCGTCCGCCGCGCGCGCGGCCCAGACGTGTTCGACGAGCAGCATCAGCGCGCACGAGCCCGGTTCGAGCGTCTCGGCGGCCTCGGCCGCGTCCTCGGGGCCGAGCAGATTGGCCTCGGGGCCGATCTCGGCGGTGGCCTCGCCGTACTCCTCGTACTCGACGAGTTCGGAGGTGGACACCTCGCCGGTGGCGGACTTGACGACGACGAGCGAGTCGATCAGCCGTACCTGGCCCGCCCTGCGGAGCTCCGCGACGGCCGTCACCGCCGCCACTTTCAGCCGCTCCCCCGGGAAGGCGAGCACGACACATTCCACCGGGCCCATGCTGCTCCGTTCCTCGTACGGTTCGCGGCCTCCATCCGAACACGGCGGTGCCCGGCCCGCACGCGGAGCCGTCACGACGTGCGGGCGCGTGGATGCCGGGTGAGACTCTCTGCATCGCCGGGCCTCCCCTGGCCTGTGCGGGAACGGAGCGTGCAGGAATGGACGACTACCCCCTCCTCGACCTCTTCTTGACGATGCTGTGGTTCTTCCTCTGGATCATGTGGCTGTTCCTGCTGTTCAAGGTGATCACGGACATCTTCCGGGACCACTCCCTCAGCGGCTGGGGCAAGGCCGGCTGGCTGGTCTTCTGCATCCTGCTGCCGTACCTCGGCGTGCTGGTCTACGTCATCGCCCGCGGCAAGAGCATGGGCCGGCGGGACATCGAACAGGCCAAGGAGAGTGAGGCCGCGTTCCAGGAGTACATCCGCAAGGCCGCCGGAACGCAGGGCGGTGGCGGCGCCAGCGCCACCGACGAACTGGCCCGGCTCGCCGACCTCAAGAACAAGGGGGCCATCACGGCCGAGGAGTTCGAGAAGGCCAAGGCCAAGGTCCTGTCCTGAGGCTCTGGAGTCGGCGCGCGAGGCGCCGTGACGCGGGTGCGGAGGGAGGCAGGCGCGAGGCCGGGCTCCCGGGTTCCCTGCTGCGGGAGATCGTGGCGGAGCCCGGGAGGCTCCCGGAGACGCTCGCCTCCTTCGCCCTGCGCCACCTCGGGCCGGGGGCCGGGCCCGCGGTCGAACGCCTCCGCGCCGCCCATCCGGAAGCCGACGCTGCGGCTCTGCGGTCCCTCGTCGTCGGCCGCGGACGCCGACGGGTCGTGGCGGAAGGCGCCTTCGTCGGCGGCCCGTTCCTCCTCTTCATCCCCGTCGCGTTCTGCGGCGCCCTCCTCTCCCAGGCGCGTACGGTGCTCGAACTCGCCGCCAGCGAGGGGCGGGATCCCACGGATCCGGAGCGGGCTGCCGAACTGCTCGTCCTGCAAGGGGTGTACGGAGACACCGTGACGGCCCTTGCCGCCCTAGAAGCCCACGCGGCCGAGCCCCGCGCACGCGACGGACGAGGGCGCACAGCCGTCCTCTGGGACCTGGTGATGCGGATGGCTCGGCTCCTGGGACTGCTCACGCCCTCCGACGAAGGCCCCGGCCGGCTCGCGCGGTTCGGTCAGTGGGTGCTCCTGGCCTGTGTGTTCCTGCTCGGCCAGGTGGCCCCGCTCGTCTGGCTGCCGTACATGGCCGTCTCGTACAACCGCGCCACGAACCAGCTGATGGACCGGGCCACCGTCTTCTACGTCGGCTCGCGCGACCTGCGCCCGCCGCGCCGCGTCCGGGTCGACCCGACCATGGCCATGGCGGGGCTGCGGGCGCTGGGATCGCTGCTGCTCCCGCTGATCGGGCTCCTGTTTGTCGTCGGCACGGACACCCGGCTGGCGGGCGAGCAGTGGCCCGTGGCCGCGATCGTCGTGGTGGCCGGCTGCCTGCTCACGGGCGGCTGGTGGCTGTGGCGCCGCCACCGTCGGCGGCGAGAGCCACCCCCTTAATAAGTACGCGAGATGCCTGTTTGATACGGTCGGGTCGTGAGGCTGACGAAGTTCACCGACCTGGCGCTCCGTGCCGTGATGCGCCTGGCGGTCACCGCACCGGAGGAGTCCGTCACCACCCGAGAGGTGGCGGAGTCGATGGACGTGCCCTACGCCCACATGGCGAAGGTGGTCACACGACTCCAACACCTGGGCGTGATCGAGGCACGGCGCGGCCGTGGCGGCGGTCTGGCCCTGACGGAGCTGGGACGGCGCTCGTCGGTGGGCTGGCTGACCAGGACCCTGGAGGGCGAGGAAGAAGTCGTCGCCTGTGAGGGTGATCCACCGTGCCCGCTGCGCACCGCCTGCCGGCTGCGCGGGGCGCTGCGCGAGGCGCAGGAGGCCTTCTATCGCGCACTCGATCCCCTGACCGTGGCGGAGCTCGTGGACTCGCCGACGGGTCCACTGCTCCTCACCCTCAGCCCACGCCCCACGCGATCCCCCTGACCGCGCCTGCTCCCCGGGGAGCATTCGCACACCTTTTAATACGCAGATCATTTACCAGATTGCGAGTTCTCATGCTGTCCGAGCAGGCCGTTCCGGTCGTCCGCGCCACCCTGCCCGCCGTCGGCGGCGCACTCGACAAGATCACCGAGCGCTTCTACGCGCGTCTCTTCGCCGCCCACCCCGAGCTCCTGCGCGACCTGTTCAACCGGGGCAACCAGGCCAACGGCGAGCAGCGGAAGGCACTCGCCGGCTCCATAGCCGCCTTCGCCGTCGCCCTGCTCGACAACCCCGACAGCCGCCCCGACGCCATGCTGTCCCGGATCGCGCACAAGCACGCCTCGCTCGGCGTCAGCTCCGAGCAGTACAAGACCGTGCACGAGCACCTCTTCGCCGCGATCGTGGAGGTCCTCGGCGACGCGGTGACGCCCGAGGTCGCGCAGGCCTGGGACGAGGTGTACTGGCTGATGGCCAACGCCCTCATCGCCGTGGAGGCCCGGCTCTACCAGGAGGCGGGGGTCACCGAGGGCCAGGTCTGGCGGAGCATGGAGATCGCCGAGCGGCGCGAGGAGACGGCCGACACGGTGTCGTTCGTCCTGCGTCCCGCCGACGGGTCCCCCACGGTCCCGTTCCGGCCGGGCCAGTACGTGAGCGTCCGGGTCGCGCTGCCCGACGGCGCCCGGCAGATCCGCCAGTACAGCCTGTCCGCCGCTCCCGGACGCCCGCAGTGGCGGATCACGGTCAAGCGGGTCGACGGCGACCCGGCGGGCGAGGTCTCCTCCTGGCTGCACGCGCATGCCGCCGCGGGCGACACCGTGGAGGTCTCGGTCCCGTTCGGCGACCTGGTCCTGCCCGAGGGCGAGAGCCCCCTGCTGCTCGCCTCCGCCGGGATCGGCAGCACCCCGATGCTGGCGATGCTCGACCACCTGGTCACCACGGGCTCGACCCGCCCGGTCGTCGTGGCGCACGCCGACCGCTCCCCCGCCGCCCACGCGCACGCCGAGGAGCTGCGGCGCCTCGTGGCCGCGCTGCCGCAGGGCACGCTGCACCTCTGGTACGAGGAGCCGGGCGAGTCCGGCGCCCGGCCGGGCCGCGCGGACGTCACGCTCGTCGACCTGCCGGCGGGCACCACCGCCTACCTGTGCGGGCCCCTGCCCTTCCTGCGCGCGGTGCGCGGCGACCTCCTCGGCCGGGGCACCGCCGCGGCCGACATCCACTACGAGGTGTTCGGCCCCGATCTGTGGCTCGGCGCCGAGGGCTGACGCCCCCTGGCAGCAGTCGACGGCAGGGGCGCGAGGAGGCCGGTGCGCGGAATCGCCCTCGACACCGGCTCCTCCCGGACCCGCGCGCGGGCTCCGGGGGCGGGCGTCTTCGCGGACGTCCCGAGCGGACCGGTGCGGCGCGGCCGACAAGGGGGAGAGAACGACAAAGCCCCGGTTGGACGGGGGATTCCAACCGGGGCCGATCGCCGTGACCGGCGAAGAGCGGTCACCTCTCGGGGGGGACCTTGGGGACCGGGCCCCTTCGCAGTCACATACGTAGGAACGACGGGCCCTTCCCGATTGTTCCGGGGAATCCCGGGTGGGCGATGTGAGTCACCTCACCCGGTTTCGGCAGTTCGCGACCAGTCTCGTCAGTCCTTCTCGGGGCGGTAGACCTCGCCGGGCTCGGCCTTGCCGGGGGCGAGCAGCTCCGGCACCGTCACGAACGTGAAGCCCCGCCGCTTGAGCTCGTCGATGATCGACGGCACGGCCGGCACCGTCCCGGCGTAGATGTCGTGGAGCAGGATGATCCCGTCGCGGTGCGCCTGCTCCAGGACCCGCTGCCGTATGAGCGCCGAGTCGGTGGTCGAGTAGTCCTTGGCCGTGATGCTCCACAGGACCTGGGCGAGTCCGAGCTCGCGGCTGACGTCGG
This sequence comes from Streptomyces sp. NPDC021012, assembly GCF_044333355.1. NCBI lineage: Bacteria > Bacillati > Actinomycetota > Actinomycetes > Kitasatosporales > Streptomycetaceae > Streptomyces > Streptomyces sp. NPDC021012. Next base: position 309,079 of record NZ_JBIRQU010000002.1, read on the forward strand.
CCACCGTGCCGTCGGTGCGGCCCTGCGGCGGACGCATGAGCGTGGGCTTCCGGCCGGTGATCTTCTCGATGGCGTCCTGGGTGCGCGACAGCTCCTCGCGGACCTCGGACTCGTCGAGGTCGGTCAGGATCCGGTGCGACCAGGTGTGGTTGGCGACCTCGTGGCCCTCGTCGGCGATGCGCTTGACCACCTCGGGATAGCGGTCGACGTGCTTGCTGCCGAGGAGGAAGAAGGTGGCGGGGACCTGCTTCTCCTTGAGGACGTCGAGGAGGTGGGGGGTGTCCTCGCCCGGTCCCGCGTCGAAGGTCAGGGCTATGCACTTGACCTCCGCGCAGTCGACGCGGCGGGCCGCGCCTCCCGCCTTGCCGTCCGCCCCCGCCTCCGCGCGGGCGTCCTGCGGAGTCATCGGGTCGACTCCGCAGGCGCTCAGCGTCAGCATCAGCGTCGCCGCGGCGAGCAGGGCGGTGGTCGCTGCCCTGCCGCGGCCAGGCCTGGATCGGAACATGGTGGACCCGCTTTCCCCGTGATGTCTTCGGTACGGCCGTCACCGCTGGTCAGGGCGGTACGCAAGGCCGGAAGGCACTCTACACATGGTGTATAGCGGGGGTGTCGGCGGGGTCCGTCGACCGTTCCCGGGCACACGAGAGCCCCGGGCGGCGACCGTCCGCGCCACTCGGAGCGTCCCGGTGTCCCGGTGTCCTGTCAGCGGGAGGCGAGCAGCAGTCGGGCCTCCGTCTCCTGGTCGCCGGAGACGGACTGCAGGGACTGGATGTCGAAGCCGATGGCGAGCACCTTCTCGACCTCGTCGACGGCTCGGTAGCCGCCGTTGAGCGTGGCTCCGACCGGGGCGGACAGATGGGTGGGGCCCACCTCTTCGTGCCGCCCGTCGGCCGTGTCGAACGTGGCGGTCCAGACGGTGGGTGCCGGCCCCGTGGCCGCCTGCGGGCTCGGTGTCGTCATGTCCTCCAGCTGGTAGACCCGGTCGAGGACGTCGAACACGGCCTGGGCGTCCTCCTTGCAGCAGTCGCTGAGCTGCACGGTGACGTCGGTGTCGATGTGCAAGTCGTACACGTCGCTCATCTCCTCGCGGCCCGCCGGCCGCTCGTGGTGCCACGCGCTCCTCGTGCCGGGCGCTCGTCGTGCCACCTCTCCAGCATCCCTCTCGGGAGGCCGCCCCGCGAGGGCCGCCGATCGGCCCGGCAGCCCCGGCGATCCGCTCGACGACCCTCGCATCAGGGCCAGTCCACCGGCTTCCTCCGCCGCCGGGGCCGCTCCGAACCCGCCGCCCTCCCCCTGCGGAACCGCTCCAGAAACCTGCTCCGCACCGGCCGACCCTGCGGGCGGTCGCTCACCGCAGGCCGGCCCGGCGGACGGTCGGCCACCACGGCCCGATCCGTCGTCGGCGGCGGCGCCGAAGCCCTCGAAGCCCCCGGAGGCATCGGCGGCATCGGCGGCATCGATGAGATCGGCGGGATCAGTGGGATCGCCGGCACCTGCGAGGCGACTCTCGTCTCGGGCGCCTCGCCGGGATGGGGGGCCTGCCTCTGCGCACGGGCTTCGTCCAGGGCCAGGGCCAGGCTCAGCCGGTGCCAGAGGATCTCGTCCGGCTCGTCGGCCCGCGTCAGCCGTTCGGCGATCTCGCGCGCGACCGCTCCCACAGGCGTCCCGGGCGGCAAAGGCGGGCGCAGCCGGTCGAGGTGGCTGCGCTCGTACGGATCGTCGACGACCTCGGCCACCTGGACCGGGTCGAGCAGGGAGGCGACGGCGGCGGCGCGCGCCCACGGGTCCTCGGTGGCACGGAGCAGCAGGCCGAGCCGCCGCGTCCGCCAGTTCCTGGGCCGCCGGTCCTCGTGCGCGGCGAGGCGCTCGCGCAGCTCCAGCGGCAGCCGCCCCGTCAGCAGGGCCGGACACGCGAGGCCGAACTCGACCACCTCCTGCGCCAGATACATCCACACCACGGCCCGGTAGCGGTTCAGCGAGAACCGCACGGGACTGAAGTGCCCCGTGCGGGCCAGCCGGGTGAAGCGGTCGGCGGTGATCCCGAGAAGGGCGGCGGCCTCCGCCGTACCGACCGCGCGCACCCGCTCGCGCAGGCCGGCGGGGAAGTCCGGGGCCGCCCTGAGCCGGTCGACCTCGCACCGCTCGACCCGTCGCCGCTCCCCCTCGCCGGCCCGCACCGTCCTCACCAGACCGAGCTGCACCGCGAGCCGGAACTCGTCCCGCCTCAGTTCCAGTTCCTGCGCGGCCCGCCCCGGCGTCACCGTGCGTGCTCCTTCGTCCACCGTCATTGCGCGACCTCCCCCTGCGTCCGTGTTCTCTCCGGTCGCGGGCCTCTTGGACCCACGGAGAAAAAGTAACGCAGAGTGACGACAGTCGCACGACCTGTGGACAACCGCCTGTGGGCAACCGCCCCGGCAGCGGTGTCAGAGCACGCCGCCGCCCGGGATCCCCGGCTGCCGGGCCGCCACGCCGAGGTGCTCTCCGACGCGGTTGACCAGCAGCGTCATCTCGTACGCCACCTGGCCGACGTCCGCCTCCGCCGCGCTCAGGACGCACAGGCAGCTGCCTTCTCCCGCCGCCGTCACGAAGAGCAGCGCGTCGTCGAACTCCACCATCGTCTGCCGTGCCCGGCCCGCCCGGAAGTGCCGGCCCGAGCCCCGCGCCAGGCTGTGCAGGCCCGAGGAGACGGCCGCCAGGTGCTCGGCGTCCTCGCGGACGAGTCCGCTGCTCGCGCCCGTCACCAGACCGTCGTTCGACAGCACCAGCGCGTGCCGTATGTATCCGACCCGCTGCGTCAGGTCGTCCAGGAGCCAGTCCAGTTCCTTGTCCAACGCCATCAGCGATCCTCCCCCTTGTACCGATGCGTCCCTCTCGGCCCGGACCCTGGTGGTCCGCGAAGCCTCGTGGTGCGTACCGTCGTGGTCCGCGTATCGCCGCAAGCCTTACGCACTGTCGTGAACAGGGCAAGCACTCCACCACGCCCGCGCGTGCCGCGGGCCCTCGCCGACCCTCAGCCGACCGTGTCCAGGAGCCGGGCGGTGTGCATCCGGCCGGCGTGCTCGACGAGGCGGATCAGCACCTCCTTCCCCGAATCGCGGTCGCGCGCGTCGCACAGCACGACGGGCGTGCCGCGGTCCAGGTCGAGGGCCCGGGACACGTCGTGCGCCCCGTACGTGCGCGCGCCCGTGAAGCAGTTGACCGCGACCACGAACGGGATCTTCCGGTGTTCGAAGTAGTCGACCGCGGGGAAGCAGTCCTCCAGGCGCCGGGTGTCGGCGAGGACGACGGCCCCGAGGGCGCCCTGCGACAGTTCGTCCCAGAGGAACCAGAACCGGTCCTGGCCGGGCGTGCCGAACAGGTAGAGGGAGAGCCCTGAGCGGATCGTGATGCGGCCGAAGTCCATCGCGACGGTCGTGGTGGTCTTCTGGTCGACTCCCCCGGTGTCGTCGACGAGTTCGCCTGCCTTGCTGAGCTGTTCCTCGGTGCGCAGGGGCCGGATCTCGCTGACGGCGCCGACGAGGGTGGTCTTGCCCACGCCGAATCCGCCGGCGACCAGGATCTTCAGGGCGAGGGCGGAGGTGTCCGGTTCGTCGCCGGCGCCGGTGCTCTCAGAGCGCTCGTAGGCCATCGATTACTTCCCTCAGGATTCTTTCGTCGGGGAGCTGTGCGGGCGGTACGGGCCGGCTGACCCGTACGAAGCCCGATTCGAGGAGGTCGCCGAGGAGGACCCGGACGACGCCGACGGGCAGGTCGGCGTCGGCGGCGAGTTCGGCCACCGACTGGGTCTCGGCCCGGCACAGGCCGAGCAGGGAGCGGTGTTCGGGGCCGAGGAGCGCCTCCTCGGCCGGTCCGGGCGGTTCGTCGTCCACGACGACGAGGGCGATGAGGTCGAACCGCACGTTGCTGGGACCCGGTTTGGTCCGTCCCCCGGTCATCGCGTACGGGCGTACGAGCGGTCCCGCTTCGGCGTCGTACCACTGACTGCCCGGCGCGGACGGGCCGTCGCCGGTGCTGTCGTCGTTCATGGGCTTCTCCGGGTCAGCCGGCGGCCGGCGGGGTCGCCGTGAGCCGCGGCGGGGTGTGCAGGTGCTCGCCCACGCGCTTGACGAGGCGGGCCATCTCGTAGGCGATGAGGCCGATGTCGGCGCTCACGGAGCTGAGGACGGCGAGGCAGGAGCCGTCTCCGGCCGCGGCGACGAAGAGGAAGCCGTCGTCCATCTCGACCATCGTCTGGCGGACTCCGCCGGTGTGGAACTGGCGTCCGGCCCCCTTGGCGAGGCTGTGGAAGCCGGAGGCGATGGCGGCCAGGTGCTCGGCGTCCTCGCGGCTGAGTCCGCTGGAGGAGCCCACGGCGAGGCCGTCGTTGGAGAGCACCACGGTGTGGCGGACCTCCCGGACCCGCATGACGAGGTCGTCGAGGAGCCAGTCCAGTTCGCCGGACCGGTGGTGCGAGATCCGCTCGTGGTCGATCATGCGTCGTCTCCTTCGGAGCGAGGGTCGAGGGGGGCTGTGCCGTGGCCGGGGTCGGTTCCGAAGCCGGTGCCGAGGGGGCGTCTGGTGCCGGGGGCGGCGCCACCGCCGCGCTGCCAGCCGTCCCGGTACGCCGCCATGCGGTCCCTGACCTGTTCCGGGGTCCGCGTGTCCGTGCCGGGTGCGACGGGCACGGACACCGGTGCCGGGTCCGGTGCCTCGCGCAGCTGCGGGACGAGGCTCGCCTGCCGTACGCGGCGGGGCAGTTCGCCCTCGGAGTCACCGTGCCCGGTCCGGTCGTCGGGTGCGGCGGGCGGCTCCTCCCGCGAAGGCGTCGGTACGGAGGGACCGCGGCGGCGCAGTTCGGTGACTCCCGCGGCGGCGGATCCCGGCCCGGCACCCAGCGGTCCCGGCCCGGCTCCGGGCTCCGGGCCGGCTCCTGACGGCCCTTCCGGTCGTGCCGCGAGCGCGGGCACGGCGGTCGGGCGCGCCAGGGGCTGCGGGCGGGGGGCCGGAGGCGACTGCGGCGGGGCCGGGGGGCGCGTTCCGCCCGTCTGCTGGGGGACGAACCCGGGCCGTGCTCCGGCCGGCGGCGGTGGGGCGGTCCGGCGGCCGGACGCGACGGGCGAGGTCGGTCCGCCGGGGAGCGCGGGGCCCGGCGGGGCGGGCGGCGGGACCTGGGGGTGGCCGAAGCGGCGGGCCTCGGCGCGGTGCGCCTCCTCGCGCTCCCGCGCGGCGCGCGCGGGGTCGGTGCCCGGCGCCTCGCCGGGCCGCCCGCTGCCCGTTCCCGGTCCGCCCTGGGCGCGCGTACGGGGGTTCCCCGCGCGCGGGGTTCCGGCGGGGGGCGTGTCGGGGCCGCCCGCCAGGTCGCCGCGGCCGGGTGGGAGCGCGCCCTGGAGCAGGTCGGTCGGGAGCAGGACGACGGCGGTCGTCCCGCCGTAGGGGGAGGTCCGCAGGTGGACCTTGATGTCGTGGCGGGAGGAGAGGCGGTTGACCACGAAGAGGCCGAGCCGGTCGCTGTCGAAGAGGTCGAGGGCCTCGGACCGGTCGATGCGGGCGTTGGCCTCGGCGAGGGTCTCCTTGCCCATGCCGAGTCCCCGGTCCTCGATCTCCAGGGCGTAGCCGTTGCCGACGGGTTCGCCGCTGACCCGCACCTTGGTGTGGGGCGGGGAGAACTGGGTGGCGTTCTCGATGAGTTCGGCCAGGAGGTGGGTGAGGTCGGCGACGGCTCCGCCGACGACGGCCGTCTCGGGCAGTCGGCGCACCTCCACGCGCGCGTAGTCCTCGATCTCGGAGACGGCGGCGCGGACGACGTTGGTGAGGGGGACGGGCATGCGCCAGGCGCGGCCGGGGGCGGCTCCGGAGAGGATGATCAGGCTCTCCGCGTGGCGCCGCATGCGGGTGGTGAGGTGGTCGAGCCGGAAGAGGTCGCCGAGCTCGTTGGGGTCGTCGGCGCGTCGCTCCATGCTGTCCAGGAGGTTGAGCTGGCGGTGGACGAGGACCTGGCTGCGGCGGGCGAGGTTGACGAAGACCCCGGAGATGCCGCTGGCGAGTTCGGCGCGTTCGACGGCGGCGGAGAGCGCGGCGCGGTGGACGGTGGTGAGGGCCTCGCCGACCTGTCCGATCTCGTCCTGGGAGACGGGTCCGGGCGGGGCTTCGGCCTGGACGTCGATCTCCTCGCCCGCGCGGAGCCGGCGCATGGCGGCGGGGAGTTTGCGGCGGGCGATGCCGAGGGCGGTGTTGCGGAGGCTGACGAGTTCGACGACGAGGCCGCGGCCGATGCGTACGGAGATGGCGAGCGAGGCGGCGACGGCCGCGAGGCCGAGGACGACCGCCGCGCCGCCCGCAGTGAGGGCGCCGCCGGCGAAGGGGTCGGTGCGGTCGGCGGCGGCCACGCGCGCGTGGGTCTCGATCGCGGTGAGTCCGGCGCGTACGGCGGCGAAGGTGCCGTCCCACTCGGTGGAGGTGACCGCCTGGGCGGCGGGGCGGCCGGGGGCGGCGGCGCCGACCCGGTCCTCCGCGCGCGTGAGCCGGGCGTGGTCCCCGCCGGTGGAGAGCCGGGCCCACTCGGCGCGTTCGGCGGCGGGCAGGTCGGCGGTGGCCGAGGCGGTGAGGGTACGCCGGGTCTCGACGGCCCCGGAGAACTCGCGGAGCCGGTCCGCGGTGAGCCGACCGGTGAGGTGGGCGGAGCCCAGGAGGGCGTCCTCGCGGGACAGCATCTCGCCAGCCCGGCCGAATTCGAGGAGTACGCGCGCGTCGGACCCCTGCTCGGCGTTCTGGATGCCGGTGAGGGCGCCGCCGACGGCGAAGGCGGCGGAGATGGTGTCCGTGTACTCCGCGTACACCTGGTCCCAGTCGGCGCGTCCGTCGGCCGCGGCCGTACGGAGCCGGGCGAGGCCCTCGACCCTGCCGACGAAGGCGCCGACCCGGCCGGCGACGTCGCCGGGCAGGTCTCCGGTGTCGCCGACGGTGTGCGTGCCGTCCAGGCGGAGGCGGTCGACGGCCTCGTCCGTCCGGCGGATCCGGTCCTTGAGCTCGGCCGCCCGGGCGGCTCCGGGCGCCGCGACCTGCCGTACGGCGGCGCGCCGTTCGTCCTGGAGGGCGGTGAGGGCCACCGTCACGGGCATGCGGATCTCGGCGTCGACGCGCTGGAGCCGGCGGAGTCCGGCGACGTCCTGCGCGGTGGTGACGGTGGCGAAGCCCCAGAGGGCGAGGAGCGAGACGACCGGGACCATCAGGAGCGAGACGATCTTGGCGCGGACGGTGCGCGGCCGCAGTCCCTGGAGCGCGGGACGGAACCGGCGCGCGTCGGACGCCTGCGACCCGGCGGATCCCTCGGGCCGCCGTACGGCGGCCTCCTCGTGGCCCGGGGGCGGGGAGGCCTCGGGGGTCCGCTCCCCGGGCTCGTCGGCGGGCGGGCCCGCGTGTGCGCGCCGCCCGCGCGCGGCCGCCGGTGGCGGCGCGGCCGCCTCGGCGTCCTTGGTCTTGCGGGGAGTTCGCATGGCCTCCTCGTTCCGGCTGTGTCTGTCTCTGGTGCGGGGTGCGTCAGTGCGTCGGGGGTCAGGGCATGGGCGCATGCACCGCCTCCGCGGTGCGGAAGCCGGGCGGTGCGACGTCGACCGCGTGTTCGTCCGGTTCGGTGAGGCGTCCGGCGGAGGCGTACGCGGCGCGTTCCCCGGCCGTCGGGGAGAGGGCGACGAAGGCGGAGGTGATGAAGAGGTACGAGCCGAGGCCGACGGCGAGCGGGAAGATGAACTGCATGAGCGACGCTCCCGGGAGGGGGGCGCTGGAGGGAACGACCTCGACCCGCACGGCGAACATGCCGGTGTAGTGCATGCTGCTGACGGCCGCGCCCATCACCAGCGAGGCGACGGCCACGGCCGCGGGCCGGTGGATGTTGAGCGCCGCCCAGAGCGCGGCCGTGGCGGCGACGACGGCGATCAGCACCGAGAGCCCGACGAACAGCGGGTCGTACCGCACCTGGCCGTGCAGTCGGAGGGCGGCCATGCCCAGGTAGTGCATGCACGCCACGCCGATGCCCGTGGTCAGTCCGCCGATCAGGAGCGACCGGACCCGGTCGCGTCCGTGGCCGACGACGAAGACGCCGATGCCGACGACGGCCATCGCGCCGACGAGGCTGAGGAGGGTGAGCGGAACGTCGTACCGGATGTCGGTGCCCGTCACCCCGAATCCGAGCATCGCGACGAAGTGCATCGTCCAGATGCCGGTGCCGATCGCGGAGGCGGCGGTGAGCAGCCAGTTGCGCCGCGACCGGCCGGTCGCGTCGAGCGCTCGTACGGTGCAGCGCAGCCCGAGGGCGGCGCCGATGCAGGCCATCGCGTACGACAGCACGGGTGTCAGCCAGCCGAAGGCGGCGTGGTCCAGGTGTCCCATGGCTCAGGGACGCTAGTGCGCATCGGGGGGCGCACCGGGGGCGCATTTCGAAAGCTGCTGGAATATGACAGAGAGATGGTCCCGAACGATCAGGCCCGACTCGAACGTGCACACAGAAGGTTCACCCCTCCGTGTGAGGAATCGTGCGCGATCATGAGTTCATGAGCGATGACCCCACACGTGTCCGAGAGTTCTTCGGCGCCCGCGCCGCCGACTGGGACAGCCGGTTCCCCGACGACGGCCCCGCGTACGCCGCCGCCGTGAGCGAGCTCGGCCTGCGCCCCGGCGACGCCGTGCTCGACGCCGGCTGTGGGACCGGCCGCGCGCTTCCCCCGCTCCGTACCGCCGTCGGCCCCTCCGGCACGGTGCTCGGGGCCGACCTCACCCCCGAGATGCTCGACCGGGCCGTCGCCGCCGGACGCGGCGGCGCCGCCGGCGGGACGCTGCTGCTCGCCGATGTCGGCCGACTGCCGGTGCGCGACGGCGCGCTCGACGCCGTCTTCGGGGCGGGGCTCGTCTCGCACCTCGCGGAGCCCCTCGCCGGCCTGCGGGAACTCGCCCGGGTCGTACGGCCCGGGGGCCGCCTCGCGCTGTTCCACCCGATCGGCCGGGCCGCCCTCGCGGCCCGCCACGGCCGGCAGATCACACCGGACGACCTGCGCGCCGAGCCCCGGCTCCGCCCCCTGCTCGCCGAGGCCGGCTGGCGGCTCGTCAGCTACGTCGACGAGGACGCGCGCTACCTGGCCCTCGCCGTCCGCGAGGGCTGAAGCGGGCCCCGGGGCCGGACATCGGGTGCCGGGGACAGCTGTCGGACCCCGGGCCCTGATGTGGCAGAGTCGGGGCGGGGTGGGTGGTCGGGCCCTGAGGGCCCCCGGGAGGGGAGCAGCGGGTGGCACGGGTGGTGGACGGCCGGTTCGAGCTGGTGGCGCGGCTCGGCGGGGGCGGAATGGGGACCGTGTGGCGGGCCAGGGACCTGGCCCTGCACCGGGAGGTGGCGCTCAAGGAGGTCCGTCCGCCGGACCCGGGGCTCGCCGAGTACGACCCCGAGGCCGCCCGGGAGCTCCGCGTCCGGGTGCTGCGCGAGGCGAGGGCACTCGCGCGCGTGGCGCACCCCCAGGTGGTGACCATCCATCACATCGTGGACGGCGGGGAGGGCACGTACCCCTGGCTCGTGATGGAACTGGTCGACGGCGGTTCGCTCCAGGACCGGCTCGACCGCGGCACCCTCACGCCCGGCGAGGCGGCCGCGCTGGGGCGCGGGATCCTCTCGGGCCTGCGGGCCGCTCACGCGGCGGGCATCCAGCACCGGGACATCAAGCCCGCGAACGTCCTGCTCCGGCCGGACGGCCGGCCGGTCCTCACCGACTTCGGCATCGCGGCCGTCCACGGCGCGACCGCCCTGACCGCGGCCGGCTCCATCATCGGCACGCCCGACTACATGGCGCCCGAGCGCGTCAGCGGCGAGGAGGGCGGGCCGGCCGCCGACCTCTGGTCGCTGGCGATGACGCTGTACGTCGCCGTGGAGGGCCGCCATCCGCTGCGGCGCGCCAACACGCTCGCCACCCTCGCCGCCGTGCTCGGCGAGGACGTCCCGCCGCCCCACCGGGCGGGGCCGCTGGCACGGGCGCTGACGGAGGTGCTCGTACGGGACCCGGAGGCACGCCCGGACGGCGAGACGCTGGACCGGCTGCTCGCCGCGGCGGAGTCCGGACGTCCCGGGGGAACCGCCGGCGCGGCCGCCGAGCCGGGAGACGGGGCGAGAAGCGAGGCGAGAGACGGGGCAACGGACGAGACGCCCATCCCACCCGATGCCGCCACCTCCTACCGCCTCGCACCCCCGGCCCCGTCCGCTCCGCGGAAGCGCCGCGGCGCGGTGTACGCGGGCGCCGCGGCAGTGGTGGCCCTGAGCGGCGTACTCGTCTGGAGCCTCCTGCCCGACAGCGGCGGCGGTTCGGACGAGGACCGCACCGCGGGACGGAGCGGCGGCCGGCCGGGCGGGGCCGCCACCTCGACGGGCACGGCCGCGAAACCCGGTTCCGGCATCACCATCGGGATCAAGTTCGACCAGCCCGGCCTGGGTCTGAAGCAACCGGACGGCACGTACACGGGTCTCGACGTGGACGTGGCGACGTACATCGCCGGCTCGCTCGGGTACAAGCCCGCCGACGTGACCTGGAAGCAGGTCTCCGGCGCGCTCCGGGAGTCGGCCCTCACCCATGGCGACGTCGACCTCGTCGTGGCGACGTACGCGATCAACGACAAGCGGAAGAAGCAGGTCGACTTCGCCGGCCCCTACCTCGTGGCCCATCAGGACGTCCTGCTGCCGGAGGACTCCCCCGTCGTCAAACCGGCCGACCTCAACGACCGGAAGGTCTGCGCGGCCACCGGCACCACCTCCGCGCTCACCATCCCGACGCTGATCGCACCGCGGGCCCGGGTCCAGACGTACGACACCTACAGGCAGTGCATCGTGGCGCTGAACGCGGGCCTGGTCGACGCCATCACCACCGACGACGCGCTGCTCGCCGGATACGCGGCGCAGGAGGGCCCCCAGGGCGGGTTCAAGCTCGCGGGCTTCCGCCTCACCGAGGAGCGCTACGGCGTCGGCCTCCGCAAGGGCAGCCCCCTTCGGGCGCGGGTCCAGACGGCGATCACACGGATGATCACCGACGGTTCCTGGGACAGGGCCGTCGAGAAGAACCTCCCCCTTCTGCACGCGGACCGGCCCCCGATCACCGACTGAGGCCGCCGGAAACGCGGCAGCGGGCTCGTCACGGATGCCAACGCACCCTTCTTTACCGGCACTTCACTGTCTACCGTGGAGGTGCCGGGCAGTCGCGCCCGGGAAAGGCGGCGGGCCGTGGCACGAGTTCCGGACAGACTGCGCAGACTCCTCCCCTCCGGCCGGAAGACACCCGAGGCCGCCGTGCCGGCGCCACCGCGCCCCCGGCAGGGGCACAACCTCTTCGAGGCGGCCGCCGAGTACGTGGCCGCCTGCGCCGAGGACGACCCGGCCCGCGCGGAGGAGGCGGCGAGCCGGGTCTCGCCCGGCATGCTCACCTTCGGCATCAACGAACTGGCCTGCCGCGCCCTGCTCACCCTCGCCCGGGAACGCGGCCAGTCCCCGAGGACCGTGGCCCGGTCCCTGCTCGGCCTGCGGGACCCCTCGCCGGTCCGGCAGGCCGGTGACGCCTGACGGACGCGCCGCGAAGTCACGAGGTTCCCTCGCGGAGACCCTCGACGCGCGGGTTACCCACTGGTTAAGGTGCGCCGACGACCAGATGGGGAGGATGCCGTGGCCGGTACGGACCCGATCGCCGAGGCCGATGCCGACGCGCTCCTTGTGCTGACCGCGGCACTGCTGACGCCCGGGCGCTTCCCCGGCGTGCTCGGCGACGACTACCCGGCCGCCTGCGCCGCTCTGGGCCTGCTGCCGTACGCCGAGGGGTACGGGCTCGTGTTCGGCCAGGACGGGCACGGGGCCCGCTGGACGGTCGTCGTCGACGACGTGTCGCTCGTCGCGGTGGCCATCTCCTCCTGGGACTGCGGCATGGCCTACGACCTCTCCCCCGACGAGAACTCGGTGGTGGCCGGGCTGCCGGGCTGGCCGCTGGCCGTGGCGACCGCCGCCCCCGGCGTCCCGGCCCCCCACGACCCGGAGCCCGAGGAGGGCGATCCGGCGCCGCTGGCACCGCCCTCCGGCGAGGAGTGGGGCCCGGCGCAGCGACGCCTCGGCGCCGACGAGGTGGCGCTCCATTGGGCCACCTGGCGGGCCCGGTTCGACGAGGAGGACGACGCGGAGGGCGGGCCGGCGACGGCCCCGGGGGCGGACAGCCGGACGTCCCCCCGCGCCGAGGCGCCTCCTCGGGCCCAGGACCAGGCCCCCGGCCCGTCCGCCGGCGTCAGGAAGGCCCTGGACGAGTTGCGCGGCTATCTGGAGGAGCCCCCGCCGGTGGGCCGGGTGCGTTCGTCCTCCGGGACGCTGCGCGCCGACGGCCCCGGCTGGTCGCTCGTCGCCAGGCCGGACGACATGGCGTTCCTCCTCCTCGACGACTTCCCGCGCAGGGTGCTGCCCGTGACCCGGGGACCGCGACTGCCCGCCCTCCTCGCAGCGCTCGACGCGATGGCCGTACGCCCCTCCTGAGGGCCCGGCCGTTTCACCCCGTCTCCCCTCCCCATAGGGCGACCGCCCACGGTGTGGTTCCGCACCATGGCCCGGCGGTGGCGGTGCCCCGCACGATGTGCGCCGCACCTCATTCCCGTCGTCCCACCGGAGGCCCGTCATGCGCCTGTTCCCAGGCGTCCCCCTGCTCGCCGCGCTCCTCACCGGGGTCACCGTCCTCGCTCCGGCGGGCCCCGCCGGGGCGCAGGTTCCGGCCGCCGCGCACTGCGCCCGTCAGGACCGGGTCGACGTGCCCGGCGCCGAGCGTCAGCAGTCCGCCTGCCTGGACGACCTGACGACCGGCGCGCTCGCCGGCACCCCGTACACCGACATAGCGGACCAGGCCGGCCTCGCCGCCAAGGCGACCCGCAACCCCTCGGGGGTGCCGGGCATCCAGATCGACGGCTACTTCCCCGACGACTCCCGCCTCAACACCACCCACGGCTGGGCCCATGACGCCCAGTTCGTCATCCGGCTGCCCGACCACTGGAACGGCGGGCTCGTCGTCACCGGCGCGCCGGGCTCCCGGCGCCAGTACTCCACGGACGCGCTGATCTCCGACCAGGTGCTCGCCCGGGGCTTCGCCTACGCCGCCACCGACAAGGGCAACACCGGCCCGGACTTCTTCACCGACGGGAAGGAGCCGGGCGACGCGGTCGCCGAGTGGAACCGCCGGGTGACCGAGCTGACCCGGGCCGCCAGGAAGGTCGTGCGGCAGCGCTACGGCCACGCACCGGAGCACACGTACATGACCGGCATCTCCAACGGCGGCTACCTCACGCGCTGGCAGCTGGAGAACCGGCCCGAGCTGTACGACGGCGGGGTCGACTGGGAGGGCGTGCTGTGGACGACACGCGGCCCGAACCTCCTGACGAGCCTGCCCGTGACGGTGGCCAGGACCCAGGGACTCGCCACCGACGAGGACCTGATCGCGGCGGGCTTCGCGCCCGGTTCGCGCTTCCTGTGGCCGTACCACGAGAAGGCCTACTGGGGTCTGACGCAGAAGCTCTTCCGGGCCGAGTTCGACCCCTCGTACGACCCGGCCTGCCCCGGCTCCACGGCCGGCGGGACCGTGGAGCAGATCTTCGCGCCCTGTGCCTCGGACGCGGTCTACGACTACGCCTCCCGGCCGGCGTCCGTGCACCGCGCGGTCGCGAAGGTCGCGCTCACCGGGCGGATCGGCAAGCCGCTCATCACGCTCCACGGCGACCTCGACACCCTGCTGCCGATCGCCACGGACTCCCACGTGTACGCGCGGATGATCGACGCGCGGGGCCGGGGCGGTCTGCACCGCTTCTACACGGTGCAGGACGGGACCCACACGGACGGCCTCTACGACGCGTATCCGGACCGGCTGCGGCCGATCCTGCCGTGCTACCGCTCCGCGTTCGACGCCCTGACGCGCTGGGTCGAGGAGGGCACGGCGCCGCCCGCGGACCGCACGATCGCGCGGCCCGCGGGCGGTGACGTGGTCAACTCCTGCGCTCTGTAGGCCCTTCGGGTGGTCAGACCCGCTCCAGCGGGCGGTGCGGCCCGGCCGGCAGTTCGGCCCGGACCGGGTCGCCGGGCCGCACCTCCCCGCCGGTGAGCACGACGCCCATGATGCCCGCCTTGCGCACGATCTCGCCGTTCTCGTCGCGGCCGACGACCTGCTTGAGCAGGCCGTGCCGGAAGTCGTCGATCTGGGCGCAGGGGTTGCGCAGCCCGGTGACCTCGACGACGGCCTCCGCGCCGAGGCGCAGGAGGGTGCCGGTGGGCAGGGCGAGGAGGTCGATGCCCCGGGTCGTGACGTTCTCGCCGAGGTCGCCGGGGGCGACCTCGAACCCGGCGCCGGCGACGTCGTCGAAGAGCTCGGCCTGGATGAGGTGGACCTGCCGCAGATTGGGCTGGGTGGGGTCCTGCGCGACGCGGGACCGGTGCTTGACCGTCACGCCCGCGTGGACGTCGCCCTCCACGCCGAGCCCGGCGAGGAGGGTGATGCTCTCCCTGTTGGGCTTGGTGAACGAGTACGTGCCGTTGCTGCTGACCGTGGTCACGGTAGCGCCGCTCATGGTGGGAGCTCCCCTTCTCTGCCGGTCCGGGTGGCGACCCGTCGCCACCCGGACCGATGATCACATCGCGCCTCGGTGTACGACCCTACTGGGCGCTCTCGGAGCGGAGCGGCGCGCCCACCTCGTGCAGGTGGCCGAGGGCCTGGCGGTACGAGTCCACGAAACCGGTCTCCGTGTACGGGACGGCAAGCGCCGCGCAGTGGGCCCGGACGGCGGGCTGCGCCAGGCGGAGGTTGGGGCGCGGCATGCTCGGGAAGAGGTGGTGCTCGACCTGGTAGTTGAGCCCGCCGAGGAACCAGTCGGTCAGCGCGCCGCCCCGGATGTTGCGCGAGGTGAGCACCTGGCGCCGCAGATGCCCCCAGCTGTCGCCGTCCGCGTGCTCGTCGGGCCGTTCCATGCCCTTGTGGTTGGGGGCGAAGGCCATGCCGAGGTGCACGCCCAGGAGCATCTGGTGGACGAGGGCGAAGACGAGGGCCTGGGCGGGCGTCAGGAACGCGAGGAGCAGCGCCGCGTATCCGGCGAAGTGAGCGAGGAGGAGGGCGCCTTCGACGAGCCGCTCGCGCCGGGTGCGGCACGGGCCGTCCTTCGCGAGCAGCGCCTGGACCCCGTACGCCTTGAGCGCGATGCCCTCCAGGGTGGTCAGCGGGAAGAACAGCCAGGCCTGGTGGCGGGTGAGGAAGCCGCGCAGGCCCGTGCGGCCCGTCGTCTGGTGCTCGGCGAAGACGAGGATGTCGGCGGCGACGTCCGGGTCCTTGTCGAGGTGGTTGGGGTTGGCGTGGTGGCGGTTGTGCTTGTCGTTCCACCACTCCCGGCTCATGCCGAGGAGGAGGTTGGCGTGGACGAGCTGGAGGATCCGGCTCGCCTTGCGGTTCGCGGTGATCTGGGCGTGACCGGCGTCGTGACCGACGAAGGCGGCGCGCGCGGAGAACAGGGCGAGGGGCAGCGCGAGCGGCAGCGCCCACCAGGAGGGCCCGATCAGCGCGAGCCCGGCCACCACGGCGGCGATGCCGAGGAGGTTGACGACGATCCCCCGGGCGTACCAGCCGGGGCGGTGGTCGAGGAGACCCTGTTCCCTGACCGTCCGCAGGAGCGGGCTGAACTCGCTGCCGCCCCTGGCGCGGGCGGGCGCCGCGACGGGTGCGGCGGCCGGGGGCAGGACGGTGGCCTGGGACATGGCGGGCTCCGGATTCTGTGGGTCGGTGGGGCGGGTTCTCGTTCGCTGGGCGCCTGTGGAGAACGTACGGATCGGTGATCGTCCCGGGCCATGGCGTCACCACCCGTCCACCGCCGGGGGCGCACCGGGGGGCGGGGGTGGGGCGAGCCCCACCCCTCGGCGGGCATGACGTGGATCACATCGAGCGGGAGCGCTTCCGGCGGATGCGTGGGGTATCCTCGGCGACTCGGTCTCCAGGTAGTCAAATTTGAGGAATGCGTTGTCGCTCTCGCACGGACTCGATGATTCGGCCCGCGAACCCGCCCCCCAGGACCCCTCCCCCTCGCTCGAACTCCTCCGTCACTCCGCCGTCTTCCTGCCCGCCGACCCGCCGCGCGCCGGCCGGATCGCCTTCTGGTCACCGGACGGCGAGCCGCTGCCGGGCGACACGACGATCACCGTCGTCGAGGACGACGGCCTCCGGACCGTGGCCGTCCCCGCCCGGAGCCTGTCCGTACGGGACGCCCTGCCGTTGCTCGCCCGTGGCCGGTTCTCGGACGCCGCCCCCGCCTCGACCGCCTTCTGGGGTGCCGCCGCCCTCCTCGCCCTCGACCTGGTCGCGCGCGGCCTGCTGCTCCCCGGCGTCACGCCCGGCGACCACGACGCGTGGCGCGTCGGGCCCCTCGGCCCCGGGGAGCTGGCCGAACTCCGCACGCTCGCCGCGTCGATGCCGCCCGCCGCGCACGCCGTCCCGCTGCCCGGTTCCGGCGACGGGCCGTTGCTGCTGCCCGAGCCCGAGGCGCTGCTCCGCGCCTTCGCCGACGCGGTGGCCGACACCCTGCCCCGTACCCCGGCGGCGCCGCTCGCGGCCGGCGGGTCCGCCTTCGCGGCCGACGCGCCGCAGACCGTCCCCGAACAGCGGGCGTGGGCCGCCGACGTGGCGGCGGTCCACGACGCGGGCGTGCGGCTCTCGCTCCGGCTCGAACTGCCCGGCTTCACCGCGGAGGCGCGGGAGGCGCCCGGCTTCCGGGCGGTGCTCCAACTGCACGGGGTGGCCGACCCGACCCTGGTCGCGGACGCGGCGGAGGTGTGGGCGGGCTCCGGCCGGGCCGGGACCGCCTTCGGCCCCCGGGCCCGGATGGACACCCTCCTCGCCCTCCGGCGCGCCGCACGTGCCTGGCCCCCGCTGTCCCCGCTCCTGTCGGCGGCCGTACCCGACACCGTCGAACTCGCCGACGAGGAGGTCACGGAGCTCCTGGGCCCCGCGGCCGAGGCCCTCGCGGCGTCGGGCGTCCAGGTCCACTGGCCGCGCGAGCTCGCCGACCGACTGACCGCCCGCGCGGTCATCGGCCCGCAGGAAGCCGGAGGCCCTGCCGGGGACTTCGGACCCACCGGGGGCTTCGGACCTGCCGGAGGCTTCGGACCCGCCAGGGCCCTCGGACCCGCCGGCGATGTCGCGGACGCGACGGACTCCAGCGATGCCGCCCGCGCCTCCGCGCTGCCCTCCTTCCTCGCCGCGGACTCCCTGCTCGCCTTCAACTGGCGCTTCGCCGTCGGCGACCACGAGCTCACCCGCGCCGAGCTGGACCGGCTCGCCGAGGCCGGACGACCGCTCGTACGGCTGCGCGACCACTGGGTCCTCGTCGATCCGGCCGAGGTGCGCCGGGCCCGCACCCAACAGGACCGCAAGGTCACGCCGGTGGACGCCCTCTCGGCGGTGCTCACCGGCACGACCGAGGTCGACGGCCGCCCCGTCGAGGTGGCGGCGACGGGCTGGCTGGAGCGGCTGCGGGAGCGGCTCGCGGCACCCGAGGGCGACCGGCCGGAGATCGAACAGCCGCCGGCGCTCGCCGCGACCCTGCGCGACTACCAGCTGCGCGGACTGGACTGGCTCCACCGGATGACCTCGCTCGGCCTCGGCGGCTGCCTCGCCGACGACATGGGCCTCGGCAAGACGATCACGGTCATCGCCCTGCATCTGCACCGGCAGGACGACCCCGCCTCCGCCGGACCGACCCTCGTCGTCTGCCCGACCTCGCTCATGGGCAACTGGCAGCGGGAGATCGAGAAGTTCGCGCCCGGCACCCCGGTGCACCGCTTCCACGGCGCGGACCGTGACCTGGAGGAGCTCGCCGACGGCGGCTTCGTGCTCACCACGTACGGCACCATGCGACTCGACGCCGAGCGGCTCGCCGCCCGGAACTGGGGGCTCGTCGTCGCGGACGAGGCCCAGCACGTCAAGAACCCGTACTCGGCGACGGCGCGTCAACTGCGGACCATCGGGGCACGCGCGCGCGTGGCGCTGTCCGGCACGCCGGTGGAGAACAACCTCTCCGAGCTGTGGGCGATCCTCGACTGGACCACGCCGGGGCTCCTCGGCAGCCTGGGCGCCTTCCGGACCCGCTTCGCCGCGGCCGTCGAGGGAGGGAGGGACCCGGCCGCCGCCGAGCGGCTCGCCGCGCTCGTGCGCCCCTTCCTGCTGCGGCGGCGCAAGTCCGATCCCGGCATCGCCCCCGAGCTGCCGCCGAAGACCGAGACCGACCGGACCGTCTCCCTGACGCCCGAGCAGACCGGCCTGTACGAGGCGGTGGTACGGGAGACGCTCGCGGCGATCTCCGAGGCCGACGGCATGGAGCGCCGGGGCCTCGTCGTGAAGCTCCTGACGGGCCTCAAGCAGATCTGCAACCACCCCGCCCAGTACCTCAAGGAGGAGCGGCCGAGGATCGAGGGCCGCTCGGGCAAGCTGGAGCTGCTCGACGAGCTCCTCGACACGATCCTCGCCGAGGGCGCGTGCACCCTGGTCTTCACCCAGTACGTGGGGATGGCCCGGCTCCTGGAGGCGCATCTCGCGGCGCGGGGCGTGCGGACGCAGTTCCTGCACGGCGGCACGCCGGTCGCCGAGCGCGAGGCGATGGTCGCCCGCTTCCAGAGCGGGGACGTCCCGGTCTTCCTGCTCTCCCTGAAGGCCGCCGGGACGGGGCTCAACCTGACCCGCGCCGAACACGTCGTGCACTACGACCGCTGGTGGAACCCGGCCGTGGAGGCACAGGCCACCGACCGCGCGTACCGGATCGGGCAGGACCGGCCGGTGCAGGTCCACCGCCTGATCGCCGAGGGCACGATCGAGGACCGGATCGCCGCGATGCTCGACCGCAAGCGCGAGCTGGCGGACACCGTCCTCGGGACCGGCGGGGACGCGCCGCCGGAGCTGACCGAACTGACCGATGCCGAACTGGCGGAGCTGGTGCGACTGCGAGGGGACGGACGATGAGCGGGTACGGACAGGGGCTCGGGCCGGGATACGGGTACGGGGACGAGGAGCGGACGTTCGAGGCGCTGCCGCCGGCACAGGGCGGTGCGTTCACCCGCACCTGGTGGGGACGGGCGTGGCTGAAGGCCCTGGAGGACTCCGCGCTCGACGGGCAGCAGCTCAAGGCGGGACGGCGCCACGCGCGCGCGGGAGCCGTGGGCGCCGTCTCGGTGCGGCCCGGCCGGATCACGGCGATGGTCAAGGACCGCGACGGAACGGCGTACCGGAGCGACGTGCTGGTGCGGGAGTTCTCCGAGGAGCAGTGGGAGCGGCTCCTCGACCTCGCCGTGGACAGCGCGGGCCACATCGCGGCGCTCCTCGACCGCGAGATGCCGCCGCACCTGGTGGAGGACGCCTCGGCGGCGGGGCTCGACCTGCTGCCGGGCATCGGGGATCTGGAGGCGGAGTGCGGCTGCGAGGCCTGGGACCACTGTCCGCACACGGCGGCGCTCTGCTACCAGGTCGCCCGGCTCCTCGACGAGGACCCCTTCGTCCTGCTCCTGATGCGGGGGCGCGGCGAGCGCACCCTCCTGGACCAGCTGCAGGCGCGCAGTGCCTCCCGGGCCGCCGCGCCGTCCGCGCGGGGCGGGGAGGCGGCGGGTGACGGGCCCGAGGGGGCCGGCGGGATGCCCGGCGTGTCGGCCGAGGAGGCGTTCGCGGCGGCCTTCCTCGTGCCGCCGCTGCCCGCCCCACCGGTCGCCCCGTCCGCGCCGGGCCGGTCGCCCTCCCTGGACACGGACACCCCGCCGGAGCCGGGGGTCGACCCCGCCGCGCTGGAGTTCCTGGCGGCGGACGCCGCCACGCGCGCGTACCGGCTGCTCGGCGAGCTGTCGGGCGGGGAGGGCGGCGCTCTGCCGGGCGGAGAAGGCGGCACGCATGGCGGCGCGACGGTTCCGGCCGAGGCATGCCTTCCTCACCCTCCACGTCTGACGGTCGCTCAGGACGCGGTCCGGCTCGCGATGGGCGATCCCGTTCCCTGGATCGCGGCGCGGCTCGCCTCCGGTTCGGGCCGGTCCCGGGCGGAGCTGGACCTGGCCACGCGCGCGTGGCGGTTCGGGGGCGCCGCCGCCCTCTCCGTACTGGACGAGGAGTGGACGCCGGACGCCGAGGCGCTGGAGCGGGCCGGGGTCCGGCTCGCCGGGGCCTGGGCCGACGACGAGCGGCCGGCGCTGCGGCGTACGGGCGGCGCGCGGTGGACGGTCGTGGGCGCGGAGGCGCAACTGCGGCTCGGCGAGGACGGGCGTTGGTGGCCGTATCTGAAGGCCGGGGCCCGCTGGGCCCCGGCCGGCCCGCCGGACAACGACCCGGCGGCGGCCCTGACGACGGCGTTCGCCGTCGGCACTACAGGAGCCGGTGCTACAGGAGCCGGTGGTTGAGCGTGCCGCTGGTGGTGGCCAGGCTGCAGGCGGCGGTGTCCGCGCCGAGGAGCTGACTCGTCCGGTACGGGTACTGGACGAAGGTCGTCCAGCGCGTGCCGAGCGGCTGCCGGGCGGCCTTGCGGCGGAGCGGTTCGCGGCAGAGCAGGGTGGCCGCCTCGCGTACCGCCTCATCGGTGGCGAAGGTGCCGACCAGGCGGGGCCGGGCGACGAGTTCGGCGCGGTGCGGCGTGTCGCAGTCGCGTCGGAGGGCGGTGCCCGGCGCGTCGCGGTCGATGTCGAAGCAGTCGCCGACGCGCAGCGCGTCGAAGGGGACGTGCCGCCCGGAGGGGGTGGCGCCGGTCGAGGGGCCGGTGTGCGCGGGGGCGGTGCTCCCAGACCGGGACGGGACGGGAGAAGTGCTCTCCCGGGGCTGCCCCGCACGGTCCTCGGGCACGGCGCGCGTCGGCGTGCCGCCCGTGGCCGTGGTGCCCGTGGTCGTGGTGCCCGTGGTCGTGGTGCCCGTCGGTGTTCCCGCGCTCGGCGTGTCGGCCGTCCCGACTCCGGCCGTCGGAGCGGGGGCGGCCGGTCCCGTACCGCTGGTGACGACGGGGGACGGTACGCCGACCGGGTCCCCGCCCGGCCGCCCGTCGGCCAGTCCGCCGCCCTCCGCGCCGCCTTGGGCGCCCAGGAAGGCGCCGGCCACCAGGGCGGCCGTCAGTAGCGGCACGAGCGGCACGCCGAACCAGCGGGCGCGGCGCGCCTCCGGTCCGGGCCGGGGCGCGCCGAGACGCACGAAGCGGGCCGACCAGCCGGACTCGGCGTCGGGCGCGTCGGGCTCGACCGCGAGGGGTTCAACCGGACGGGACCGGATCGCGCCGGCCGCGCCCGGGCCGGGCGCGGCCGCATCGGGCGCTGACGTGCTGAGCGTTGACCTCCTGGGCACGGTCGCACCAGGTGCTGTCGGGCTCGGCGAGGAGTCCGCGCCGGTGGGGCCGGACGCTCCCGGCTCTCCGGGCGTGTCGGGCTTGTCGGACGCGCCCGGGCGGTCCGGGTCGGGCGGAGGAGTGACGGTCGACGGGTGGGGCACAGGGACCAGGTTCACCGCTCGGCGGCGGCGCTGCCAGCGATTACCGGCCACCGGACGCGACCTGTACAGAATCGTGACGATCGTCGACCGCCTACTCCCCCGCCACGGCCCCCGCCCCGTCACCACCACCGCCCCGCCACAGCTGCCTACAGGCCGAGCTGACGCTCCGCGCCCTCGACCGTCTGGGCGAGGAGCACGGCGATGGTCATGGGGCCGACACCGCCGGGGACGGGGGTGATGAGGGAGGCGCGCTCGGCGGCCGACGCGAAGTCGACGTCGCCGATGTTGCCCGGGTTGTAGCCGGCGTCGATGACGACGGCGCCCGGCTTGATGTCCTCGCCCTTGATGAAGTTGGGCTTGCCGACGGCGGCGACGAGGACGTCGGCCTCGCGGACGACCGAGGAGAGGTCCTGGGTGCGGGAGTGGCAGTAGGTGACGGTGGCGTCGCGGCCGAGGAGCAGCAGGCCGGCCGGCTTGCCCAGGATGGCGCTGCGGCCGACGACGACCGCGCGCTTGCCGCTGAGCTCGACGTCGTACGCGTCGAGGAGACGCATGATGCCGCCGGGCGTGCAGGAGACGAAGCCGGGCAGCCCGAAGCCCATGGCGGCGAAGGAGGCCATGGTGACGCCGTCGACGTCCTTCTCGGGGGCGATGGCCTCGAAGGCGGCGCGCTCGTCGATGTGCGGGCCGACCGGGTGCTGGAGCAGGATGCCGTGGACCTCGGGGTCCTCGGACAGGGCGGTGATGGCGGCGACGAGCTCCTCGGTCGTCGTCTCGGCGGGCAGCTCGACGTGCTTGGAGCGGATTCCGGCCTTCGCGCAGCGGTTCTGCTTCATCTTCACGTACGTGACGGAGGCCGGGTCCGCGCCGACCAGGACGGTCGCGAGACACGGGGTGACGCCGGTGCGGCGGGTGATCTCGGCGGCTCGGGCGGCGGTCTCCTCGACCGTGCGGCGGGCGAGGGCCGTACCGTCCATGAGGGTGGCGGTGCTGGTGGACATGGCAACTCCTGGGCGTCGTCTCTGACCGGTTTCTCGCCCAGGCGCACGGCATCGGCACGGTCGCGCCGCCGGGGCGCGCTCCGCCGGGCCGCTCCCCGGTGGTGATCCACCTCAAGCGCCAGTCACGGCCCGAGGGCCACTCTACGTGAGGGGGCGGGGGCCGGTCCCGGACAGGGTGCATATGCCGGGGTGCGAGGTGGCTTGTCGGCGGCCCCCGGGCGCACCACGATGAGCGCGACGGGCCGGGACGACCTCGACGAGGAGGCCGAGTTGAGCAATGCGTGGGTGGTCGGGGAGCCACGGAGGGAACGGGAACCGGCGGCGAAAGTCGATCCGTACGGGAAGGCCCACCCTCACGCGGCGGGGACGGGCCGGGGCGCGGAGGCCGGCTCGGGGAGCGCGAGGGTCGCCCCGGGGAACACGGAGCCGGATCCAGGGAACACCAAGATCGACCCGGGCAGCACGGAGATCGACCTGGACGGGGAAAGCGGCCCGCGCGCCCGACCGGCCCGCCCGCTGGTGGCCGCGTCCTGGCACCGTTCGGTACGCGCGCGCGTGAGCCCCGACGGGGCGGCGCGGGTGGAACTGGACGAGGCCGAGCTCGCCGCGTACCGGGAGGCCCATCCCCTCTCCGCGGCGATGCCGGTGATCCGGGAGCTGATGGGGGCGTACGCGACGGACGGGGAGCATCTCCTCGCGGTCTGCGACGCCGCCGGGCGGATGCTCTGGGTCGAGGGGCATCCGGGCACCCTGCGCAAGGCCCGTGCGATGAACTTCGTGGCCGGGGCCCGCTGGTCGGAGGCGGCGGCGGGGACGAACGCGCCGGGCACCGCCCTGGCCGTCGACCGTCCCGTCCAGGTGGTCGCCGCGGAGCACTTCCGGCGTCCGGTGCGGGCGTGGACCTGCGCCGCGGCCCCCGTGCACGACCCGCACAGCGGCCGGGTGCTCGGTGCGGTCGACATCACCGGCGGCGAACGGCTCGCACACCCGCACAGCCTCGGCTTCGTGCAGGCGGTGGCGCGCGCGGCCGAGTCCCAGCTGGCGCTGCTCGGGCCGGCACCGGAGCCGGGACGGCTGCGGCTGTCGGCGCTGGGCCGGGACGAGGCGGTGCTCTCGGTGGGCGGGCGGCGGCTGCGGCTGAGCCGCCGCCACAGCGAGATCCTGGTGATCCTCGCGCACCGCCCGGACGGCGTGGGCGGCGACGAACTCCTCACTCTCCTCTACGAGGACGAGTCGGTCACCCCGGTGACGCTGCGGGCGGAGCTGTCCCGGCTGCGCGCGCTGCTGGGCCCCGACGTGCTGGGGTCGCGGCCGTACCGGCTCGCGGGGGTGGTGGACGCGGACTTCACGACGGTCGACAGACGACTGGCCTCGGGGGCCGTCGCGGCGGCGGCCGGGGAGTACGCGGGCCCGCTGCTGCCCGCGTCGACCGCGCCCGGGGTCGTACGGCTGCGGGAGCGGCTCGCGGACCGGCTGCGGGCGGCCCTGGTGGACCGGCGCGATCCGGGGCTGCTCGCGGACTGGGCGTACAGCGCGTGGGGCGAGGACGACGTGGTCGTGTGGCGGGCGCTGTGCGCCGCGGTTCCGGCGCCCCAGCTCCCTCCCGTACGGGCGAGGCTCGACTCCCTGGAGGCGGAACTGTCCGCCGGTGCAACGGGCTTGCAACGTACGGGGCACCACACTCGGGCGTGAGCGCCGGCCAGGGACGGCCGGCGCGTCCCAGGGAGGCCATGCCCATGACCCGTTACGCCGCACCCGGTACCGAGGGCGCGCTCATGTCGTACCAGGCCCGCTACGACCACTGGATCGGCGGCGAGTACGTCGCCCCGGCGTCCGGCCGCTACTTCGAGAACCCCAGTCCGGTCGACGGCCGCCCCTTCACGGAGGTCGCGCGCGGCACCGCCGAGGACGTGGAACGCGCCCTCGACGCGGCGCATGCGGCCGCCCCGGCGTGGGGGCGGACGGCGCCGGCGGAGCGGGCGGCCGTCCTGCTGAAGATCGCGGACCGCATGGAGAACAGCCTCGAGGCACTGGCGGTCGCCGAAACGTGGGACAACGGCAAGCCGGTCCGGGAGACCCTCGCCGCGGACATCCCGCTCGCCATCGACCACTTCCGCTACTTCGCGGGAGCGCTGCGGGCCCAGGAGGGCGCGCTGAGCGAGATCGACGACGACACGGTCGCGTACCACTTCCACGAGCCGCTGGGCGTCGTCGCGCAGATCATCCCGTGGAACTTCCCGATCCTCATGGCGGTCTGGAAGCTGGCCCCGGCACTGGCCGCCGGCAACGCGGTGATCCTCAAGCCGGCCGAACAGACCCCGGCCTCCGTCCACTTCTGGCTGAGCCTGATCGCCGACCTCCTGCCCCCGGGCGTCCTGAACATCGTCAACGGCTTCGGCGAGGAGGCCGGCAAGCCGCTGGCGTCCAGCCCGCGCGTCGCGAAGATCGCCTTCACCGGCGAGACGACGACAGGTCGCCTCATCATGGGATACGCCTCCGAGAACCTGAAGCCGGTCACCCTCGAACTCGGCGGCAAATCCCCCAACATCTTCTTCGACGACGTGTGGGCGGCGGACGACGACTTCCGCGACAAGGCCCTCGAAGGCTTCACCATGTTCGCCCTCAACCAGGGCGAGGTCTGCACCTGCCCCTCACGCGCCCTCGTCCAGCGCGGCCACTACGCCGAGTTCCTGGAAGCGGCCGTCACCCGCACCGAGAAGATCGTCCCCGGCCACCCCCTCGACACCGACACCATGATCGGCGCCCAGGCCTCCGCCGACCAGCTCCGCAAGATCCTCTCCTACCTGGAGATCGGCCAGCAGGAGGGCGCCAAGATCCTCACCGGCGGCCAGATCGTCGAGCACGGCGGCGAGTTGGCAGGCGGCTACTACGTCCAACCCACCATCTTCGAGGGCGACAACCGCATGCGCATCTTCCAGGAGGAGATCTTCGGCCCCGTCGTCGCCGTCACCTCCTTCACCGACTTCGACGACGCCATCCGCACCGCCAACGACACCCTCTACGGCCTCGGCGCCGGCGTCTGGACCCGCGACACCAACACCGCCTACCGCGCGGGCCGCGCGATCCAGGCGGGCCGCGTCTGGACGAACTGCTACCACGCCTACCCGGCCCACGCCGCCTTCGGCGGCTACAAGCAGTCGGGCATCGGCCGCGAGACCCACAAGATGATGCTGGAGCACTACCAGCAGACGAAGAATCTGCTGGTCAGCTACTCACCGAAGAAGCTCGGGTTCTTCTAGCGGCACGAAAGAAGGCGCCTGACCTGGGGTTTTCTCCGGGTCAGGCGCCCTCTTGGAGTGCACGTCCCCTCCCATAGGGGAGGTGTCGAAATACCCCCCTTCTTCCATTTCATCCCACCGGTATCCCAGTCCTGACCAGCAGTTCCGGGCCATACACGGGCCAGATTGCGGCTCAGCCCTTGGGGCTGCTGTCTTCGCTGCGCCGGCTCCACGCCTGCATCGACTCCTCGATGAGCCGGTTGGAATGCTCCTGAAGACCGTCCAGGAACTTGGCGTAGTACTGGAAGAGCACTTGGATGCTCTGGCCGGCCCGGCGTGCGCATTCGGCAGGATCCACGCCGGAGTGCAGCCAGAACGAGATCCCGGCGTGCCGGAGGTCATAGGGCCCCTTGGCGAGCAGCGTCGGCTGCTCATTGGGAGTCAGGACCTTCTTGGAGGGCGTTTCGTCCCGTTGTTTCATCCCGGATTGCCGGATTGAACGCGGTTCATGTGCCACGCCAGCTCGGGGTGGATTCGGCGGTGAGTCTGCGGGTCATGAGGTTGATCATCGCGAGGTGGATCATGGCTTCGGAGCGGTGTGGGTGGGCTTCGTAGTCGCGGGCGAGGCGGCGGTGGTTCATGAGCCAGCCCAGCGTTCTCTCGACGGTCCATCGACGGGGCAGGACGGCGAATCCCCTGGTCGTGGGGTCGCGGCGGACGATGTGCATGTCGATGCCGAGGGTGGCGGCATGCTCGACGAGGTGCTGGCGGTAGCCGCCGTCGACCCAGGTCTTGCGGACGGTCGGATGCTCGGCGGCGACCCGTTCGATGAGGGTCTGACCGGCGATCGAGTCCTGCACGCTGGCCGCGGTGACCAGGACTCCGAGGAGGAGCCCGACGGTGTCGATGACGATGCCCCGCTTGCGGCCCACGATCTTCTTGCCGGCGTCGATGCCCTGCTCAGAGGTGGGGACGTTGACAGAGGTCTTGATGCTCTGGGAGTCGATGACGCAGGCGGTCGGTTCCTCCTCGCGGCCTTCCTGCCTGCGGACTTGGCGGCGGAGGAGCGTGTTGAGCTGGTCGAAGACGCCTTCTTCCTGCCAGCGGGCGAAGTATGCGTAGACGGTGTTCCAGTGCGGGTAGTCGTGCGGCAGATAGCGCCATGGGATGCCCGTCCGGTTCACATAGAGGACCGCGTCCAGCAGGCTCCGCAGGTCGTGGTCCGGTGGTCGGCCGATGTCCAGGCCGCGGCCGCGGCGCTCGGACCGCCAGGCAGTCAGGACCGGCTCGACCAACTCCCACCGGGCATCGGACAGATCACTGGGATATCGACGGCGTTCAGGCATGAACCCGAACCACCCAGCCGGCCCCGGCGCGCGGACCGGCGCTCGAAGCAAACAGCGCGAAGACCGGCGCCTTGGGACGAAACAGGAGCAGCCAGGCCAAGACGCCCGCCTGACAGCCACTTCCGCATCATCAACCACACCAACCTCATCACTCCCAGCCGATCACAAGCCCATATCGGTGCAAGAGAACGCAATGATGAGCTAAACACCCTCTTGACATCGTTTCTTATGGCGTGATCGTTCGTTGATCCGTGCATGACGGATCTCGTTGAGCGTCTGGTGCCGGACGAGTTGTGGGTGCTGTTCCGGCGGGTGGTGCCCCCGACGGAGGTGATACGTCCGCAGGGCGGTGGCCGGCGCCGGGCCGGTGACCGTGAGGCTCTGGCGGCGATCATCTTCGTGGCGACGTCGGGCCGAACACCGGCGGCAGCTGCCGCCGGTGTTCGGCCCGACCTGGCCCACGATCTACCGTCGGTTCGCTCAGTGGAGCCGGGACCGGGTCTGGGCGAGGCTCTACCGCGTGGTCCTCGACGAGCTCGGAGCGCGGGGCGAGTTGGACTGGTCGCGGTGCGCGATCGACTCGGTCAGTCTGCGGGCGGCAAAAGGGGGCCGCTGACGGGACCGAATCCGACCGACCGCGGCAAGTTGGGATCGAAGATTCATCTGATCTGTGACCAGAACGGACTGCCGCTGTCGCTGGGCATCTCCGGCGCGAACATGCACGACAGTCAGGGTCTGGAGCCGCTCGTCCGCGGCATCCCGCCCGTCCGGTCCCGCCGCGGACCCCGACGCCGGAAGCCGGCGAAACTGCACGCCGACAAGGGCTACGACTACGACCACCTGCGCCGATGGCTCCGCGAGCGCGGGATCCGCCACCGCATCGCCCGCAGGGGCGTCGAGTCCTCACAGCGGCTGGGCCGGCATCGGTGGGTGGTCGAGAGAACCGTGTCCTGGCTGGCCGGCTGCCGCCGGCTCCACCGACGCTACGAACGCAAGGCCGAGCACTTCCTCGCCTTTGTCGGCATAGCCGCGACACTCATCGGCTACCGTCGGCTGACCTCCGGAGGCAAGGCCTGAGCCGGAAAGCCCGATCGCTCGCCTCGCGGCCCATCAACAGTTGCCAAGGTTTCAAGCCGGGCTCCCTCTGGTCCGTGTCGGGATCATGATTGAGGCGCAAGCGGGAACTGGGAGATTCCCAGGTCACCTGCCCTGGGGGAGGGTCTCAGTGAATGATCGGCCAAGGGGTATTCGTCTGGTTGTCTGTTGCCGCCGGAGCGTTCGTCATTGCGGCACTGGCCAGCGTTCTCATAGGCCTGACCGAGGCTCCTGACGACCCTTCGCTCACCGTCAGTGACGTGCAAGGGGTCTGGTCGGCCTCGGACGGTGGGCGGCTGACGGCCAGGGCGGACGGCTCTGCAGAGCTGGAGAAGGTGCCAGATCCCGGGCCGGGTTGCGGGGAGGCTGACAGCAGGGTTCACACCGGTCCGGCAAACTGGGTGTTCGACACATTCCCTGACGAGTCGCCGGGGATCAGACTCGACTATCCCGGTGTCGCCACCGGCCAGACGTGCAGTGTGTACCTCTCCATCTCGATCTCTGATGAGTACGGGACCAAGGGGTTTCTCCCTCACAACGCCGACCAGTGGTACGTGCGCGGCACCACGCATCCGCACTGACCTCAACAACGGACCCCACCAATCCAGACGCCACAAGAAACGACGTCATAGAGGCTGCACGTTCACCGTCGAGGACTGCCACGGAGCCTTCGCCGGTCTGTCCGTGCGGGGCGTGGCCTTCCTCTAGGAGCTCGAGCCCAGGCCGTGGGGCATCTCCGCGACCTTGCGCGACGGCTCCGAAGCCGTGCACGAGCTCCTCCAGCCCCACCGCCAGGATCAGGAACCGGCCGGTGACCACTCCTGACCACAGCCGGTAGGGCGGCCGGGAAGGGTGATCTCGGCCTCCCGACCACCCCGCTGCCCACCAGGGGCGCAGGCACCTGCTGGGCGGGATCGACCCGGGCACTGACTCCGGAGGAGGTCGCCGCAGCCCTCACTGGGCTGCACGCGACCGACCCGGCCACCGTGTTCCTGTCCGCCGCCCCGCATGGCCGGCCCGGGCGTCCCAGCGCTGGCACGAGCGCTGTACGAGGAGCGGACGCCGGCGCGGATACGGTGCATGAGGCGCACCATGTTCGTCCTCCCAGCCGCTCTCGCCCCGGTGGTCCAGGCCGCCGTCGGCGGGGACGCCTCTATGGACCGCGCAAAGGCGATGGGCCAGCTCCGGGACGCGGCCGGCTGGGACGAGGACCGTTACACCGCGGCTGAGCAGGCCCCGTCACCGCGTAGTACATGCAGCCGAAGAACGCCTCCAGATGAGGGGGTCCCACCCGCGTTGCTGAGCAACTGCCGCGGGGAGCCGCGCAACCTGCGCCGGATCGGGAACGGCAGCCGAGTCAGTCTCCTCGTGGACCGCCGGAGCGCCACCTGGACGACCTGTGCTTGGACGATCCGGTGGTCGAGGTGGTCCTGCATGCGCCGGCGACGGCAGCGGGGATCGCTCCGTGTACTGCTCTGGACCGTGGTTCTGACCGGGCTGCAGACCGGGCAGACGCGGCCGGACTGAAGAGATGTCCGGCGGCACCCGGGCATTCGCCTCGCCGTCGCCTCGGTGAAGCCGATACAGACGTGAGCGGCGGTGGGCCTTCGAATGGACCGACAAGGCTTCACGGGCGTGGCCTGCTTGACCGGCCGGGCAGCCGCATGCAGAGTCGGAACGCGGTCCCGTAGCAACGCCTCACCCCTACCGAGCGGCTCTCTGTCCCTACGTGGCGAACAGCGCCAAGACCCAGGAGCGACTGGTCTGATGGTCCTCGACCTGATTGTGATCGGTACGGCCATCACCCTCGGGCCCTTGCACAACAGCGCCTTCATCCTGCTGCTCTCCTCGCGGCGCGGCGTTCGTCAGGGTCTGGCGTTCCTGTTGTCGTGGCTGGCCAACCTGGTCGCGGTGATCGCCCTCGTCGTGCTGCTGACCGGCGGTCAGCCCCCGGCCCGTCACAGCACGCCCTCGACCGCCGCGATCGCCGCGAAACTCGCCATCGGCCTGGCACTGGTGGTGTTCGGCGCGTACCGGCACCGCCGACCGCCCCGCCCGCACGGCCCGCCGCGCTGGGCCGCCCGGATCGACAACGCTTCCCCGGTCGCGGCAGCCGGTCTGGCGTGGCTGTTGCAGCCCTGGGGCCTGGTCGGCGCCGGCGCCGCGACCGCCATCGACGCGGACCTCTCCACCTTGACCGACTGGCTCGTACTGACCGGCTACTGCCTGCTGGCCACACTCAGCCTCATCGTCATGGAGATGTACACGGTCTGGGCGCCCGCGGCCGCGCACGCCCGCTTGAACGCCCTACGGAGCTGGCTGGAGCGGCACCAGGAACAGTTGGTGGTCACGCTCTCCCTGCTGGTCGGCCTGTGGCTGACGGCCCGGAGTGTTTACGAGCTGGTCGCCTGACGCAGGCAGCTGGTGCGTCGCGGCGTCGGCTGGATGGCCGGTCGCCGGTGAGGGCGGGCTGTGAGCCAGTGCGGGCGCGGGAAGACGTTGCAGCAGCCTGCGTGCGCGGGGGCCAGTGGATCCCACGGTCGGGTACGGGGCTGTCGTGCACCACGCGTGGGATCCGACGCCCGCCCGCCCGACGGCTATACCGTCCGAGGGCAGGACAGCACCCTCACTCCACACTCGACCGTAAGGGCCGCCACCGTGACCGGACGCACCCCAGAGACGACCGAGAGCCCGAGACCGGACGAGACCTTCGGCGAGCCGCGATGGCCGATGGCCGCGGCCGTCGCCGCCGCCATGGTGCTGACCCTCCTGCTCCCCGACGACCTCCGTCTGGCACCTCGCTGGGTCATCCCTGCCGTCGAGGGACTGCTCCTGCTGGCGCTCATCGCCGGCGACCCGGGCCGGATCGACCGGCGCACGGCCGCCCTGCGGAGCATGTCGGTCGCCCTGGTGGGAGTCCTGGCCCTCAGCGCCGTCTGGTCCACCGCTCAACTAATCGACGACATCCTCCATGCCGGGAAGGAGACAAGCTCCGCCATCAGCCTGCTGCAGACCGGCGGCACGGTATGGGCCTGCACCGTCCTCGCCTTCTCCCTGCTCTACTTCGAACTCGACAGCGGCGGACCCGCCGCCCGAGCCCACCGCATGCCCTCCACCCCCGCACTCGCCTTCCCCCAACAGCTCAACCCCGAACTGGCAAACGCCGACTGGCGACCCCACTACATCGACTACCTCTACCTCGCGCTCACCAACGCCACCGCCTTCAGCCCCACCGACGTCATGCCCCTGGCACCCTGGACCAAGATCACCATGGGCGTTCAGTCCCTCGTCTCCCTGCTCATCCTCGGACTCGTGGTCGCCCGTGCCGTCAACGTCCTCGCCTGACAAGCCGCCGGGACAACCGCGTCGACCCGCACGGCGCCCGCGGCGCGCGCCGTCACTTGCCCATCACGCCCGAAGAGGCTCCGCCCAGCCGTTCCGCACCGCGCAGGCCCCGAGCTGCATCCAGGTCCGGACACCGGCCAGGTCCATGAGATCCGGGCTCCCCGTCCGGTGTGACCGCGAGGGGAACGAGGCCGAGGTCGGCGTCGGCCAGCACGAGTTTCATCGGCAGCTGGTCGGCGACACGCAGTTGCACATCCTTGCGCAGGGAATCGATCGCGTCGTCGAGGATGCCCGGCTCTGTCAGCACGGCCCGGTCCAGTACCGCCCGGAACTGCACGCCTCGGCCGACGGCCACGGATCCCCATTCGTCAGGTGTGCGGTACGACTGCGACAGGACAGGAGGCGTGGTGGATGACGGCGTGGGTGACCGATCCGACGTGAGCGCCCCTGGCTGCCCTCCGCCGGCCGACGATCACGAGGCGAGCGTCCGACGCGGCTTCGATGAGATGCTCGGCCGGCCGTCCCGAAGCGGACACCTCCGCCACCTCCGTCGCCGGAAACCTGTCCCGGAACGGTCGAACCGCATCGGCAAGCGCTGCCGTCCTCTCGTCCTTCGCGGCCGCGCTGGAGTGGTGAACGAAGGATTCATGCCATGTGTGCACGATCTCCAGCGGGACGTGGTGCCGCCCGGCGAAATCGAACGCAAAGGACAGGAGCTCGTCCTTGACTTCGTTCACATCCAGACCGAGCACCACCTTCCGGCGGCTGCTCCTCTCGGACGCACCGGAGCTGTCCTTCTCGTATCCGGGGCGAACGAGAACCACTGGACGCTCGGCTTCCGCGATGACCTCCTGCCCTACCGAACCGACGATGAACCCGCGGACGCTACCCAACCCATGAGAGCCAACGACGAGCAGCTCCGCCTTGGCAGCGGCGGCGAGCAGCACGCTGACGGGCGCGTCTTCGACCTCGTCAGCGGTCATGGCAAGGCCCGGCTGCCGGGACCCGACACGCCGCTCGGTCTCAGCCAGCACGCCTTCCGCCGCGCCGGCACGATCTTCGTGCGACACCTTCATCGCCCCCAACTGATGCTCCGCCCACCGCGTGGCGTACACCAGCCGCAGATCCTCGCCGCGCAGCGCCGCCTCGTCGGCGGCCCAGTCCACCGCCGCCACGCTTCCTTCAGAGCCGTCCACTCCCACAGTGACAGGTCGGGACATGCTGCTCTCCTCACCTCGGGCCATCGCCGACAGGCCCTCAAGGGGCGCCGCTGGGCATCCTTGTGCGAGAACACCGGTCGAGAAGCTGCCGAGTCGCCGAAGCAATGGTGTGCGCAGTGTTCGACGACGCTGCCGAAGTACCCCGTCCGGCGCAGGCACCGGGATGGCCGCCCTTTCGCGGACCGCGTTGTGTCGCGGCGGTCAGATCCGTCAGGCCGGCCAGGAGCAGGACGGGGATCCTTCGGCACGAGCGCACCGGCTGCACGGGGTCGTGGTGAGCTCAGGACAGGCGTGCACGGGAACAGACCTGAGGTCGAGATCCTGCGCGGCAAGGAGATCCTCATCGAAGCGGACCGCCCCCTCCCGGACGGTGTGGGCGGCGAGGTCGACGCGCCCCTGCCGGTGACTCTCAGGATGCGGCCTGCCGCTCTTCCACGTCCTGGCCTGCCCAGGTCGTCCGTCGATACGTCGGGGACATGGCCGGACGTCGGGTGCCGAGTCCTGCGGATGTGGTGATGCGGCGCGTGGCGGGCTGTGAGGGGACGAAGGATCGAAGGCCGCCCGCGTAGTTCGACGCGGCTCCGCGCAGCATGCGGGAGACGCGGGCCTGGCGGTTGGCCACCGCCGTGTCGACGCGCGCGTAGACACGTCCGAGGACGCAGGTCCGCCAGTCCACGACGGACTCCGCCTGGGCAGCCCGGCATCGTGGTGGTCGTCCACGAGTTCCGGGGGCAAGGTTCCAGTGTGGTCACCGACCGGCGCGACGATGTAGCGCCGGCCACGACCGGCGTGGTCCTGGCTGCCTCCGGGCAGGGGATGTCCCGCTGCCGGGACCGCTGGAAGCACGGGCGGATAGCCGCCGCCTTCCGCGGCGGGGTCCCTCGCCGGCGGGCCTCGCACCGGGCAGGCTCGTGTGCGTCTGCCGGCGCCGTCCGTTCACCGCGAGCCGATGCCCCGGGTCACTGCAGACCGATGCGCCGCGCGATCTCTTCGGTGTGCCGCAGACGCGCGGGCGCTTCCTCGCCGAGCGCCGCGACGACTCCGGCGACGACGGTCTCGACCACGGCGAGGGTGGGCACCAAACTGTCGTACGGCGACGGCGTCGTGACCAGGCTGGGCAGCACGACCTCGGCGTGCGCGGAGACCGGGGACAGCCATCGGTAGGTGAACAGGACGACCTTCGCGCCCTGTTCCAGGGCGAGTTGGGCCATGGTGACCTTGTCCTGCTCGTAGCGGCGGTAGTCGAAGACGACCAGGACGTCGCGGCGGGTGAGCGCACCGAGCGCCGCGGTCCGTTCGACGTCGCCCGCGGGCAGGAGGCGGATGTCGCCTCGCAACTGCATGAGGTGCAGTCCGAGGTACTGGGCGAGGAGATGGGTGAAGCGGCCGCCGGCCAGGGTGACGCGCCTTCTGCCGTCGGCCAGGAGCGAGACGGCGTGTTCCAGGTCGTGCGGCGGGAGTTCGGTGAGGGTCTGCGCGACGGCCGAGCTGAACCGCCTGCTGCCCTGCCCGAGAAGGGACGCTTCGCCGTCCGCCGCCTCGTCGGTACGGGCGCGGTCGGCGGACTCGTACAGGGACAGGGGCGAGGCGTTGCGTTCGTCGAGTTCCTCGCGCAGGGCGGTCTGGAAGTCGGGGAAGCCACGGTAGCCGATCCGGTTGACGAAGCGGATGACGGTGGGGGCGCTGACGCCCGCCCGTTCGGCGAGGACGGCGACGGTCTCGAATCCGGCGGAGGGGTAGTTGGCCAGGAGGACGCGGGCGACCTTGCGCTCGGCCGGGCTGAGGTCGCCCAGCTTGTGCCGGATCACGTCGGCGAGTGCGCCAGAGGCCATCGCGGGTTCCTTTCTCGGTCGTCGGCGGGCGTGCGGCCCGCGTGCCGCGCCTAATGCCGATCATCTGAGCCGCGTTCCAGGCCACATCAGGGGCGGCGACGGGTGCTCCCGCACCGGGCAACGGCGCGATGAACCGGTGCGGGAGCGTCGGGGGGCAGCGTCAGTCGCTGCGGCTGTCGCCGAGGTCGGCGATGAGGGAGGCGAGCAGGGCGACCCGGACCGGGACCGTACGGACGTCGAGCCATTCCTCGGGGGTGTGGTCGGCGCCGCCGACCGGTCCCAGGCCGTCCAGTGTCGGGACCCCTGCGCCGGCGATGGTGTTGGCGTCCCCGACGCCGCCCGTCGCCGCGGCGCCGAAGGTCAGGCCCAGGCGTTCGCCGATGTCCTGGGCCCGGTCGAGCATCCGGCGGGAGGCGGCCGTGTCCTCCATCGGCGGGCAGGACGCGAGTTCCTCGACGGTGACGCAGGTGCCGGGAACGACGGGCCGCGAGGCGGCCTCCTCGAGGGCGACGGCGGCCGCGCGCAGGCCGCTGTCCGTGGCCGAGCGGATCTCGACGAGGAGTTCCGCCTCGGGGCAGACGATGTTGAAGCGGCTGCCCGCGCGCACGACGCCGACGTTGAGGGTGACGCCCTCCCATGTGCCGTTCAGCGCTTGGAGGGCGATGACGAGGTGGGCCGCGGCCAGCGCCGCGTTCGCTCCGCGTTCGGGTTCGATGCCCGCGTGTGCGGCGCGGCCGGTGACGGTTAGCCTGAAGTCGGCCACACCCTTGCGCGCGATGACCAGGTCGCCGTTCTCCCGGGCGCATTCGAGGGCGAGGGCGTAGTGCGCCCCTTCGGCCGCCCGCCGGATGACCGGCCTGCTGGCGGGTGAGCCGATCTCCTCGTCGGGCGTGGCGAGGAAGACGAGTTCCGCGTAGTCCTCGATGCCTGCCGAGGCGAGGATCTCGAGGGCTGCGAGGCCTGCGACCAGGCCTCCCTTGTCGTCGCTGACGCCGGGCCCGTGGGCGAGGGGCCCCCTGAGGGAGAAGGGGCGTTCGGCGGCGGCCCCATCGTCGAAGACGGTGTCCATGTGCGCGGCGAGAAGGATTCTGCGGCCTCCGTCGGCGACGGCGAGGCGACCTTGTCTGCGGCCGATGAGTACATCTCCGGTGCGGTGTCCCTGGGCCGGTGGCAGCGCGACGCGTTCCACGGAG
Source organism: Streptomyces sp. NPDC021012 (assembly GCF_044333355.1). Classification (NCBI taxonomy): domain Bacteria; kingdom Bacillati; phylum Actinomycetota; class Actinomycetes; order Kitasatosporales; family Streptomycetaceae; genus Streptomyces; species Streptomyces sp. NPDC021012. The sequence continues at coordinate 344,835 of NZ_JBIRQU010000002.1, forward strand.
AAGTCCAGACGCTCCAGGTGGGCCTGGACCAGGTCTGCGACCCGGTTGACGCCGTCGGCGCTGTACGAGCCGGAGTCGATCGCGACGAGTTCGGCCAGGTCTTCCAGGTACCGCGCCTGGTGTGCGCGGGACAGGGACAGCAGCGCTTCTTCGAGGGGCTGCTGCCGGGGCGGGGCGCTCACAGGACCTTCGAGAGGAAGGCGCGTGTGCGTTCCTGCTCCGGGTCGGCCAGGACCTGTCGGGGGTCACCGGATTCGACGACGACGCCTTCGTCCATGAAGACGGCCAGGTCACCGGCTTCGCGGGCGAAGCCGATCTCGTGCGTGACGACGACCATCGTCATGCCGTCGTCCGCGAGCCGGCGCATGACGTCGAGTACGTCACCGACGAGTTCGGGGTCGAGCGCCGACGTCGGTTCGTCGAACAGCATCAGTTTCGGTTTCATGGCGAGGGCGCGGGCGATGGCGACTCGCTGCTGCTGGCCGCCCGAGAGCTCGGCCGGGTAGTGGCCCTCCCGGTCGGCGAGCCCCACCTGGTCGAGGAGGGCCCTCGCCTCGTCGCGGGCCCGGTCCCTGGCGGTGCCGGCGACCTTGACGGGGGCCTCCATGACGTTCTGGAGGGCGGTCATGTGCGGGAAGAGGTTGAACCGCTGGAACACCATGCCGATGTCGCGCCGTCGGGCGGCGACCTCGCGCTCGCGCAACTCGTGGAGGCGGGTGCCCTGCGGCCGGTAGCCGACCGGTTCGCCGTCGACGGAGAGCCGTCCTCCGTCGATCTTCTCCAGATGGTTGATGCACCGCAGGAACGTGGACTTGCCGGAGCCGGAGGGTCCAAGGAGACAGCACACCTGGCCGCGTTCGACCGTCAGGTCGATGCCTTTGAGGACCTGGAGCTTCCCGAAGTGTTTGCGCACGCCCTCGGCGTGCACCATGGGCGTGTTCAACGGCCCTCCTCCTTGTGTGTGCGGCCGCGCAGGGCGGTGAGGGGTCCGGCGCACAGGCGTCGAAGGGGGAGGCCTCGGCGCCGCGGGCCGTGCCGCGCCCGTAGCGGCGTTCGAGCCACGCCTGCGGGACGCTCAGGGCGCTGACGAGAGCCAGGTACCAGAGCGACGCCACCACGAGCATCGGGATGACCTGGTAGTTCTGCCCGTACACGTCCTGGATGTTGGACATCAGGTCGTGCGCTGCGATCACCGACACGAGGGCGGTCATCTTGAGCATGTTGATCGTCTCGTTGCCCAGCGGCGGGATGATCACCCGCATCGCCTGGGGCAGCACGATCCGCCGCATGGTGAGTGCCGGACGTATGCCGAGCGAGTGCGCCGCCTCGGTCTGCCCCGCGTCGACGGACCGGATCCCGGCGCGGACGATCTCGGAGGTGTACGCGGCCTCGTTCAGGCCGAGCGCGAGCAGGGCCGCGACGGCCGGGGTGAGCAGGGTGTTGGTGTCGGCCTGGAGGAAGGTGACGCCGGTGAACGGGACGCCGATCATCACGTGCTGGTAGAGGGCACCGGCGTAGCCCCAGAAGATGATCTGTACGAGCAGCGGGGTGCCGCGGAAGACCCACACGAACAGCGACGAGAGGGCGTACAGAACCGGGTTGTCGGAGAGACGCATGACGGCCACGAGGGTGCCGAGGCCGAGCCCGAGGGTCATCGCGGCGGCGGTCAACCACAGGGTGGTGGCCAGGCCGTCGAAGATGAGCCCGGCGAACAGGTAGTGGCCGACGACGTCCCAGTGCAGGTTGCCGTTCTTCGCGAGCGAGCCGATGAGGCCGGCCAGCGCGGCGACGGCGGCCACCGCGGAGAGCCGGCGACCCCAGTGGTGGACGGGGACGATCTCGAAGGTGTCGGGTGCGAGGGAGTCGCCGGTGTGCGGTGTGCCCACGGGGGTGGTGGTGGTCATCTCTAGTCCACCGCCGCGTTCTTGGTGGCTTCCTTCATGGCGATGGAGGCGACGCCGTACTTGTCACAGATCCTGGTGAGGGTGCCGTCGTCGATCAGCGCCTGGAGCGCCCGCCTGATGGCGTCGGTCAGTTGCGGGAGCCGTTTGCTGACAGCGATGCCGTTGGGCGAGGCTCGGTAGCCGGCCGGCGCCTCGGGGTCCTCGGCCAGGTCGAAGGCCTTGCCGCCGTCGGCGGTCTTGGCTGACCAGCAGGCGGCGGGCTTGGTGACGACCTCCGCGATCACCTTTCCGGAGCGCAGGGCGAGTTGGGCGTCGGAGTCCTTGGGGAAGGTCTGGATGTCGGCCACCTTCCGGCCGACGGCCCGGCATGTGGCCTGGTGGGCCTCGAGCAGCTTGTACTGGTTGGTCGCCGCCTGGACGCCGACCTTCCGGCCGCAGAGGTCGTCCAGCGTGCTGATCTTCGCCGGGTTGCCCTCGGCCACCGAGATGCCCGAGCCGGAGCGTGAGTAGTCGACGAAGTCGACGACCTTCTGCCGCTCCTGGTTGTCGGTCAGCGCCGACATCGCGGCGTCGAACTTGCCGGCCTGGAGGGCGGGCACGATGCCGTCGAACTTCGTCGGGGTGAAGGTGAACCTGACGCCGAGCTTTGCACCCAGGGCCTGGCCGAGGTCGTAGTCCAGGCCGGTCAGCTCCCCCCTTCCCCTCGGTGACGAACATCGCGAACGGGGGGTAGGGGACGTCCGTGGCCACGCGCACGGCACCTGCCTTCTTGATCTGCTCGGGCAGGGCCTCGTGGAGGGCCGCGTCCCGCGTGATCGTGACCCCGGCGCCCCTGCCCCGGCCGTCGGCTCACCACCACCGGTATCGCTCGCGCCGCAGCCGGAGACCACCACCAGAGCCGTGCAGGCCAGCACGGCAGCCGCCCCGCGGCGGGGCACAGAGATGTACATCAACATCGTTCCCTCTCGGACGTCCGAAGCTAGCGGAATCACCTTCGCCGGTGTTGCAGAAGTTACATATCAAGGCCAATAATGGCTAGATGTAATGCTCATTACGCACGGATGTCCGCCGCGCGACGCGCCGAGCCGTGCCGCCGCCACCACACCGGATGACCGAGGCGGTGCGAGGCCGTCCCGTCCCGGGCTGGACCTCGGTACGCGGGCGGATCCACGAACCCACCGGCGCGCAGAAGCCCGTGTGCTCCGCCACGATGGCGGCAAGGGACGCCCCCGGCCGCCTCGACGCAGCCGGTGGCCCCGCTGGTGTGCCGGGACGGGAACCAGCGCCCGGATACCGCGCTTGTGCAGGCGCCCGCGGATGACGCGTGACCAGTACGCCTTGTCGGCCAGGACCACGTCCCGGCCTGGTGCGGGGCCGTCCGCGTCGACGAGGAACGCGCAGGCGGGCCATCACAGGGGCGAAGGCGGTAGGGGCCGACCTCGGCCGGCGAGACCTGCCGCTCGCCGGCGACCTCGCCCGGCGCACGGGACCGGGCGTGACCCTCGGGCGCGACGTCCGGGCGGGCGGCACATCTCGCGGGGCTGCCGCGGCACGCGCAACGCCCTGTTCGTCGCGATCGACACCGGCGTGGCCGCCGCACTCGTGTGTGACGGCGCCACCGTCACCGGCGGAGGTTACGCCGGGGAAGCTGACCGTCGCCCGCCGACGACTCCCCGGCACGGAACTCTGCCGTCGTCCCGGCGTCTCTCAGCTGCGCGCGTCCTGCGCGAGGCGGCTGTCCACTTCGCCGTGCTCGCGCACCGCGATCCGCGCCAGCTTGGTCAGCATCATGCCGTTGCGGACCGCGACGACGTAGTCCACCGGCAGCCCGTGCATCCGAGTACCAGGACCGCGGAGCGGGTGCCAGTCCAGGATGAACAGTGTGCTGTCGCCCCAGGGGACCAGGTTCATGGCGATGCGTGCCGCGCCGAACGGATGGGCCCTGGCCTCCAGCTCCAGCCGGTGTCCCGGATCGCAGATGCGGACGACGCACGTGTCATCGAGGGTGAGGGGACCCACGCCGACCCGGACGCGCAGGCGTGCGCCGACCTGGGGCCAGTGCGTGTCCGCCGCGAGGACCTGCTGGGTACCCGTCACCCATTCTCCGTAGCGATGGCCGTCGGACAGCAGGTTCCAGACCTCGGACGGTGAGCTGAGGATCAGACGGCGGTTGCGAGCCACATCGACCACGCTCCTTGACCAGGTGAGGATGCCGCAGCACAGCGAGTCATCGTCTGGGGGCCACTCCACGGCGAACCGGCGCTGCCGTCGCCGCGTCGCGCACGGAACACCTCCTCGGTCGCGGCGCGCCCATCGACACTATCCGCATCGCGCGCCGCGAGCATCCGCAGCGGGATCCGACCGACATCCGCAGGGCGCGTTCCACCGCACGGGGAGAGGTCACGTCGGAGCAGCGCACCACTCGGTACGGCGCGTGGCCGGTCTCTCGTGCAGCCAGGGCCAGTGGGCGACCCCCAGAAGCACCCACGGGCCCGCCGCACTTCAGCCCGCGGCAGGTGGTCGGGGCCTCAGTTCCGGGCGTTCAGTTCCGCGACGATCGAGGCCGGCGTGTGGCCGCTGCTGTCGGACACCCGGTGGAAGTCGACCGAGACGAAGTTCGGGTCGCGGCCGCCGGCCGCCGCGCGGCACTGCTGGGTGACGCGGTCCCGCAGCTTGGTCCCGTTGTCGAGGGCCGCGTTGATGACCGTGGGTACGTTCCGGTGGTGGCTCATGGTGAAGAGCCGCCGGAAGCCGGGCTCCTGACGGTCCAGCGGCACGTCGGACCACCGGCTGACGCAGGAGAGGTCGTTGCCGAGGTCGCCGAGGCTCCAGAAGTTGCTGACGGTCCAGGCCTTGTCGTACATCACACCGAGATACTCACGGTCGGGTGCGTCGCTGAAGATCAGCAGGCGCTTCCCCGCGCCGACGAGTTCGGTCATCCTCGGCCACCCCTGCCGGCGCACGTTCCACGCGTCGGGCCGGAAGAGCAGCTGGTCGAGGCCGCGTACCCGGCCGAGCGAGTCGCCCAGCTGCTGGGCGCTGACGTAGTCCTCCAGGAAGACGGTCACGACCTCCTGGGGGTTCGCCGCGAGGAAGTCCACCACGGTCTGCATGCTGCTCTGGAAGGACTGCCGGGGCAGCGCGTACGTGGCCCCTGCGAAGGTCTTGCAGTCGCCGTGGCAGAGGTAGACGTCGCTCGGGTAGCAGTCGCTGCCGAAGCTGACGACGCAGAGCCAGGTGCTGCGCTCGTACCAATGGGTGTCCAGGCTGAGGCCTCGTACCCCGTTGTCGAGCTGATGGCGCAGGGACTCGGACTGCGACACCGAACTCCATCGGGAATCCTCGTAGTTGGTGAACGCATTGTGGGTGCCGAGGAAGGAGACCTCGTCGAGCCGCCGGTCGCCCCAGCGCTCGCGGGCCTGGGCCACGGCCGCGCCCCGCGCGTTCGACGTCGCAACGGACGCGCGGACGGGGGCGTCGGGTGGCGCGGCACTGGCCACGGCGGGTATTCCGACGAGGCTCACCAGGAGGAGCAGGACCACGGCAAGCGGTCCGGCCCTCAGAGAGGAAGCAGTCCCGACCGAGCGCACTCGTAACCGTGGGCCCCTACCGAGGCGGATCTTCTGGATTGACATGTCCATGTTCGACATGTACTCGCTCCCACCGGCGCGGCGCAAGACTCCGCCCGTGACCGAGAACCCTGCCGGTTTGAGGGCAGGACGGCCGGTAACACGGAAGAGGACCACGACACCGAACCGCCCCCACGACATCACCCGGTCCCACGCGTGCCCCCAGCCCCCGGCGCCTGATCGGGGCCCCGGGCGTTCCCGAGGCCCTCCGCCAGGAACCGTAACGACGGGAGGGAGACGACACGCACCGGACGAAAGGGGAAACGATGACCACGTACGTCTACGGCATAGCCCCGGCCGACCGGAAGCTGTCCCGCGACATCGAGGGCGTGGGCGACCCGCCCAGGCCCGTGCGCGCCGTACGCAGCGGCGACCTGGTGGCCCTGTGCAGCGACGCCCCGGCCGAACTCGTTCCGCGGCGAAGCGATCTGCTGGCGCATCTGCACGTCGTGATCGAGGCCGGCAAGGACGGCACGGTCCTGCCGCTGAGGTTCGGAGGGATCTCTCCCGACGACGAGACCGTCGCCGCCGTCCTGGAGGAACGCCACGACCGCTACCTGGCGCGGCTGGAGGAGCTCGCCGGCAAGGACGAGTTCAACGTGAAGGTGCATCACGACGAGGACGCCGCACGGCAGGTGGTACTGGCCGACGAACCCAACCTGATGAACCGGCGTCCGGCCGACCGCGCGGCGGGCGTCGACAGCCACGACACGGCCACCTTCGGCGAACTGGTCGACCGGGCCGTGTCCGAGCGGGGAAGGTCCGACGCGGCGCTCGTCGAGCGCGTCCTCGGCGCCCATGCGGCGGCGATGGTCCGCGGACCGAGGGCCGTCGGCCGACTGGCCGACCTGTCGTTCCTCGTGGAACGAGAACGCCGCCACGAGTTCGAGGAAGCGCTGCGCGGCCTCCACCAGGAGCACGCGCACCTCCGGACCCAGGCGATCGGGCCGCTGCCGCCGTACAGCTTCGTCGAAACCGATTGACCACGTGGCCCCGCCCGACGTCACTCCGACGAGGCGGACGAGCCCCCGGCACGTTTCGCGCGGGGCTTCACGGCCAGACGGGAGAAGAGAACCGTTCGGCCACCGGAGCGAAGGAGTGGGCTGACATGTCGAAGACATCACACCTCCCAGGGCGGGCGGAGTATCAGTGGGCCTGGCAGAGGGCGGCCGCGTGCCGCGGTCTGGGCACCGAGGTGTTCTTCCACCCGGAGGGTGAGCGCGGCAAAAGCCGGGTGAAACGCGAGGAGGCCGCCAAAGCGGTCTGCGACCGGTGCCCCGTACGGGCCCAGTGCCTGCAGCATGCAGTCAGCGTGGCCGAGCCGTACGGAGTCTGGGGCGGCCGCACGGTGAGCGAGCGTCAGCCGCCCACGGAGACCGAGGCGGCTGCGGCATAGCCGGACCCGGCGGGCGCGAGACGGAAAGGAAGGCAGTCATGTCGACCCAGAACGCACTTCTCATCCTCGCGGCGGCGGTCGCCGTACTGGTGGCGGCCGGATTCCTGGTCCGAGCCCTCCTGGGCACGGACAGAGGCGCGAGCCCACTCGAACGACGCTTCGGCCTCGAGTACGAGCGCACGCTCGCCCGGCACGGCGGCGACACCGAGTCCGCGCACCGCGCAATGCAGCTCGCCGTCCTCTCCGGACACCATCCCGACCATGCGGGGGGGGCGGCACGCGATACGCCGCACTGGGGGCTCCTCGACGGCGTCCCCCGAGGAACTGAGAGAGGCACTGGTCGAGGTGCTGATGGAGGCTGGGAGCCCGACCGGCGTCGACGCCGTCCGCACCTTGACCGCCTCTCACGAAGATCCGGACCATGCCTGCGGGAGATTCTCCCGCTCGGCCACGCGCGCGAGTGTCGACCGGACCCGGGAGTTCCGGGCCTGTCGACACTCGCGCCGGTATTGCGGTCACACGCGTCATGCGCGCGGTGGGTCAGCGGCGCAGCTTCAGGCGGTGCACGCCGCCGTCGACCGTGCCGACGTAGAGCGTGCGGCCGTCGGGGGCGGCCGCCAGCCTCGTGGTGTCGGTGTTCTGCAGGCCGCTTGAGATGTTCTCCCAGGTGAGGCCGTTGTCGGTGCTGCGCAGTACACCCCGGCCGCCCTGGACGAGTCCGGACTCCCCGGAGCCGGCGGTGGCCGCGTAGAGCGCTCCGTTCACCCGCAGCAGGTCCGAGACGTGGAGCGCGAGCGGGCCGGTGTCGGCGGTGCGGAAGGTCCTGCCGTCATCGGTGCTGACCCGGACGGACGATCCGCCGACGACCAGGCGTCGGCCATCCATCACGATCGCGGAGACGGGGCCCTCGGCGACCTTGGTCTTGGTGACGCCGCCGTCGTCCGAGCGGTAGAGGCCCGAAGCGTTGCCGAGCCAGAGGCGCCGCGGGTCGCGGGGGTCACCGGCCATGGCATCGAAGGACCTCTCGTGGAAGAGGTTCTTCCACGTCCCGCCGCCGTCGGACGTCGCGAACAGCCCGTCGCCGAAAATGCTCCTGAAGCTGATCGCCACCCGGTCCGGGTCGGCCGGGTGGACCAGGATCGAGGTCGGTATCTCCGACGACGTGCCCTTCACCTGCCAGGTCCGGCCGGCGTCACCGCTGCGGGAGACCTCGAAGAGGCCGGTCGCGGTGCGCCGGACCTGCCACACCACCTTGGTGTCCTCGGGCGAGACGGCGATGTGCGAGGTGAGGCGACCGGTCCTGCCCTCCGCCCCGGACTGGCCCCACTCTGGGTCGGCGACAGGGATCGCGGTGCGGTAGGTGCCGCTCACCGTTCCGGCGAGCAGCTGGTCGCCGGAGGCCGCGAGGGCGAAGGTGGTCAGGCCCTGGACGCCGATCCTCCGGTATCCGGTGCCGTCGGCGGAGCCGCGGTACAGGCCGTCCTGTTCGCTGGAGACGGTCACCGAGCCGTCGGCCCAGCGGTCGTAGTCCATCGCGATGGCGGCCTTCGAGGGGGCGGGCACGGCCTTCCAGGTCTTGCCGTGGTCGTGGCTCACCTGCCCGGCGCCGAACAGCGCGCGCAGGTACAGGTCGCCGCCGGAGGCGGACAGTCCGTTGCCGCCCTCCGTCAAGGGCAGCAGGGTGGACCAGGTGCGGCCCTTGTCGTAGGAGCCGCGGACGCCCGTACCGGGGACGTAGGCCGCCACCACGGTGGAGTCGGCCGCCATGCCGCGGATGGTGCTCACGGGCTCGTCGAGAACGAGGTGCGCCGTACCGGGGTCGCCCTTGCCGACGCCGTCGATCCGCCAGACGCCTTCGAAGGTCGCCAGGTAGAGGGTGTCGCCGACGAGGGTCGCCTCGCGGACGTCACCGGTCACGCCGGTGGGGTACGTCGCCCAGCTGTCGCCCGCGTCCGTGCTGACCAGCAGTGTGCCGTCGACGATCGCGGCGAGGGTACGGGTCTGCTCGTCCGCGACGAACTCGTCGATGTGCGCGTCGGGCACGTCGAGCTTGCGCCAGGTTCGGCCGTTGTCGTCGGTACGCAGGATCGTGCCCCGGCGGGTGGGGTCGGCGGCCGTGTTCACGGCGTACCACCAGCGATCGGGGCGGCGGGCGTCGACGACAACCGCTCCGGTGCCGTTGCCGTCGGCGATCGGCAGCCTGCCCACCTGGCGCCAGTTGGCGCCGCCGTCGGTGGTCAGCCAGGGGGCGGCCTTCCGGAACTGGGTCACGACGGCCTGCTTCGGCCGGGCGGGCGAGAGCGCGACGTGACCGGCCTCGCTGTTCGGGCCGATGGGCTCCCAGCGGTTGCCACGGCTGTCGGCGGGGGTGACCTCGAAGGCGCCGGTTCCGGTGATCCGCCGGCCGTCGGTGGTCGTGGCCCGCACGGCCAACTGGTAGGCGCCGGCCGCCTTCCCGGTCACGTCGGCCTGGTAGTAGCCGGCGCCGTTCATGGTGGTGGGCAGGGTGAAGGCCTTGCCGTGCGGCGGCGTGACCCTGATCTCCGGCGGCGCGTTCAGGGCGGCCGGGGCGGCGATGTGCACGGTGGAGCGGCCGTCGCTCGGGTCGGGGGACGCCTGGACGGCCAGGTGCCGGACGACGAGCAGGTACGGCACCCGGAGGGCCGGGCCTCGCACGGGGGTGGCCGTGATCCGGCCGCTGATCTCCGTGTCGGTGGCCGGGCGGTCTGCACGCAGGGTGACGTCGACGGCGGCCGACCCCTCGGCAGGGACGGTCACACGCGGCGGAGACACGGCGGTGGGCCCGGTACTGCTGAGGGTGACGGTCAGCGGTGTCCTGCCGGGGTTGTCCAGGCGTACCTGCGCCGTGCCGCCGACGGTCCTGTCCGACAGGTCGGCGAGGCCGAACGACACGGTCGCCGGCGAGGCGCTGAGGGTGGCCGACGCCGCGGCGGCCACGTCGAGCCGTCCGTTGCCCTGGGCGGTGGGACCGGTGCCGGCGAGCTGCTTCGCGGTGCCGACCAGTGCGGACCTGATCTCGTCGGGGTCCTGGTCCGGGCGCAGTTGGCGCAGCAGGGCGGCGGCTCCGGCGACGTGCGGGCTCGCCATCGAGGTGCCCGACATGCGGTAGACACCGGGTGCGTACATCGAGGTGGGGACGGTGGAGCGGATCTCCACGCCGGGTGCGACCAGGTCCGGCTTGAGGCCGAAGCCGGTGCCGGGTCCGCGCGCCGAGAACGAGGCGATCTGGTCGGTGGAGTCGGTGCCGCGCAGGGTGACGGACACCTTCCCGGCGGCCAGCTCGCGGCTCAGCTGGGCGTACTGGGTCGTGTCGATGCCCATGACGACCAGGCGGTCCATGCGCAGCGAGTCGCCGGAGGCGGCGGTCCGGGTGAGCTCGGGGCGGGCGGGGGTGGTCGTGGCGCCGATCGTTCCCGGGGTGACGGCGAGCACGGGTCCGCCCCCGGCCGGGAGCCCGCCGAGCACCGCGAGCGCGCCGCGCTCTTCGGCTTCGCGCGCCCAGTCGATGTCGCTCTGGCTCAGGACATCCGTACTGGGCGCGACGAGGATGTCGGCCCGCAGGATCTTGCCCCGTACGTCACCGACCCGCTTCCAGTCCTCGGCCGTGCCCGCGCCGACGTCCACGAGCGGCGCGGTGACCGGCTCCCGAGGCGGGTTCGCGGACAGGACGCCCCGGTACGTCTGGATCAGCTCGGGCTCCTTGCCCGCCAGGTACGCGCTGGGTATCCGCAGCCCGCTGGTGGAGGCGCCGACCGCGATGACGCCGTCGGCCGACGCCGGAGTGTTGACGGTGCCGCTGCCGGGACCTTCGTTGCCGGCCGCGGCGACGACGACCACTCCGGCCCGCACCGCGGCGGTCGCCGCGCGGCCCAGCGGGTCGGTGCCGTCACCGGGGCCGCCGAGGCTCATGTTGATGACGTCGGCCCGCTGGGGGTTGGCCGGGTCGGCCGCCGCCTCGATGCCGGCGATGATGTCGGAGGTGTAGCCGCTGCCGTCGGCGCCGACGACCTTGTAGGCCAGCAGGCGCGCGTCGGGCGCCATGCCGGTGACACCTCCCTTCCTGACCGCCTTGCCCGCGATGATGCCCGCGACGTGGGTGCCGTGACCGTTGTCGTCCATCGGGTCGTCGTCGCCGTTGGCGAAGTCGAAGCCGCCGACGACCTTGTGCCCCTTGCCGAAGCCACCGCCCAGGTCGGGGTGGCCGTAGTCCACGCCACTGTCCAGGACCGCCACCACGGTGCCCTTGCCGGTGGCCTTCACACCGGCCGGGTCCTCGCGCTTCCAGACCTCGGGCGCACCGGTCAGCGGAACGCTGATGTCCGTGCGCACCTGTATCCGGGTGTCGGGCCGGACGGCGACGACGCCCGGCAACGCGGCCAGCCGCGCCGTCTCGGAGGCGGGCACCGTCATCGCCACGGCGTTGACGAGCAGGCCGAGTCTGCGGGGCGAGGCGGGGTGCAGTCCGGCTTTCCCCACCGTCCTCACGAAGGCGTCCTGCCGTGCCGCCAGGGCCCGTCGGGCATCGCCGACGGCGGAGGCGGTGCCGGCGGTCAGTGAGGTGAGCGAGCCGCCTGGGGCGGCAGCCACGGCTGCGTCTCCGGACAGCTCGACGATGACCCGCTGGTTCGGGTCGGGTGACTTCGCGGTCGCGGTGCCGGGTGTCGCGGTGAGCGTCCCGGCCAGCGCGACGGTGGTGACCGTGGCCGCCGCCAGGCGTCGGCTTCTTCGTGGGTTCTTGGCCATGGGCAGAAGTCCTAGCGCCGAAGTCACGCTCCGTACAACGGATCTTGGCGGCCCATTGCTGCACTTGGCACAAGTGGGCCAGGATCCGCACATGACGAACGAGCTCACCGCGGCAGGCATCGATCCGTTCGACGAGAGCGTCTACCGGGCTGTGTTGACCCGGCGTACGGCGGCCCCGGCCGAGCTCGCCGCCGACCTCGGCTGCTCCCCTCTCCGCGTCGCCAGGGCACTGGACCGACTGCACGACCACGGCCTGGTCGGGCGGCTCGCGGGCGTCCGACGCCGGTACGCGGCGATCGAGCCGGGAGCCGCGGTCGAGTCACTTGTGCGAACGAGGACCGCGGAGTTGGACCGGGTCCGTTCGGCGGCGGGCGAGCTGTCCCGCCTCTTCGCGGCGGCCCAGGCCGGCACCGCCGGGGAGGACGAGGTGGAGATCACCACCGGCCGCGAGGCGCTCGGCCGCTGGTTCGTCCGCCTCCAACAGGAGGCGCGCGAGGACGTCATGACACTGGATCGGCCGCCGTACGCGCTGACCACGTCCAACCCGGTGGAGAGCAACGCGTTGGGGCGCGGGGTGCGCTACCGCGCGGTCTACGCCCCCGAGGCGCTGGAGTGGCCGGGGGTGCTCGAGGACATCCGAGGACTCGTGAGCCGTGGCGAGCAGGCCCGGGTGATGCCGGGCCTGCGGATCAAACTGGCCATCGCGGACCGCCGGCTGGCGCTGATGCCGCTCTCCCTGGACCTCGATGGCGTGCGCGCTGCGGTCATCCGCCCCTCCACGCTGCTGGACGCGCTCACCGACTACTGGGAACTGTGCTGGAAACAGGCCCTGCCGCTCGACGCCCCCGCCCAGGACCCGCTCGGCGAGGAGGACCGTCTGGTGCTCACCCTGCTGGTCAGCGGCCTCAAGGACGAGGCCATAGCCCGCCAGCTCGGCTGGTCGGTCCGCACCATGCGCCGCCGCATGAGCCGCCTCCACGACCTTCTGGGCGCGGTGAACCGCTTCCAGGCCGGTGTCGTCGCGGCACGCCGCGGCTGGATCTGACCCGCCGCCGAGCCGGGGCCGATCACGCGGGTCAGCACGGGTTCACCGGCTGCACCACCAGCGGACGAAGAACCTTTGTTGCAGCTACTCCCCCAAGGCGCTTGAGCTCTTCTGGGAAGGGAAGTCGGGTGCCTGGAGGGAAGATCGTCCCACCAGGCACTCCTGCGCTTGGACACGTCGCGACATCACCCGGCTGCCACGTGTAGCGCGTAGCCGGCTCCAGGCGCGCTTCCCGGACCATGCGCGGTCCGGACCGCACGCTTCGGCAAGCATCCGCGGGATGCCGACACTCGTCTCGGGGATCTGCCGTTGTCGGCCGCCGCGCGCTCGCAATCCCTCCCGCCGAGCCGCTCCGTCCGACCGGTTCGAGGTGCGTGGGGCGGGCGGGTCCTCCACTCTGGAGGGAGCCTGCCCCTTGCGCCGGGCGGGTGCGGCCCCGACGAGGAGTGGCATGTCCAGACAGTTCGAGGCGAGGGTCGACGTGGGCCGGGACATCGACGAGGTGTTCGGATATCTCGCCGACGGGCGGAACGATCCGCGGTTCAGCCCGCGGGTGCTCCGGATCGACCGGGTCCCCGAGTCGCCGACGGCCGTCGGTACGGTGTTCCGCAGCACGGTGAAGGACGCGGGGATGAAGACCTCGCGGGAGTTCCGCGTCACCGCCTTCGACCCGCCGCGGTCGATGCGCTGGGCAGAGGTGTCGAAGAACCTCGTGACGGTGAGCGAGGGCGGCTACGACCTGGAACCGCTGCCGGACGGTGGGACGCGGGTCCGCATCCACAACGAGCTGGAGGGCCACGGCCTCGGCAAGCTCATCGTCGGCCTGGCCCTGGCCGCGGCGCGCAAGGACGCGCCGGCCTTCGGGAAGCGCATCAAGGCAGCCGTAGAAGCGGACGTGTCCTAGATCGGCGAGAGGTCAGGGCCTGTCGGACCAGGGGCCGCCCTCATTCGTCCAGGGCGCTCAGCGGTTCCTGACGAGAGAAGCTGCACGGCGGAAGCGTCGCAGTCCGACGGTACGCAATCGTGCCGTCTGCGTTCACGAGATGGGCCGGTCAACACGTTCACCGGGATCGATCGGATGTCGCCGTTGAGCGCTTCTTCACCACCGATTCGAGCTCCAGGCCGACCCGAGGGCGAGCGGAACGGCGCCTACTTCCCGGCCGGCGTGCTCACCGGGCTCACCACCGATCACGTCGCGGCACGTGAGGAGTTCTTCGGTCCGGTTGCCATGATCTTCCCGGCGATCGACGAGGACGACGCGCTGCGCATCGCCAACTACACCCCCTACGGCCTCGGCAACGAGGGCAGCATCGCTTCATACCGCAGATGTCGGTGTCACGACACGCGATGGCCATCGCTGCTATAGCGGGCGCGCACAACCGGCACGCGCTCGACGCGGAATGCTGCCGCAGTGCACTGATCTGCCGGATCGCGTGAGGCCGGTCCCCCACCACGCCCCCGCCCGCGACAACTCGCAGGCCAACCGGGCTGCCCCGGTCTGCGGTCGTCCCGGAGGACGGCCGCAGACCGCTGTACCGAGTTCTTGCACGAGGTGATCGAGGCATCGCTGCCCCCGGCGGGACACGAACACCTCCGGGTGTGGCGTGGGGCCCGGACACCTCCACCACGTCGGATGCCTCCCCGACCGCCCCTGCGCACGCCGACCCCCAAGACCACGTGCTCGTGGGGTCGGCCGACGACCACGACGTCGAACAGGTGCCGGCTCGGCTCGCCCGGTGCCGGTCGACGCCCACAACCGGATGATGATCCGGGCCATTTCCGGACCACGCCCCTCCAACAAGCTTCGCGATCGACTGTTTTCCCTGGTCCGCGTGGATGCAACTGCTGTACCACCACCAGCAGACGAAGAATCTGCTGGTGAGCTACTCCCCGAAGAAGCTCGGCTTCTTCTAACGACACGAAATCAGGCGCCTGACCTGGGTTTTCCCCGGGTCAGGCGCCTGCTGGGAGCGCCCGACCCTTCCCATGGGGGAAGCGTCGAAATACTCCTCTTCTTCCAGTTCATCCCACCCGTGTCCCAGTCCTGACCAGCAGTTCCGGGTCATACGCGGGCCAGATCGCGGCTCAGCCCTTGGGGCTGCCGTCCTCGCTGCGCCGGCTCCACGCCTGCATCGACTCCTCGATGAGCCGGTTGGAATGCTCCTGAAGACCGTTCAGGAACTTGGCGTAGTACTGGAAGAGCACTTGGATGCTCTGGCCGGCCCGGCGTGCGCATTGAGCCTTTTCCAACCTGACGCTGACGCGTGGTGAAGGACGAGGACGGCCTGGACGATCGGCGTGATGCGGTTGGTGCCGCAGCGGAGCTTCCGTAGGAGACGCCAACCCTTCAGGGTGGCCATGGCTTGCTCGCCGAGGCAGCGGATTTTGGCGTGTGCGCTGTTGTGGCGACGCGGCCACCGCTTGAGGCGACGGCCGCGGAAGGGCACCCGGATGGAGCCGCCGGCACCCTGGTATGCCTTGTCGGCCCAGCACTTGAGGTCGGCGTGGGTGAGTGCTTCGACGATGCCGTGGGTGCGGGCGGCGGTCAGGTCGTGGGTGGAGCCGGGCAGCGCGGGCGAGGCCCACAGCAGGCGGCCGAACGGGTCGGTGAAGACTTGGACGTTCATGCCGTGGCGTTTGTGTTTGCCCGAGTAGTACGGGGTGTCGGCGGCGATCCTGTCGATCGGCAGCAGGGTGCCGTCCAGGATCACGAACGCCTTGGTCCCGGCGATGCTCATCGCTTCGGCCAGGGTGGGTGCGAGTGCGGCCAGCACTTCGGCGGCCTCGCGTATGTACCGGTACACGGTCGCGACGCCGACACCGAACCCGGCGGCGAGTTGGGTGTAGGTGTCACCACAGCGCAGATGGGCCAGGGCGAGCAGAGCCTGACGGCCTGCGGTCAAACGCCTCCACCGGGTCCCGATCTCCCCTCGCCGAGCAGCAAGTCGCCCGGTCAGATACCGCAGGGTGCGACTGGACAGGTCGATCGACGACGGGTAGGCAAGCACACGAAGCTCCTGGTGGCTGCGGGCGATCTTGGTCGAGAACCCGTCTACCAGGAGCTTCGTCGTTCTGCAGTTCCTTCCCACACGTGACTGATTCCCAATGATTCTTGTCAACCCAGTGAGCCTTAGGGTGCGGCCCATGGAATCGTTGATCGCTGCCGTCCGCGAACAGGACGAAGCTGCCCGTTTTCTCGCTTGGCCGGGTGACTTCGACCTGGACAGGGGCGACCATGTCGAAGAAGTCCACCTCGCCTCGAGCGCCGCGCTCGAAGGTTTCGCCGGCGACGGCGCCGGGGGCACGTACTTCTTCTGCGGTGAAGGTGGCGAGGAGCGTCCCATCCTCTATGCCGACTCCGAAGGAGGCGCGGCTCTGGTCGCGATTGGCCTTCCCGAGCTCCTGAGGCTGCTGCTGGTCGCCCCGTGGTGGCGCGACTGTCAAGCGTTCACGGATGAGGAGAGTCGCGAGCTCGCGGCCGAGTACCTGGAGGACATGCCGGATCTAGTGGCCCGGAGAGACCGTGCCGCAGCAGCCCTGGGCCTCGACCTTCCGGCCCAGGCAGACGTTTTGGCCCGCTTGCGGGAGGTAGCTGTTGGGATCGGAGAGAACTTCGTCCTCATCTTCACGCAGGAGGGCCACCCTTACGAGCCTCTCATCAGGAACTGAGACGCACCGCGGCAGCAAGCACGCGCCGTCCCAGGCAACAGGGATCAGCCCACGGCGAGACCGCGCTGAGGTGGTAGGACGTCGAAGGTTCGCTGGTCGCGGATGAGGGCCCACAGAACGTCGAGGCGTCGGCGGGCGAGCGCGAGGATCGCCTGCTTGTGGCTCTTGCCCTCGGACCGTTTGCGGTCGTAGAAGGTCTTCGAGGTGGGACAGAAGCGGGCGGCGATTTGAGCGGAGAGGTAGAAGACGCGTAGGAGCCGGCGGTGGTAGCGGTGTGGTCGGCGCATGTTGCCGCTGATGCGACCTGAATCCCGTGGGACCGGAGCGAGGCCGGCGACCCCGGCAAGTCGCCCCGAGCTGCCGAAGGCGTCCATGTCACCGCCGGTGCAGGCGATGAACTCCGCCCCCAGCAACGGGCCCATGCCGGGCACGCTGAGGACCACTTCCGCGTGACGGTGCTCTCGGAAACGGACCGCGATCTGTGCGTCGATGTCAGCAATCTCTTCGTCCAGAGCCAACACCGCCCTGGCCAGGGTGTTGACCACGGCCGCGGCAGTTCTCTCCCCGGCCACGGCGGTGTGCTGGGCCTGCGCCGCAGCGACAGCCGCATCCGCCATCGCCTGGGCGCCACGGACCTTGCGGTTCTTCAGCCAGGTCGCGAGCCGGCTCGGGCCGACCCGGCGCAGGCCGGCCGGTGTCTGGTAGCCGGTCAGCAGGATAAGTGCCGCTTTGGAGGCGGCGTAGTCGAAGGCCCGCTCCAGCGCCGGGAAGTACTCCAGCAGTTGGGCTCGCATCCGGTTGATCGCGCGAGTGCGGTCGGCGGCGAGATCGTAGCGGCGGGCGGTGAGGATCTTCAGGTCCACCGCGATCTCGTCCCAGCCCTGCAGAGGCTGTAGGTCTCGGCGCATCCGTGCCTGATCGGCGATGACGTAGGCGTCCTTCGCATCCGTCTTGCCGTCCCCTCGGTAGCCACGGGAGGCATGGTGGACGGTTCGGCCAGGGATGTAGAGGAGCCGCTGGCCATGGCTGGTCAGCAGAGCAATCAGCAGAGCGCCGCCGCCGGCGTTCAGGTCGATGGCCCAGGTCACCGGGCTGTCCTCGGCCAGTGCGAGAACGTCGCCTATCAGCTCCAGGAGCTCGGGCTCGTTGTTGAGCACCCGTCGCGATAGCACCTTCGTCCCGTCCGTGTCGATCACCGTGCAATGATGCGCGGCCTTACCGGCATCCGTCCCCGCCCACAGCTCGGGCACCCGAGCCTCCCTCGTCGATCGGTTGACTGGTCCCTGCAGACGACCACGCCGACGTGTCCTTACGAAGCGATCTCTGTTCTCTCATCCCAATGAGTGGCCGTGTCGTCGCGGGGCGCTGGGCGTCCTATCAGTCAAAGCCACACATACGGCATGAGCGCTTCCAGCCGCACCCAGGCCCCTGGGGCTCCCGATCGTACGAAGGACCGGAATTAACCCGCCAACAAGGTAAGGAGCGCTTCAGCCGGCCGGTTGAGCGTTGACCGGGCAGGTGGGTCGTATCCCGTGCGGGCGTCGTCCCCGTTCTACTCCACCGGCTCGCGCCAGGCAGCGACGAGATCGTGGAGGTGCGGGAAACGAGTGCCGGGAACAGTCTCGCCACTGAACGTCTCGCCGTTGAGCCAGCAGATGTCGAAGATGTCGGTCTCGGTGTCAAGAAGGCAGCACACACCACCGGTGGTGGCGGTGAGGTCGGTGAACACCTTCCTGACGCTCGCGGACTGCACGAACATTCGGCTCATGCTCGAGGAAGCGGCTGTGAACTGCAGCGACGCAAAGTTCGGGTGCCGTGCAGGGGAGAACCTGACCGTCAGGTAGATGTACCCGACCGAGACGCGTCCCTGCTCGTCGACCCCGTCGGAATCGCGGAGGAAGAACTCGCGCACCGCGTCGTCGACGCCGACGGCAATCGAGGTGTCCAGTTCGAGCGAGTCGCCTGATGAACAGTCGACCGGTTCGCTTTTGAACTTCGAGGTGAACGGTACAAGCAACTGCTCTCCGCCCGGCAGGGTCACTGGGAGCGGCGGCGTCTCGCGACCTCGGGGCGCGAGCTCGGCCAGCCGGGTCAGTGCTCTCGCAACGTTCCGAGGGGGCATGAAGATCTCATAGCTGTAGTCCAGCCCCATACCGGCCCGCCTCCCCAGTCCTGAACCGTCATCCTGTCATGATCAGGATCGATCGCCCAGTTGATTCCAACGCCGCTGGCTTCGTCCGGACGCGGTCGGCAACGTATGTGAACATCGGCTCGTCTCCGAGGAGGTCAGCTCCGAGCGAACGGGCTGCCGCCCACTGCTCACGGGGACCCCGCAGCGGATGAAGACGCCGATCTGACTCGGCTCCACCTGCCGTTCCAAAGTGCGACCTGACTGACGGAGGCACTACCAGGAGCCGAACGCTCAGGTGGCCAGATCAACCGCTCACCGGCCGCCTGAAGGGCTCAGTCATCACACGCGGCCACCGCCGTCAGGTTGGAAATGGCTCCATGTACGGGGTGCGGCCGGCTCAGCGAGTGGTGCCACAGCCGCTACATACGGCGCCTGGCCGACGTTACTCTCGCAGGCCGGTCTGTGCGCATCGGCTTGTCCGTACGCCGTCTGTACTGCGAGAACGCGGCGTGCCCGAAGGTGGCCTTCGCCGAGCAGGTGGCGGGGCTGACCGTGCGCTACCAGCGGCGGACACCTCAGTTGCAGCGTCTGGTGGAGGACGTCGGCGTGGTGCTGGCGGGCCGGGGAGGTGCCCGGATGCTGCGGATCTTGAACATCAGGCTCTCGCGGTGCACCGTCCTGTCCCAGCTGATGCGGGTACCTCTTCCGCCGCTGGTGACGCCCCGGGTGCTGGGTGTGGACGACTTCGCGCTCTACGGCGACACCTACGGCACCCTCCTGGTCGACGCCACCACCCGACTCCCGCTCACTCTCTGGGAAGGCCGCGATGCCGACCAGCTCAGTCGCTGGCTCCGCGAGCACCCCGGTGTCGAGGTCGCCTGCCGCGATGGTTCTCTCACCTATCGGCAGGGCATCGCGGGCGGAGCCCCCGATGCGGTGCAGGTCAGCGACCGCTTCGACCTCTGGCAGGGCCTCTCCCGCCGCGTCCAGGACATCGCCTCCGCCCACCGCGGCTGCCTGCCCGCAGCACTGCCCCCGGCCGGCGAGAGCGATCCCGCACCGGCCGAGGCGACCGCCGGGAACAACACGGAGGACAGTCGGGCCGCACGGCATGCCCGCAGACTGTTCGAGGCCGTTCAGGCCCTGACCCGCACCGGCCGGAGCCACAGCTCCGTGGCCCGCGAGCTCGGCCTGGACCGCCGCACGGTCGGCAAATACGCCCGGGCCGGCACCTGGCAGGAGGTGATGCGCCGCCCGCCCCGCAAGCCCTCCGTCCTGGACCCCTACCTCGACTACCTGCAGCAACGCTGGGATGAGGGACAGCACAGCGCGAAGATCCTGCACGAGGAACTCCAGACGAAGGGATACCTCGGCCACTACCAGCGCGTGAAGATGGCCGTCGCACCCCTCCGGCGGGGCCTGCCCCTGGACGAACCACGCGAGCGGCCGCCCTCCCCGCGCGAAGTTGCACGCTGGATCACCACCCACCCGCACCGCCGCAGCCTCCGCGTCAACGACCGCCTGCCCCGACTCCTCGACCACTGCCCGGAACTCAGGCGGACTCACGACCTGGTCCGCCGGTTCGCCGCCATGCTCGACCACCATGACGCAACACCCCTCACTGGCTGGCTGAACGACCTCTCACTCAGCGGCCTGACCCCTCTTGCCGGCCTCGCCGGAGCCTTTCGTGAAGATCAGCACGCCGTCGCCCAGGGCATCACCACCCCCTACAACTCCGGCGTCAACGACGGCCGTATCACCGACGTCAAGCTGCAGAAACGACTGATGGCCGGCCGCGCCGGCGTCCCTCTCCTCCGCCATCGCGTCGTTCTGATCGCCCACCTCCGCCGCCGCTACGCGGACCGGCCGACCGGCCCTTGCAGGTGATGTCTACGACGCGCTGGGCCGATGGCCTGCGGGTCGCAGGAATCAACCGGCGGCTGGGCACTGGTTCCGTGCAGATTGACCTTGCGGATTCGGCGAGAGGGCAGGGAACGGATGGCATCGGGCAGGCCGCAGACGGACGGCAACGGAGGGGGAGACGGCAACGACGTCCACGGGCGCTGGTTGCTGCTGCTCAATCGCTCCACGGGAAACCCCGACTACCGGGACGAATGGTTCGACGAGCAGTGCGGCGGATGCCGGTTCTGGATCGCGCTGAGCGGAGATCTGGGCCTTGACTGGGGGCCTACACCCGTGCCGACTCCCGGTTCGACGGGCGCATGCGTTTTGAGCACGACGGCTGCGAACACTTCTCCGTCCGCGACGATGGCACCTTCGGATGACCTCCGGCTACGAAATTCTTGCCAGAGCCCCGTTCACGTGTACGCCGACACCGTCCCGATCGAGTCCTGCCGCGTCCAGTGGTGCGGCGAGGAGCACGGCTCTCCGACTCCGGTGCCGGAGGCCATCCACGTGCGGACCGTCGCCGGTCAGGTGTGGATCGCCGCCGGCCGCTCGGCCGCCTATGAGCCTGACGGGCCGTTCCACCCGTGCACCGACGATGTGCTCGTCATCTTCAACACAAACATCGCCGAGCGCGCAGGACTCCGAGTCTGATCAAGGCCCCAGAGCGGGCTCGCGGATCCGACTCGGAGCTGACGGTCCGTGGGCGGTGATCCGGACACGGTGCTTGGGTCGTCGGTGGCTCAGCCGTCGAAGTTGGTCCAGGGGATTCCGAGTCGCCCCAGCGGCCGCAGAACGCTGCGATGTACCGCGCCAACCCACACCGAGGTGTTCCCGTGCCCTTGGTTCGTCGTCTTGGCGATCACGCCGGGTGCGACGTAGAAGCGTGTGGAGTCGTTCGGCCAGCGCCAGGGCTCCCACGGCACCGGAGTCAGTGCGGCTGTCAGCGTGTCGACGTGCTCGGCGGCCAGGTCGGTACGCAGGGCGTTGTAGGGGGCGTTCATCATGGCCTCATACAGGGCGAACTGGAGCAGGAAGCCGCTCAGCGGCTGGTGCTCCCGGCGCAGCTCGTACCCGTCCTGGTCGATCCATACGTCAGGGTCGGGGCGCGACGGATCGAACAGCCAGGTGAATCCGCCCTGGTTCTCGTCTCCGAAGGCGACCAGGCCGTCGTGCTCCTCCCGCCACGCATGTGGGGGTCGCAGACGGTTCTGAACGCCTTGCAGGGCGGGCCGGTATCGGGCCAGCCGGTAGAAGACGGCAAGCGGTTCAGGAACTTCCCATGGGGCTCCGGCAAACGTGCCGAGGTCCTGGTAGCTCTCGGGGATCCAGCCTTCGACGAACCGCGTCAGCGCTTCGAGCGGGCTGGCGGTCATATACGTGAGCCAGTCCAGGTTCGGCAATGTCTCGGGTTCGGCAGGCGGCCTGACCCGATTCAGGAGCTCCGGGGTCAGTTCCGGCTCTATCGTCAGGGCCGCGTAGTCCAGGCATCCGTCCGTGTATCTGGCCTGCCCCGGCTTGCCGACTCCCAGGTATACGCAGCCTTCCGCCAGTCGGGTCAGCAGGTGGACCGGCCGGGCGTCCGGGCGCTGGGTCCAGCTCCATTCGGGAGAGTCCGGGGGATGTCCGAACAGGCGGACGCCGACGTTGTCAACGAGTGGGCCGTGAAGGTGGAACCGGCGGCCGTTCCATACGCCGCTCACCTCGAGCCCGTCCCGAGGGTCCGCGATGATCACCGTTGCGGCGTCGCCGAGCAGGATGGAGGCGCCGTCGGTCTCGCAACCGACGACGTTGTCGCCGGCCAGGCGTATCGCAGCGCCCTCAGAGAGAAGAGCATTCGGGTTCACGGGCACGCAACGGACCTTACCGCCGCTGTGGATCCTCTCGCTGACTACTGATCTTTTCGTTGGTTCAGTGGGTGTGGTGGGTGGAGGGTGAGGCCGGTGCGGGCGAGGAAGGACCAGGGCAGTCGGGGGCTGTCGTTGATCCGGCGAATGCCCTGAGCCTTTTCCAACCTCGTATCTGTACTGGTCAAGGGTATGTGGACAGCTGGCTACGAGAGTCGGCGACAGGCCCCTGGTCAGCAGATCCACAGCTGGCCACCATGGCCCGAACTCTCAACCGGACGGAGCCAGCCCTGCTGACAGGCAGGATGAAAACGGCTCCAGGCATCGGTAGCCATGGCCGCCACAACGGCACCGGCACCGGCTTGGGCTAAAACGAGTAGTGCGTCATCCATCGAACGATCCCCTCGACGGGACAGCGGCAAGAAGCACGACGATCGAAGCCCCGCCGTGGTTCCTGTTCCGTAGTGGTCTGACCGTTTCGGACCGCGACAGGGGCACGGAGCTCATGGCCCTGTACGGCGACCTGCGAAACCGCGCCCGACACCCCTCCGGTTCGGTCACGTACATCATGAACGGCTTGATACAGCCTTGATAAGCGCCTGCCGAATCCATTGACCGACCTCTCCGCAGGACCTACAACACTCATCACATAGGTGAAAGTGCACATAGGGAGAGGGCGGCGGATGGTGAAGTTCGAGTACGTGCTGCTCGCGTTGCTCGCCGGGCGTCCCCGGAGCGGTTTCGACCTGGGGCGATGGGTGGAGACGGAGGGTCAGTTCCTGCGGTCGCGGGCCCACCACAGCCAGATCTACCGGCTGCTGGCTCGGATGACGGACGACGGCTGGGTGGCGTTCGAGGTCGACCCTCGGGAGGGGCGGCCGGACGCGAAGGTCTACCGGCTCACCTCGCGTGGCCGGGACGTCCTCTGGGAGTGGGTGCGTTCGCCGTACGAGCCGACCAGCCGGTTCCAGGACCCGGACTTCGTCGCCAGGTTCGCCTTCACCGCCCCGCTCGACCGGCAGGCCGCGATCCGTCTGATCGACA
This sequence comes from Streptomyces sp. NPDC021012, assembly GCF_044333355.1. Taxonomy (NCBI): domain Bacteria; kingdom Bacillati; phylum Actinomycetota; class Actinomycetes; order Kitasatosporales; family Streptomycetaceae; genus Streptomyces; species Streptomyces sp. NPDC021012. Next base: position 368,169 of record NZ_JBIRQU010000002.1, read on the forward strand.
CCGAACTGTCCTACCGGCGCGCCCAGATCGCCCGCAACCGTGACCGTGACCGCGCCCTGCAGTTCGAGGATCCGCCGCCCCAGCTGGACAGGGGTCTGGCCCAGGAGGTGTTCGACGAGCTGCACGCGTACGGGGCGTCGGCGGTCGACACCTGGGTGGCCTGGCTGGAAGGCATGCGGCACCGCCTGGAACACCACCGAACGCCGGACACCGAGAGAGGGGACTCCTCCGCATGAAGGCCATCATGGTCATGTTCGACAGTCTCAACAGGCGCATGCTGCCGTCGTACGGCTCCGACTGGACGCACGCGCCGAACTTCGCACGGCTCGCCGAACGGGCGGTCACCTTCGACAACGCGTACGCAGGCTCGCTGCCCTGCATGCCGGCCCGCCGCGAACTGCACACCGGCCGCTACAACTTCCTGCACCGCAGCTGGGGACCCCTTGAGCCGTTCGACGACTCGATGCCGGAGCTGCTCACACAGAACGGCGTCTACACCCACCTCGCGAGCGACCACCCGCACTACTGGGAGGACGGCGGCTCCACCTACCACGGCCGCTACAACACCTGGGAGTTCTTCCGCGGGCAGGAGGGCGACGCGTGGAAGGGCCACGTCGCGGACCCCGAGATGCCCGAGGGGCTGAAGCGGATGCGCACCCCCGCGTACCGACAGGACTGGATCAACCGCTCCTACATGGCGATGGAGGACCGGCACCCGCAGACGCTGACCTTCGACGCCGGCCTGGAGTTCATCCGTACCAACAAGGACGCGGACCGGTGGTTCGTGCAGATCGAGACCTTCGACCCGCACGAGCCGTTCTTCTCCCACCAGCGGTACAAGGACCTCTACCCGCACGAGTACGACGGGCCGCACTTCGACTGGCCCGACTACAAGCGGGTGACCGAGACCGACGACCAGGTCGCCCACGCCCGCTACGAGTACGCGGCGCTGCTGTCCATGTGCGACCGCTCGCTCGGCCGCGTCCTGGACGCCATGGACGAGCTGGAGCTCTGGGACGACACCCTCCTCATCGTCAACACCGACCACGGATTCCTGCTCGGCGAGAAGGGCTGGTGGGCGAAGTGGGTGCAGCCCTGGTACAGCGAGCTGGTCCATCTCCCGCTGTTCGCGTGGGATCCGCGCCGTCCGGAGGCGGCCGGTGAGCGGCGCGAGGCGCTCGTGCAGACGATCGACCTCGCGCCGACGATCCTGGAGTACTTCGGCGTCGAGCGCCCGGCCGACATGCAAGGCGTGCCGCTGCCGGTCGCCGAGGACACGCCCGTGCGCGAGGCGGGACTGTTCGGTGCGCACGGCGGTCACGTCAACGTCACCGACGGGCGGTACGTGTACATGAGGGCACCCGTCTCCCCGGACAACGAGCCGCTGTTCGAGCACACGCTGATGCCCACCCACATGCGCGGCCGCTTCAGCCCGGCCGAACTCGTCGACGCGGAACTGGCCGAGCCCTTCGGCTTCACCAAGGGAGTGCCGACTCTCCGCACCCCCGGACGCAGTCTCCTCAACCCCGCCCTCCACGGCACACTCCTCTTCGACCTGGAGAGCGATCCGGAGCAGCTGGCCCCGCTCGTCGACGACGAGGCCGAGCTGCGGATGGCGGGCCTGCTGGTGGAGCAGCTGCGGGCGAACGAGGCACCCCCGAGCCAGTACGAGCGGCTCGGGCTGCCTGCCGACGGGCCGGTGACAGAGAAGCACCTGCTGGTGCGCGCCCAGCGGGAACAGGCCGAGCTGGCCATGGAACCGCTGCCGCGCCTCGACGAGTTCCCCGTGGGGCGGGTGTCGGTGCGGACACCGATGCGGACGCTGATGTCCGACCCGGTCGCCTCCGTCGTACTGCGGCGGCATCTGCCCGGCCTCTTCGACTCCGAGCTCCTCCAGCTCCTGGGACCCATGCCGCTGATCGACGTCGCGGCGGTGGCGGCCGGGGCCATGCCCCGTGACGCGCTTCTGGCGGTCGCCGAGGAACTCGCCGCGCTCTGACAGACCTCCGGAATGGCCGGTGACGGGGTTGCCGCCCCGTCACCGGCCGACACATCCCTTTCCCCCGGTATCTCCCGCAAAAGAGACCACACGCACAGAGGAAGCGAAGCGTCATGTCCGAGCTTATCCACGATCCCGACACACAGAGACAGACCCCGACCACCCACGTTCCCGGCCGATGGAGGCAGCTGTCGCTCCTGGGCGGCGCCATGCTCGTCGACAACACCGAGGCCGGCATGATCGGCGGCCTCTTCCCGGTGATCCGGCAGGCCCTCGGGCTCTCGCTCGGCGCCCTGGGCATCCTGACCGCCGCCGGCAAACTGATCGGCGTGATCACCACACCGCTGTGGGTGTGGGCCGCCCACCGCTGGTCCCGCAAGACGGTACTCGTCGTCTGCACAGGCATGTGGGGCATATGGGGCGTGGCCGCGGGCTTCGCCCAGAACTTCACCCAGCTCCTCCTCCTCTCCACCCTGCTCGCCGCGGGATACGCCGGAGCCCACCCGATCATCACCACCTTCGTCGGCGACCTCTTCGACAGCCCGTCCCGGGGCCGGGCCATAGGGATGCTGTTCGGGGCGACCGCGCTCGCCTCCTCGGTCTTCGCCACACTCAAGGGCCAGCTGGCAGGCGTCGAGGACGGCTGGCGCTGGGGCCTGTGGGCGATCGGCGCGTTCAGCATCCTCTTCGGCCTCGTGCTCCGGCGGTACCTGCGCGACCCCGGCCAGGGCGCTGCCGAGCCGCAGCTCGCCGGCCTCGACCGCACCGCCCGGGAGGCCTCCGGCCTGGTGAACCGACGCCAGGTCGCCTCGCTCCTGAAGATCCCCACGCTGGTGGTCCTGCTCGTCTCCCGGCTGCTCTCCGGGCACCTGCTCATCTTCTCCTTCGCCGTGGTCTTCCTCGTCGAGGTCTACGGCTTCACCACCCAGACCGCGTCGGTCGTCCTCATGCCCCTCGGCATCGGCTACTTCGCCGGAACGGTCCTCGGCGGTCTCGCCGCCGACCGGGCCGCCCGCCTCAGCCCGCGCCACGGCCTGCCCGCCGTGCTCCAGGCCGCCCAGGTCCTCTTCGCCGCGCTCGCCTTCCTCGGCACCCAGTTCCACTACGACGGCATCGGCCTGTACGCGCTGTTCTTCGGGCTCATGGGTGTGGCCCAGGGCGTCAACCCGGGCATCAACCGGCCGATGATCATGGCTGTGGTCCCGCCCGAGCTGCGGCCCGCGGCCTTCACCCTCTACGTCTCCGTGTTCGAAGCGATCGCCTGGGCCCTGTTCGGACTCGGCGCCGGCTTCCTCGGCGACGCGATCGGGCTGCGCCCCGTCTTCCTGTGGGTCCTGGTCGTCCTGATGCTGGTCAACGGGGCGTTCCTGACGCTGCTGCACCGCACGTACGCCCGCGACACCGCCCGCATGCAGCACGAGCTCGACCAGCGACGCGAACAGGCTCTGTCGTGAAGCCGGGCTCCCTCGCGCGCGAGCGGGGCGACGAGGGGACGGGACACACCGCCGGGGCGCCCGCCGCCTGCTGTACGCCGGCCCGGGCGACCCAGCCCCGGATCAGCGGGCCGTCCGCCGCCCCCCTGCCGCTGCTCTCCTCACCACGACCCCGCCATGACACCCCGGCCGACGGCATGGTGCTGCTGCCCGGCGGCACGTTCCTCATGGGCACGGACGACGCGGAGGGCTTTCCCGGGGACGGTGAGGGGCCGGTCAGGACGGTTCGGCTGAGGCCGTTCCTGATCGACGTCTGCGCCGTCACCAACGACGCCTTCGCGCGGTTCGTCGCCGACACCGGGCACGTGACCGAGGCGGAACGCTTCGGCTGGTCCTACGTGTTCGCCGGATTTCTGCCCGCGACCCTGCGCCGGGGCGCCCCCCGCCCGCCGCGTACGCCGTGGTGGTGTGGGGTGACCGGCGCCACCTGGAACCGGCCCGAGGGACCCGGCAGCACACTGGAAGGGCGCGGAGACCACCCCGTCGTCCACGTGTCGTGGAACGACGCCGCCGCCTACGCGGCCTGGGCCGGCAAGCGCCTGCCCACCGAGGCCGAGTGGGAGTACGCGGCCCGCGGCGGACTGGAGCAGAAGCGCTACCCCTGGGGCGACGAGCTCGACCCGGACGGCACCTACCGCTGCAACATCTGGCGGGGCACCTTCCCCGCGAAGAACACCGCCGCCGACGGCTTCCGCGGCACCGCCCCGGTCGACGCCTTCGAACCGAACGGCCACGGCCTGTACAACACCTCGGGCAACGTGTGGGAGTGGTGCGCCGACTGGTGGACCACCGAACATCCTCAGGGTCCCCTGCTCGACCCGGCAGGCCCCGCCACCGGAGCCGCGAAGGTCATCCGCGGCGGCTCCCACCTGTGCCACCGCTCGTACTGCAACCGTTACCGCGTCGCCGCCCGCACCGCGAACACCCCCGACAGCACCAGCGGCCACGCCGGATTCCGCTGCGCCCGCAGCGCCTGAACACCCCTTCACCCGCACGCACCCACCCGGAGGCCCTCATGCGCAAGAGCCGTACCCTCGGCATGCCCAGAACCCGCGTCCGTGCCCTCACCGCCGTCCTCGCCGCGCTGACGACGACGGTCCTCAGCGTCGCCACCACCGGCTCCGCCCTCGCCACCACCACGGGGATGCGCTACGTGGCCCTCGGTGACTCCTACTCCGCCGGAGGCGGATCCTCCACCACGTACCTCAACGCCTGCAACCAGAGCGTCAACTCCTACCCCTACCTCTACAACCAGCTCACCACCCCCGACACCTTCGACTTCCAGGCCTGCGGCGGCGCGAAGACCACCGACGTCCTCACCAACCAGCTGAGTCCGCTGGACGGCACCACCACACTGGTCAGCATGACGATCGGCGGCAACGACATCGGTCTCGACACGGTCATGTCGACCTGCCTGTTCGGCAGCGACAGCGCTTGCCTGGACGCCGTGACCACCGCCGAAACCACCGCGCGCGCCGAGCTTCCCGGCAAGCTCGACACCCTTTACGACGCCATCCGCGCCCGCGCCCCGCAGTCTCGCGTCGTGATCCTCGGCTACCCGAGGTTCTACGACCTCACCGTCCCCGCCTGCCCCGGCATCAGCACCACCAAGCGCACCGCCCTCAACAACGGAGCCGACGCCCTCAACAGCGTGATCCGCGACGAGGTCGCTCAGCACAACGGCTTCACCTACCAGAACGTCGCCGATCGCTTCACAGGCCACCAACTGTGCGACGCCACCCCCTGGCTCCATGCCCTGAACTGGCCCCTCGGCCAGTCCTTCCACCCCAACGCGGCCGGCCAGTCGGGCGCCTACCTGCCCGCCCTGCAGACCGCTGCCTGACCCGAAACGGCCGTCCTCACCGACCGCGCCACCCAACCGGCGCTGCTGATGGGCAGTTCCGGCGCCGACAACGACATCGTCCTCGACGTGTCCGTCGGCCGCGCCAGGTCCGGCCCTCGAAGTGGTCCAGGACCAGGCCGTGTTTGAGTTCGCGGTAGTCGTGCTCGATGCGCCACCGCATCCTCGCCCACCGCACCACGTCCTCGACGGGCGTGTCCGGCGGCAGGTTGGAGATCCAGTACCCGGCCGGGACGGTCTCCTCGGCGGGCCACTCGACCAGCACGGTCCGTGCCGGCAGCACCCCGTCCCGCTGGTAGGGCCCTCCGCCGGCGTCCTGGGCGGCCCGTGGGGCCTGCTTGCCCGCCGGTCGCACCCGCAGTGCCGCGAACCGTGAGGTCATCGGGCCCTTGCTGCCTTCACACCAGGTGACCTCACGGAAATCGGAGACAGGCGCGTCGGCAGCCAGCCTGGGCAAGGCTTGTGGCGGGGTGCGGTCACGCGGCAGCGTCGGTGGTCCGAGCCCGCCATAGGCCGGCCGGTCCGGCTCCGCGGCCTCGTGATGGGCGACCTCCTTGCCCGTCAGCGCGACCGCATAGGACAGGCCCCGGTCCTCCAGGGCCGGACGGAAGGGCGTGCTCGCTCCGTATCCCGCGTCCGCCACCACCACGGGAGGTGTGAGCTTCCCAGTCGGCGAGCGCGTCGAGCAGGCCCAGGGCCAACCGCCACTTCTTCCGGTGGCTGACGTCGGCGGGGACTCTGGCGGTCCGGCAGCGGGCCGGCTCGTCCGTCCACTCCCGGGGCAGGTGAAGCTGTCAGTTCAACGGGCATGAGGCGGTGTCGGTCGCCGCGTGGACGCTGACTGCGACCTGGCAGTTCGCCCGCTTGCCCAACGCTCCGCAGTACTGCCGGGCCACTCCCACCGACGCGGTGCCGCACTTGGGGAACGACACATCCTCGATCGTCGGGCGGGTGCCCCGGAGCCGCTCGTGACGCCGACCGGGGCGACGCACGTCAGCGAACAGCCGGCCGAGTTGTGCGGTGAGATCCGTACGGGGTTCGCGGAGGTCGGCGGCGCGCTCGCGCTCTTCGTCCAACGCGGCGACCAGACCGACAAGGACATCGGTGAGCTGAAGCATGACGTCGAGGTGTTGAAGCGGAATCGCCGGCCGCTGCCCGTTCTCGGTGCCGCGGCGGGCCTCGGCTCGCTCGGCGTGGCCCTGTAGCCCTTGTCGCCCACGGAACTTGAAACCTCCCTGCCGGAGGTCCGGGCGCAATTCGCCAAAATTCAGTCTGGGCGATGCCGCCGGTCCGGGTGAGGGGAGGCGGCGCGCAGGCAGTGGCCCTCTCAAGGAAGGCAGCGAGGGCGACCTTGGCGAGGGAGGAGTCGCAGCCGAGGAGCGGCACTCCACGGACGCCACAGATCCCCCAGGCGCCCGGGCGCGAGCGACACCGAACCGGCACGTGCCGTCCGTCCCGGCCTTCCCGAGTGAATGGATGAACAAATCAGGACAAAATAACACCCTTGGCATTAGATTCCTCTTCCAGTGGGGCGGTCGGCATCGACGACCGTCACTTCCTTGGGCAGGGGGCATCGGTGGAGTCCGACGAGCAGGGCAGCGCCTGCGGGGTTCGTGTCGTCCTGGCCGGCTGGTGGCGCCGTCGACTCCCGGCCCGCAGCAGGTCCCCGGCCGGTCGGGAGTCGCTCCAACAACCGACAGACCCCGTCGACGAGGTACGCCATGACCCATGCGGAAAGCAAGACCGAGGCCTTCTCCGGCGATTCCCCGCCCGCGGCCAAGCTGACCCTTCTGACACTCACCGCCATGGTCGTGGGCTCCATGGTCGGAGCCGGTGTCTTCTCCCTGCCGCGGCGGTTCGCACAGGAGACCGGCGTCGCCGGCGCGCTGATCGCCTGGACGGTCGCCGGCCTGGGCATGCTGATGCTCGCCTTCGTCTTCCAGACCCTCGCAATCCGGCGCCCCGACCTGGACGCCGGCGTCTACGCGTACGCCAAGGCCGGGTTCGGCGAGTACCTCGGCTTCTTCTCCGCCTTCGGCTACTGGGCCAGCGCCTGCGTCGGCAACGTGACCTACTGGGTCCTGATCATGTCGACGATCGGTGCCATCGCCCCGGCACTCGGCGACGGTGACACCGCCCTTGCCATCATCCTGTCCTCCGCCGGACTCTGGTGCTTCTTCCTGCTCGTCCGCCGCGGAGTGAAGGAGGCGGCCGCGATCAACCGGATCGTCACCGTCGCCAAGATCGTCCCCATCATCGTCTTCATCATCCTGGCGCTCTTCTACTTCGAGCCGTCCGTCTTCGCGGACAACTTCGGCGGCGCGGACTACGCGGGCTCGCTGTTCAACCAGGTCCGCGGCACGATGCTCGCCACCGTCTTCGTCTTCCTCGGCGTCGAGGGTGCGAGCGTCTACTCGCGGCACGCCAAGCGCCGGGAGGACGTGGGACGGGCCACGATCCTGGGTTTCCTCAGCGTCTTCGCGATCTTCGCCTCGGTGACCATCGTGTCGTACGGCATCCTGCCCATGAGCGAGATCGCCGAACTCCGGCAGCCCTCCATGGCGGGCGTCCTGGAGGCCGCCGTCGGTACCTGGGGCAAGGTCTTCGTCAGCGTCGGCCTGATCGTGTCCGTCCTCGGCGCCTATCTCGCCTGGACGCTGATGGCCGCCGAAGTGCTCTTCGTCGCGGCCAAGGACAAGGACATGCCCCGCTTCCTCGGGCGGTCCAGCGGCGACGACGTCCCGGTCCCGGCCCTGCTGATGACGACGTCCCTCAGTCAGATCGTCCTGGTCGTCACGGCCTTCTCCGACGACGCGTTCAACTTCGCCCTCGACCTGACGAGTTCCCTGAGTCTCATCCCCTTCCTTCTGGCCGCCGCCTTCGCCGTGAAGATCGCGCTGCGGCCGCGGGCGGAGCAGGCCGCCGGGAACGGCACGCGCGGCGAACTCGTCGTCGCCGTTCTCGCCACCCTCTACACCGCGTTCCTCCTCTACGCGGCCGGACTCAAGTTCGTCCTCGTCTCCTTCATCCTCTACGCCCCGGCCACCTTCCTGTTCGTCAAGGCCAGGAGGGAGCAGAACCGGCATCTGTTCTCCCCGGCCGAGGCCGTCATCTGCGCGGTCTCCGTCGTCGGGGCCGTCGTCGGTGTCGTCGCCCTCGCCGCCGGCTGGATCGAGCTCTGAACCCGTCAGGACACATGTCCGGCTTCCCTCGGAAAGGTTGACCATGACAAGCACCGAGACCAGCTCCGCCCCGTCCGCGCTCGGCGTCCATTCCGAAGTCGGACGGCTGCGCAAGGTCCTGGTCTGCGCCCCCGGGCTCGCGCACCGCCGTCTGACCCCGACCAACTCCGACGGCCTGCTCTTCGACGACGTCATGTGGGTGGAGAACGCCCAGCGGGACCACGCCGACTTCGTCAACAAGCTCACCGAGCGCGGCGTCGACGTCGTCGAGCTGCACCAACTGCTCGCCGAGACCGTGGCGATCCCCGAGGCGAAGGCCTGGCTCCTCGACCGGCAGGTCGTGCCGAACGAAGTCGGCCTGGGACTGGTCGACGACACCCGCGCGTTCCTCGACTCCCTTGCCCCGCGCGAGCTGGCCGAGTTCCTCATCGGCGGACTGTCCACAGCCGATCTGCCCGAGGAGTTCCGCTCCGGGTACGTGTCCTTGGCCCGGGAAGGTGTCGGTGCACGCGAGTACCTCATGCCGCCGCTGCCGAACACGCTCTACACCCGCGACACCACCTGCTGGCTGTACGGCGGACTCACCCTCAACCCGCTGTACTGGCCCGCCCGCCACGGCGAGACCCTCCTCATGAAGGCCGTCTACACCTTCCACCCCGACTTCAAGGGCTCCACCGTCTGGTGGGGCGACCCCGAACAGGACTGGGGCCAGGCCACCTTCGAGGGCGGCGACATCATGCCGGTGGGCAACGGGGTCGTCCTCATGGGCATGAGCGAGCGCACCTCGCGCCAGGCCATCACCCAGGTCGCCGCCGCCCTGTTCAGGAACGGCGCCGCCGAGCACGTGATCGTGGCGGGCATGCCCAAACTGCGCGCTGCCATGCACCTCGACACCGTTTTCACCTTCGCGGACCGTGACATCGTCACGCTCTATCCGAGGATCATGGACGCCGTCCATACCTTCTCGCTGCGGCCGAGCGACAAGGCGCCGGGCGTCGAGATCATCGACGAGGGCACCACCCCGTTCGTCGACGTCGTCGCCAAGGGCCTCGGTCTGCCGCAACTCCGGGTGATCGAGACCGGCGGAGACGTCTACGCCTCCGAGCGCCAGCAGTGGGACAGCGGAAACAACGCCGTCGCGCTCGAACCCGGTGTCGTCTTCACGTACGACCGCAACACGCAGACCAACACCCTGCTGCGCAAAGCCGGGGTGGAGGTCATCACCATCGTCGGCGCCGAGCTCGGCCGCGGGCGCGGCGGCGGCCACTGCATGACCTGCCCGCTGATCCGCGACGCCGTCGACTTCTGAGCCGACCACGACGCACCGCGTACCGACGCCCGCGGTCCGCCGGCTCCCTTCCGGGGAGCCGGCGGACCGCGGGCGTCGATCGGGTCCCGCCGGCGGTACGTCGCACGGCCCCTGGGGTCGGCCCGCCTTCTAGGCGGCGGGACCGGCGAGCTGCTCGGCGAGCTCCCGCTCGCTCTCCTCCGGGAGGGAGGTCTTGAGGACGGTTCCGCCGAAGGGTTCCATGGCCGCGGCGAACCGGTCCTCGGTGATCTTGGAGGCCATGATCACGACGGCCGCCGAACCCGGCTCGAGGAGATCACTCACCTTCTTCCGGAAGCCGTTGTCGACGCCCATCTGGGTCAGCTTGCCGATGAGACCTCCGAGGGCCGCGCCCACCACTCCGATCCCCGGAGTGAGGATCAGAATGCCGAAGACCAGCCCCCAGAGGGCGCCGGCCGTGGCCGAGACGGCGATCTCCTCGCGTCTCGCGGGGGTGTCGACATGGGTCTCTCCGTCGTCGTCGACCTTGACGACGGCGAGACCGGTCAGTGTGACGACGTGTTCGTCACGGAGCTTTTGAACCGTCGCGAAGGCCTTGACCGCGGCCTCGTGGTCGTCGTAGCCGATGACGATGAGTTCGGACATGCGCTGATCCTCCTCAGTACCTCTGCGCTGCGGTGAGCCGTGGCGTGAGCACCGGCTCGGGGGGCTGTCGGCTGATGACCACGGACTGCTTCCGCTCGCCCGGGGCGAGGTCCTCGGCGCCGACGAACTGGGTCTCGACGACCTTGCCCGACGGGTCGAGGAAGTCGACCCGGGCGGCGTAGGACGCCTTCGCGTTCGTCTTGTTGGTGATGGTGACGACCACGGTGAGCAGGCCGTTCGTGTCGGCCCGGGGCTTGCCGGTCATCCCGACCTCGTTCAAAGCGTTCCCCCTGCCCTCGACGCCCTTCAGAGCGTCCTCCGCCGCCTGCCGGGAGCGTTCGAGCTCGGCGCCGATCGACGCCTGGCGCGACGCCTCCCGGGCAGAGGCCGAGGCTGCCGCGGACGAGGCCGAGGCCTGCGCGGATGCGATCCGCGACTCTGCCGCCGAGGCGACCGAGGAGGGGTGCTCGCCGGAGAACGAGGCGGTGTCGGGCGCCGTGGGGTGCTCGCTGAACGCGGGTCTCCCGGCCTTGTCCCCGTCCGAGCCGCAGGACACGAGGCCGGCTGCTGCGAGCGTGCTCGCGACGACGGCGACGACGGCGCTCGCCGCCCGGGCGCGGACCGGCCGGCTCGGGCGGGGCAGTGGGGTGTTCACGTTGCGTTCCTCCGTGGCGCGCGGTCGTGGGCGATGGCCGTTGCCTCGTCGTCAGAAGCGCAGTACGGCGGCGATGCGGTTCGCGTCGGCCAGGGAGCCGTCGGGGACGAATCGCACCTCGGCGCCCTTCTCCAGGGCCTGTTCGACGATCTCGTCCACGATGTCGTCGCGGGAGTCGAGGTCGGAGGCGTCCGCGGGTTCGAGGTGGTCGCCGTAGTCGCGCACGACGGTCCGGTAGTGCTCCTCGACGGCGAGCAGACGGATCCGGCCCTCCTGCGCGGCCTGGTGCACCTCGTCGAGACCGCCGGCGTACTCGTGTCGGCCCCGTGCCGCGTCCAGCTCGGCCAGTACGGTGGCCGTCACGGCCTCCGCGTGGGCGGTGAGCAGCGGGGACACCGCCTTGCGTACGGCCTCCTCGGGCCCTCGTCCGAGGCCGCCCTGATGGAGGGTGGCCGTACCCTGCGGCAGCGATCCGGTCTCTTCCAGGAGCGAGACCGCGGGGGCCTCGCCGATCACGTACAGCGGGCGGGGTTCGGAGGCGAGGACGGTCCGCAGGGCGTCGTGCGCCTCCCGGAAGAAGGTGCGCGTGTCCTCGTCCCGGAAGGTGCTCGGGAGATCTCCGATACGTTCCTTGCGTTCGGCGTCCGGGTCCTCCAGGCTCCGGGTCAGCGGGAAGCCGTCGGCCGTGTGCTCGACGGCCCGCTCCGGCGCTCCGTTCCACAGGGCGATGCGGTCCGCCGCCACGGTCAGCGCCCAGTAGGGCCACTCGGCCGACCGGGCGGCGACGAGGTTGCGCGTGAGGAACGTGTCGGCGATCACCACCCGCTCCGGGACCGTCCGGGCCACCGTCCACACCTGGTGCTCGCCCGGCGCCACGTAGATCACCAGGCCGTCCTCCGCGTGGACGAGGTCGATCTCGGCGACCGCCCGTTCCAGCTGGCTCAGCACGTCCGCGCGCCGCTCCCGCGTCACGCCCGGGTCGTCCTCGAGCTCCTTCTCCGCCCGGGCCAGGAGGTTGCGCAGCCGTACAGGGTCCTGCGCATTGTCCGGTTCTCGGCGGTGGGTCGGCATCACGAGCGACACGGCGGGGTACGGGCGGGGCCGGCGCAGCTCGGCCAGCGCGCCGGTGCTGAGTGCGGGGTACATGAATACACCTTCCGAAGGTCGTTCCCCGCGGACGTCGACGAAACGGTTCGACGGGTCGAGATGGTCCCGCCGTCGGCTGCCGGCGCGGGCGGGGCGTCCGAGGTCTGGGCGCGCCGAAGTTTGGCCCGTATTTGACATATTTGCCCGAAATCGAGCTTTTCGCGAGTTGATGGGCCGGCCGCCGCATGAGGCCTGCCCGACACGCAACCCCGTTCGCGCGCCCTCTGAGGGTGCACGAACGGGGCGATCGCGGGTGGTTGACGGACGGGTTCGCCGGTGCCGGCTACGAACCCGTCGTCGGAGCGGCCAGGACGCTGTCGCGGTACGGCGTCAGAACGACCGGACCCATCGCCGGTGTGATGAGTGAGTCACCACGCCGACGACGAGGGGCTCTGCCGCGATCCCGCTGCAGAGGTCACCGACCTGGAACGCAGCCAGAAACCTTCGGAAAGCCTCATCGCCCGACGCTCCGCTCATGCCTTCCGACGTCTCACGGGAAGCGGTCCGTCAGCTCAGCTCATGGGCGTCTCGTACTCGGCAGCCGAGGCGGCGACGGCGGTTGTGTAGCGGAGGCCGGCCTTGGCCCCGAGCGAGAAGACGTACGCGAGGTGGACGAGGATCCGCACCCCTGGCGAGAGCCTTCTCCGGGATGCGGTCCTGCCGCAACCGGTCGAGGCCCACGGACAGCGGGCTGACCAGCTTGTCCAGCCAGAACGTTCCGACCGGCCTTCGGGTCACCGTGCGGTCGGTGGAGCGGTGGCGTCAGGCCTGGCGGCAGGGCGGTTCGGCCGGCCGCAGTCGCCGCCCAGGCTCGGGGAGCGGCAGTTCGTTCAGCTGGAGCGGGAGTTGGAGAAGGGACCGCTCGCTCACTGCACGGGCTGTCGCCGCGGTACGGGGACGAGGCGCAGGAGTGCGTGGAGGACGGCGTCGGTGGTGTCCTGCGCGGGCTCGTCGCTGACATGGGTCAGCAGGCGTGCCAGGACCCGCAAGAGATGCGGCGACGCCATCACCCGGGGGTGGAGGATCGGCCGGTAGCCGAACCGGGAGAAGAGCAGATCGCCCGCGAGGTTCCCCAGCCGGTAGTAGCGCGCCCATCGGCGCTGGATCTCGGCCGGGTACTGATGCAGCGCGTGTTCCCGGCGCGGCCCGGCCGGCCGGGCCAGCGCCAGGGCGATGGTCTCCGCCGCCACCTCGGCGGCCTCCATCGCCTGGGCGATGCCCTCACCGCTCCACGGGCTGACCATGCCGGCGCTGTCACCCACGAGCAGCAGGCCCCGGCGGTACTGCGGTCGCCGGTTCAGGCCCATCGGCAGCGGCGCGCTGCGCAAGGGGGAATCGGCGTTCCCTTCGTGCAGGCCCCACTCCTCGGGCAGGCGGGGCAGCCAGTGTTCCAGTGCCGCCCGCAGGTCCACGGGCCGGCGCCGCCGCTGCTGCGGCAGGGCTCCCAGGCCCACGTTGACGCGGCCGTCCCCCATGGGGAACACCCATCCGTATCCGGGCAGGTCGAGTCCGGTGCGGGGACAGCGAAGGTCGGCCCACAGCTCCAGGTAGGGGTCGTGGGTGCGGGCCTCGCTGCGGTAGTACCGGCGGGCGGCCGCCGCGACGGGTCGCTTCACATCACGTTCGAACCCGAGGCCGAGAGCCGTACGCGCCGAGGCGCCGTCGGCCGCGACCACCAACGGGGCCCGGTAGCGCACCGGTTCCGCGTCCGGCCCGCGGGAGGCCGTCACGCCGATGACGTGCCCCGCCCGGTCGGTCAGGGTGCCCGTCACCTTCACGTGGGTGCGCAGGCGCGCTCCGGTGGCGCTCGCTCGGGCGGCGAGCAGGTCGTCGAAGTCGTGCCGGCTGCGGGTGAGCCCGAAGTCGGGAAGGGCGCCCAGGCGGGGCCAGTCCAGCTCCGCCTGGTGTCCGTCGCAGACCCAGCGCATTCCTTTGTTGCGCATCCAGCCCGGCGCGTCGATGTCGATGCCCAGCCGCACCAACTGGTGCACGCCGCGCGGGGTCAGCCCGTCACCGCACACCTTCTCCCGGGGGAAACCGCTCTTCTCCAGGAGCAGCACGTCCACACCGGCTCGCGCCAGGTGTACCGCGGCAGCGGAACCAGCCGGTCCCGCCCCCACCACGATGACCTGCGCCTCCTCGTCACCGGCGCCTTCGGATCCCCCACGGCCGCCGTCGATCCCGTCACTTTTGGTGATCACTCCCCTACTATGCCCGCCGCCGGGCACCGGCAGTCCGTTCGGCGCGGCGGAGGCGGCCGCCTGTCCGGGAAGGGCTTCGCGCGAGGGGTCTCCCCGGTGGTGGTGTACGTCGGGTGATCCCGGACAACCTCTGGCGAAACGTCTGGAGCATGAGGAGCGGGTAGGAGTCCGCGGGGGCCGCGGTCCCCGGGCGGAGGGACAGGGCCTGTCCGGCGGAGCAGGACCGGGCAGAGTCCATGTCGTGTCCTCTGGTTCAGGCCCGGCTCGCCCTCCGGCTCACGGGCCGAAGACGCAGGCCGGCGTCCCGGGCGAGTAGCCGTCCTCGGCGACGGTCGGGGCGCCGATCCACCCGTCGTAGACGTAGCTGCCGTCGCTGAGCCTGCCCCAGGGGGTGAACGGCCTGCCGTACCGGGTGTGGACCCCGTCCCAACCGCCGTTGTCCGCCTGGCAGACCACGTACACCATAGATCCGTAGTCCGCGGATCCGGTGACGCGGGCACCGTAGTCCACCCATTCACGCTTGAACACCCCGTCAGTGGCGTTCCCCCGGTAACAGCCTTCGTCGTTCGTCGTGTTCTCGGTTGCCCTGGGCGGCCGGAACTCCGGATAAAGCCAGGGACGCCGCCACCACAGCCATGGCTCCGGCCGCTCGTACACGCCGACCCATCAGCGTTCTCCTCTCCGTACTCACGTCCTCGCCCCCGCCTGCCGGCGAATGCCTTGAAGTGAATCCGGCCGGACCGGTCGGCCACCAGCGGATCGGTCACTCCCCCACCGGACTCCGACCATGCCCACGACCTTGACCGACGCCCGCCCGCAGCGCCGGCGCCTCGCCCTCACCCTGCGCCGCGTCCGGCAGGAGCGCGGACTGTCGCAGCGCGCCTTGGCACGGCTCCTGCATCTCAGTTCGCACACGTCCGTCGGAGACGGGGAGCACGCCCGACGCGTACCCTCCGACGACATCCTGGGCCGCTATGAGCGCCGCCTGGGGTTACCGGAAGGGGAGTTACGGGTCGCCCGGCGCGAGCTGCTGGCTGCCGAGGCCGTGCGAAACGTCGCCAGTGCCGTCGCTTCGGCAGCCGCAGAGACAGCCGCTGTCGCTCGGGCATCCACTCAGCCGGCAGCATCGACAGCGCCTCGCACCGCGCCGGTCCGCCCGACGACCGCCGACCTGCCGCCCGCGCCGAGCGACTTCAGCGGACGCGCCGACGACGTGGCCGAACTCCGCACCCTGCTGACGGCCCGGCATCTACGCCCGTCCTGGTATCCGGGCCACCCGGCGTCGGCAAGACCACCCTGGCTCTGTGGGTGGGGCACGCGGCGGCCGACCGGTTCCCCGACGGTCGTCTCTTCACCGATCTGCGTGGCACCCGGGCCGACGCCGGCCCCGCCGCCGCGCTCCACACCCTGCTGTCCGGACTCGGCGTCCCGGACCAGCGGATCCCGGCCGCCATCGGGGTGCGCTCCGGACTCCTGCGCACCGTCCTCGCCGAGCGGCACGTGCGCCTCGTCCTCGACGACGCTCGTCCTCGACGACGCCGCGAGCGAGGCCCAGGTCAGACCGCTCCCGCCGGGCAGCGGCGGCTCCCGGGCGCTGGTCACCAGCCGCTCGCGTCTCTCGGGGCTCGCCGGGGTCCACCGCCTCGCCCTTGACCCTCTGCCCGAGCAGGACGCACGAACCCTGCTCGCCGCCATCGCCGGTCCCGGCCGGATCGCACGCGAACCCGACGCGGCCGCTGACATCGTCGCCACCTGCGGCGGGCTGCCTCTGGCCGTACGCATCGCGGCAAGCCGGCCGGCCATCTCCCCGACCTGGAGCCTGGCGCACCTGTCGGCGCAGCTGCGGGACGAGCGCCCCCGGCTGCCCCTGCTCAAGGCCGGGGACAACGACGTCCGGCAGGTCTTCGCCTGCACCTACCGGCATCTGACACCCCTGCAGGCGCGGCTCTTCCGCCTCCTCCCTCTCGTACCGGCCCGGCGCACCGGGACGGAGGCCGCCGCGGCCCTCCTCGGCCGCGACGGGCGGCATGCCGCCACGGTGCTCGACGACCCGGCCGAGGCCGGGCTGCTCACCCCCGCCTCCGCGCCCGGCCGCCGGCAGACCCACGATCTGCTGCGGCTGTACGCCACCGAGCAGTCCGCCGCGCAGGACCGGCCCGCCACTCGGGCCGCGGCAGCGCAGCGGCTGCACCACTGGCTCGTGGACACCGCGCACCGGGCCGCCGGTGCGCTGTCACCCGCCCGTACCGCGTTTCCCGGAGGTGAACCGGCCGCGTCGGCCTGGCGCGACAGCGAACACACCAGCGTCCTCGGCCTGGTGACGGCCGCCGCCGGCACCCGGGGATGGCCCGTCGCGCTCGGCACTCTCGTGCCCTCGCTCAGCTGGTACTTCGATCGGCGCTGCAGCCGGGAGGCCATGGCCGCGGTGGGCCGGGCCGCGGCTTCCCGTGCCGAGCGCGACGTGGAGCGGGCCGCCGGACTCGACGCGCTCGGCCCGGCCCGCCTGGAACAAGGGCGGTACGCGCGGGCTGTCGAGCACCATCAGGAGGCACCGGCCGCCACGCGGGCGGCGCTCGGAGTGTTCCACGCATGCGAGGACGCCTGGGGACCGGCCGGCGCCCACCAGCTCATCGGCCGCGCCTTGGAGGGGTTCGGCCGGCAGGCCGAGGCAGCCGCGGCGTACCGGCACGCCATCGAACTGTTCACCGCCGTCGCCGACGCCGCCGCGCCGAGCGGACCGCGCCGGCTCTGCGGGCGATGGAGGAAGGGGCCGGCTCATACCCCGCCACCCCGCCGCCCCGTTCCTCTGACCGAACCTGCCTGTTGCACCGGGGAATCCGGAGGGGCCCGTGTCAGCTGTCGAGACGGTCCTGCCCCCGGGCCCTCGGTTGTCTCAGCCGTGCAGGCGCGGGCCCTGGTGGCTCACCAGGGACAGCCAGTCGCGGTTGGTCGCCCTGCCGGTGACGGGGAGTCCCCGTTCGGCCTGGTAGATGCGCAGCACGTCCTCCGTCTCGGCGGTGAAGGTGCCGCTCACCACGGTCGGATAGCCGGCACCGGTGAGGAGCGACTGGAGTGCCTCGACCGCCGGACCGTAGTCACCTCCGTCGAGCGGGACGACGAGCCTCGGCCAGGTCTGGGGGCCGACGCGGCCGTCCCGGACGAGGCCGAGGGACTTCTGGAACTCGGTGATCGCGGTGACGGTGGTGTGGTCGACGGTGCCGGTCACCTCTACCTCGTGGCCCTTCGCCCGGAGCAGGTACTGCACCGTACGCGCCTCCCACAGCACGTCGCCGAGGCGCACGACCGGCCACTCGTCGCGCGAGGCCACCATGTCGGCGCCGCCGGTGTCCGGGCCGGTACCGGGCGGAACGATCAACGGCCTCAGCCAGAGGCCCGCCGCGAAAGCCCCGCAGGCGAACAGGAAGCACAGGATCCGGGGCACCCACACCGGGACGGCTACTGGTACGGCGACGGCGGCCGGACTCCGGACCACAACCGCGCCCGGGGCACCGGAGCGCATCGCCTCGCCTGGCGCCTGCGGCACGCGCACGCGTGGCACGCGTCGCGCCTCCTGGGCCGCGCGGGCGAGCAGCAGCGCCTCACCCAGCTCGCCGTCCGGTGCTGCGAGGGCCTCGTGCAGGGCCTCGACGACCGGCGGCGGGGCGGCCGTCGGCCGTCCCGGGTTCAGATAGCGGGACATGGTCGCCTGATCGACCCCGGCCCGGCGAGCCAGGGCCTTCTGCGTGGGACGCACCCCGGGGCACCCCTCCCACCACGCCCGGAGTACGGCGGTGAGCGCCGCGGCCGGATCGATCAGGGCGGGTTCCTCCGCGCCGGCCCGTGTGCGGTCCATGTCGCATCCCCTATGCATGTGCATCGTCGCAGGCCAGCCGGGTGCATCCATGCGTGCATGGATGCATGAGCGCTGGCGGGTGCCGAGGCTAGCGGCGCGGGGCCTTCGGGCGGCACGGTGTGCGGGCCGGGAGGGTGCCACCACTCCCGGCGTCCCGACCGCTCCCGCCGCGGTACGTCCGCATGCCGCCGTTCCGGTGCGGGGGACGACTTCATCTCCGCACCTCACCTGAACGGGTGAGGTGGTCTGTTGACGAAAGGACACACAGTCATGCGCAAGTGGACCAGCCCCACCCTCCTCGCCGCCGCGGTCGCCGCCCCACTCCTCGTGGTCGCGCCATCCGCCGACGCGGCCCCCGCCAAGTACACCCACTCGGCCGCCTCCCAGCAGTTCCGCGCGGCGGGTGTCTCCTGGACGTCGAGCAAGAACTGCTCGGACTGGAACCGGAGGGGCTGTACGTCCTTCACGAACATCAACCGGGCGACCGTCGCCGGGGCCATCGCCTTCAAGAAGGCCAGCCGCTGCACAGTGGTCATCACCGGCGGCACCGAGGTCGGTCACAGCACCCGGGGCACGTACACTCACCGCAGCGGCTACAAGGTCGACATGTCGGTACAGACATCCTGTCTCGACACGTACGTCATGAAGCACTACAAGAAGGCCGGCACGCGCGGCGACGGGGCCCGGCTCTACAAGTCCCCGAACGGCAACGTGTACGCCCGCGAGAAGCACCACTGGGACATCACGTACTACAACGGCAAGGTCTGACCAGCCGCTACCGGGGCTGGGACCGGACCGGTCCCAGCCCCGGCCGTAGGACGACGCCAATCCGGTGCGCGTAGTTGACCGCTCGTGCACAACAGAACTGAACCTCGCCCGGCCGAACTTGCCGAGTCCGACCCGATCCATCCCTGGAACGGCAGGGAACGAGAGCTCAGGCTCGAGCGAGGACCGCTCATCGGACCGAAATACATCGCCGCCGCCTCCGACCAGACCCAGGTCGTCAAGAAGGGCAAGGCGGGTGGTCCCGCCCACTCCGGCACGACCACAGGGCGGCGGCCGACGCCGGTACGGGGACCGCGAAGTGCTGGCCGCGATCCCCGGCACGCCGGCGGCCCCCTCCTTGTGGACGTATCACCACTGCCTCCGACACCACCCTGCGGAACAACTCCCACAACTCATCCGGCACCAACCGCTCGGCAAGTAAGGAGCACGCGTATGGACGGCACGCGGTGGCACCCCCGACCACGGAGAACACAGCAGTTCGCATGGCACACAGCCGTGGACCAAAGGGTCATCCCCACAGGTGCGGGAAGCGGTTCGCCGGCGACCGGTGGCGCCGGTGCGGCGGCAGTCCGGCGAGGGCGCGCCGCGGGTCGGTGCAGGTCAGGGATTCCCTCCAAGGTGCCGCACCCTTGTCATTTCGCCGGACGGCCGTGGCGCTCGGGCTGTCGGCGCGGTGGGAGCCCGCAGGAGGTCCCGCCAGTCGGCGGGCCAATTGGCCAGCGCGAGGATGCCCATGACGAGGAGGTGGGTGGGCGCGGCCCAGCTCTCCGACGCTGGGTCGTGGTTGACGATGTGGGTGGTGGCCGCGCCGGTGAGTACGAACAGCAGCGTCGCGGCGCCCAGGAAGCGGGCTCGCTTGTGGGGGATCACCAGCAGGACGGCTGCGACACCTTCCAGGGCACCGACCACGAAGCGCATCCAGGAGGGGTAGCCCCACTCGACGAACTTCGCGGAGTACGCGGAGCTGAATATCGTGTCGCCCGGCCAGTACTTGGTCACGGCGCCCAGCGCGAACTCGAAGGCCAAAAACCAGTACAGACCGGTCATGAGTCGCTTCGACATGCTTGTTCCTTCAGGGGAGTCGGGCAGGGTCAGGCCTCCGCGCGGCGGTTGCGGTGCCGTGCGGACTTTGTCTTCGGAGGTCAGCCCCGCAGGGTGGCGATGGCCTTCTCGATGCGTCGCTGGCGCGTGTCGGGCTTCTTCGCGCTCTCGATGGCGCGGACGTGCTCGCGCTTGCGGCTGTGGGTGAGGTTGTCGTACGCGGCGCGGGCGGCCGGGTCTGCGTCCAGGGCCTGGGCGAAGTCCGCGGGCTCCTCGACGACGCGCGGCTCGGTGTCGAGCTCCAGCTCGACCTCGACCTCTTCGCCGATCTCCACACCGGCGGCGTGCCGGTTGGCGTTGCTCAGGCCGAGCAGGTGGCGGCCGCGCAGGATGGCGACCCGGCTCCTCCAGGAGTGCCCGTTGACCGTGATGGTCACCGGCGGGCGCGCGCCCCCGCCGAGCGCCGCCACCACCTCGGGCGGAACCTCCAGGCCCCGCATGGGCTCGGGCGGCTCGACGTGGGACCGGAACTTCATGATCTCTCCTGTCGTTCTGGTGGTTCATCTGTTGTGCCGGCGGTTCATCGCGGATCCGGCCCGCCCGGCTCCGCCGGGAGTCAGGATGCCGTGGGGGCGATCGGTGCGACGGCCTCCCAGGCGAAGCCGTCCGGGTCGCTGAAGGCGTCGGCGGTGCCGCCGAGGACGACGCGGTGCGAGCCGGTGCCGTCGGCGGGGACGCCGAGGTCCTTGGCCAGGGCGCGGCGCTTGTACAGCGCCAGCTTGACGGGACCGGCCTGGCCGGCGGCGAACTCGGCGTACTTGCCGCCGAAGCTCTTGGCCACGCTCAGGCCCCGGCCGACGTAGAACTCCTTGGTGGCCTTCACGTCCTCGACACCGATCAGCAGGACGACCTCGTCGATCTCGCGGGTGTCGGGGCCGGTGTCCTTCTTCGCCGAGGTCGCGATCTTCCAGATCGTCCCGTCCGGGGCCTGGACGACGCCGCCGTAGCCCCACAGCGACTTCGCGGCGGGCTTCAGCACCGTGGCGCCCGCGTCCACGGCGGCGCCGACGAAGCCATCGACGGTGGCCGGGCCGGACACCGTGAGCGCCAGGGTGAAGCCGCGGAACCCGGTGGAGTGCGCCTCGGACGCCCGCAGGCGTACGTGCTCGTCCACCCCGAAGGCGCTGTAGAAGCGGCGGGCGGAGTCGAGGTCGGCCACCTCGAGGGTGATGGACGCGAGGGACGGGTGGGCTGCGGAGGAAGTGGTGGTTGCCATGAACATCACACTAGGAGCTGCGCGGCGGCCGGGGCTTCTCGATTCCTGACCGGTCTGGAGACCTGCTTCGTCAGGCACCGCGGCGCCCCCTCACCTTGATCGCCGGACCCGCATCGCGGGCCGCTCGCCCCGCCGCAACAGCGCCGTCGTCCGCTCGATGCGACGCGTCGTGGAAGGTCTCGACGAGGGCCTGAACATCGTCAGGGATGGTGATCACGCCCCTGGGGGCGGCGATGGGAGGGCGCCGGCCTTGGTCTGCAGCATGCACCCCGAGAGCGGGGCCGCCTGGGTGTGGCTCTGTATGGCGGCTCCGACCCAGGGGTTGGTCGGAGCCGCCACAGAGCATCCGCGATGACGCGGCGCGGACCGTCGGAACATCGGGGCCATCTGAGGAGGAGGGGGTGGCCTTCGATGTTCCGTTCGGTCCCTGGGGCCCTTGCAGTAAATATATATACCGCCAAGTAAGCAAGTGCATGAAAATTTTCATGCCAAATGATCGTGCAGAGACCCGAACCCCGGCCCAGCCGTTTCGGTTGTTTCGGTCGTTTCGGTCGGTCTCAGTCGTTCAGGAAGAAATCGTGCTGTTCCGCCGCGTGCTCGTACTTCTCGAGCCGGGTCTGCGTACGCTCCGGGTCCGCGTCCGCCATGGCCTGGAGGATGCCCGCGGACAGCACCCCCGGCGCCGCGTACGAGTCGAAGACGAGTCGCGAGCCCGTGCCCGCGGTGAACACCTCGTCGGCCTCGTCGGCCAGCGGCCCGAGCGCCAGGTCCGTGATCAGCGCGACGCGCAGCCCGACACCACGGGCGGCACGCACGACGGCGAGGGTCTCCTTGGCGTGCCGAGGCATCGCGAAGGCCAGCACCCACGTGCCGCCCGCCTCACGCGCCTGGAGCAGCCCGTCGTAGGCGACGCTGCCCCCCCGTGTCACCACCCGGACATCGGGGTGGATGCGCCGCGCGGCGTACGCGAAGTACTCGGCGAGGGAGACCGAGATCCGCAGGCCGACGACCGTCAGGGGGACGGACCGGGCCAGCTCACGGCCGATGCCGACGATCCGGTCGGGGTCGGCGAGGGCACGCCGCAGGGAGGCCAGGTTCTCGATCTCGGCGTCGATCGCCGACTGGAGCTCGTTACGATGCCGCTCCTCCCCCTCGCCCGGTGCACCGGCGACCGCGCTGAGCGCGAGGGGCTGGAGCGCCTCCCGGAGCGCGGGGTAGCCGCTGAATCCCAGCGAGGAGGCGAACCGGGTCACGGACGGCTGACTGACCCCCACGCGCTCCGCGAGTTCGGTGATGGACAGGAACGCGGCCTCGGTGAGGTGATCGGTCAGGAACTGGGCGATACGCCGCTGCGCGGGAGACAGTCGGTGCCCGCCGAACAGCGCCCGCACCCGCTCGGCGGGAGAGGCCGCCCCGGCCTCCTCCTTCGCCTCGGACGAGCGCCTGCCCGGCGTGATCGCTGCCGCCTGTGCACGCGCCTGCTGCCCGGATGCCACGGAGTGTCTCCTTCTCATCTCACTGCCGCCCAAGATAGTTCACCCGGGCCTGGCCCCCATGAACCCGAGGCAAAGGCCCGCCGGCACCGCGCCGTGACACCACCATGCAGGCGCAGAACCGTCTGACTGCGCATCAACGCGGAGGGCGAGAGACCTCCCGGAGAGACCTCCCGCATGCGGGAGCAAGGGACCGTCCCCGCGGGTGCGGGAGCAGGGGGCAGAGCCGGTGAGGTGCGCCTTCGGCGGCCCGGTCGGCGACGGTGACGGGGTCGTGCGGCCCGTTCTTCTCGACGACGTCGGCGGCCCCGAGCGGCCGGAAGCGGGGCGTGGTCTCGGCAGCCACGCGGACCGCCTCCTCCATGCAGGTCGCGCCGTTGGCGAGGGCATGGGCGAGGAAGTCGATCTCTCCGGCGGATCCGGTCGTACGTCCGGATCCGGTCGTACGTCACGCGTACTGCCTCCACCCCACCACACCACACCGCACCGGCGTCCCGGGGTCCCCTCGGCGATCTGCGGGCGACGGGTGGGCGCCCCCTGGAGAGGTCGTCAGTCGGGGCAGGTGTTCCGGTAGCCGGGGGTGGACAGATAGCGGCCCCATTCGCCGTGCTCCAGGCCGCCTCCGGCGACCAGACAGGCCGTCCGGTCGAGGTGGTCACGCAGGTCGTAAGTGGGGCTCAGACCCCAGAGGACGACGTCGGCGATGCGCATGCTCAGTACGCCGGGACCATCCCGACGCAGACAGGGAGCAGCAGGACGTCCGCTGGGGTGGTCACCCCTGCCGGGGCCATCCCCCGGCTTTGTTCGCGAGTGGCTGATCCCCCTCGTCAGAAGCGCGGCCCGACAGTGGGATGCGAAACCAAGGCACAGGCCGCGACCTGCAGTTGTGCTTCCCATGCCGCCGCGTCGAGCCCCAGCGTGTACTCGATGCAGCACGCACATGGCGGGAGTAGCGCCACGAACGCTTGCTCCTCAGCGGTCTCGACCTCCGTCTCCGACCACTCGTCCGATGCCAACTCGGCGAGATCCACCTCCCCCGCGGTGAATCGCGTGGCCAGCCTGCGCAGCGCGTATCGCCGGGCCAGGCGGTGATCGGGCAGAGTGATCCCCAGTTCATCGAGAGCCTGCTCGAACGTGTCACGGATGTCCCGTGGGGCCGCATGGCGCGGCAGACCGGCGAGCTCGCACAGGGCCGGTGTGTCCACTCCCATTGCGAGTGCCTGGGCGGCGGTCATCGGCAGGTCTTCCGGAGACACCTGGTCCACCCGATACAGCCACGCTGCCTCCACCAGGGGCGGATAGGCGCTGCGGACAGGGCTGTCGGGTTCGGATGTGTCGTCTATCGCTGCCATGGTTCATACGATGCCACCACGGCTCGCGAGAGTGCCCGGAAATTCGGGCTGCCCCGGCAAACCGTCCTGCGGGCTGCCCCAACTCATGCTGTTGTCCCGGTGGCACTCCGCGACCGGTGCCCAGGAACTGTGCCAGAGCGTGCTCAAAACCTGCGCGGCCAGGGGGCCATCCCCGCGCAGGCGGGGAGCAGCACCGCCATGCCGACGCGGGCCTGTCGTCGTAGGGACCATCCCCGCGGGCACGGGAAGCTGCCCTGGTAAGCGCGGTGGTGAGCAACCGCGGTCCCGGTGAACCACACTGGACCGTGCTCACCACACTCTCTGATCAACCCTTCCGGACAAGCGCAACAATCGGAGATCACGCCGCGAGCCGTCGCACTTGGTCGTCGGGGCAACCGATCGACCGTCACTCCCACTGGTCGTATGTCTGGACTACCTGGACCGCCGGGCTGCGCTGTTGCACCGGCTCATCCCTCGGTAACAAGCCGACCAGGCCGGCCGGCTCCTGGGCCACGAGGAGTCCCTCGCCCCATTCGACCAAGACGTGAGCGCGCTGCTCTTGGCGCGCGGGCCCGAAGGCAGTGCGGAGATCGTCACCGTGTTCGCCGTGTAGCCGGCGGGCTGGGGAACGCCGCGCATCGGACGCGCCCCTCCCGGCAGCGATCCACAGGTTCCGAGCATTGCTCGCGAGACGGCCTCCGGCCGGGGCCGCGGGTTGCGCGGTGGAAAGGTGGCGCCAAGCGCGGCGGCAGCGCGGTTGGCGGGAGCGTTCCACGGTGCGTCACTCAGCCTCCGTCGGACGCTGTCCGGCGTGTGGTGGCGCTTGTGGCGGCCGCAGTGATCGCGGTCGCCGGACCGCTGGCCTGGCCTACGGCTCCCGCCTCTCCGTCGGCCAGGCGCTGTTCCTCCTCGCCGTGGTGCTCACCCTCACCGGTGGAGTGTGCATCCCGCCGTTCCGGCGCGCCCCTGACCTGCCGCGATGGAGGTTGTCGAAGGGTCAGGCGGCGGGGCCGACGGCTTCGGGCGCCGCCGATCCCGCCTGAGCGGCCGTGGTGAGGGGCGCTGCCCGGCGGATCCGTACCGCGTAGAGGTAGTAGGCGGCTGTGCCGAAGACGAGGCCGACGAGCCAGGAGAGGTCGGCGCCGCCCATGCTGCTTGCGAGCGGGCCCTCGTAGACGGTGCTGTTGATGAACGGGAACTCGACCGCGATCGCCAGGAGGAAGATCACCACGGCTCCCCAGTCGCACCTGCCGTAGGGGCCGTCCTTGAGGAAGAAGGACTCGATGTCGTAGTCGCCGCGGCGCACCAGGTAGTAGTCGGTCAAGTTGATCGCGGTCCACGGGATCAGCAGATAGAGCAGGGTCAGGATGATGTTCTCGAACAGGGTCATGGTGTCCGAGCCGACCAGGATCGCGAGCACGGTGGTGACGGCGGTGAACACGACCGTGAAGACCATCCGGGCGCGCGGGCCGGCGTTGGTCCGCCCGCGGGGGGACACCGCGCTCAGGGCGGTGAGGAAGGCGCCGTAGGGGCTCTGGGCGGAGCCGGGCACACCGCCGATGATCAGGGCGGCGGCCAGCAGCCAGGAGACGGCCGGGAACTGGTGGGCCAGGAACCCGATGGCGTCCTGCCCGAGCGCGTCGGCCCCGATGACGGCGGCCATGGCGCCGATGATCATGACCCAGGAGCCGCCGACGGCCGCGCCGAGGTAGGTCCACCAGAAGGTCTTCCGGGGTGAGGTGTCCTCGGGCAGGTAGCGGGAGTAGTCCGAGACGTAGGGCGCCCAGGTGATCTGCCAGGAGGCGAAGATGGAGACGGCCAGCAGGACCGTTCCCGCGTTGACCGAAGTGCCGTGGTAGTGCGCGGGTAGGTGGGTGCCCAGCTCGACGAAGAGGGCGACGAAGACGAGACCCGAGACGACGGACAGGTACCTGCTGACGGCGTGGATCAACTTGTAGCCCGCGGCGGCGACGGCGAGTGTGACCAGATTGGACAGCACGACGGCGGCCGCGTACGGGATGTGCAGCCAGCCGGCGACGGCGTGGCCGTTGATGACAGCGCCTTCGAGCGCGAAGCCGAAGTACATGGCCAGCACGATGGCCACCGGCAGGATCGCGCCGTAGAAGCCGAACTGGGCGCGGCTCTGGATCATCTGGGGGATGCCCAGCCTCGGTCCCTGGACCGAGTGGCAGGCCATGAAGACGCCGCCGAGCAGGTTGCCGATCAGGATCGCGAAGATCGCCCAGGGCAGGTCGAGGCCGACCATGACGGCGAGGGCTCCGTTGACCAGCCCGGTGATCTGCACATTGGAGGCGAACCAGAGTGTGAAGAGGTGCCATGGCTTGCCGTGGCGTTCCTCGGCGGGGACGTGGTCGATCGAGCGCTGTTCGACCGAGGTGGTTCGGCCGGGCTGTCTTTCCATGAATGTCTCCAGCGGTAAGGGTGTCACAGGGCGGCCGGGAGCCGGCCGACCGGGCGACACCGGGGTGGGAGTGGCGGGGCGGGGTGACGGGGCGGGGTTGGCGCGGTTCGGGTCAGCCGAGCGGGCGGTCGGCGGGGCCGGGCTCCCGGAGGAGCCGGGCCAGGGCCAGCCCGGCGTACAGTGCGGCGCCGTCGGCGACCAGGTGGTCGTCGAAGACGACGTGCGGGGAGTGGTTGCCGGGCCCGTGTTCGAGGCTCTGCCCGGCCGGTGCGGCACCGAGTTGCACGATGGTGCCCGGCACCTGGTCGAGGACGCGGGAGAAGTCCTCCGACGCGGTGAGCGGCTGGGTCATGTCCTGGTAGCGCCGCTCCCCGAACAGTTCGCGGGTGACGTCCGCGGCGAAGAGCGACTCCTCGGGGGCGGGGATGGTCGCCGGGTACTCGACGAGGTAGCGGGCCTCGGCGCGGACGCCGTGCGCGGCCGCGACGGCTTCGCACAGCCTCGGTAGAGCGCGGGCCAGCTGGTCGCTGACGGCGGGGTCGAAGGTGCGGACGGTCGCCTGGAAGTGCGCGGTCGCCGGGACGACGTTGGCCGCGGTTCCGGCGTGGATGGTGCCCACGCTCAGGGCGACCGGCTGCAGCGGGTCGACGCCACGGGAGAGGTAGGCGTGAAGCTCGCCGACCATGGCGCAGGCCGCGGGGATGGGGTTGCGGGCATGGTGGGGGGCCGACCCGTGGCCACCGCTGCCGTGGACGGTGACGTCCAGCCGCGCGCAGGCGGCCATCAGCGGCCCGGGCCTGGTCGCGAAGCGGCCGCGCGGGTAGTGCCGCGCGCTGACGTGGAGGGCGTAGGCGGCCACCGGCCGGTCCCCGGCGGCCTCGAGCACGCCTTCCTGGAGCATCAGAGCGGCGCCGTCGTGGCCTCCTTCCTCGCCGGGTTGGAACATCAGCACCACCTGACCGGCCATCCGGTCCGTCCGTTGGGCGAGCAGCTGCGCCGCACCGACCAGCATCGCGGTGTGGAGGTCGTGCCCGCAGGCGTGCATGCGGTCGGTGAAACGCGACTCGAAGGGCAGGCCGGTCTGCTCGGCGATCGGCAGCGCGTCCATGTCGGCGCGCAGCAGGACGGTCGGTCCGGGCCTGGCGCCCTTCAGCACCGCGGTCACCGAGGACAGTGACCGGCCCTGGGCGACGGCCACGGGCAGGGAGTCCAGGGCGGCCAGGACCTTCTCCTGAGTCCGGGGCAGGGCGAGCCCGACCTCGGGTTCCCGGTGCAGACTCCGGCGCAGCCTGATCAGATCGCCGGCCATGTCTCCGGTGTCGTCGAGAAGGTCGTCAAGAAGGTTCATCGTGTTCCCTCGGGCATTCCCCTGGGGAGGGGCTCGGCGGTTGGGACGATGATGTGGGTGACGACACATCTACGACCCACACAGACCGAATCAGTCATAAATGACCGGACAAACGCAAGGAACGAGCATGATCAGCGAGGAAGAACTGGCAATGGTGCACGCGCTCCAGGTACAGCCGCGCGCCACCTGGTCCGAGCTGGCCGCCGTGCTGGGCTGCACCGCCGCGACCGCCTCACGGCGCTGGGAACAGCTCCAGGCGAGCGGCACGGCCTGGGTGACCGCTGTGCCGGGCCCGCGGGCCGACGCCTTCGTCGCGTTCGTCGCGCTCCGGTGCGCGCCCGGGCGACGTGAGGACGTGGCCGCCGCGCTGGTCGACGACCCGGCCGCCGTCACCGTCGAGATCACCGCGGGCAGTCACGACCTGCTTGTCGAAGTGATCACGCCAGGGCCCGGCGCGTTCACGCGCTATCTGCTGGACCGGGTCGAACGGCTTCCCGGGGTGGTCGGGTCCACGGTGACCATCGCCACCACCGTGGTCACCGAGGCGAGCCGGTGGCGACTCGACGCGCTCGACCCGGGCCAGTCCCAGGCCCTCGCGCACGGGGCGCTCCCCCGCTCCTTCGGGGCAGCGGCCGCACGGCCGGCCGCCAGACACTTGTCCGAGCTGGACCGCAGGCTGCTCGCGGAGCTGAGCCGGGACGGCAGGATGCCGTGGCAGCAGCTCGCCGAACGCACGGGCACCAGCGCGGCCACCGCGCGACGCCGCTGCGAACGGCTGCTGGCCACCGGGGAGGCCGCCCTGCGCTGTGACGTGGCCGCGCCCCTGATCGAACGCCCGGTGACGGTCTCGCTGTGGACACGGGTGCCCGCCGCCGACCTGAGCGGCGTCGCCCGTTCTCTGGCCGCCGTTCCCAGCGTCCGCTTCATCGCCACCACCGCGGGCACCCACAACCTGCTGGTGATCCTGTGGCTGCGCTCGGTCGACGAGGTGCACCATCTGGAGGTCGACCTGGCCGCACGCTGCCCGACCCTCGCGGTGCTGGACCGGACCATCGCCCTGCACACCGCCAAGCGCATGGGCCGCGTCTTCGACGCGGCCGGACACAGCAGCCGCACCGTTCCGATGGGGCCCTGGGCGATCCCGGCCTGACGGTGTTTCCGGCACACCAGTAGCCGCGTGTTGGCGTACGGACCTCTTCTTACGTGTACGCCGACAACACTGCCCTCGAACAGGGAAAACGCACCGACAAGAGTGACTGTCCGCCGGAGAAGAGCCTTCCAGACGCGGACGCCGGTCCGGAGCGGCCGTGTCCGTGGTGGCACGAGGTCAGCACGTACGCGTTTCAGTCGGCGTTCGCGGACGTGGACCGGGCGTGGAGGAACTGGCTCGATTCGCTGCGCGGTGTGCGGGCGGGGCCGAGGGTCGACTACCTGCGGTTCAAGAAGAAGGGCCGGGCCCGGGATTCCTTCCGTCTTCACCACCACGTGAAGAAGCCGTCGATCCGGTTGGCGACGTACCGGAGGCTGCGGCTGCCGATGATCGGTGAGGTCCGCCTGCACGACTCCGGCAAGCGCCTGGGCCGCCTCGTCGAACGCGGCCAGGCGGTCGTGCAGTCCGCGACTGTCTCCCGGACCGGCCACCGCTGGTACGCCTCCGTGTTGTGCAAGGTCGCCATGACTGTCCCCGAGCAGCCGTCACAGCGGCAGCGCCGGCGTGGGACCGCCGGCGTCGACCTCGGCGTGAAGACCCTCACTGTCCTTTCCCCGTCACTCGACCCCGCCGACCCAACCAGCGTCCTGGTCGCGACCCCCCGCCGCCTCGCCCGCGCCGAGCAGCGGCTGGTGATGATGGGGCTCGTCGAATTCGGTTCTGTCCGCACTTCCGTGAACGATCTTTCAGTGGCCACCGGGCGGAACCGTGCGGTCGCCACGCATTACGGCAAGCTCACGGTCCGCTACGAGGCGACTGCACTGGTCGCAGCGATCAACGAATGGCTATGAACCCGTCTCGCGCTTCATCACGTATGTGTTCCCGATGTCGGGATCGCCGTAGAAGAAGAACAGCTTCAACTCGTCGTGCTGATCGCGGTCCACACAGAAGGACCACGAGTCTATCGATGGGGGTTCGGGAGTCGAGGCGTCAGTGGCCGTTGCGGGGGAACGGCTCTCCAGTCGGGTCCGGGCCGTCAGTGCGAGTCGGACGACCTGTCCGCCATCGTCGTCGGTCAGTTGCCAGGTTCCCGTACCGGAGAGGCGCCATCCGTCCTCGAAGTCGAAGTCTTGCCCGTCGAGCTTTTCGAGAAGAGCCGTTCCGTCTTTGCGGAGCACCACGCGGGTCTCCTCGACGTTTTCCCAGCCCCCAGCGACTTCGGCCGTCGTAGTGTCGTGGATCCCTGTTCCCTCGTACTGATCTTTTCGTAAGTTCTGTGGGTGTGGTGATGTCGTTGGTGGGATCCTGATGTGGTGTCCTTCAAGCCTTCGTCTGTTGTTCCTCCTTTGACGCGGCCGCAGTTGGCCGAGGCCCGGCGTGTGCGGGCGGCCGAGTTGTTCGACCAGGGGTGTTCGGGTGCCGAGATCGCGCGGATGCTGGGCGTCAGTGACGAGAGTGTGCGGCGGTGGAAACGGGTCTGGGAGATGGACGGCGCCGATGCTCTGCGTCGGCGCCCGGCCACCGGGCGCCCGCCCAAGCTGGACGATGCCCAGGTCGAGCGGGTGCGGGCCGCGCTGGAGCGGGGCGCCCAGACGCATGGCTTCGAGGCCGATCTGTGGACCCTGGAACGAGTCGGCCTGGTGATCGAGCGGGTGACCGGAGTAGCGCTGTCGAAGGCGTCGATGTGGCGGCTGCTGACCGGCCGGCTCGGATGGAGCCTGCAGCGGCCCGAACGGCGGGCGGTCGAGCGGGACGAATCTGAGATCGCCCGTTGGATCGCCCATGAGTGGCCGCGCATCAAAAAGGGGCCGTGAACACACGTGCCTGGATCGTGTTCCTCGACGAATCAGGTGTGTCGCTGCTGCCGCAGGTCCGCCGCACCTACGCGCCCCGCGGCCGCACCCCGCTCCTGCGGCACCGGCTGAACTGGAAACGCGCGTCGATGGCCGGGGCCCTGGGCTATCACGCTACCGACCCCGATCGGGGTCCTCGGTTGTGCTTCCACCTCAAGCCCGGCAGTTACGACACCGCCGGACTCATCGAGGTCCTGGAGCAGATGAAGGTGTTCTACCGCGGCGAGCGGGTGGTGCTGGTCTGGGACGGGCTGTCCGCTCATCGGAGCCGAGCGATGCGGGCCTGGGTCGCCGAGCAGGACTGGCTCGCCCTGGAGTGATTACCCGCCTATGCACCCGAGCTCAACCCGGTGGAACTGCTGTGGTCCTCGCTCAAGAAGCGTGAACTCGCCAACCTCGCCGGCGACCATCTCGCCGATGTCGCCGACGCCACCGAACAGGGCATCCGCCGGATCAACGACAACCCCCGCCTGCCCTGGTCCTTCCTCGCCCACACCGGCCTGACCCTCCACCCACCACACCCACCGAACTTACGAAAAGATCAGTAGGTGTATTGACCCGCAGCGTTGTTGACGCAGTTGATGGGCGGGGGCCCGCCGAGTGCGGTGTGGCAGCGGTGGTGGTGGTAGGTGTGGAGGAAATCCGACAGAGCCGCTGTCCGCTCGTGGTGCGAGGTGCAGGGCCGCAGGTAGGCCCACTCGTCCAGGAGCGTCCGGTTGAAGCGTTCGGCCTTTCCGTTGGTCTGCGGCCGGTAGGGGCGGATCTTCTTGTGCGCGATGCCGGCCGCGGTGAGGCTCTGGGTGAAGAGCTTGGACCTGCAGCAGGAGCCGTTGTCGGTCAGGACGCGTTCGACCAGGATCCGCCTGCCGTGAACGGTCAGCCGGGCATCACGGTGGGAGACGAAGACCAGTCAGCGTTGACAACGCTCGTGATCAATACACCAGGCCGCCCTCTTCGGACCGTCCGGCTCGGGGAGCACGTCGACGCCTTCGGCCTCGACGCCCTGTGCCAGGGCTGAGTCCACGACGTACACCTGGCCTCCGCCCGACTTCGACATGCGATTCACCGCACGCGGGTGAACCATGGAGAGAGGTCGTGCGTGCGGCAGCCGCAGACGGGGGAGTCAAGGCAGCTGTTCCGGCTCCGGCTTCCAGAGGTGGCGAGCGTGGACGTTTTCGATGCCGTCGTCGTCGGGTCGGGTTTCGGCGGGTCCGTGACGGCGTATCGCCTGGCCGACGCCGACCTCCGTGTATGCGTCCTCGAAAGAGGGAAGCCGTTCCCGCCCGGGTCCTTCCCCCGCAGCCCCCACGAGACGGCCAAGAACTTCTGGGACCCGGATTCCCGGTTGTACGGGATGTACGACATGTGGAGCTTCTCAGGGATGGACGCGCTCGTGTCCAGCGGGCTGGGCGGAGGGTCGTTGATCTACGCGAACGTGCTGATCCGCAAGCCGGAAAGCTGGTTCGTGCACGAGTCCTTCGATGGCGGCTACGAGAACTGGCCCGTCACCCGTGAGGACCTCGATCCGCACTACCAGTCGGTCGAGACCATGCTGGGCGCGCGGAGATACCCCTTCGACGTGGAGCCCTATCGGAGCACGCCCAAGACCCTCGCCATGCGCCAGGCTGCCGAGCGGCTGGGGCTTCCGTGGGAACTTCCGCTGCTGGCCGTCTCCTTCGGAGACCCTCCGGTGCCCGGCGCCCCCCTCGCCGGCGGCGAGGACAATCTGCACCACAGCCCGCGCTATGCGTGCAGGCTCGTCGGCGAATGCGACCTGGGCTGCAACCTCGGCAGCAAGAACAGTCTGGACTTCACCTACCTCAGCGCAGCGCACCGGCTCGGGGCGGACATCCGGACCCTCTGCGAGGTCCGCTCGTTCGAACCGGTCCGAGAGGGCTTCCAGGTCTCGTACATCGAGCACCGCGCCGCCGGGGACGAGGATCCGTCGGCCCCTCCCGTACGGCGAACCGTCAGGGCCAGGCGGCTGATCCTCTCCGCCGGCACGCTCGGCACGACCTATCTGCTGTTGCGGAACCGCAGCGCCTTCCCCGCGCTCAGCCCGGCCCTCGGAACGCGTTTCTCCGGGAACGGGGACTTCCTCGGGCTGGTGTTCAAGGCCAAGGAGCGGCGTCGGGACCGGCCCGGGGAGACCGTGCCGCGCCTGATGGAGCCGAGTTTCGGGCCGGTCATCACGAGTGCGATGCGGGTGGACCGCAAGGGGAGCGGCGAGAGGGACCGGGGGTTCTACATCGAGGACGCCGGGTACCCGGAATTCCTCAACTGGCTCGTCGAGGACAACGTCCTCACGATGTCCGACAGGGTCGCGAGGTTCCTGCTGCGCCGAGGGTGGTCGCGGCTGACCGGGACCGCACGAAGCCGTGTGGGACGACAGCTCGGTGACGCCCTGGGCAAGGGGCTGTTCACCGCGACGTCCCTGCCGCTGCTCGGCATGGGAAGGGACGTGCCCGACGGCCGGATGTTCCTCCGGGACGGGAATCTGGACCTCGACTGGAAACCGGCCGCGTCCGATCGGTACTTCGAGCAGATGAACGAGACCATGGAGCGGGTGTCCCGCAGTCTCGGCGGACGCTACGCGGCGAATCCCCTGTGGCTGCTCAACCGCCTCATCACCGTGCATCCCGTGGGCGGCGCTCCGATGGGGAGCAGCGCACGGGAAGGCGTCGTGGACCCCTTCGGCCGCGTGTACGGCTACCCGGGACTGTCGATCGCCGACGGCTCGGTGCTGCCCGGCCCCGTCGGCCCGAACCCGTCGCTCACCATCGCAGCGCTCGCCGACCGGTCGGCCACCCGCATCATCGAGGACCACCGGCAGAACTCCGAGGACCCCTCATGACGACCGGACCGGGCACCACGCCCCACGGCGGATCCCCGCGCAGATCCCTCCTCCTCGC
The DNA here is from genome assembly GCF_044333355.1 of Streptomyces sp. NPDC021012. Lineage (NCBI taxonomy): Bacteria > Bacillati > Actinomycetota > Actinomycetes > Kitasatosporales > Streptomycetaceae > Streptomyces > Streptomyces sp. NPDC021012. The sequence continues at coordinate 402,125 of NZ_JBIRQU010000002.1, forward strand.
CGGCGGCGGGCTGAAGGTGGCCTACCAGGCCGGCGTCCTCCAGGTCCTGCTCGACGAGGCCGAGCTGACGTTCGACCACTCCGACGGCGCCAGCGGAGGCGTGTTCAACCTCGCGATGTACTGCCAGGGGATGTCCGGGCGCGAGATCGCCGACAACTGGCGCACGCTCTCTCCGCTGAAAGGCGTCAGCCCGAACTGGCGCGAACTGCCGAAGGGGCCCTACGCCCGTTCCCTCTTCACCCTGGACGGCTACCGGCGTCACGTCTTCCCGGACTGGGGTCTCGACTGGGAGCGGATCCGGGCCACCGACCGTGAAGCCACCTTCAACCTCTACAACTTCAGTGCCAACGAACTGGAGCCGGTGACCGCCGACCGCATGGACGAGGACCGGCTCTGTGCCGGGGTGGCGCTTCCCATGTGGTTCCCTCCGGTCGTCATCGACGGGCAGACGTACATCGACCCGGTCTATCTGACCGACGCGAACGTCGAGGAGGCGATCCGGCGGGGCTGCGACGAACTGTGGATCATCTGGACGGTCAGCCGAAGGCACCGCTGGCGCAACGGCTTCGTGGCCAACTACTTCCACATCATCGAGACGACGGCCAACGGCCGGCTCCAGGAATGGCTGCGCCGGATCGAGGCCAGCAACGCCGCCATCCGCGACGGGGAGGAGGGAGAGTTCGGGCGCCCGATCGAAGTCCGGCTGCTGGACGGCGAGGTCCCCCTGAACTACCTCATCAACTTCAGCCGGGACCGATTCGCCCAGGCCGTGGAACTCGGAGTCCAGCATGCGCGCCGCTGGTGCACGGACCACGGGATCCCCTGCAAGCCCGGCGAGCCTCCGGACCGCCCCGACGACCCGACCCGCCTGCGCTTCACCGAGCGCATGGTCGGCCGTGTCGTCTTCGGGGAGGACGACCCCCGGAAGGCGGCCTCGTCGGCGGGCGGAGCCGCCGCTGACATCACCTTGCACGTGACCGTGGACATCCGGGGAATGGACCGCTTCCTCGCCGACCCGGAGCACGAGGCCGAGCTGCGCGGAGAGATCCTCTGCCAAGAGCTGGGCGGGCGCCTGCCGGTCGAACGCGGAACCTTCCAGCTGTTCGTGGAGCACTCCGACCCGGAGCACCTGCGGATGCGCTACCGCCTGTTCTTCACCGACCGGGCCGGTCACCGGCTCACTCTCAGCGGGTACAAGGAGGTCAGCGAGGACTCCCGTCGGGGGATCTGGAAGGACACGTCCGTCCTGTACACGCACATCCTCCGTGGTCACGTCGCTGCCGACGAGGAGTCCGGAGCCGAGTCGGTGGCCTCGGGAACCGTTCACATCCGCCCCACCGACTTCCTGAAGCAACTCACCACCTTCCGGGTCGAGGCGCCGACGCTGCCCGGCAGGGTCACCGCCCTGGGACGGTTCGGTCAGTTCTTCCTCGGCAAGCTGTGGGACGTGTACGCGCAGAACGTCCTGCCCTGGTCCCCGCTGTGACCGAGGAGGAGTCGACATGGACTTCCATGAACTGCGCAGACACGCGGAGGCGCTCCGATTCACTCCTCAGGAGCAGGTCCGCTGGCTCGCGCCGAAGGAGCTGGCGCGTACGGCGGTCAAGGTCCTGCTGGCCGCCGTCTTCGCCGACTACTCGGACAAGCGAGAGATCCAGGGCGCCCTGAAGGCCGGTCTCCTGCGGGCGCCGTTGGCGGATCCCGGCGCCGAGGAGATCTGGATCGATTTCGTCGCGGACCTCGGCGACGGATTCGAGGCGACGGCCTCGGTGGCATCCGTCCTGGGGGCGGACCGACTCGCCGTCGACGGGGCCGACCCGCTCCCCCGTGGCGCGCTGCTCGTCCTCGGCGGGGACCAGGTGTACCCGGTGGCGTCGGCGACCGGGTACGAGGACCGGATGAAAGGGCCCTACCGCGCGGCGCTCCCGTCGGCGCCGGACGAGCCGCTCATGGTCGCGCTGCCGGGCAACCACGACTGGTACGACGGACTCACCGCGTTCCTAAGGATGTTCGCCCAGGAAAGCGCGATCGGCGGCTGGCAGACCCGGCAGACCCGGAGTTACTTCGCCGTGGAACTGCCGCAGCACTGGTGGCTCGTCGGTCTGGACAGCCAGCTCGGCACCTACTTCGACGATCCGCAGCGGCGCTACTTCGAGACCCACCTCTCGCCGCGGCTGCGTCCGGGTGACAGCGTGATCGTCTGCTCGGCCGAGCCCACCTGGGTGAGGAGCGACGAGAGGCCCGACGCCTTCAACTCCCTGCACTGGTTCGACCGCAACATCGTGCGGTCCCGCTTCGACCGGACGACCCGGGAGCGCGAGGAGACGGGCGCCTCGATCCGGTTGTGGCTGACCGGCGACAAGCACCACTACGCCCGCTACGCGGAGCGGCTGCCCGACGACCGGGCCGGGGCCGGCGATGCCCTGCCCCCGGACCCCCGGCGGCGCCAGATGGTGACGTGCGGCCTCGGTGGGGCGTACCTCTCGTCCACCCACAGGCTCCCGAAGGCCCTGCTCCTGCCGCCGGCCGCCTCGCGCATGCAGAAGAAGGACCAGCCGCCGACTGTGCTCGCCCTCGCCCAGCACACGTACCCGGACGCGGCGGAGTCCCGCTCGCTCGCCCGCGCCATCGCCGAGCCGTGGTCGCGGTACTGGCTCCCTCGGCGCAACCCCGGATTCGCCGTCCTGGCCGGGGCGGTACAGGTGGTGCTCGTCCTGATCATGAGCGGCGCGTTCGCGCTGGCCGAAGGCCGGCACAATCCCGTCGGGGCCTTGCGGAGCGCCGGCGTCGACGATGTGCTCGGCCTGCTCTGCACGAGTGTCGTCCTCTTCGTCCTGCCCTTCGTGATCGGCTGGTGGAGTGGGCTGCTGCGCGAACGGCGCCCCAGGGCGCCGTCCGGTCCGGTCGTGGCCGTGCTGTTCCAGGCGGCGGTCGCCGCAGCGTCCCTGACCGTCACCGTCGCCATCGCCCGGTCGGTCCCGTCCTCCTGGAACGGCTTCGCGTTCCTGGCGATCCTGCTGGTCGTCGCCGCGGTGCTGGGCGCTTCCCTCGGCTCCCAGCTCTTCGCCCTGTGGGTGCTGTGGACGAACCGGGGCCTGGTCGCCGACTGGCAGATGTCCGGGCAGTCCATCGACGACCACAAGGGCTTCCTCCGGATGCACCTCGCACAGGACGGCACGCTCACCCTCTACCCGCTGGCACTCGACGGGACCTGCCGGAACTGGAAGATCGACGAGGTCGCGGACGCAGAGGGCGTGTGGAAGCGGCCGGTACCCGAGCCTGCGCCGACCGTACGGCTCATCGAGGAACCCGTCGTGATCGCACGGCACGGTCAGGGGTGACCGCGAGGAGGCACCGGACCGATTGTCTGCGAACCCACTCCTTCCGGCTGACGGCGACCGCCTCACCGTCACGGCTCTCCCCAGCACGGTTACGGTCGGTCGGCGGGTAGGCGCGGATCAGCCGGTCGAAGGGGAACCGTCCGGCCCGCCACAGGCCGGTCAGCCGGGGTACCAGCAGTCCGGGTACCGCGCCGCCTTCTCAGATGTGGCGGAGGCTGCGGCCCCGGTCGAGCGTGCCCGGTCCGAGCGGCAGCGGGGTGCGCAGGCGTGCCACGAAGCCGGGGGTCCCGGTGGGGCACAGTGTTTGGAGCGCGTTGTTGATGAGCGGGGCCGCCCCGGACGGCGTTGCGGGCCGGGACGAGCGCGTGCGCGGCGAGGGAGGACTGGCCGAACCATCAGGGGGCCGGCGCCTTCCCCGATGGCGCCGGTGAGCCGTGGCGCGCCCTCTCGCGTCCTCCGAAGAGGTTGGGAGAGGCGAAGGAGCCGCAGTAGGCGGGGCGGCGGCAAGAAGGTCGTCTCGGCCGAGTTCTGCACGCCCCGGCCCCCCTGACGCCGGGCGCCACCCGCTCCCGCACGTGCCAAGGGCCGGGAAGAGGAGATCGGCGGCCGCTGTGCCGCCACCGCTCTTCTGCGCTCGTCGGGCTCCGTCACCCTCGGGGACATGCATCATCGAATGTGGGGAGACCATCGGCACCATCGACGAGGAGTGGCGATGAGGTTGTCGTTCCTTGAGCCCCTCTACGCGGAGCCGGGTCCGTACGCCTCCGTGTACCTGGATACCTCCCGGAACACAGAGGATCCCGAGCGGGCGATCGCGCTTCGCTGGCGGCAGCTGCGCGAGAGCCTGTCCCGTCAGGGCGCGGATCAGGGGCTGCTGAACGTGCTGGAGAAGGTGGTCGGCACCGACACCGAGGTGCCCGGGGTGCACGGGCAGACCCTCTTCGCCGCACACGGCATGCTCGTGCTGAACGGGGAGCTGCCCTGGCCGCCCGAGCACGACTCCGCGCGCTACAGCACCCTGCCGGACGCGATGCCCCTCGTCACCCAGCACGTTCCGGAGATCCCCTACATGGCCGTGGTCGTCCACTACGGCGGCCTGCCGACCGCCGAAGCCCGCGGGTGGGTGACGCTGGAGGCGGAGACCGGCACCTGGCCCACGTCCACCGTCGCCCCGGGTGAGCGGCTGCACCGCAGGGTCTCGGTGGCGACCTGGCACCGCACCGCCCTCCGGCTCGGCCATCGGCTGGACGAACGGGCGCGGCGCGCCCATGCCGACGCCGTCGTCGTCGGCGGCGACGAGTGGGCGTGCAACGTACTGATCCGCCGCCTGCCGCACACCCTTCGGGACAAGGTCGTACGCGTGGGCGGCCGGACTCCCACCGACACCCGACGCGCCCTCCTTGAGCCCCAGCTCGACGGCGTCTTCCGCGGGCGCATGGCCGCGCACGACCGGGAACTCGTGGACGTCTTCATCGGCCGGCGTGCCCTGGACGGACCCATGGCGGAAGGGCTGGCCGCCACTGTGGCCGCTCTCCAGCGCGGCCAGGTGGCGGCACTGTTGCTGAACCGCCCACCCGCGTCGTCGCTGCTGCTCTGGGCAGGCTCGCAGCCCACTCAGCTCGCCCTGAGCGAGGCGGAGCTGATGTCCTTCGGCGTGCGGGCCCCACGTGAGGAGCGCGCCGACGAGGCCCTTGTCAGGGCCGTCGTCGGCACTGGTGCCGAACTGGTGGTCGTACCGGAGAGCGAGCTGGGACTGTACGAGGGCGTGGGCGCCCTGCTGCGGTACACCGACCTTGGGACCCCGTCCTGACACCGGCACGCTGCCCGTTCCACTCCCCCGGCAGATGAGCACCCAACCCTCCCTGATCGCGATGACGGTCTCGGCGCTCGGCCATGCGCGTCGTCGGCGTCGGGCTTCTGCACGACCTGCTCGACGGGGCCCGCCCACGGCCGGCCGGACAGGACGTCGGCAAGACCGAGGGCGTACTCGGCAACAGGATCCTCGGATGTCACGCCGTGCCGCTTACGGCCGCGCCTCGTTCCCGCAGGCCCCGGGAACAGCTCCGCGCCGGTGACCGGCTCATCCGGCCGATCGGCGATGCCACGTTCAGCGCTGATAGGTCCCGACCAGGGTGCCCGAAGCCAGCTCCCTGCCCTTCAAGGCACGGTGCACGTCCTCGGCGCCTGGGTGACCGTGCAGCGGCAGCGGCTCGGACAGGGCATACAGACGGAAGAAGTAGCGGTGCTGCCCGTGCCCCGGCGGGGGCATCGGCCCTCCCCAGCCGACGCGCCCGAATCCGTTGGGCCACGGCAGTCCGCCCTGGGGTTTCTGGCCCTCCGCCACGCCGGCGGTCCCCGGATCGATGCCGGTCACCAGCCAGTGCAGGAACGTCGTCCCCGGCGCATCCGGGTCCTCGCACAGGAGCACCAGCTCCGTGGCCTCCCGGGGCACCCCCGACCAGGTCAGGGGCGGTGAAATGTTCTCTCCTTCCCCGCTGTGGCGACGGGGGATCACCGTTCTGTCGTCGAACGCGGTGCTGCTGAGTTCAATTCCGCTCATGCGCCCCGCCATACCCGCGGGTGGCGGCGTCGGCACCGGTCCGCACCCGAAACCCCTCGTTCGACCCACCCCACCCGGCCCACCGCGGGAGGCCGGGCGAAAACGGCGGCTCCCCAGCGGTCACTCGACCGGGAGGCCGGATGCCAGCCAGTCCTCGACGGCGGCGACGTGCACCATGCTGGCGGCGGCCGCCAGTTGGGCGTCGCCCGCGGACAACGCCCGCCAGATGGCCTCGTGGTCGCGGTGGGCCTGTTCGCGGGCCGGGGCGTGGTGGGTGCCGCGGACGATGCGCAGGCGCTGCGTGTGCGTCGAGAGGATGCCGAGGAGGGTCGAGAGCACCGGATTGCCCACGGAATCGGCGATCGCGCGGTGGAACTCGATGTCGAGGGCGACGAACGCCTCGATGCCGATGCCCTCCTCGGCGCTCCGGTCGAGGATGCCGCGCAGCTCCTTCAGCTGTTCGTCCGTGAGGCAACCGGCCGCCAGAGCCGTGACCTGCGGCTCCAGCAGCCTCCGTACCTCAAGAAGTTGGCCTGCGGTGTGTCCGTGGGAGACGTCCGCCGCGAAGGCGAGCGACTCCAGGAGCAGATGGGGCTCCAGGCCGGACACGTACGTGCCGTCGCCCTGCCGGGGAACGAGGATCCGCATCGCGGTGAGGGCCCGGACGGCCTCGCGCAAGGAGCTGCGGGAGAGGCCCAGTTGGTCGGCCAGATCGGCCTCGTTGGGAAGGCGGGCGCCCGGTTGCAGAGCGCCGGAGACGATCATTTCCTTGATCTTCTCGATGGCCAGGTCGGTGACGGCCATGCCGTGGTTCTCCTGGGGTGTGCGCCGAGGCGGCGCTGTCCGTTCCCGAGGGACGGTCAGCGCCGCTTCGACGGTGAGGGCGGATGTCTATTCCTGCTTCTCGCCGGAGGCGAAGCGGGAGATGATCAGCGCGATGATGATGATCGCGCCGTTGAGGAACTGGTTCCACAGAGGTGGCACTCCGGCGAGGGTCATGACGTTGACCACGAGCTGGAGGGTGAGCACGCCGGTGAGCGCACCGAAGAGGGTGCCCCGGCCGCCGTTGAGGCTGACACCGCCGATGACGGTGGCGGCGAAGACCTGGAAGATCCAGCCGTTGCCCTGGTCGGCGGAGATGGACCCGTAGTGACCGGTGTAGAGGATGCCGGCGAACGCGGCGATCAGACTGCCGAGGATCAGAACGGTCCACACGACGCGGTCGACCCGGATGCCCGCGGCGCGCGCGGCCTCCGAGTTGCCGCCGATCGCGTACAGGGCACGGCCGTGGCGCAGCCAGGCGAGCGCGCTGCCGGTGACGAGGAACAGAAGCGCGCAGATCCAGATGGCAGCGGGCACGCCGAGCCAGCTCGCGCGGCCGAGGTACGTGAAGGAGCCGGGCACGTTGACGATCGACTGTCCCTCGGAGACGGCGACCTGGAGGCCGCGCAGCAGGGTGAGGGCGCCGAGGGTGACGATGAAGCCGTTGAGGCGCAGCTTGAGGATGAGGAATCCGTTGACCGCTCCGATGACCGCGCCGACCAGAAGGCACAGGGGGATGGCGGCCCAGTCGGGGAAGAGCCCGAGGCCGTTGAACCGGGCGCCGTGGTCGGGCAGCACCAGCCACACGGCGATGACCGGGGCGACGCCGATGGTGGACTCCAGGGAGAGGTCCATCCGGCCGGAGATCAGGATGAGGGTCTGGGCCAGGACGAGCAGGCTGAGCTCGGTGGCCTGCTGTGCGACGCCGAGGAGGTTGTCGGACGTGAGGAAGGCCGGTGACACGGCGAACCCGATGACGCACAGGACGAGCAGGACCGGCACGAGGGACAGGTCGCGGTAGCGGGCCAGGGTGAAGCGGCGCTCCGCGGGCGCGGGAACGACGGCGGTCGGGACCGTGCGGATCTCAGTGGTGGGAGACATCGGATTCCTTCGTGTGGTTCAGGCCGGTCATGCCCTCCATGGCGGCGACGAGTTGTTCGTCGCTCCAGCCGTGCGGGAACTCGGCGACGACGCGTCCGTGGAACATGACCAGGACGCGGTCGCACACCCGGAGGTCGTCGAGCTCGTCGGAGACGATCAGGGCGCTCTTTCCGCCGTCGGCGACCTCGCGGACCGTGCCGAGCAGGGACTCCTTGGACTTGACGTCCACCCCGTTGGTCGGGCGGACGGCGACCAGGACGTGCGGCTCGGTGGCGAGGGCGCGGGCGATGACGACCTTCTGCTGGTTGCCACCGGACAGGTCGGAGACGGAGGCGGAGGCCCCTGGCGTCTTGATGTCGAGGTCGGCGATCATCCGCTCGGCGAAGGCCCTGGTCCGTGAGGGCAGCACCATGCCGAAGGGGCCGAGCTGATCGGTGACGGTGAGGGTGGCGTTCTCGGCGACGCTGCGCTCCGGGACGAGTCCCTGGATGTGCCGGTCCTCGGGTACGAAGCCGATGCCGGCCGCGAGGGCGTCGGGGACGCGTCCGGTGCGGACGGGACGGCCGTCGACCGTGACCGTGCCGGACCGGGGCCGTCGCAGTCCGGCCAGGGTCTCGCCGAGCTGGACGTTGCCGCTGGCCGCCGCTCCGGCGAGCCCCACGACCTCCCCCGCACGTGCGGTCAGGGTGACGTCGTGATAGATCCCGGTCAGGCTCAGGCCCGAGACGTCGAGGAGCGGAGTGCCGGACGCGGACGTACGGCCGGTCACCGACCAGGCGGGCTCGGTGCCCCGGACGCTCTCACCGGTCATCGCCTCCACCAGGGCCTGCTGGTCGAGCTCGGCGACCGGGGCGGTGGTGATGTGCCGGGCGTCCCGGTAGACCGTCACCGTGGAGCAGAGCTCGTACACCTCCTGCAGGTGGTGGGAGATGAAGAGGAAGGCGACGCCCTGCCGCTGGAGAGCGCGAAGCTTGTCGAAGAGCCTCTCGATGCCGCGGGCGTCGAGTTTGGCCGTGGGCTCGTCGAGGATGATGAACCGGGCGCCGAAGGAGAGGGCCCGGGCGATCTCCACGAACTGGCGCTGCTCGACGGTGAGGTCCTCGGCGCGTGCGGTCGGGTCGACGTCCACGCCGTACTCGGCGAGCAGGTCGCTCGCGCGGTGCCGCAGGCGCTTCCAGCTGATCGGGCGCAGCGCACCGGAGCTCTGCCGGTCGAGGAAGAGGTTCTCCGCGACGGTCAGGCCCGGGATGATGGTGGAGCGCTGGTAGACGCAGGCCACCTTGGAGCGCCACGCGTCGGTGTCACCGGGTGCGGGGGCCGGCTCTCCCTGGAAGTGCAGGGTGCCGGTGTCGGGCTGCTGCAGGCCGGTGAGGATCGACACGAGCGTGGACTTGCCCGCGCCGTTGCGGCCGACGAGGGCGTGGGATTCGCCCGGTGCGACGGAGATGCGTGCGTCGCTGAGGGCGACCGTGGCGCCGAAGCGCTTGCTGATCCCGTCGGCCTCGACGACGGGGCCCCGGTCGGGGCTGGGGTCCGCCATGGCGGGGAGTCCTTTCGGCTGGAGCGGCGTGCGGTCAGGGCCGTGAGCGGCGGCGGAGGAAGTCGGTCGGCACGCCGCCGCTCAGGGGCTGAGAGGGACTACTTGCCGACGTTGTTGCCCCACAGGGCCTTGTCGTCGACGTTCTCCTTGGTGATCAGGGGGGCGGGGAGCTGGTCCTCGAGGCCGTTGGGCAGGGCGACGATCGTCGACTGGTGGTCGGTCGGGCCGGGCTTGAACGTCTTGCCTTCGGCGGCGGCCTGCGCGTAGTGGAGGGCGTACTTGGCGTAGAGGTCCGCGGGCTGCGAGACGGTCGCGTCGATCTGGCCCTCGCGGATCGCCTTGAGCTCCGCCGGGATGCCGTCGTTGGAGACGATGCTGATGTGTCCCGGCTGTCCGGCGGGCTTGAGCAGGCCCTTCTGCTGGAGCAGTGCGAGGGTGGGCTGGAGGAAGACGCCGCCGGCCTGCATGTAGATGCCGCCGAGGTCCGGATGGGCGGCCAGGGTGGACTGGAGCTTGGCCGAGGCGACGTCCCCCTTCCAGTCGGTGGCGAGCTCGATCACCTTGATGCCGGGGAATTCCTCCTTCATGCAGGCGGCGAAGGCCTCGGAACGGTCCCGGCCGTTGATGGAGCTCAGCGCGCCCTGGAGCTCCGCGACCTTGCCCTTGCCCCCGAGCTGCTTGCCGAGGAACTCGCAGGCCTTGGTGCCGTACGCCTTGTTGTCGGCGCGCACCACCATGAAGACGTCCCCCTTGTCGGGACGCGTGTCGACGCTGACCACCGGGATCTTCTTCGAGGCGAGCGTCTCCAGGGTGGAGGCGATCGCGCCGGTGTCCTGCGGGGCCATCACGACGGCCTTCGCGCCGGTGTTCTGGAAGACCTGGACGTTGGCCACGAGCTTCGTCACGTCGTTCTGGGAGTTGCTCACCGGCAGGGTGTTGAGGCCCTTGTCCTTGGCGTCCCGCTCGATGTACTGCGCATAGGAGTTCCAGAAGTCGGAGTCCGCGCGCGGCAGATCGATGCCGAGCGCCGGCTTGCCGCCGGAGGAGGCCGTGTCGCTCGCGCGGTTGCAGGCGGTGGCGAACCCCGCCAGGACGGCCACGGCGGCGGCCGTGGCCGCGATTCTGGAGGAGCGAGGCTTCATGGTGCTGATCTCCTTGGCTGGAATGCGGGCGCCCCTGAGGGGGTGGGGGGCCGGGGCGTGATCCGGCGATGAGGAACGGCCGGAGACTCCCGAGTCATCGGATGGCTCCGGGCAACGAGGACCTTACGAGTCGGAAACCCCACTGACAAGAGGAGACCTCGGATGAATTACGAACCCAGTTCCAGGCCTCCTCGGCACGGTCACCGCCGGGGGAAGCAGGGATGCTGACCTGCGCGGGAGCGGTTGGGAACCCGCACGGCCGATAAACATCGGATGACTCCTTGCGGTGAGGCGAGCAAGGCTCGTATGGTCATGCCGCCGCGGATTCATCAGATGTGTCGGCTTGAGGGGCGTGGTCCCCGAAGCGACGACAGGAGACGAGACATGAAGCTGATGCGTATCGGCATGCCCGGGGACGAGACCCCGGTGGTCCTGGACGAGGACGGCGCCGCGTTCGACCTCAGCACCCTCACCACGGACATCGACGGGCCGTTCCTCGCCTCCGGCGGGATCGACCGCGTCCGGCGGGCGCTCGCTGGAGGCGAGCTGCCGCGCCTCGACGTCACCGGCCGGCGGACGGGGGCCCCGGTGGCCCGGCCCGGCAAGGTGGTCTGCGTCGGCCTCAACTACCGCGACCACGCCGAGGAGACCGGCGCCCCCGTCCCCGAGCGGCCGGTGGTGTTCATGAAGGACCCCTCCACCGTCGTGGGCCCGTACGACGACGTGCTGATCCCGCGCGGGTCGGTCAAGACCGACTGGGAGGTCGAACTCGCGGTCGTGATCGGTCGGGAGGCCCGCTACCTCGCGAACCCCGCCGACGCCCCCGGCCACATCGCCGGCTACGCCGTCAGCAACGACGTGTCCGAGCGCGAGTTCCAGCTGGAGTTCTCCGCCCAGTGGGACCTCGGCAAGTCCTGCGAGACCTTCAACCCGCTCGGCCCCTGGCTGGTCACCCCCGACGAGGCGGGCGACCCCCAGGCCCTGGGGCTGAGGCTGGCCGTCAACGGCGAGGCGCGCCAGGACGGTCACACCAAGAACATGGTCTTCGACGTCGCGTACCTCGTCTGGTACCTGAGCCAGTACATGGTGCTGCGCCCCGGCGACGTCATCAACACCGGCACCCCGGCCGGCGTGGCCCTCGGCCTGCCCGGCACCCCCTACCTGCGCGCGGGCGACACCGTCGAGCTCTCGATCGACGGCCTCGGCACCCAGCGCCAGACCTTCAACAACGCGTGAAAGGCACCGAGTTGTCCGCAACCGCAGCGCGGATCACTGCAGTCGACACCTACGACATCCGCTTCCCCACCTCACGGGAGCTGGACGGGTCCGACGCCATGAACCCCGACCCCGACTATTCCGCCGCCTACCTCGTCCTGCGCACGACCGCGGGCGACCACGAAGGCCACGGCTTCACCTTCACCATCGGCCGCGGCAACGACGTCCAGGTCGCCGCCATCGACGCCCTGCGCGAGCACGTCGTCGGCAGGAGCGTCGACGAACTGTGCGCCGACCCCGGAGACCTCTACCGCGCCCTCGTCGGTGACAGCCAACTGCGCTGGCTCGGGCCGGAGAAGGGGGTGATGCACATGGCGATCGGCGCCGTCGTCAACGCGGTCTGGGACCTCGCGGCCAAGCGCGCGGGCAAGCCGGTCTGGCAGTTCCTCGCCGACTCCGACCCGGAGTGGCTGGTGAGCCAGATCGACTTCCGGTACATCAGCGACGCGCTCACCCGGGACGAGGCCCTGGAGCTGCTGACCAAGGGCAGGCAGGGTGCGGACCACCGCGCCGCCGCCCTGCTGCGGCAGGGCTACCCCGCGTACACCACCTCCCCCGGCTGGCTCGGCTACTCCGACGAGAAGCTCACCCGCCTCGCCAAGAAGGCCGTCGCGGACGGCTTCACCCAGATCAAGCTCAAGGTCGGCGCCGACCTCACCGACGACATCCGCCGCTGCCGCGCCGCCCGGGAAGCCGTCGGGCCGGACATCCGCATGGCGATCGACGCCAACCAGCGCTGGGACGTCGACCAGGCGATCGAGTGGACGAACGCGCTCGCCGAGTTCGACCCGTACTGGATCGAGGAACCCACCAGCCCGGACGACGTCCTCGGCCACGCCGCCGTCCGACGCGGCGTCCACCCGGTCAAGGTCGCCACCGGCGAGCACGTCCAGAACCGCATCGTCTTCAAGCAGCTCCTCCAGGCCGAAGCCATCGACTTCCTCCAACTGGACTCCGCCCGTGTCGCCGGAGTCAACGAGAACCTCGCGATCCTGCTGCTCGCCGCCAAGTTCGGCATCCCCGTCTGCCCGCACGCCGGCGGCGTCGGACTGTGCGAGCTCGTCCAGCACCTGTCGATGTTCGACTACGTGGCCCTCTCCGGCACCACCGAGGACCGGGTCGTCGAGTTCGTCGACCACCTCCACCAGCACTTCCTCGACCCGGTGGTGATCGACCGAGGCCACTACCGGGCCCCCACCACGCCCGGCTTCTCCGCCACCATGAAGCAGGCCAGCATCGACACGTACACGTTCCCGCACGGTGCCTTCTGGGTCGCCGACGCGGCCGACGACACGGAGGGACCGGCATGACGGCCGAACTCGCGGGGCTCACCGCCCTGGTCACCGGCGGCGCCTCCGGCATCGGCCTGGCCACCGCCACGCTGCTCGCCGAGCGCGGAGCGGACGTCGCCGTCCTCGACCTCGACCCGAGCGGCGTCCCCGCCCCGCTGCGGGGCTTCACCGCCGACGTCTCCGACGACGAGTCGGTCCGCCGCGCCGTGGAGGCGGCAGTCGAGACCTTCGGTGGCATCGACATCCTGGTGAACAACGCCGGGATCGGGGCCGCCGGGACCGTCGAGGACAACTCCGACGAGCAGTGGCACCGCGTCCTCGACGTCAACGTCCTCGGCATCGTCCGCACCACCCGCGCCGCCCTGCCGCACCTGCGCGCCTCGGATCATGCGGCGGTGGTCAACACCTGCTCCATCGCCGCGACCGCCGGGCTGCCGCAGCGCGCGCTGTACTCGGCCAGCAAGGGCGCGGTGCTGTCCCTCACCCTGGCCATGGCCGCCGACCACGTCCGCGAGGGCATCCGGGTCAACTGCGTCAACCCCGGCACCGTCGACACCCCCTGGGTCGGCCGCCTGCTCGACGCAGCCCCCGACCCGGCCACCGAACGCGCCGCACTCAACGCCCGCCAGCCCACCGGCCGCCTGGTCACCACCCAGGAGGTGGCCGCCGCCATCGCCTACCTCGCCTCCCCGGCCGCCGCCTCCGTGACCGGTACCGCCCTCGCCGTCGACGGCGGCATGGCCGGCCTGCGGCTGCGACCGGAGCCCACGCCGTGACCCCGCACCGGAATGCGCTCGGTCACAGCGCCGTCCAGGTCACCGAGCTCGCGTTCGGCGCCGCCGGCATCGGCAACCTCTTCACCGCCGTCTCCGACGCCGAGGCCGAACAGGCCGTCCACGCCGCCTGGGACGCGGGCGTACGGTACTTCGACACCGCCCCGCACTACGGCCTCGGCCTGTCCGAACGGCGCCTGGGCGCCGCCCTGCGCTCCCGCCCCCGGAACGAGTACGTCGTGTCCACCAAGGTCGGCCGCGTCCTGGAGCCGACGCCGGGAGCCCCGGGCGACGACCTCGCGAACGGCTTCGCGGTGCCCGCCACCCACCGCCGTCGCTGGGACTTCAGCGCACGGGGTGTACGACGGTCGATCGAGGAGAGCCTGGAGCGGCTCGGCCTCGACCGGATCGACATCGTCTATCTCCACGACCCGGACGACCACGCCGGGTCGGCCCTCGACCAGGCGTACCCGGAGCTCGCGCGGATGCGCCAGGAGGGAACCGTCGGAGCGATCGGCGTCGGCATGAACCAGGCCGAGCTGCTCGCCCGCTTCGTCCGCGAGACCGACATCGACGCCGTCCTGCTGGCGGGCCGCTACACCCTCCTCGACCAGAGCGGTCTCACCGAACTGCTGCCGCTCGCCGCCGAGCGCGGCGTCGGTGTCGTCGTCGGCGGCGCCTTCAACTCCGGCCTGCTCGCCGACCCGAAGCCCGGCGCCACCTTCGACTACACCACCGCCCCTGTCGAACTCCTCGACCGGGCCTTGCGGTTGAAGTCCGTCTGCGAGCGGCACGGTGTCCCGCTGCGCGCCGCCGCACTCCGCTTCCCGTTCGGGCATCCGGCCGTCGCGAGCGTGCTGGTCGGCACCCGCAGCGCCGCCGAGGCCCGCGACGCCGCCGCCATGCTCGCCCACCCCGTCCCCGACGCGCTGTGGGCGGAACTCATGGAACGCGGACTGCTGCCCGCGGACGTCCCGACCCCCGGGGAGGCCGGCTGATGCGCGTCGCCCTCTTCCTCACCTGCTTCAACGACACCATGTTCCCGGACACCGGCCGCGCCGTGGTCACCGTCCTCGAACGCCTCGGCCACACCGTGGACTTCCCGCAGGAGCAGACCTGCTGCGGGCAGATGCACTTCAACACCGGATACCGCCCGGAGACCGTCCCCCTGGTGGAGCGCTTCGCCCGGACCTTCGAGGAGTACGACGCGGTGGTCACTCCCTCGGCCTCCTGCGCCGGCATGATCCGCGACCACCATCCGACCCTCGCCCGGGACCACGGTTCCGCCACGCTCCACGACGCGGTCACCCAACTCGCGCCCCGCGTCCACGAGTTCACCGAGTTCCTCACCGACGTCCTCGGCGTGACGGATGTCGGCGCATGCTTCCCGCACCGGGTCGCGTACCACCCCACCTGCCACTCCCTGCGCGGGCTCCGGCTGGGCGACCGGCCGCACCGGCTCCTGAGCGCGGTGAAGGACATCGAACTCGTCGACCTGCCCGCCGCCGACTCCTGCTGCGGCTTCGGCGGCACCTTCGCGGTAAAGAACGCGGAGACATCGAGCGCCATGCTCGCCGACAAGACCAGGGGCGTCCTCGACAGCGGCGCCGACGTGCTGTGCGCCGCCGACAACTCCTGCCTGATGCACATCGGAGGAGGCCTGTCCCGCCAGGGCAGTGCCGTACGCACCCTGCACCTGGCCGAGATCCTCGCGCACACGGAAGGAGCCACCCCATGAGCGATCCCGCAGGTCGGGGCGTCGTCTGGCTCGGCTCCCCGTCCTTCCCCGACGCCGCCCGCGACGCGCTGAAGGACACCCAGCTCCGAGCCAACCTGAAGCGCGCCACCTCCACCATCCGCGACAAACGCCTCGCGGTCGCCTCCGAGCTGGACGACTGGGAGGAGCTGCGCACCTCGGCCGCCGCGATCAAGAAGCGCACCGCCCGCCACCTCGACCACTACCTGGTCCAGTTGGAGGAGTCGGTCACCGCGGCGGGCGGCACCGTGCACTGGGCCTCGGACGCCGCCGAGGCCAACCGCATCGTCACCGAGCTCGTGCGGGCCACCGGCGAGCGCGAGGTCGTGAAGATCAAGTCGATGGCGACCCAGGAGATCGGCCTCAACGAGCACCTCGCCGACGAGGGGATCACCGCGTACGAGACCGACCTCGCCGAACTCATCGTCCAGCTCGGCGACGACCGCCCCTCCCACATCCTCGTCCCCGCCATCCACAAGAACCGCACCGAGATCCGCGACCTGTTCACCGCCCAGATGGGCCACTGGGGGCGCCCGGCGCCCGACGGTCTCACCGACGACCCGGCCGAACTCGCCGATGCCGCCCGCCGCCACCTCCGCGAGAAGTTCCTCACCGCCAAGGTCGCCGTCTCCGGCGCCAACTTCGCCGTCGCCGACACCGGAACCGTCGTCGTGGTCGAGTCCGAGGGCAACGGCCGGATGTGCCTGACCCTGCCCGAGACCCTGATCACCGTGATGGGCATCGAGAAGGTCGTCCCCACCTGGACCGACCTGGAGGTCTTCCTCCAGCTGCTGCCCCGCTCGTCGACCGGAGAGCGGATGAACCCGTACACCTCCACCTGGACCGGCACCACCGACGGCGACGGACCGTCCGCGTTCCACCTGGTCCTTCTCGACAACGGGCGCACCGACACCCTCGCCGACACCGTCGGCCGCCAGGCCCTCGCCTGCATCCGCTGCTCCGCCTGCCTCAACGTGTGCCCGGTCTTCGAGCGCACCGGCGGCCACGCCTACGGATCGGTCTACCCCGGCCCGATCGGCGCCGTCCTCACCCCGCAGCTCGTCGGTGTGGAGAACGCGGCCTCCCTGCCGTTCGCCTCCACCCTGTGCGGCGCCTGCTACGACGCCTGCCCCGTGAAGATCGACATCCCGGAGGTACTGGCCCACCTGCGGGCCCAGGTCGTCGAGGCCAAGCGGGCGGACCGGCGTACCCCCACCGCGGAGGCCCTGGCGATGAAGGCCGCCGCCACCGTCCTCGGCTCGCCGAAGCTGCTCACCGCCGCGCAGAAGGCCGCGAGCCTCGGCGGCCGGGCCCTGGCCAGGAACGGGCGCATCGGCCGGCTGCCCGGCCCGCTGCCCGGCCCGCTGCACGGCTGGTCCGACACCCGCGACACCCCGGCCCCGCCCGCCGAGTCCTTCCGCACCTGGTGGCACAAGAACAAGGAAGGGGAGCGATGAGCAGCCGCGACGCCGTACTCGGCCGCATCCGTGCCGCACTCACCGACGTCCCGCCCGACGAGACACCGGACGACGTGCCCGTACCCCGTGCCTACCGCCGCAGCCACACCGCGCCCGGCGAGGACCTCGTCGCCCTGTTCGCCGAACGGGTCACCGATTACCGCGCCACCGTCCACCACACCGACGAGGCCGGGCTCCCCGCCGCGATCTCCGCCGCCCTCACCTCCCGCGGCGTCCAGAATCTGGCCCTGCCGAGCGGATTTCCCGTCGAGCTGCTGCTTCCCGACCCCTGGACCTGGCACAGGGAACCCCTGGGCGTGTCCGACCTGGACGCGCTGGACGGGACGCTCACCCTCGCGGCCGCCGGGATCGCCGTCACCGGCACCATCGTCCTCGACACGGGTCCGGGTCAGGGTCGGCGCGCCCTGACCCTCGTCCCCGACCACCACCTGTGCGTCGTGTACGCCGAGCAGATCGCCGCCGACGTCCCCGACGCCCTCGCCCGCCTCGACCCGACCCGGCCGCTCACCTTCGTCTCCGGCCCCTCCGCCACCAGCGACATCGAACTCGACCGCGTCGAAGGCGTCCACGGCCCCCGCACCCTCGACGTCATCGTCGTCGCCCCCACCCACCCGGAGAAGAACTCATGAGAATCGCCCTCCACACCCGCGTCCGCGCGGACCGGATCGAGGAGTACGAGACGGCGCACCGAGAGGTGCCCGAGGAGCTCACGGCCGCCATCCGGGCCGCCGGTGTCACCTCCTGGACGATCTGGCGCAGCGACCGCGAGCTCTTCCACCTCCTCGAATGCGAGGACTACGCCCGCCTGCTCGCCGAGCTGGAGCACCTCCCGGTCAACATCGGCTGGCAGGCACGCATGGCCGAGCTCCTCGACGTCGCCCACGACTACTCCGAGGCCGGTGCCACGGCCGGGCTCCCGGTGGTGTGGCAGCTGTGACCGGCCGACGGATCATCGACGCCCACCACCACGTCTGGGACCTGGACGTACGCCCCCAGCCCTGGATCACCGGCGACTCCCTCGCCCCGCTGGCCCGTTCCTTCTCGGCGGCCGACCTGGCCCCCGAGGCGAAGGAGGCTGGCGTGACCGCCACCGTCGTCGTCCAAACCGTCTGCGTCCCCGACGAGACCCCGGAGCTCCTGGCCCTGGCCGCCGCCGACGACCTGATCGCCGGCGTCGTCGGCTGGACCGACCTGACCGCCCCCGACATCACCGACGCCCTCGCCGCCCTGCGCGAAGGACCGGGCGGTGACCGGCTGGTGGGCGTCCGCCACCAGGTCCAGGAAGAACCGGACCCCGACTGGCTGCTGCGGCCCGACGTACAACGCGGACTGGCCGCCGTCGCCGCCACCGGGCTCGCCTACGACCTCGTCGTCACGCCGGATCAACTGGCCGCCTGCGAGAAGGCGGCGGCACGGCTCGACGGGCTGACCTTCGTCCTCGATCACCTCGGCAAACCGCCCATCAGCAGCGGGGCCCTCGAACCGTGGGCAGCAGCCGTACGCCGTCTGGCGGCCCTGCCGAACACCGTGTGCAAGCTCTCCGGCATGGTCACCGAGGCCACCCCCGGCACATGGCGGGCCGAGGACCTCGCCCCGTACGCCGACACCGTCCTGGAGGCCTTCGGCCCGCGGCGGCTGCTCTTCGGCTCGGACTGGCCGGTCTGCACGCTCCAGGCCTCCTACGGAGAGGTCGTCCGGACCGCCGAACGCCTCACCGACCGGCTGAGCCCGGCGGAGCGGGACGCGGTCTTCCATGACAACGCGATCGAGGTCTACGGCTTTGGGCCCCACCCACGGGAGTGACCTATCCTGCACGGACCAGAACTCGAGAGGGGCGAGGTCGTGCCAGTCACCGATGAGGCGATCGAGAAGATCAAGGCCATGATCGTCAGCGGTGAACTCGGCCCGGGCTCCAGGCTCCCGCGCGAGGCCGATCTCGCCGAGCGCCTCGGCCTCTCCCGCAACTCGCTCCGCGAGGCGGTGAAGGCCCTCTCGCTCATGCGGGTCCTCGACGTCCGCCAGGGCGACGGCACCTACGTGACGAGCCTGGAACCCGACCTGCTCCTCGACGCGCTCACCTTCGTCGCGGACCTCCAGCAGGACGACACCGTCGTGCAGTTCCTGGAGGTCCGGCGGATCCTCGAACCGGCCGCCGCCGCGATGGCCGCCCGCGCGATGCCGGACGAGGAGGTCGCCGCGCTC
The DNA here is from genome assembly GCF_044333355.1 of Streptomyces sp. NPDC021012. Taxonomy (NCBI): domain Bacteria; kingdom Bacillati; phylum Actinomycetota; class Actinomycetes; order Kitasatosporales; family Streptomycetaceae; genus Streptomyces; species Streptomyces sp. NPDC021012. Next base: position 421,407 of record NZ_JBIRQU010000002.1, read on the forward strand.
GGCGAGGTCCTCGACCGGCTCGACGGCACACCGTCGCTGGACGCCCTGATCGAGAACGACCTCGAGTTCCACCGCCGGCTGGCAGCGGGCTCGGGCAACGCGGTGCTCGCGTCGTTGATCGAGGGCCTGTCCGGGCCCACCGCCCGCGCCCGCCTGTGGCGTGGTCGCGTGGACGACGGCGCCGTGGAGCGAACCCAGCAGCAGCACCGGGCGATCTACGAGGCCGTCGCCGCCCGCAGGCCCGAACTCGCGCAGGCGTGGGCGACGGTGCACGTCGGAGAAGTCGAGCAGTGGCTGCGCGAGACCCTCGGCGTGGACGGTTCCACACACGCCTGACCCAGCCGAGGAGCCGGGGCCGGGACGGCGATCCCTGTGCCGGATTCCGGCCGAGGACTGTGCTTGGGCAGCGGCGCGGAACAGCCGGCGCAGCCGTACGCCCCCTGGGGCGTACGGGTACGCCACTCGGTCATCGGAGTGCTTGCCGTACGACAGGGGCCGTCGGCGGAGTGGACCTCGCGGGCGTCGATCCCGCGTTCCCCATGGGTCAGCTCGTGGCCCTCCAGAACGCAGACCCCTTCGGGAGTCGCGGCCGGCTCGTGCCAGGAGGCCGCTCTCCCCATCCCCCGACAGATCACGTTCTACGTCCGCCCGTGTTCGGTGAGTCGGCACTGCACACCCCTAGACATCCGATCTATTCACTGGGAATGATGACCGCGCCCTCGATAAATGACGAAGGCCTGCCACCTCGTCCGTGAAAGAACCGATGAATTCACCGGGAGACCTCTCGTGATCCATGACACCGAACCCACGCGAAGAAGCCTTCTCAAGTTCAGCGGCGCCCTCGCCCTCGCCCCCTTGGTCACTCAGCTGACCGGCGGCACCCCGGTCCCCCAGGCGTCCGCCGCAGGCACCGACGCCCGGCTCCCCGTCCAGTGGCCGACCCTGTCGCGCAGGGCGCTGAGGTACACCGCCCCCGCCACGGACTGGCAGTCGCAGGCCCTGCCGATCGGCAACGGCCGGCTCGGCGCCATGCTTTTCGCCGATCCTCACGTGGAGCGCGTCCAGTTCAACGAGCAGAGTCTGTGGGGCGGCCTCAACGACTACGACAACGCCCTCGCGGGCAAGCCGGACAGTGCCTTCGACACCGGCATGACCGGCTTCGGCTCGTACCGGAGCTTCGGTGACGTCGTCGTCGCCTTCACTCCCGCTCCCAAGATCACGGCCCCGGGGGGACCGTACCGGACCTCTTCGTCGGAGGGAGTCGACAAGACCTACGACGGCAACTCGGGCACCAAGTGGTGCATCGAGACACCCGGTTCGAGGGTGCAGTGGCAGGTGGAGCTTCCCGAGCCCGTCCCGGTCCCGTCCTACCGCCTGACGAGTGCCAACGACGTGCCCCAGCGCGACCCGCAGGAATGGACGTTCTCCGGATCCGCCGACGGCGCCGACTGGATCACGCTGGACAGCCGCACTCCGGCAACGCCCTTCGAGAACCGCTTCCAGACGAAGGAGTTCACCTGCGCCGGCGCCGGGGCCTACCGCTTCTACCGGTTCGACTTCGTCCCCAAGGCAGGCGTCAGCCACTTCCAGGTGAGTGAGATCGGGCTGACCGGTGTCGACCTCGGAGGCGATGCGATGTACGTCTCGTCGCCGAGCGGGCACGCCGAGGGATCCGGCGCGGGGACCGGCTCCCCGGCCACGGACCTGTCGTGCTCGGTGGACCGCGACCCGGGCACCGTCTGGCGGGTCGACGCGGCCGCGCCGGCAGTCGTCTGGCAGATCGACCTGGCACGCGCGGTCGTTGTCGCCTCGTACGCCCTGACGGCGGCCCGCGACCGTCCGCAGGACGACCCCGGACGATGGGCGCTCGAGGCGTCGAAGGACGGTGATGCCTGGGTGACCCTCGATACGCAGAACCCAGGAGCTCCCTTCGCCGGCCGCGGCGAGACCCGGACCTTCCGGATCACCAACACCACGGCCTACCGCAGCTACCGGCTCACCCTGACTCCCGGCGCCGCCTCCACCGGCCTGCAGATCGCGGAGATCGCGCTGGAGGGCCCGGGCTTCGACACGCGCACGCAGCGCGCGGTCGTCGACTACCAGCGTGCCCTCGATTTCGTGGACGGCGTCCACGTCACCCGCTTCGGCGCGCCGGGACGGCGCATGCTGCGGGAGGCCTTCGCCGGCCGATCCTCGGACGTCATGGTCTTCCGGTACACGTCGGACAGCGTCGGCGGACTCTCCGGAGCGATCTCGCTGACGTCGGCACAGGACAACGCCCCGACGACCGTCGACGCCGACGCCCGGCGGCTCGCCTTCACCGGGGTCATGGGCAACGGCCTCAAGCACGCGTGCGCCGTCCAGGCCGTACACACCGACGGCACCTTCCACGCCGACGGCCCGGTGCTCCGGTTCAGCGGCTGCACGACCCTGACCCTGCTCCTCGACGCCCGCACGGACTACAAGCTCGACGCCGCCGCCGGGTGGCGCGGAGCCGATCCGGACCCGGTCGTGAGGAGAACCCTCGACAGGGCGGCGGCCCGTTCCTACGACGAGCTGCGCGACGAGCACACCGCCGAGACACGGGCCCTGATGAACCGCGTCTCGGTGTCCTGGGGCACATCCGACGCCGCCGTCGTCGCCCTGCCGGCCAAGTCCCGGCTGGTGCGGTACGCGGCGGGCGGGACGGACCCGGAACTCGAACAGACGATGTTCGACTACGGCCGGTACCTGCTGATCAGCTCCTCTCGCCCGAACGGCCTGCCCGCCAACCTCCAGGGCCTCTGGAACAACAGCAACCAGCCCGCCTGGGCCTCCGACTACCACACCAACATCAACGTCCAGATGAACTACTGGGGAGCCGAGACGACGAACCTGCCGGAGTGCCACGAGGCGCTCGTCGGGTTCGTCCGGCAGGTGGCGGTGCCCAGCCGGGTGGCGACCCGCAACGCCTTCGGCCAGAACACGCGCGGCTGGACCGCCCGCACCAGCCAGAGCATCTTCGGCGGCAACGCGTGGGAGTGGAACACCGTCGCGAGCGCCTGGTACGCGCAGCACCTGTACGAGCACTGGGCGTTCACCCAGGACCTCGGCTACCTGCGTACCGTCGCCTACCCCATGATCAAGGAGATCTGCGAGTTCTGGGAGGACCGTCTCAAGGAGCGCGAGGACGGGCTCCTCGTCGCGCCGGACGGCTGGTCTCCCGAGCACGGTCCGCGCGAGGACGGCGTCATGTACGACCAGCAGCTCATCTGGGACCTGTTCCAGAACTACCTCGACTGCGAGGCGGTGCTCGACGCGGATCCCGTCTACCGGGCCAAGGTCGCGGACATGCAGGCGCGGCTCGCGCCGAACAAGATCGGCCGGTGGGGCCAACTGCAGGAGTGGCAGGAGGACATCGACAGCCCCACCGACATCCACCGCCACACCTCGCACCTCTTCGCGGTCTACCCGGGACGCCAGATCACCCCGAAGACGCCCGACTTCGCCGCCGCGGCCCTCGTCTCGCTCAAAGCACGCTGCGGCGAGCGGGACGGCGTCCCTTTCACGGCCGCGACCGTGTCGGGCGACAGCCGCCGCTCGTGGACCTGGCCCTGGCGGGCAGCCCTCTTCGCCCGGCTCGGTGACGGGCAGCGCGCCCAGATCATGCTGCGCGGACTCCTGACCTACAACACGCTGCCCAACCTGTTCTGCAACCACCCGCCCTTCCAGATGGACGGCAACTTCGGCATCACGGGTGCGGTGGCGGAGATGCTGCTGCAGAGCCACGACAACGTCATCCACCTGCTGGCCGCCCTGCCGGACGCCTGGAAGGCCGAGGGCTCGTTCACCGGGCTCCGCGCGCGCGGCGGATACGAAGTCAGCTGCGAGTGGCGGGACGGGAAGGTGACGTCGTACAGCATCGTGGCCGACCGGGCGCGGAACCGGAGGAATGTCACGGTGCGACTGAACGGCACAGACCAGAAGGTGAAGCCGCTGAAGCCCTCCAGGTGACACCGATCGGACCGGTGCTCCTCCGACGACCGCCTCCCGAGGAAGGGCGCACGTCGCGGGAGCGCCGGACCCGATGCTCGGTTCCGCGGCACGGCACGGACGGTACGAGACGTGGAACGCCAGCCCGTGCGCAGGGACCCCGTGGTGAGGGCATGACCATCACGGTCCGTGCGGGGGAAACCGAGGTGCGCGGGCCCGCCTCGCCGCCCAGGTGCTCCCGGCACCACAGGCGCACTCGCACCAAGATCCGGACCATGTGCGGACCAGCGCGCACCGAGGAGCCCTTCGTACGGGTACTGGCGAACCGTGCGGTGCCGCAGGTTCTGTGAACGGAGGAGCGAGGAAGAGTATGACGACGCTGCAACCGTGGGCCGCCGAGCGGCGGCCGGCCCCGCCTCCGGCGAAACGCGACCACCGCTCCCGAACGGTATAAGGGTCTCGGCGACGGCGCCATCGCCACCCTGGCCACCGCCGCTTGGATGCCCGCCGGCTTCGTCAGCGGCGTCCCGACACCCAAGGCCAGTGGCGCGCAGCGGCAATGCGGGCCTGGGCCAAGGGCGACAAGGCGAGCGCGGAGAACGACGGCAGCTCGCCGGCGGTCCCGGCGCCGAGCAAGAACAAGGAACTCGCCTACGCCTTCGCGAAGTACCCCGACGTGGTGCCGGCGTCGCCATCCGGGTCACCCAGGGCGCCTTTCCCTCCACCAGGGCGGAGCTCGGGTCGGCCTCGTTCCGGGAGTTCGGTCCGCTGCTCGCCGATGAGGCGGTGCACCTGGACGACGGCCCGCCCGGCCCCCTGCGGACCGACCGCATCACCCTGGTCGGCGAGCGGACCGAGGTCCTCGCCCGCCGCGATTCCGGCAACAAGGCCGGGCGGCCGGCCGCGACCCGTCGTACGACGGACGCCGGTTCGGCGTCGTACGTCTCGACGTCGAACCGGCGTCGAAGGCCTCACCGCCCTGCTGCCGCACCTGCTGGAGCCGGCGGGTGCCGAGAGCGAACTCCCCGGAGAGGCAGGCGGGCGTATCGAGCCGACCGCCCGCAGGAAAGCGGAGGAAGGGTTCCTGTTCCTGGTGAACCGGACCGACGACGCTGTGGCGCTCCCCGGGTTCGCCGGTGGCGTGCCGTGCGGTACGGCCGGTGACGGCGGGCTCGTCCTCGGGCCGTGCGAGGTCGCCGCGGCGCGCCGGCCACCGATCTGATCCACTCCCCCCTTCCCTCCACACATGAACTCCCAGGGGCGGCACGTTGCCGCCCCTGGCCACCGCAGCGTTTCCACATCCTCAGTTGGGAGCACACGATGCCACGCCCTACCCGCAGCGGACGTTTCCTCGGAGCCGCGTCGCTGACCGCGCTGGTGACCGGAGCAGCACTGCTTTCCGTCCCGGCGCCGCCCGCGCAGGCCGACACGGCCGTCGCGTCGGTCACCGTCCAGCCAGACCCGTCGTACAAGCAGGACAGGTTCGAGGGCTGGGGCACCAGCCTGGCCTGGTTCGCGAACGCCACCGGCGACTACCCGAAGGAGATCCGCGAGAAGCTCGCCGATCTGCTCTTCGACGACGACGGCCTGGCGCTGAACATCGCGCGTTACAACATCGGCGGCGGCAACGCGCCCGACGTGAAGGACTATCTGCGTGCCGGTGGTGCGGTGGAAGGCTGGTGGAAGGCGCCGGCAGGGACGACCCGTGCGGACACCGACTGGTGGAACCCCGACAACCCGGCCCACTGGAACGACCAGGCGGACGGCACCCAACGCTGGTGGGTCAAGCGGATCAGGAACGACATCGACCACTGGGAGACGTTCTCCAACTCCCCGCCCTGGTTCATGACTGCCAACGGGTACGTCTCCGGTGGTTTCAACGCCGGTGTCGACCAGTTGAAGGAGAGTTCGGTCGACGACTTCGCCGCCTACCTCTCGGGGGCGTCGAAGCGGCTGGAGAGATCCGAGGGCATCAAGGTCGACACGGTCGACCCGTTCAACGAGCCCGCCGGTCACTGGGGCACCCGTCTGGACGCCGACGGCAACCCGGTGGGCCGTCAGGAGGGTGCGGACATCGGGTCGCAGCTGCAGCAGAAGGTGCTCGCGGCGCTGGCGCCCGCCCTGAAGAAGGCGAAGGTCGGGGCCGACATCTCGGCGATGGACGAGTCCACTCCCTGGGGGTTCGCGGCGACCTGGAACTCCTACTCGCAGACGTCCGAGGACCTCGTCGGCCAGATGAACGTCCACACGTACAACACCCAACAGCGCACGACGGTCCGCGACCTGGCCAAGGCAGCGAACAAACCGCTGTGGATGAGCGAGGTCGAGGGCGACTGGGGCGACGGGCAGAGCTTCACCGACATGCGCCCGGGGCTGGGTCTGGCACAGCACATCGTGAACGACCTGCGTGAGCTCGAGCCCAGGGCTTGGGTGTTCTGGCAGCCGGTCGAGGACTACGACAACATGAAGCCGGGCGGCGAGTCGGCCAAGGGCGGCAACTGGGGCTCCGTCCAGATTCCGTTCAGCTGCACGTCGGCCGACACCTGTGGAGCAGGCCCCGGTCAAGGTCGTCGACGGCAGGGCGACCTTCACGGTCCCCGCGCAGTCGGTGACCTCGTTCGCCATCAAGGGTGTCTCCGGCGTCGCGAAGAACGCGAGCCTGTTCAGCACGGGCAAGTCGTACTCGCTGACCGGTGTCCAGAGCGGCAAGGCAGTGACCGTCGGGGAAAACGGCACGAACTCGCCCCGTACGGCGCGCAGAGCCACGCCATGGACTTCACCGGTGGCCCGTGGAACGCCGTCCACCAGGACAAGTCCGTCTACGCCCTGCCGATGGACTCGGGCCCGATGGCGTTCTTCTACAACAAGAAGGTCTTCGACAAGCACGGCATCAAGGTCCCCACCACGTGGGACGAGTACGTGGACGCCGCCCGCGCCCTCCACAAGGCCGACCCGAAGGTCTTCATCACCAACGACACGGGCGACGCCGGTGCCACCACCAGCCTGATCTGGCAGGCCGGCGGCCACCCGTACAAGACCGACGGCACGAACGTCACCGTCGACTTCGGTGACGCGGGCACCAAGAAGTACACCGCCACCTGGCAGAAGCTCCTCGACGAGAAGCTTGTCGCGCCCGTCTCCTCCTGGAGCGACGCCTGGTACAAGGGCCTGGCCGACGGCTCCATCGCCACCCTCTCCACCGGCGCCTGGATGCCCGCGAACCTCGCCTCCGGCGTCGCCTCCGCCTCCGGCGACTGGCGCGTCGCCCCGCTCCCGCAGTGGACGAAGGGCGACAAGGCCAGCGCCGAGAACGGCGGCAGCTCCCTCGCCGTCCCGAAGGCCGCGAAGAACAAGGAACTCGCCTACGCCTTCACCGAGTTCGCCACCACCGGCGCCGGAGCCAGCTCCCGCGTCGCCCAGGGCGCGTTCCCCGCGACCCGCGCCGACCTCGAGTCCAAGACCTTCCTCGACACCGCCTTCCCGTACTTCGGCGGCCAGAAGGCCAACCAGATCTTCGCCGAATCCGCGAAGAACGTCCGCACCGACTGGTCCTACCTGCCCTACCAGGTGTACGCCAACTCGATCTTCAACGACACCGTCGGCAAGGCCTACGTCTCCCCGACCAAGCTCACCGACGGCCTGAAGGCCTGGCAGGACGCCAGCGTCAAGTACGGCAACGACCAGGGCTTCACCGTCAACAAGTAGCACACGCCACACAGGGTGAGCGGGCGTCCCTCCAGCACCACGGAGCACCGTACGCATGGGGAACGCCCGCACCGATCCCTGGCGCGCCGACCGGCACGGACCCGGGCCGTTCCCGGACCACTACGTCGGCGGAGCACCCCTGCACCCGTTTTCGCAGGTCAAGCCGGCCAGACTGTCGGTGCCACCAGCAGACGAAGAATCTGCTGGTGTCCTACTCGCCGAAGCGGCTCGGCTTCTTCCAGGGACACAAAGAGAGGCGCCTGAACTGGGCTTTTACCCGTCAGGCGCCTCTCGACAGCCTCATCCATCGCAGCAGCCCCTTGCGTCGGCACCCCCGGTTCATCCCACCCGTGTCCCGCTCCTGACCAGCCGTTCCGGTCCGTTTCCGGTCCAGGCCCGGTCCACCGACAGGACCCCGCCTCGGTGGATGCGGTCCCCTTCGTCCATCGACTGCTGGATGAAGGGATGGGGTCGTTCGCCGAGCTGCCGCCTGATCCGCCGGGCGTCCGCGAGCCTGACGCGGCAGAAAGGACGCTCCCGGCAGTCGATGACACCGTCCGTGACCTTCCTGTGCCTACGACTCAGTGACGCATCACGCGGTCGCGCCCTCGCAAGCCGGCAGGTGTGCTCTGGCGCACGCGGGGCTCGCTCGTCACATCGCTGGGCGGACCCCTCGCGGATACTCCGGGATTCATGATCGAGTCCGGACGGCCGCGGCTCCGTCGGAGCCACGGCTACGGCAGGCTCGTGCGGCTGTCGCCGGTGATTCCGACCACCGTGATCGCCGGCCTGGCCTACCCCGCCGGAGATGGCCTTCAGCCGCCTCCTGCCCGCGGCGCCGGCTCTCGCCGCCGCCATACGGCCGGCCCTCCCGACCGTCCTGCTCGGGACCGCCTGCCTCTTCCTGATGATCTTCGGGTACGGCTCGTCGCCGACGCGGCCCAGCAGGTGGTGCCGCGGCCCCTGCCGGACCGTTTCCGGAACGTCGAGATCGAGTCGCTGTACCTGGCGGCCGCCGCAGAGGCCCGCATCGGCGGGGACTTCTACGAGGTGGTCGACACTCCGTACGGGGTGCGGCTGCTCATCGGCGACGGGCGGGGCAAAGGCCTGCCGGCAGTGGGGGCGGCCGCGGCGATCGTCAACGCCTTCCGGGACGACGGCCCGGCATGCCTCGAACTCCTCCGCCCACGGCGGGCGGCGCGTGGCCGTCAAGGCACGGGCAGGGCCTGTTCCGCCCAGATCGTCTTGCCTGTCGGCATGTAGCGCGTGCCCCAGTGCTCGGTGAGCTGGGCGACCATGAACAATCCGCGTCCGCCCTCCTCGTCGTTGCCGGCGTAACGGGCGTGCGGTGAGGTGTGCTGCGAGTCGGAGACCTCACAGATGAGGGAACGGTCCCGGATCAGGCGCAGCACGATCGGACCGGAGGCGTGACGGATCGCGTTGGTGACCAGTTCACTGACCACCAGTTCCGTGGTGAAGGCCAGCTCGTCCAGCCCCCACCGCCCGAGCTGTTCCGCGGCCATCGAACGTGCGCGTGCGACGAGCGCGGGGTCCGAGGGCAGCTCCCAGGCCGCCACCTGGCGTGCGTCCAGTGCACGGGTACGCACGACAAGGAGCGTCGCGTCGTCCCGCACGTGGCCGGACACCAGATCCGCGACGATCCGGGCGCACAACAGATCCGACGACGATCCTCGCTGCTCCCCGAGTACAGCCGCCAGGCGGCCCAGACCCACGTCGATGCCCTGCCCCCGGGCCTCCACGAGGCCGTCGGTGAACAGGACGACCAGGCTTCCCTCGGCGAGCGCCACTTCCGCACCCTCGTACGGGAGCCGTCCCACACCCAGCGGAGGCCCCGGTGGCAGACGGAGGAAGCTGACGGGGCCGTGCGGCTGCACCACAGCCGGCGGCATATGTCCCGCCGCCGCCCAGGTGCTCGTCCGGGAAGCCGGATCGTAGATCCCGTAGACGCACGTCGCCCCGACGGCGCCACTGCCGTCCGAGCCTTCCACGTTCTGGTCCGACGCGTCCTTGCCGACCTGATCGTTCAGCCGGGCCAGGAGTTCGTCGGGCGCGAGGTCCAGCTCGGCCAGGGTGCGCACCATCGCACGCAAGCGCCCCATGGTGGCAGCGGCTCCCAGCCCGTGGCCGACGACGTCCCCCACGACGAGTCCGACACGTGCGCCGGACAGCGGAATGACGTCGAACCAGTCGCCGCCGGCACCGAGGTGGCTGTCGGCGGGCAGATAGCGACTCGCCGCCTCGACCGCGCTCAGCTCGGGCAGCGACCGTGGCAGCAGACTGCGCTGGAGCATGAGCGCGGCGGTGCGCTCCCGGCGGTACCGCCGGGCGTTGTCGATGCACACAGCGGTCCGCGACGCCAGCTCCTCCGCCACCGCCCGATCGCCGTCGTCGAAGGGTTCCGAGTCCTCACCCCGCACGAAGGTGACAAGGCCCAATGGCGTCCCCCGCACGATCAGCGGGACGTGCAGTCGCGTCGGCGCGACCACGGCGTCCGCGGTCGCGCGGCCCCCGGCCAGGCTCTCGGCCTGCGACGATCCGGCGGCGTACGCGACCCGCTCGCCCACCCGGGAGGGTCCTCCGTCGGAATCGGCCACGCGTACCAGGTCCCATGCCGTGACGGGCTTCGGTTCCTCTCCCTCGAGCACCTCTGCCGCCACGTCGACCAGCACGGCGTCGGCGTACCGCGACACGGCGATCCTGGCGAGCTCCGCTGCCGTTCGGGACGGGTCGAGCGTCGCCCCGATCCGTGCACCGGCCTCCGCGAGGAGCGCGAGGCGCTGCTGCGCACGGTAGTGGTCGGTGACGTCGATGGACTGTTCGCACACGCCCACCGGTTCTCCCCGGCCGTCGAGGAGGCGGAAATAGGACGAGGACCAGACGCGCTCACGCCGCGGGTCGGCCGGGGCGCGCCCTCGGAAATGCACGTCGATGACCGGCTCACCTGTGTCGAGGATCTGTTGGACGAAGTCCTCGGGCGACACCAGATGCTGGGTGCTGAGAACATCGCCGGGAAAGAGTTCGGTCATGGAGCGGCCCAGCGATGCCGTGAGGTCGCCGCCGAGCTCCCGGACACTGGCCGCGTTGGCCCACAAGAGGCGCGCGCCGGGACCGTAGATGGTGAGTGTCACCGGCGACTGGGTGACGAGCCCCTGCAGCATCGCCTGTCGGGTCTCCCACCAGCGGAGCTCGTCCAGCTCGGCCGCCATGAGGACGGCGGAGGGGACCCGGCCGGTGGAGTCCCCGTCGGAAGCGGGGGTCAGGGGACGCAGAGTCACCGCCACACGCACGGGGTGTCCGCTGCGGTGGCGCACGTCCACGACGGCACCGCGTGTCCCACCGAGCCGCAGCCGCTGATCCGGCCGCCGCCCTTCCGATCTGCCGCGATCGGCATGCGGGGTGACGAGCAGGTCCGCCGCCCGGCGTCCCAGTACCTGCGAAGCGGTATATCCCAGGAGGGCCTCGGCCTCACGGCTCCACCCGACGAGCACTCCGTCTGCGGCAAGCAGGGCGAAAGCGGCCGGGGGCGGACCGAGGTGCCCGCCTTCGTCCGTTCCGGCGGGAGGAGTGAAAGGCAGCCCTTCCATGGTCCCATCATCCTTCCGAGCGGTCGCGACCGCAGTGCGCTCGGTCCAGTCCGGACGGCCACCGCACAGCGCGAACCGGGGCGGCACCGCCTCGCCGCCCTCCTCCGGGTACTCGGGAGGCAGACCTGCGCGTCGTCGCGCGGGACCGGTGCCATCGGTCCGGACTCGGCCTGTCGGCCGCCGTACGCAACCGCGTACGTCCAGGCCCCGCGGAGGGGCGAGGAGCCGGCGACGCGAGCGGCCGGCGAGGCCGGACAGCGGGGCCGGCGTCGTAGCCTTGTGACCGCCGCGGACGACCGGCGCGGCCTGGACGTTCCCCGGCAGGAGAGCAGCATGGACAGCTCCCTCTGGCTCATCGTGGCCGTCGTTCTCGTGCTCGTGGTGGCGGGATACGCGGCCGTTCTGCTCATCCGCGTCCTCCGGGCTCGGAGGTTGCTGCTGGACGCCGGTGTCCCTTTGCAGTCCAAGGCCCTGTTCTGGGCGTCGGTGCTCTACACGGTCTCACCGATCGACCTGATCCCGGACCCGGTCTACTTGGACGACATCGGCGTGCTCCTGGTCGCCCTGCGGGCGTTGCACGCGGCTGCCGCCGGCCACGGGGCGGGACCCGACGGGCTGCCCGAGGGTTCGAAGGACATGAGCAGCGGTCCGTCGAGGCTGCGGCCGCCTCGGTGAGGGCGGATTCCGGTGGAGGTCTGCACCGGATCGCGCGGTGCGCCACCCGGTGCGGCTCCATCCAGTGCGGCTCCGTCCGGTACGGCTCCATCCGGTGGCCGACGAGCGGCGTCGTCGCTCTCGTCGCGCCGGCGTCGGTGTCCGTCCTCAGGAGGGGAGGTTCTGTTCCGCCCAGACCACCTTGCCGTTCACGGTGCGGCAGGAGCCCCATCGGCGGCACAGCATGTTGATGAGCTGGAGGCCCCGGCCGCCCTCGTCGCTGAGATCCGCGTGCTGGATCTGGGGCAGGTCGGGGCCTGTGTCCGAGACCTCCACGACGAGGCGGTCGCCACGGAGCAGCCGGAGTCTGCCCGGGCCGTTGCCGTAGCGCAGGGCGTTGCCGACGAGTTCGGAGACGACGAGTTCGAAGACGTCGCCGAGCTCCGTCAGATCCCATGCGGCAAGCTGGTCCGTGACCAGGCTCCGGGCCACGGACGCCGCTCGCCCCTCTTGCGGCAACTGCCACTCGCGCACATCGGCCGGGTCTTCCACGGGGGCCGTCGCGACGAGGAGCACGGCCTCGTCGAAGCGGGCGGCGTCGGCAGGGGCGCACCCGATCAGGCCGCCGCCTTCGAGGGCCTCGGGGGCCAGGCCGCGCGCCGCAGAGCGCAGGCAGTCCAGCTGGTGGTCGATGTCCGCGTGGCGGGACTTGACGAAACCGTCCGTGTACATGACCAGGTTGCCGCCCCTCGGTACCTTCAGACGGATCGGGTCGTACGGGATCACTCCCGCACCGAGCGGCGCGCCGACCGGTACGTCCACGAACTCGGCGGAGCCCCGTCCGTCGAGGAACAGCGGCGGCAGGTGTCCGGCACTGGCCAGCGTGTACGTGGAGTCGGCCGGGTCGAACACGGCGCAGAGGAAGGTGGCGACCTGCTCGTCCTCCAGGTCACGGGTGGCGAGGTCGAGCCGGGCGAGAACGCGCTCCGGGGCCATGTCCAGGGTCATCAGGGTGCGGGCCACCGTCCGCAGACGCCCCATGGTGGCGGCTGCGGGCAACCCGTGGCCCATGACGTCGCCCACCATGAGGGCCGTACGTCCGCCGGGCAGGGCCATGACGTCGTACCAGTCCCCGCCCACGCCGTGGTGGGCCGTCGAGGGCGCGTACTCCGCCTGGACGCGCAGCCCGGGCGTCACCGGGGTCACGCGCGGCAGCAAAGCGCGTTGCAACGAGACGACGTGCTCGCGCTCGCGTCCGTACAGCCGGGCGTTGTCGATGTAGACGGCGGCCTGGGAGGCCAGCTGTTCCGCCAGTGCGAGGTCGGTGGAGGAGAACGGTGGTGTTCCGGGGCCGCGGACGAAGTCCGCGCTGCCGAGCAGCAGCCCGCGGGCGATCAACGGTACGGCGAGGTAGCTGTGCACTCCGGCGGCTCGCATCTTCGCCGCGGCGCTCTCCGTCGGCGCGACCTTGAGGAAGTCGTCCCTCCTCATGCGGCTCACCAGCACCGGCCTGCCCTGTCGCAGACAGTAGCGGTGGAGCAGCGTCTCGTGCGTCTCTTCGGCGCGAGCGGTGGTCTCGCCCACCGGGGTCGGCTCGAGGGAGGACAGCTCCTCGACGGCGCACAGCGCGGTGGCCCGCATGAGCGGGGCGCCCGTACCCGTCCACCGTGCGCCCTCCTCGCCCCGCAGGACGCTCTCCAGGATGTCGACGGCGGCACCGTCGGCGAAGCGTGGCACGGTGAACTCGGCCAGCTCCTGGGCAGTACGCTCCAGGTCGAGGGTGGTGCCGATCCTGGAACCGGCGGAGTTCAACCAGGCGAGCCGATCGCGTGTGGTGAGCCGGTCGAGGGGGACCTCGCCGCCGCTCCGGGCGAGCCGCCTGCGGGCACCGGCCGGGCCGTGCGCCGCAGCGCCCTTGCCGGCCGAGGCGCGGCCGGGCACGCGTCGTCTCCCCTCGCCGCCGTTCACTCTTTCGACCTCCAGGCAGGTACTCGGTCGCTGCTCGTGCCCAGCATGCACCTTTTTCCGGCCGATCGGCTGGCTCCGGGCCGAGAGCTTGTCCAGGACGGCGCGGAGATCTGAGCGTCTTCGACGAGGCGTGCCCCCGGAGTCGGCGAGCTCCGGGGCCTCCGACCTGTTCGACGGCGTCGCCCTCCGCGTGGCGATCGAGGGGGCCGCACTCGTCGTGCGGGGTGCCTGGCCGTACATCCGCACGGCGGAGCCGGTCATGGAGACATGTGTCGAGAAGGGGGTTCCCTCCCTCGATCTCGATGGCGACGAAGCCTCTGCCGGGACGACCGGGCGCACGCATGATCTGGACGGTCGCTCGCTGGAACGGCCTGGTCAACGGTGGTCGGCGCCATGCGCGACGAGCGAGCACGGCGTGCACCGCCCCCGGCGCGTGGTGCACATTCCCCACACGGTCGGTGGCGCGGTCAGCGGTCGGGCGGCGAGGATCAACCGGCCGTGTTCAGCGCGGAGACGACACTGGCCACCGTGATCGTGTTGAAGACGAACGCGATGACGGCGTCGGCCGCCACTGTCCGACGCATCTCCCTGGACAACACGGTGACGTCGGTGGTCCCGAACGTCGTCATGACCGACAGGGCGAAGTACAGGTAGTCGCCCCGGACGGGTTCCTCACTGCCGGGAAACTCCAACGCCTGTTCGTCCTCTACGAGATCGTCCGCGTGGAAGGCCACCGCGAAGGCCACCACCACGCAGATCCATGCGACGACCACCAGGACGAGCGCCGTCGCTCGGCGTGCCACCGTGGGCAGCGCCGACCCGATGTGTCCGGGGAACCACACCACCGCCACCACGAGGGCGCCGGCCGCGATGAAGGGGGAGACTCCCGGCCCCGGTGCCGTGCCGAGGACGTACCGCTGGAGCATGGTCCCGCGCTCGGCGCGCCGGGCCCGGGCCCGTACCCGCTCCGGGGACGCGGTCGAGAAGGCGGCCGAACCGATCCCGTCGAAGGGCCGCTGCCGAGGTCCAAGAAGCCGGGGCGTCCCTGCCCACGCGGCGGGTGAGTCCGTCACGGACCTCTTCGTCGTCTTCGAGGGCTCGGCGTCCTCCAGCATGCCCAGCTCGCGCAACGCCTGGTGGCCGGTCGCGAAAGCATGGAGGTTCTTCAGCCGGTGGAGTGCCCGCTCCGCGGTCCAGGCCCCGCCACGACAAACGCGCCCGGCACTACCAGGCCATGGTCACTCCCGCCTGCCTCCGGTTCCGGCTGCCATGGCTTCCGGACACCCCCTGATCGGACGCTCGGCTCGCGGGAGGCGGGGGAGGCGGTCGTCGCATAGCGTCGACGCAGGCGCGTACGGATGGACACGCCGACCGACACGATTCCGCACCCGCGCGGGGACCGGTCGGCGGGCGTGTCGAGCGGCGGCCCGGTCGGTCGGGCCCGCCCACGTACCGCCACGCGGCGGACGTTCGAGCGCGCGTCGGCAAAGACCCCGAGGTGAGGAGGAAGACCGGTGAACGAGACCCTGCCGGAGCGCGCGTCCACGGTGGCGCTGCGCGTCAACGGAACGGACCGCTCGCTCACCCTGGACCACCGCACGACCCTGCTCGACGCGCTGCGCGACCACCTCGACCTCACCGGCACCAAGAAGGGCTGCGACCACGGGCAGTGCGGTGCCTGCACCGTCCTCCTCGACGACCGGCGCGTGAACAGCTGTCTGCTGTTCGCCGTCGCATGCGCGGGCCGTTCCGTCACCACCGTCGAGGGCCTCGCGGACGGCGAGCGCCTCCATCCGGTCCAGGAGGCCTTCGTCGCCCGGGACGCCCTGCAGTGCGGCTACTGCACACCGGGCCAGATCTGCTCGGCCGTGGCCCTGCTGGACGAGGCGGCGCGCGGCGAACCCTCGCACGTGACACCGCCGGAACGACTGCCGGGTGAGCCCGTCGCCCTCACACCGGACGAGATCCGGGAACGCATGAGCGGGAACATCTGCCGCTGCGGGGCCTACCCGAACATCGTGGCCGCGATCGAGGAGGTCACACGGTGAAGCCCTTCGCGTACGTGCGCCCCGAACGCACCGAGGAGGCCATCGCGCACCTCGCGGCCCACCCCGGCGCCCGCTTCCTGGCGGGCGGCACCAACCTGGTCGACCTGATGAAGCTGGGCGTCACTGGTCCGCCGCTGCTCGTCGACCTCGGCGCCCTGCCCCTCGACGGCGTCGCGGAGACCCCCGACGGCGGCCTGCTGATCGGCGCGACCGCGCGCAACAGCGACGTCGCCGCCCACCCCGACGTGCGCACCCGCTACCCCGTGCTGTCCCAGGCCCTGCTGGCCGGCGCCTCGCCCCAGCTCCGCAACGCGGCCACCACCGGAGGAAACCTCCTCCAGCGCACCCGCTGCCCCTACTTCCAGGACACGTCCACGCCGTGCAACAAGCGTCTGCCCGGTTCCGGCTGTCCCGCCCGGGAGGGCGTCCACCGGGACCTCGCGGTCCTCGGCCACTCCGCCCACTGTGTCGCCACACACCCCTCGGACATGGCCGTCGCCCTCGCCGCCCTCGACGCAGAGGTCCGGCTGCGCGGGGCGGACGGCGAGCGGACGGTGCCCGTCGCCGCGTTCCACCGGCTGCCCGGCGACCGCCCGGACCTGGACACCGTCGTCGCGCCCGGCGAACTCATCACGGGCGTGACGCTCCCCCCGCCGCCGCCCGGCGCGCTCAGCGCCTACCGCAAGGCCCGCGACCGCACCTCGTACGCCTTCGCGCTCGTCTCCGTAGCCCTCGTCCTGACCGTCGAGGACGGCCAGGTAGGGCACGCCGCCCTCGCTTTCGGCGGTCTCGCCCACAAGCCCTGGCGGGCGCGGGCGGCGGAGGAGGTGTTGCGGGGCGCGCCGGCCACCGACGAGACCTTCCGGCGGGCCGCCGACGCCGAACTCGCCGCCGCCGAGCCCCTCCGCGACAACGGCTTCAAGGTGCCGCTGGCCCGCAACCTCGCCGTGAGCCTCCTGGGTGACCTCTCGTCCCGCGCCGCCGCGGCCGCCCCGTGACGACCGCGACTCGACCGCAACCGTCTGCCCCGCCCCCCTGAGGACCTGCCCGGCGTCGCCCCGCTCGCCCGGCATCCGTCCGCCGCCGAACGTCCGACCGCGCACACCCCGCCGTACGCCGACCGGAGGAGGCACCACGCCATGACCCGCCACGAGCCCGCGACCGCGCCGCCCCCGGCGGCCGTCCGGCGTGACGCCCGCCAGAAGGTGACGGGCGAGGCCCGCTACGCCGTCGACCGGACGCCGCCCGGCTGCCTCCACGCCTGCGCGGTGCCCGCCGCCGTCGCCCGCGGGCGGGTCACCGCCGTCCACTCCGACGAGATCCTGCGGCGCCCCGGCGTACACGCCGTCCTCACCCACGAGAACGCCCCGCGCCTCGGGGACGCCGACGACCCGACGCTCGCGCTGCTCCAGGAGGACCGGGTCCCCCACCGGGGCTGGCTCGTCGCCGTCGTGGTCGCCGACACCCCCGAGAACGCCCGCGCCGCAGCCGACGTGCTGCGGATCGACTACGCACCGAGCGAGCACGACGTCCGGCTGAGCGCCGACCATCCGCGTCTCTACACGCCCGAGAAGGCCAACGGCGGCCACCCTGCCGTACGCGAGCGGGGCGACTTCGACACCGCCTTCGCCGCGTCCCCGGTCCGCCTCGACGCCACCTACACCATGGGCGCCCTGCACAACCACCCGATGGAACCGCACGCCGCCACGGCCTGGTGGGACGACGAGGGCCTGACCGTGTACGACTCCAGCCAGGGCGCGACGACCGTACGGGACGTCCTCGCGCGCCTGTTCCGGCTGCCCCGGCAGAAGGTCACGGTCGTCTCCGCCTACGTGGGCGGCGGCTTCGGCTCCAAGGGCACCCCCCGGCCGCCGGCCGTCCTCGCGGCGATGGCCGCCCGGCACACCGGCCGGCCCGTCAGGCTCGCCCTGCCCCGCCGTGACCTGCCCGCCACCGTGGGGCACCGCGCACCCACCATCCAACGCGTCCGCATCGGCGCCGCCGCCGACGGAACGATCGCGGCCCTCGCCCACGACGTGGTCACCCAGACGTCCACGGTGAAGGAGTTCGTCGAACAGGCCGCCGTCCCGGCCCGCACCATGTACACCTCTCCCCACAGCCGCACCACCCACCGGGTGGTCGCCCTGGACGTGCCCACCCCGTCGTGGATGCGCGCCCCCGGCGAGGCCTCCGGGATGTACGCCCTCGAAGCGGCCATGGACGAACTCGCCCAGGCGGTCGGCGTCGACCCGGTGGAGCTCCGGCTGCGCAACGAACCCGACACCGAGCCCGACAGCGGCAAGCCGTTCAGCAGCCGGGGCCTCGCCGCCTGCCTGCGGGACGGCGCGCGCCGGTTCGGCTGGGCGGACCGGGACCCGCGCCCCGGCGTCCGGCGGGACGGGGACGTGCTGGCCGGTACGGGGGTCGCCGCCGCCACCTACCCCGTACTCCTGAGCCCGTCCCGCGCCTCCGCCCACGCCGCCCCGGACGGCCGCTTCGTCGTCCGCGTCGACGCCACCGACATCGGCACCGGGGCGCGGACCGTCCTCGCCCAGATCGCCGCCGAGGCCCTCGGCGCCCCGCTCGACTCCGTACGCGTCGAACTCGGCAGCAGCCGACTGCCCGACGCCCCTGTCGCCGGCGGTTCCTCCGGGACCGCGTCCTGGGGCTGGGCCGTGCACAAGGCCTGTGCCGCGCTGCGCGCGACCCTGGCCACCGACCCAGGTCGTCCGCTGCCGCCCGAGGGCGTCACGGTCGAGGCGGACACGGAGGAGGAGGCGAAGCGGACGTCCCCGTACACCCGCCACGCCTTCGGCGCCCACTTCGCGGAGGTCCGCGTCGACACCGTCACCGGCGAGGTCAGGGTGAGCCGGCTGCTCGGCGTCTATGCCGTGGGCCGGGTCCTCAACGCGCGCACCGCCCGCTCCCAGTTCATCGGCGGCATGACGATGGGGCTCGGGATGGCGCTCACCGAACACAGCACCATGGACCTCGTCTTCGGCGACTTCCGCGAACACGACCTGGCCTCCTACCACGTCCCTGTCTGCGCCGACGTGCCGGACATCGAGGCGCACTGGGTGGACGAGCACGATCCCCACCTCAACCCGATGGGCAGCAAGGGCATCGGGGAGATCGGCATCGTCGGCACAGCGGCGGCGATCGCCAACGCCGTCCACCACGCATGCGGCGTCCGCCTCCGCGCCCTCCCCCTGACCCCCGACCACCTCCTCCCGCTGCTCACCGCCCGGGCGCCCGCCCCCTAGACCGTGTCCGTATGGTGCGCAGGGCGCCGGGACCGGTTCGTCCGGCAAGGCGCCCTTCGTCGTGTCGATCGCGAAGTTCGTCGTCAGGCCGGCGCCCGGCCCGACCGTCTTGGCCCGCACACCGAAGGGCGCGAGCCGACCGGCCTTCGGGCCGGGGTGCGGGGGCGATGAGATGCGGGCGTCGTCTCCTCCGGGCAGAGTGGGGAAGGACCTGTTCGTACCGAGGTGGTCCCCTGTGGTCCCGCGTGCTGGAGACGGGACAGAGTGATGCGAGGATTGTCGTGACGTCGGAGTGATCGATGTTCCGCAGACGGCCGGCCGACAACAGCGAGGACCTTCTGGTCCGGCTCGGGTCGCTGACCGCCAGGGCTCGGGAGTTGGCCGAGACGCAGCGTTCCCGTGTCGAGCTCGCCGTGGCCCTGCAGCGCGGCATGCTGCCCTCCGACCTGCCCGGTTTTCCGGGCGCCCGGCTGGCCGTCCGCTATGAGCCCGCCAACCACGGGCTCAACGTCGGCGGTGACTGGTACGACGCCTTCTCCCTGCCGGGCGGGCGGATCGGCATGTCCATCGGTGACGTGCAGGGGCACAACATCGAGGCCGCGGCCTTCATGGGACAGGTCCGAGTGGCACTGCGCGCGCTGGCCTCCGTCACCGGAGACCCGGGAGAGCTGCTCGGTCGTACCAACGACCTGCTGATCTCTCTGGGCGCCGACCTCTTCGCCACCTGCACCTTCCTGCGGCTCGACCCGGCTGCCGGCACCCTGGAGTGCGCCCGGGCCGGTCACATCCCCTACATCTGGGCCACCGCCGACGGTCGCTCCGGCATCGACGACAGCGAGGGCGGGCCTCCGCTCGGTGTGCTCCGCGGCGTCGACTACCCGGCCACGCGCCACCGGCTCACGGCCGACGGCGTCTTCGTCCTCCTGACCGACGGGGTGGTGGAGGGGCCCTCGCTCCACGTCGAGGAGGGTCTGGACCGGGTGACGCGGCTCGCCGGGATCACCGCCGTCGCCGGGATGGACGTCGACGCGCTCGCCACCGCCGTCATGAAGCTGGCGGCCACGGTGGGGCACGAGGACGACGCGGCCGTCCTGGTCGTCGGCCATGACGGCGGCCCGGCCCGGTCGACGGTCGAGGGGTGAAGGGGGGCTCGCCCCGGGTCGGGCCGGTCCGGTTCGGGCCAGGCCTCGGGCCGGTCCGGACTCCACCGGCCGGTCCGGTCTCCAGCCGGTCCGGACTCGTGCCGTACGGCGGCGCCCGACACGCAGGGGTCCTTGTGCGGTCCTGACGGCCCGGCCGGTGTCTGATGGCTGGCGTGTTGGTTATTCGGCAGTTCCGGCCCCTTACCGAGGCGGCGCTGATTTCGCTGGCCGTGGCGCTCTGCTACTACGCGGCCGGACGCCTCGGCCTGCTGGGCCGCCTCGTCGTCGAAGACGTGGTGGCCACCCCCATCTGGCCGCCCACCGGCGTCGCCGTCGCCGCCCTGCTGCTGTTCGGGGCGCGGGTCTGGCCAGGGATCGCCCTCGGCTCCTTCCTTGTCATCGCCTCCCTCACCACCCCAGGGCCCACCACGGTGGTCACCGTGATGAGCAACACCGTCGCGCCGCTCTGCGCCTTCCTGCTCCTCGGACGGGTCGGCTTCCGGCTCGACATGGCGCGACTGCGGGACGGACTCTCGCTGGTCTTCCTCGGCGGGTTCGGCGCCATGTTGGTCAGCGCGACCGCGGGGGTCGGACTACAGGTGGTGACAGGTTCCCTGGCCAGGAGCGAGTTCTGGGCCGTGTGGCTGGCCTGGTGGGCGGGCGACACGATGGGGGTCCTGCTCGTCGCTCCGCTCCTGCTCGTACTCGCGGGGTCGGCCGGACGGTTCCGGGTACGGCGCTGGAAGGAGGCGGCCCTGCTGGGGCTGACGACCCTGGTTGTCGTCCCCCTGGCCGTGCTCAGCCCGATGAGCCTGCTCTTCCTCGTCTTCCCCCTGCTCGTCTGGGCAGCGCTCAGCTTCCAGCTCGCCGGCAGCATGCTGTGCGCGCTCTTCGCGTCCGTATTCGCCACCATCCAGGCGATCTCCGACCGGGGCGCGTTCTTCCACCTGTCGGACGTCGAGATCATGGTCAAGCTCCAGACGTTCAACGGTTCCGCCGCCCTGACCGCCCTCCTCCTCGCCTCCGTCATCACCGAGCAGCGTGCGACCCGCCGTTCGGTGCGCCGCGCCTGCGAGGAACTGGCGGAGGTCCTGGAGCACCTAGCGGCGGGCGAGCCCTCGCCGGGTCCGCCCGCCGGGTCTCCGCCCGAGCCCACCGAGAGCCGGGCAGCCCCACCCGGCGGACACCGGGATCCGTGACCCTCCGCGTCCGCGACGGATCCGCTCGACGGTTGCTGCGGCGCTCACGGTCCGGCCGTTGGTCCGGGGGGGCCGGCGGACGCGGGCAGGGGGACCGCTTCGCCCTGGGCCATGTCTGCCGCCGCCGTCACCGCCGTACGTCTTGTTCCTGGTGTAGCAGCGAAACCCTACCCGTCGGCGCATCCGCCCGGGTGGCCCAGGACGGAGGGGCGGGAGAGCAGGATGTACGGCACGTACGGGGCCGCAAGGACAGCGGCGGCGGGCAGCAGGACGGCCGAGGACGTCGGCGTGGGCGTCGTCGACCGCCTCGACGGGAACGGCCGGGCAGCAGGCCCGGTGGGCGGCCGTCCGCGGGTCCCTTCCGCGCCGCGGGATCCGCAGCAGCACCGGCGTGGTGGCCGCGGAGAGGAGGGCGCCGCCCACCTGGAGGGCTTTGTGGCGGACGCCTCCCGGAGAGAGGACGTGGACGAGGAGGAGGACGGCTCGCCGGCCGGAGGGTGGATCGCGTGCGGCTGGGGGCGGTTGATCCGCGTGCAGACGCCCTCGGAGACGGCCGCCGGGCCGGGCTTGCCGCACTCCGGCCCGGTGGGGAACAGCCAGACGTCCCGGTACGGCACGAGGGCGGTATCGGCCGGGGCGCGGTCGTACGGGGGATGCCCGCCGCCTGTACTCGGCCGTCCCGGGCGCAGCGGTACGAATCGGTGCTGGTGCGGGGCGCGGCCGCCAGGCCCGTGGCGGCGACCGCGATGCCGCCGAGGAGGACCAGGGCGGTGGCGTGCCGGGCGGGCAGCCTGCGCGGGGACCAGGCGGCAGCCGCGAACAGGGCCCAGCACGTGGCATACGGCATGAGGTGCGCCACAGGGACCGTCGAAGGCGGCTCGGGTGCTTCCGCGGGCGCCGTGCGCTCTGGTAGACGTGGTGGCGTACTTGTTCGATTCATCCCGAAAGCACCCCCATGAACCACGACCCCGGTCCTCGTTCCGACCTGGTCGGCTTCGGCATCGACCTCACCGTCGAGGAGGCACGTCGGCGTGCCGAAGTCGTGGCGGCCCTGGGGCCCGACTGGGACCCCGTGGCCGTTCTGCGTGAGGAGGAGGCGGCGCACGCCCTGCTGTACTCGGGCTTGGACGAGGAGCAGCAGAGGATTCACGCGATGCTGGTCGAGGCCGGTGTGCTGCCCGGGGAGGTGCCGGGCCGTGCGTCTTCCGCTTGACCCCCACGCCGACCCGGCTCGGCGGGCCTGGGTCGCGTGTCCCGGCTGCGACGACGCCCGTGACTGCGCGACCTGTCTGGACCGCCGGAACTGCCGGAGCCACTGGCGCTATCTGATCGGGAACAACGGGCTCCGGGTCCACCTGCAGTGCCCGAACTGCACCCACACGTGGACCCTCGACACCTCCCGTGAGCGACGCGGCCGCCGGGCCTGAGCTCAGCAGATCCGCGGCAACTGCTCTCCGAGCGGCATGTCCACGACGCGGGTGCCGCCGAGTCCGGTACGCGCCACCACCATGCCCGGGTGGGTCTCGACCGCCTCGCCGATCACCGCCGCTCCGGCGCCCATGGGGTGGGCACGCATCGCGGCCAGCACGGCGTCGGCCTGGTCACGCGGGACGAAGGCGACGAGCTTGCCCTCGTTCGCCACGTACATGGGGTCGAGGCCGAGCACCGCGCAGGCGTTGCCGACCGCTTCGGGGACCGGGACGGCGCGCTCCTGGACGACGACGCCCGTGCCCGACGCCGCCGCGATCTCGTTCAGCGAGGCGGCCAGGCCGCCTCGCGTGGGGTCGCGCAGCACGTGCAGGTCCCGCGTGACGGCGAGCATCGCCTCGACGAGGCCGCCGAGCGGTGCGCAGTCGCTGTTGATCTCGACACCGAATTCGAGGCCCTCCCGCACGCTCATGATCGCCACGCCGTGCATACCGATCGGGCCGCTCACGATCACCACGTCTCCGGGCACCACCCGTTGCGGGCGCAGGTCGACTCCGTCGGGGATCAGCCCGAGCCCCGAGGTGTTGATGTAGACGCCGTCGCCGTGACCGGCCTCCACGACCTTGGTGTCACCGGTGACGACCTGGACGCCGGCCACGCGCGCCGCCTCGCCGAGGGCTTGCGCGACGCGGGCGACCACGTCGGTCTCGACGCCTTCCTCCAGGATGAACCCGCAGGAGAGGTGGCTCGCCCGGGCACCGCTCATGGCGAGGTCGTTCACGGTGCCGTTGACGGCGAGGTCGCCGATGCTGCCGCCGGGGAAGAACAGGGGGCGCACCACGAAGGAGTCCGTGGAGAACGCCAGGCGGGCGCCGCCGATCCGGATCTCGGCCGCGTCCGCGGTGTGGGCGAGGGCCGGTCCGCCGTAGGCGGGCGCGAAGACGTGCTCGATCAGTTCGGCGGACAGTGTCCCTCCGCCACCGTGGCCCATGACGATGCGTGGTCGGTCGCGCAGTGGCGCCGGGCAGGTCCAGGCGAGCATGTCGGGGGCCGGCTGCGCGGCGTCGAGCTCCGGGGTGGTGCTGACGGTGTCAGGCAAGGGGGCTGCCCTCCAGGGAAGGGGTGAGCAGGGACGGGGTGCCGGAGGCCGTGGGGGCCGACGCGGGAGGCCGCTGTCCCGGAGTTCCCGCGTCGAGCCGCCGGTAGAGGTAATAGGCGGCGCAGGCGCCCTCGCTGGACACCATCGTGGCGCCGAGCGGGGAGCGGGGCGTGCAGGTGGTGCCGAACGCCTCGCACTCGTTCGGTTTCAGCAGGCCCTGGAGGACTTCGCCGCTGCGGCACTCGGCGGGCTCGCGGGTGTCGATCCCCTCGACGGAGAAGCGGTGTTCGGCATCGTGGTCACGGTAGCGTTCGGACAGGCGCCAGCCGCTGTCCGGGATGACGCCGATGCCGCGCCAGGCCCGGTCGGTGACCTCGAAGACATCGCTCAGCATCGCCTGTGCCGCCGGATTGCCCTCGGCCGTCACGGCGCGCTGATAGGCGTTCTCGACCCTGTGCTCGCCCCGCTCCAGCTGGAGCAGGGTCCTGCGTACGCCTTCCAGGATGTCCAGCGGCTCGAAGCCGGTGACCACGATCGGCACCTGGTGGCGTCGCGCGAGCTCCGGGTACTCGGCCGTGCCCATCACGCTGCAGACGTGGCCGGCGGCGAGAAAACCCTGGACGCGGCAGTCCGGGGACCGCATGATCGCGTCGATCGCCGGGGGAACGCGGACGTGGGACACGAGCAGGCTGAAGTTGCGGATGTTCCGCTTGCGCGCCTGATGGACCGTCATCGCGTTGGGCGGCGCCGTGGTCTCGAAGCCGATGCCGAAGAAGACCACCTCCCGGTCGGGGTTCTGCTCGGCGATCCGCAGCGCGTCCAGAGGGGAGTAGACCACCCTGACGTCGCCGCCCTGCCCGCGGACCTGGAAGAGGTCGCGGCCCGTGCCGGGGACGCGGAGCATGTCGCCGAAGGAGCAGAAGACCACCCCTGGCCGTGAAGCGATCTCCAGGGCCTTGTCGATCATCTCCAGCGGAGTGACGCAGACCGGACAGCCCGGGCCGTGGATCAGCTCGATCTCGGGCGGCAGGAGCTGGTCGATGCCGTGCCGGATGATGCTGTGGGTCTGGCCGCCGCAGACTTCCATCAGGGCCCAGGGGCGCGTCACCGTCGCGCGGATCTCGTCGAGCAGTCGGCCCGCCAGGTCCGGGTTCTGGAACTCGTCGATGTACTTCACGGCCGTACCTCCCCGCCGACGCCGTCCTGCGCCCGCCACTCGCCGCCCGCGGCCTCGGCGGCCTCCCACGGGTCTCCGAACTCCTCCTGGAGCAGGCCGAGGGTCTCGAACAGCTCCAGCGTCCGCCGGGCCGACTCCTCGTCGAGCTTCTGGAGGGCGAAGCCCACGTGCACGATGGCGTACTCACCGGGCTTCAGGTCCGGCAGGTACTCCAGGCACACCTCCTTGACCACGCCGCCGAAGTCGACCGTGGCCATCCGGGTGCCGTCCCGGACCTCGACGTCCAGTACTTTTCCGGGTACCGCCAGGCACATGGGTGCCTCCTCACATTCGCTCTCGTCGTGGTGTGCCGGCGGCCGCCCCGTCCGCGATCCGGGCGGCCACGACGAGCTGGCCCAGAGCCAGCCCGCCGTCGTTCGGGGGGATCCGACGGTGACGCAGGACGGTGAAGCCGTCCTCCCGCAGTCCTTCGGCGCAGGCCGAGGAGAGCACCGTGTTGGCGAACACTCCCCCGGTCAGGGCGACGGTCCCCACGCCGGTCTCGCCGCGGGCCGCGGCGCAGATCACACGCACCAGTCGGGCCACGGCCCGGTGGAACCGGGCCGCGACGACGGCTGCGGGGGTCCCGTCCAGCACGTCGGCGACCACCGCCTCCAGAAGGGGGGCGGGGTCGGCGGTGAGCGGGGCACCGGTCCGCGGCGAACCGAGCCGGAAGGCGTAGCGTGCGTCCTCGGCCACGGCGGGTGCGCGCAGTGCCGCGGCCTCCAGTTCGATCGCGGCCTGCGCCTCGTATCCCGCGTGCTGGCAGACCCCCGCGATCGAGGAGACGGCGTCGAAGAGGCGCCCCATGCTGGACGTGGGCACGCAGTTCAGCTCGCGCTCCAACTGCCTTTCCAGTAGGGGCAGTTCTCCCGGCGCACAGGCTCGCGCGCAGGGCAGTGCCCGGTCGGCGGCGAGGCCCGCGGCCCGCAGGTGGGACAGAGCCATGCGGTACGGCCGTCGTACGGCCGCGTCACCGCCCGGCAGGGGTACGCAGGCCAGGTGCGCGAACCGTCGGAACCCGGCGTAGTCCGCGAGGAGGAACTCGCCGCCCCACACGGCGCCGTCGAGGCCGTAGCCGGTGCCGTCGAAGGCAACGCCGATCACGGGACGCGTACCGTCGAGACCGTTCTCGGCCATCGCCGCCGCGACGTGCGCGTGGTGGTGTTGTACGGGGACGACGGGCCGTCCCGCCGCGTGTTCGCGGGCCCAGCGGGTGGACCGGTAGGCGGGGTGGCGGTCGACGGCGAGCAGTCCGGGCCGTACGCCCGTCACGGACTCGAGCCGGCGCTCGGCGGAGGCGAGGGCGAGCCGGGTGGCGAGGTCGTCCATGTCCCCGATGTGGGCGGAGAGCCATGCCTGACGTCCGGCCCCGAGACAGAAGGTGTTCTTCAGGTCGCCTCCGGCGGCGAGGGCGGGGGCGACGTCGACGGGCAGCGTGACCGGCAGCGGTACGTAGCCCCGGGAGCGGCGCAGCGTCAGCTGTTCGCCGTCGCAGACGCGGACGACGGAGTCGTCGCAGGGCACGTGGATCGGTCGGTCGTGCAGCAGCCAGGCGTCCGCGAGACCGGCGAGCCTGGTCAGCGCCTCCGCGTCGTCCGTGACGATGGGTTCGCCGGCGAGGTTGCCGCTGGTCATCACCAGCAGGCGGGGCCCTTCCCGGTCCGCCGCGCCGAGGCCGAGGAGGAGGTGGTGCACCGGGGTGTAGGGGAGCATGAAGCCGAGGTCCGGGCTGCCCGGTGCCACCGCCCGCGCCGGCGCGGCCCCGTGGCGCGGCCGGGCGTCGTCGCGGCGGCGCAGCAGGACGACGGGCCGGACGCAGCCGGTGAGGAGTTCGCGTTCGAGCGTGCCGAGGTGGACGAGGGGCTCGATGTCGGCGAGGTCCGCGGCCATCATCGCGAACGGTTTGTCACCGCGCGCCTTGCGGCGGCGCAGTTCGGCCACCGCGTCGGGGTTCGTCGCGTCGCAGGCCAGGTGGTAGCCGCCGAGGCCTTTGACGGCGAGGATCGCGCCGGATGTGAGCATCCTGCGCGCGGTGGCGACCGGGGCGTCGCGGGGGTCGGAGGTGGGGCAGGCGTCCGGATCGGGGCCGGAGGGGGCCGGACCGTCCGGCGCCGTGACCAGCCGCAGCCGGGGGCCACAGCGGGGGCAGGCGACGGGCTGCGCGTGGAAGCGCCGGTCGGCCGGGTCCGCGTACTCCCGGGCGCAGTCCGGACACATCGGGAAGCCGGCCATGGTGGTGTGGGCCCGGTCGTAGGGCAGTCCCGTGACGATCGTGAACCGCGGGCCGCAGTTGGTGCAGGTGATGAAGGGGTGCAGATACCGCCGGTCGGCCGGGTCGGCGAGCTCCGCGAGGCAGTCGTCGCAGGTGGCCGTGTCCGGCGGGACGAGGGTGCGGACGGCGCCGCCCTGGCGGGAGGGCACGATCGTGAATCCGCTGCCGCCGCTCGCGGTCACCTCGGCCGTCTCGACCGACTCCACCCGGGCCAGGGGCGGGGCGTCGGGCGCGAGGCGGGCACAGAAGGAGGCGACGTCCGCGGGGTCTCCCTCGACCTCCGCGACGACGCCGTCCGCCGTGTTGGTGACGTGACCGGACAGACGCAGCCCGGTGGCGAGGGCGTAGACGAAGGGCCGGAAGCCCACGCCCTGCACGACGCCGCGGACGACGACACGGCTGCGCAGCGGGGCCGTGGCGGGTGCGGGTCCGGGTCGCGCCGTGCTCACGCGCCGGCCCGGGCCATCACCGGGGTATGGACGTGGTTCCCCTCGGTCGCGGCGAGGGCCCGGTCGAGGAGCACTCCGGCGCCCCGGCCGTCACGCGCCGAGCTGAGGACGACCTCGACTCCGGGGTTGACCTGCTCCACGTGGGCGCGGAAGGCCGTCTCGTCGAACTCCGCCGCGTCGGCCATGTCGGTCTTGGTGACGATCACCAACTGGGCGAGGCCGAACGCGGTGGGGTACTTGAGCGGCTTGTCCTCCCCCTCGGTCACCGAGGCGAGTACGACGCGGAGCGACTCGCCCAGGTCGTAGCCGGCGGGGCAGACGAGGTTGCCGACGTTCTCGACGAACAGCAGCCGGGTGGACTCGGGCAGCCAGTCGTGCAGGTGCCGGGCGACCATGTCGGCCTCCAGATGGCAGAGGCCGTCGGTGAGCACCTGCTTGACGGGGGCGCCCGAGCGGGCCAGGCGACGGGCGTCGTTCTCCGTGGCCAGGTCGGCGGTGAGCGCGGCGGCGGCGACGCCCCGTTCGCCGGCGAGGCGCAGTTCACGCTCCAGCAGGGCGGTCTTGCCGCTTCCGGGGCTGGAGAGCAGGTTGACCACCGTGGTGCCGCGGGAGGTCAGTTCGGTACGCAGGATCTGTGCCGCGGCCTCGTTCTTGGCGAGGACGGCACGCTGGAGATCGACTGCTCGGCACATGCTCAGCTCTCCTCGGTGATCGGGTGACGGCGTTCTCCGCGCGCAGCCTCGGGGCCGGCCCAGCGGACCTCGCGGATCCGCAGTTCGCGGCCGGAGACGAGTTCCCCGGCTGCGGCGCCGCAGCCGGGGCAGAGCAGTCGCGGCGGCATGCCGACCGCCCAGACGTCGGCGCAGGGTTCGCAGCGCGCGGTGCCCGGGACGGTACGGGTGATCAGCTCGGCGCCCTCGACGACGGTTCCGGCGCAGGCGAGTTCGAAGCAGAAGGCGAGGGCGTCGGCGACGACGCCGGCCAGCTCGCCCACGTCCAGCTCGATGCTGCTGACGCCGACGGCCCCGCGGGACTTCGCCGCGGCCTCGACCTGGTCGACGACGGCGACCGCGAGGGACATCTCGTGCATCGGTCTCCGTCCTGGGCGCGGGTGGGTCTCGGGCGCCATTAGAGGCCGGGCGGCGGCGGAGTCCCGCCCGGCACGCCGGGACCGCACGGCGGTGTCGTCCGTTCGGTGCAGCCGCCGCCACCGACCCGCGGGGGCGTCACATCCTGCTGATGCGCAGATAGCGCCGGAGGTCGGGGAGGACTCCGACGACGACGGCCGCGACGGCCAGGGCGGCGGTGGCGGCGACTGCGGCGCCGAGGACGTTCTTGCGCATGGTGCTCTCCGTTTCGCTCTTCATACGACGGCTTCCTGGCGGACCAGTTCGGTCACCATGCGCACCGCCTCGGGCACGGCCGCGGCGACCTGCGGGCTGAGCCCGATGCCCTCGTCGAGGCAGGCCGGTTCGCAGCCGACGACGAGGATCCGCCGTGGCGGCGCGGCCCCGGTTCCCGCGCACAGGGTTTCGAGCAGGGCGAGGACGGCGTCGGGCGTCATCCGGTGGCCGTCGAGCGGCGCGGGCTCCGTGCCGCGGCCGCGGTCGTCGGCCGCCGAGGCGTCGATCAGATAGAGCGTCCCCGGTTCACCGCCGCGGGCGGTGACGTCGACGAGGACGAGGGTGTCCCAGCCGTCGAGGAGTTCGTAGGCGAGGTGGACGCCCCGGACCCCGACGTCGGCCAGTTCGACGGAGGCGGGGAGTTCCTCGCGGGTGAGCCGCCGCAGGGTCTCCACGCCGAAGCCGTCGTCGCCGAGGAAGATGTTGCCCACCCCGGCCACGAGGGTGCGGGCCGTGCCGGGCGTCGGGGCCTCGGGCGCGGGGCCGTTCACACGTCCTCCAGGGCTTCGACCTCGTCGGGTTGGAAGTAGAGGAACCGGCCCTGTTCGCGGCGGATGTCGGCGCCCGGGTCGTCCTCCACGGTCACCGCGATGTGGACTCCGCCGTCGACGTCGTGGAGGACGGCCTCGACCAGTGCGCTGCGCCCGTCGAGGAACAGGTCCTGGGCGTCCGTGCGGCGCAGCCGGGGGCGCAGGAGGACCCTGCTGCCCGCGCGGACCGCGCGTCCGTCGACGAGGACGTGGTCGCTGCCCGGATCGACACCGGTGTCGCCGCCCGGGTCCCACCAGGGCGTCTCCGGTTCGAGGATGTTCCCGTCCGGCTTCGGGGGCCCGGTGACGCTCTGCAGGCTCCGTACCGCTCCGTGGAGACGTTCGAGGACCTCGGGCGGCATGGTGTCCGCCAGCTCGATCACCGCCGCCGCGCGGGCGTCGGTCCCCCTGGCCTCGCGCTTCTCCTCGTCGGTGAGGGCCGCCGTGCGCAGGGCGAGGATCTCGTCGATCTCGGTCGCGTCGTAGAGGACACCGGGGCTCTCGGGCGCGATGGCCGGGTGGTCCTCCAGGATGATCGGCGAGGAGAGCACCAGGTCGTCGCGTCCGGGTTCGCCGGCAAGGACGGGCCAGGTGTGCAGGTTGCGGCAGGCGGCGACGGCACCCTTCGCCCACTCCGGCGGGTCGGTCATCGACAGGAACGAGCCGCCGTCGATGTGGAGCAGCGTGTGGGCGGCGACGAGGGAGTACGGCAGTGCCGCGTGGCGGTCGGTGTCCTGTTCGGCGGTCCAGTCGCTGGTGTTCTCCACCGTGACCG
This sequence comes from Streptomyces sp. NPDC021012, assembly GCF_044333355.1. Lineage (NCBI taxonomy): Bacteria > Bacillati > Actinomycetota > Actinomycetes > Kitasatosporales > Streptomycetaceae > Streptomyces > Streptomyces sp. NPDC021012. Next base: position 452,138 of record NZ_JBIRQU010000002.1, read on the forward strand.
AGAGGCGCTCGACGCGGTACGGGCCGTCGAGTTCGGCCGTCGAGATCCGCAGGGTGCCGCTGATCTCCTCGCGGCGGCGTACGAGCCGGCCGAGGACGCGGCCGTCGGCGTCGGTGACCTCCTCCGTCTCCTCGGCGGCGGGGCGGGTGAAGGGCAGGGCGGTGCCGTCGCCCCGCAGTCCGGCGACGGGGACGACGAGGGTGACGCGCTCCTCGACGCCCTCGTCCCAGGCCACCAGGACCCGGTCGGCCAGCCGGAGTTCGCCGGTCGGTGCGAAGGTCCCGTCCTCACGGAGTTCCTCGACGGTACGCCGCTGGGCGCGCAGGAAGCGGACCTCCACCGCGAGTTCGGCGCCGGCCCTGGGCTCCATGAGGCACTCGGTGAGCTGGAAGTCGTGCTCCTCGGCGGCTGCGCTCCAGGACGGCGGCACCAGGACCCCGAACTGCCAGCGGAGCCGGTTCTTCGCGGCGGACGCACGGTACGGGTAGAGGACGTACCCCTCGAAGAGGACGGCGTCGGCGACGTGCCGGGCGACGGCGAACCGCGCCTCGGTGCCGGAGGTGAAGGCGACGGTGGTCATCGTGTCCTCTCCCCCGCCGCTTCGAGCAGGGACTCGACGGTGGCCTCCCACGACGGGAGGGCCCGGCGCGAGCGGTAGGCGAGCAGGGCGTCCATGGCGTCGCCCGGGAGCCTGATCCATCCGCAGCCGGGGAAGTGCTGGTCGATCATCTCGCGCCACACCTTCACGGGCATGCGGTGGGAGACCTCCTTGTCCCAGGGAACGGGCTCGACGTGGAAGCCGCCGGCGCCGGTGAAGGCGGTGCCGGAGAAGAGCAGGAGCAGCGGGACGTCGCCGTCGGAGAGCGCCCGGAAGTAGCGGGACGCGGCGATGTCGGTGTCGTAGGTGCAGGGCACGACGAGGTCGGTCTCGATCTCGCCGGTGAAGCCGGGCACCATGACGGAGGCCTGGGCGAACTGGACCGGGTTGAGGCTGCTGCCCCACCGGGAGCGTTCGCCGAAGAGGTCGGCCAGGGCCGCGGCCTCGTGGTCGTCGTAGCCGCGCCGGGCGGGTTCGACACGGATCTGGCAGCGCAGGGCCATGGCATGGACCCGCGTGCCGCCGGTGGCGGTGATCCGCAGCCGGAACACGAGCGTGGGTCCGGCCGCGTAGGCGTCGGCGCGGACGTCGGTGCAGCTGAAGGAGAACTCGGTCACGGCCTGCTCCCCTGCGGCTCGCGGGCCAGGCCGCGGACGTGGGCGAAGAGGGCGTCGAGGTCGGCCCGCGCCTCCGCGCCTCCGTCGAAGCCCTGCCAGTGCAGTCGCATGCGGCCCACCAGTTCGTAGCAGAGGTCGATCGGCACGAGGAAGCACTCGGTTCGGCCCTCGTGGCGGCGCAGCAGCAGGGCCTCGACGTCGGGTTCGAGGTGGGCGGCGAGCCGGGTGGCGTCGAGGACGGACCGCCAGGCGTCCTCCTCCGGTTCGCTCTCGGTGGCGCCGGCGGGGCTCGGGTAGAGCACCACCGGCCGGTCGAGGGCGGAGTTGCGGAAGAAGAACGCGACCGAGACCGGGATCCGCAGCGACTCCCAGGCCCGGTCGTCGATCCGGTGGCCCGGGTCGCTCAGGAAGCGGCCGGGGACCGCCCGGAACCGCCCGGGAGAGGCGGCGGAGCGGTCCATGAGCTGTGCGCACGGGCCGCAGGCGCAGACCAGGGCCCGCTTGTCCGTGTCGACGAGATGCGGGTGGCGCTCCTCGGCCGCCAGCGGGGCGCCGCACAGTTCGCAGCGCTCCTCGCGGGGCGGGCGGGGGGTGGTGAACCGGCGCAGGCCGGTGGGCGCCGGGGACCGCACGGCGCTGTTCGGCGGCCCGTTCACCGGGCGGCCGATGAGCGGTGGTCCGCGCTCGCGGGCGACGGACGGGTGCCGATCTGGAGCAGCGCCGGTTCGCGCGGGGCGCGGCTCTCCAGCTCCACGCGGGTCACCTCGGGGGCGAAGCAGGCGAGGGCGTCCACGGCCGCCTGCCGGACGGACTCCTGGGTGCCGGAGCAGCCGCAGCCGGTCGAGGCGGTGACCCGCAGCCGCAGCACGCCCGTCGCCGGGTCGAATCCGGCGTTCTCCACGGGCTGCGGCAGGGCGGCCAGGGCGCGGTCGATACGGGTCGGCGCGTCCTCGGGGTGCAGTCCGTGCAGGTTGAGGAGGCTCGCGACGAGTTCGTCCGCGAGCAGCGGGCCCAGCGGGTCGGCGGGTGGACGGGCGGCGGGGCGCCCGAGGAGCTCGACGACGCGGGCGATGCCGCTGCCGTAGAACTCCATGAGGACGCGTACGACTTCCTCCGCGGCCGCGCAGGCCTCGGCGTCGCCGTTCTCGGCCAGCCGGTCCAGGACCTCCTCGACCCGCCGGCCCGCCTGTTCGGCGGTGGTCGCGCTCATCCGGCCAGACCGCTCAGGCCGGTGGGCACGTGCATCTGCTTCACGGTCCTGCCGTCGCCCGTGTACATGTGGACGCCGCACGGCAGGCAGGGGTCGAAGCTGCGCACGGCGCGCATGATGTCGATGCCCTTGAAGTTCTCGGGCGTGTTCTCCTCGAAGATCGGGGTGTTCTGCACCGCGTCCTCGTACGGGCCGGGGGTTCCGAACGTGTCCCGCGTGGAGGCGTTCCACGGCGTCGGCGGATAGGGGTGGTAGTTGGCGATCTTGCCGTCCCTGATGACCATGTGGTGCGAGAGGACACCCCGTACGGCCTCGGTGAAGCCGACGCCGATGGACTCGTCCGGCACGTCGAACTTCTCCCACGTCTGCGTGCGGCCGGCGCGGACCTCCTCCAGGCCCTTCTCGGCGCAGTGCAGGGCGACGGCGGCCGCGTACGCCTGGAAGTAGGTACGGGCGCGGTTGCGCTCCAGGGCGTTGCTCCACTTCGGGATCTTCCACTCGAAGGTGGTCTCCGGCTTGGTCATCGTCCGGGGGAGGTTGATCACGACGCTGTGCCCGGTGGCCTTGACGTAGCCGATGTCGACGAGGCCGGAGAGCGCGGTGGACCACAGGCGCGCGATGGGGCCGCCGCCGGTGTCGAGTGCCAGGTGGTCCTTGCCGTCGAACCAGCGCGGGGACATGACCCAGCTGTACTTGTCGTCGAAGTTCCGCTTCTGCGGGGCAGGGATCGTGTGCTGGTTCCAGGGGTGGCGCGGGTCGACCGGGTTGCCCAGCGGATCGTGGGTGACGAACTGCTCCTGGCCCTGCCAGTCCTCGTAGTACGAGCTGCCGAGCAGGATGCGGATGCCGAGGTTGATCTCGGTGAGGTCGTTGGTCACCAGCTTGCCGTCGACGACGACACCGGGGGTGACGAACATCCGCCGGCCCCAGTCGGTCATGTTGGCGTAGGTGAAGTCGCAGTGCTCGGGGTCGTTGAGCGCGCCCCAGCAGCCGAGGAGCACACGGCGGCGACCGACCTCCTCGTAGCCGGGCAGCGCCTCGTAGAAGAAGTCGAAGAGGTCGTCGTGGAGGGGGACGACCCGCTTCATGAACTCCACGTAGCGCATGAGGCGGCTCATGTAGTCGGTGAACAGCTGCACGGACGCGACCGTGCCGACGCCGCCGGGGTAGAGGGTGGAGGGGTGGACGTGCCGCCCCTCCATGAGACAGAACATCTCCCGGGTGTAGCGGCTGACCTGGAGCGCCTCGCGGTAGAACTCGCCCTCGAGGGGGTTGAGGGAGCGCATGATGTCCGCGATCGTGCGGTAGCCGTGCTCGGCGGCGTGGGGCGCCTCGGTGCGCTCGGCCAGCTCCAGGACGCCGGGGTTGGTCTCGCGGACCATCTTCTCGCAGTAGTCGACCCCGACCAGGTTCTCCTGGAAGATGTTGTGGTCGAACATGTACTCCGCGGACTCGCCGAGGTTGATGATCCACTCACCGAGATGCGGGGGCTTCACGCCGTACGCCATGTTCTGCGCGTACACGGAGCAGGTCGCGTGGTTGTCACCGCAGATGCCGCAGATGCGGCTGGTGATGAAGTGCGCGTCGCGGGGGTCCTTGCCCCGCATGAAGACGCTGTAGCCGCGGAAGACGGAGGACGTGCTGTAGCACTCCGCGACGCGCTTCTGCTTGAAATCGATCTTCGTGTGGATGCCGAGGCTGCCCACGATCCGGGTGATGGGGTCCCAGGCCATCTCCACAAGGCCGGAGCCGTCACCCGTCGTCTTCGCCGGAGATGCCATGGTCGCTGTGATGCCCTTCGTCAACTCTTCGTCTACGCGAACAGTGGGTTGGATGGGGGGTCCTGCGGGGTGGCGCGGTTTGCGGTCACGGTCACCAGGGCGGCCGGTAGCCGGTGGTGATGCGCTCGCCGGTGTGCCGCCACTTCGGCTCCTTGTCCACGGTCTTGGCCGTGATGGTCCGCAGGCGGCGGATGACGGAGCCGTACACGCCGCTGGCGGTGCTGGAGACCTTGCCGCCGGGAGGTTCGTCCATGAACGGCATGAACTTGTCCGGGAATCCGGGCATCGTGCACGCGATGCAGATGCCGCCGACGTTCGGACAGCCGCCGACACCGTTCATCCAGCCGCGCTTGGGGACGTTGCACTTGACGACGGGGCCCCAGCAGCCGAGCTTGACCAGGCACTTGGGCGAGTCGTACGTCGAGGCGAACTGGCCCTGCTCGTAGTAGCCGGCCCGGTCGCAGCCCTCGTGCACGGTCGCCCCGAACAGCCAGTTCGGACGGAGCTTGTCGTCCAGCGGGATCATGGGAGCGGAGCCGACCGCCTGGTAGAGCAGGTAGGTCAGCGTCTCCGCGAAGTTGTCCGGCTGGATGGGGCAGCCGGGCACGCACACGATGGGGATGCCGGCATGCGACTTCCAGTCCCAGCCGAGATAGTCCGGGAGGCCCATGGCGCCGGTCGGGTTCCCCGCCATGGCGTGGATGCCGCCGTACGTGGCACAGGTGCCGATCGCGACCACCGCGAGGGCCTTGGGTGCCAGCCGGTCGATCCACTCGCTGGTGGTGATGGGCTGACCGGTCTCCGGGTCGTCGCCGAAGCCGCTCCAGTAGCCCTCCTGCTTGATGGCCTCGTTCGGGATCGACCCCTCCACGACCAGCACGAACGGGTCGATCTCGCCCCGCTCCCCCTTGAAGAACCACTCGATGAACGTGTCGGCGCCGCCCACCGGACCGCACTCGAAGTCGATCAGTGGCCAGTGGACCGCGATCCTGGGCAGCCCGGGCAGCCCCGCGAGGGCGATCTCCTCGATGCTGGGCTGCATGGCGGCGGTCAGGGCCACCGAGTCTCCGTCACAGCTCAGACCCGCGTTGATCCAGAGGATGTGGATCGGCTTCTCTTCGCTGCCGGGTGCGGCACCCTGGTCCTCGACCGGGGCCGGCTTCACTGCGCTCATGGTTCGCCTCCTGAGGAGGGATGGGGCGAAGGCCTCATGTCGGGCCTGGGTCTTGCTTAACAGTCGGCCGATCCGCCCGCGCCCGCACCTGGGCCGTTCGGGAGCGGCGCTCGGGGGGCCTCCTTCCGGACGAAGGCCCGGCGCCGCGCGTGGTAGCTCGCGGCGGGATCGTCGAAGATCGTCCGCATCCGGGAGAGCTCCCGCTCACGGTGGGCCGCAAGGGGAGCGACGGACTCCCGGCGCTCGTGCTCCGCCTTCTTGGCCGCGATCCGCGGCTGGAGACCGCCGCGGGACGCCAGGCGGAGGGCCAATCGGGTGACCTCGGCGGCGAACTCCCCGGGTCCGCAGTCGACGACCCGGTCGACCAGACCCATGTCGAGCGATGCGGCCGCGGACACCGGCGCGGCCTCTTCGGTGAGGCGCGCGGCCAGGGCCTCGCCCACCTTCCCGGGCAGGGTGCGGGTCCAGTACTCCGATCCGTACAGGCCCATGCGCCGGTAGTGCGGGTTGAGCACCGACCCCGAACGGCACCAGACCTCGTCGGCGGCGAGGGCGAGCATCACCCCGCCGGCGGCGGCGTTGCCGCCGATCGCGCTCACGACGAGCCGGTCGGTCGTGGTGAGAACCGCCTCGACCAGGTCGTTCATGGCGTTGATGTTGGCCCAGGACTCGGCGGCGGGGTCGGCGGCGGCCTCGATGACGTTCAGATGGATGCCGTTGGAGAAGAAGTCGCGCTGCCCGCCGAGCACCAGGACGGAGGTGGGACGCCCACGGGCTGTCTCGTACGCGTCCAGCAGGCGGCGGCACTGGTCGGTGCTCATCGCCCCGCCGGGGAACGCGAAGGAAAGGACGCCGACCGGCCCCTGTTCGCGGTACGAGATGTCGGTCCAGGTCCGTCGGCCCGGCGCCGGACCGACGGGTGCCGGCAGTTCGGGGAGCTCCGGCAGCCGGCCCGCGAGGGCCAGGGTGGCGGGGAGCTTGCAGGCACGCGGCCTGCCGGGGCCGGTGCGGGCACGGAGTTCGGGGATCCACACCGCGCCGTCCACGGTGGCGCGGCAGACCGCGCCCGCCCGGGTGGCCAGCAGAGCGCCGGGCCGCCCGCGCAGACCGTCCTCCGCGTGGCCGCCGTGCAGGAACCACTCGGCGCCGAGCAGCCGGTCCGGGACGCCGGGCTGCGAGTCGGCGGCCCGCAGGGTGCGCAGCACGGTCCCGGTGGTGTCCTCGCCCCAGGAGATCCGGCGCTCCTCCTGGCGGAGAGCGGGACGGGCGCGGACCTCGCCGGTCTGCGGACGCGGTGCCGCCCCGGCGGCGACCCTCTCGACGGCGCGGAGCACGGCGGCCACGGCGGCGTCGGACAGTTCGTTGCGGTACAGGTCGCTCTTGCCGACCTCCGGCACGCGGAAGGCCGCGGATGCCCAGACGTCGCCCGCGTCCATCTCCTCGTCGGCCTGGAGGACGGTGACGCCCCACTCCTCGACCCCGTCGTGGATCGCGTGGTCCAGCGAGGACGGGCCGCGGTCGCCCACGGGTCCGGGGTGCACGATCAGGCAACGGTGCGCCGTCCACACGTCGCGGGGCACGACGGCCTTCAGCATGGGGGCCACGACCAGGTCGGGCGTGTGGCGCGCCACGGCCTCGCGCACGGCGGCACCGTCGGGGGTGACCTCCACGGGAACGACGTGCCCGCGGTCGCGCAGCTCGACCAGGACGCGCTGCGTGAGGCTGTTGAAGCTGCTGGCGACGAGCAGGATGCGCATGGGCGGCCTTTCCGGGGCGCGGAGGGGGTTGCGGCCCTGGGAACCGCGGTCCACCAACCGCCTGCGATCATCGGGCAGCACGAGGGGGGCAGCGGGGTGGCGGAGCCCGCACCTCACCCGTTCGAGGTGTGCGTCCGGCCGATTGGCGGCCTGATCGCCGCAGGGCGCCGTCCAGGAGACGCGCCCTGCGCCTCGTGGGAAGATCAGAGTCCCAGGGGTGTGCGAACGCATGCCCCTCGCACGGACAGGCAGGTCGGCTCATGGCCGAGAAACCGAAGTCCTCCGGGCCCTCGCGCGGCGAGCCGAGCCGCGACGGTATGGCCGGACAGCACGGCTGGTCCCCTGACGTGGACGGAACGCGACAGCAGGAGAATCCGAGCGCTTCGCGTTCCTTCCGCCCCGAGAAGCACGCGCCCCCGCCCGGCAAGGGACGGAAGACCTCCAAGGAGGAAGAAGGGAACGTCCCCGGCGACACCGTTCACGGCGACACGGCCAGGGGCGAGAAGCGAGGCCGCTCGTCGGAGAAGGGCATGCGCGACACCGGCCGAAGGGGTCGGACACAGCGCCCCAGCGGCACGAAGGACGACTCGGCGTTCACCGGCGTGAACCCGGACGACGACTCCTCCGGTCCCCGCCCGGGCTGACGCGGCGCCGAGGACGAGACGAAGGGCCACCACGCCATACGGAGCGTTCCTCACCGCCGCTTCGGCCGTCAGACGGCGGGGACTGCTCCACCGCCGGGTGGAACGAAGTGTGCCCCGTTCCGAGGCGCGGCATGGCAGCAGGGCGCATGCGCTGCCTAAAAATCCGGACCACGTGCGGTCCCACACCCTGCAGTGGACGACACGGGCCGTCGTTCCCGCCGGCCAGAAGGGCGCCTCGTCCGTACCACCAGCAGACCGGGAACATTCTGCGGAGCTGTTCCTCCAAGAAGCCGGGGTCGTCCCGGTGGGGCGCACCCGGGCGCCTGAAGGGGCGGTTGCCGTCCAGGAGCCCCCACCGGTCGGACGCGCCACGGCATGGCGCGGCCACCGCGCCGACCTTCGGACCGCACCCTGCCTCGTCCGGAATCGTTCGTCCGTCGCACGGGGACGACGAGGCCCGTCGAGCAGCGCTGCGGCGGCCCTGCCGGCGCCTCTTTCCACCGCTTTCCTGGCCCGGCCCCGGAGGGCGATCTTGCCCGGGCGAGCAGACAATGAGCGTGGCCGGCCTTCTCGTGGCGATGGCGAGATGTGCGGTTCTGCGGTCAGGAGGTCGTGGGACATGGGATCAGTGCCCCCCGTCACGGTCGACGAACAACCCTCTCAAGCCGACGCGAACCTTCCCGTCGAGGGTTCGACCGGCTACTTCGGTCCGGTCGAGCGCGCCGGCCCGGCAGGTCCATCGGACCTCCTGTCGCGCGGCTCGCAGGACGAACTCGCTTCCCTCCGGGACACGGTGGCCCGATTGGGGGCTGCCTACCCCTGGCTGGACTCGGTCGACGTAGAGGCGACGGTCAGGACAGCGTACGAGTCGTTCCGCGAGGCCAGGGTCAGAGCCTACGTCCCGATCCTGGTGGAGCGCCGGTCCCGGAGGGCGCTCCAAGCCGCCTGTCGCGCGGCTCTCTGTCAGGCCGTCGACGGCCGGGCGAACCCCGGGACGCTCGGTGCTCACCCCGGATCGGAAAGGGACTGAGACCGCGCGGCCTGGCGGAAAGCGCGGACAGGGCCGGCCTGCCGGTGCGGTGGGCGACCTGTCCGCCGCTCCGCGGCCACGGATCGGAGGCGGAGCGATGGCGGTGCGGTCGGGCTCCGCGGGTGAACAGCCTCGGAATTCGGAAGGCCTGGGGTACGCGCGCGCCCCGCCGGTTCCTCGACCAGCCTTGCGTTCGACTGTCGGTGCCGCCGGGTGACAGGTCGTCCGGTGCCTCGCCAACGGCGCGGTCAGGGCGGCCGGCGGCCTTCGTCCCGACAGTCCTCTGGGCCACCGTTCTCAGCTTCACGGCGGGCGAGCCGTTCACCCCGCCGCATGCCGCGCGGGGAGTCGGTGCCCACTCGGCCCGTACCGGCCCGGCAGGAATCCGCGGGCCGACTGCCAAAGCGAGACGGACACGGTGCCGACCATGTCCACCGTCGGCAGCAGGCAGACGAACTGGGGTGGCGCCGGCCCAGCTCGTGCTCGCGGGTGCCGGTGACGATCCAGAAGGACGGCTTCCGCCGCTTCCTCGGGACGACGGATTTCGATGCTCGGAAGGACGGTCTGTGACCACCCAACACAAGCGCCGCGGGCCTCCCCGTCGGTTGCGGGCCGTTCCCGGGGTACGTGCCGTGTCGTCGTACCGACGCGAGTGGCTGGTCAAGGACCTGGTGGCAGGAGTCGTCCTGACCACGCTGCTGGTGCCGCAGGGGATGGCCTACGCCGAGCTGGCGGGACTGCCGCCCATCACCGGCCTGTACACGACGATTCTCTGCCTGCTCGGTTACGCGGTGTGCGGGCCGTCCCGGATCCTGGTGCTGGGCCCCGATTCCTCACTGGGGCCGATGATCGCCGCCACCGTGCTGCCCCTGGTGGCGGCCGACGGGGACTCCGGAAGGGCTGTGGCGCTGGCGTCGGTCCTCGCGCTCATGGTGGCGGCCGTGATGATCCTGGCCTCGGTGGCGAAGCTGGGCTTCATCGCCGATCTGATCTCCAAACCGACGATGATCGGCTACATGAACGGTCTGGCCCTGACCATTCTTGTGGGTCAGCTGCCCAAGCTGCTCGGCTTCAAGGTCGACGCGGACGACCTGATCGGCCGATGCGCCGGCTTCGTGCGGGGCCTCGCCGACGGGGCGGTGGTGCCGGCCGCCGCGGCGGTCGGCATCGGTGGGATCGTCTTGATCCTGGTCCTGCAACGCCTGCTGCCGAAGGTCCCCGCCGTGCTCGTGATGGTGGTCCTGGCGATCGCCGTGGCCACGGTCTTCGGTCTGGGCGCGCACGGCGTCGCCCTGGTCGGAGAACTGCCCGAGGGCTTTCCTCCGTTCACGATCCCCGATGTACGGCTCGCCGACCTGCCGCCGCTGCTCGGCGGTGCGCTGGGCATCGCCCTGGTGTCCCTGGCGGACACGATCTCCAACGCGTCGGCCTTCGCATCCCGCACCGGACAGGAGGTCCGCGGCAACCAGGAGATGGCGGCCATCGGTGCGGCCAACCTGGCGGCCGGTCTCTTCCAGGGCTTCCCGGTCAGCACGAGCGGTTCCCGTACGGCGGTCGCGGAGCGGGCGGGGGCCAAGAGCCAGCTCACCGGGGTCGTCGGAGCGGTACTCATCGTCCTCATGCTCGTGCTGGCTCCGGGCCTGTTCCGCAATCTCCCCCAACCGGCCCTTGCCGCCGTGGTCGTCACCGCGTCGCTGTCCCTGGCCGACATCCCGGGGGCCGTGCGGCTCTGGCGGCAGCGCCGGACGGACTTCCTGCTGTGCTGCGCGGCGTTCCTCGGCGTGGCCCTCCTCGGTGTGCTGCCCGGGATCGGCATCGCCGTCGCCCTGTCCGTGCTGAACGTCTTCCGCCGCGTCTGGTGGCCGTACCACACCGTGCTGGGGCTGGTCGAGGGACTGGAGGGCTACCACGACATCCGCTCGTACCCGCGGGCCCGGCAGCTGCCGGGCCTGGTCATCTACCGGTTCGACGCGCCGCTCCTCTTCGCCAACGCCAAGGCCTTCCGCGACGACATCAGGCGCCTGGCCGAGGCGGACCCGCGGCCGAGCTGGATCGTGATCGCGGCGGAGCCCGTGACCGACGTGGACACCACCGCCGCCGACGTCCTCGAGGAGCTCGACGAGATGCTCAACGCGGACGGCGTGCACCTCGTGTTCGCCGAGCTCAAGGACCCCGTGCGCCACAAGATCGAACGGTACGGGCTCACCCGCACCATCGATCCCCGGCACTTCTTCCCCACCGTGGAGGCCGCGGTCGCCGCGTTCCGCCTGCGCACCGGAGCGCGGTGGGCGCCCCCGGCCGACGCGAGCCCGCCCCCGCCCGACGGGCCCGGCCCCGGTACCGCTGAGCCGCCGCCCACCCACGAGCAGTGACCGCGCCGGTCCCCCGGCGGGGCGCCGTGCGGCTCGGGTCCGGTGGAGGCATCCACGAGGGGAACGGCGGATGAGCCGAGAAGCGGGCCGACGCCGTAGCCGGCGGTGGTCCGCACCGTCTCAGCGATCGGCCTGATCCCGGCCCCGGTCACCTCGACGACATCGGTGTGCTCCTGGTCGCCCTGCGGGCGTTGCACGCGGCGGGCGCCGGAAGCGAGCGGAACTGGTTCCGCCGCGCGTTCGCCGGAGAACGGGCCCCGCCCATCCACGACCCGCACGCTGACCCGTCCGCCCCGACGGCGACTTCTGGCTGGCCGAGCACGCGCCGTGCCGGGCGCCCCGGCACGGTCAGGAATACCAGTCGGCCTCCGACGGCCGCGCCCGTCGGGGCACCTCCCGGGCGGGTATGGGCCTGCGTTCGCCACCCGCGAGCAGGGTGCTTGCCGGATCACCGCCGCGAGTGCCGGGGAGCGTCACCTCGACCTCGATGCCGCGCGGAGGGTCGGTGGGCAGGATGGTGGTCATCACCGTCGTCTGCGCATGGTGGCCATGGGCGCGGGCGGCGGCGACCTGTTTCCCGTCCACGAGGAGCTGCAGCTCCCGCGTCCGCCCCATCCGCAGGTCCACGGTGACCGAGCAGCCGGCGTGCTCGCAATGAAAGTGATACTCCCGGCTCATGATCGCCTCCCTGAAGCACCTGGCAATCCCTCTTCTCCATCGTGGCACCACGGGATGGCTGCGTCAGCGCCGGATCTCGCTCCCGCGGTCGTCACTGTGTCCCTCACCTCCTGCGCCACCGCTCCCGACCGACCGCACCACCGTCGCCGAGCACGGGAGGGCACGGGCGCCGGGCACGGCCGAGGTGTTCGGTCTGCTGGACGACCGACGCGACGGCACCGCAGCACCACGAAGTGAAGTCCACAGAGCGAGCGGGAGGCGCGCCGGTTCTCGCCGTCCGGGCGGCGGGCTCGGAGGCCGGTCACCATGCTCGTGCCGACGAGGTGGCGGTCCGCCGCCTGCGCAGGCTCGACACCGTAGCCGCGACGGCCTTCGTCATCGGCGGGGCCCTCTCTTCGCGGCCGGTGCCGGCGTCGTCCAGTTCGGCTCCGGCGACGCCACCGAGAGCGCCTCGATCAGCCTCGGCCGGTGGATCGTCGCGGTGAACCGGCTCGGGTCCGTCCTGTTCATGGTCTCGGCCCGCGCCGCGTGCACCCGGCCGGTCGCCGGCAGCCCGGTCGACATCGACCTCGCCGACCGGCGCACCCTCAATCGCCTCCGCGCCCCGGTCCCACCAGCCTCCGTGCGCGGCGCCGACCGGCACCTCGGATCGGCGGGCACGCGGACCCCGGGTGCCGGTCGGGTGGGTGTCAGCCCTGGCAGACGCCGCGCGTGTAGTCGTACGTCGCCGTCGCCGTCGCCTGCGAGTACTTCCACTGCGGCGCGAGCAGCCCGTGCGCCAGTTGGCGTGCGGCGGCGGGGCTTTCGATCACGTAGCCGAAGTCCTGGAGCCAGGAGGGGTAGAGGTTCTTCGAGCCGATGGAGAAGGCCGAGTCGTCCACCGAGACCAGCTTGTGGTGCTGGGCGTACGGCTTGCCGTACGCGTTCACCCCAACCCACGCTGCTTTCAGCCACAATCGCGTCCCGCACCCTCGTCGAGGCTTCCCAGCCGCGGCGTGGGACAAGAGGGGGTCCCTCGCCGGGGCGGGAGGTCGCGTCAGGTGGGGTCCGGGCCCTCGGGGTGGGCCAGGAGGAGAGGCGAGCTCAGACGTGCGTCGGGGTGCATCCGGAGCAGGTGGTGCACCACCCCGGACAGACCGGGGAGCAGACCCGGTGCGAACGCCTCCTTGGCGAGGCCACCGACCGGACCGCGCTGCTCGATGCCGGTGATCAGCTCCGCGTCCGCCTGTGCGGCGGACGGTCCCTCGTACCCCTTCAGGCCGCGCAGGTGGTGCAGGAGCTCCCAGAGTCCGAGGTCGCCGTGGCAGAGGGTGTGGCTCCAGCCGAACCCCTCGCGCAGGCCGGCCGGCCCCGAGCGGAGCGCGGTGTCCAGGTGGCGGGGATCGCCCGTGCGCCGGTGGAGGTCGAGGGCGGCCAGGCCGATGCCCGTGCTGCCGTGGCACCACGCGGTGGGGTGGTCGACGTCTCCTCCGATCCGCGCGTCGACCCAGGCGCCTGCCTCCGGCGCGTACAGCGACTCCTCGAAGTCGTTTGCCAGAGTGCCGAGTTCGTACCACCGGCGCCGGTCGGCCGGGCTCCCGGCGGACGAGAGGGCGAGTCTGGTGAGCGCCCACCCGGCGCCGGTGGCGCCATGGGCGAATCCGCCGATGCCCTCGGGGAACATCACCGTGGACCACCGTGCTCCGCGGCCGTCGACGACCGCCGTCCGCTCCAGATGTCGGCCGGCCTCCGCGGCGGTTTCCAACCACCTCTCCTCGCCGGTGAGTTCGGCGAGGTCGAGCAGGGGGACGACCGCGCCGGCCGCGCCGCCGAGCACGTCGAGGGCACGGTCCTCGGCGATGGCCTCCGGGGTCAGCAGCGTGGCCCTGGCGCGGGCGCGGTCGAGCAGCCCGGGCGTACCGAGGAGGCGGTGCAGTGCGGCCCAGGTCCACACCTGCGAGGCGATGCCGGTGAATCCGCCGAGCTGACGGGTCGGCGTGGTGTCCTCGGTGGCGGACAGCACCTCCAGGGTGCCGGCCAGCACGGACTCGACACCGGCCACCGGATCGGCCCGGCCGGCCCGCTGCTCCCGCCGGTACTCCGCGAGGGCGAGGGCGACGCCGCCCTGCCCGGTGTAGAGGTCCGCGCCCAGCGGGCGGACCGCCCAGCCGTAGTCCGTCAGTACGGGACTGATCCAGGTCGCGGTGGCGTCGGCGCCGCGCACGGCCGCCTCGCAGACCGTCCGCACGGCCTCGGCCGCCAGCATGCGGCGCCGCCGGTCCAGGTCCTCGGCGTGCGGCGCGCGGGCGGGCGTCCGCACCCGGTCGGGAAGCCTGCGTTCGTTCAGGTAGGCGCCGACCAGGGCGCTGCGGATGGTGTCGCGCTCGCGGGTGAGGTCCGCCCGCCGCCACCCGGCGAGGAAGGCGTCGAGCCGCTGCCCGTCCACCTGTTCGCCGAACGCGGGGATGTCTCCGACCAGGAGGTCCGCTATCTCCTGGTCGATCACGGCCGGTTCGCGGGGCGCGCCCGGGGCGGCGAGGGCGTTGCGGTGGAGGATGTCCCGGGCCCGGGCCAGGGCGGCGTCGGGGTCGTGCAGCGAAGCCGGGTGCCAGAGCATCCGGCCGATGTCCGTGTACGTCTGCGTGGGCCGCCGGATCCTGCGCACCCGGCAGCCGTCGAACACCCTTAGCAGCGCGGCGAGTCCACCGCCCGCGTCGAGCTCCGCCAGGGCCGCGGTGAGCCCGTCGAAGCCGGTCAGCACCTGGTCCCAGTGGCGGATCAGCACCGGCTCGGGGCTGGGGTGGTTGCGAGCCGGCGGCAGGTCCACCGCGGCGATCTCCATGCGGGCGGTGTCCCGTCCTCCGTCCGTGATGACCGGGACGCGGATCTGCGGCTGCTGACCGGGCAGACCACCGGCGGCCGAGAGGTCCACGCCCGCGAGGGCGTAGCCGTCGGTGCGCAGCGGGAGGATGCCGGTGCGCAGCACGGTGTTGCGGATCGTCCGGGCCGCCCGGTCCACGGCGTCGCCGCGCCCGCTCGGCGACACCTCGACATCGGGGGTGAACAGGGCCTCGGCGTCGACGACGGCGGGCACCGGACCGTGGGCCACCAGGTTCTCGGCGTGCAGGTCGGTCCCGCCGAGGAGCCGCATCACCGCCAGCCAACCGCCCAGGGCGCGGTAGAAGCGGGCGAGTTCCGCCTCGTCCCGGCAGTAGCGGTGACCGAGGTGCTCGGCCCAGCCGTAGCCGTCCCGTACCACCACCCTCGGTACGCCCAGGTCCTCGGCGCCGGGGACGGCGGCGAGGAAGGAGCGCAGCGCGGCGTCCACCTCCACCGGTCGCGGCTTGTACATGACGCAGGCGGTCTCGAAGACCAGCAGCGCCACCGCCCGGCCACCGTGGTGGGTGTCCCCCCGGGCGAGCTCCAGGGCGCGCAGCGGTCCGGGATCGCCCCCGAGCAGGCCGGCGACGGCCCGCCGGTCCGCGGCGAGCCGCGCGCCCAGCTCCAGGGCGCCCTCGGTCAGCAGGCGTCCGGAGGCGAAGGCCCGTCGGCGCAGCGCCGGGTAGCGCCGGTGCAGGGTCTCGGAGAAGCCGGGAGCGGAGGCCTGCCGGAGGAAGGCGTCCCATCGCGCGGACGGATCCGGGCCGGGCAGGTCGCCGGCGAGTGCGGCGGCCCGCAGCTCCAGCAGGAGCACCCGGTTGAGCCGGAGCTGGAGGGTACGGCGGAGGGCCTCGCGCGTCGCCTCGCGCAGGACTTCCCGCTCGTCGGAGGCCAGCCCGGCCGTCCCCGGGATCCGGTCGTCCAGCTCCGCGAACAGCGGGGCCGCGAAGGCGTCCACGGGGCCCGCGAACCATCCCTCGGGCGGCGGTCCGTCGGCCGCGCGGGCCGCTGCCACCGGTTCCACCATGCTGAGTCCTCTCCTGACGTCCGGGCCGGGTTTCCGCACACGGGGGCCGGCCTGCGCGTGGTCGGGGCTGGTCAGGTCTGGTCGGGCCGGGGAGCCCCTGAGGGCTCCCCGGGTGGTGCGTCCGGTGCGTACGGCGGTTCGTCAGCAGCAGTAGCTGTGCAGCGAGCCCGTACAGCTGCTGCACCCGGTGAGCAGCGCCTCGGTGCCGTCGGTCAGCGCGGCCTCTCCCGCCGCACCGCCCACGTAGAGCGGGCCGGCCGGGTTGTCGGCGCCGAAGGCCGTCTCGGCGCCCTGGAGCCAGGCGGTGACGATCTCGTCCGCGCGGGTGGTGGACATGATGGACATGTGGTACCTCCTACGATTCGCCGGAAGTGCACGGGCTACAGAATCCACCGGAGGCGGTCCGTCCGGGATCCGCCAGAACCGGCCAATCGTCGAGCGGGATTCCGGACACGCCCGGGCCTGCCCCCGGCCGGTGTCAGTCCCGGGCGTCCGCGCGGGGGCGTTCCAGGGTGAAGGTGTCGACCGGGGTCAGCTCTCCGTAGGGGCCGTCGAAGGTGTAGTACGTGACGTGCATCCGGGTGCGTCCGCTGCCGCGGGTGCCCGGGTCGACGTCGAAGGCGGCGAAGCCATGGGGGTGGACGCGGTCCTGGACGGCGCGCCAGGGGGCGTCCTCGGTGAGGTAGACCGGCTTGCGGTGGCGGCCCTCGGGCACCTTGCCCACGTCGACGACGACGCGGCCCTTGGGTTCCTCGAACAGGTCGTCCTGGGTGGTGGCGAAGTTGCCGCCGCCACCGATGACCATGTGCACGGTGCCCTTCGCGGTGTCGGCGACATCGGTGTCGGTGGAGACCGGGATCGGGGTGCGGGTCTCGTTCGGCAGGGTGCCGCGGAGCGGCAGCGAGCGCTCGTAGTAGTGCTCGTGGCCGCAGAGCACCAGGTCGACGCCGTACGCGTCGAAGAGCGGCCCCCACTCCTGGCGGACTCCGAGGTCGGCACCGCCGCTGCGGTGACTGGAGATCATCGGATGGTGCATGAAGACGACGATCCAGTCGACGGCGGTGCTTGCTCGTGCCGCCTGCAACTCCCTTTCCAGCCAGCGTCGTTGCGCGCCGCCGGAGTAACCGCGCAGATAGATGTCGCCGCTGTCCACGATCGCCACGTCGTCGTTGGCCAGGCTGATGAAACGGACCGCGCCGACGGTGAAGGCGTACCACAGACCGCGCGTCTCGGCATCGGTGGCCGTCGTCGCGTCCGGCAGCGCGAAGTAGGTCTGGTAACCCGTGACGCCCAGGGGCCCGTTGCCCTTCTCGGTCTCGCCGTTGCCCACACAGGGCATCCAGGGACGCAGCCGCGCCGAGCGGCTGTTGCTGATGAACCAGTCGGCCCAGGTCGCGACACGGTCCTCGCCGATGGCGCCGGCCACGCCCGCGTAGCAGAGGTCGCCGTTGATCAGGTTGAACAGCGGACCGACCCGTTCCACCGCGGCCACGATGTCGGCGGACGCCTCGGTGCCCCCCTGGGTGCTGGTGTAGAGCGGGAAAGGACCGAGGGGCGGCGGCGTGTCCTCCGTGGGCCACTTGAGGGACCGGCGCAGGTTGGGCGTGCCCTGGTCGCCGAAGCTGGTGAAGGTGAAAGCGGCACGACCGCGCGGCGCCGTGGTGAAGGACCCGGTCTCCTGCGCGGCGCCGTCGTGCCCGGCCGAGTACAGGTAGGTGGTGTCCGGCCGCAGCCCGGTGACGCGGGCGTGATGGACGTACACCTCCTGCCGGGAGAGCGCGTCACGGTAGGTACGGGTCTCGGCGTCGACCACCCGCCCGGTGCCGCCGTCCGGTGACCCGAGGCGTATCCGCGGACGCCGGACGGACTGGGGGCTGATCCAGGAGACGGTCATCTCGGTGGCGGGATCGGCGCCGAACTGCAGGTGCAGCCCGGCCACTCCCGGCACCCCGAGCCGACTCGGTGTGCGCTGCAGCAACGGCGACGTCGCGGCCGCCGGCCGGTCGGCGGCTTCGGCGCTTCCCGCACCCGCGACGGTGGCGGCAGCCACGCCCGCCGTCGAGCCGGCGAGTAAGGTCCTGCGTGGGATCGACATGAAATCCCCTTTCCTCGAAGGAAGTTGACCGCGAGAACCCTAGGGTGCGCATCGAGTCGTGATCAATCCACGGGAGGTGCCTTCGGGGCACGGGTCGGTCCGGTACACCGTCTGACGCGCCCGGACTTCGGCGCGCACGACAGGCCCCCACGAACGGTCACCGTGCGTACAGGACCGTGCCGGGCGCGGTGGTGGGGTCGATGCCGAGGATCACCACGGTGGTGGATCCCTGCCTCCCGCTCCCCATGCGGCAGGGGTCGGCCGGGACGCGCGCGCCTCCGTCAGGGACCGACCGCCTCGGGTCCCGCCGTCCGCACGGGTGGTGTGCGGGGCGTCCAGGACCGGTCGGTGAGTGTCAGGGGGATGCCGAGGCCTTCGCACAGCCGGCGCGCCCGCGCGAGCACGCTCAGGGCGGCGCCGCTGGCCGGGCCGGCCGCCATGTGCAGACGCACGCCCCGCGGCCGGTAGGCGAGCAGCAGACGCTGGACGTGCAGCGCCGCGGCGGCACGGGAGGGGACATCGAGATCGGCCGGGACGTTCAAGGCCAGGATCCGGCCCTCGTCGGCGTGCTCCACGAACATGGACGCCGCCTTCCGCCGGTCCGGCACACCGGTGTCCTTGAAGAAGGGAGGCACGGGGACACCGGCTGCGGGAAGATCAGGTCATCGGGTTCACGTCGTGACGGGGGCCGTCACCACAGCGTCAACGACCTGGGCCAGGGAGGGGGTCCCCAGCTGTTCGACCGGCGGAAGAACCAACCCTCCGGGTGGGAAGGAAGCGCGCGGATGCACGTCCACCGGTCTTCTGGCGGTTCCTACGTCACGCCTCTGCCCAGTCCGCGCGCACTCACCCGGTGGCGCCTGACAACCGACGGACGCCCCGGGCTCC
Source organism: Streptomyces sp. NPDC021012 (assembly GCF_044333355.1). Taxonomy (NCBI): domain Bacteria; kingdom Bacillati; phylum Actinomycetota; class Actinomycetes; order Kitasatosporales; family Streptomycetaceae; genus Streptomyces; species Streptomyces sp. NPDC021012. Next base: position 470,868 of record NZ_JBIRQU010000002.1, read on the forward strand.
CGCGAGTCACCGGGAGACGACGTCGCAGGGGCTGCCCGCCCACCCGGGTCCGTCGCGCGGCATGAAGAGGTGGGATCAGGGGAGCAGCGGAGTATGACTACCAGCAATCCAGACCCCGACCCGCGCCGCACCACCGGGTTGACGAGTGGCGGCGCGGTACCCCCGGGCGAGACGCCGCCCGCGGAATCCGGCACCGGAACAGGCACCGGGCCTCACAGGCCGCCGAAGCGCGGCTGGGCGGGTGTGCCCCTGGCCCTCATCATCGGCTTGGCCGTCCTGGTGGCGCTGTTCTTCCTGGCGTACGGCATCGTCGTAGCGCTGTGACCCCTCTTCCGAGCGCCATACGAAACGGGTGGTGCGGTCGCCGTCCGCACCGCCGAAGGGCTCGACGTCCTCATCCGCTTCGCCAGGGAGCACTTACCGCTCACCGTCCCGGGCCGGACGGCCGCCGCTGATCCCGCCTGCTCCTCCGGCTCCGGGCCGCCCGCGAACGCCCCCTCCGTCCGGGGGACTTCGTCGGCCGGGGTCAGCCTTCGACGCCGGTGGCGGTGTGGGCGGCGCCGACCGGTTTGGATTCGGGGGAGCCGCGTTGGCGGAGGTAGATGGAGAGCACGACCATGGCGGCGACCGCGAGGAGTTCGGACTGCCAGTTCTGCAGGGTCCGGTTCCAGAAGTCGGGTGTGACGACGTAGCCGGCCCAGCTGACGGGGTCCTCGAGCTGGCGGAGCTGCTGGTCGTTGTAGGCGGCGGTGCCGGTGATGGACTGGGCCAGCCAGGACAGGACGAACAGGGTGCCCATCACGATGCCCAGGGAGCGGGCGTAGAGGGACTGGCGCCAGTCCTTGGTCCCTGCCCAGCGTGGCGAATCGGGGCGCGCGTGGTCGCCCATGCGCTGCTCCTGCTCGCTCTCGGGGCCGGCCTCGTGGACCTTCTTGGACTCCGGGGAGCCCCGCTGGACGAGGTAGACCGTGCCGAAGATGTAGAGGAAGAACTGCAGGAACTCCGACTGCCAGTTCTCGGTGACGTCCACGGCGAAGTCCGAGGACGTCAGGTATTCGCCGAAGCCGAGCGGCTGGAGGCCGTCCACCGTCATCTGCTCGTTGAACTCGGCGTTCCCGGAGACCGCCTGGCCCACGAGGACCACCAGGAAAGCGATGCCGAACACGAGGGTCAGGCTGTTGTCCCGCCAGAAGTTTCCGCGCGGTTCGCGACTGCCGGTCATCGCTGCAGCGCTCCGATGGCCATGAAGTAGCCGAGCCCTCCGAGGATGACCGCCAGGCACGCCACGAACAGGATCCGCACGGCTCATGCCCCCTTGAGCAGACAGTCGTACGGCCGGTCGGGCTGCGGGGTGCAGCCGGCGGCCACCACCTTCCAGCCCCCGGTGAACAGCGACAGGAACAGCGTGTCGCCCGCCATCCGTACCATCGCCTGCCGCCCGTACACCTCGACCTCCTGGACACCGCGTGTCTTCGGCAGATCCTGCGCGGCGAACGCCGTCCGGCAGGTCTTCCGCTCGTTCTGCTCCAGTTGCGCACGGGTCTGCGGAGCCAGCAGCTCGCAGGCCCGGACGTCGTCACCGGCCGCGACCGCGGATGCGAAGGCGGCTCCCGCCGTGGCGGCGGCGTCCTGCCGCGCCGCCGGTGCCCCGCACCCGGCCACTCCGAGCACCACCGGAGCCGCGAGGGCCAACCCGCACCAGAGGCGCCCGGCCGGCCGGGACCACGATCCGATCACTTGGAACCGACGCCGGAAACAGCCGGCGGGTGCGCGGCGGGGTTCCGGTGGTGGACGTCGCCCACGACGCCGACCGGGCCGTCGGGACCGTCCACGGGAAGGACGAGGACGGCCTGCGTACGGCCCTTGGGCTGTTCGCGTTCGAGCACCGGCTGGCTCCTGAAAGGCGGGGTGGTAGAGCCCCCGCGCCCTCGCACGGCGCTTCTCGCCTCGGCCGCGCACACGCCGCCGGCGGTGGGACCTTCACCCGTGTGGCGGCCGATCGCGCTCGGAGCGATCGGCCGGGCGCTCCGAAGCCCGGCGGGCTATGCGGGGAGCCGGGTCGGGATCCGCACGACCACTCCGCTGCGGGGCCGGGTCGGGATGCGGCGGACGGGGATGCCGAGGTCCTGCTCGGGCATGTCGAGCTCGAGGTCCGCCAGGACCGCGGCCAGGGTCGCCAGCGTGTGGACGGTGATGTCCTCGCCGGGGCAGCGGTGCCCGGTACGGGCGTCGCCGCCGCCCTGGGGGATGAGCTCGCCGGGGCCGGGCTCCCTGCCGAGGAACCGACGGGGGTCGAAGCGGGCGGGTTCGGGCCAGAGACCGGGGTCGCGGTGGTGGCCGGGGACGTCGAGGAGCACCAGCGTGCCCTCGGGCACGTCTTGTCCGTCGAACCGCAGGTCGCGGGCCGCAAGGCCGCCGACGAACGGCACGAACGGGTAGCAGCGCCGTACTTCGTGGGCGAAGGCCCTGGCGTACGGGCCGTCGTCCGCGCGCAGTTCCTCCCGGACCTCGGGGAAGCGGTGCAGTGCGTGTGCGGCGAAGGCGGTGAACCAGGTGATCGCCACGGTGGGGCGCAGGATGTTCAGCAGTTCGACGGCGGCCGTATGGAGGTCGAGCGGACTGCCGTCCGCGTCCCGGTGCCCGGCGACCGCCTCCAGCACGGTGGGGGCGCCGCTCGGGCGCGAGTCCGCCGTTCCGCGACGTACGTCGCGGATGAGCCGGGTGAAGCCGGCTTCCTGGCGGCTCCGGGCACGGCGGGCTTTCACGTGGCGGGGGCCGGGGGTGGCGAACCCGTCGACCATGGCCACGCAGTCCTCGGCCAGGCGCCTGGTGGTGGGTCCGTCGGCGAAGGGGACCCCGCTCCACTCGCAGACCGCTCCGGCCAGTGCCACGGCCATCTCGTCGAAGAGGACGGCTCGGCGTCCGCGCAGGCCGTCGACCGTGCGCAGCCAGTGCTCCCGGGCCAGGCGGCCGAGGGCGTCGACGCCCTCGGGCGTCATGAGCCGGGTGGTGAAGAGTTCCTTGCGGACCCGGTGCGTCTCGCCGTCCAGCGTGTGGACGGCCCCCCGGCCGAAGAGCGTGTCCAGGACGGGGCCGGGCAGGGCGCCGTGCCGCAGGACGTGACGCTCGTCGTAGAAGAAGTCCACGGCGGCCGGGCCGTGCAGCAGGACGGCGGGCCGGCCCATCAGGAGCGTCGGGACGGCCGGGCTGTCGGCGTGCCGACGGCGCAGTCCGGGTGCCCAGGCGTAGCCGCGGGCGAGGAGGGCGAGCGTGTTGTCGGCGAGCAGGTCCATGCCGATCGCCTACCCCGTCGCCTCCGGCGCACGCGCCGCCGAACGGCTGGCGCCCCGTCCGGGTCGCCGGGGCCTCCCGGTCACCCTTCCGGGCGGCGACCGCCGCCGGCGAGGGCCTGCCCGCCTTCAGCGCCTGCCCCGGGTCGCATGGGTCGCGCGTGGCCCGCGCCGTGTCAGGGGCGGCCTTCCGGGTGGGCGCCCCGGCGAGGGTTCGGCGCCGATGGCGCCGAACGGTGGAGAGGAGCGGGCCGTGAGGCGCAATCCGAGGGGTGCGGTCGATGACCGGATCGCCGACCCGTGGGGGGACCGCACCCCCTGCGGCCGGGGCGGGCGGTGGCCCGTGCGGACGGACTCCTGCCTGGCCGAGGGGGTGGCGGAGGAGGAGGTCGACGCATGGGTGCGGTCGGCCTCGCTGCTGCGTTCCGACGGTGACGCGATGGACATCGCCGTGCGGACGGGCGGATCGTCGGGGTCCGGGGCAGGGCCGGCGACCGCGTCAACCGGGGCCGGCTGGAGCCGAAGGACCTGTACGCGTGGCAGGCCAACGGCTCCGCCGACCGGCTCACCCGGCCGCTGGTCCGCGAGGGCGGGCGTCTGGTCGAGACCGACTGGCCCACGGCGATGGGGCGGATCGCCGCCAGGTCGCGGGAGCTCCTCGCGTCCCCTGGGCCGGAATCGGTCGCGTTCCACACCTCCGGACAGCTCTTCCTGGAGGAGTACTACACGCTGGCCGTCCTGGCCCGTGCCGGGATCGGCACCCCTCATTTCGTTCCCTTCCACTACGGGTACCGGGACACCCCCGCCGGCAACGCGCCGGCCCCCGGCACTCCGGGCCGGGCCGCGAACGAGGCGATCCCCACCACCTGGGACCCCGTCTCCGAGCAGCCGCGGTTCAAGACCGCCGCAGCCGCCCTGGCCCTGGTCGAACGGGCCGACGACCAGGGCCACGGGTATGACTGCCGCCGGTCCGGGTAGCCGCCATCAGTAAGCCGACTACGGGCGCGCATACGCGCCACACATGTGAATGGTGATGTTTGGCCATGGAAGCCCAGGCAACGACCGAGCCGGGCAGGAGCCGCGTCGCTCCCGACGAAGGCGTCCGGACGTGTCGCCCCGCCATCGTGCGCCCGATGCGGCCCGACGACGCAGACAGCGAGGAAACGCCCGCCGCATCGGAAGGGAACATCATCCGGGGCGAAGACTGAAGCGCGTCGCAGAAGGCTGATGTGCGTGGGGTGTTGAGGGCCGAGGAGTGAGGACCACGGGCGTGGACCCGTGGGTGCTCAGGATCCGGTCGGCCACGATGCCGTCCTCGGGATGCCATCCGTGTCAACGAGGGTTGACACGCCCCTCTCGTCAATCTACGTTGACAAGAGGGGTAATCAAGCGCTGCTCGCCTGCGGGGCGGCCGTCGGCCCCGTGTTCACCCTCGCGTACCTCCTGGAAGGCGCCGGCCGTGCGGACTACAAACCGTTCCGCCATCCGGTCAGTTCACTCTCCCTCGGCCGCGGCGGATGGGCGCAGACCGTCAACTTCCTCGTCGCGGGCTCACTGTCGCTGATCTTCGCCGTGGGCCTGTGGCGCGTCGGGCCCTCCCACCGGGGCGCGCTGCTGATCGCCACCTGGGCGGTGGGCCTGCTGGGCGCGGGCGCCTTCCGGACGGATCCGGTGAGCGGCTACCCGCCCGGCACCCCCGATCAGCTCCAGCGCCCCACCCGCGCAGGAGCGCTGCACGACTTGCTCTCCCTCGTCGGATTCCTCGCCCTCATGGGGGGCTGTTTCGTGTTCGCCCCGTCCGGCTCGCCCGGGTGGGCCGTCTACTCGATCGCCAGCGGCCTGCTCTTCGCGGCGACGATGGTGCTGTCCAGCGTCGCGTTCGGTCAGCATCAACGCTGGGTGGGCCTCGGCGGACTGATCCAGCGCGCCTCCCTCTCCGTCGGCTGGACCTGGCAGACGCTGCTCGCCGCGCACCTCCTGCATGCCTGACGGTCGCCCGACCCTGCGGGACGGCGCACATCCGGCCCGGCGCGGGATCAGCGTCACCACGCCGGTCGGCCTGCGGACGGGTTGTTCCGAAGGTCTGGTCCTGTGGCGGATGGTGACGGTGTGGACACGTACCGCGTACGCGCATCACACTCGCCTCAGCCCCCTTGACGGGGGATCAGAACCCAGGACGGAGACGCGATGCTTCGGCGCACCATCCGACTCACCCTCTCGCTTGTCATGGTCATGGCGGCAACACTGGGCGGGATGCTGTTCACGGCCGGATCCGCCCAGGCCGACGAGTGCTACACCTGGGGCCGCACCCTGTCCGAGGGCATGTCGGGCCCCGACGTGACGCAGCTGCAGATCCGCGTGGCCGGACACGCGGCGTACGGCGAGGTCATCGCCGTCGACGGCGCGTTCGGCCCGGCCACGAAGGCCGCGGTGACCCGGTTCCAGCAGGCGTACGGGCTGCCCGCGGACGGGATCGCCGGTTCCCAGACGTTCAGCAAGATCTACGCCCTGCAGGACCCGGACTGCACCCCCGTCCACTTCACCTACGCCGAACTGAACAAGTGCAACTCCGACTGGTCCGGTGGGGCGGTCAGCGCCGCGACGGCCAAGGCCAACGCCCTGCGGACGATGTGGAAGCTGGAGGCCATGCGACACGCCCTGGGTGACGTGCCACTGACCGTGACCAGCGGATTCCGCTCGTACGCCTGCAACAGCGCGGTGGGCGGCGCCTCGGGCAGCCGGCACCTGTACGGTGATGCCGCCGACCTGACCGGCAGCCCGTCGTTGTGCACGCTGGCCCAGCGGGCCCGCTACCACGGCTTCGACGGAATCTTCGGTCCCGGCTACCCCGACCACGACGACCACACCCACGTCGACGGGCGCACCAGCCGATCCTGGTCCGCGCCCAACTGCGGCGTCTGACCCGTACGTACGACACGGACAGCGGGCTCTCCCCCGGACCGGCTCCGGCTCAGGGGAGAGCCCGCACCGCCCGCGAGGCGCGCGGCCGGCAAGACTCCGGCCCTCCCTCCGGACGGGCACCGCTCATCCCTGCCCCGACCAGACCTGCCCCCTCACTCTCTCTCCCCTCCCCACATCGAGTAGGAGTGCCCTGATGTCCTCCCGCATCCCCTGGCGCGTCCGTGCCGGAACGGCCACGCTGGCGGCGCTCGCCGGTGTCGGCGCGTTCGCCGCGCCCGGATCCGCCTCGACCGCCTCCCCGCCCGGGGCCGGCCGACAGTCCGTCAGCTACCACGGCTACCGCGTCGAGGTCCCCGCCGACTGGCAGGTCGTCGATCTGGCCGAGAATCCGCGGGCCTGCCTCCGATTCGACCGGCCCGCCGTCTACCTGGGCGAGCCCGCCGAGCAGAGCGACTGCCCCGCGCACCTCGTGGGCCGTACGGCAGGCATCGTCGTGGAGCCCCTCACCGCCCGCTCCGCCGGACAGGCGACGGCCTCGACCGCGAGGGCCCCACGCGGCAAGGCCACCGCCCCGACCGCCGTGTCCAGCAACGACACCATCCAGATCGCGGTCGAGGACGCCGGGGTACTCGTCACCGCCGCCCACACCCCGGCGACCGAGCATCTGGTGCGGGACGTTCTGGCCTCGGCCGCGCTCACCCCGGATGCCAGGCGCACCGAACTGCCCCGCGCGGCCCAGCGGCCCGACGCCGCTCCCCTGGCCGCGGCCGGGCCGCAGCCCGGCGGCTACCTGGGCAAGGGCTTCGACACCTGCGCCGCGCCCTCCCAGGCCGCCATGAACGCCTGGCAGGCCGGCTCGCCGTACAGCGCGGTCGGCGTCTACATCAGCGGCTCCTTCCGCGCCTGCGCGCAGCCGAATCTGACCGCGAGCTGGGTGACCGGCCGGACCGGCAACGGATGGCGGCTGATCCCCATCGACGTCGGCCGCCAGGCCCCGTGCACGAGCTTCTCGCTGAAGATGTCCACCGACCCCGCCACGGCCAGGTCCCAGGGCGTCACCGCCGCGGCGGCCGCCCTCACCGCCGCGGCGAACCTCGGCATCCCCGCGGGCAGCGCCGTCTACAGCGACATCGAGGGGTACGCCTCCACTGCCTCCTGCAAGGCGGCCGTGCTGTCGTACCTGTCCGGCTGGACCGAGCGGCTGCACAGCGGCGGCTATCTGTCGGGCTTCTACTCCAGCGCGTCCTCCGGCGTCAAGGACGCCGCGAGCGAGTACGGCAACAGCGCCTACACGCGGGTCGACCACATCTTCTACGGCTGGTGGAACGGCGCCGCCGACGCCAACACCGGTTCCTACGTTCCGTCCACCTACTGGGCCGGCCACCAGCGCATCCACCAGTACGCGGGCAATGTCACCGAGTCCTACGGCGGCTACTCGATCAACATCGACCGCGACTACCTGGACGTGGGCACCGGCACACCGTCCGCGTCCGACTGCGCGGAGACGAACCTCGACTTCACCGCGTACCCCACGGTCCAGAGCGGCTCGGCCGGCGACCAGGTCAAGGCGGCCCAGTGCCTGCTCGAAGCCGCCGGACACGACCCGGGCACCCCCGACGGGGCGTTCGGCCCCGCCACGACCACCGCCACCCAGGACTTCCAGAGCGGCACGGGGCTCACCGCGGACGGGGTGATCGGGCCGAGGACCTGGACCGCCCTGCTGTCCCGCGGAACCGCCCCCACCGTCCAGAGCGGCTCGACGGGAGAAGCCGTCACCCGGCTCCAGCGTGCCCTGACCGCCGCGCTCGGCCGGACGGTGGCCGTCGACGGCGCCTTCGGTCCGGACACCGACCAGGCCGTGCGCGACTACCAGTCCTCACGCGCTCTGACGGCCGACGGCATCGTCGGCTCCGGCACCTGGGGCGCCCTCCAGTCGGGAAGGTGAGGAAGACCTCGTGAGACCGCCCGCCCGGAGCGGCCTGTCTGCCGACAGCGGCTGACCGGCGCGCCGGTCCACCATGACGCGGCCCGCCGCCACCTCGCCCTCGGTGGGGTCACCAGGGCGGAACAGTGATCACCTGGTCCGGTCGAGCACGTACGTGAACAGCCTGTCCAGTTGCTGTACGGCGGTGTGCGCGAGGGACGCGTCGCGCAGCGCGCGGCGGGCGGTGTCCAGGTGCCGGCGCGCCTCGTCCCGGGTCGCGGTCCGCCCGCCCAGCTCCTCCACGAGTGCCGCGACGTGTGCGGCGGCCTCGTGGTCGAGCGGCTGGGGAGGGTCGAGCAGCGCCGCCAGTTCGTGCGCGGCCCTGCCTCCACCGGCCAGCGCGGCGAGCATCGGGTAGGTCTTCTTGCCCCTGCGCAGGTCGGCGTGGACGGGTTTGCCGGTCACGGCGGGGTCGCCCCAGATGCCGAGGATGTCGTCCACCGCCTGGAAGGCGAGGCCGAGATGGCGGCCCGCCCGTTCGAGCGTGGCCACGGTCCGGTCGGGGGCCCCACCGAGGACCGCGCCGAGCGCGACGGCACAGCCCAGCAGGGCGCCCGTCTTGTGTTCGGCCATCGACCGGTACTGCTCCGGTACGACCGCGCCGGGGCCGTACCACGGACGGTGTTCGAAGCGCAGGTCCTGCGCCTGGCCGGACACCAGCGCGTTCAGGGTCCGGCAGAGGCAGCGGACCGCGGCCGCCGCGTGCCGGCCCGGGGCCTCGGCCAGGGTGGTCACGGCCTGGGCGAGAAGCGCGTCGCCGGCGAGAACGGCCGGGCCGGTCCCGTACGCCTTCCACGCCGCGGGCCGCTGCCGGCGCAGGGCGTCGCCGTCCATGATGTCGTCGTGGAGGAGCGAGAAGGTGTGCACGAGTTCGACGGCCACGGCGCCGGGAACGGCCTCCGCCCCCTCGGCCCCGACCGCCTCCGCCCCGAGCACGGCGAGCGCCTGGCGCACTCCCTTGCCCTCGGACCCGCCGGAATCCGGGGTACCGACCGTGTCGGACCAGCCCAGCGCGTACGCCGCCATCTCGCCGGTCCACGGATGGAGGCTGCCCACCGCCTCCACCAGCGCAGGCCGGACGAGTTCACGGCAACGCTCCAGGACACGGGCCGGCGCCGCGTCGTGATCGACGTCGCGATCAATGGCGTGGTCAATGTGGTGCTCGACCTCGTGATCACGAGAGGAACGCGCCGTGGCCACGACTGCGGCGCCCGGCGAGCGCACCGGCGAGAACGGTGTCGGGACGGCGCTCACCGCAGGCCCTCCACATCGGCGGCCCGAAGCGCCTCGGCCCCGACCGCCGGCAGCACGGGCCTCGCGGCGCCCTGCTCGCGGCCGCCGTGGTCCGGCAGCGGCCCGACCCCCAGTTCGGCCGCTGCCTTGTCCACCATGTCCCGGGCATGCCGCAGCCCGATGCGGTCCAGCGTCGAGCGCAGTTCGGCCAGGTCAGCGGCGGTGTGCGCGGCGTCGCGGCCCAGATGGGCGGAGGCCTTGACCAGCCCCAGTCGCGACAGCGCCGTCCCGCGCGGCTCGTCCATCTCCTGGAACTCCTCAAGGGCCAGCGCGTACATCTCACGGGCCTGCTCGTAGCGGCCGGCCCGGTACAGCACGTTGCCGCGCATCTTGTGGTTGTAGGCGAGCGCGCTGGACAGCCGCATCTCCCGGCAGGCCTCCTCGGCCTGGGACAGCAGCGACAGGGCGCGTTCCACGTCGGCGTCGCGCACGGACACCACGTCCGCGATGCCGCGCAGCGCCCATGCCCACCCGCGCCGGTCCTCGGCTCGGGACGCCGTGTCGGCCGCCTCCTCGAACAGGGCAAGGGCCTCGTCGTATTCGCCGGTGTTGCGGTGCATCTGCGCGATGCCCTCCAGGGCCCACACCGTGTGCCGGGCCTCGCCTCGGCGGCGGGCCTCGGCAAGCAGCTGCTCGTGCAGCCTCCTCACCGCCGCGTAGTCGCCCTGGATGCGTCCGGTCTCGGCGAGCCCGGCCAGCGAGTAGCCGCGCACGACGACGTCACCGCCCCGCTCGCCCGTCTCGGCGGCCAGCCCCAGCAACCGGTACGCCAGCCTGAACGCACCGCGCTGCCGGGCCAGCGTGCCGCCGCTCCACAGGGCCCACGCCATGGCCCCCTCGTGACCGGCCGAACGCGCCGCCCGATAGCTCGCCTTCCACGCCCGGTCGGCCTCCTCTATTCGCCCGAGCCGGCGGCAGGCCTCCGCCACGGCCAGCCCGCAGCGCGCCTCCTCCCGCCGGTCCCCGGCCCGTTCCGCCGCCCGCAGCTCCTCCATGCCCCGGGCCAGCACCTCGGGCAGTGAGGCGTTCACCGACAACGATTCGAGAGCACCCTGGTACTCCGGCGCCGACGCCTTCGCCCGCCTCGTCCTGTGCACCTGACCTGCCATCACACCCCTCCTCGCGTCGACTCGACGATCAAGTCGACACGAGAACCAAGACGGCGACCGCGGGCCGGGGTTCCCTCTCGATCGAGAAGTCCGCCTCCGTACGGACGCGGGGTAGTCCTCAAGTGCTACGCGGTCGTCGACGACTCGTCAGCGGGATGTACGGCAGGTCTCCCGGACCGGCAGGTCCGGTCGGCGCGGGGTGAGGCCCGAACGGCGAACGACCGGTTCCGGCCGGAGCACCACCTGGTCGTGGCGGTGGTCGTCCGCCTGGTCACCGGTCTCCTCGCGTCCGAGGGCTGAGCGGGGCTGGGCGAGGGTGAGTTGCGCGGTCTTCGGCCGGTTCGGGGCCAGGACGGGAGTTCTCTAGAGGAGGCCCGCCCGCCCCCTTGTCAGCGGGTCCACCCCTCCCTACCTTGGTTCAGCGAGTCCTTGGGCCGGCGGGCCCACCGGCCCACGTCGGCCCTTACCTGCTCCTCAGTGCACGACACACCATGGAGGCGTCACATGCCCTTAGCCGTGCCGGATCTTCTGGAAGCCGACGGATTCCGCGACGCGGGTCCGCTGGAGCTCGACGACGAGGCGATCGCGTTCGAGGACGACGACCGCAGCGACCGTGAATACTCGGCGTGTCTCTCCGACCCCTGGGTGACCGCCACCACCCGCTTCGCCTGCGACCTGAACTCGTAGCGGTGGCCGTTTCCATCACCGGCCGCAGCGGTTGGTCCGACGGCACATGGTCGTATCTGAACGATCCGCGAATGCCGGTGATGGAACACGGCTGGAAACTGCACGTATCGGCGCGTCCCGGGGACCTCGACGTCGTGACCCGGCTCGTCCTGCCGGTGCTGTCCCGACACGTCTGCCATGCGAAGTTCGCCCGTGACCCCGAGACGCTGCGCCGCCTCAACTCCGGGGTGGTGAGCGCCGGGGCCGTCGGCAAGGCGATCACCGTCTACCCCCTGGCCGACGCCGTGGTCGAGATCGGCCGGGAACTCGCCGCCGTACTGCGCGACCGGGAGGGCCCCCGGGTCGTCAGCGATCGGCGGGTCGACCCGAGGGCCCCGGTCTACTACCGCTACGGCCCCTTCACGGGCGACTACCGGACCGGCCGGAGCGGGCGGCTCGAATCCATCATGACCGGGCCGGACGGCCGGATCTTCGACGGCCTGGCCGTCGGCCGCTACAGGTGTCCGCCCTGGGCCCAGGACCCCTTCGCACTCGACTCCGGACACGGTGACGAGCCGTCAGCTCCCGGCTTCGGCGGCGGACGCTACACGGTCACCGCCGGCATCGCGCGTACGCCCCGGGGCAACGTCTACCGCGCGCTCGACCGCACCCTCGGACGGCCGGTGGTGGTCAAACAGGCGAGGGCCTTCGTGGGCGAGGACGAAGCCGGTACGGACGCCCGCCACCGGCTGCGCAACGAGCGCACGGTCCTCACCGCGCTCGACGGCGTCACGGGCGTGCCCCGCGCACTGGACTACTTCGCTCACCAGACCGACGAGTACCTGGTGATGAGCAGCTGCGGCGACCGGGACCTGCGCAGGGAGGTTCTGCGGAACGGCCCCTACCGGGACGACGACACCCGGTCGGCGCGCGCCCTGTCCGCCCTCGCCTCCCGGCTCCTGCGCGTCCTGGACGCGGTCCACGGCAGGAACGTGGTCGTCCGCGACCTCAAGCCCGACAACGTCGTGCTCGACGACTCGGGCCCCGGCCACTGCCACGTGATCGACTTCGGGATCAGCGAGTGGAACGGCGCCGGGCCGGGCGGGGCGACCCCCGGATACGGCGAGCCGGTTCTGCGCGCGACCGGACCGGCCGCCCCCGCCGACGACCACTACTCCCTCGGCGCGACCCTCTTCTTCGCCGCCACCGGCATGGACCCGGTGATCGTCGACACCGACCACGAGGTCAACCGGGACCGTACCTTGGCCTGCCTGGCATCGGCGCTGCCCGGGCGCGCCCACCGGGAGATCCGGGCGTCGATCACCGGCCTCCTGAGCTTCGACCCGGCCATACGCACCACCGCCGCCGACCGCCTGCGCACCGGTACGGCCGTCACCGCGCCCCGGCCCGCGCGCCCCCGGATCGACAGCGACCTGCTGGACGAGATCATCGAGCACACGACCTCGTTCTGCGTCGGTGAAGCGCGGGCGATCGTGGACCCGGTGCAGGCCGCCCAGTTGAACGTCCCGACCTCGATCGACGTCTACGGCGGCAGTTCGGGACTCGGACTGGAACTCCTCCACCATGTGCACCGGCCCCATGTCCGTTCCACCGTCGCCGCGTTGGCGCGGTGGACGGCGGAGCAGTCCAGGAACCTGCCACCCGGCTTCTACACGGGGCGCACCGGCGTCGAACTCTTCCTCGCGGAGGCGGAGACGGGGGCAGGGGCGGGTACGGGGATGAGAACGGGTACGGAGGCAGGGACGGGTACGGGGACGTACGCGGGCCCGCGGTCCGGGTACCCCGTCCTGCCGGAGCGCGCACCGGACGGCGGGCCGCCGGAGGCGGACCTGATCGCGGGCGCCGCCGGAATCGGCCTCGGCCGGCTGCTGCTCGCCCGCCACGCCCTCCGGTCCGGTCACCGGCATGCCGCGGACCGGCACCTGGCCGTCGCCGCCGACTGCGACCGGATGCTGGCGTCGGGCGCCGCCCTACTGACCCCGACCGGTGCGGACACGGCCGGCAGCGCCGCACTCCGCGAGGGCATCGCGCACGGCGAGGCGGGCATCGCCTGCTTCCTGCTCGAGTACGGCGACGCGAGCGGGGACCCCGACGCGATCAGCCGCTCCGAGAAGGCCGCCGCGCGCCTGGCCGCCGTGACACCGGACATCATCGCGGCGGCCGCCGAACCGGGGGCGACACGCCGCTACGGCTCGTGGTGCCGGGGCCTGGCCGGCATCGGGACCGTACTCGTCCGGGCCGCCGAACGCCTTGAGGAGCCCGGGTACCTCGACCTCGCCCAGCGGGCCGCGCGCGCCTGCGCCGCACTGGCACCGCGGATGCCGCTGGTCACGCAGTGCTGCGGACTGGCCGGAGTGGGCGACCTGATGGTGGACGTCGCAGAGGCCTCCGCGTCCGAGGAGTTCTGGGACGCGGCCGAAACCGTCGCCCTGCTCATCCTGAGCCGCAGCGGCGGCACCTGGTCCCGCCCCGTGTTCCCCGACACCGGTCTCGCCCGGTCGAGCGCCACCTGGGCCGGCGGCTCCGCGGGCGTGCTGGCCTTCTTCAGACGACTGCACGACCGGGGCGGCCCACGGCTCGGCCTCGTCGCCTGACCGCTGCCGTCTGACCGCTGCCGTCTGACCGCTGCCGCCGACGGCACGGCGATCGGCCGGCCGCTTCGGGCTGCGGTTCACCGTCCCGTGGACGGGCCCGCGATCCGTCATCGTTGCCGCTGCGGGGGCCGCGTCAGTCGCGCCGCTTCTCATCCGCCTCCCGTGGCCCTCGATCGGACCTTGTCGCGGGCATCGGCGGCGTCATCGGCGAGCAGGGCCAGCTCGGCGAGTTCGCGGCACTCCGCGAGGGTGTGGGCGGCGAGTGCGGCGCGCACCTCGGGGAGCGAGGCGGGCGCGGCCGACAGGCTGGTGACGCCGAGGCCGACCAGTACCAGGGCGAGCATCGGGTCGGCGGCGGCCTCACCGCACACGCCGATCGGGCGGTCGTGCTCGGTCGCGGACCGAGCGGCGGCGGCGACCAGCGTGAGCAGGGCCGGCTGCCACGGGTCGAGGAACTCGGCGAGGGAGCCGAGCGTGCGGTCGGCCGCGAAGGCGTACTGGGCCAGGTCGTTGGTACCGATGCTGAAGAAGTCGCAGACCTCCGCCAGCCGATCGGTCCGCAGGGCGGCCGCCGGGACCTCGATCATGGCGCCGGCCAGCGGCAGGCCGTGCGCGCGGACCCGGGCGGCGAACTCGGCGGCCTCACGCGGGACCGACACCATCGGGGCCATCACCCAGACCTGTGCGGTGCCGTCCTCGGCGGCCTCGGCGATCGCGGCGAGCTGGGTCTCCAACAGCCGGGGGTCGCGGACGGCCGTCCGCAGGCCTCGGACGCCGAGGGCCGGGTTCTCCTCGTCGGTGGCCGTGGCGAAGGGCAGTGGTTTGTCCGCCCCCGCGTCGAGTGTGCGGACGACCACCCGGCGGCCGGCGAAGGCCGCGAAGACCTGCCGGTAGACGGCGGCCTGTTCGGCACGGCCCGGTGCCTCGGCACGGTCCAGGAAGAGGAACTCGGTGCGGAACAGACCCACTCCCTCGGCGTCGGCCGCGGCCGCGCCGGCCAGTTCGTGCGGCGCTCCGAGGTTGACGAGGAGTGCGACCGGATGGCCGTCCGCGGTCCGGCCCGGCCCCTGGACCCGGGCCGTCAGCTCGCGGCGACGGCGCTCCCGTTCGGCGGCCCGGCCGAGCGACTCCGGGCTCGGGTCGGGCTCGACCACGCCGTCCGCGCCGTGCACCAGGACCTGCCGGCCGTCCTCCAGCTCCATGGCACCGGCGCAGCCGACCACGGCGGGCACGCCGAGCGCCTTGGCGAGGATGGCCGTGTGGCTGGTCGGCCCGCCGCGGACGGTGACCAGGGCCAGCACCCGGGCGGGGTCGAGCAGCGCCGTGTCGGCGGGCGCCAGGTCCTCGGCGACGAGGACGTACGGGTGTCCCGGGTCGGGCAGACCGGGCACGGGCAGGCCCAGCAGGTGCGCCACCGCGCGGTCGCGCAGGTCGTCCAGGTCGGCGACGCGTTCCGCGAAGTGACCGCCGGCGGCGGCCAGCGCGGTGCGGAATCCGTCGAAGGCGGTGGCGAGCGCGTGGGCGCCGTCGGTGCCTTGTTCGGCCAGGGCGGCCGCCGCGTCGGCGAGGACCGGATCGGCGGCCATCATGGCCTGCGCGGCGAGCACGTCGGAGCCGGGGCCGCTCACGCGGGCGGCTCGCTCGTCCAGATCGGTGACGACCGCGCCGAGGGCCGCGCGGACCGCCGCCGCCTCGGCGGCCGGGTCGGCGACGGGCCCCGGTGCGGGTAGCGCGGGTACGGATGCCATCCGGGCGACCGGGCCCGCCGCGCTGCCCGTGCCGACGCCGATCCCGCGGATCGGATCGCTCATGCCGCTGCGTCGAGGTCGGAGGCGAGCAGGTCGGCGAGCGCCTTCAGCGAGTCCTGGGCCTGGTCGCCGGTCGCGGTGAGCTCCAGGACCTCGCCGCAGCCGGCGGCGAGGGCGAGGACGGAGAGGAGGCTGCGGGCGTCGACCGGGGTCTGCCCCGGGCGGCCGACGGTGACCTTGACCGGCTGGCGGGCGGCGGCCTGGACGAACAGCGAGGCCGGGCGGGCGTGCAGGCCGCTCCGGGAGCCGACGGTGACCTGGATCGAGTGCATGGGAGGTCCTTGGAGGAGACGAGCGGAGGGGACGAACGGAGGAGACGAGCGCCGACCCGGGTGGGATCCGGATCGGCCGGGGCGTGGGCCACGGTGATCGGAGCCCGGTCTCCGCGGTACGGGGGCGATGGCGGAGGACCGGGCGGACCGTGGTTTCACGCCCGTTAGCGCGTTGTTTCGATTGGTTCTACGTCCGATCGTCGAGCCATGTCAACACATTCGGGCAAACTCAAAGATGAGCGCAAAGCCCGTACGACCTCTTGCTTTTTCGGTCGGAGCGCGTAGGGTCGGCCAGAAGCAAGCGCGAACAGACATGAAACGGACCCAATCCCACATGTACGCACCCGAGCGGCAGCAAGAGATCCTCCGCCTCGCGCAGGAGCAGGGCAGGGTGGACGTGCCGACACTCGCCGAGGACTTCGGCGTCACGCAGGAGACCATCCGGCGTGACCTGAGCGCCCTCGACCGGGCCGGTCTGCTGCACCGGGTGCACGGCGGCGCGCTGCCCGCCGGCGCGCTGCACCTGGAGCCCGGTCTGGCCGAACGGGACTCCACGGCCGCGACGGAGAAGGAACGCATCGCCAAGGCGGCCCTCGGCCTGCTGCCCGCAGAGGGCAGCGTGATCCTCGACGCCGGGACGACCGTCTCCCGGCTGGCCGGCCTGCTGCCCGCCGACTGCGGGCTCACCGTCGTCACCAACGCGCTCCCGGTCGCCGCCCGGCTGGCCGACCGCCCCGGACTCACCCTCCACCTGGTGGGCGGCCGACTGCGCCACCGCACCCAGGCCGCCGTCGACGCGTGGGCGCTGCGCGACCTGGCGGACGTCCACGCGGACGTCGCGGTGGTCGCCACCAACGGCTTCTCCCCGGAGGGCGGCCTCTCGACGCCGGACCTCGCCGAGGCAGCCGTGAAACGGGCCATGCTCACCGGTGCCCGGCGGGTGGTCCTGGTGGCCGACTCCTCCAAGTACGGCGCCCGCCACTTCGCCCGCTTCGGCTCGCTCGACCAGGTGGACGTGCTGGTCACGGACACCGGGCTGACGGACGAGCAGGCCGCCGAGATCGAGAACCACGGACCGGAAGTCATCCGCGCATGATCGTCACCATCACCCCGAACCCCAGCCTCGACCGCACCTACGAACTGGGAACCCTCGTCCCGGGCGAGGTCAACCGGGCCGCACACGACCGGCTCGACCCGGGCGGCAAGGGCGTCAACGTCTCCCGCGCGCTCACGGCCGCCGGCCACCGCACCAGCGCGGTCCTCCCGCTGGGCGGCCTCTCCGGGCAGCTGCTCGCCGACCTGTTGCGCCGCCAGGGCATCGACGTCGCGGCGGTCGCGATCTCGGGCGACACCCGGATCAACGTCTCGATCGCCGAGGACGGCGGCAGCCTCACGAAGGTCAACGCCGTGGGCCCCGAGCTCAGCGCCGCCGAGTCGGCCGCACTGCTCGCGCTCGTCCGCGACGCCCAGAAGACCGGACAGGACACCGGGAGCGAAGTGGAGTGGCTCGCCTGCTGCGGCAGCCTGCCGCGCGGCCTCGCACCCGAGTGGTACGCGGAGGTGGTCGCCCAGGTGCACTCGGGCGGCGCCCGGATCGCCCTCGACACCTCCGGTCCCGCGCTCCTTGCCGCGCTCCCGGCCCGCCCCGACGTGGTCAAGCCCAACCGGGAGGAGCTCGCGGAGGCCGTGGGCCGCCCGGTCCGCACCGTCGGCGACGCCGTGGACGCGGCCGGGGAGCTGCGCGAGCGCGGCGCCCAGCAGGTCCTCGCCAGCCTCGGTGCGGACGGGATGCTGCTGGTCGCCGAGGAGGGAAGCTGGTACGGCAGCGCGCCGGTCGCCGCCGTCCGCAGCGACGTGGGAGCGGGCGACGCCTCGCTCGCGGGCTTCCTCGGCGCCGGCGGCACCGGCCCCGAGGCCCTCGTGGCGGCCCTGGCGCACGGCGCCGCCGCCGTACAACTGCCGGGGAGCGTCATGCCGACCCCGGCCCATCTGGACCCGGCCGCGGTGGTCGTGACGGCGGACCTCCCGCTCGACCGGCCGCTCCGCGGTTGAGAACGGCCTCCTGAGGACGGCGTCGTCCTCAGGAGGCGGTACGCCCGACCGTGTGGGACGGAAGGGCACCGATTCCCGGGGGCAAGGGACACTGTCAGGAACCAGTCGAAGGATCGACACGATGAGCGACACGATGAGCGAGACCAGCGGGCTGATCACACCCGCACTCGTCGACCTCTACCTCGCCCCCGAGGACAAGAACGAAGCCCTCCGCGTCCTCGCCCAGCGGCTGGTCGCCGAGGGCCGGGTCACCGACCTCGACGGCTTCCTCGCCGACGTCGCCGCCCGCGAGGCCCAGGCCCCGACCGGAATGGGCGACGGGATCGGCATCCCGCACTGCCGGTCGCCCCACGTCACGCGGCCGAGCCTCGCCTTCGGCCGCAGCGCCAGGGGCGTGGACTTCGACGCCCCGGACGGACGGCCCGCCGACCTGATCTTCATGATCGCCGCACCGGCCGGTGCGGACGACACCCATCTGCAAATCCTCGCCGCGCTGGCCCGCCGCCTCATGGACCCCGCTTTCACCGGCGCCCTGCGCGACGCCGAGAGCCCGAGCGCGGTCGCGGCGCGGATCAACGGCGAGGAGGCGCCGACCGCCGCTCCTGGGACGGCCGGGGCTCCGGAGGCGGTCGCGGACCTGAGGACGGCCGCCGTTCCGGAGACGGCCGCCTCCGACGGCGAGCTGCGGCTCGTCGCGGTGACCTCCTGCCCGACCGGCATCGCCCACACGTACATGGCCGCCAAGGCCCTGGAACTGGCCGCCGCACGGGCGGGCGCGCGGATCCAGGTCGAGACCCAGGGCTCGGCCGGGACGACGCCGCTCGACCCCGAGGTCATCGCGGCAGCCGACGCGGTGATCTTCGCCCATGACGTGGAGATACGGGACCGGGCCCGCTTCGCCGGCAAGCCGACCGTGGACGTGGGCGTCAAGGCCGGGGTCAACCGTGCCGACGACCTGATCGCGCAGGCCGCCGGACTGGTCGCCGAAGCCGGCGGCGCGCGTACGCGTACCGCCACCGCCCCGGTCGCCGCGCCGAGCACACCCTCGGGCGAGCACTGGGCGCAGCGGCTGCGCACGTACCTGATGACGGGCGTCAGCTACATGATCCCGTTCGTCGCGGCCGGCGGGCTGCTGATCGCGCTCGCCTTCGCGATCGGCGGCTACCAGATCGCCTCCGCGCCGTCCGTGCTCGGCCACTTCGACTGGACCTCCTCGCACAGCTGGGCGGCGATGCTGTTCCAGACCGGCAAGACCTCCTTCGGCTTCCTGGTCCCCGTCCTCTCCGGGTACGTCGCCTGGGCGATCGCGGACCGGGCCGCCCTGGCCGCCGGCATCGCCGGCGGTGCCGTCTCGGTGGCGGTCGGCGCGGGCTTCCTCGGCGGCATCGTGTCGGGCCTGGCCGCGGGCTTCCTGGTGCTGTGGATGATCCGCTGGAACGTGCCCCGGGCGGTCAGGGGCATCATGCCGGTCGTGGTGATCCCGCTGCTGTCGGTGGCCGCGGTCGGCTTCCTGATGTTCGTGGTGGTCGGCTCGCCGATCGCCTCGGCGATGAACGGCCTGACCGACTGGCTGAACGGCCTCTCCGGCTCCAACGCGATCCTGCTCGGCGTGCTGCTCGGCGCGATGATGGCCTTCGACATGGGCGGTCCGCTCAACAAGGTCGCCTACACCTTCGCGGCCGGCGTGCTCACCACCGCGGGCACCACCCCGGACGCCGGCAGCCTCAAGGTGATGGCCGCCGTGATGGCCGCCGGCATGACCCCGCCGCTGGGCATGGCCCTGGCGACCGTCGTCCGGCGCGGGCTGTTCACCCCCGAGGAGCGGGAGAACGGGAAGGCCGCCTGGGTGCTCGGCGCCTCGTTCATCACCGAGGGCGCGATCCCGTTCGCGGCGGCCGACCCGCTGCGGGTCATCCCGGCGGGCATCGCCGGCAGCATGACCGCCGGTGGCCTGGTGATGGCCTTCGGCTCCACGCTGCGGGCCCCGCACGGCGGCATCTGGGTGCTCCCGCTGATCGGCAGCCCGTTCCTCTACCTGGTCGCGATCGCGGCGGGCACGGTGGTCACCACGGCGGTGGTGGTCCTGCTCAAGGGGATGCGGAAGTCCACCGCCCCGGCGGCTCCTTCCTCCCTCGCCGGGAAGCAGCCGGCCGCCGTCTGACCCTCCGGGTCGTGGGACGCCTCCGGGATGCCGCCACGGCAGACCGGAGGTCGCCGGGGTCCGGGAGTCCCGGACCCCGGCCCTTCGGGCCTCGCACTCCGTGCTGCGGCGCGGGTCGATCGGCTTCTGTCCGCCGTTGACGGCGGCGAGGGGCGTCACTACTGTGCGCTCCAGATTCCACCCCATTGACCATCGTTCGGCGTTCCGCCCCTTGGGAGCGCTCCCATCGAGATGTCGATACGGCGGGGCACACCCGCCGGGCGAGGAGAAGATTGACATGCGCACTTCATTGCGATCGAGCGGGCGAGGGCGCCCGTTACGCCTCTCCGCCCCCCTCCTGACGGCGGCCCTCCTCCTGGGCGGCCTCACGAGCGCGCCGGCCGCCGCAGGCGTCCCCACCACGGTGGTGGCGACCACGGCGGTACGGGTCAACCAGGTCGGTTACCTACCGGACGGCCCCAAGCGCGCCACCGTCGTCACCACGGCCGCGCAGGCGCTCACCTGGCGGCTGCGGAACGCGTCCGGGACCGTGGTCGCCTCCGGCTCGACCGTCCCGCGCGGCGCCGACGCCCCCTCCGGGCAGTCGGTCCAGGTGGCCGACTTCTCCTCGTACCGGAGCACCGGCTCGGGATACGTCCTGGCGGTGGACGGCAGCGACAGCGCGCCCTTCGACATCCGCGCGGACCTCTACGACACCCTGCGTTCCGACTCCATGGCGTTCTTCCACCACCAGCGCAGCGGCATCGCCATCGACGCCTCGCTCGTGGGCACCGCGTACGCCCGCCCGGCCGGCCACCTCGGGATCGCGCCCAACCAGGGCGACACGTCCGTCCCGTGCCAGGCCGGCGTGTGCGACTACGCCCAGGACGTCAGGGGCGGCTGGTACGACGCGGGCGACCAGGGCAAGTACGTGGTGAACGGGGGCATCTCCAGCTGGCTGGTGGTCAACTCCTTCGAGCGGGCCAAGCGGGCGGGCAAGGACGCGGCGCTCGGCGACTCGACCCTGCGCGTCCCCGAGCGCGGCAACGGCATACCGGACGTCCTGGACGAGGCGCGCTGGGAACTCGACTTCCTCATGCGGATGCAGGTGCCCGAGGGCAAGCCGTACGCCGGCATGGCCTTCCACAAGGTCCACGACGCGGCCTGGACCGGCATGCCGATGCGCCCCGACCAGGACGCGCAGCCCCGCGAGCTGCACCGCCCGTCCACGGCGGCGACCCTCAACCTCGCGGCGGCCGCGGCCCAATGCGCCCGGGTCTTCCGCCCGTACGACCCCGCCTTCGCCGACCGCTGCCTCTCGGCGGCCCGCCGGGCCTGGACGGCGGCGCAGGCCAACCCGGCCCTGTACGCGCCGGCCTCGGACAGCACGGGCGGCGGCGCCTACGAGGACGCCCGGGTCACCGACGAGTTCTACTGGGCGGCCGCCGAGCTGTACGCGACGACCGGCGAGAGCGCCTACCGGGACGCGGTCACCTCCTCGTCCTGGCACACCTCCGCCGACGCCTTCAGCCCGTACGGCTTCGGCTGGGCGGACACGGCCGCGCTCGGCCGGCTCACCCTGGCCACGGTGCCCAACGGACTGCCCGCCACCGACCTGGCCCGCGTCCGCGCCTCGGTGGTGTCGGCCGCGGACGGCCACCTGTCCCGTATGGCCGCCCAGGGCTACGCGGTGCCGGCCCCCGCGGACGGCTACTTCTGGGGCTCCAACAGCGAGGTCGCCGACAACGCGATCGTCATGGCCGTCGCCGGGGAGCTGACGGGCGAGGGACGCTACCGGGCCGGCGCGCTGGAGGCGATGGACTACCTGCTCGGCCGCAACGCCCTCGGCCGGTCCTACGTGACCGGCTACGGCGAGACGTCCTCCCAGAACCAGCACCACCGCTTCTGGGCACACCAGTTGGACGCCTCACTGCCCCACCCGCCGGCGGGCTCGCTCGCGGGCGGTCCCAACAGCGGCCTCCAGGACCCGGTGGCGAAGGAGAAGCTGGCCGGCTGCGCCCCCGCCGCCTGCTACGTCGACGACATCGGCTCGTACTCGACCAACGAGGTGGCGATCAACTGGAACGCCCCGCTGGCGTGGCTGGCCGCGTACACCGCCGAGCGGTCCGCCACCGGCGAACAGCCGGTCTCGGCCTGCGCGGTGACCTACACGGTGGACAACGTCTGGACCACCGGCTTCACCGCGACCGTCACCGTCAAGAACACCGGGCCGACGGCCGTCGACGGATGGCAGCTGGCCTGGACCTACCCGGGCGGCCAGCGCGTCACCAGCGCCTGGAACGCCACCGTCACCCAGAACGGCACCGCCGTCAGCGCCCGCAACGCCGACTGGAACCGCACCCTCGCCCCCGGCGCGACCACGAGCTTCGGAGTCCAGGGCACCCACAGCGGGACCAACCCCTCCCCCACCGCCTTCACGCTCAACGCGAGCGACTGCGCCTGATCCACCGCCGAACCCCTCCACCCCTCAGGAGACAACGATGCGCAGACTCCTCGCCTGCCTGACGGCGGCGGCCGCTCTGGCCGGGCTCACCGCGATGGCGCCGTCGGCGACGGCGACAGCGGCGGCGGCGACCTCCGACTCAGGCACCTTCAGCGTGCTCACCTACAACGTGGCCGGCCTGCCCGAGAGCATCTCCAGTGCCCCGACACCACGTGAGCCCAGCACGACGGAGATCGGCCGACGGATCGCTCCGTACGACATCGTCCACGTGCAGGAGGACTTCAACTACCACGCCCTCCTGTACGCGGCCGACACCACCCACCCCGCCCGCACCCCCACCAGCGGCGGGGCGGGCATCGGCAGCGGGCTCAACACCCTGTCGAAGACCCCGTACGACGTGGACGACTTCGAGCGGGTCCGCTGGAACGCCTGCCAGTACGACTCCGGCGACTGCCTCACCCCCAAGGGTTTCACCTACGCCCGGCAGCGCCTCGCCGAGGGCGTCTACATCGACTTCTACAACCTCCACACCAACGCGGGCACGAACGCCGGGGACCTGGCGGCACGGGCCGACAACCTCAACCAGCTCGCCGCCTTCATCAGGACCCACTCGGCGGGCAACGCCGTCGTCGTCATGGGAGACACCAACACCCGCTACACCCGCACCGGCGACACCATCGCCGAGTTCGCCGCCGCGAGCGGCCTCACCGACGCCTGGGTCGAGCTGATCCGCGGCGGCACCGCGCCCGCCAAAGGCAGCGATCCCCTGCTCTGCGACCAGTCCCCGCCGACCGTGCCCAACACCTGCGAAGTCGTCGACAAGGTCCTCTACCGCGGCAGCAAGCTCGTCTCGCTCCATGCCACCTCCTACGACAACGAGCACTCCGCGTTCCTCAACGGCGACGGACTCATGCTCTCCGACCACGACCCCCTCACGGTCGGCTTCTCCTGGTCACTCAACCCGGACTTCCGACTGAGCGAGCAGTTCGGCGGACCGCACGGCGCCCCCTTCAACGACATCGACCGCATCCCCACCGGCTCCCGCGCCACCACCATCACCCTGAGCGCAGGCTCCCGCGTCGACCGGCTGAGCCTGACCCTCGACAACGGCACCACCCTCACCCACGGCGGCACCGGAGGCACCCCCTCCTCCCTCACCCTCGGCAGCGAGGAATACGTGACCACCGCGTCCCTGTGCCAGGCCCAGAAGGACGGCCACACCCGAATCTTCTACGCCAGGTTCACCACCAACCACGGCCGCACACTCACCGGCGGCACGACGACCCCCGACTGCGTCACCCGCACGGCATCCCCCGGCTGGCAGATCACCGGCTTCCACGGCCGCGCGGGCGACGAGATCGACAAGATCGGCTTCATCCAGACCCACCGCTGACGACGACGCCCGCAGCGGCCGGCCCGCGCACTCCTCGCGAGGGGTGCCGTCGGTCAGTAGGTCGGTGCGGTCATGTGGTCGGGGTGGTGGGCGGCGACGTCGTGGGCGGCTTGGACGAAGGCGGCGACGGCTGGGGAGCGTGAGGTCTCCGGCCAGGCGACCATGACCGTGCTGGGGGTGAGGCCGGTGACCGGCCGGTAGGCGATGTCCGGGCGCTGGTGCAGCTTGGTGGTGGAGAGGGACAGGAAGGCCACCGCCTGGCCCAGCGCGACCACCTCCAGGAGTTGCTCGACGCTGGCCACGAGCGGCCCCTCGGGGGCGTCGGTGCGGCCATCGTCTGCTTCCGCTCCGTCGCATCCTGTGTAGTAGGCGGTGGCGGAGGGGACGGCCCCTTTCCAGCGCGGGATCGGTTCGCCCTTGAGGTCGGTCAGCCGCAGTCGCCGGCGTCCGGCCAGGCGGTGCGCGGCGGGGAGGACGGCCAGTCGCGGCTCGACCACGAGCGTCTGGGAATCCAGCCCCCGACCGTCGAACGGGCTGCGCAGCAGCGCCACGTCGGCGCGGCCGTCCCGCAGCATGGCGATCGGCTCTCCGCTGCCGCCGACGACGACTTCGGGCGGCGGCAGATGCGCGCCCGCTCCCCGGTAGGCGGCGAGGACCTCCCGCAGCAGCCCGGCGTCGCCTCCCGGCTTGACCGCCACGACGAGCTGGGGTGTCGGCTGACCGGCCCGGCGTGCGCGCCGGGCCGCCGCGTGCACCGCGTCGACCGCGATCCGGGCCTGGTCGAGCAGCACCTGACCGGCGTCGGTCAGCCTCACCTGCCGGGTGGTGCGCTCAAGGAGGCGTACCCCGAGCCGGGACTCCATCTGGGCGATCGCCTTCGACAGCGGGGGCTGCGCCATCCCCAGGCGTTGCGCGGCCCGGCTGAAGTTCAGTTCCTCGGCGACCGCGACGAAGTACCTCAGCTCCCGTACCTCCAACTCACTCATATCTGTGGACTATAGATCCAGAGCCTTCTGGTCTTTCCCCGACGCCCGTGGGTGAGGGGAGGCTGGGTGCCATGACGACTTCGACTTCGCAGAAGACCGCTCTGATCACCGGCGCGAACAAGGGCATCGGCAAGGAAACGGCGCGCGGGCTCGCGGCCCTCGGCATCACCGTGCTGATCGGCGCCCGCGACGCCGAGCGCGGCGAGGCGGCGGCCGAGGAGCTTCGCGCCGACGGTGCCGACGTGCGGTTCGTACCGCTGGACGTCACCGACGAGTTCTCGGTCCAGGCCGCAGCCAAGCACATCGACGCCACGTTCGGCCGCCTCGACATCCTGGTCAACAACGCCGCGATCGCCACCGGACAGCAGAAGCCGAGTGAAACCCCCGCCGCCACCGTCCGGCAGGTCTACGAGACCAACGTGTTCGGCGTCATCGCGGTGACCCACGCCATGCTCCCCCTGCTCCGCCGCTCCTCCGCCGCACGCATCGTCAACATGTCCAGCGAACTCGGCTCCCTCACCCACCTGGCCGACCCTGGCAGTCCGTGGTCCGCCTACTCCTCGGTCCTCCTCCCCTACTGCACCTCGAAGAGCGCGCTGAACGCGATCACCGTGCTCTACGCCGAGGAACTGCGCGCCGAAGGGATCCTGGTCAACGCGGTGAGCCCCGGCTACTGCGCGACCGACCTCAACCGCCACAGCGGGATGCGCACGGCGGAGGAGGGCGCGGCCGTCGCGGTCGACCTGGCGACTGCGGGCGAGGACGGCCCGACGGGCGCCTTCCTGGCCGAGGACGGGCCGATTCCCTGGTGAGACCGTGAGCCGTGTTGCGAAAGCCGCTGAGAGGCAACGTCGTGGCGGGCCGGTGCGTCCACACGAATGTCGGACTCGGCTCGGCCGAGCTGTGGCGAGGGGGGCTTGTGGGGCGGGGCGTGGAGGAACAGGGCGGTCCAGGGCGGGAGTTGAACGCGTATGAGCGGGTTCTCGCGGAGGACCGTCGGGTCGTGCGCGAGATGCTCCGTGTGAGTGTCGGCGGCGCACATGCCGGGCTCGCCCTGGCGATCCTCGTCGTGGCCTTGTTCGCCGCCGTCGGCGGCGCCGTGTGGGCCCTGGTCGTCGGTGGAGCGGTCGTGTTCTGGTTCACCGCCGCCCTGATCCTGGTGGTCGGTGGCGGGCGCCGCGGGCGGGCCGCGGTCACGCGCGCCTACCTCCTCGCTTTCGGCTGGGCCGGCTGGCTGTGATCGCCGTAGGGGTAGGGCCGGGGGACGGTGCCGGGGGAACCCGGCGGCTTCGGCCGCCCGGCCGGCGGTCCGTCGGCCGGGCTGTGGACCGGCGCGCACCCGACCGCCCCCCTCCCGGACGTCATGGGAAGGCTCTCGGGAACCGGGGCCCGGACGTAAACTGGAAGCGACCCGCGTCGTGCCCGGCAGGAGCCCGACGGAAGGGGGCGCCGTGACCACATGGCCCATACTCCGCGGGCCCGGTGCGACGGTCTGGGCACCCGAGACGGTCACGGCCGATCCGTACAACGCCCAGACCCCGTGGGCCGCGCTCGCCGAGCCCGTCACCCCCGTGGGCGCCCTCTTCGTACGCGACCACTTCGGCATCCCGCGGACGGCACCCCGTCGGTGGCGGCTGCGGCTCCGTGGAGCCGTGGCCGAGCCGTTCGACATCGGCTACGACGAGCTGCTGACGATGGAGCGCCGGGAGTTCGACGTCGTCGTGGAATGCGCGGGGAACGGTCGCGGTCAGATGTCGCCCCGGCCGCCGGGGCTGCCCTGGGGGCAGCGGGCCGTCGGATGCGCGCGCTTCGCGGGGGTGCCCTTCCAGCGGCTCGCCGCCCTGGCCCGGATCGACCGGGCGGCCGCGGAGATCGTCTTCGCCGGAGCCGACTCCGGCACCGTGCACGGCCGCCGGGCGGTCTTCGAGCGGAGCCTCCCGCTCGCCGTGGCCCTCCACCCGGACACCCTGCTCGCCACCCACATGAACGGCGAGCCGCTCGCGCCCGAGCACGGGGCGCCGGTCCGGCTGGTGGTCCCCGGGCGGTACGCGGTCGCCGACGTGAAGTGGCTGGTCGAGGCGCGGGCCGTGAGGGAGCCCTTCGCCGGGGTCTTCCAGGCCGAGGAGTACGTCTACCGCGCGTCGCGCGGCACCCCCGACGGGCCCGTGACGACCCTCCGGGTCAAGTCCTTCATCACCGCCCCCGAACCCGACGCGGCGGTCCGCCGAGGCCACGAGACCCTGGTGCGGGGCCGGGCCTGGTCGGGCGACGGGGTTCCCGTGCGGCGGGTCGAGGTACGGGCCGCGTACGAGGACGTGGACGGTGCCGGCGGTGAGGACGGCCTCGGGGGCGAAGGCCCTTCCGGCGACGGCGGGGTCGGCGACGAGGAGTGGCACGAGGCCGTCCTGGAGCCGCCGTCCGGGCCCTATGCCTGGACCGGCTGGTCGTACCGGTGGACGCCCCGCCGGCCCGGCCCGTACCGGCTGCTGGCCCGCGCGACCGACGGGCACGGCGACACCCAGCCGGCCCGGGCGCCGTGGAACGCCGGGGGTTACGGCTGCAACCCCGTGGCGTCCGTCGGGGTGGTCGTCGTGTGAGGGCCCCGGGAGACGGCATGAGCGAGATCGAGATCATGACGACCGTGCCGCTCGGTGACACCAGTTACCTCCTCGTCAGCGGCGACGAGGCCGCGCTGGTCGACCCGCAGCGGGACAGCTGGGGGCTGATGGAGTCCTGCGCCTCCAGGGGCGTACGGATCCGGTACGTCCTGGAGACGCACGTGCACAACGACTACGTCTCCGGTGCTCTGGAGGTCCGTGCGGCGACCGGCGCCACGGTGGCGGGCCCTGCCCGCGCCGCGTACGCGTTCGCTCACCTGGGGCTGGCGGAGGAGGACGAGATCGTCTTCGGCGACGTGACCGTACGGGCGATGGAGACGCCCGGGCACACCGCGGAGCACACCTCGTACCTCGTCTTCGACGACACGCGGCAGCCGCCGACGGCCGTCTTCACCGGAGGCAGCCTCCTCGTCGGCCAGGCCGGCCGCACCGACCTGTCCGGGAAGGACCGCACGGAGGAGCTCGCCCGGGCGCAGTTCCGTTCGCTCCGACGGCTGGCGCTGCTGCCGGACGCCACGCGGGTGCTGCCGACGCACGGAGCGGGGAGCTCCTGCGCGGCCGGCCCGGTGGCGGGGGCCAGGACGACCGTCATGGGCGCCGAGCGGCGCGCCAACCCCGCGCTGACCACCCGGGACGAGGAGGAGTTCGTCAGCGGGCGCATGACGGACCTGCCGCCGTACCCCGCCTACTACCGGTACATGGCGGGGATCAACCGGTCCGGGCCGGACGTGCTCGGCGGCCCGCCCGTGCTCCGGCCGCTCACGCCGGCCGCGGTGGAGGGCCTGGCCGGGGGCGGCGCGCAGATCGTCGACGGTCGCGAGCGCGGAACGTTCGCCGCCGCCCATCTGCCCGGCTCGCTCTGCGACGAGCTGGACGACCGCTTCGCGAGCCTGGTCGGCGAGGTCGTGCCGTTCGGTACGCGCCTGGTGCTCGTGCTGCCGGAACCCGCCGGGGAGGCGGCCGCCGAGGCGGTGCTCCAGCTGCTGCGGATCGGGTACGAGAACGTCGCGGGGTATCTGGCGGGCGGTACGGACGCCTGGGCCGCCGCCGGCCGCCCGCTGCGGGCCTTCCGCACCGCGGACGCGTCCGAGCTGGCCGGGCGCGTCGCCGGGAGGCGGGTGCTCGACGTACGCCCGGAGCGCCCCGAGGGCGGGATTCCCGGCACGCTCGCCGTGCCGCTCGCCGAACTGCCCGGGCGACTCGGCGAGATGCCCCGGGACCGCGAGATATGGACGGTCTGCGGGAGCGGGCGCCGGGCCGCCCTCGCGGCGAGCCTCCTCGACCGGGCGGGCATCTCCGTGACGGCGGTGGTCAGGGGTGGTGTGGGGGACCTGACGGCACCTGCGTGACGGGGAAGGGCGCAGACGGGGGCCGGGGGGCGGCCGGGGAGGCGGTCGGTCCGGTGCGGGCTCCGGGCGGGCCGTCCTGTGCGGAATCGCCGTTCCGGTGGGGTGCCGGGGATGCGGTCCAGGACGGTCCGGGCGGCGGTAGGAGCCCGAGGTGGGCCCAGGCGGCGGGTGTCGCGACCCGCCCCCGGGGCGTCCGGGCCAGCAGCCCCTCCCGGACCAGGAACGGCTCGGCGACCTCCTCCACCGTCTCCCGCTCCTCTCCCACGGCGACCGCGAGGGTGGCCAGGCCCACCGGTCCGCCGCCGAACAGCTTCAGCAGGGCGTGCAGCACGGCCTGGTCCAGGCGGTCCAGGCCCCGGCCGTCGACCTCGTAGACCCCCAGGGCCGCGGAGGCGATCTCGCGGGTGACCACTCCGTCCGCGGTGACCTGGGCGTAGTCCCGTACCCGGCGCAGCAGGCGGTTGGCGATGCGGGGCGTGCCGCGGGAGCGGCCGGCGATCTCGGCGGCGCCCGCGGGCTCGATCTCCACCTCCATCAGCCGGGCGGAGCGGTGGATGACGCGCTCCAGTTCGGCCGGCTCGTAGAACTCCATGTGCCCGGTGAAGCCGAAGCGGTCGCGCAGCGGCGGGAGCAGCATGCCGGCCCGGACGGTGGCGCCGACGAGGGTGAACGGGGGCAGTTCGAGGGACATGGCGGTCGCGTCGATGCCGGTGCCGACGACGATGTCGACGCGGAAGTCCTCCATCGCCAGGTAGAGCATCTCCTCGGCGGGCCGGGACATGCGGTGGATCTCGTCGAGGAAGAGGACCTCGCCCCCGGTGAGCGAGGCCAGGACCGCAGCCAGGTCCCCGGGGTGCTGGATGGCGGGGCCGGAGGTCATGCGCAGCGGGGCTCCCATCTCCGCGGCGATGATCATCGCCAGGGTGGTCTTGCCGAGTCCCGGGGCCCCGGAGAGCAGCACGTGGTCGGCGGTGGCGCTCCGCTGCCGCGCGGCCCTGAGGACGAGGTCGAGCTGCTCACGGACCCGTTCCTGGCCGATGAACCCGTCCAGGTCCTTGGGGCGCAACGCCGCCTCGGTGGCCCGGTCCTCGCCGTTGGCGGGGGCCGCGACCGGCGGGTGGGCCCGCTCCGCGGCGACGGTCCGGCCGAGGGCGGTCCTGCCCGGGGCCGGCGCCTCGTCCCTGGGCGGGGCGTCCCTGGGCGGGGCGGTGCCGGGGAACACGGTGCCGCCCCGGTCCACCGGCGTCCGCCTCGCGCCGGGGTGAGGGAGCGGCGGGCTGGTCTTCACGGCTCGGCCGGGGTGCCGTCGAGGAGGACGCGGGGGGCCGGGCCGCTCGCGGTCGGCGGGGTCGACCCGGTGGGGCGCCGACCGGTCGGGGCCGGCGGGGTCGACCCGGTGAGGCGCCGACCGGTCGCGGCCAGGTCGAACGGCGCGGTGCCGCCGGGTGCGGCCGCTCGGTTCGCCGTGCCCGCCCGGGGCTCCGCCGCCGGGGCCTCCGGCTTCGTCCCGATGCCCAGCTTCTCCCTGGCCTTCTTCTCGATCTCGGCGGCGAGGTCGGGGTTGTCCTTCAGGAAGTTGCGGGCGTTCTCCTTGCCCTGGCCGAGCCGGTCGCCCTCGTACGTGTACCAGGTGCCGGACCTGCGGACGAGGCCCTGCTGGACGCCCAGGTCGATCAGCTCGCCCTCGCGGCTGATGCCCCGGCCGTAGAGGATGTCGAACTCGGCCTGCCTGAACGGCGGGGCGACCTTGTTCTTGGCCACTTTGACGCGGGTGCGGTTGCCGACCGGTTCGGTGCCGTCCTTGAGGGTCTCGATGCGGCGGATGTCGAGCCGTACCGAGGCGTAGAACTTCAGCGCCCGGCCGCCGGGGGTGGTCTCCGGCGAGCCGAACATCACGCCGATCTTCTCGCGCAGCTGGTTGATGAAGATCAGCGTGGTTCCGGCGTGGCCCAGCGCGCCGGCGATCTTCCGGAGCGCCTGGCTCATCAGCCGGGCCTGCAGGCCGACGTGCGGGTCGCCCATCTCGCCCTCGATCTCCGCGCGCGGCACCAGCGCGGCGACGGAGTCGACGACGATGAGGTCCAGGGCGCCGGAGTGGATGAAGGTGTCGGCGATCTGCAGGGCCTGTTCGCCGTTGTCCGGCTGGCAGACCAGCAGGGCGTCGGTGTCGACGCCGAGCCTCCTGGCGTAGTCGAGGTCGAGGCCGTACTCGGCGTCGATGAACGCCGCGGTCCCGCCCGCCTTCTGCGCGTTGGCCATGGCGTGCAGGGCCAGGGTCGTCTTGCCGGAGGACTCCGGGCCGTAGATCTCCACCACGCGGCCGCGCGGCAGGCCGCCGACGCCGAGGGCGAGGTCCAGGGCGATCGAGCCGGTGGGGATGACCTCGACGGGGACCTCCGGCTCGTCCCCCAGACGCATCACCGAGCCCGTGCCGAATCGTTTTTCGATCTGGGCGAGGGCGATTTCGAGCGCTTCCTCGCGGTCCTGTTCCTTCATGGGGTCCGCCTCGGATGGGTGCGGTGTGGGGTCGCGGCCGGCGCACGGGTGCGCCGGCCCGTCAGAAGGGGTGCGTCTCCTCGCGGGGGGCGTGTCGTCCGTCCCCGGCGGGGACCGGCCGCTCGTCGCCGTCGGGCCGGGTGAACGGGTCCTCGGCGGAAGGACGGGTGCCGCCGCGGGAACCGGCGGGGACGCCGGTGTGCGGGGGCTTGGTGATCGTCGCGGAGACGAACCGCAGCGACGGGCCGATCTCGTCGGCCTCCAGCTCGATGACGGTCCGCTTCTCGCCCTCCCGGGTCTCGTACGTCCGCTGGCGCAGCCGTCCCTGGACGATGACGCGGGTGCCGCGGGTCAGGGACTCGGCGGCGTGCTCCGCCTCCTGCCGCCAGACCGAGCAGCGCAGGAACATCGTCTCGGCGTCCCGCCATTCGTTGCTCTGCCGGTCGAAGGTGCGGGGTGTGGACGCGACGGTGAAGTGCGCGACCGTGTCGCCGGACGGGGTGAGGCGCAGCTCGGGGTCGTCGGTCAGGTTGCCGACGACGGTGATGACGGTTTCACCGACCATGGTGGCTTTCCTCTCGTGCGACGGGGGATTCCTCACCCGTGCCTGTGCGAGTTCGACGGGTGGCCTCGTGCTCCTGCCTC
This sequence comes from Streptomyces sp. NPDC021012, assembly GCF_044333355.1. Classification (NCBI taxonomy): domain Bacteria; kingdom Bacillati; phylum Actinomycetota; class Actinomycetes; order Kitasatosporales; family Streptomycetaceae; genus Streptomyces; species Streptomyces sp. NPDC021012. The sequence goes on from NZ_JBIRQU010000002.1 coordinate 502,970, forward strand.
GGCGGGGGTTCGGGGAGCCCGGCGGCGAGGAGCCGTGCCCGGTGGGCGGGGGCCCTCCTCAGCGGGATGCCGAGCCCGGGGACGACGCAGGGACGGCCCGCGGCGGCCCCGCACCAGGGACAGGGCACGCGGAGGACGCGGACGCGCGGGTCGTGCTCCGGGCCGGTGAGGTGGGAGGGCGGGCCGCCCGGGGCGGCGGGTACGCGCTCGGCTCGCCGCCCCGGGGTCCGCCGCCCCGAGGCGATCGCGGTCACCAGTTCGAGGAGTTCCGCGCGATAACGGCGGGGGTCGTCGGGGTCGCTGTCCGGGAGCGGCAGCGGGTTGCGGGCGAGCCGCTCCTCCCGGATCGCCCGTACCTCGGCGCGGATGTCGGAGGCTGCGATACGGGACCGCTGCCTGCCCAGTCTGGTCACGGCCGCCCGTACATCGGCGACGTCCAGGTCGGCGAGCAGCAGGTGCCAGGCGTCCGTCGTGGTGTCCTCCAGGTGCATCGACGGGCACATCGCCGCGACGAGGGCGACGAGTTCGGCCGTCTCGGCCGGCAGCATGCGTTCTTCCCTTCCGCGGGGGGACGTCCCGGCCGGCGCCGGCGCGCCGCCTCCCCCCGCCTCCACCGGCTGCCGGTACACGTACAGGACGGCCCCGCAGGCGCACCGCAGCCGCTTGTCGTCCTCGAGCGTCCAACGGCCGCAATCGAGGTGACCGGCCCGGGAGACCAGGAACCACACCGTGCCGAGGGTGTCCCGGTCGGAGTGGGCGGTGACGGCGGTCATGGGTCCTCACCGCCCCCGAGGGGGAGCAGACGGCTCAGGTCGAGCATGCCGGTGCGCCAGGCGCGGGCGATCCGTTCCCGTCCGCCAGGCAGGGGGCGCAGGCTGAACGACCGCGGTTCGGAGGAGGACAGCACGCCCAGCCCCGGGATCGCCTCGCCGGTGTACGGGTCGGCGACCGGGTCGAGGCAGGTCAGCCGGGCGAGGAACTGCCGCTGCCAGCCGGGGTGCACCCGGACCAGCGTCTCCACCTCGCCGGGGTGGTTGTCGGCCACCCAGGCGGTGAAGGCCTCCTCGTCGGCGACCACGACCGTCGGCCCGGGGTCGACGAGGGTGAGGGTGGCGATCGGCGTGTCGTCCGGCAGGGTCACCCGGACCGACTTCAGGTTCAGCTCGGCGCGGGCGGCACGCAGCCCTTCGAGGACCTCGTGGCGTTCGGTCCGGTACTCGGTGTCGACGGCGTCGCGCAGCACCCGGAGGACGGCGACCCGGGTGGCGTGCTCCTTCAGGCTCATGCGGACGCGCCCTTCCGCTCGTTCCCGTTCTTCCGCTCGGTCCCGTTCTCCCGCTCGGTCCCGTTCTCCCGCTTGGCTCCGGCCCCGGACTGGACGTCCTCGGCGACCCTGTTCCTGGCCGCCGCGGTGCCGTGGCGCACTATCAGCTGGCCGAGGGTGCAGGTCTCCCCGGCGTCGTCCAGGACGGCGGCGCCGAGCAGGTTGTGCCGGCGGGCCTCCTCGTACAGGGCGCGCAGCTCCTCGTGGCCCGCGCCCGGCGCGGTGGCCGCCGTGACGTAGTCGGAGACGGAGAGGGTGGGCTTGCCGGCCTCCAGCCAGCTGAGGACGGCCTCGGCGAACTCCGGGCCCGGCGCGTGGAGCACCGTCCCCGACAGCGGCTTCGCCCGGGACTTGGAGATCACCAGGGTGTTCTCGTGGTCGAGATCGCCGACGATGTCGAATTCGTACTCGATGCCCTCCCGCTGCTCGGGCTTGAGCCCGATCTTGCGCGGCACCTTGCGGCCGCGCTCGTCGGCCTCCACCACGTACTCGGTCTTGGTGCGCATGGTGACGATGAGGTGGCCGGGGTAGGCGAGCAGGGCGTCGATCATCGCCCGCTCCTGGGGGCGGGCCTCCTTCCAGCCGGCGAAGCTGCCGCCCGATCCGAGGCGCTTGGCCGCGTTGTCGACCTGCTCCAGCATCCCGCCGGTGCCGGACCAGAAGTGGCTCAGGGAATCGACGATCATGACGTCGTAGCCGTCGTGGGCGGCCACCGCGAGCGCGTCGACGAGGGTGGTGGGCTGGAACGTCGTCAGCGGGAGGGTGTCGAAGGCGAACTCGTCGGCGTACTTGGCGGCGCTGCCGTGCTCGGTGTCGATCAGGGCCACCCGCTCGCCGAGTCCGGTGGCGGTGACCAGGGCGGTGTAGGTCTTGCCCGACCCGGTGGGGCCGGCGAGCGCGATGCGGGCCTTGGCCTGTTCCTTGGTGGCGGGGGTGAAGGTGAGGTTCACGCCGTTCTCCTGGCGTCTGCGATGGCGGTTCCGGCAGGACGTGCCCCGCACGACCGCCCTCGTATCGAATGTGTATTCGAATTACTACCTGTATCCAGCCTAGGTACCCAAGGGGGAACAATCCACCCTTTTTGGTGAGAAAAATCCAGAAAGGGAGGAAATGTCAGCAGAGAAGCGTATAATGCCCTCCCGCACGCATGCGGGTGTCGGGCGCCTCCGGTCTCAGCCGGCGCCGTCGGCCGGGCGCTCGCCCTCCCCCGCGGCCGGGTCCGCGGCGACGGTCAGGGGATAGGGCGGCGGGGTGCCGCCCCAGGCCGGGCACAGCGCCCGATGGGGGCACCAGTCGCACAGTCGGCTCGGGCTCGGGGGCCAGTCGCCCGTCCGCGTCGCCCGCCCGATCGCGTCCCACAGCGCCAGCAGCTTGCGCTCCACTGCCCGCAGATCGGCCTCCGTCAGGTCGTCGGTGAGCACGTCCCCGCTGCCCAGGTAGACCAGCCGCAGACCGCGTGGCACGGTGCCGCGCAGCCGCCACAGCACCAGGGCGTAGAACTTCAGCTGGAACAGCGCGTCCGCCGCGTACGCGGGCGGGGGCGCCCGGCCGGTCTTGTAGTCGACGATCCGCACCTCGCCGGTCGGCGCCACGTCCACCCGGTCGATGATCCCGCGCAGCCTCAGCCCGGAGTCCAGCGTGGTCCTGACGGACAGCTCCCGCTCCGCGGGCTCCAGCCGGGTCGGATCCTCCAGGGTGAACCACCGCTCGACCAGCTGCTCCGCCGTGGCCAGCCACTCCGCGACCCGTTCCGGGGCGGGCGCCCCGTCCCCGTCCCGCTCGAACAGCTCCGCGAGCTCCGGCCGCGCCGCCAGCAGCCGCTCCCACTCGCCCGTCACCATGGCCCGGGCCCTGGCGGCCGTGCGCTCCGCCGCCGGGAGGTCGAAGAGCCGCTCCAGCACCGCGTGCACCAGGATGCCCCGGGTCGCCGCCGCGTTCGGCTTCTCCGGCAGCCGGTCGATCACCCGGAGCCGGTAGAGCAGCGGACACCGCATGAAGTCGCCCGCCCGCGAAGGCGACAGCGACGACGGCGGCGCGGCGGGCCGGGGTGCTGCGGGCGGGGCCGGTGCGCCGGATGTGTCGATCGGCCGCACGCTCCCGACCTTACGCCGGAGGCCGGCGCCGCGCCGTACTCCGACACCCGCTCCCCCGTGGACGGCCTACCGGCGTTCGAGCGTGACCACCTCGAACTCCTCAAGGCCGCAGATGGCCACCCCGGTCTTCGTGACCGCTTCGCCGCGGGCCGCCGACTGCTTGCCGCGGGAGGCCGCCAGCGCGGCCTGATCGGCGTAGACCACACCCACGCTGCCCCGGCCCCTGGTCCGGTCGAGGAGCATCGCCGCGGTCTCGAAGCCCTCGATGGCCTGCAGCTTGGGCAGCGTGGCGTTCCGGAACGTCTCCACCAGCAGGTCGGCGCCGGACGGGTCGATCTCGAACCGGGTCAGGCGGAAGCCCGCGCCGGCTCCGACCTGCGCGGGAGAAGCGAACACCGCCGCCTCCCAGCCGTCGACCGTCACGGTGTTCGCGAACGGCGCCAGCATCGTCGCGCGCCGCTCCTTGAGCTGGTCGTCGCTGTCCCGCATCGCCCGCTCGCCCTCCCACCAGGAACCCGTGAGGACCTTGCCGAGCTCGCGGTCGACGAACAGGGCGAAGCCCCGGTATCCGGGCTGGCCGGCCAACGCCCTGGGGGCCTCCTCGCGGAGTGCGTCCACACACGCGTCGATCCTGGCGGGATCACCGATGGCGTAGATGGTGCGAACGTACATGGGGTGCGCTCCTGTTCATCGGGCCGACGCCCGCCGGGACGGCGGTCTCGTCCTCACCACTCCCATCCGAGACGCCCGCGCGGCCGGGAGCAACGCGGACGGACCGTTCGGGCGAACGAGGCGTGAGGCGGGCGGGCCGGGGGGTTCAGCCGGGGCCGGACCGGTGCTCGGTGATCCAGTGGGCGGCGAGGAGGCCGGAGGCGGCGGTGAGGAGGGCGGCGGCGATGACGGTGGCGTTCAGGCCGAGGAGGTCGGCGAGGAGGCCGGCGACGAGGGCGCCGACGGCGTAGCCGATGTCGCGCCAGAAGCGGTACGCGCCGAGGGCGTTGGCACGCCAGGCGGGGTGGGCGTGGTCGGAGACGGAGGCGATGAGGGCCGGATAGACCATGGCCGTGCCGAGGCCGAGTGCGACGGCGGAGAGGACGCCGGCGAGCAGGGGCCGGTCCAGCAGCGCGAGGGCGATGACGAAACCGCCGGCCTGGACGAGCATCCCGTGGACGATCAGCGGTTTGCGGCCGATGCGGTCGGCGAGATGACCGGTGGGGATCTGCCCGAGGCCCCACAGGATCGGGTACAGGCCCTTGATCAGGCCGACGGCGGCGAGGCCGAGGCCGTGGTCGGTGAACAGGAGGGGGAAGACGCCCCAGGTGAGACCGTCGTTGAGGTTGTTCACCAGGCCTGCCTGACTGGCGCCGCGCAGGGAGCGGTCGCGCCAGGAGGTGCGGGCGAAGGCGGCCTTCAGGCCCGTGTCCTCGCCGGTGGGCAGGGGCTCGGTGTGGTGGGCGAGTTCGAGGGCGACGTGGGCGGCGGTGTCGCGGACCACGAGGGCCAGGGCGAGACCCGCCACGACGAAGACGACGCCGATGAGCTCGGGGGTCGGACGCAGGCCGTGGCTGGTGGCGAGGTAGCCGGTGAGCAGGGCGGTGACGCCGACGGCGGTGTAGCCGGCGGCCTCGTTCAGTCCTGTGGCGAGGCCGCGCCGCGAGGGGCCGACGAGGTCGATCTTCATGTTGACGGTCATCGACCAGGTCAGGCCCTGGTTCAGGCCGAGCAGGACGTTGGCGGCGACGATCCAGCCCCACGACGGTGCGTACGCGAGCGCGAAGGGGACGGGGACGCCGATCAGCCAGCCCGCCACGAGGAGTTGCTTGCGGCGGAAGCGGGAGGTCAGTGCCCCGGCGGCGAGGTTGGTGAACGCCTTGGTGAGACCGAAGGCGATGATGAAGGAGAAGACGGCCAGGTCGCTGGTCAGACCGAACGTCTCGGAGCCGATGAGCGGGACGGTGGTGCGTTCCAGGCCGACCAGTCCGCCGACGCAGACGTTGACGACGACCAGCAGCGTGAACTGGAGCCGGTTCTCGCGCAGGCCGAGGCGTACCGGACGGCCGGCGGCCTGTGCCGGTGCGGTCGGGACGTGGGCGGTCTTCACGGGCGGGTGCCCTCCGCGCCCCGGACGAGCCGCTCACCGCGGCCGTCGCCCGGGTCGACGGGGCGGGCGCTGTCGCCGGGTCCTTCGTCGGCCGGCGGAATCGGGTGTTCTTCGGGGAATCCCATCGTGCTGTCGTCCTTCACGAGCAGAAGGGGCGGGCGGGAGGCGTCACCGTCCGACATCCATTACAGTAATCCATAGATATTTGGAGGATGCAATGCGGGATGCCACCACCAGCGGCGCGAAGGCCGCCCTCTACGACGCGTTCGCCGCCAGCGGCAAGGCGCTGGCCAGTGGCAAGCGCCTGGAGCTGCTCGATCTGCTCGCGCAGGGCGAGCGCACCGTGGACGCGCTGGCGAAGGCCGCCGGGCTGAACCTGACCACCGCCTCGGCGCATCTGCAGACCCTCAAGCAGGCCGGTTTCGTCGCCACCCGCCGGGAAGGCGTACGGATCCACTACCGGCTCGCCGGCGACGACGTCGCCCGGCTCTTCGCGCTGCTGCGCAAGGTCGCCGACCGCCACCAGGCCGCCGTCCCCGCCGCCCGCGACGCCTACCTCGGCGAGGACGGCGCCGCCGAGGTCACCCACGAGGAACTGCTGGCGCGGGTCGAGGCCGGCGACGTGGTCGTGCTCGACGTCCGGCCGCCGGAGGAGTACCTCGCGGGACACATTCCCGGGGCGCTCAGCATTCCGGTCGCCGAACTGGCCGACCGGATCGGCGAGCTGCCCGAGGAGACCGAGGTGGTCGTCTACTGCCGCGGCGAGTACTGCGCGCTGGCCCACGACGCCGTACGCCTGCTCACCGGCCACGGCCGACGGGCGATCCGGCTCGACGACGGCATGCTCGAGTGGCGCCTGGCCGGCCTTCCCGTGCGCGCAGGGGCGACGGCGTGAACGACGCCCCCCGGCGGCCTTTCCCCTACGGGACGGTGTCCGGTACCCGTGAGGACCAGGGGCGGGCGCGTTCGAGCCGGCCGGCCAGTCGGAACAGCGCGGCCTCCTCGGTGGAGGTCATCTCGCCCAGGGGAAGCGGTGGTTGGGCGAGGGTCGGCGCGCGGAAGGCGCCGTAGCGGGTGAGGAAGCGGGCGACGGTGCGGGCGAACGACTTCAGGGTGGTGACGGCCAGCAGGTAGTCGCCGGTGAAGCGCCGGCCGGGCGTCTTCCCCGTCGGCCCGCACTCTCGTGCCCGTCGCCCCCGCCGAGCGGCTCCGGTCGTCCTGCGACCGCGCGGAGGAAGGCTCACGCGTAAGGCCCACTCCGTCGTGCGGTGGGCCGTCGGTGCTGCGAGGCTGGCCGGGACCCGGGAGCGGGCGTGACCGCGTCTGTCTCCGTGTACGGCAGGCGGAGGAGGAGTCGTGGCGTCTCTTGCCCGGATTCCGCTGGAGGGCGGGGGCTACGTCCTGGTCGAGGCTCCGACCGCGGCGGAGGGACCGGTGAAGGCCGGCCGCATCGGTGACTCCATCCATGACCTGCCGGAAACGCTGCAGGAGGCGCTCGGGCCGGTGACGGCGGCGGCACGCGTGGCCCTCGACCAACTGCGCAAGGCCCGCCCCGACGACATCACCGTCCAGTTCGGCATCGACCTCTCGGTCGCGGCCGGGGCGGTGATCACCAAGACCGGTGCCGGCTGCCATCTGACGGTGACCGTGGCGTGGAAGGCAAGCGGTTCCGACCGTCCTCGCACCGTGTCCGATAGAGCGGGGTGATCCGTGGTGACAGGTTCCGACGCCCCGGCTCCGGGAGCGGGCGGCAAGGGAATGCCGGGGCTGCCGCCCGCCGTGGCCCAGCTCCTGGGGCCGGACGGGACGGTGGCGGGGTCGGGCTTCCTCGTGGCCGAGGACATCCTGGTCACGTGTGCGCACGTCGTCGAGGCCGCGGGAAGCGGGCCCGGCGGCCAGGTGCGGCTGGCGTTCCCTCATGCGGAGGGCGCGCCCCGGATGGACGGGCACGTCCTGGAAGCGCCGTGGCGTGCCCCCGCGGGCGAGGACGTGGCCGTCGTCAGGCTGCCGCGCACACCCCCGGCTCCACCGCCGCTGCCGTTGGGCTCCGCGGCAGGCCGCCGGGGCCATCCGGTGAGCTCCTTCGGCTTCCCGGTCCAGGCCCCGCTGGAGGGGCACTTCGGCTACGGCGTGGCGGGTGATCTGCTGCCGGCCACCGGGAGCAGGGGCGCGCATCTGCAGCTCACGGCGGCCAACGACCTCACCACGGGTTTCAGCGGGGGGCCGGTGCTCGATGAGGTGACCGGTCTGGTGATCGGCATGATCACCGAGATCACCGCTCCCGACGCGTACGAGAGGGGGCAGGGCATCGCGTACGCCACGCCCGCGCAGGTCCTGCGGGAGGTGTGGCCGGACCTGGCCGAGCGGGAGACCTGCCCCTATCGAGGACTGGAACCGTTCACGGTGGAGCAGGCCCGCTGGTTCGAGGGCAGGCAGGACGCGGTGCGCCACGTACTGGCGAACCTCGCTCGGCGGCAGCGGCTCACCCTGCTGCTCGGGCCGTCCGGCTCGGGCAAATCGTCCCTGGTCCAGGCTGGTGTCCTGCCCGCGCTGGCCGCGGGTGAACTGCCGGACAGCGACCGGTGGCTGCCCCTTCTGGCCCGGCCGATGCGGGACCTTCCGGCCGAACTCGAACGCGCGGGACTGCCCGGGGCCGCCTCCGCCGGACTCGCCGCCGCCGTGACCCGAAGACTGACGGCCGAGCCCGCGTACCACCGCATCGTGCTGGTCATCGACCAGTTCGAGGAGTTCCTCACCCAGCCGGGCGGCGACGGGGAGGACCGTCGGTCGGCGATCGCGGACCAGATCACGGAGGCGATCTCCGACCGCTCCGAGCTCGACGTCGTCCTGATCATGCGCGACGACTTCTACCCGCAGCTGGCCGCCCTGGCCCCCCGGCTGTTGCAGGCCGCCATGCCGGGGATCCTCAACGTCCCGCGAACGCTGAGCCGGCCGGACCTGAAGGACATCATCACCCTGCCCGCCCAGGACGTCGGGATCCACTTCCAGCCGGGGCTGCCCGAGCAGATCGTCAGTGACGTCCTGGCCGCCACGCCCGAAGGGGCCACGGCCCTCCAGGCGCCCGTGACGCTGCTCCCCCTGCTGGAGCTGACGCTCAGCCAGCTGTGGGAGCGGCGTCACGACGGATACCTCACCCACGACGCCTACCAGCGCATCGGGGCGGTCCCCGGAAGCCTGACCACGTGGTGCGACACCGCCCTGAACCAGTTGCGTCCCGACCAACTGCCCATCGCCCGGCGCATCCTGACCTCCCTCGTACGTCCCGCGGACCCCCGGCACCAGGTGCCGGCGATCCGGGCGCAGCTCCCTCTCGCGGAACTACGCGACCTGGCCGCCGATCCCGACGGAGCACCCGGGGGTGACCAGGACATCGACGAGGTTCTGGCCGCCCTCACCCGCCATCGCATCATCACGACCCGCACACGGCACGACCGCCGGCACCCCGACGCGCCGCCCGGACAACCGGTGGCCGAACTGATCCATGACGCGCTCATCCGCGACTGGAGCACCCTGCGCGAGTGGGTCGACCAGGACCACCGCTTCCAGGAATGGCTCGACCACACCCGGGAACGGCGCGACCGCTGGGCCGAGAAGGCCGACCCGGGAGACCTCCTCGGGGGAACGGCCCTCGCGGAGGGCCTCGACTGGTCGCAGAGACGTCACCTGCCGGGCGACATCGCGGCCTTCCTCACCGCCAGCAAGGACCGACAGCAGGCGGCGATCAGGCGCAGCAGACGTCTCAACGCCCTCCTCGCCTGCTTCCTCGTCCTCGCGCTCGCCGCCGCGGGCGGGGCCGTGTGGCAGTGGCGCTCGGCCGTCTCCGCACGACAGGCCGCGCTCTCCCGGCAACTCGCCGCCCAGGCCAACGGGATGATGACCTCGAATCCTGAGCTCGCCTCGCTGCTGGCCGTCCAGGCGTACCGCACCAGCCCCACGCCCGACGCTCTCGAAAGCCTGGAGTCCGCCGCGAGCCTCCCCGCGCATCGGCACCTGGCCGGTCACGCCCTCTCGGTGAGCTCCGTTAAGTTCAGCCCTGACGGCCGCACCGTGGCCAGCGCCAGTTCCGACGGCACCGTGCGGCTGTGGGACGTGGCCACGGGCAAGAGCCGACGCGTCCTGAACGGCCACTCCGACACGGTGTCCTCGGTGGCCTTCAGCCCCGACGGACGCACCCTCGCCACCGGCGGCGCCGATCACAACGCGCGGCTCTGGGACACCGTCACCGGAGAAATCCGCGCGATCCTGAACGGGCACACCTACAACGTGACCTCCGTGGCGTTCAGCCCCGACGGACGCACCCTCGCGACCGGCAGCACCGACCACAGCGCACGGCTCTGGGACACCGCCACCGGAAGGACCCGCGCGATCCTGAACGGACACAACGACCAGGTGTATTCGGTGGCGTTCAGCCCCGACGGGCACACCCTCGCCACCGGCAGCTGGGACAACACCGTGCGGCTGTGGGACGCGGCCACCGGCACCGCCCGCACCACTTTGGCCGGGTACCAAGGCCCGGTGTACTCGGTGGCGTTCAGCCCCGACGGGCACACCCTCGCCACCGGCAACGCCAACGCGGTGCAGCTGTGGAACGTGCCTGCGGGCACCCTCCGCGCCACGCTGAGCGGGCACGAAGACTCGGTTCTCTCGGTGGCGTTCAGCCCCGACGGCCGCACTCTCGCCACCGGCAGCGCCGACCACAGCGCGCGGCTGTGGGACCTCGCCACCGGTGCGACGCTGATGGCCCTGGTCGGTCACTCCAACATCGTGTATTCGGTGGCCTTCAGTCCTGACGGACGCACCCTCGCCACCGGCAGCCGCGACAAGACGGTACGGCTGTGGGACGTGGGGCCCGGGGCGACGCGCACCGTCCTGGCCGGACACGCCGGCGGGGTGTCCGCGGTGGCGTTCAGCCCGGACGGACGCACCCTCGCCACCGGCAGCGGCGACCGCAGCGCGCGACTGTGGGACCTCGCCACCGGTACCCCTCGCGCCACCTTGACCGGACACATCGCCGACGTGCAGTCGGTGGCGTTCAGCCCCGACGGACGCACCCTCGCCACCGGCAGTACCGACCAGACCATACGCCTGTGGGACGTGGCCACCGGCACCGCCCGCGCCAAGCTGACCGGGCACACGAACATGGTGTATTCGGTGGCCTTCAGTCCTGACGGACGCACCCTCGCCAGCGGCAGCGCCGACGGAACGGTACGGCTGTGGGACGTGAGTACCCACACGACCCGCACCACTCTGTTCGCGCGGTCGGACCGGGTGTATGCGGTGGCGTTCAGCCCCGACGGACGCACTCTGGCCGCTGGCAGCGCCGACGGGATGACACGCCTGTGGGACGTGGCCGCCCGCAAGGTGGACAAGACCTTGTCCGGCCACTCCGACCAGGTCCTGTCCGTGGCGTTCAGCCCCGACGGACGCACTCTCGCCACCGGCAGCGCCGACCAGACCGCTCGGCTGTGGAACGTGGCCACCGGCGCCACGCGCACCACCCTGATCGGGCACTCCGACGCCGTGTACGCGGTGGCGTTCAGCCCTGACGGCCGCACCCTCGCCACGGGAAGCGCGGATTGGAACGTGATGATGTGGGACACGCGGACCGGCGCGTCCCGGGCGTTCCTGTCGGGGCACACCGCTGACGTGCTCTCAGTCGCGTTCGCTCCTGACGGGCACACCGCAGCCAGTGGCGGCTTCGACATGACCGTACGGCTGTGGAACGCGGACTTTCCCCGGCCCGCCGAAGCGGTCGAACGGATCTGCTCCACCGTGAACCGCGACCTCACCCCGGAAGAACGCTCGACGTACCTGCCGGACCAGTCGGTCGGCCCCGTGTGCCCCACGAACTGACCGGCACGAGCGCCCTTCGAGCACCCGCTCCCTCCGGGCGATCACGAGGGACGGCGTGGTGTCCTCACGGGTCGGTACACCGCGCCAAAGGCTCCTCCCAGCGCCAGAATGGACTGTGAAGGGACCGTTCGGCCCTCCGTCACCATTGCTGACGACTCGGGAGAACCCCATGGCCTTCGCCGAGGACTTCGCCGCCGCGCTCTCCAACCGCGGCATTCAAATGGACGCTGCCGACGTACCCGCCCCCGATGTCATCGGCGGAGCGTTGGACAACATCAACGGCTACCTGAGCCAACTCGACGAGTTCGTGCGCGAAGGGTTCGACGAGAGCTCGCTCGAATTCACCGTCTGCTCGGTCCTCGCCGACCCGACGGTGAACGTCGCGCCCGAGATCTCCTCGATCCTCGCCGCCTACGACCGTACCCCCAACATGCGTCTGACCGAGCTGCTTCAGGCGACGCGCGAAACGCTCGACCAGGTTCAGGCCCAGGTCTAGGAACCCCGCCGAACCGGTCGACCGAGGAAACGGAAGAAACGGAGGAGAGACATGGCCATCGAAGAATTCGCCGAGTGCTACGGGGCACGGGTGGAGACCACGGTCGACTCGATCATCGACGATCTGCGCGCCCTGGGCGCCGACGCCATCCGCCGGGTCGTCGAGTGGAACCGCAACCTGCGCGACTCGGACCGCTCTCTCGTGCTGGCGCTCGCCGGCATCGCGGCAGGTGTGATCATCAAGATCCTCGAGAAACTGCTCGGCCCGGTCGCGGCCGCCGCTTTCGTGGGGCTGCTCGGCGGCGCCTCCTGGACCCTGCTGATCCTTTCCTTCACCGACTGCGTGGACCGCCTCTGAACCCACCCGTAACTTCGCCCGGGGAACTCCCCGGGCTGCGGTGTGGCATGACCCGGATATGCTGGTGTTAACACCAAACTGTATGCGCGCGAGACTCGTTACCGAGCGTCACATGACGCCGGACGAGTCACAGGGTGTGCACGGGGACAGTGACTCACCCGGCTACGTTCTGTGCCACACCTCGCGAGGCCGGTGCGCCGCGTCGACCAGTCCGTCGAGTGGACTACTACCCCGACGAGGGTGGGTTCAATCGCCACCGACGCGGCAGCACGGATCTCGCCCCTCAGTCCCCTTCCTCTCGTCAGTCACCTCTGAATCTCCGCGACGACGTGCAGCGAACGCGCCGCGAGGACCTCCCCGTACGGAGGAGCCACCATGCCCATGCTGCTCATCAAGGGCTTCTACGAAGTCAAGGAATCGCAACCGGACGGGGACACGGTTCACTTCACGGCCGACGACCCCACCCAGTGGAATCTCGTCGGCGGTGGCGGCGGGCGTGCCGTCGAGCACAACGCCCTGGGGCGCGCCACGCTGCGTCTCGACGCGATCGACGCGCTCGAAACGCACTACGGCCCCAACCGTGACCATCAGCCCCTTCAGTTCGCGCATGCGGCGCGCGACCAACTCCTGAGCCGGCTCGGCTTCACCGACGTGCAACGGGGCTCGGACGAGACCGTGACCGCCACCACCCCGGAGACGGTCCCCGGCTTCATCCTCACCCGCGGTGCCGATGTCCACGGCCGTTGCGTGGCCCTGGCCGGGAGCGGCACTCCGCCCGGCACCAGCGGCCTGGACATCGACGTGGACGTCGCCGTGCTGCGGACCACGGTCAACCACCAGCTGCTCGCCGAGGGGCTGGCCTACCCGACCTTCTACCGCAGCCTGTTCACCAGCCTGCGCACGGAGTTGGCCGCCGCGGCCGCCGAGGCACGACAGGCCGGCCGGGGCCTGTATCCGAGCGACGTGACCACGACCGGAGCGAAGGTCACCGGAATCGCCTCGCTCACCGACGACGTGGTGATCCTGCCCAAGCTCTTCCGTCGTCTGATGGACTACCTCCACCTCGACACCATGTCGCTGACCTGCTTCCCCGCCTTCCTGGCCGGTGTCCAGGACCGCTACTCCATTCTGTCCACGGGCGAGCGGCGGGCCGGTCTGCACCACATCGTCGAGGTCACCGACGACCACACCGTGCGGATGACGCATCCGCCCGAGGACCTCGTCTTCGAGGAAGCCTGAATCGCCGCGACGGGTACGTCCCCGCCGGGACGGAGCCGAAGTTCTCGTCCCTTCCCCCTACAGATGCAAGCGCACCCGCCGTCCGGCCCCGACCGCCGGCCCCGTAGCGGCGGCCGTCAGTCGTGTGCGCCGGGCCGAACCGGGTGTCACTTCCAGCAGATCGGCTGGATCCTCCAGCAGGGAGTTCCCCTCATGGCTGACTTCGTGTCGGGAGTCGGGCCGTTGTTCGGCCCGGACTTCGTCGTCGTCACCGTCAATGACGACACCGGCAAACCGTTCCAGGTGCAGGTCTATCCGGACGCGCACAACCCGGAGCTGCGTGCGGCGGGCCTGCCCACCCAGTACTACTTCCAGCCCGCGCAGGTCTTCCTCGCGCGCAAGCACGACTCGCCGGGGGACTTCGATTTCGAGATGACCCTGTTCAAGGGCCTCTTGTCGGAGGAGACGCACATCAGCCCGTCCGACCTGGCGGGCACCGAACTCGGAGGCGGCTTCTGCTCGTTCTCCACGACGTTCGCGATCCCGCCCAGCGTGATCACGGGCGCCGTCGAGAAGCTGAAGCAGCGGGAGCACAACACCCCCCAGCGGCTCGCCCCCTTCTTCAACTTCCAGAACGGCGACCCCGAGCCGTCGCTCGGCATCGTCCCGATCACGAACAGCACCGTGGTCTGCGCGGTGCAGGATCCCTCGCTGTCGGGCGGCCTCATCCGCATGACCGCCCAGTACAGCGGGAAGGGCAGCATCGAGGCGCAGGGCATCTGCTCGTTCCTGGTCACCTGCAACCTGCCCGCCGCGGGCGAGATCGCGAGCGCCCTGAAGGCGGGCGCCTCTCCCCCGTTCATGGTCTCCAACGCCCTCCAGGAGACCTTCTACATCAACGGCGTGACGATCGACGTGAACGTCGACGTGGACAAGGTGTACGACTCGTTCTCGGCCGCGGTGTCGGCCGGCGGTCTGTTCAGGATCAACTCGATCAACGCGGAGTTCGCGTATCAGAACTGCGTGACCAGCGGCGCCATCACCACGCACATGACCCAGAACAACGCGGTGCTCGACGAGGGCACCAAGAAATGGGTGATGGACAACCTCGACCTCATGAAGAAGACGGCGGTCGACCTGGTCAAGCAGGAGATCTTCGACTTCGACCCGTCGAAGACCGACACCAAGGCCACCACCGAGCGCGGGTGGGTCAGTGAGCTGTTCGGCGGTTCGGCCGTGTCCCTCAAGTCCACGCACGAACGGCGGAGCGTCCGCCTCAACCAGCAGCTGGTCCTCGACGAGACCGTCGCCATCACCCAGAACGTCAGCGGCGACCTCAACGACCTGCTGCCCGCGGTCCGGGCCAACCTCAACAAGTACCTGTTCGTCATCGACATCGGCGAGTTCTTCAAGAAGGTGCAGGTCGCCGGATTCAGCCGGGTCATCTTCCGCAAGCCGAGCGGCAACGCGCCGGCCGATCCGCTCCTCGCGGTCCAACTGGAGGCCGGATACCCCGACTTCTCGCGGCCGACCGAGAACGGGCAGGTCAACCTGACCATGCGTACGAGCGGCCAGCACTACGTCCCCGGCGAGTCCCAGCCGAACGGTCCCGACCGGCCCGCGGTCTGGGACGCGCAGACCGCCAAGGACTTCGTCAACATCTCGTTCCTGCGCCTAGACAACCCGGTCGACGGCTGGCCGTCGGACCAGGTCAAGCTGCGGCGGAAGCTGATCTTCGACGGGCACGACCCCCGGGTCAACCTCTCGCCCAAGATCGCCCCCAACGACCCGGCGGTGGCCGAGATGGAGGAGCTGACCACCGACCACGCACCGGTCCTGACCGCCAGCGCGGTCGGGTACGTCTACGTCCACTTCGTGCTCTCGCGACAGCTCCCGCCCAACGTCATCGTCCAGATCAAGCCGACCATCGGCGAGGACACCTTCCCGCCCATCATGGTCACCGCGGCCACCGCGAACGACGCGGTGTGGGAGGTCTTCTCCGACAAGTACATCAAGGAGACCGAGTTCAGCTACACCGTGACCGTCGAGGTGGACGGCCCCGACTTCACCGACGAGCCGGTTGTCTACTCGTCCCCGCAGCCGGTCCGGATCGGCGTGCCGGAAGGGCGTCTCACGGTCGTCTCCCAGCTGTCCACGCCGCTGCCGGCGGCGCCCGCCGAGATGAGGGACACCATCAACCGGTACGTCGCCGCGGCCCGCGGCGTCCACGTATGACCGTCGGACTCGGAAGGTCGCGCCAGGGCGGATCACGGACGATCCGCCCTGGACGGGGCCGTCGACACCCGCCGGAGAGTCACCATGGATCTACTGGAACAAGCGTTTGACGAATTCCTTGTCGCGGTGCCGCAGACCTGGTTGGTGGCACGGACCGGCGATCACATCGACTCGGTGGTCAACGAGTCGAGGACCGCCGAACTCCCCCCGGACGTACCGTCGATGCCCCGCCTGGAAAGCGACATGGTGGCGGACTCGCTGGGCCCCACCGTCGAAGGGAGCTGGTACCTCCCCGAGTTCGTCCTGCTCGACGAAGACCCGAACTTCGCCTTCGACGTCGTCCAGAAAGAGGGAGAGGTCTCCGACGAGGACGGCGGACCGGTCAACCGGGCCACCCTCACCGTCACCCTTCTCCCGGTGATGCCGGAACATCTCGACTCCCCCACCGCCGAGGCCGACCTGTCCCAGGTGCCGGACCTGGACCCCGGCGTCTCCCTGGTCGTGCCCGTCACACGGGACGACGGAACCTCCTTCGACAGGCGGGTGGCGGGTAGCGTCTCCTCCTTCGACGAGGCCGCCCTGACCGCCAGCTTCGAGCTGACCGGTTCGCTGGTCAAGGCCGTCTACATCCACCTCACCCGGAGCGGCAGACTGGGGCTGGCGTTCGACGCGACCTATTCCGGCTACCAGACGACCCTCGTGACCGAGCCCGACGTCGGTTTCCCCGTCCACGGCCCCATCTTCGAGGGCTTCCAGTTCGAGGTCTTCGGCGACGGCGGGCTGACCGCCGGCGCCCCCCTCGAACCGTCGCTCCTCGACCGCTTCGGCTCCTACGTCTTCTTCCCCTCGACCGCGCGTTTCCACCGCGACCTCGCACTCGGCCTCACGTACAAGACCGACACCTACCGCAGCCGGTTCACGATCAGCGCCGAGGGGATGACCCGGCCCATCATCGACGGCGACGACCTCGACCACCCCGCCAAGGAGCGCTCGGAGTTCCGCGAACTCACCACGATCGGCGACCTCACGACGAAGTACCCGTCGCTCCGCCGCGTCCTCTTCGGCCAGGTCACCGGCACGGTGATCGCCGTCCCGGCCGCCTACGGCATCCTCGTCACCAAGCGCGGCGCCCTCGCCTCCTGCGACTCCATCGTCGACGAGTCGCCCGCCTCCATCAGCGGCTGCCGGTTCCACTTCACCTTCACCGTCGGCCCCATGGCCGACCCGATCGACCTCGCCCGCCTGCGGGCGGACATCTCCGGCATACCCGAGGCCGTCGGACGCACCCTGCGCGTCGCCCTGCCCGGCGGGCTCGACACCCGGGCCGCTTCCACCCTGGACGGCTTCCCCACGGGGAAGGCGTCCTTCGGCGCCGGCGAGGGCACCACCATCACCGTGGGCGTCGACATCACCGACGACCGGCCGACGCCCGCCGCCACCATCGTCAACCTGTTCCTGCAGCAACTCGCCGCACCCGACCCCGCACCGCTCTTCGGCAGCATCGTGGTCCGGCTCGACGACATCTTCGACCCGCCTGTGCGCACCTCGCTGCTGCTGAGCCTGCGCCACACCGCGCACGCCGACGAACTGACGGCCACCGCTCGGGCCGGGCACCCGCCCACGGCGACAGCCGTCAACCAGGGGCCTCTCGACCTCGAGCTGCTGAGGTGCGCCGACGTCCGGGACGGCCAGGGTCCGGAGCCGATCGTCCCCCTCGGCGGTGCGGTGCTGGCCGCCGGTCAGACGACCACCCTCCAGGGAGTCGGAGCCGGCACGACGGTCGAGGTGACACGCGGCCTCCACGTGGCCGAGCCCCTGCCGAAGGCCGCCATGCTGAAGTTCCTCGCGTTCCACACCCAGACCGTGCAGGAGGTGCAGCACCCGCTCACCGTCAACGCCGCCGGACTGAACTTCGCGGCGGAGGGCGTCAGTTCCATCACGGCGCAGATCACGCTCGCGTTCAACCCGGACGACCCGGTGCCCTCGCTGACCCTGACGCCCTCGCACACCGTCGACTTCGTGCACGTCTCGCTGCCGGTGGACTCCGCCGTCACCGGTCTGGACAGCACGGTCCTGCTGACCGTGACGACGTCATCGGGCGTCCGGACCGTCTCCCTCGCGCACGACTTCATCGACGACCCCATCCTCACCGTGACCTCGTCGACCCTTCACTGACGACAGGTGAGTCCACCCTCGACCGACAGGGGCATCCGCGATGCCAGGCAGCGTTCTCCCGACCGGGCCGGTCTACGGCCCGGACGCGCTCGTGATCCGTGTCGACAGCGGCGGGGAGGGGCGGCCGGCCGTCGACGTCCGCGTCTGGCCCGACGTGCGCAACGCCGATCTCGCGGCGGACGGCTCTCCCACCCGCTACTACTTCCAGCCGCCCCGCGTGACCCTCGCCCCCCGGCCCGGCACGACCGACCTCGCCTTCTCGGCCACCGTCATGGTCCGGGCCCCCGCCGGCCCCCATCCCCAGTACCTCGGCGGTTCCTGCAAGTTCACCTGCACCGCCGCCCTGCCCGGCGACGTCCTGACCCGCATGACCCGGACACTCGCGACCCATGACCATCCCGACCCGCCCGCGCGGATCGCGTCCCTCTTCCCCCACCGGAACGGGGCTCCCGAGCCCGAACTGACCATGCTGCCGCTCACGGGCAACACCGTGTCCTGCGTGGTCGAGCAGCCGCCCGCCGGCCCGGGCCCGTTGTTCCTGAGCGTCCAGGGCGGCCCCGGCGGCGGCATCGGCACACAGGCCCTCAGTTCCTTCCTGGTGTCCTTCAGCCCGGCCGCGGCCGAAGCGGTCGTGACGAGGCTGCGGGACGCCGCCGCGCCTCCGTTCACCATCCGCAACGTCCTCACCGAACAGTTCGACACCGGGGCGGAGACCTTCACCGCGGACCTGCGCGTCGCCCCGGACAAGCTTCACGAGGTGTTTGCGGCGGCGTCGTCACCCGGTGAACCCTGGCCCGCCGGCGAGACCGCGGCCACCGCGTACCGGTCGGGAGTCGACTCCGGAGCCGTCCGGATCACGCGGGCCGAAACCGGCGACACCCCCCTGGACCCGGCCCTCCGCACCTGGCTCGGCGACACCGACGCCGTCCGGAAGGCCGTGTTCGTCATGGTCAAGGACAAGCTCTTCGACATCGCGGCCTCGACCGACACGGCCCCTCAGGACAACGGGCGGAAGGACCCCCCTGCCCCGGCGTGGTGGAGCGAGGTCTTCGGCGCGGCCCGCGTGACGCTCAAGGGAGAGCCCGTCGGCGGCGGCGAGCTGCACGAGGTCGTGCCGCTCCGTGGTGTCGTCTCCGTCGAGCAGACGATCGAAGGCGACCTGGAGGAGCTGGCCGCGGCGGCACGCGCCGGTCTCGGGGAATACCTCACCGTCATTGCCATCTGAGCTGTCGACCGGCGCTCGCACCGTTGCCGCCGGCCCGATGACCGAAGCCGCCCGCCAACGCGGTGAGGACACGCCGGGTCTTGTTCTCGGAGTTCTCGGAGAGCACCACCCCGCGTTCCCTCACCGCCTCCTCCAGCTCTCGCTGTTTGCGCTCCGCCCTCGCTTCGAACTCCTCGGCGTCGTCCTTGTCCTTGGGCTTCACCCGGATCGACGCTTCCAGGAACTCCATGCCCGCGACCGACCACACCTCCAGGGTCACGTCCAGATCATCGAGCTGGACCTTGTCGGCCTTCGTCGACAGGACGGGCCCCAGCGCGACCAGACCGTCGAACGGGACTGCGGGGGCGCAAGCACGCAGGAACCGCTCCTGCACCGCGTCGAACCGCACAGCCGGATCCGCTTCGGGCAGCACGGCGTCCGCGAGCGCCCCCGCCGGGTGCGCGCGCGTCAAGGAGGCGGCGAGCACACGGCGGTCACCCGACCGGTCCTCCTCGATCTTGTACGTGGACGAGTCCGCCTCGAAGGGTTCCGAGAACCGGCCGACCAGTTGCTCCCGGGTGCAGGGACGCAGTTTGACGGTCAGGTCGTCCGGCTGCGATCCGGTTCTGAACCGCACGATCACACCGCCGTCCAGCAGCGGAACCCGACCCTCCGCGACTCCGTCCCGGTCCTCGGCGAACCAGACGCGACGAGTCGTCACCGCGCCGTGCGTCCCGCCGAGGGCCAACAGCGCGGCCGACACGTCACCCTCGACGTTGACCTTGATCTCGACCGGCAACGGGTCCATAGCGGTCCTCCCTCGGATCAGAGGGCTCAAGGCAGGCACGAGCAATGCCCCTGAACACACCTTTTGTTTCAGCTTATCCGCACCCCTCCTGGGTCGCTGCCGGAGGAGGCGTCCCGTGCGCCCGGACACCGGTCTCCCCGGAGCGGCGCGTCCCCACCTCGCGGAAGCGGATGGAAGGCTTGGTCCATGGACCTTCGAACATGGTTGGACGCCCGGGGTTCCTGGCGGCCGGGACACGCGCCCGCGCTTCTCGTGATCCCGATCGCGCTGATCGTCACCGTGTGCGTGGTGGATGTGCTGGCCCCGCCGCACGTCCACCTCGGTCCCCTGCTCGTGGCGGCGCCCGCGATCACGGTGGCGTTCGCCGGGGCCCGCACGACCGCGGCGATAGGGGCTCTCGCGGTAGCGGCCCAGGTGCTGATCGGCGTACTCAGAGGGGTCGCGGGCACCACCAACATCCAGGCCCAGATCGCCGCCCTGATCGTCGTCTCGGCCGTCTGTGTCGCCGTCTGCGTGGTGCGGGGGCGGCACGAACGGCAGCTGCACCAGGTGCGGTCGGTGGCCGAGGCGGCCCAGAGAGTGCTGCTGCGGCCGCTGCCGACACACGCCGGCCCGCTGCGGATCGCCGGCCTGTACGTCCCCGCCGAGCAGGAGGCCGAGCTGGGCGGGGACCTGTACGCGGCCGCCCGCACCGCCCACCACAGCACCCGGCTCCTCATCGGCGACGTGCGCGGCAGCGGCCTGGGCGCCATCAGCAACACCGCCCTGCTGCTCGGCGCCTTCCGGGCCGCCGCCCACCGGCAGGCCACCCTCCCCCGCCTCGCCGTCCACCTGGACGCCGCGTTCCGCTGGGACACCAGCCAGTGGCGGCCGCAGACGGAGCAGGACACCGTCGAGGACTTCGCCACCGCCGTGCTGCTCGACATCCCCGACCACGATCCGGTCGTCCACCTCATCAGCTGCGGTCATCCGCCGCCGCTCGTCCTCCGGGGAAACCGGCTCATCCCGCTCGTGGCCGAGGCCAGCCACCTCCCCATCGGGTTCGGCGGGGCTTTCGGCATCTCCGACTACGCCGTCCAGACCTTCCCCTTCGAGGTCGGCGATCTGCTGCTCCTCTACACCGACGGCGTCATCGAGGCGCGCGACGCCGCCGGACGCTTCTACCCGTTCACCGAACGCGCGCCGCAGTGGGCCGCGGAGGACCCCGACGAGTTCCTGCGCCGTCTCCAGGACGACCTGCTGGCCCACGTCGACGCACACCTCAACGACGACGCGGCCGTCGTCGCGATCCGCCGCCTGGCGTCCGCCCCCCAGCCGACCGCCCCGCCGAAGGCATGAGGAGGCCGCACCGGCGCGGGTGAACACGGGGCGGGGCGGCCGTCCGTATCCGCCGCCGAACTGCCTCCGTACCTGCCGGTCCTGGCGTCCGGTGCGCGGGATCTTTGTGGCGGACCGCTACCACCCTGTGAGGAGATCCCGTGCTCGAAGGCTTCGGCGAGGCGCTCGCGGACCGGGAGTACTACCTGCCGCTGGCCGGCGTGGCCGACCCCGGGCCGCGCTTCGCGCCCGGTGAGGTGCCGCCGGGGCTGCGCGGCTCCGCCCAGGGCATCTGGACGGTCTGGGGGAGTCCGCGGACCGGGCTCGCCGAGCAGGGCTGGAAGATCCACGTGTCGGCGCGGCTCGACCGGGCGCAGCACGTGCTCGACACGGTCGCCGGGATCTGCTTCTCCGAAAGGGTGCCGTTCAAGCACCTGAGCGCCCGGCTCTTCTTCCTGTTCCTCCACCACAAGCACGGCTCGCGGACCCAGGCGGGCAAGTTCTGCGCCGTCTACCCGCCGGACACGGCGACCGCCCGCCGACTGCTCGAACGCCTGCGTGACGCGCTCGACGGGGAAGAGGGGCCGTACGTCCTCACCGACCGGCGCTTCCGCGACTCGCGGACGGTCCACTACCGCTACGGCTCCTTCGACGGTGCCCGCAGCCGGCTCCGGGCCGACGGCACCCGGGAGGGGCTGGTCCGCGACGGCTCCGGCCGCGAGGTCGTGGACGCGCGGCTGCCCGTCTTCCACCTGCCCGCGGGGATCACGGACCCCTTCGTCGAGCGGGAGGAGCGGCCGCACACGGGTCCGGTCCTGATCCGCGACTACGAGGTGACCGGCGCGGTGCGCCTGAGCAACGCCGGAGGCACCTACCGGGCCCGCGACCGGCGGACCGGCCGCACCGTCTTCCTCAAGGAGGCCCGCGCCCACAACGGCCTGGTCTTCGACGGGACCGACGCGCGGCAGCGGCTGCGGCACGAGTACGAGGTGCTGCGCGAGCTGCATGCGGCGGCCCCGGGGGTGGGCCCGGAGCCGCTGGAGCACTTCACGGAGTGGGAGCACGACTTCCTCGTCACCGAGTACGTCACGGGGCAGCCGCTGGTGGGCTGGCTGAGCCGGTCCACCCCGCTGGCCCGCGCCGACCGCACGGCCGAGTCCGTCGCCGCGTACTACGAGGCCTGCCGGCGGCTGCTTGCCGGGCTGGACGACTCGCTGGAGCGGCTGCATGCCGCCGGCTACCGGTTCGGTGACCTCAACCTGGGCAATGTCCTGGTCACGCCGTCGGGCGGGGTCCGTCTCGTGGACTTCGAGACGGCCTCGCCGCTGTCCGCGGCCCCGTCCGGGATGGGCACTCCGGGGTTCACGCCGCCGCCCGGCCTGCGCCGGGCCGACACCGATCCGCTGCTGCGGGACCGGTACGGCGCGGCGGCGGTCGCGCTCGCCTTCCTGGCGCCGTTCAACGAGACCGCCGAACACGCCCCCGCCAACCTCGCGCTCCTGCGCCGCGATCTGGCGGACGTGGCTCCGCCGCGGGACCTGTGGCGGCGGGCGACCGCCTTCCACCCGACGGAGGACCCGGCGGACCGGGCGCGGGACCAGGACGGTCCCGGCCGCCCGCCCTCCCCCGCCGAGCTGGACGCCGATCCGCGCGGCTGCCTCGCCCGGCTGGCCGAGGAGGTGGCCGCGGGGCTCCTCGAGACGGCCGATGCCGACCGGCCGGAGTGGGCCTTCCCGCCCTCGCCCGAGGCGTTCCGGACCAACAACGTGTGCCTGGCCTACGGCACGGCCGGGGTGGTGCATGCCCTGCGCCGCGCCGGGGCCGCGGTGCCGGAGGAGATCCTCGGACGGCTGCGCCACGACGCGCTCGCGCTGCGCGGCGAGCTGCCTCCCGGACTGCTCGTCGGCTCGGCCGGCGTCGCCCGGGTGCTGGCGGACCTCGGCCGTCTCGACGAGGCCGTCGACCTGCTCCGGGACGCCGACGGCCACCCGCTCACCGCCTCCTGCGGCACGCTGGCCGGCGGGCGGGCCGGGGTCGGCCTGGGCTGGCTCGCCCTGCACCGGCTGACCGGTGAGGACGGCCACCTGGAGCGGGCCGCCGCGGCGGGGGAAGGCCTGCTGCGCACCCCCGACCTGTCGGCCGCCCTCGGCGAGCACGACGCCCGCGGCCTGCTGCACGGCCGCTCGGGGCTCGCCCTCTTCCTCCACCGCCTCGCCCGCGCCACCGGCGAGGACCGCTTCCTGGAGGCGGGCCGCCTGCTGCTCCACCAGGAGCTGGACCGGACCTTTCCGCTGGACGACGGCACCCTGTCCCTCTCCGACGACGCCCGGCTCACCCGTGCCATGCCGTACCTGGCCACGGGCGCGGCCGGTCTCGCGGCGGCGCTCACCCGTTACGTGGCCACCGCGCCGGACGAGCGCTGCGCCGAGGCCCTGCCGCGGCTGGTCGCCGGCGTCCGGGTCTCCCGCGCCACGAAGGAGGCGGGCCTGTACCGGGGGCTGGCGGGACTGGCCTGGTTCCTGACCGGGCACGCCGAGCTCACCGGCACGGACGCCGCCCGCGAGGACGCCGTGCGCGCCGCGACCGGCCTGCTGAAGTACGCCGTCCCGTACCGGCGCGGTGTCCGCTTCCTCGGAGCGGGTTCGCAGCGGTTCACCGCCGACCTGTCCAGTGGCGGGGCCGGTGTCCTGCTGGCCCTGCACCGCCTGCTGGCCGGCCCGCTCCTGACGGAGCCCCACCAGGCCCGTCCCCGGCTCCCGGCAGCGGTCTGACGCCGCCGGACGGGCCTCCCACGAACCCCTGGGCACGGCGGCGAACGCCTCCGCGCCCGGGTATGCGGTGACCGATCGACACCATCCCGACAGGAAAGAGGAGATCACCCATGGACCAGATCCTCGCGCTCCAGGCCCTGGAGACCGAGCAGGACACCGAGACCCACGCCTTCCCGCCCTGCTTCAGCGTCTCCTGGAGCGTCAGCGACATCTTCCCCGAGCCGATGTGACGAGCGGCGCCCGCGCGGGCCGGAACCGGTGGCCCCGCCACCGGTTCCGGCCCGCGCCGCCGGGCGGTGTCAGTCCGCTGACGTATCCTTCCGGCCACCGCACACCGACTCGAAGGACCAAGAGAATTGACCGTCCTGTCCGCTTTCCCGCTGCCCTTCCACGCTTCCCGTTCCCTGCCGTTCGCGACGCCCCGGACGCTGCGGGAACTCCAGATGATGCGGTGCAGCGCGCACATCCGGGCGAAGCCGGAGTGGTTCGAGAAGAGGAACGATGCCGGCATCGTCTCCCGGTGGACGAGTGAGGCCCTCGCCCAGGGCCTCACCGAGGCGCAGGTTCGTTACGTGATCGCCGAACTCGCGCACTACGCCGCGCTGCGGGACGGAGGGACCGGCGCCGAGGTGTCCGCCGTCGACGGGGTGTGGCAGTCGGACACGCTGGTCGACGACGAGCTGAGGGCCCGGCTGCGCGAGGCGGTCCGGGTCCTGGAAGAGGTTCCCGAAGCGGAGCGGGACTGGCATCCCGGGTCCGACGGGCAGGTGCTGGATCTGGTTCATCCCTCACTGTTCTGCCTGGTGAGAGAGGTGAGCGGTGCGCCCGAGCGGGCGTGGCGGAATCCGACGACGCCTTACTCGAAGTACGAGTTCTCGGAGAGGTTCCAGTGGCTGCCCACGGACGTCGACGTCCATGACGACGGCGGCGTCGCCTTCCGTTCGTACGTCAACAACGTCCACCCCGAGAGGCACCGCGCGCTGGCCTCCGTCCTGCCGGACCTGTTCGCGCGCATGCTGCCGCTGCTGGAGAACGTGCTCACCGATCTGCGGCACCCTCGGCCCCTGCGGATCGAGGCCGATCCCTACGGGTGGTACGACTCGGAGCCGGAGTACCCGGAGAAGTCCTCCTACGGCGACGACGGGGCCTACGAGGAGGCCGTCCGCGCGTGGGAAGAGGCCCACGACGCGTGGTGGGAGAACCGCGTCCCGGTCGTCCCGGACGCCCCGGAGTTCACCCCGCCCGAGTCGCCCGGGGAATCCGCCCGGGTCGACCTGCGCGGCCGCCGCCTCCAGGTCATCGTCAAGCTCGCCACCGTTCACCTCACCCCGGACAAGCCCGAGTACCCCGGCGGTTCCTGGCACGTCGAGGGGATGCTGAACGAGCGGATCGTCTCGACCGGCATCTACTACTGGGACAGCGAGAACATCACCGAGAGCCGACTGGGTTTCCGGGCGGCGCTCGACGACCCGGAGTACGAGCAGAACGACGACAACGGGGTGCGCGAGGTCTACGGCCTGGAGGACGAGGACGGGCTGAACCAGATGCTCGGATCGACGGCGACCCCGGCGGGCCGCTGCCTGGCGTTCCCGAACGTCCTGCAGCACCGCGTCGGTTCGTTCCGCCTCGCGGACCCCACCCGCCCGGGGCATCGCAAGATCCTCGCGTTCTTCCTCGTCGACCCGTCGGAGAACATCGTCTCGACGTCCGACGTACCGCCGCAGCAGCCGTGGTCCGACACCTCGACCATGACGCTCGAACAGGCCGAGGACTTCCGCGAACAGCTCATGAGGGAACGCAAGTTCTTCGTGGCCGAGCACAACGAGCAGCTCTACGAGCGGGAGTTCTCCCTCTGCGAGCACTGAGCCCCGTCCGCCCTCGTCCGCCTCACAGCGCTTCGACGACCATCGCGTTCGCCAGCCCCCCGGCCTCGCACATCGCCTGGAGGCCGTACCGTCCGCCGCGCGCCCGCAGCGCGTGGACCAGCGTCGTCGTCAGCCGGGTGCCGCTCGCGCCCAGCGGGTGGCCGAGGGCGATGGCGCCGCCGTGGACGTTGACCTTCGCCGGGTCGGCGCCGGTCTCCTGCTGCCAGGCGAGGACGACGCTCGCGAAGGCCTCGTTGATCTCGAAGAGGTCGATGTCGTCGAGGGAGAGTCCGGCGCGGCGCAGCACCTTCTCGGTGGCGGGGATGACGCCGGTGAGCATGAGCAGCGGGTCGGATCCGGTGACGGCGAAGGAGTGCAGCCGGGCCAGCGGGCGCAGGCCGAGGGCGCGGGCGGTCTCGGCGGCCATGACGAGGACGGCGGAGGCGCCGTCGTTGATCGGGCTGCTGTTCCCGGCGGTGACCGACCACTCGATCTGCGGGAAGCGCTCGGCGAAGCCGGGGTCCTCGAAGGAGGGCCGGAGGCCGGCGAGGATCTCGGGCGTGGTCGCGGGCCGCACCGACTCGTCGCGGCGCACGTCCCCGTACGGCACGACCTGGTCGTCGAAGAAGCCGTCCGACCAGCTGCGCGCGGCCTTGGCGTGCGAGGCGGCGGAGAACTCGTCCATGGCCTGGCGGCCGATGGACCACTTGGCGGCGATGAGCTCGGCGCTGATGCCCTGCGGCACCAGGCCCTCGGGGTAGCGCGTGGCCACGCCGGGGCCGAAGGGGTCGGCGCCGGGCGGCACGTTGGACCACATGGGGACGCGGCTCATGGACTCGACGCCGCAGGCCACGACGATGTCGTACGCGCCGGACATGACGCCCTGGGCGGCGAAGTGCACGGCCTGCTGGGAGGAGCCGCACTGCCGGTCGACGGTGGTGGCCGGCACGGTCTCGGGCAGGCCCGCGCCGAGCCAGGCGTAACGGGTGGTGTTCATGGCCTGCTCGCCGACCTGGTCGACGGTGCCCCCGATGACGTCGTCGACGAGGGCGGGGTCGACGCCGGAGCGGTCGATCAGGGCGCGCAGGGTGTGCGAGAGGAGGGCGACGGGGTGGACGTCGGCGAGGGATCCGCCGGGCTTGCCCTTCCCGATCGGCGTACGGACTGCTTCGACGATGACGGCGTCACGCATGACACGACTCCCACAAGGAGGGTTGGAAATCTGGACCAACACGTGTGGGTAACATAGCCCAGTGAGTTGGATTATCAAACCCTCCCCTGTTCTCTTGTACTAACCTGGGCCCATGAAGGCCGCGCCCCGCCCCTGCTCGATCGCCGACACCCTCGCGCTCGTCGGCGAGAAGTACTCCCTGCTCGTGCTGCGCGAGATCTCCCTCGGCGTCCGCCGCTTCGACCGGATCGCCCGCAACACCGGGGCGCCGCGCGACATCCTCACCACCCGCCTCAAGCGGCTCGTCGAGGCCGGGATCCTGGAGAAGGTGGCGTACAGCGAGCGCCCCAAGCGCTACGAGTACCGGGCCACCCCGGCCGGCGAGGAGCTGGAGCCCGTCCTGGTCACCCTGATGGCCTGGGGCGACCGCCACCTCAACGCGGACGCCCGGCCGGTGGTCCTGGAGCACAGCTGCGGAGAGGTGCTGGACCCGCGCGTGGTCTGCGCGAGCTGCGGTGGGGAGGCCGACCGCGCCAGCCTGAAGCACCACACGCATGCGCCGGGCTGGACCACCTCGGGACCCGTGGAGGACGGCCGGTGACGGCTCGCCGCGGCCTGCCGCATGCGGGGCGCGCTCAGGCGCCCCGCACCGACTCCGCGCGATCGCGCCGCGTACGCGTCACCTGCTCGCGGCGAACCGCATCAGGGCCTGCTCGTCGCCCTGCTTGATCTTGCCCGTCTGGTTGATCACTTCGAGCTTCCAGCCGTCGCCGACGCGCATGGCCTTGGCCACGGCGCAGCCGTTGTCGCTGGTGAGCAGGCTGGGCCAGATGTCGGCCACCTGCTGGGAGCTGCCCCCGGTCGCGTCGTACACCTTGAAGCTGATGTTGCGTGCCTGCTGGAAGGAACTGCCCTTCTTGTACGCGGCGGCGACGAACACGATCGAGGTGACGTGGGGCGGGATCCGCGCGAACTCGACGGTCACCGTCTCGTCGTCGCCGTCGCCGTGGCCGGTCTGGTTGTCTCCGCTGTGGACCAGGGAACCGTTGCCCATGGGGTCGAGGGAGTCGAGACCGGCCAGGCGCACCGGATCGCCGTCGTGCATCGCGATGGCGATGAGGTCCAGGTCGGTGCCCTTCTTGCGGCGGAGCTTCCCCATCACCCCGCCGCTGCTTCCGGCCGTGGGGTCCCAGGACACGCCTATGGACATGTGGGTGACCCCGTCCAGGTCCGCCGGGCCGTCTTCCTTCGTGAGTGTGATCATGCGGGGAATCATCCTCTTCCCGACGGCGTCGCGGAACGTGAAGTACGCATGCGCGTGGGTCAGTCGCGCGAGTTGCCGAACAGGATCCGGTACCCGACGAGCAGGACGAAGGAGCCGGCGATGGCCGCTCCCCACGTGGCCGGGTCGAAGAACTCGTTCGCCACGGGCCGGTCGAGGAAGCGGGCGGACAGCCAGCCGCCGACGAAGGAGCCGGCGATGCCGATGAGGGTGGTGACGATCAGGCCGCCCGGGTCCCGTCCGGGAAGCAGGAGCTTGGCGACGGCTCCGGCGATGAGCCCGAGGATGATCCAGCTGATGACGCCCACGGCGGTGTCCTCTTCTCCCGTGCCGGGGCGGACCCGATCCGTCCCCCGGCAACCTTGTATTGCGCAGTTGCGCAACCGTACACAGCGGGAATGACGCGAAAGGCCCGTGGGGGGTTGCGGCTCCCGACGGCCCGATCGGGGACCATGCGGGCAGCGTTGGCCGGGACGTCACCTGGGGGCCGCCGCTCGTACACCGGGCGTGCCTAGCCTCGCAACGCCCGGGTACCCGGGTGCGCTCACGGCCGGTAGAGCCGTGAGCGGACGTCAGAATGCCCAAGGAGACATCTCTTCCATGCGTAGAGGCATGAGGACCCTGTTCGTGCTCGGTGTGACGGGCGCGGTGACCGCGGGCGTCGCCGTCACCGCCAGCTCCACGCCGCGGCACGGCGAGGGGAATCAGGAGATACACAACGTCATCTACCTGCTCGGCGACGGCATGAGCCGCTCCCACGTCGCCGCCGGGCGCGAGCGCTTCTACGGCGCCACCGGCCGGCTGAACATGGAGAAGCTGCCGAACTACGGCGCCGTCGCCACGTACGCCGTCGAGAAGGACAGCGACCAGCCCGCGCTGGTCACCGACTCCGCCAGCTCCGCCACCGCCTGGTCGTCCGGCGTGAAGACCTACAACGCCGCTCTCGGCGTCGACGCCTACGAGAACCGCGTCGCGACGCTGATGGAGCAGGCCCACCAGGCCGGCTTCGCCACCGGCAACGTCTCCACCGCCGAGATCACCGACGCGACCCCGGCCGCCCAGTTCAGCCACGCGCTGCTGCGCGGCTGCCAGGGCCCGGTCTACTCGGACGCCTCCTGCCTGCCCAAGAAGGCCGACGGCACGTTCGAGGACAAGCCGGCCGACCAGACCCTGATCACGCCGATCGCCGAGCAGATCGCCCGCAACGGCACCGCCGACGTCGTCTTCGGCGGCGGCCTGGCCCGCTTCGAGCCGGACGACCAGAAGGCGCTCCAGGCGCAGGGCTACCGGGTCCTCGGCAGCTTCGGCGACCCGGCGCTGCCCGCGCAGACCGCCGCCACCCAGAAGGTCGCCACCAGGGCCGACCTGGCGGACGTCAGGAGCGGCAAGGTCATCGGTCTGTTCAACCGCGGCAACCTGACCGTCGAGAACGCCAAGGCGAAGCTGCCGGACGACGCGCCGCAGAAGCAGGAGCCGACGCTCGCGGAGATGACCCGGAAGTCCATCTCCCTGCTGAACCACCGCTCCGAGAAGGGCTTCCTGCTCCAGGTCGAGGGCGCCCAGATCGACAAGCGCTCGCACGCCAACGACGCCGCGCAGACCCTCGACGAGGTCAAGGCCTTCGACGACGCCGTGAAGGCCGCGGTCGACTTCGCGAAGAAGGACGGCCACACCCTGGTGATCGTGACGGCGGACCACGAGTGCGCCGGCTTCAACATCATCGAGAAGGGCTCCTTCACCAACGCCGAGGCGGCCGCCCCGCCGGCCAACACCGACGCGGGCAACCCGGCGAACACCTCCACGCCGTCGCGCTCGTCCTCGGCCAACGTCAAGGACCCGGCCCGCTCCTCCGGCCCCGTCAACGGCGCCGGCGCGAACGACCCGAAGAACTTCGCCCCGGCCACCTTCCGCACCCCTGACGACCCGGCGGACGTGCGGGACGGCAGCCCGGAGGCCAGCCTCTGGCTGTCGTACCTCTCCGGCAACCACACCGGCGCCGACGTCCCGCTGTACGCGTACGGCCCGGGCGGCAGCCGCTTCGCCGTCAGCCAGAACAACACCGACCTGTACACGAAGATGTACCGCTCGCTGTTCGGCCACGCTCCCCGCGGCCACTGACCCGACCGCCGCGAGGGGCCCGGACGCGAACCCGGGCCCCTCGCGGCGCGCATCGTCTGGAGACATGACGGATGAGACTGCGCCCCCTGGCCGCGACGGTGGCCCTGATCGCCGCCCTCGCCCCGCTCACCGGCTGCGGCGCCTCCGCCGACGCCGGGCTCACCGGCGCCCGGCCGACGACCGCACAACCCCCGGCCTCGCTTCCCGCCCCGCGCACGGCTCCCGCGCCCGCTCCCCTGCTTTCGGTGGCACCGAAGCAGGGGGAGGTACGCGTCGAGGAGGGGCCGTTCACCGACCGCGTGCGCTTCGCCCGCCTCGCCCTGGACGGCCGACGGGCCCTGACCGGGCACCTGACGATCACCTCCGACGTCAGCGAGGTGATCGCCCTGGAGCTGCATGCCGCCTTCTACGACGCCGGCGGCCACCTCCTCGGCTCGGGGGTCTTCACCTATGAGGAGGACCACGAGGAGGAGGGCCACTCCGGGAAACCGCGGGCGGAGAGCACGGGCATCGACTTCTCGATCGCCGCGAAGAACCCGCACGGAACGCCCGTCGCGGCGGTGCTCTCCGTTCCCGTGCTCGTCAACGAATAGCCTTCCCCGCCTCAGTCGGTGGGCCGGCCGCCCTCGCCCCGGCCGGCCTCCGTGCCGTCCTCGCGCAGGGCGCGCGTCTCGCTCTTGAGGATGCGCAGGGACTTGCCCAGGGACCTGGCGGTGTCCGGCAGTCTCTTCGATCCGAACAGCGCGATGAACACGATCGCCACGAGCAGCAGATGCCATGGTTCCAGTGCGTTGCGGAGCACTTCGCCACTCTCCCTCTTGTCGACTCACCGGCAGGAAACTTGCCGCATTGCGCAACCGTACAACCGGATGGAACCAAGTACTCCACCTCCCGGGGGTGTCGGCGAGTGACGGACTTCACGTCACTTCAAGAGTTGCGCAAGCTTTAAAGTTGCCTCATGGGGACGAGTGACATGGCGGCCCGCCGGAGCGCAGTGCTCTCGGGCGGTCCCGCGGACGGGGTGCGAGTGACGGTGACCGGCCGACCGCTCATGCTGCAGGTGACCTACCCGTGCACGGTCGAAGGGGCCGACACCGAGGTGCGCGTCGAGGCGCTCCACGTCTACCGGCTCGACGCGGGCACCGAGGACGGATCACTGCGCTACGGGTACGACCCGGCCAGTCCGTGAGCGGGGCCGGCAGAGCTCCGACTGTTGCGCAGCCGTGCAACCTTTTGGCGGAGCCCGCCGTCTCCTCATTACAGGGCCGGGACGAATGAGGCAGACAGATGACAGGCGGAAACCGCAGCACGCACGCACATCGGTCGGCGGCACCTGAACGGCGCCGCGGACGCGGCCGGGGCGGACGTCTCCTCATGGCGGCGCTGGCGCTCCTCGTGCTGACGACGGCCGGGGCGGGCTGGGTCTATCTCAAGCTGAACGGCGACATCGCCACCTTCGGCGAGGAAGGCCTCTCCGACGACCGGCCCGCCTCCGCGGGCAAGGGACAGAACGTCCTGGTCATCGGCTCGGACGCGCGGACCGGTGGGAACAGCGAGCTCGGCGGCGGGGACGAGCACGACATCGGCCGCTCCGACACGGCCTTCCTCCTGCACGTGTACGCGGACCACGAGCACGCCGTCGCGGTGTCCTTCCCCCGCGACACCCTCGTGGACATCCCGCCCTGCCGGCTCCCCGACGGCACGTGGACCCGGCCGCGCAGCGACACCATGTTCAACTCGGCGTTCACCGTGGGCCAGACCGCCAAGGGAAACCCGGCGTGCACGCAGAACACCGTCGAGAAGCTGACCGGGCTGCGCGTCGACCACACCGTCGTCGTCGACTTCCGGGGCTTCGCCTCCCTGACGGACGTCGTCGACGGCGTACGGGTGTGCGTGCCCAACGACGTGTACCAGAAGGACCTCAACCCGAAGCGCGCGACCCGGGGCGAGCGCATCTTCGCCAAGGGCGAGCAGACCGTCTCCGGGCAGAAGGCCCTGGACTACGTGCGGCTGCGGCACGGGATCGGCGACAACTCCGACATCGGCCGCATCAAGCGCCAGCAGGCGTTCGTGGCGAGCCTGCTCAAGAAGGTCAAGGGCGAGGGGCTCACCCCGACCAGGCTGCTGCCCCTGGCGAACGCGGCGACCGCGTCCCTGACCGTGGACCCCGGCCTCGGATCCGCCGACAAGCTGATCTCGTTCGCGATGTCGCTCAAGGACGTCGACCTGCACAACACGAAGTTCATCACGATCCCCTGGCGCTACCAGGGGGCACGCGTGGCGGTCGTCGAGCCCGAGGCGGACGCCCTGTGGGCGGCCCTGAAGGCCGACCGCACCCTCGACGGCCAGAACACCGGCGGCAAGAACGGCGACGCCGGCCCCTCCCCCACGGCCAGTGCGTCCCCTTCACCCGTCTCCGGGGAGGGCATCTCCGTCGCCGTCTACAACGGCACCCGGACCCGTGGCCTGGCCGCCCGGGCGGCCGAGCGGCTGAGGGCCGCGGGGTTCACCGTCACCGGCACGGTCACGGCGGCCGCCCAGGACCACACCGCCACCGTGATCGAGTACGGCTCCGCCCAGAAGGAGCAGGCCGCGACGGTCGCCCGGCTCTTCCCCGCCGCCGAACTGCGTCCGGTGTCCGCCCCGGGCATCAGCGTCGTCCTCGGACGGTCCTACGCGGACAACCCCTCGGCCACCCCCGGCACCCCCGTGGCCGTGCCGACCAAGGACACCCGCTCCGCGGACGACGACCTCTGCTCCAACCTCTCCTACGGCTGAGACATCCGGAACCTGGCCGCCTTCAGCGCTGCCGCGTAGAGCGAGAGGACGGCGGCGAGCAGCAGGTAGTACAGCGGGGGCAGGGGGCTCATGGCGAGCATCGGGCCGAGCGGGGAGACGGGCAGCAGGACGCCGACCGCGGCGAGGGCGGCGGCCGCGTACCGGACGGGACCGGGCGCTCCGTCGCGTCCTCGGGCGCCGCGCAGCAGGAGCATCACCAGTGCCTGGGTGAGCAGGTTCTCGGTGAACCAGCCGGCGTGGAAGGCGTCCTGGGCGTCCGAAGCGGCCCGGGTGGTGAGGAGGAGCACCGCGAACGTGGCCACGTCGGCGACCGCGTTGAGCAGTCCGAAGCGGGTGAGGGAGCGCAGGAAGTCCCCGGGCCGCAGCCGGGTGGGGCGCCGGAGCGCGGCCGGGTCGGGGCGGTCGTAGGCGAAGGCGAGCTGGGCGGCGTCGAAGCACAGGTTCTGCACGAGCACCTGTGCGGGGAGCATCGGCAGGTACGGCAGGAGGAGCGCCGCGGCGAGCATGGCGATGACGTTGCCGAGGTTCGACGACAGGGTGAGGTGCAGATAGGTGGCGATGTTCCCGCCGCTGTGCCGGCCCGCGGTGATCGCGTCGTCGACCGCCGCGAGGTCCTTCTCGGCCAGGACGACGTCCGCGGTGTCCCTGACGACGGCGACCGCGCCCTTCGGGCAGATGCCCACGTCGGCCGCGCGCAGGGCCGGCACGTCGTTGACGCCGTCGCCGAGGAATCCGGTGACGTGTCCCCCGGCGCGCAGCGCGGTGACGACGCGGGCCTTGTGCTCGGGGGCGCAGCGCGCGAAGACGGTGGTGTGCCCGGCGGCCCGGGCCAGTTGGGTGTCGTCCAGGCGGTCGATGTCCTCGGAGGTGAGCACCGTGCCGGGGTCGAGTCCGAGTTCGCGGCAGGTGTGGGCGGCCGTGCCCGGGTGGTCGCCGGTCAGGATGCGGACGGCCACACCGCGGTCGGCGAGGCTGCCGAGGACCCGCGCCGCGGTGGGGGCGAGGGTGTCGCGCAGGACGACGAACCCGAGGAAGTCCAGTCCGCGTTCGTCGGCCGGGGTGTAGTCCCGGTGGCGGGCCGGGCGCTCGGCGAGGGCGACGGCGAGGAGGCGGGCGCCCGTGTCCGCCTCGCGGGCGGCCAGGGCGAGGAGGCGCCGCCGTTCGGCGTCGTCCACGGCGCACCGTTCGAGTACGTCCTCCACGGCGCCCTTGACGACCAGGGTGTGCGTGCCGAGGCGGCCGGGTCTGCGCACGACGGCGGTCGCCAGGCGTCGCCCTGGGTCGAAGGGCAGGGCCGCGACCCCGTCGCAGTCCAGCAGGTCGGCCTCGTCGACCTCGTCGAGGACCGCCTCGTCGAGGGCGTCGGGGGTGGGCAGCTCCGCGAGCTGGAGCGTCCACCAGGCGTTGACGGCCGCCCAGCGCAGTACCCGGGGCGCGTCCTGTCCGTGCGCGTCCATGGCCCGGGCGACGGCGGGCCGGTCCTGGGTGAGGGTGCCGGTCTTGTCCAGGCACAGGACGTCGGCGGCGCCGAGGTCGTGGAGCGCTGGCAGGCGTGTGACGATCACCTTGTGGTCGCGGGCGAGCCGTGCGGCCCCGCGGGCGAGGACGGTCGTGACGACGACGGGCAGCATCTCGGGGGTGAGGCCGACCGCCACGGCGACGGCGAAGGGGAGCGTCTCCAGTCCCCTCCCGTGCAGCGCCGCGCCCGCCATGAGCACCAGCGGCGGGGTCAGCAGCATGAACCGGATCAGCGTCCAGGAGATGCCGTGGACCGCCTGGTCGAAGGCGCTGCCCCGGCGCCGCTCGCTCGCCTTGTGGGCGGAGGCGAGGCGGGTGCGGGCTCCGGTGGCGACGACCACCGCGGTCGCGCTGCCGTACGCGACGCTGCTCCCGAGGAAGCACAGATGGGGCTGGGCGAGAGGCGCGGGGCGCGTGCCGTCGGGAGCGTCGAGGGGGTACTTCGCCACGGGCGCCGACTCCCCGGTGAGCGCCGCCTCCTGCAGGCGCAGGCCGGCGGCCCTCAGCAGCCGTACGTCGGCGGGGACCAGGTCTCCCGGCCCCAGCCGTATCACGTCGCCGGGCACCAGCTCGGTGGCGGGGACCTCCCGGGGCCGTGCCGCCGGTCCGTCGGTGTCGGGACGGCGCAGCACGGTCGCGGTCGTGGCCACCGATTCCCGCAGCGCCGCCATGGCGTGGTCGGCCCGGTGCTCGCCGGAGGAGCGCAGCAGGCAGCTGACCACGACCAGGAAGAGGATGACGCAGCCGGTGCCCCAGGCGGTGACGGCCACCGAGACCAGTCCGAGGCAGAGCAGGACCGCGGTGAACGGGTCGCGCAGGCTGCGCAGGAACCGCCGCGACCAGGGAACCGGCCGCCGGGCGGGCAGGACGTTCTCCCCGTACCGGGCGAGCCTCCGCTCCGCCTCGGCCTCCGTCAGACCGCGCGGTCCGCTGTCCAGCGCCCGCAGCACCTGGAGCGCGGTGAGCGGGCCCGGAGCCTCCTGGAGGAGGGGGCCGGGAGCGGTCCTCTCAGGCACGCGAGCCGCTGCGTCGTACGAGCGTCAGCGCCCTGTCGGTGCGGGCGGTGAGCTGGCCGACCATCACGCGGACGACGGTCACCACCTCGGGGTCGTCGACGAAGTAGACCTGCCGCCGCCCCTCGCGCCGGGACCGCACCAGACCCGCGAGCTTCAGCTTGGTCAGATGCTGGCTGACCGCCGGGAGCGCGCCGCCCACCCGCTCCGCGAGCCCGGTCACGTCGCTCTCGCCCTGGGCGAGCGCCCAGACGATGTGCAGCCGTGAGGGCGAGGAGAGGAGCCCGAAGGCGGCCGCGGCCTCGGCCAGTACCTCGGCAGGAGGGTCCGTGAAGTCACCCGCGTCTGCCGCCACCGTTGCTCTCCCGTTCCACGTACGCCCGAACGCCCCCCAGTCTAGAGGCGCCCCCGCCGACGCCCCCGTTCCTCATGACGGGCCCGTCGCCGGGGTGCGCGCCGTGGTCGACGCGGGGGAAGGGGCCGGCGTGGACGGCTCTTCCTCCTCGGCGAGCACGACGACGGCGTCCTCGGGTCCGAGGACCAGCGGGACGCTCCTCGGCGGGTTGAGGAAGATCCCGTAGCCGGGTGCTTCCTCGCCGTGCCGGGCCAGCCGGTAGCCGATCGCCGTCTCGCCCCGGCGCCGTGCCGCTTCCACGACGGTGGCGAAGTTCGCCCCGGCTCCGGGGACGAGGTAGTGGGAGGCGGGTTTGAGGTAGATCTCCGAGCCCTCCGGGTCGAAGAGGTCGGTGAACACCTCGTACAGGTCGCGGTTCTCCGTTAGCTGGGTGAGCAGGAGGCTGATCACCTTGGTGCTGACGATGAAGTCGTCGGCCTTGGTGACCTGGGCGACCTCGCGGTTGGCGTCGTCGTTCATCTCGGTGACGATCGAGTACGGGTCTCCGAGGCGTTCCTCTATGTCCCGCAGGTGGAGCAGTGTCACCAGGGTCCGGTCGTCGGCGGGCCCGGGGGCGATGGTGTCGTCCGAGAGGACGACGATGTGCTGGTAGCCGCCCAGGTCGAGGGATTCCAGCGAGGACCTGCGCGTCGGTTCGCAGTGCTTGAACCCCACGCGGAGGTTGGTCACCCTCTGGTTCAGGGCGGCGTCCGGCCGCCGTGGCGCGGCGATGTCGAGGGTGGAGCCGGGCTGGACGAAGCTGTCGAGGAGCCTGACGAGTTTCGTCGTGCGGGAGTTCTCTCCGATGAGCAGGGTCCGGTCGATCCGGGGCCGCTCGTCCGGGGCGGACGTGATGGCCGATTCGATGATCGGCGACGGGGTCCGTGCCGTCCGGATGAGGAGGTCGTCCTCGGCGAGCACGAGCAGTTGGTCGCCGGGCTCGACGACCGTGTCCATGGCGGGGTTGACCAGCACCCGGCCGTCGCTCCTGCGCAGCCCGGCCGGCGTCCCGGTCTCGAAGGCGTGGAGCGCCGCTCCGTACGTCGTCCCCGTGAGGGCGGGCTCCTCGCGCAGGTAGAACTCGTTGCCGACGAAGCTGAGCAGTTCGTCGAAGACGCCGGACAGGCCGGTCTGCCGGTGGGCCTGCGCCATGAGGCGTACGGCGATGTCCTCGGCGTCGATGACCAGGGCGCCCTCCCCCGCCGCCAGGCGGGCGGCCGCGAGGTTGTCCGAGTCGTGCACCGCGGCCACCACGTGGGGCCGGCGTCCCCGCCAGGTACGGCTGTGCAGCAGCAGGAGGACCTTGATGACGTCGACGTCCCTGTCGTCGCCGACCGGCGGCAGCACCATGATCGATTTCGCGGTGTCCGGGCTGACCAGCTCCAGGTCAGCCCGGACCAGGGGGTTGCCGGAGCGGCAGATGACGCGGGTGCTGCCCGTGTCGGGGATCCGCGTCCGGATCGCGTCCTCCATCGCGACCTTGTCGCGGTCGGCGAGGACGACCACGCAGGAGCGGCGTTCGCTCTGGTTCGCCTCGACGAGCTCCGCGATCACCGTGAAGACCTGGTCCGACCAGCCCAGGACGATCGTGTGCCCGCGCTCCATCAGCTGGGAGCGGCCCTTGCGCATCTCCTGGATCTTCTGGTTCAGGCCGGTGGTCAGGACACCGATGAGCGCGCTGACGATGAAGATGCCGCCGATCGTCACCATCAGCATCAGGCCGAGGAACACCGGGCCTCCGGTGTCCCCGCCCATGGTGCCCGGGTCGAGGGTGCGGAGCAGGCTCATCCAGGCCACGCCGAACCAGCCGCCGTTGTCCTCGGCGTCGGTGTCCGTGAACAGGACGACCAGGGTCGAAGCCGCCACGATGAGGAGCAGCGAGGCCAGGGCCAGCCAGCTGATCAGGGCCGGTGTCCCCCGGTCCATCGTGCCGTCGAACCAGTACCGGAACCGCGCCCGCAGCCTGTCACGCCACACCGAAGAGTCCCCCGTCCGCACCTGCGCCGCATCCCCGCGCGCCGGTGCGTCAGCCGCGGGTCTCGAAGCGTTCCGGAGCCGCGACGTCGGCACCGGCGTGATCAGCGACGATACCGACCATGATCGTCCACGGCACACCGGTGCGCCGCCGCCCCGGCGGGACCGGCCGGCCCGGCGTCCCGGCGAAGGTGCCGATCGTACGCTCGCGCGTCACTCGTCCTCGTCGCCGCCGTCGTACTCGTCCTCTTCGTCGTCGCCCTCGAAGAAGTCGCCGATCTCGTCGACGACTTCGGCCGCGACCATGCCGCCGACCACACCGACGGCGAGTCCGGCGGCGCCGGCCGCGATCGCGGTGCCCGTTCCGGGGCCCGAGCCGTGCCCGTGGTCGTGGTCGTCGTGGTGGCCGTACTCGTCCTTGTGGGCATGACCGCCGTACGGGGCGCGGTGCTCGACGAGTTGCCGGATCCAGCCGTCGACCTCGGCGTTCCAGTCGACCCGGTCGACGTCGTGGTGGCCGACGGTGAACCGGGTGAGCTCGTCACGGCCTTCCGAGAGGGGACCACCGCGCTTGTCGGCCTCCAGGACGACCTCGATCCCGGTCGGACCGGCCAGGAACGTCACCTCGACCTCGCTGACCCGGTGGGCGTACCGAGGTGCCGGGACGAGCTCGATCTCCTGGTAGAAGGGCAGTTGCTGCCCGGTGCCCCCGACGCGGCCCAGTTCGAGGTCGGCGGACCCGAAGCCGAAGCCGAGTTGACCGAACGCCTCCAGGACCGCTTCCTGGGCGGGCAACGGGCGGACCGCGAGCGGGTCGAGGTCGCCCTTGTCCCGCGCGCCGGCGACGCCCAGCTCGGTGCGGACGCCGAGCACGATGCCGAGGTCCTGGCCGTACAGCTCGGTGATCGGCGTCTCCCACGGCACCGGGAAGGAGAACGGCACGCTGTACCGCTCGTGCGCGGCCAGGCGGAAGTTCCCACCCACCACGTGCCGGTGGAAGACCACCGCGCCCTCGGACTCCCCGTCGTCGTGCTCCGCCTCGACGCGGGCCAGGAGCTCCAGGGTGAGGCGCTCGACGGTGAAGTCGGCGTCGCCGCCCCGCAGATGGACCTGCCCGCCGAGAACACCGCCCGGCGTCACGGCACCCGGGTCGAGCACCGTGTCCACGGCGGGGCCACCCACGCCGAGCGAGCCGAGCAGACGCTTGAACACCATGGGGCGTCCTCTCCTTCACATCTCGATCTTCTACATGCATGTAGAAGCATAGGGGTGGAACGCACCGCGGAAGGACGGGAACCGGACGTCCTCCCCGTCCGACTCCTTCACCGCACCGGCACGGCAGCGGCGAAAGGCAGAGGATGGGCGGACTGGACATACGCATGCGCGGAGTCGTCTGTCGGCACGGCCGCACCGAGGCCGTGGCGGGGGTCGACCTGGAGATCGCCGCCGGTGAGCGGATCGCGCTGACCGGGACGAACGGATCCGGGAAGACGACGCTGCTGCGCGCGGTCCTCGGACTGCACCGGCGGGCGAGCGGCACCATCGAGGTCGGCGGGCGCGGCGCGCGCTCCGCCGCCGAGTGGGCCTGGCGGCGGAGGTCGTGCGCCTGGATCCCGCAGAAGCCCGCGGCCGGACGGTTCCCGCTCCGCGGGGACGAGCTCCTGGCGAGCGGCGGGGCGCCGGCCGAGGCCGCGGAGGCCGCGGCACGGCTCGGGGTCGGCTCCCTGGCCGCGCGGCCCGTGGACACCTTGTCCGGCGGGCAGTTGCAGCGCATGTACCTGGCGCGGGCGATCGGCTGCGTCGCGGCGGGCGCGCGGGTGCTCCTCGCCGACGAGCCGACCGCCGCCCTCGACTTCGAGGGACAGGAGGAGGCGGCCGACGTGCTGACCGCGCTGCCGGTCACGCTCGTGGTCGTCACCCACGACCGGGCCCTGGCGCGGCGGTGCGACCGGGTCCTGGAGATGGCCGCGGGCCGCCTGCGGGAGGTCCGGTGAGCACGCTCGCGGCCGCCGATCTCGGCGCCGTGCTCCAGCTCGTGCCCGTCCAGCGGGCAGGAGCGGCCCTGCTGCTCGCGGCCGTCGGGCTGCCGGTGATCGGAGTGGTGATCGTCGGACTCGACATCATGCCGGTGCGGTTCGCGATGATGCACGTGGCGCTGCTCGGCATCGCCGTCGGCCTGCTGACCGGGCTCGACCCGATGCTGTGCGCCCTCGCGGCCTGCGCCCTGTCGGGGGCGGGCATCGCCCCGCTGGCGCGCACACCGGCCGGACTGTCCGGGGCGATGGGCCTGTTGATGAGCCTGGCCATCGCCGCCGCGCTCCTCCTCCTCGCGGTCTCCGGCGTCAACGCCTCGGGGGCCTTCGCCCTCCTCTGGGGGTCGATCCTCTCGGTCGGCACCCCCGACCTCGTGGTCCTCGGCGCGCTCGCCGCGGCCGTGCCGGCGCTGCTCTGGTGGCGGCGCCGCGAGGTGGGGCTGCTGCTGTACGACCGTGAGCTCGCCCAGTGCTCGGGCGTGCCCGTACGCCTCCTCACCACCGCGCTGCTCGTCCTCGTCGCCGTCGCGGTCGCCGGGGCCATCAAGCTGACCGGCGCGCTCCTCGTCGACGCCCTGACCCTGCTGCCGGCCCTGGCCGCCCGCCGCCTCGGCCGCTCGCTGCGGTCGATCACCCTGTGGGCGGTCGGCATCGGCGTCACCGTCAACGCGACGGGTTTCCTCCTGGCCCTGTGGCTGGACTGGCCCCCGGGCCCGGTCCTCGTCCTGACGGCGGGGGCCGTGGTCCTCGCCGCACATCTCGTCCCCGAACGGAGAACCAGCTCATGGCGCGCACCCGCGTCCGTCACGCCCGCATCGCTTCCCTCCTCGCACTGAGCGCGGCCCCGCCGCTGCTCACCGGGTGCGGCGGGGACGCCGCCCCCTCGGACACCGCCGAGCACGGGAACCACCGGCCGGTGGTCGTCGTGACGACCACCTGGGAGGGCGCCTTCGCCAAGGCGGCCGGGGCCGAGGACATCACGGTGATCGTGCCCCGGTCCGTGCACCACGCCCCCGACTACGACCCGAAGCCGTCGGACCTGGCCGCCGTCGCGAAGGCCGACTTCGTGCTGTACGCGCCGTTCGAGCCGTACGCCGCGAAGATCAAGGAGGCGGCGGGCTCGAAGGCGAGGCTCGTCGAGGTGAACCTCGACAACGACCCGGCGAAGGCCGGTGCCGAAGTGACCCGTCTGGGCGGCCTGTTCGGCACGAAGGACGCCGCCGCCCGGTGGAAGGCCCGGCTCGACGGCGAGGTCACGAAGCTGAACGGCGAGCTCAGGGCCGCCTGGCCGGGCGGGAAGAGCCCGGCCGTCGTCACCCAGGTCTTCAGCGCCTGGGCGGCCGGCCTCGCGGGCGCCACGCCGGTGGGCACGTACGGCCCCGAACCGGTCACGCCCGCCCAGCTCGCCGCGCTCTCGGCGAAGAAGCCCGCGTTCGTCCTCGACAACGCCCACATGTCGACGGGCACGGTGCTGCCCGACTCGGGCGCCGAGCAGGTCGAGATCGTCAACTACCCGGGCGAGGACCTGGATCTCCTCGCCGTGTACCGCGACGCGGCGGCCGGGCTGAAGAAGGCCATGGGCTGAGACCGGGCGGACCACGCGCGGGAGGGGAGGGGCGCCGCCGGGGCGCCCCTCCCCTCCCGTCCGCCGTCACGCCTCGACGAGGGCGGTTCCCCGCTCGGCGATCCGGCGCCGCAGCGCGGCGCGGTCGGGCTTTCCGGCGGCGGTGAGCGGCAGTTCGGACAGCACGAGCAGGTGCTCGGGGTGCTTGTGCCGGTCGAGTCCGCGCTCCTCCAGGTGGGCGCCGAGCTCCGCGAGCGTCGGGGCCTCCGCGCCCCTGCCCACCAGGCAGGCGGCGAGCCGCTCCCCCATCAGCGGGTCCGGCACCCCGACGCAGACGACGTCCCGCACCCGGGGATGGGAGACGAGTTCCCGCTCGACCTCGGCGGGGCTGATGTTGGCGCCGCCGCGTATCACGATGTCCTTCAGCCGCCCGACGACATGGAGGACCCCCTCCTCGTCGAGGAAGCCGAGGTCGCCCGTCCGGACCCAGCCGTCCGGAGTGCGGTAGCGGGCGTCGAGGTCCGGGGAGGCCACGTAGCGGAGGGGGGTCATCGGTCCGCGCGAGACGATCTCCCCGATCCGCCCCTCGGGCAGCGGTTCACACGTGTCGGGGTCGGCGATGCGGAT
Source organism: Streptomyces sp. NPDC021012 (assembly GCF_044333355.1). NCBI lineage: Bacteria > Bacillati > Actinomycetota > Actinomycetes > Kitasatosporales > Streptomycetaceae > Streptomyces > Streptomyces sp. NPDC021012. Next base: position 545,301 of record NZ_JBIRQU010000002.1, read on the forward strand.
CTCGGCGACCCGGGGGTCGGGACGGCCCGCGACGACCCCGGAGCGGTCGGTGGGCGGCACGGAACCCCCGAGTCCCGTATGGCAGTTGACGCCGTCCGCCGACCCGTAGAGGTTGACGACCGGACAGCCGAACGCCTCGGCCGCCGCCGTCGCGGTGGCTTCGTCGAGGGGCGCGCCGCCCAGGACGAGCGCGGTGGGGGCGGGCAGCGGGCCGTCCGCCTTCTCCAGGGCCTCCAGCATCATCCGGATCATGGTGGGCACGCCGAGGACATGGGTGGGCGCGTGCTCCCGTACGGCGGCGAGCGCGGCCTCGGGCGTGAAGTGGTCAAGCAGGACGAGGGTTCCGCCGTGCCGCGCGAGCGTGACGGCCGTGCCGTTCGACCCGAAGGCCGAGCCGAGCGGGACGAGGAACAGACAGCGGGGCGGGGTGCCGTCGGGCATGAGGGAGGCGAGGAAGTTGCCGCGCCCGCCGGCCAGGGCGTTGTGCGAGTACGCCACCATCTTCGGCTCCGCCTCCGACCCGGACGAGACCAGGATGCGCGCGGCGGTGTCGGGGTCGGGGCGGGCCGGGACGAACCCGGCGGGGTCGGTGCGCGTCAACCGGGCCAGCGGAATCGTTCCTTCGGGCGCGGTGCCGCGGCCCGCGGCGATCACGTGGCGCAGGGCGGGCAGCCCTGGGGCGAGGGTCCGGAGGTCGGCCGCGTGGTGCTGCCCGCGGTGTTCGGTCACGGCGATGACGGCCACCGCCTCCGCGCGGCGCAGCAGGCACTCGGCCTCCACGGCGCCGCGCCCGACGGGGAAGGGGAGGGCGACGGCGCCCAGCGCGGCGAGCGCCAGTTCCGCGACGACGGCGTGGCGGTCGTTGGGGAGCTGGACCGCGACGACGTCCCCGGCGCCGATGCCGAGACCGCGCAGGCCCCCGGCCAGACAGCGGACCTTGCGGTCGAGCGCGGTGTAGCAGAGCGCGCCCTTGGCGTCGATCACGGCGGTGCGGTGCAGGTCGGCTATCTGTCTCGCCCGGTAGAGGCTGTAGAGGTCGAGGTCGGGACAGGTGCCGTCCACCACCCAGGAGCGGCGGAGTCCGGCGGGCAGCAGGTCGGTCAGGGTGACGGTCACGCGAGGCTCCAGGGGTCGGGAACGGCGGGGGCGCCGTGCGCGTCCCGGCCGATCGGGCCGGACAGGCGCGGGTCGTGGTGGAGCGCGGCCAGATCGGTGGTGACGGCGGTGGCCGCCAGGCCGTGGCCGCGCAGCTGGTCCAGGGCGTCCCCGGTGCACAGGCCCGAGACGTCGTACGCCGTGGCGGCCGGCGCGCAGGTGTCGCTGGGGGCGATCCAGCCGTCGGAGGTCCTGAGCGGGTGCCGGAACCCGGCGGGGCGCCGGGGGTCGGCGCCGGAGGCGGCCCGTCGCAGGGCGGGGGCGAGGAGGGTGTCGGCCGCTCCGAGCAGCGAGGACTCGACCCGTACCGCCCGGCCCGTGCGCTCGCGCAGGAGCAGGCCCGCGAGGACGGCCTCCGTTCCGTGCAGGCCGCCCAGGACGTCGAGGAGCGTCATCAGGGACGGTACGGGCGGTTCGCCGGCCGGGTGGACGGCCTCTCCGGCGCCCGTGCGGGCCTGCGCCATGAAGTCGGTGCCCATGGGGGCGTCGGCGAGCCGGCCGGCCCAGCCTCCGGTGTAGGCGTGGACGAGGGACGGGTTGACGGCGGTCAGGTGCTCGGCGTCGAGTTCGAGCGCGGCGGCCCTGCCCGGGGCCCAGTTGTGGACGAACACGTCCGCGCCGGCCACGAGTTCGCGCAGTCGGCTCCGGTCGCCGGGCGCCTTGATGTCGATCTCGACGGCCTCCTTGCCCCGGTTGAGGGCGAGCCAGCGGGCGGAGGTCCCGCCGCAGGCCGGCGGCATGCCCCGGAGCGGGTCGCCGCCCGGCGGCTCGATCCGGACCACGCGGGCGCCGAGCAGGCCCAGCAGGTGCGCGGCCAGCGGCGCCTGGATGCGGCGGCCCGCCTCCAGGACGGTCAGTCCGGCCAGCGGCCGGTCCGCCGTGACGACCGCCATGGCGGCGGTCGTCACGGTCGCCGGGCGGCCCCGGTCCAGCGCGCGCAGGGTCCAGGGATCGGCGCCGTCGTCCTCTGCCGCGCGCTCGGCGAGCGTACGGAGACGGCACACCTCGGCTCCCGACAGCGCGGCGGCCTGCCGGATCCGTGCCCAGGCGTGGCGGCGGGTCACCTCGTGCAGGCCGGCGGGGAGGGGCGCGCAGGCGGTGGCGTACCGGAACTGGAAGGGCCGCCAGCCCGCCCGTATCGCGTCGGCGGGGGCCTCCAGGGCGCGCCAGAACTCCGCCCAGGCCCCCGGGTCGAGCGTCTCCAGCTCGAACAGGACGCCGTCGGCGGAGGTGAACGGCGGTCCCCCGGGGGCGGGGTCGACGGCTTCCGGCTCGTCGGCGCCGGCGGCGGCGACGTACTGGGACACGGCGAGCAGCCCGGCCCGGTCGGCCGTCGTGGACACGCGGGCCGCCGGACCGCCCCGGGCCTGCCCGACGAGCCCGGCGAGCAGGCCCTGGACGGCGAGGACGCCGGTGGCGGTGGCCAGGTAGTCGACGCCGAGGCCGCGCGGGGCCCCGTGGCGGCGGCCGTGGACGGCCATGACGCCGGTGGCGGCCTGGGCGGTGGCCTCGTCCTCGACTCCGGAACCGGCCGGTCCCCAGGTGGTACGGGCCGTGACGGGTGCGAACCCGCCGCCGCCGAGCGCGATGTCCTCCCGGCCCTCGTCGCGCACCACCGCCGCCCCGAGTCTCCCCAGATGGTCGGAGACGACGCGGGTCAGGGCCTCGGGGCCGCCGATGTCGCAGCGCAGTGCGTCGAGCGGACGGTCTGGTCCGAGCGGACGGCGGACCGCCGCGGTGCGCGCGGTCGCTGATGACGCCATGGCTCTCCTCTCCTGGCGCGGCGGTGGTGACCGCCGCGCGGGGACTTCACGGTCGCGGGAACTGGGGAGCCGGTACGCCCGACCCCTTCCACGGGCAGGCAGTCGGACGCGTGTTCTGCCGAGTTCCCGAGACGGAGGAAACAGTGACGGATCATGACGTAACGGATCACGGCCCGGCGGATGTCGATCCGCTGCGGAAGAAGGTCTCCGCGTTCGTCCGTGAGCGCGTCTTCCCCGCCGAGCCGGTTCTCGACGCCGGCGGCCCGACCGCCGGGGCCCTCCGGGAACGGCTGCGCGCGGAGGCCCGTGAGTCCGGCCTGTGGGCGCTGCCCCTGCCGGCCGGACTCGGCGGCGGCGGGCTGGCCCTGAGCGCGTACGCGGCGATCGCCGAGGCCGAGGGGGCCAGCGACCACGGTCCCGCGGCCCTGGGATCGGCCTCCCTCCTCGACGTGACCATGCTGTCCCGGCACGGATCCGCACGGGTGGGCGCGGAGTACCTGCCGCGCCTGGTCTCCGGCGACCTCCGTGCCTGCTACGCGATGACGGAGCCGGGCACGCCCGGGACCGAGCCCGCGCTCACGGCGACCCGGGCGGAGCGGCGGCCCGGCGGCGGCTGGCGCATCACCGGCCGGAAGTGGTTCGTGTCGCACGCGGGCGACGCGGACCTCGTGACCGTGCTCGCCCGCACGGGCGGATCGGCGGGAGAGCGCACCGGCCTGTCCCTCCTCCTCGTGCCGACCGGCGCACCCGGCTTCCGGGTGGTGCGCGAGCTCCCGGTTCTCGGCGCGACCGGGCAGTACGAGATCGAGTTCGACGGTGTCGAGGTCGGCGGGGACCATCTCGTCGGCGAGACCGGCCAGGCCCTGGCCGTCGCGGGCGAACGCCTCCACCTGGGCCGCACCCTGCGGGCGTTGCGCTGGATCGGCCAGGCGCAGCGGGCCTTCGACCTCCTCTGCGACCGCGCCACGGCGCGCGAGGGTGCCCGGGGACGGCTCGCGGACCGTCAGCTCGTCCAACAGCACGTCTTCGAATCCCTGCTGGCACTGAGGACGACACGGCCGCTCGTGCACGAGGCGATGGCGCTGGTCGCGGACGGACGCGACGCCCACGTGGAGGTCGGCCTCGCCAAGACGGCGGCGGCCCGCACGCTCCAGGACGTCGCGGACCGGGCCGTCCAGGTCTTCGGCGCGGCCGGACTCGGCCCGGACACGCCCCTGCCGGCGCTGTTCCGTACGGGACGGACGGCCCGGATCCTCGACGGCCCGGACGAGCAGCACGTCTCGTCCGTCGCCCGGCGCGTCCTGCGGAGCCACGGTCAGGCCCCTGCCGTCGCACCCGTCTGAGAGCGGCCCGGCCGGGCTCCGTCCGTCCGTTCCGGCGTGCGGGGGAGCACACTGGCAGGAGGGGGCGGAAGGCTTGCCCCGCCCGGGGTCCAACCGATCCCGCCCGCCGGTGGAAGAGGGTGCGCGGATGCCCAGAACCCGGTCCTCGTCCCGCTCGCGCTACAGCCCCGACCGGGGGCTCTCGGCGCGCATGGCGACGACGATGTTCCTGATCGGCCTGCTGTACGTGGTCTTCGTCGGCGTCCTGCTGGTGCTGCTGCGCGGATCCTGGCCGGTCATCCTGCTGATCGCGGGCGCCCTGTTCGTCGGGCAGTTCTGGTTCAGCGACCGGATCGCCGCGCTGGGCATGGGGGCACGCGAGGTGACCCGCGAGCAGGCCCCCGAGCTGCACGGCACCGTGGACCGGATCTGCGCGCTGGCCGACATGCCGAAGCCGAAGGTGGCGGTCGCCGAGAGTGACGTGCCGAACGCGTTCGCCACCGGCCGCGGCGAGAAGACCGCGCTGGTCTGCGTCACGACCGGCCTGCTGCGCCGCCTGGAGCCGGAGGAGCTGGAAGGGGTCCTCGCGCACGAGATGTCGCACGTGGCGCACCGGGACGCGGCGGTCATGACCATCGCGTCCTTCCTCGGCGTCCTCGCGGGGATGATGACGCGGGTCGCGCTCTACAGCGGTCTCGGCCGCAGCCGGGACAGCACCATGGGCCTCGCCGTGATCCTCGTCCCCGTGGTCAGCGCGGCCGTGTACGTCGTCAGCTTCCTCCTGACCCGCGTACTGTCCCGCTACCGCGAGCTGGCCGCCGACCGCGCCGCCGCGCTCCTCACGGGCCGCCCGTCGGCGCTCGCCTCCGCGCTCACCAAGGTGAGCGGCGAGATGGCCCGGATCCCGACGAAGGACCTGCGCAAGGCGGAGCCGTACAACGCCTTCTGGTTCGCGCCCGCCTTCTCCTCGAAGGAGAGCCTGAGCCGGCTCCTGTCCACCCACCCCTCCCTGGAGCAGCGGCTCGAACAGCTCACGCGGATCTCGACGCAGCTCGGCGGGGCGTGACGGCGGTGGGACTGCTCGACAGCATCCTCGGGCGCAGCCGGCCGGTCCGGCCCGATCTGGACCGTCTCTTCGGGCTGCCGGCCGCGGCGCTCACCCTCCAGGCGGGCACGGGCTTCGTCCCGGCCGGCACGGGCTCGGTGTGCTTCGCCGCGGTGGAGGGCGGCGCCTTCGCGCGCCTGAAGGAGGACGTACGGGACCTCCTCGACGTCGAGGCGGCGGCCGGACCGGAGGCGTCCCCCGTGACGTACGCCCCGGACGCGTACGGCTACACCTGGCTCACCGTACGGCGTCCCGCCGAGGACCTGATCACGCTGGTCAACGACCTGCACGCGGTCAACGCGCTCCTTGAGGAGGCCGGCTTCGGCCCCAACCTGCTCTGCTCCCTGACCGCGTTCCGCGCACCGGGCGACGGTGCGGGAGCCGACGGGCACCGGGCGCGCGACCTCGCGCTCGTGTACCTCTACAAGCGCGGCACCTTCTACCCCTTCGCGCCGCGCGCCGATCGCGCGGAGAGCCGCGACAACGCCCTTGAGCTCCAGGTCAGGGGGCTGCTGGCCGGCGATCTCGCGATGGAGCCGGACATGGAGCGGTGGTTCCCGGTCTGGGGCGCGCCGGGGCTCGGCGGGGCGGAGCGGCTCCCGGGGCCTTGAAGGCCGTACGGGAGGCGCTCGCCCGTACGGATCGCGCGGCGGCGCGCCGTCAGTCGGCGATCGGCCAGTTGAGCTCGGTCCGCAGGTCCCGGGGGTCCATGCCCGGCGTCGGCCGCGTCACGTACACCTCCCACCGGTCCTCGCCGCCCCGCAGCCCCTGCGCCCGGATCCAGTCCCCGAGCCGCTCCCAGGCCTCCGCGAGCCCGTCGAACCCGCCGCGGTGCGTCATCCGCGCGACCCTCCCGCCGGGGAGCCCGCCGGCGACGACTCCGTCCTCGGCGCTCACCTTCCGCTCCGTGACGAACCCGACCTCCAGGTCCAGCGTCTCCCCCGGTCCTCCGTGGGACAGCCCGAACGCGGCGCTCTTCGGCGGGATCTGCTGCCTCTGCAGCACCCGCCCGAGCGCCCCGAAGGCCTCGTCGAAGAACGTGCGCAGTTCGCCGAGGGGCACGGCGCCGCGTACGACGGCGGTGGTCTGGGGTTCGAGTTCCACGAGCCGGGGCCGCTGCTCGTGGTCCGGGGTGTCGCTGTCGTGGTCGTTCCGCATGCTCATGTCGTTCCGGCGCTCCGATCCGCTTCGATCCGCTTCGAGGGCGTACGGGGAACGTACCGACCGGACCCGCGCGGGAAGGTCATCGCCGCGCACTGCGCCGGGGCAGGATGCTCCCATGGACACGGATATGGATATGGATATGGACAGTGACGGGGACGGGGAAAGCAGCGTGGCCGAGGTCATCGAGCGGGAGTTGCTGTTGCTGAGCCCGGCCGTGCGGTCCTCCAGGGCGTTGACGGAGCAGCTCCTCGATCCGGAGTTCGTGGAGGTCGGCGCCTCGGGCCGTAGGTGGGATCGCGAGTCGATGCTCTCGGGGATGCCGGTCATGCAGGGCGCGGCCGACGACGGGCCGCGGTACGAGGCCGGCGAGATGACCGGCACCCTGTTGGCACCGGGGATCGTGCACCTGACCTTCGAGACGGTGCTCGACGGCAGGCGGGCCCGGAGGAGCTCGATCTGGCGGAAGCTGGACGACGCGACCGGGTGGCGGATGTACTACCACCACGCCACGCCCGTGCCGGAGGCCTGAGGCCCACCCCTCCCTGCCGCACGGGGCCCGTGCGGCAGGGGCGACCGGCGTGATCACGCCGACGGGTGCGGTGCCGCCTCGTCCTGGACCTTGGGCTCGGCGGGCTGCTGCGGAGCGGGCGGGGTGCGGACCAGCAGGGCGATCAGTACGGTCAGCCCGCCGATCACGGCGCCGACGCCGAATCCCCACCGGATGCCCGTCGCCAGGGCACCGGTGGCGTCGGCGCCGCCGGCCGCCGCCGTGGCGGCGCGTCCCGACATGACGCTGATGACCAGGGCGGTGCCGGCGGCGGCCGCGACCTGCTGGAGCGAGCCCAGGATGGCGGAGCCGTGGGGGTAGAGGTGCGGCGGCAGCACGGACAGGCCGGACGTGAAGATCGGCGTGAACACGAACGCCATGCCGGCGCTCAGAGCCACGTGGAGGACGAGCACCAGCCACGGCGAGGTCTGTTCGCCCGTGAAGGCGAACAGGGCGAGGCATACCGCGGTGAGCACGGCTCCGGGTACGACGAGGCGGGGTGCGCCGAGCCGGTCGTAGAGCTTGCCGACCTGCGGTCCGAGCAGGCCCGTGGTCAGGCCGCCGGGGATGAGGAGCAGCCCGGTCTGCAGCGAGCTCAGGCCGGCCACCTCCTGGAGGTAGATCGGCAGCAGGATGAACCCGCCCATGAGGGCCATGAAGGACAGGCACATCAGGCCGAGCGCCACGGAGAAGTGACGGTACGTCAGCGTGCGCAGGTCGAGCAGCGGTGTGGACGAGCGCTGCAGCGCCAGCTGTCGCCATACGAACAGCCCCACCAGGACGCCGCCGGCCAGGGTCGTGACCGCCGGGGGCACGGGGGCCTGCGTTGAGTTCTCGGCACCGAGGCCGCTCAGGCCGTAGACGAGGGCGCCGAAGCCCAGCGCCGCCAGGGGTACGGACGGCCAGTCGATGGGTCCGGCCTGCGGCTCGCCGATGTTGACGAGCCGGCGCCGGCCGAGGAGGGCCATGGCTCCGGCGATGGGCAGCACGGCCAGGAACAGCAGGCGCCACGTCCCCAGTTGCAGCAGCACGCCGGAGGCCGCGGGGCCGAGCGCGGGCGCGACGGAGATGACGAGGGTGATGTTCCCCATGACCCGGCCGCGGTCGTGCGGGGGCACGAGGGTCATCAGCGTCGTCATGAGCAGCGGCATCATGACGGCGGTGCCGCCTGCCTGGATGACGCGGGCGGCCAGCAGCACGGGGAAGGCGGGCGCGGCCGCGGCCAGGGACGTGCCGGCGAGGAACAGCGCCATGGCCGTACCGAAGGCGGTCCGGGTCGTCACGCGCTGGAGGAACCATCCCGTCACCGGGATGACGACGGCCATGGTGAGCATGAAGGACGTGGACAGCCACCCCGCGGCTGCCGCGGTGACCTCGAACTCGCGCATGAGCCGCGGGATCGCGTTCACCATGATCGTCTCGTTGAGGAGGACGACGAAGGTCGACAGCACGAGAATCCGTAGTACGGCGGTGACGCGGGCGGGTGGGAGCACGGGCTCCGCGGGGGATGCGAGCATGGTGCCTTCCGTCATGTGAGTGTCCTCCGCTCGGGGCGGGTCACCTGGACAGACCTCGGCGCCGGGAAGAACTCATCGGTGTTCCCCGATCCTCCTGGCACCACCGCCCGGGCTCAACCCATTTACCGCCGCCGCCCGTTCCCGCCGACTCCACCGGAGGGCCCACGGGGGTGCGCACAAACCCTTCTCCCCCTCCCCGAAGCGCTGACGTACGCCGAGCGGGCGACCTCCGGCCCTCCCGCCCCTCTGCCACCATGGGGCGGTGAGCGACACAGAGGCGGGAAAGGGCCCCGGGCGTACGGACGGCGGCGCGCGGGGGCGGCGGCGCCGGGACCCGGAGTGGACGTACTCCGCGCTGCTCGACGCGCTGCTCCAGTTGATCTCGGAGAGCGGCCGGGAACCCACCAGGAAGGCGATCGCGGAGCGGGCGGGCGTGTCCGAGCGGACGGTGTTCGTGCACTTCGCCGACCGCGAGGCGCTGTACGTGGCGGCCGCGCGGCGGCAGGCCGAGCGGTGGCGCGTCCACGCGGAACCGGTACCGCCCGCGTGGGGGACGGCCCGCAAGGTGGGGGCGCTCGTGGCACAGCGCGGCCGGATGTACGAGGTGATGACGCCGATCCGCAGGATCGGGCTCGGTCTGGAACCGGACTCGCCGGGCCTGCGCGGGGTGATGGCGGAGGGCGACGCCTGGTTCCGGGCTGACCTCGCCGCGGTGTTCGCGCCCGAGCTGGGGCGGATGCCGGACGCCGAAGAACCCGGGGGGCCGCTCGACACGCTGGAGGCCTCCTCGTCCTGGGCGGTCTGGGACCATCTGCGCTCCCGTCGGGGGCTCGACGAGCCGGCGGCCCGGGCGGCGGTCGAGCGGACGCTGCGGGCGCTCCTCGAGGTCGTGCCGCAGACCCCTTGACTCGTATTGCAGTCACACTGCAATAGTGGGCGTCCTCACCGAGCACCGGGAAGGACGTCACCCTGTCATGACTCCGATGAACCGGCGCGGCTTCGTCGCGGCCGCCGCCGCGATGGGCGCCGCGGCCGCCTCCGTCTCCCTGAACCCGCAGACCGCCCAGGCGCTCGCCGGGCACGGGCACCCGCCCGAGGGGCCTCGGACCCCCACGCGGACCGACGGGCTGCCGTACGAGGACGAGGCCGACTTCGCCGACGCGGACCGCGGGTTCATCGCCGCGTTCACCGGCGGACCGATCACCACCGCCGCCGGGAAGACCGCCTGGGACCCCGACGCCTACCGGTTCCTCGCCGACGCGGAGGGCGGTGAGGGCGTCCCCGACACCGTCGACCCCAGCCTGTGGCGGCAGGCGCGGCTCCTGTCGCGCCAGGGCCTGTACCGGGTCACCGACCGGATCTACCAGGTCAGGGGCCTGGACCTGTCCAACATGACGATCGTCGAGGGCGACACCGGCATCATCGTCATCGACCCGCTCATCTCCGCCGAGACCGCCGCCGCGGCGCTGCGGCTCTACCGCGCCCACCGCGGCGACCGCGCGGTCCGGGCGATGATCTACACCCATCCGCACGTCGACCACTTCGGCGGCTGCCGGGGCGTGCTGCCGGACGGCGCCGGGGACGTGCCCGTCCTCGCCCCGAAGGGCTTCATGGAGCACGCGGTCAGCGAGAACGTGTACGTCGGCACCGCCATGGCGCGCCGCGCCGCCTACATGTACGGCTCCACGCTCCCCAAGGACGCGGGCGCGCAGGTCGGCTGCGGGCTCGGCCTCACGGTCTCGCTCGGCACCGTCGGACTCATCGCCCCCACCCGGTCCATCGGCAGCACGGGAGAGGAGGCCGTCCTCGACGGGGTGCGGATCCGGTTCCAGATGACCCCGGGCACCGAGTGCCAGGAGGAGATGAACTTCCTCTTCCCCGACCTGCGCGCGGTGTGCATGGCGGAGAACGCCACCCACACCATGCACAACATCCTCACCCTGCGCGGCGCCCAGGTCCGCGACGCCCACGCGTGGGCCGGCTACCTCACCGAGTCGATCGGGCTCTACGAGGGCGCCGCCGACGTCGCCTTCGCCTCCCACCACTGGCCCACCTGGGGCAACGACGCCATCGTCGGCCTCCTCACCCACCAGCGGGACCTGTACGGCTACCTGCACGACCAGACCGTCCGGCTGATCAACCGGGGCATGACCGGCACCGAGATCGCGGAGACCTTCCGGCTCCCGCCCCAGCTCGAAGGCGTCTGGGCCAATCGCGGCTACTACGGCTCGCTGAGCCACAACGTCAAGGCCGTCTACCAGCGGTACATGGGCTGGTTCGACGGCAATCCGGCCCACCTCTGGGAACACCCGCCCGTCGAGGAGGCCCGCCTCTGGGTGGAGTCCCTGGGCGGCCAGGCGGCGGTCCGCGCCCGCGCCCGGCACTACGCCGACCGGGGCGAACTGCGCTTCGCCGTCACCCTGCTCAACCACGCCGTCTTCAACGACCCCGGCGACGACCGGGCCCGGCGGCAGCTCGCCGCGCTCTACACCCGCCTGGGACAGGCCGTCGAGAACGCCGTCTGGCGGAACTTCTACCTCACCGGAGCCCAGGAACTCCTGCACGGCATCACGCCGCACGCCACCGCCGCCCTCGGTCCCGACATGTACCTGGCGCTCGGCGTCGGCCAGATCATCGACAGCCTCGCCGTCCGCGTCGACGGCCCGAAGGCCTGGTCCCTGCGGATCACCATGGACTGGCACATCGGCGCCGACTACTGGCACCTGCGCCTCGCCAACGGCCTGCTCACCTGGACCACGGACACCCGCCCCGACCCCGACGCGGGCCTGACCCTGACGATGACCAAGCCCCGGCTCATCTCCCTCCTCGCCGGAAAGGGCACCGACGGCATCACCATGACCGGCGACCGCACGCTCCTGCCGCAGCTGCTCGGCGTCCTCGACACCCCCGAGCCGGAGTTCCCGATCGTGACCCCGTGACCGCGTGACCGCGTGAGCCGGCCGGCGCCGGAACCGGTCCGTCCGGTGGCCCGCTGCCCTACCGTCTCCTCCATGCCACCCCCGCTGCTGCACCGCCGCTGCCCCGAACTGGCCGACTCGCTGCCCTTCCTCCGGCTGGGCGAGGCCCCCACGCCGGTGCGGCGGCTGCCCGGCCTCGGCACACGCTCCGAGCTGTGGATCAAGGACGAGAGCGGATACGGCGACGGCGGCTGGGGCGGCAACAAGGTCCGCAAGCTGGAGTGGCTGCTGCCGGAAGCCCGGCGGCGCGGCACGAGGACCATCCTCACGGTCGGCGGCCTCGGCACCAACTGGGGCCTCGCCACCGCCCGGTACGCGCGGGAGTCGGGGCTCGGGGTGGCCCTGGGTCTGATCGACCACCCGGTGGACGAGCACGTGCGGGCCCAGCTGGAACGGCTGCGCGCCTCCGGCGCGACGCTGCACTTCCTGCACACCAAGACCAGGCTGGTCCTGGCCGCGCCCTGGCTCTTCGCCCGGCACTCCCACGGCCTCACTCCGCCGTACTACCTCCCGGCGGGCGGCTCCTCGCCGCTGGGCACGCTCGGCGCGGTCGAGATCGCCCTGGAGCTGGGCGCGCAGGTCGAGGCCGGGGAACTGCCGGAGCCGGCGTGGCTCGTCACCGCCGTCGGATCCGGCGGGACCGCCGCGGGCCTCGCCCTCGGACTGCGGCTCGCCGGGCTGCGCACCCGTGTCCTCGGCGTCGTCGTCAACGACACCCTGAAGCTGGACTCCGCCACCCTCCTCAAGCTGGCCCGCCGCTCCACGGCCCTGCTCCGGGCCCGGGGTGCCGATCTGGACGACGCCGGGCCGGCCCCCGACGCGATCCGCACCGAGACGGCCTGGCTGGGGGACGGCTACGCCCACCCCACCCCGGCCGGCGACCGCGCCCTCGCCCTCGTATCGGCGCAGACCGGGCCGGCCCTGGAACGCACCTACACCGCCAAGGCGCTCGCGGCCCTGCTCGACCTGGACGCGGCCGGCCGCCTGGACGACGGCCCGGTGGTGTTCCTGCAGACCCACGGACCCCGCTGAGGGCCGGTCCGGGTCGCCCGCGCCGGGGCGGCCGCGGGGAGGGGAGTCACAGGTGGCGGGCCGGGGCGGGCCTTGGGACCATTTTCCCGGAGGACAGCCATGGCTTCTGACGCGCACACATCCCCGGCGGACGGCTCCCCGGGCCGCGAGGCCGCCGAGACCGAAGGCACCGTGCCGGATGACGGCTCCGCGAAACGGCGTCGGTCGCTCCGGTTCACGCTCCCCGGCTGCTGGGGTGCGCTCCTCCTCGCCTGTCTCTCCTTCACCCCGTCCCTGCTGCCTCGCGGCGGGGTGCTCCAGGGATTGATCTGCGGCATCAGCGCGGCCATCGGCTACGGGCTCGGCGTGATCGCGGCCTACGTGTGGCGCGCGTTCGCCGACCGGGAGGCGCGAGACGCCTCCCGCAGGTCGTGGCGCGTTCTGATCGTCTGCGCGATCGTGCTGTTCGGCCTGGCGTTCGGGTTCGGCCAGTACTGGCAGCACGAGATCCGCGAGCTCATGGGGGTCACCGACTACGACGTCCTCGCCGCCGTCGCCTCCCCGTTCCTGGCCGCGCTCGTCTTCTGGCTCCTCCTGCTCGCGGGCCGGGGGCTGCGCCGCCTGTACCGCTGGCTCGCCCGTCTCCTCCGCCGCTGGATCGGGCCGCGCGCGGCGCGCGTGGTCGGCTGGGTCGTCGTGGCGGGCCTGGCCTGGGCCGTCGTCAGCGGCGTACTGCTCGCCGGTTTCGTGAACGCGACCAACGAGGCGTTCTCGCTGCGGGACGACGAGACGCCCGAAGGCGTGCACCAACCCACCACCACCCTGCGCTCCGGCGGGCCCGGTTCGCTGGTGCCGTGGGACACGCTGGGCTACCAGGGCCGGGCCTTCACCGGCAGCGGGCCGTCGGCCCGGGACATCGGCGCGTTCACCCACCGCCCGGCGCTGGAGCCCGTACGGGCGTACGCGGGGCTCCAGACCGCCGACGACGCGGAGGCGCGCGCCGAGCGGGCCGTCGCGGACCTCCAGCGGGCAGGCGGCTTCGAGCGCGCGCGCCTGCTCGTCATGACGACCACGGGAAGCGGCTGGGTCGACCCCGCCGCCGTGGACTCGTTCGAGTACCTCGGCGGCGGCGACTCCGCCACCGTGGCGATGCAGTACTCGTACCTGCCGTCGTGGCTCTCCTACCTCGTGGACCAGTCCAAGGCGCGCGAGGCCGGCCGGGAGCTCTTCGACGCGGTCTACGACGTCTGGTCCAAGCTGCCCCAGGACAAGCGCCCGCAGCTGTTCGTCGCCGGCGAGAGCCTGGGGTCGTTCGGCGGCGAGGCGGCCTTCAGCGGAGAGTACGACCTGCGCAACCGCACCGCCGGGACCCTATTCGCCGGTCCTCCGAACTTCAACACCCTGTTCCGCGAGTTCAGTGACCACCGCGACGCGGGGAGTCCGGAGATCGAGCCCGTCTACAAGGAGGGCCGGACCGTACGGTTCACCGACGAACCGACCGCCGGGATCCCTCCGGAGGACGCGCAGTGGAACGGCACGCGGGTGCTGTACCTGATGCACCCGTCCGATCCGATCGTCTGGTGGAGCCCGGATCTGGCGTTCTCCGAACCCGACTGGATCGGCCAGGCGCCCGGCAGCGACGTGCTCGAAGGGATGGTCTGGATCCCCTTCGTGACCTTCTGGCAGGTCACCGCCGACCTGCCGTTCTCCACGGGCGTGCCGGACGGGCACGGTCACACGTACAAGGCCGCGTACGTCGACGGCTGGAACGCCGTCATGAGGCCTTCGGGCTTCACTCCGCAGGACCTGGACCGGCTGCGGGAGATCATCCATCCGGCCGGCTGAGCCCCGTGTGCCCGACGCGATCGCCCGGTCAGCGCAGCAGGAAGCCGACGAGGTAGCCGAGCGCGTTGACCGCCCAGTGCAGGCCCATGGGCGCCAGCAGACTGCCGCTGCGGCGGCGCAGTTCGCAGAACAGGACGCCCGCCGCCGCCGTGAACAGGACGGCGGCCGCGATCGCGAGGACGGCGCCGAGCGCGGAGTCGCCGACGACGCTCGCCAGCGCGGGTTTCGCCGCCGCCAGGTGCAGGGACGGCAGGACGTGCCACAGACCGAACAGCAGACTCGACACGCTGGTAGCCCAGACCGTCCCACGGGCTCGGCGCACCAGCCCGTAGAGCACTCCGCGGAAGGCGATCTCCTCCACCAGGACGGTACCGACGGGGACCACCACGAGGACGCGCACCGCCAACCCGCTCCCGGTCATCCCGTCGTACCGCCGGTCCTCGAACAGCGAGCGGGTGTCCGGCAGCAGCGCTCCGACGGCGTAGACGAGTCCGACGAGGCCGATCAGGACCAGCGCCCACCTCGCGCCCCGGGCCAGTGTCCCGCGTGCCAGTCCCGCGTCCGCCAGGGTGCCGCCCGACCAGCGGAGCACGCCGAGGAGCAGGGCGCTGACCGCGACGGCCGTCACCAGGCGGAGCGGTCCGGTCCAGTGGTGCAACAGCAGGTTGGCCCCGACGAGAACGGCGACCACGAGGCCGACGGCCGGCCAGGTGCCGATCGTCCCGCGCCACCGGCTCCGCGCCGGGTCGCCCGCGGTGGGACGCGCTCGTGCCGCGGGCCGCTCGGCGTCGTCGGGATCGCGGCGGGGCACCGGGGTGAGTCCGTCCGTGGCGGTCAGCGGTCGTGCTTGAGCGAGTCCCTGATGCCCTCTGCCCTGTGACGCACGCTCGTCACCGTCTGTCGGATCCTGGCCTTCACCTGGTCCGTCCTGCCCTCGGCCTCCAGGCGTTCGTGGCCGGTGATCTTTCCGGCGATCTCCTTGATCCTGCCCTTGGCCTTCTCCATGCCGGTGTTCATGCCCGTGGTCCCTCCGTCGCGTCGGTTCCCACCCTCCACGCTAGGTTTGCGCGGCCCGGGGTGCTCGTCGACGCCCGACATCGGTCGTGTCCACCGGTCGGGGGCGGTCCCGGACCGTGGTCAGGCCAGTACGCGGAGGGCCGCCGGCCTCACCCTGAGGGTCACCGGCAGGGTCGCGTCGACCTCGCCGTCCGCGCCGTACGGGAGGGGGCGGTCGGCCTCGATGCGGACCTCCTTCCCGCGCAGGATCTCGATCTGGGGACGCTTCACGTGCACGCCCGTCTTCAGCTCGTTCATCATGGCGAAGAAGAGACGCTTGGGCGCCTCCTTGATGACCACGATGTCGAGGAGGCCGTCGTCGACCCGCGCGCCCGGCGCGATGTTCCTGCCGAACCCGTAGAAGCCGGAGTTGGCCGCGACCACGGTGTAGCCGGTGCGCTCGTGCCGGACCCCGTCGATCGTGAGGCGGTACGCGGCGGGCTTCCAGGAGAGGACCGCCCGCAGGCCCCCGGCGTAGTAGGAGGCCGCGCCGCGCAGCAGGCGGGAGTCGTTGGCGTGGCGGTTGGCCACCGCGTCGACACCCGCGTACACGCTGCCGAGGACGTGGACCCCCTGGTGCCGGGCGGACTCCACCTCGATGGTGTCGACGGCCCGCGGTTCGCCGTCGAGCAGCACCTTGGCGAGGCCCGGGGCGTCGGTGGGGAGCCCCAGGGCACGCGCGAAGTCGTTGCCGCGGCCGGCGGGGACCAGGCCGAAGACCGTGTCCGTGCCGCTGAGCGCGCCGCCGACGGTGCCGGCCATGCCGTCACCGCCGACGGCGAGCACGGTGTGCCCCTTCGCCCCGGCCTCCCGGGCGACTTCCCGCGCGTGCTCCAGGCTGCGGCTGTAGACGGTGTCGAGCCGCGCGCCGGCCTCCCGCAGCAGCCGGGCCAGCGGGAGCAGGCCCGCCGTGCCGCTGGAACCCCCTGCGGTGGGGTTGACGACGGCGGTGAACTGTCGCATGGATCTGGCCTCCGGGCGGCAGAAGGAGAGGTTCGGGAGGAGAGGTGCGGGGGGCGGTGCTCAGCGGACGGGGATCAGGACCCCGGGGCTGAGCACGCCGGACGGGTCGACCTCGGCCTTGACGGCCTGGAGCATGCGGATGCCGAGGGGGCCGATCTCGCGGGCGTACCAGTCGCGGTGGTCGGTGCCGACGCCGTGGTGGTGGCTGATGGTGCCGCCCGCCGCCAGGATCGCGTCGTTCGCGGCCCGCTTCACCGGCTCCCAGTGCGCGACGGCGTCCTCGCCCTGGGCGGAGACGACGGTGAAGTACAGCGAGGCGCCGTTCTCGTACGTGTGGGAGATGTGGCACATGACGAGCGGCGGGGTGCCGGCCTCGGTGAGGGTGGTGGTCAGCGCCTCACGCACCGCCGTGTACAGGCCGGGGATCGCGGACCAGAAGGCGGCCGTCTCCAGGGTCTCGGCGAACGCGCCGGCGTCGAGGAGCGCGTCGCGCAGGTAGGGGGCGTTGTACCGGCCGTGCTCCCACTTGTCGCCGGCCTCCTCGCCGATGAACTCGCCGTCGCAGGCGAGGAGGACCTCACGGGCGGCGGCGCGCCGGGCGGCCGTCTCCTGCTCGGTGCCCTCGAAACCGACGATGGCCATGCAGCCCGGGTTCTCGGGGAGTTCGGTGTTGCCGATGGCGTCCGGCTGCGCGAGGCCGATGAAGGTCTCGGACTCGTCCGAGAGCCGCAGCACGGTGGGGCGCGGGCCGTCCTGGGCGAGTCGGCGCAGGGCCGCCGTGCCCGCCTCGAAGGAGGCGAAGCGCCAGCCCTCGTAGATCCGCTTCTGCGGCAGCGGGCGGACGCGCACGGTCACCGCCGTGATCACGCCGAGGGCGCCCTCGGAGCCGAGGACGAGCTGGCGCAGGTCGGGGCCGGCGGCGGAGCGCGGGGCCCGGCCGGTCTCCAGGGTGCCTTCGGGGGTGGCGACGGTCAGGCCGAGGACCATCTCGTCGAAGCGGCCGTAGCCGGCCGAGGCCTGGCCGCTGGAGCGGGCCGCGGCGAAGCCGCCGACGGTGGCCCATTCGAAGGACTGCGGGAAGTGGCCGAGCGTCCAGCCCCGCGCGTTGAGCAGCGCCTCCGCCTGCGGGCCGCGCAGACCGGGCTGCAGGATCGCGGTGCGGGAGACCTCGTCGACGGCGAGGAGCTGGTCGAGGCGGCGGAGGTCCAGGGCGACGAAGGGCCGCTTCGTGGTGGGCGCGAGGCCGCCGACGACGGAGGTGCCGCCGCCGAACGGGACGGCGGACAGGCCGTGTTCGGCGCAGGCCGCGAGGACGGCGAGGACCTCGTCGTGGCTGCCGGGGAGGACGACGGCGGCGGGGATGTCGTCGACCTCGCCGGCGCGGATGCGCAGGAGGTCGGGGGTCGACTTGCCGCGGGTGTGCCGGATGCGGCTCTCGGCGTCGTCCCGTACGCCGTCCGGCGCGGAGACGGCGGCGCGCAGGGCGGCGCCCGCCTCGTCGGTCAGTGCCGGGGCGGGCACGTCGATGTCGGCGAGGGCGGACGGGCCGCTCTCGCGAGGGGTGACGCCGAGCAGGTCCCGCAGGAGGCCGGTGACCGATTCGGGCAGGGGCGCCGCCTTGGCCGGGTCGCCCCAGCCGCTCCACAACATGTCCACTTCGAGAGGTTCCTCACGGTCTGTTTCACGAACGACGCTGCCACTCGGCCTGCGCTGGCATTACACTGTGACAGATGACGCCCATTCGTCACAACCATGCGGACGCGGATCCCGTACTCGACGCCGCACGCGACTGCGTGCTGGCCGTCGGCGTACGCCGGACCACCCTCACCGACGTCGCCCGGCGGGCCGGCGTGTCCCGGATGACGCTGTACCGGCGCTGGCCCGATGTGCGCAGCCTCGTCGGCGACCTGATGACCCGTGAGTGGATCGCCGTCGCCGCCGGCGCCATGCCGCTCGACGAGGACGACCGGCCCCAGCGGGAGCGGATCGTCGAGGGGCTCGTCGCCGGAGCCGCGGCGTTCCGGGCCCACCCGCTGTTCCACAAGATCCTCGACGTCGACCCCGAGCTGCTGCTGCCGTACATCCTCGACCGGCGGGGCGCCAGCCAGGACGCCCTGCTCGGGCTGCTCCACACGGCCCTGGAGGAGGGCCACGAGGACGGCTCCGTACGCCGCGTCCGGCCCGACCTGCAGGCCCGGTCCCTGCTGCTCGTCGTCCAGTCCTTCACGCTCTCGCTGCGCACCATGACCGACGAGACCGATCCCGAACTGAGCGAAGCCGCCTTCCTGGACGAGCTGCGCACCCTCCTCGAGAGGACCCTCACGCCATGAACCCCGTGCACCCCACGAGCGGCACCGCCCTGCCCGGATCCTCGCTGAACGCCGAGCGGCGCCGGCGCGAACTGGACCGGCTCGCCGACGGCGACGCCGTCGACGTCCTGGTCGTGGGCCTCGGCGCGACCGGAGCCGGAGCCGCGCTCGACGCCGCCACCCGCGGACTGAGCGTCGCCGCGATCGACGCCCACGACCTCGCGTTCGGCACGTCCCGCTGGAGCTCGAAACTGATCCACGGCGGGCTGCGCTACCTCGCGTCCGGACAGCTCGACGTCGCCCACGAGAGCGCCGTCGAGCGCGGCATCCTCATGGAGCGCACCGCCCCCCACCTGGTGCGCGCCCAGCCCTTCGTACTGCCCCTCACCCCGCTCGTCAGCCGTGGTCAGGCCGCCCTCGCCCGCGCCGGATTCCTCGCGGGCGACCTGCTGCGCGTCGGCGCCCGCACCTCGCGCCGCACGCTGCCGCAGCCGCGCACGCTGTCCGCCGTCGAGACCCGCCACCTCGCCCCGGCCCTGCGCCCGGTCGGGCTGCGCGGCGGCCTGCTCTCCTGGGACGGCAAGCTCTCCGACGACACCCGCCTGGTCACCGCGATCGCCCGCACCGCCGCCGCCCACGGCGCCCGTGTCCTCACCCGCGCCCGGGCCCTGGAACTCCACGGCGACGGCGCGCTGGTGCGCGACGAGACCACCGGCCAGGAGCTGCGCGTCCGCGCCCGTACGGTCGTCAACGCGACCGGGGTCTGGGCGGGCGGCCTCGTCGAGGACGTACGCCTGAGGCCCTCGCGCGGCACCCACCTCGTCCTGCGCTCCGAGACCCTCGGGCGGCTCTCCGCCGGCCTGCACATCCCGATCCCCGGCGAGACGAACCGCTTCGTCCTGGTCCTGCCCCAGGGCGACGGGCGCGTGTACGTGGGCCTCACCGACGAGCCCGTCGACGGCGACGTCCCCGACGTGCCGGAGGTCCCCGAGACCGACATCGGCTTCCTCCTCGACGTCCTCGGTTCCGCCCTCGACGTCACCGTCCAGCGCTCCGACGTGGTCGGGGCCTTCGCCGGACTGCGGCCCCTGCTCGACACCCGGGACCCGGAGGGCCGCACCGCCGACATCTCCCGCAAGCACGCCGTGCTCACCTCGCCCGACGGGATCGTCACCGTCGTCGGCGGCAAGCTGACCACCTACCGCCGCATGGCCGAGGACGCCGTCGACGCCGCCGTGGCCGCGCGCGGCCTGACCGCCGGCACGTGCCGCACCGCGTCCCTGCCCCTCGTCGGCGCCGCCCGGCCCGGGACCCTCGCCGGGCTCGACGTCCCGCCCCGCCTCGTCCACCGCTACGGCACCGAGGCACCGGCCGTCCACGCCCTCGGTCTCCGGGATCCCGAGCTCGCCGAGCCCGTCGTCCCCGGCCACCCCGTCACCCGCGCCGAACTGCTGTGGGCCGTCCGCCACGAAGGCGCCCTCGACGTCTCCGACCTCCTCGACCGCCGCACCCGCATCGGCCTCGTCCCGGAGGACCGCGCCCTCGCCGAGGAAGCGGCCCGGGACGCCCTCGCCCGTACGGCCCGGGTGGGATGAACGGGACGGTGCCCCTGCCCGGACACGCGGGCAGGGGCACCGTCGGGTTCACATGACGGTCCGGTACGACACCCACGGTCCCGTCCTGACGCCGTCGCGCAGGGCCCCGATGCGCCGGCGCCATTCGGCGCGCAAGGAGGGGTGGGTGCGCAGCATCGGCAGCACCACGGTGAGCACGTTGAGCGCGTGGACGCGGATCAGGGTGGGCAGGCCGTCCCAGTCACGGAGGTCGAAGCCGTACGCGTCGACGAGGCGTCGGTAGTCCGCCCAGGGGCGTCCGTACCGCAGGCAGCCGATGAGTTCGGGGGCCAGGTCCCATTCGGGCGGTCCGAGGCACATGAAGTCCAGGTCGCACAGGACGGCGTGTCCCTCGGGCGCGCGCAGCATGTTGCCGATGTGGGCGTCGCCGTGGATGACCGTGCGCGGGAGCGCGTGGGGAAGGCGGGGCAGTTCGTCCGCCAGGCGGTCGGCGAGGCCGTGGAGGAAGGCGAGGTCGTCGGGCGGGATGTCGTCCGGGGCCCGGCGGAGCCGGGCGCGGGCCACGCGCAGGGGGTTCCACTCGGGCAGGGGGAAGGGGGGCGGGTCGAGTGCGTGGATCCGGCGGAGGGGTCCGGCCAGTTCGGATGCGGTCGGCTCGTGTCCCGGGCGCTGGGGGAGGTAGCGCCAGAACGTGGCGGGCATCCCGTTCGCCGTGATGACGGGCTGGTCGACGGGGAGCGCGGCGAGCCGCACGGTGGGCAGGCCCTGCTCCTCCAGCCACCGCGCCAGGTCCACGATGCGGGTGGCGTCCTCCGTGGCCAGTTGGGGGCCCGCGATGCGGACGACGAGGGGGGCCGAGCGGAGGCGGAAGACGGCGTTCACCGTGATGTGGAGCAGTTCGGCTCCCTCCGCGCTCACGCCCGCGGTCCGGCAGGCGCCGTCCAGCGCACGGTGGAACACCTCGGTGTCGAACGGCGCCGTGCCCATCGTCAGTCCGCCGCGAGGTCGCGTCGGCGGAGCACGAACGGCCCGAGGACGAGGAGGTCCATCGGGGTGGTGGCGAAGCAGGCGACGGCGTCGCGCGGGTGGTCCGCGATGGGCATCTCGGCCACGTTGAAGCTGGTGTTGATGACGACCGGGACGCCCGTCTCCCGCTCGAACTCCTTCAGCATGCGGGCGACGACGGGTTCGTCGGCCGCGTCGACGGTCTGGATGCGGGCGCTGCCGTCCACGTGCAGGGCGGCCGGGATGCGCTCGGCCCAGTCGGGCCGGACCTGGTGGGTGAAGAGCATGTACGGGCTGGGCAGCGGCCCGTCGAAGATCTCCGCGGCGCGTTCCAGGAGGACCATCGGGGCGACGGGCCGGAACTGTTCGCGGCCCTTGATGTCGTTGAGGCGTTCGAGGTTGCCGGGGTAGCAGGGGTTGGCC
This sequence comes from Streptomyces sp. NPDC021012, assembly GCF_044333355.1. Lineage (NCBI taxonomy): Bacteria > Bacillati > Actinomycetota > Actinomycetes > Kitasatosporales > Streptomycetaceae > Streptomyces > Streptomyces sp. NPDC021012. The sequence continues at coordinate 567,038 of NZ_JBIRQU010000002.1, forward strand.
AGGATGCTGCGGTGACCCAGGGCGCGGGGACCGAACTCGCTGCGGCCCTGGAACCAGCCGATGACCTTGTTGTCGGCGAGCGCGCGGGCCGCCACCGAGGCCACGTCCGCCGGGCGCGAGTAGGAGATCCGGTTGGCCTGGAGCCAGGCCTCCGTCTCCGCGTCGCTCCAGCCGCGCCCCAGGGCCGCGGTGGTCATGTGCTTGACGGGGTCGCCCGCGGCCTGGGCGGCGTACAGGGCGCCGCCGAGCGCGGTGCCCGCGTCTCCGGCCGCGGGCTGGATCCAGACGGATTCGAAGGGGCCGTCGCGGACGATGCGGGAGTTGGCCACGCAGTTGAAGCCCACGCCTCCGGCGATGGCCAGGTTCCGTTCCCCGGTCTGCTGTTTGAGCCAGCGCGCGAGGTCGAGGAGGACCTCTTCGAGGCGTCGCTGGACGCTGGCGGCGAGGTCCGCGTGGTGGGACTCCATCTTCTCGCCGCGCAGTCGGCGGGGCATCAGTTCGTCCAGGCCGAGGGGTTCGACGACGAAGGTGCCGTCGGGTGTGGCGCGCACCCGCTCCCGGAAGCGGCGCAGATAGGCCGGCCGGCCGTAGGCGGCCAGGGCCATCACCTTGTACTCGTCGGCGGACCGGCGGAAGCCGAGGTGTTCCGTGACGTCCTCGTACAGGTGGCCCAGCGAGTGGGGCAGCTGCTGACCGGCCAGGACGGTCAGCACGCCGTTCTCGGCGCGGCCGGCGAGGTGCGTCGCCAGTTCGCCGCGGCCGTCGAGGACGAGGACCGCACAGCTGTCGTACGGGGCCGCCAGGTAGGCCGAGGCGGCGTGGGCGAAGTGGTGGGGGACGAAGGTGACCTTGGCCGGATCGAGGTCGGGGAACATCCTGTGCAGGAATTCGGGTGTCGTCTGGGCGTAGGTCTTGTGGACCTGTTCCCAGAAGCCCCTCGGTTCACTGAGGTCCGGTTCCGGCACGAGAGACGGCTCGTAGGAGTAGACGACGGCGTCGAGATCCCTCATGGACAGTCCGGATTCGGCCAGACAGCTCGCCGCGGCAAACTCCGGAAGTTCCCAGCGGTTGAACGGAACGGGGGTCTTTCGAGCCTTTTTCCGCGTCAGCCGCTCTTCCTCCTGCGCGGTGACGATTTCACCGTCGACGACCAGTGCGGCTGCGGGGTCATGGAAGATCGCGTTGATGCCGAGAATTTTCATGTGCTCCCCTTCGTGCCTACCGTGCGCTCTTTTGGTGCGCCCTTCCAGTGAGCCGTGGGCCGTTCTACCGTAAGGGAAGTCGGAGTGGAGCGTAAGGTCACCAACCCCCACATACCATGCCATCTCACCAGGGGACGATACGTGCGAATAGAGCATATTTCGGCCACGGTCCGAGTCCTTCCCACTCGCGAGAAACAGGAAATGGGGAACGATTCGCTGATCGATTCGGTGACCAATGCCTTCTTGCGCATCCGGAGCGACGAGGGGGTCTGCGGATACGGCGAGGCCGCGACTTGGGCACAATTCTCCTCGGAAACACCGGAGGGAATCTGCCAGGTGGCCGAAAACGTCATCGGCCGGATTCTGATCGGCCGGGACGTTCTGGATCTCAACGGCATCACGGCCGCCGTGGACGCCGCCATCGTCGGAAATCCGGGAGCGAAGAGCGCCGTGGAAATGGCGCTCTACGACCTGGCCGCACGCAGCCTCGGCGTCCCCGTCTACACCCTTCTCGGCGGACCGCGCCGCGCCGATCTCGGTCTGTCGTACTCCGTGTCGGCCCAGGACGTGGCCGAGGAGGCGGACCTGGTCCGGGCCCGGTACGAGGAGGGCTACCGGATCTTCAAGGTGAAGACCGGCGTACGGGACTGGCGCACGGACGCGGCCCGGATCGCGTCCCTCGCCGGCCGCCACGACGACATCACCCTCCGGCTCGACTTCAACTGCACGGCGGACCCGCTGACGCTTCCCCGACTCCTTGAAGCGGTGGCGGACATCCCGATCGACTTCGTGGAACAACCCTTCCCGCCCGAGCAGTCGCAGCCGCTGCGCCGTCTGCGGGACTCCTCGGGCGTCCGCCTGTGCGCCGACGAGGGCTGCCGTACGCCCGCCGACGCCCGCCGCCTGCTCGCCGAGGGCTGCTACGACGTCATCAGCCTCAAGATCGGCAAGCTCGGCGGCTACGGCGCCACCGGGCGGATCGCCGCCGCGGCGGCCCTGTCCGGGGTCTACGGCTACGCCGGGGCGTTCGAGGAGTCGCGCCTCGGCACGACCGCAGCGCTGCACCAGATGCTCACCCTGCCCTGCCTGGCCGACGGCTGCGACTACTACTTCTCCCTCGTCATCCTCGATCCCGACCACGGCCCCCAGGGGGGCTTCGAGGTCCGCGACGGACGCCTGAGCCTGCCCTCCGAGCCCGGCCTCGGCGTCACGGTCCCCGACCACTGGTTCGCCTGACCCCCGCCGGCACCGCCGTCACCGGTGCCCGTCCCACGACGTCATCGAACGACTCCCACGTCATCGAACGACTCAACGGAGGACGCGTGACCGCCGCTGTGCAGGACAGTGACACCCTCGAACTCCTCGCTTCGACGCTCGGCGCCCCGCCCGACCACGCCGTCGACCTCTCCGTGGGCGCCCGGCGGGTCAGGCTGCTGAGCAACGATCCCGTCGTCGTCGCCTACGCCGGCGCGGTCCTGGGGCCCGCCGCCCCGCCCGGACCCGGCGCCCGGCCGCCGGACGCCGTCTGTCTGGCGGCGCTCGTCGACCCGCCCGCGCTCGACCGGCTCGACGCGCCCGACGACCGGCCCTCCGAGCCGATCGCCCTGCACCGGGGCCGTACCGGCCGCGTCGAACCGACCGCGTCGGGCCGGTTCCGCATCGTCCGCCTGCCCGGCCGTAGGGACCGCTTCGTCACCGACGCCGCGGCACGGACCGTGCTGTACGCCGGAGTCCGCGACGATCCGAGGGCCGTGCGCGAACCGGTGTGGCTCGCCGAGGCGCTCCTCGCGGCGGTGGCCGCGCAGGACGGTCCGGTGCTCGCGGCGGCGGCCGTGGGCTCCGCCTCGGGGACGGCGCTGCTGCTCGACGACGGGTCAGGGACGGCCGGGGCGGTCCTGCCCCTGCTGTACGGGCACGCCGCGGAGCTGGTGGCGTGGTCGGCCGTACAGCTCACCGCCGTCGAGGGCGAGCCGGACCGGATCCTGGTGCGCGGCCTGCCGGGGCCGTGCGAGGTGCCCGCCCCCTGGGTGCGGCGCAGTCCCGCCCTGAACGGGCGGACCTGTCTGGCCGATCATCCTTCCCTCGCCCTGCCCGGGCCCGGCCCGGGTGGAGAAGACGCGGACGAACACGTCGCGTTCACCGCCGACGAGCTCGTCCGCGCCCTGGGTGCCGCGCGTACCGGACAGGCCCCCCTGACTCTGGTGACCGCCCCCTCCGGGGGTTCTCCCGGGACCGTCCCGGGGGCCGCCCGTGAGGCGGCGCTGCGCCGGGCCGCCTCGGTGGCGGCGGCCCGGTATCCGGCGTGGCACGGCATCGGCCCCGCCCCGGCGGCCGCGGGCGAACGCGTCTCCGGCTCCGTCGTGGCCGCCTTCCCGTGGACGACCGTGCCCGCGTACGACGGTCAGGCCGCCGAGCGGGTGGGCGCCGGGCTGCGGCACCACCGGCTCACGGAGGCCGTGCCCGATCTGCCCGACGCCCGGCGCTGGCCGCGCGCCCCGATGACCGGAACCTGGGTGGCCGTCATGGAGCACCGCCGCCTCGCGCGCGGCATGAGGCTGGAGCGCTGGCAGACCCGCGCGGTGTGCGCGGGCGCCGTGCACGAGCTGATGACCACCCCGGCCCCGCCACCGCCCGGCAGCGACCGGGTCGACGAGGTCGCCTACCTGGGCTTCGCCGCGTTCGACGCGGGGCTGCTCTGCGTCGGGGACGCCGTGCGCGAGGCCGACGGCACCCTCCTGGGCCACGTCCTGGGATTCGACGACACCCATCTGCCGAACCACATGAACGTGGTCCTGCTGTCCGAGGACCAGCGCACCGGGCGCCGGCGCGGGCTGACCCCCGGCGGCGGACTCCACGTCGTGTCACCAGCCGACGTCCGCCCGCCCGAAGGAGGCGAGAACTCATGACCCGCCCGCTCCGGCGGTCTCCCGCGCCCTTCGGGGCGAGCGGGAAGACCGTCCACGCGGTCTGCGTCCGCTGCGGACGCAGCCGCCCGTACGCCGCCGCCGAACCGTCCTGCGACTGCGGCGGACTCCTCGACCCGGTCTACGACCTGAAGGCGGCGACCGTCCACGAGGAGGAGACCGTCCCCGGCGCCCGCTACTTCGATCTGCTCCCCCTGCGCCGGCCCGAGTCCGTCCTGCACATCGGGGACGGCAACACCCCGTGCGTCCACGCCCGCGCCCTCGGCGCGCGCATCGGGCTCGACCGGCTCTATCTGAAGGACGAGACGGGGAACGCGACGCGGACCACCAAGGACCGCATGGCCGCCTGCGTCCTGGCGGTGTTCCAGGAGCTGGGGGTGGACGAGTTCGTGGCCAGTTCCACCGGCAACAGCTCCAGCTCCTTCGCCTGGGGCCTGCCGTTCACCCGGGGCCTGCGGGCCCACCTCTTCGCGGGACGCGACTTCGTCGACCGGCACCAGTACACCGACCACCCCGGGGTCACCCTGCACGTCGTCGACGACGACTTCGTCGGCGCCGCCAAGGCGGGCCGCGCCTACGCCGACGAACACGGCCTGGTCTTCGAGGGCGGATTCTTCAACTCCGCCCGCCGCGAGGGCCTGAAGCTGGCCTACCTGGAGGCGTACGACCAGATGCCCGAGGAGCCGGCGGTGGTCGTGCAGGCCATCAGCAGCGGCATGGGGGTCTACGGCGCGCACAAGGGCGCCCGCGAGTACCTGGAGATGGGCAGGCTGCGGAGGATGCCCCGCTTCGTGTGCGTGCAGCAGCGCAGCTGCGCCCCCATGTGGAACGCCGCCAGGGAAGGCAGCGACCGCATCCTGCCGCACCACGTCCTGCGCCGCCCGCAGGGGCTCGCCAAGGCGATCCTGCGCGGGGACCCCACCAACACCTATCCGCACATGCGCGCCATCACCACCGGGACGGGCGGCTCCTTCGCCGCCGTGTCCGACGCGGAGATGATCGACGCGCGCCGCTGGCTGGCGCAGGACGAGGGCATCGACGTCTGCTTCGCCGCGGCGGCCGCCCTCGCGGGCGCCGCTCAGCTCGCCGCGCGCGGGGAGATCCGGCGCGAGGAACCGGTCCTGGTCAATCTGACCGGCGGCGAGCGGAACGGGACCGCCGATGACTGAGCCGTCGTACGACCCGCGGCACCTGCTCCGCGTCGAGGCCCGGGCGCTGCGCGTCCGGCTGGCCTCGGTACGCGCGGTGCGGGCCGCCCGCTGGGGCTTCCTCGGCTCCTGCCTCTCGGTGGCCGACGTCCTGGCAGTCCTCGCCGAGCGGCTTCGGCTCGCCGGTCCCGGGGAGGAGACCCCCGACCACGACCGGCTCGTCCTGTCCAAGGGGCACGCGGCCCCGGCCCTGTACGCTGCGGTCACCGGCTGGCGGGGGGACGGGAGTTACGCCGCTCCGGGCAGCGCCTACCAGGGGCACCCCAATCTGTCCTTCCTGCCGGCGGTGGGCATGACCAGCGGGTCCCTCGGCCTCGCCGTGCCCGCGGCGGCGGGGCTCGCCCACGGCCTTTCGCTGCTCGGCGGCACGGGGCGCGTCGCCGTGGTCCTGGGCGACGGCGAACTCCAGTCCGGCATCGCCCTGGAGGGGATCCAGTGGGCGGTCCGCGCCGGTCTGCGCAACGTCCTGTTCGTCGTGGACGCCAACGGCTACCAGTCCGGCGGCGCCGTCCCCCCGGGCGACGCCACCCGGCGGATGCTGAGCGCCGCCGCACCCGCGTTCGCCGCCGTGGACGGGCACGACGCTGCACGACTCGACGACACGATCGGCACGTTGCTGAACACCACGGCGGGTCCGGCCGTGCTGTGGGCCGCCACGAAGCGCGGCAGGGGCGTCCCGGCCGTGGAGGAGCGCCCCGTACCGATGAGCTGGATCCCCGACGACGCCGTCCTCGCCGCGGCGGAGGAGCACCTGACCGAGGCCCTGCGGCGGGCCCTCGACCGTCTTGCCCGCCCCGTGACGGGGCCCGCTGTCCCCGGGAGGAGTTCGTGATGCGCACCGGATCGGACGTACTGGTCCACGCCCTGCGCGGCGCGGGAGTGGAGATGTTCTTCGGCCTGCCCGGCGAGTCCACGCTGCCGTGGTACGCCGCCGTGCGCCGTGCCGGGGTGCGGCACGTGATGGCCCGCAGCGAGACCGCCGCGGGGTACATGGCGGACGCCTGCGCCAGGTTCACCGGCGGGGTCGCCGTCGTGGACGCCCCCGGCGGGATCGGCTCCCCGCTGCTCCTGCCCGCCCTGCACGAGGCCTTCAACAGTTCCGTTCCGCTCGTCGCGCTCACCAGTGGCGTCCCCGCGGCGCAGGAGGGCCGGTGGAGCACGGCGGCGTGCCGGCACCAGGAGATGTTCCGGCCGGCGGTGAAGGCCACCCTCGCCGTACCGGACGCGGCCCGGCTGCCGGAGCTGGCCGCCCGCGCGGTCCGCCTCGCGGTCTCGGGGCGCCCAGGACCGGTCCACCTCGACGTACCGTCCGACCTGCTCGCCGCACCGTACGGGGGACCGCTCGAAGTCCCCCTCGACGGAGCCCTCGCGGCCGGACGCTTCCCCGTCCGGATCCGCCCCGACCGCCGGGAGCTGGCCGAGGTGGCGCGCCTGCTCATGACCGCCGAGCGTCCCCTGCTGGTCGCGGGCGGCGGCGTGCAGCTCTCCGGGGCGTACGGGCAACTGGCGGACTTCACCGACCGGTTCGGCATCCCCGTGGGAACGACCTTCAACGGCAAGGGCGTTCTGGCCGAGACCGACCCCCACAGCATCGGCGTCGTCGGCGCGAAGGGGTCGGCGGCCGCCAACGCCCTCGCCGAACGCGCCGACGTGGTGCTGTGGATCGGCAGCAAGGCGGGCGACAAGTCCACAGGGTACGGGCGGCTGCCGGGCCCCGGCGCCGTCTGCGTCCAGGTGGACGTCGACGAGGAGGAGCTCGGCCGCATCCTCACCCCCCGACACGCCCTGCATGCCGACGCGGGGGCTGCCCTGGACGATCTGGGCGAGGCGCTGGACGCGGCCGGGTGGCGGGGCTCGCCCCCTTGGACGGGCACGACGGGCGCCCTGCTCGACCCTCCGCAGGACGGCATCAGCCCGTCGCCCGGCGCCCTCGTCCACGCCCTGACCGAGCTGTGCCCCGACGACACCGCCGTCGTCGCCGACGCGTCCCGCGCATGCAGCTGGGCGGGAGCCCACTTCCGCTGCCGTACGGCCGGGCGGTCCGTGATCGCGCCGCGCGGCAGCGGAAGCATCGGCTACGCGCTGCCCGCGGCGATCGCGACGGCCCTCTCGCGGCCGGAGCGGACCGTCATCGGCATCGGCGGCGACGGCGGGTTCGCGCTGGCCTGCCAGGAGCTGGAGACCGCCGTCCGCACCGGGGCCCGCCTGGTGTTCGTCCTCCTCGACGACAACGCCTTCGGCCTGCTCAACCGGGTGTCCTCGGTCAGCCTGGGCGATCCCCGGCTCGTGGCGTCCTTCGCCCCCACGGACTGGACGGCGGTGGCCCGGGGGTTCGGCTGGCAGGCCCACAGGGTGCGGGACGAGGTGTCCTTCGAGGCCGTCCTCAAGGTGGCGCTCGCGGCCGAGGGTCCGACGCTCGTCCACGTCCCCCTCGCGACGGACGTCGCCTCGCCCGACTTCCGGATGTACACCGAGCGGCAGGCGGGCCGCGGATGAGCGCCCCGGCCTCGGCCGAGACCCAGTTGGAGGCGTTCACGGGCGCCCTGTGCGAGGAGCTCCTCCGGCGGCCCGAGCCGTTCGTCGTCGTCACCTGCGACGCCACGCTCTCCTTCCGGCTCGGGGAGTTCGCCCGGCTCCACCCGGAGCGCGTGGTCGACGCCGGCATCGCCGAGGCCACCGCCGTCGCCGCCGCGTTCGGCCTGGCACGGGCCGGGCTGCGGGTGGTCGTCGCGGGCTTCGCGTCGTTCCTGTCCCTGCGCGCGCTGGAGCCGCTGCGCTCCCTCGTCGCCCTGCACCAGGCCGATGTGACCGTCCTCGCGGGCATGACCGGACTGAGCGCCGGGCGCGACGGCGTGCAGCACCACGCCACCGAGGACGCCGCTCTCGTCCGCGCCCTGCCGGGCGTCGAGGTCGTCGCCCCCTCCGACGCGCCGGGGGCGCGCGCCCTGGCCGCGTACTGCGCCGCCCGTCCGGGACCCCGCTGGGTCCGCCTCGTCCGCCGACCCGTCACGCTCGACCCTCCCGCGGGCACCGCCGAGGCCTGGGCGCCGGCGCGATGGCTCGCCCGGCGGGACGGCCCCGTCCTGCTGTGCGCCCAGGGCGCCCTGTGCGAACAGGCGCAGCGGGCCGCGCGGCTGCTGGGCGAGCGGTACGGGATCGCCGCCTCCGCCCTGGAGATCGGCCGGCTCGCCCCGGCGCCCGACGGGCTCGCCGAGCTGCTCCGGCCGTACTCCCTGGTGCTCGCCTGCGAGGACCAGACCGGCCCTGGCGCGCTCGCCGCCACCCTCGCGGAGGCCCTCGTCACCCGTGAGGCGCACGGGGGTCCGCCGCTCCCCCGGCTCCTGCGCTGCGACCTCACGGCGTCCCCCGGCTCCGGCGACTACGGCGAACTCCTGCACGGCGCGGGACTGACCGCCGAGCTCATCGCCGCCCGAGCCGCCCGCGCGGCCCAAGCCCTCGTCATCGGTCCCGGTACGTCCACAGGAGGAACGGCATGATCCACTGCGCGATCGTCGGAAGCGGCTGGTCCGCCGGGCGGCACGCCCGTGTCCTGCGCCGCGTCGACCGGTCCGAACTCGTCCGTGTCGTCGTCGAACCCGGGCAGCCCACCCGCCTGCCCGCCGTCTTCGGCTCGCCCCGGGTGACGGACCGCCTCGACGACGCCCTCACAGACCCGGACGTCGACGCGGTGATCGTCTGCACGCCTCCGGACACCCATCTGGACATCGCCGAGGCGGTGCTGCGCGCGGGCAAGCACCTCGTGATCGAGAAGCCGGTGGGGCTGCGCCCGGAGCGCATCCCGGCCCTGGAGCGGCTGGCGGCGGAGCGGGGGCTGACGGTGATGGTGCCCTACCACTTCCGGTTCGTCCCCCAGTTGCGGACGCTGCACGAGCGGGTGCGGACGGGCGAGTTCGGCGCCGTCGCCCACGCCTACCACCGCATGTACAGCCTGCGGGACCGGGAGGGCGCCTGGCTGTGGGACGACTCCCGCAGCGGCGGCATCATCATGGAGTCGCTCGTGCACGGCATCGACCAGATCATGTGGATGCTCGACGAGCGGCCCAGTGCCGTGACCGCCATGACCCATCCGGGCCGCAACCAGGTGGCCGACGCGGCGACGGTACTGCTCCGCTTCCCCAGCGGGGCCGTGGGAACCGTCGAGGGCTCCTGGATCAGCGACGCGCACATCCCGTTCGGCAGTCTCGACATCGTGGGCACGGCGGGCTCGGCGGCGTTCGACCGCGGCCGGTTCGACAAGCGGTACTTCCGCACCGAGAGCGCCGCGGCCGACGCGCCGGAGACCCGGGTCGAGGTCCTCGACGACGACGACGCCGGATTCGTCGGCCTGCACGAGCACTTCGCCGAGTGCTGCGCGAGCGGCAAGCCGCCCCGCGCGGCCGGCCTCGGCGAGGCGCATGCGGCGGCCCTGGTCGCCGCCCTCGCCGTCGAGGCCGCCCGCTCGGGCCGTCAGCTGCCGGTCACCGGCCTGCCGCCGGAAGCTCCCTGACGAAGACGCGCTCGGGCCGCAGCCTCACCGTCACCCGTTCGGCGCCGGTGTCGTCCGGGTAGGCGCGGCCCTTGTACCTCATCGACAACTTCTGGATGAGTTCCGCGGCGTCCTCCTCCTGGAGGACGACCGTGCCTTCCAGCGACACGTACGAGTTCGGGTTGTCCCGGGGGTACACCAGCAGCGTGGCCCGGGGGTCCCGGGCCAGGTGCCGGTACTTGATCCGGTCGCGCAGCGTGCTGACGAGGACCTCGTCCCCGTCGGTCGCGCACCACACCACCGAGAGGTGCGGCTGCCCCTCCGGTCTCAGGGTCGCGAAGACCGCGAAGGCCCTGTCGTCGATCCATGTGCGCGCGATCTCGGGAATGGCGTCGTCCAGCACAGGCTCTCCTTCGTCCCAGTTCGCTCAAGGCTGCCGGACTTCACCCGGCTTCTGTCGTTCCGCCCCGGGAACCCAGCGTGGCCGGGTCCGGCGCGGCTCGCAAGAACGCCTCGCGCCCTCGCGCAGGACGTCCTGATCGATGCGGTCCACCAGGAACAGCAGCGCGAGACAGCCCAGTACGGCGACGAACGCGGCCGACAGCAGTCCCGGGACGAACGATCCCGTCGCTCCCTTCAGGTAGCCGATCACCAGCGGGGAGGTGATGCCGGCGATGCCGGAGAACGTGTTCTGGACGCTCTGGAGCGTGCCCGCCACCGACGATCCGGGCGGCGAGATGTCGGCGGGGATCGTCAGCAGGACGGACGTCGCGAACGACACCCCGGCGAAGGACAGCGACAGCAGGGCGAGGGCCGCTCCGGCCCCCGGGACGACCGCCGCCGCCCCCACCGAGGCCGAGACCAGCAGGCCTCCCGCGCCGCAGCTCTTCCGGGCGAAGGTGACCGTCCTGCCGCGGCGCACCAGGGCGTCCGAGACCCATCCGCCGAGCCAGTTCCCCGCGACGGCCGCCAGCGCGGGAACCGCCCCGAGGAGGCCGAACTTGAGCAGGGTGAACCCCCGGGCGTCGATGAGGTACGAGGGGAACCACGTGATGAAGAAGTAGATGACGTACGACTGGGCGACGACGGCGACGACCGCGCCCCAGACCGTCCGGCTGCGTAACAGCGTGCTCCATCCGGGGTTCGCCGTCGCGTCCCGTGCCGTGCCGTCCCCCGCCGGGTCGGGTCTGTCGATCCGGCGCAGCTCCGCCTCGGACACGCCGGGGTGGCGGGCCGGTTCGTCGCGGAACAAGCGCCACCACACCGCCGTCCAGATCACGCCGGCGAGCCCCACCACGGCGAAGGCCAGCCGCCAGCCCAGCCCGGCGATCAGCGCGGAGAACACGGGGATGGCGAGCAGGGTGCCCACCCGGGCCCCGCTGTCGTAGACCCCGCTCGCCAGCGCCCGTTCGTCCCGGGGGAACCAGCGCTCCACACAGCTGGTCGCCGCGGGGAAGAGGGCCGCCTGCGCGACGCCGAGGAGCAGCCGGAACCCGAGCAGCCAGGCGCCGGTGGCCGCCAGGCCGGTGAGCGCGGTGGCCAGGGACCAGCTCAGCGCGGCGACGGCCAGTACCGCGCGTGCGCCCAGCCGGTCGACCAGGCGCCCGGTCGGTATCTGGAAGGCGGCGTACGTCCAGAAGAAGGCTCCGAGGATCAGACCCGACACGCCGTCGTCGAGGCCGAGGTCGCGCGAGACGGCCGGAAGGGCCACGGACAGGCTCGACCGGTCGATGTAGTTGATCACCACGGCCGCGAACAGCAGCGTCACGACCTGCCACCGGATCCGGCTGCCCCGTGAAGCGCCCGGACCGCCGTCCGTGTCGTTCGTCTCCCGCAACGGTGGACCTCCCGCGTCGGTGTGACATCCTCCCGGCAGTATCTCCGGGCCCGGGGGATCCGACACCCCGCCCACCGTGCGTGAACAGGCCGTTCGCGGGCGGGGCGGCAGGCCCGGTAGGGGGATCAGACCGGTGCGGTCTCCGGCGGCCGTACGGCCGGATGGCCCACCCGGGCCAGCGCCGCGACCGCGGCGGCGGACGCCAGGCCGAGGGAGGCCAGCATTCCCCACACCAGGAACTCCTCGTGGCGCGCGGCGTCCCACAGGGCGCCGACGGCGAAGTTGCCGCCGGTGATGCCCAGGCCCGAGACGGTGCTGTAGAGCCCGTAGTGCGTGGCGACGAGGCGGCCCCTGGCCATCGCCACCACCATGTCCATCTCGAAGGGGTAGACCACGGCCGATCCCGTGGCGAGGAGCACCGCCGCCACGCCCAGGCAGCCGCTCCTGGCCGCGACGGTCCCCTGGGGGAACAGCGCGAGCGGGACGAACGCAAGACCTATGAGCGAGAGGCCCCGTACGAGTGCCTGCCGGACGCTCCACCGGTGTTTCACCCACGCGGTCAGGCGCAGCTGCCCGACGACGGCCACGGCCGAGGACACGACGAAGAGTCCGCCGGTGACGAGGGGGCCGTCGGTGCCGAGCGTCTCGGCGGCGACGAGCGGAAGGGCCATGTAGGTCTGGAAGGCCAGGACGGAGGAGCCGGCCATGGCCACGGCGAACAGGACGAAGGGCCGGTTGGCGGCCACCTCCCGCCATTGCGCGGCGACCCCGCCCGGCGCGGTGCCGGTCTCCGGGCCGCGCCGGGCGGGCAGGGCCCGCCACTGGAGCACCGAGAGGCCGGCGAACACCGCGGCCGCGACGGCGCACACCAGACGGAAGTCGACGGCCAGCAGGCCGAGCCCGACGACCGGTCCGAGGAGCATCCCGGCCTGGTAGTAGACGTTGAAGACGGCGAAGGCGTCGACGCGCCGCTCCCCCGCCTCGGCGGCCAGGTAGGCGCGGCCGGCGGGGTTGAACAGGGCGCTGGCGAAGCCGGTGGCGAGGGAGGCGAGGATCAGCGCGGGGAGGCTCTCCACCCAGCCCAGCATCCCGAAGCCCACGGTCCGCAGGAGGCAGCCCGCCAGGATCGGCGCCTTGTACCCCACCCGGTCGGCGATCGTGCCGCCGAGGAGGTACATGCCCTGCTGGGAGAAGTGGCGCAGGCCGAGGACGAGGCCCACGGCCCAGGCGGCGAGGCCGAGATCGCCCGCCAGGTGGGAGGCGAGGTACGGCATCAGCATGTTGAAGCCGAGGTTGATCGCGAACTGGTTCGCCATGAGCAGCCGCACGGTCGGCGGGAAGGAGAGCGTCTGCCTCCAGAGTCGTCTCATCGGAGTCGCCGGCTCGCCCTCGGCACCACGCACCGGCTACCGCCGGTGATCGGACTGGCATTCATGGATGCCGAGAGTAGTGAACGCGGTGGCGTCGGAGACGCTCTCGTGCGGCGCGGGCGCATGATGGCGCGAAGTCGCCACTTGCCGCTCCCGCATGGACGGTCCGCCGCTGAACGAGCACCCCGTCGAACTTCGAACGGAGGGCCGCCAGGCGCCAGTCGTGCGGGGGAGCGCTCGCCGTCACGATCAAGCCGTTCCGGGGGCGCGGGGCATGGCCCGGCGGGCGGCGGGGCACCGATGCCCGCGTGCCCATGACGGACGAGACACAGCGATTCACGGCCCTGTCGGCGCGGCTGACGGGCTTCGCCGCGGAGGACCTGGCGGCCACCGGACTCATCGAGGCCTACCGGGCGGTGGCGGAGCAGGAGCTCGGCTCCGAGCGGTACGGGCGGCTGCTGCGGGAGCTGGAGGAGATAACCGAACTCCCGCCGCCCGGAGGCGAGTCGGCGGCGGGGGCTCGGGCGGTCGCGTACCTCTGGTACACGGGCAGCTGGCCGGGCCCGCCGCCGAGACTGGTCTCCCCGCGCGCCTACGCCGAGGGCCTGGTGTGGAAGGCGGCCGGTCTGACGGCCCCCGCCGCCGCTCCCGGAGGGTACGGGAGTTGGGCCGAGGGGGGCGCGCGGTGACGCGGTACGACGTGATCGTGGTGGGTGCGGGTGTCGCCGGCTCGCTCGTCGCGCACCGGCTCGGGCGGCGCGGCCGGCGCGTGCTCGTCCTGGAGGCGGGCGCGGCGGACCCCGGCGGCCGCGGACCGGCCGCCGATCCGCTCACCGCGTACCTGACGGCCGCCGGGAGGCTGCCGGGGTCGCCGTACCGGCCCCGTCCGGAGGCCTCCGCGCCGGAGGTCTCGGACCTCGTCGGCACGGACGGGCCCTCGGGGTTCCGGGCGGCCGGTCATCTGCTGCAGGACGGCCCGCTCCCGTACGCCAGCGGGTACGTCCGCGCCAACGGCGGCACCGGCAACGTCTGGACCGGTCTCGCGCCCCGCATGCTGCCGGAGGACTTCGACACCGGGTCCTTCGGGTACGGGCGGAGCTGGCCGCTCACGTACGACGAGCTCGAACCCCACTACCGGGCGGCCGAGGAGCACCTGGGCGTGGCCGCCGACGCCGACGAGCAGCGCGCGCGGCTCGGTCTGCGCTTCCCCGAGGGCTACGTCTTCCCCATGCGGCCCCTGCCCGCCGCCCGGCTTGACCGCCTCCTCGCGGCCCGTCTCGACGGCAGGCGCGTCAAGGACCCCGTGGCGCTGCGGGAGGTCGAGCTGAGGGTGGTCGGCACCCCGCACGCGCGCAACGGCGTCCCCGATCCCCGGTACGACGGCGGCCGCGGCTACGTTCCGCGCGGGCGGGGCGGGCGGCCGGATCCGGGCAGCCGGTGCGTGGGCAACGCGAGCTGCATCCCGTACTGCCCGTCGCATGCGAAGTACACCCCGCTCAAGACCCAGGGGCGGTGGAGCGCTTCGGTGACGCTCCGGGACCGGTCCGTGGTCAGCCGGGTCCTCGTCGACGGGCGGGGGCGCGCCACGGGCGTGGAGTACCGTTCGTACGACGGCGAGGCGTCCGTGGCGCATGCCGATGTCGTCGTGCTCGCCGCGCACGCGGTGGAGAACGCCCGGCTGCTGCTCCTGTCGGGGCTCGCGGACGGCAGCGGTCAGCTCGGCCGCAACCTGATGGACCATCCGGTGCTGCTGACCTGGGGGCTGCTGCCCGGGGGCGAGCATGCCGGGTCGTACCGGGGTCCCGGCTCCGTCTCCGGCTTCGAGGGCTTCCGCGCCGGTCCGGAGCGTCGGCTGCGGGCGCCGTTCCGCGTCGAGTTCGGGACGTGGGGCTGGACCTGGGCGAAGGGTCCGGTCGAGACGGACGTGGAGCACTTCCTCGGCGAACGGGGTCTTCTCGGGGCGGAGTTGAGGGAGGCGGTCGGGGACAGGCTCCGCCGCCAGTTCGCCCTCCAGTTCGAGATGGAGCAGGGTGCCGACCCCGCGAACCGGGTCACGCTCCACCCCTCCGAGCGTGATGCGCTGGGCCTCCCCCGGCCCCTGGTCACCTATGACCTCGACGAGCACGTCAAGGAGGGGATGGCCGCCGCCCGGGCCGTCTCGGAGCAGGTCTTCGAGCTGCTCGGCGCCGAGGACCACACGGACTACGCGCCGCCGGCGGCCTGGCCGGGCCGCTTCGAGCACCGTGGCCGCACGTACGGCTACCGGGGGGCCGGTCATGCCGCCGGCACCCACATCATGGGCGACTCGCCCGCCACGTCGGTGGTGGACGCCTGGCAGCGCTGCTGGGACCACCCGGGCCTGTACGCGGTCGGCTGCGGCAGCATGCCCTCGGTGGCCACGTCCAATCCGACGCTGACGATGGCCGCGCTGGCGCTGCGCAGCGCCGAGCGCGTCGAGGCGGACCTGACGGCCCGCGACCGCCCCCTCACCCTCCTCGACCCGACCGCCCCAGGAGCCCCCGCATGAGCCCGCTTCCGCTGCCTCCCGTGCCCGAGCCCTTCCAGCTCCCCTTCCACTACGGGGCCCTGCACCAGGTCGGTGTCGACTGGCTGGTCGATCCGGACCCGGTCCGCGCGCTGCTGTCCAAGTACCATCCGGACCTGACGGCGGCGACGTTCGACGACGGACGGGCACTGGTCTCCCTCAACTACCAGTTGTACTTCGCGCAGTACGCGTTCGGCGGCGGCGTCACCCAGGAGATCGAGTTCAACGTCATCGCCTTCCCGACGGCCGAGGCGGACCGCCTGCCGCGGCTGACCTACGCCGAGTACGCGCGGGGCTGGGACCAGACGAAGCTCCTGGGCATCGCCCGGCTCCACGTCGTGTGCGACAACCCGTTCGCGATCAGGGCCGGACGCGAGCTCTACGCGGAGCCCAAGTACCCCGGCTGGTTCGAGGTCGACCTGCCGTCCCTCAACGGGCCCGAAGGCCGGACGTGGACCGTGCGGTGCAAAGCCGCCGGGGTCGGCCCGGACGAGAGTCTGGAGAAGGGCACGGCCCCCCTGCTCGACCTCACGGCGCGACTGGACGGCCTGACCGCCGTCGCCGCCAACTCCGCCCCGGTCACCGGCTACGGAACCGACCGCGAGGGCCGTCTGCTCGCCGGGCCGATGAACGTCTACCAGCCCTACGGCTGGTACGACCTGAGCGCCCCCGGGCACTCCGGGCGCACCCTCCTCGCGGTGCACGCCCCGGACGGCGACCTGGGCCGCGACCTCCGCACCGTCCTGCCGGACGGCGCCCCGGCCGCCGGCGCCTGGACCTTCCAGTCGGCGCCGGTGGCCGCCCACAACCGCCCGTACTACCCGGGGAGGGTCACCGGAGTTCGGTGAGGGCGCGGTCGAGGGTGTCGGCGAAGAAGTCGGCGGCCGCGCGGTCGATGCACAGGGGCGGCTTGATCTTGAGGACGTTCTGGTGGTCGCCGGTCGGCTGGACGATGACTCCCAGGTCGAGCATGCGGTCGCAGAGTTCCGTGGTCTCCTCGGGGGCGGGTTCGAGGGTGACGCGGTCGCGTACGAGCTCGACGCCGAGGTAGAGGCCGGCTCCGTGGACGGCGCCGACGAGGGGGTGGCGTTCCGCGAGTTCCTCGAGGCGGGCCTTGAGGTGGGTGCCGACGCGGACCGCGTTGCCCTGGAGGTCCTCGTCCCGGAGGGTGTCGAGGACGGTGAGGCCGGCGACGCTGGAGACGGGGCTGCCACCGGTGGAGGAGAAGAAGTACCCCTGGTCGCGGTACCTCTCGGCCACGGCCCGCGAGGTGATCACCGCGCCGAGCGGGTGGCCGTTGCCCATCGCCTTGGCGACGGTGACGATGTCGGGGATCACGCCCTGCTGCTCGAATCCCCAGAACCAGGAGCCGAGGCGGCCGTATCCGACCTGGATCTCGTCCGCGACGGTCAGTCCGCCGTGGCGCCGCACCGCCGCGTACACCTGGGCGAGGTACCGGTCGGGCAGCGCGACGGCGCCGGCGTTGCCGTAGAAGGACTCGCTGATGAACGCGCCCGGCGCCCGGCCCGCCGCCGCGAGCTCCTCGACGGCCCGGACGGCTTCGGTCGCGTAGGCCTTCGCGTCCTCGCCGCGGTGGCGCCCCCGGTAGGGGTTGGGCGAGTCCACGGTGTGGACCCAGTCGGGCCTGCTGGCGAGGGCGTTGGGGTTGTCGGCGATCGAGGTGGACACGGCGTCCGAGGCGTACGTCCAGCCGTGGTACGCCTCGCGCAGGGCGACGACGTCGTGGCGGCCGGTGGCTCCGATGGCCAGCCGGACGGCCAGATCGACCGCCTCCGAGCCGGAGTTGACGAGGAACACCGTGTCGAGCGGCGCGGGCAGCAGGGCGGCGAGCCGTTCGGAGAACTCGACGACCGCCGCGTAGTGGAACCGGGAGTTGGTGTTCAGACGCCGCAACTGCCGTGCCACGGCCCGCTCGACGCGGGGATGGGCGTGGCCCAGCGGGGTGACGTTGTTGACCATGTCGAGGTAGGCGCGGCCGTCGGTGGAGGCCAGGTGGTGGCGCCAACCGCGTTCGATCCGGGGCGGGTTGCCGTAGTAGTGCTCCTGCACCGTGGCGAACGCGGCGTCGCGACGGGCGAGCAGGTCCTCCTGGGACCGGCCGTCGGTGGTCGGCGCGCCGACGAGGGGCGCGGGGTCGGCGGTGAGCGCCAGCCAGCCCGCGGCGTACTCGGGCCTGACCAGGGCGGGGACCTCGGGCCCGTGCCGGTGCCGGAGGGTGAGGCGCAGGCGGGTGCGGGAGGGCAGGGCGGCCAGCCGGTCGCCGGCGCGCAGCGCGGTGCCGGCGGGCGGGCAGGAGGTGGCGGCGTCGTTCCACGCCAGATCGAGGAGGAGCGGGGAGCCGCAGGTGAGGGTGGCCCGGCCGGGTGACGCGTGGACGATCTCGCCGTCGTGCGGGGCCCGGAGCTCCGAGGGGGCGCCGAGCCAGAGGTCGATGCCGGTGGGGACCGTCGCCGGCGAGTCGGCCGACAGCACGGTGGAGGCGCTCAGGCGCGGCTGCGCGTAGGCGGTGGTCACGGCGTCGGCGCCGCGGTCGAGCAGCTCGGCCGCCAGCCGGTCCTCCGTGCCGGGCTCCAGCCAGGCGCCGTGGTCCAGCGCGTCGGACTCGGCGGAGAGGTCGAGCGGCTCCGTACCGGATGCGGCGAGGTCCGCCACGAGCGGTCCGAAGGCCGGGAGGGAGGGGGCCGGTCGCCGGGGCGATCCGAGCGCGTCGGCGATCAGGCCGGTCATCACGGCCGTGGGCACCTCGGTGGCCTGCTCGAAGATCCGCCGTTCCCGGTCCAGTGCCGCGTTCACATAGGCGTTGTCCCCGTCGACGGCGGCCTGCTGGCGGCCGCTGACGACGAGGGCGGCGGCGCGCAGCACGACGAGCGGCCAGAGCGCCTCGGTCTCGTCGGCGGACAGGGGGCGGACGGCGTGGAAGGCCCGGACGGCGGGGAGCACGTGGTGGGGTTCGGCGCCGCTGTGGTGCAGCACGGACGACAGCGTCACCGCGAGCTCGGAGACGGCCCAGGTGTGCGTCAGGTCGCCGAAGTCGATGATCCCGTCGGGGACGGGGAGCGGGCTGCCCGTCGAGCGGATCAGGTTGTCGTCGGTGAGGTCCAGGTGCACGGCCTGGCGGGGCAGCCCGTCGCCGACCTCGCGCACGAGGGCCCAGGCTTCGGCGGTGGCGGCCTCGACGGCGGCGCGGTGGGCGGGGTCCGGCACGTGGCGGAGCAGCAGGTCCACGACCCGGTCCGCGTGCCGCATGTCCCACTGGAGGACGCGGTCGAGTCCGGGGTGCCGGAAGTCGCGGAGCGTGGTGCTCACCCGGCCGGCCACGGCCCCCATCGCCGCCACCGTGCGCGGCGGGAGGTGGCGGGGCCCGGAGAGGGCCCCTCCGGGCAGGTGGCGCAGCAGGCGCGCGGTGAGCGGTCCTTCGGCGGTGTCGACCGTGGCGGCCTGCCGCGCGCCGTCGCGGTCGCGGAGGACGGTCGCCACGCGCAGGGCGGGGTCGGCGGCGGCGATGAGGTCGGCGGCGGCGTCCTGGGCCTCGATCTCGGTCGTGCTGAACGCCGGGTTGGCGATCTTGAGTACGGCGGCGGGCGCCCCGTCCGGTCCGCGCAGCAGGAAGTTGGTGTCCTGCTGGCTGCCCAGCGATTCGGCGTGCGCGGCGAGCCCGAAGACCTCGGCGGCGATGCGCCGCGCGTCGGTCTCCGTCACCCGCGGGGCCGGCAGTGCCTCGCGGGCGAAGAAGTCGACGCCGGATGACTGGGGAGAGGGCATGGCTGGTCTGGTCCTTGTCGGTGGGGTACGGCGCCTGCGGAACGTTCGGTGCGAGCGGGACCGTCAGCCGACGTCCCAGAGGAAGCGGTGGGTGTGGATCCCGAAGTAGGGGAAGTTCTCGACGGCCGTGACGCCCTCGACCGGGCGCACGACGTCGTTGACGAAGTCGAGGAGTTCGGCCGGGCGACGGCAGACGACCTCGACGAACAGGTCGAAGGTGCCGGCGGTGAGAACGGTGTAGACGACCTCCTGATGGCGCGACAGCGCGTCGGCCACCGCCCGGGAGTCGCCGTCGACACGGACGCCGAGGAGTGCCATCGCCTGGCTGCCCATGGCCACGGGGTCGGTGACCCCCACGACCTGGACCGCCTTGGCGTCGATCAGCCTCTGCAGGCGCTGCCGGGCCGCCGACGGCGACAGCCCCACCTTGGGTCCCAGCTCCGCGTAGGGAATGCGCCCGTCGGTCTGGAGCTCCCGCAGGATGGCCCGGTCGATCTCGTCCATGACTGCCCTTTCCGCCTTGCTCATGAATCGACTGTACAACCGTTCCGCGCCTCGGAATAGCCTTCCACGCTCGATTCCATCGTCGTGGCGATGGAATCGAGCGTCCAGGGAGTACGCGACCGCCGCGCCGGCCGGGAGGCAACCCGAGGTGCGGCCGGCGCGTCCTCCCCCACACGACGCGCCGGCCGCACCCGCGCCCGGCCCCACCGGACAGGACACGTGATGAGCGACAAGGCCCGCATCCTCTTCGACGCGCTCGACCTCGACCGGGACGGCACGCTCACCCGCACCGAGGTCATCCGGGCACTGCGGGAGAAGGGGCCCACCCTGGCGGCCCAGGGCGCGATCCCCTTCTGGGGCGTCGGGGACGTCGACGACTCCGCCGCCCTCTTCGACGAGGCCGACCAGAACGGCGACCGCGTCCTGAGCTTCGAGGAGTTCGCCGCGGTGGTCGACCGCCGCTTCGGCTGGTGATCCGCCGATGTGCGCGTAAAGTGTGGGCGGGCGCGGCGCGATCATGAGGAGTGCATGTGACCGCGGTCAGCCTTGAACACGCCACCGTCCCCGCCGACACCGGCGAGGTGACCCTCCTGATAGCCCGCCGGGTGGAGCCGGGTCACGAAGCCGCCTTCGAGCAGTGGGCGCACGGCATCCTCGACACCGCGGCCGCCTTCCCCGGCCATCTCGGGTACGGCCTCTTCCGCTCATCCGGCGGCGACGCACCCTGGTTCCTCGTGCACCGGTTCCGGGACTCGGAGGCCTGCCGGACCTGGCAGGAGTCGCCCGAGCGGGCGGCCTGGTTCGCCGACTGCGAGGGGCACCACCACACCGAGATCGCGCGCCGCGAGCTGACCGGCATGGAGACCTGGTTCGCCAAGCCGGGTTCGACGCGTCCCGCGCCGCCCCGGTGGAAGATGGCGCTCAGCGCGACCCTGGCGATCTACCCGATCTCCGTGCTCGGCGGCCTGTTCCTCGTGCCCCGCCTGACGGCGCTCCCCCTCCTGCTCAGCGCCGCGATCACGGCCTGCGTCTTCAACGTGCTGATGACCTACGCGGCCATGCCGGCCGTGAGCCGTCTGCTGCGCGGCTGGCTCACCCCGTAGCCGCGGGATCGGCGGTGCCGAAGGCGCGCCGGTAGGCGGCGGGCGAGATGCCGAAGGCCGTCCGCATGTGCGCGCGCAGGGAGTTGCCGGAGCCGATGCCCGCCCGGTGCGCCACGAGGTCGATGGGGAGGTCGGTGGTCTCCAGGAGCTGTTTGGCCAGCTCCAGGCGCTGTGCCGTGAGCCACTGCACGGGCGTCATCCCGACCTCGTCCCGGAACCGCCGGGTGAACGACCGCAGGCTCATCCGGGCGTGCTCGGCGAGCCGGCCGAGGGTGAGCGGCTCCCCGAGGTGTTCGAGGGCCCACGCGCGGGTCGCGGTCGTGCTGGCGAGGGTCGGCTCGGGCACCGGCCGGTCGATGAACTGGGCCTGCCCGCCGTCCCGCCACGGCGGTACGACGCACATGCGGGCCGCCCGGTTGGCGGCCGCGGCACCGTGGTCGCGGCGGACCATGTGCAGGCACAGGTCGACCCCGGCCGCCCCGCCGGCCGAGGTGAGGACGTCGCCGTCGTCGACGAAGAGCACGTCCTCGTCGACCTTGACCCCGGGATACGCCTGCCGGAACTCCGGGGCCAGGTTCCAGTGGGTGGTGGCCGGCCGCCCGTCGAGCAGACCCGCGGCGGCGAGCACGTACGACCCGGAGCAGATGGACACCAGACGGGTGCCGGGCCGGATCCCGGCGATGGCCGCGGCGACCTCGGGCGGCAGCGGGCCGCCGCGCCCCAGCTCCGGCATGGCGTGCGTCGGCGGGACGACGACGGTGTCGGCCGCGGCGAGCGCCTCGGGGCCCGCCGCCGGCTGGACGACGAAACCCGCGTCGCTCGGGACGGGCGCGCCGTCGGCGGTGCAGACGGTGACCTCGTACAGGGGGCGGCCCCCGGTGCCCTCGGCGCTGCCGAAGACGCGGGAGGGGATGCCGAGCTCGAAGGGCGGCACCCCGGGCAGGGCGAGCACCGCGACGCGGTGCACCCGGGGAGCCGTCTCGTCCGGTGTCGTGTCGTCCATGGCCAAATCCTGGCACATAGTGGCCAGGCGGCCAACACCAGGAGGAGCCGGGAGACGGGATCGTGAACGGGTCGCCGCCGGAGAGGTCCCGGCGGAAGCCGACCGAGAAGGAACGAGGCGGAAAGCATGCGTGCGGTGGTCGTGGAGCGGTGGGGCGGTCCGGAGCAGCTCGTGGAGCGCGAGGTGGAGCGCCCGGAGCCGGGCCTGAACGAGGTGCTCGTGCGGGTGCACGCCGCCGGTGTGAACCCGGTGGACTGGAAGACCCGCGCGAGCGGCGGCCTCATCGAATGGGGCCCGCTGCCGGCCGTCGGCTGGGACGTCTCCGGCACGGTCGAGGCGGTGGGGCCGGGCGTCGGGCACCTCCGCCCGGGCGACGAGGTCTACGGCATGCCGCTGTTCCCCCGGCAGGCCGGCGGGTACGCGGAGTACGTCGTCGCACCGGCCCGTCACCTCGCGCCGAAGCCGGCGTCCCTCAGCCACGTGGAGGCCGCGGCCCTGCCGCTCGCCGCGCTGACCGCCTGGCAGGCCCTCGTCGACGCGGCGGACGTACGGCCCGGCGAGCGGGTGCTGGTGCATGCCGCGGCCGGCGGCGTGGGCCACTTCGCCGTCCAGATCGCCAAGGCACGCGGCGCGTACGTCATCGGCACGGCCAGCGCCGCCAAGCACGGGCTGCTCCGGGAGCTCGGCGCGGACGAGGTGATCGACTACCGCGAGACCCCGTTCGAGGACCTCGTCTCCGACGTCGACGTCGTCCTCGACGGCCTCGGCGGTGAGACGGCCGAGCGTTCCCTTAAGGTGCTGCGGACCGGGGGCCGGCTCATCACCCTTCCCGGCCCGGACGACGTGCCCGCCGCCCCCGACGGCCTGCATGCCGCTTGGGTCATGGTCGAGCCCGACCACCTCGGCCTGCGCGAGATCACCGCCCTCGTGGACGGCGGCGCGCTCCGCCCGGTCGTCGACACCGTCCTGCCGCTCGCGGAGGCCGCGAAGGCCCATGAGCTCGGTGAGCTGGGACGTACCACCGGAAAGATCGTCCTGTCGGTCGTCTGAGGCCCTGGTCCGGCGGGCCGTCCCCGACCGGCCGGGGACAGGCCGAGAATGGCTCGTTACAGTGGGTCGCATGCCTCGAACCTCTCCCTCAGTCGCTCTCGACGCCATGCTCGCCGGCAACGCGCGTTTCGTCGCCGGGACCCCCGACCACCCCAATCAGGACGCCGCACGTCGTGCGCAGCTCGCCCCCGGACAGGAGCCGTTCGCGGTCATCCTCGGCTGCTCCGACTCGCGCCTCGCGGCCGAGATCATCTTCGACCAGGGGCTGGGCGACCTGTTCGTCGTGCGGACCGCCGGCCATGTCCTCGGGGCCGAGGTGCTGGGCAGCATCGAGTACGCCACGAGCGTGCTCGGCTGCCGGCTCGTCGTCGTCCTGGGGCACGACTCGTGCGGCGCCGTCGCCGCGGCCCGGACCGCGGTGGAGGACGGACTTCCGGCGGCCGGATTCGTACGGGACGTGGTGGAGCGGGTGACGCCGAGCATCCTGGCGGCCCGCGCAGCCGGTCTGACGGAGGACAGCGACATCATCGACGAACACATAAGGCACACGGCGCAGTTGCTCATGGACCGTTCCCGCGTCCTGTCCGAGCAGGTGCGGACGGGCGAGGTGGCCGTCGTGGGCCTGGCCTACCAGCTCGCCGAGGGCAACGCCCGGCTTGTCACCTCCCACGGCGTCGAGAACGCGGAGTGCACGACCTCATGACACAGCGATTCGACTGCTCGGATCCCTCGGCCCGCCGGGCCGGCATCGACGCGGCGGTGGCGGCGCTCGGACAGGGGCGGCTCGTCGTCCTGCCGACGGACACCGTCTACGGTGTCGGCGCCGACGCCTTCGATCCGCGGGCCGTCGCCGGTCTCCTCGCCGCGAAGGGGCGGGGCCGCCACAAGCCCTCCCCCGTGCTCGTCGGCTCGCGGGAGGCGCTCGACGACCTGGTCGTCGACCTGCCGGAGACGGCCGAGGCGCTGATCGAGGCGTTCTGGCCGGGCGGTCTGACGCTGGTGCTCCGCCACCGACCTTCGCTCTCCTGGGACCTGGGCGAGACCGGCGGCACGGTGGCCGTGCGGATGCCCGATCATCCCCTCGCCCTCGACCTGCTCGCCGCAGCCGGTCCGATGGCCGTCTCCAGCGCGAACCTCACCGACCGGCCCTCGCCGGAGGACTGCGACGCGGCCCTCGGGATGCTCGGGGACTCCGTGTCGGTGTACCTCGACGGCGGCAGGACCGCCGGCCCGGTGTCGTCGTCGATCGTCGACCTCACCGGCGACGTCCCGGCCCTCGTGCGGGAGGGTGTCCTGTCCTTCGAGCAACTGGCGAAGGTCGTACCCGGTCTGATCGTGCGCTGACCGCTTCCCTCCCGCTTCACCGGAAGGGGTCCCGGTGCCGGAAGAAGTCCCGCCACCTTCCCGGTGAGCGGGAACCGGCCCCTGCGCCGGACCGCCCCTCCCTGACAGGCTCCCCTCCGCTGTGGTTCCACCGCCCGCGCCCCGCCCGGGGGGTCGGGGCAGCAGGGAGGACGTGACAGATCATGAGGGGCGCGCAGACCATCGCCAGGCTCGCGGACTGGGCCGCGGAGCGGTACGGGGATGAGGAGGCCCTCGTCTTCGGCGAGGAGCGCTGGACGTTCGCGGAGCTGCGCGACCGGGTCGACCGGGTCGCGCGCGCGGTGATCGCGCAAGGGGTGCGCCCGGGCGACCCGGTCGCCGTGTGGGCGCCCAACAGCGCGCGCTGGGTGGTGGCCGCGCTGGGCGCGGTGGCGGCCGGCGGGGTGCTCGTCCCGGTGAACACCCGCTACAAGGCGGCCGAGGCCGCCGACATCCTGCGCCGCTCCCGCACCCGGCTGCTCTTCACCGAGCACGACTTCCTGGGGACGGACTACCGGGCGCTGCTCGCCGCCTCGGGGGAGGAACTCCCGCTCCTGGACCGGACGGTGACCCTGCACTCCGGTGACTGGCCGGACTTCCTGTCCGGTGCGGACCGGGTGACCGGGGACGAGCGGCGGGCCCGTACCGCCACCGTGCGCCCCGAGGACACCGCCGACATCCTCTTCACCTCCGGCACCACCGGCCGCCCCAAGGGCGTGCCCACCACCCACGGCCAGAACCTGCGCGTGTACGACGCCTGGGCCCGCACGGTGACCCTCCGGCGCGGCGACCGCTACCTCCTCGTCAACCCGTTCTTCCACACCTTCGGCTACAAGGCCGGCATCCTCGCCTGCCTCCTTCGCGGTGCCACGATCGTCCCGGAGCGGGTCTTCGACGCGGATGCCGTCCTCGCCCGGCTCCAGGACGAGCGGATCTCCGTCCTGACCGGCGCGCCCACGATCTTCACCTCCCTCGTCCACCACCCCGAGCGCGCGGCGTACGACCTCACCTCGATGCGGATGGCGGTCACGGGAGCGGCGAACATCCCCGCCGCGCTCATCGAGGAGATCCGGACGACCCTCGGCGCGCGGAGCGTCAGCACCGCGTACGGGCTCACCGAGTCCACGGGCGTGGTCGCGATCTGCCCGCCGCACGAGTCGCCGGAGACCCTGGCCCGCACCTCCGGCACGGCGCTGGAGGGCACGGAGCTGCGCGTCGACGCCCCGCCCGGGGAGCCCGGCGAGATCCTCACCCGCGGCTACCACGTGATGCACGGCTACCTCGACGACCCCGAGGCCACCGCCCGGGCCGTCGACGCGGGCGGCTGGCTCCGCACCGGGGACGTCGGCGTCCTCGACGAGCGCGGCTTCCTGCGGATCACCGACCGCCTCAAGGACATGTTCGTCGTCGGCGGGTTCAACGTGTACCCGGCGGAGGTCGAACAGGTACTGCGCGGCCACCCGGCCGTCCTGGACGCCGCGGTCGTCGGCGCGCCCGACGCACGGCTCGGTGAGATCGGCGTCGCGTACTGCGTGACCACGTCCGGAGCCCCGGTCGACGCGGTCGAGCTGACCTCGTACACGCGTGAGCGGCTGGCCAACTTCAAGGTCCCGCGCGCCTTCCGCTCCGTGCCGGCCCTGCCGCACAACGCGGCGGGCAAGGTCGACAAGAAGGCGCTGCGGCGGCTGGCGGAGAACACCACCACCCGATGAGGAGTACGAACGTGAACGACAGCAACACCGAATCCGTCGATGTCGTCGTCATCGGAGCCGGCGTCACCGGTCTGTACGCCGTGCACAAGCTGCGCGGTCTCGGCTTCAGCGTGCGCGGCTTCGAGCGCGGGGACGACGTGGGCGGGGTCTGGTACTGGAACCGCTACCCGGGCGCCCGCTGCGACGTGGAGTCCGTGGACTACTCGTACTCCTTCGACGAGGAGCTCCAGCAGGAGTGGGACTGGAGCGAGAAGTACGCCGCGCAGCCGGAGATCATCCGCTATCTGCGCCACGTCGCCGACCGTTTCGACCTGCGCCGCAGCTACACCTTCGCCACCTCGGTGACCTCGGCCGAGCTGGACGAGGAGACGCTGCGCTGGACGGTGCGCACGGACGGCGGGGAGGTGGTGTCGGCCCGGTTCTGCGTGTTCGCCGTCGGCTGCCTCTCCAGCACGCACGTGCCGGACATCCCGGGGGCCGGGGAGTTCGCGGGAGCCACGTACCACACGGGCGCCTGGCCGCACGAGGGCGTGGACTTCGGCGGACTGCGCGTCGGCGTGATCGGCACCGGCTCCTCCGGCATCCAGGCGATCCCGCCGATCGCCGAGCAGGCGGCGCACCTGACCGTGTTCCAGCGCAGCGCCAACTTCAGCATCCCCGCGGGCAACAAGCCCCTGGACGAGGAGACGCGTCGCCGGCAGAAGGCCGGTTACGCCGAGCGGCGGCGCCTCTCCCGGCTCAGCGGCGGCGGCTCGCCGCACGCGGCGCACCCGTCGGCGACGTTCGAGGTGTCCGCCGAGGAGCGGCGGGCCGCGTTCGAGGAGCGCTGGGAGCTGGGCGGCGTGCTGTACTCGAAGACGTTCCCCGACCAGCTCACCGACCGCGCGGCGAACGACGAGGCGCGCGCGTTCTGGGAGGAGAAGGTCCGCGCCCTCATCGAGGACCCGGCCACCGCCGACCTCCTCGTCCCCACGGACCATCCGATCGGCACCAAGCGGATCGTCACCGACTCGCACTACTACGAGACGTTCAACCGTGACGACGTCGAGCTGGTCAGCCTGCGGGAGAACCCGATCGACCGGATCGACGCCACCGGGATCGTGCTCGCCGACGGCACCCGGGTGGAGCTGGACGCGATCGTGTTCGCGACCGGTTTCGACGCGATGACCGGGGCGGTCGACCGGGTGGACGTCCGGGGGCGGGGCGGCCGGAGCCTGAAGGAGGCCTGGAGCGGGGGTCCCCGCACCTATCTGGGCCTGGGTGTCGACGGCTTCCCGAACCTGTTCAACCTCACCGGTGCCGGCAGCCCGTCCGTCATGGCCAACGTGGTGCTCTGCGCCGAGCAGCACGGCGACTGGCTCGCCGACTGCCTGCGCCATCTGGACGAGCACGGCTACCGCGCGATCGAGGCGAGCGAGGAGGCCGTCGCGCAGTGGGTCGCGCAGTGCCGCGACCGGGCGGCGGCAACGCTGTTCCCGGCGGCGAACTCCTGGTACCTGGGCGCCAACATCCCTGGAAAGCCACGGGTGTTCATGCCGTTCATCGGTGGCTTCGGGGTGTACGGGGAGATCATCGCGGACGTCGCGGACTCGGGGTACAAGGGGTTCGAGCTGATACGGGGCTGACGCGGGCCGTGACGCACGTGGGCGCCCCGCCTCCACCTGATCCGGTGGGGCGGGGCGCTCACGTGCGTCATTCCCCGTGCAGTGCCGTACGCAGGGCGGCGAAGGCGGTCGCGCGGGCCTCGGCCGCCGCCGGCAGGGCGCCCGCCATGGAGAGGAAGCCGTGGAACATCCCGGCGTGGTGGCATGCCTCCACGGGGACGCCCGCGGCGGTGAGGGCTTCCGCGTACGCCAGGCCGTCGTCCCTGAGCGGGTCGAAGCCCGCGGTGACGAGCTGGGCCGGCGGGAGCCCGGACAGGTCGGCGCCCGCGAGCGGGGCCGCGTAGGGGCTGGTGCGGTCCACGGGGTTCTGCAGGTAGCCGTCCCAGTACCAGCGCAGGTGGTCGGCGGTGAGGAAGTAGCCCCGCGCGTTCTCCCGGTGCGAGGGGCGGGAGCGGGTGGGGTCGAGCATCGGGTAGTAGAGCGCCTGGCAGGCGATCTCGGGGCCGCCCCGGTCGCGGGAGAGCAGGGTGAGGACGGTGGCGAGGTTGGCGCCCGCGCTGTCCCCGGCGACGGCGATCCGGCGGCCGGGGAAGGCCGCAGCCGTCCACAGCAGGGCCGTGTAGGCGTCCTCGGGGGCGGCGGGGAAGGGGTGCTCGGGGGCGCGGCGGTAGTCGACGGAGACGACGATCGCCTCCGTGGCGCGGGCGAGGTCGCGGCAGAAGGCGTCGTGGCTGTCGAGGTCGCAGAGGACGAAGCCGCCCCCGTGACAGAACACGATCACGGGGGCGGTCTCGTGGACGGCCGGGTCGTAGACGCGGACGGGCACGCCGTCGGCGTCCTCGTCCGCGACGCGGGCGACGGGGGGCGGGGGGACGGCCGGCCTGGGCCGGGCGGCGAAGAAGGCGCGCACCTCGGCGATGTCCGTCATCTCCGTCGCCAGCGGGGGGAAGCCGGCGGTGGCCAGGTCGATGACGGCCTGGACATCGGGGTCGGGTCGGTTCACGCGTCCGCTCCTTTCGGGTTCCGGTTCACGCGTCGGTTCCTTTCGGGGTGAGGAGCGGCATGCGGCCGGCCGACGCGCCGCCGTCCACGGCGAGTTCGGCGCCGGAGAGGTAGGAGGAGTCGTCGGAGGCGAGGAAGGCGACGAGGCGGGCGACCTCCTCGGGCTCCCCCACGCGTCCGAGGGGCGCGGCGGGATGCTCCTTGGTGTCGAGGTGGGCGGTCATCGCGGTGGCGATGGCTCCGGGGTGGACGGAGTTGACCCGGATGCCGTCCGGGCCGAGTTCGAGGGCGGCCGTCTTGGTCAGGCCGCGCAGCCCCCATTTCGCGGCTCCGTAGGCGCCGTGGCCCCAGATGCCCTGGAGGCCGGCCTGCGAGGAGATGTTGACGATGGAGCCGCCGCCGCTCTCCCGCATCGCGCCCGCGACGGCGCGGATGCCGAGGAAGGGGCCGATCAGGTTGACGCGGAGGAGCGCCTCCAGGCGGGCCGGGTCCTCCTCGGTGATGGGCGAGGTGGAGTAGACCGCGGCGTTGTTGACGAGGACGTCGAGGCGGCCGAAGGCGTCCAGGGCGGCGGCGACGGCGGCCTCCCAGGAGTGCTCGTCGGTCACGTCGTGGTGGACGAAGCGGGCGGCGGCGCCGAGGGAGGCGGCCGTCGCCTCCCCCTCCGCCTCCAGGACGTCGGTGAGGACGACCTTCGCCCCGAGGGCGGCGAACAGGCGGGCCTCGGCCTCGCCCATGCCGCGGGCCGCGCCGGTGACCAGCGCGACCTTTCCTGTCAGATCGACGGGCATCAGCGGTTCTCCTCGGTGGGTCGGAGGGTCGGGCCGGTCGTCCACCCGCCGTCGACGGCCAGTTCGGCGCCGGTGACGTACGAGGCGGCGTCCGAGAGCAGGAAGGCGACCGCCCGCGCGATCTCCTGGGGCTCGCCGACCCGGCCCATCGGTGTGTGGGGGTACTTCCCCTCGCCCCGCTCGATACCGACGTGCGCGGTCATCGGGGTGTGGATCATGCCGGGGTGTACGGAGTTGACGCGGATCCGGTCGGCTCCGAGTTCGACCGCGCCGAGCTTGGTGAGCCCGCGCACGCCCCACTTGGCCGCGCCGTAACCGGCGGTCCTGGCGAGGCCGAAGAGGCCGGCGGCGGAGGAGATGTTGACGATGGAGCCGCCGCCGTTCTCCCGCATCGCCGGGATCACGGCCCGCATGCCGAGGAACACGCCGGTGAGGTCGATGTCGAGGACCTGCCGGAACGCCTCGGCCGTCTGCTCCTCCAGGAGGTGCGAACCGCCGGAGATCCCGGCGTTGTTGACCAGGCCGTCCACCCGGCCGAAGGTCTCGACCGTGAAGGCGACGGCCTCGCGCCAGTCGTCCTCGGAGGTGACGTCGTGGCGGAGGAAG
This sequence comes from Streptomyces sp. NPDC021012, assembly GCF_044333355.1. Lineage (NCBI taxonomy): Bacteria > Bacillati > Actinomycetota > Actinomycetes > Kitasatosporales > Streptomycetaceae > Streptomyces > Streptomyces sp. NPDC021012. The sequence goes on from NZ_JBIRQU010000002.1 coordinate 597,130, forward strand.
CGGGCGTGGCCGCCGAGCTTCTCGGCCGCCGCCCGCCCCTCCTCCTCCCGTACGTCGGTGAGGACGACCCGGGCGCCGGACTCGACGGCCACCCGGGCGGCCTCCGCGCCGATGCCCCGGGCCGCGCCGGTGACGATCACCGTCCTGCCGCGCAGATCCGTCACCGGGACGCTCACCTCGTCTCGGCGGAGCGCGTACGGGCGATGTCGTCGACCGCGAGCCAGCTGAACGTCATGGCGGGGCCGATGGTCGCGCCGGGGCCCGGGTAGGTCTCCCCCATGACGGCGGAGGAGACGTTGCCGGAGGCGTACAGGCCGTCGATGGGCGTGCCGTCCTCCCGCAGGACGCGGGCCGTGGCGTCGGTGACGAGGCCGCCCTTGGTGCCGATGTCGCCCGGGTGGACGGGGATCGCGTAGTACGGGCCCTTGTCCAGCGGCGCCAGGTTCGGATTGGGCAGCGTCGGGTCGCCGTAGTAGCGGTCGTAGACGCTGTCGCCACGGTGGAAGTCCTCGTCGCGGCCGGCGCGGGCGAAGCCGTTGAAGCGGTCGACGGTGGCGCGCAGCCGCTCCGGGGCGACGTCGATGCGCGCGGCCAGCTCCTCCACGGTGGCGGCCTTCCTGACGAAGCCGCTCTCCAGCCACGGCTTGGGGAACGCCTGGCCTGGGAAGAGGCCCATGAAGATGTAGCGGGCCCGGGAGGTGGCGTCGAGGATCAGCCAGGACGGCACGGTGCTCGCCCCGGGCCTGTCGTTGGCGTACATGGCGTCGACGAACTCGTGGTACGGGGCGGCCTCGTTGGCGTAGCGCTCCCCCGCCGCGTTGACGATCACCATGCCGGGAACGCCGCGGTCGGCGACGAGGAAGAACGGCTTCCCCTCGGGGGGCACCACCGACGGCGCGCCCCAGACCTTGTCCATCAGGTCGGTCGCGGCGCCGAGGGCCACGGCCGGCTCCAGGGCGTCGCCGGTCTGGCCCTCGGCGGCGGAGCTCCACTCGGTGGAGGTGGGCGAGGGCAGGTGCTTCTCGCGGAGCCGCTGGTCGTGGGAGAAGCCTCCGGAGGCGAGGACGACGCCGCCGGTCGCCCGGACGGTGACCTCCCTGCCGTTCCTGGTGATCCGGACGCCGGTGACCCGGCCGTCCTCCTCGACGAGGCCGGTCATCGGGGCGGAGAGCCACAGGTCCGCGCCGAGGGCGTCGAGCGAGTGCCGCATGCGGGCGATCAGCGCCTCGCCGAGGGAGAGCGGTTCCCTGCCGGTGAGCTTCGCCCCGACCGCCTGGGCGCCGACCTTGAGCGCGGTGCGGCGACCGGCCCAGGTGCGCGCCACCATGTTCAGCTGCCGGAAGTCCTTGGAGGTGATGGTGAGGCCGTACGTGGGCAGGCCGGCGCGGCGCATGGTGGCGCGCTGCTCGGCGCCGAGCTTCTTGAAGTCGAAGACCTGCGGTTCGATCGAGCGGCCCTGCGGGTAGCCGCCGAGCCGCTCGGGGTAGTAGTCGGAGTAGCCGGGGGTGTAGACGAACCTCACGTCCGTGCGGTCGTGGAACTCCCGCACCATGCGCGGTCCGTGGGCGACGTAGGCGTCCTTGCGTTCGGCGCTGACCCGGTCGCCGACGGTGGCGTCCAGATAGGCGCGGGCCTTCTCGGGGGTGTCCCCGAGCCCGGCCTCGTCCAGGTGGAAGTTGTCCGGGACCCAGATCGCGCCGCCCGACAGGGCGGTCGAGCCGCCGTAGACCACGGTCTTCTCCAGCACCAGGGCGGTCAGGCCGCGCAGCCGGGCGGTGAGGGCGGCGGCCATGCCGGCGGCGCCGGAGCCGACGACCACCACGTCGTACGTGTGGTCCCACTGGTCGTTCATACGGGTCTCCCTGGTCGTATCAGGTGGGTCGGCGGCCGGGGCGGGCCGTCCTCCGCCCCGGCCGCCGAGTCATCGCGCGCGGTGATCCGCGCGTCGGTTCAACGGACGCTGATCCGCGCGTCGGTGAGGACCGGCGCGTCCTCGCGGTCCGCCGCCGTGGCCGTCAGGCGGTAGCCGTCGGAGGTGTCCCAGACGCGCAGCCGCAGGGTCTCGCCGGGGAAGAAGACCCCGGCGAAGCGGGTGCGGCAGGAGGCGACGGCGTTCGCGTCGCCGCCGAGGAGGCGGTCGGTGACCGCCTTGACCGCCATCCCGAAGGAGCAGAGCCCGTGCAGGATGGGGCGGTCGTGGCCGGCACGGCGGGCGGTGGCGGGGTCGGCGTGCAGCGGGTTCCAGTCCCCGGTGAGCCGGTAGAGCAGGGCCTGCTGACGGAGCGTGGGGATCTCGGTCACCAGATCGGGGGCGCGGTCGGGCGCGGGGAGGCGTTCGGAGGGGCCGCGGTCGCCGCCGAAGCCTCCCTCGCCGTGCGCGAAGATCTGGTTGCGCTGGGTGAGGAGGGGCTCGCCGTCCTCGCCGAGGAGGGTGGACTCCTGGACGATGACGGCGGCCTTGCCCTTGTCGTACACGGCCGTGGCCCGGGTGACCGCGGTGGCGCGGGCGGCGGTGGGCAGCGGGCGGTGCACCTCGATCTCCTGGCCGCCGTGGAGCACCTTCGCCAGGTCGATGTCGACTCCCGGCAGGTCGAAGACCTGGAAGCCGACGCCGCCGGCGCCGCCCGCGACGACGCCGAAGGTGGGCAGGACCTGGAGGCCCCGCTCGTGTCCCTCGTACACGTAGCGCAGTTCGCGCGGGTCGGTCTCGGGAACGCCCGCGCCGAGCGCCAGGTGGTAGAGCCGCACGTCGCGCTCGTCCCACCCGACCTCGGTGCGCACCGGCGGCGCGGAGAGCGCCTTCTCGACGTCGAGGGGCATCAGAACGCGCCCACGGCGTAGCGGCTGCGGAAGAACAGCAGCGGCCGGCCGTCCTCGCCCGCGTCGAGCGCCACCACCTGCGCGGTGACCAGGTAGTGGTCCCCGGCCTCGTACACGGCGTCGAGCTCGCACTCCACGTGGGCGAGGGCCCCGTCGACGCGCACGGTGCCGTGCTCGCCCGCGCTCCAGGGGATCCCGGCGAACTTGTCGGGGCCGCTGCGGCCCAGCGCGGCGCAGGTGGCCTGCTGGTCCTCGGCGAGGATGTTGACGCAGAAGCGGCCCGACCGCTCGATCCTCGGCCAGCTGGTGGAGTTCCTGCCGACGGCCAGCATGACCAGCGGGGGGTCGAGGGAGAGCGAGGCGAAGGACTGGCAGGCGAATCCGACCGGTTCCAGGGTGTCGGCGTCGAGCGTCGCCACCACCGTGATGCCGCTGGCGAAGCGGCCCAGGACGTCCCGGAACTCGGACGGCGGGATCAGCCGTTCCACCGGTGGCCCCAGAAGCTGTCGGCGGTGATCTCCTTCGCGACCCAGGTGGCGGGGTCGACGACGAGGCCGTCCCAGCCGTACTCGACCTGGAAGCCGCCGGGGGCCTGGGCGTAGAAGGAGACCATGCGGTCGTTGGTGTGGCGGCCGAGGCTGGAGGCGATGGGGATGCCCGCCTCCTGCATGCGGTCGAGGCCGCGGCCCACGTCGTCGAGGGTCTCCAGCTCCACCATGAAGTGCACGATGCCGGGGGGCAGGGCGCCGGGGTAGAGGCCGAGGCTGTGGTGGCGGCGGTTGGGGCTGAGGAAGTGCATCCAGTGGAAGTCCCGCTGCTCGGTGGCGGTCGGGACGGCCTGCGGGGGCAGCTTCATCGAGTCGCGCAGCTGGAAGCCGAGCAGGTTCTCGTAGAAGTCGAGCGCGGCCTCGATGTCCGGCACCGGGAGGACGACGTGGCCGAGGCCCAACTCCTCCCCTGCGGGGGTCCCGGTGACGAAGCGGTTGCCATACGGGGTGCCGAGCGCGGTGTGGTCCTGGGCCTGGCCCCAGTAGATCTCCAGGGGGTTGCCGCCGGGGTCCGTGACGTGGATCAGGCCCTGGACGCGGCGCTCGGCGAGTTCGGCGGGGTCGGCGGCCTTGACGGCGACGCCGGCCGCCTCCAGCTCCTCGGCGGCGCGGGCGAGCGCGGCGGCGTTCGCCACCTCCCAGCCGGCCGCGAGGAGCCGGTCGCTCTCGCCGGCCTGGATGACGATGCGGTGGGCGCGGTCGTCCAGGCGGAGGCAGAGGGTGTCCTCGGTGGTGCCGGTCGCCTCCACCATGCCGAGGACGTCGAGCGCGTAACGCCGCCACTCGTCCAGGGTGGTGGTCTCCAGGCGCAGGTAGCCGAGAGCACGGATGTCCATGGTGTGCACCTCTTCTGTGAAGGTTCTCAGTGGGAGAAGAAGTCGACGGCGAGGCGGTTGAACTCGTCGGCCCGCTCGGTCTGGGCCCAGTGGCCGCAGTGCGGGAAGACGTGCAGGCGCGCGTCGGGGATGGTCTTGAGGGCGACGAAGGCGCCGTCGAGGGGGTTCACGCGGTCCTCGCGGCCCCAGGTGAGCAGCACCGGCTGGGTGATCCGGTGGGCCTCGCGCCAGAGCATCGTGTCCCGGGCCCAGGCGGGGTTCGCGAAGGAGGCACCCATGCGGGCGCTGCCGAGCCGGGTGTCGGGGTCGGTGGCGGAGGCGAAGCGTTCCTCGACGAGTTCGTCGGTGACGATCGACTGGTCGTGGGCCATGACCCCGAGGAAGGCGCGCATCTGCTCCCGGGTGGGCTCGGGCGAGGCGTTGAACTCGAAGAGCCGCTTGATGCCCTCGGTCGGGTCGGGGGCGAAGAGGTTCACGGAGACCCCGCCGGGGCCCATCAGGAGGAGCTTGCCGACCTTGTCCGGGTGGTTCAGGGCGATGCGGACGGAGGTGCCGCCGCCGAGGGAGTTGCCGATGAAGTGCGCCCGTTCGATGCCGAGTTCGTCCATGAGGGCGGCGACGGCGTCCGCGCTGTAGCTGAAGTAGTCCTTGTCGAGCTCCGGCTTGTCGGAGCGGCCGAAGCAGGGCTGGTCGACAAGGAGCGTGCGGAAGTGCTCGGCGAACACGGGGAGGTTGCGGCCGAAGTTGCTCCAGCCGGAGGCTCCGGGGCCGCCGCCGTGGAGCATGATGACGACGGGGGCCTCGGACGGCCCGTCGGGTGCGGCCTCGTGGTAGTGGAGGGTGAGGCCGGCCGCCTTGGCGGTGCGGGAGGTCGACGCGTGGGTGAGCTCTGCCATCGTCTCCGCCTCTCAGGCCATGGTGTCTTGGATGTCGATGCCGAGCGCGCTCTGCCCGTACATGACGAGGGCCCGCTCGGGGTCGTTGGCGGCGTGGCCGCGACCGGTGTGGGCGTCGCGCCAGGCGCGCTGGACGGGGCCGGGGCCGGTGCGCATGGCGCTGCCGCCGGAGTTCTCCATCAGCAGGTCGACGGCCGCGACCGAGCGTTCGGTGGCGAGGACCTGGTCGCGGCGGGTGCGGGTGCGCAGCTCCATCGGGATCTCCTCGCCGCGCTCGGCGAGGGCGTACATCTCGCCGATGTTGCGGGTCAGTTGCAGCCAGCTCGCGTCGATGTCGCTGGCGGCGCGGGCGATCCGGACCTGCGCGAAGGGGTCCTCGGCGACCTTCTGCCCGTACGAGACGCGGAACCGCTTCCGGGTGGCCTCGGCGTACGAGTCGAAGGCGCCCTCGGCGATGCCGACGATCGGGGTGGAGATGGTGGTGGTGAACACGCCGGCGTACGGCAGCCGGTAGAGCGGCTCGGGGTTGGTCTCGTGGCCGGGCACGCTCAGGGCGGTGACGGGGCCGAAGCTCAGGGCGCGGTGCTCGGGGACGAAGACGTCCTCGACGACGACGTCGTTGCTGCCGGTGCCGCGCAGGCCGACGGTGTCCCAGACGTCGTCGATCCGGTAGTCGGACCGGGGGATCAGGAAGGTGCGCATGTCGACCGGGTTGCCCTCGCCGTCGGTGACGAGGCAGCCGAGGAGCGCCCAGCGGGCGTGGTCGCAGCCGGAGGAGAAGTGCCAGCGGCCGGAGAGCCGGAAGCCGCCGCCGGTGGCGGTGGCCTTGCCGGTGGGGGCGTACGAGGAGGCGATGCGGGTCTTGGGGTCCTGGCCCCACACCTCCTGCTGGGCGCGGGGGTCGAAGAGGGCGACGTGCCAGGGGTGGACGCCGACCACGGAGGCGACCCAGCCGGTCGATCCGCAGGCCTTGGCGATCTCCTTGACCGCCGAGTAGAAGACCACCGGGTCGGCCGCGCGGCCGCCGAAGGCCTTGGGCTGGAGCAGCTGGAAGAAGCCGGTGTCCTCCAGTTCCTTGACGGAGGTGTCGGGCACGCGGCGCAGCGCCTCCGCCTCGGCCGCGCGGTCGCGCAGGGCGGGGGCGAGGTCACGGATCGCTGCCAGGACGTCATCGGCCATGGGGCATCCCCTTTCGGGTCGTGGTGGGGGAATGCCAGGACCGTACGGCGTGCCGTACGGCAGCGAAATGCGCTGCTCCCACTGAGCGGGAACCCGCCCGGGGAAGGGCTCTCGGGGTCAGAGCATGGGGTCGTGGACGTCCATGCCGAGGGCGTCCTGGGCGTAGAGGACGAGCGCCCGGTCCACGTCGTTGGCGGCCTGGCCGCGGCCGGTGTGCAGGTCGCGCCAGGCGCGCTGGAGGACGTCGTCGCCGACGTGGAGCGGTCCGCGGCCGGCGTTCTCCATGAGCAGGTCGACGGCGGTGAGGGCGCGTTCGGTGGCGAGGGCCTGGTCGCGGCGGGCGCGGGCGCGCAGCTCCATGGGGATGTCCGCGCCGTCGCGCGCGAGGGCGTACAGCTCGGCCATGTTGCGGGCGAGCTGCAGCCTGGCGGCGTCGATCTCGCCGGCGGCGCGGGCGATGCGGACCTGGGCGAAGGGGTCCTCGGCGGCCCGGCGGCCGTGCGGGGCCCCGAGGCGCTCGCGGGCGGCGGCGACCTGGTCCTCGTGGGCGCCTTCGGCGATGCCGACCATCGCGGTGGAGATGGCGGTGGTGAAGACGGCCGCGTACGGCAGCCGGTACAGCGGTTCGGGGTGGATCTCGTGGCCGGGGCAGCGCAGCACGGTCACCGGGCCGTAGCCGAGCGCCCGGTGGGCGGGGACGAAGGCGTCCTCGACGACGACGTCGTTGCTGCCGCTGCCGCGCAGGCCGACCGTGTCCCACACGTCGTCGACGCGGTAATCGGCGCGCGGCACCAGGAAGGTCAGCATGTCGACCGGGCGGCCCTCGTGGTCGTCGACGACGCCGCCGAGGAGCGCCCAGCGGGCGTGGTCGGAGCCCGCGGAGAAGTGCCAGCGGCCGGAGAGCCGGTATCCGCCGTCGACGACGGCGACCTTCCCGGTGGGGGCGTGGGAGGAGCAGATCCGGGTGGAGCGGTCCGCGCCCCAGACCTCCTCCTGCGCCCGCGGGTCGAACTGGGCCACGTACCAGGGGTGGACGCCGAGGACCGAGGCCGCCCAGCCGGTCGAGCCGCACGCCTTGGCGATCTCGTGCACGGCGGCGTAGAAGACGGCCGGGTCGGCGGCGAGTCCGCCGTACGCCCGGGGCCGGAGCAGCTGGAAGAAGCCGGTGTCCTCCAGTTCCTCGACGGAGGCGTCGGGCACCCGGCGCAGCGCCTCCGCCTGGGCCGCGCGCTCCCGCAGGGCGGGGGCGAGGGCGCGGACCGCCGTGAGGACGTCCTCGTCGCGCATGGGTGCCCCTCTCGGAATCCGGTCTCGTCCTGCCGTGACGACAGGGAACCTACGCGTTACTGTTCCGAGACGGAACTCCCTCTTCCCAGCTCCCGTCATCCTCTGGCAATCTCCACGCAATACCGGAGATTACGGACCCAGCCAGGGGTCGATCGGCTGTGCTGTCCGTGTGGGAGGTGCCGATGACGACCAGTGCTGTCGAGGCTGTCGAGGCCGGGATGGCGCCGCTGTCCCTGCTGGAGAAGGCTGCGAAGGTGTTGAGCGCCTTCGAGAGCGCGGGGCCCCGGCTCACCCTCACCGAGGTCGTGCAGCGCTCGGGCATCCGCCGCTCCTCCGCGCACCGCATCCTGGACCAGCTGGTGCAGCTGCGCTGGTTGGAGCGCGAGGGCCGCGACTACCGGCTGGGCATGGGCATGTTGGAGCTCGGGGCCATGGCCTCGCACCACAACCGGCTCCGCCGGGCCGCCCTGCCCCATCTGCACGCGCTGCACGAGTCCACCGGCCATCTGGTGCACCTGACCGTGCTCGACGGCTCCGAGGTGGTCTATCTGGAGCGGATCGGCGGCTCGGACGATTCCGTCGTGCCCTCGCGCATGGGCGGCCGGCAGCCGGCGTACTGCACGGCCTCGGGCAAGGCGATCCTGGCCTTCGGCGACGCGGGGCCGGTGGAGCGGGTGATCCGGGACGGGCTGCGGCCGCGCACCCCGCGCACCCTGACCCGCCCCGAGTCCTTCCGCCGTGAGCTGGCGATGACGCGGGAGCGCGGCGTGGCCTTCGACCACGAGGAGGGGTACCGGGGGGTCTTCTGCGTGGCGGCCCCGCTGCGCGGGGCCGGCCGGGCGATCGCGGCGGTCTCGGTGAGCGGCCACGGTGTCCACCGGGAGATGGAGCGGCTCGCCCCGGCCGTGCGCGGCTGCGCGCGGTCGGTGTGGCAGTCGATGTTCGGGCCGGGCCGTCAGTCGGAGAAGCGGGACCGGTCGGCCGGCGGCGGGCCCTCCTCGGGGCTCGCGCAGCCCTCGATGGACAACATGATGGCCTGGCTGCGGTTCAGCGACTGGATGTGAAGCGCGCCCGCAGGGCCGCGAGACCGGTGCCGTAGGTGCCGTCCCCGAAGACCGCCTCCACCCGGGGGACGACGTCGTCCGCGCTCAGGTAGGCGGCGGACCAGCGGACCTCGGCACCGTCGGGGTGCGGACGCACGGCGAGCGTCGCCACGTAGTCGCGGACCGGGAGCACGACGGGGTCGAGGAGGGTGTAGCGGTACGAGCGGCCGGCCGGGTCGCGGTCGAGCAGGCGCTCCCTGGCGACGGGCACGCCGTCGACGGCGAAGACCCGGACGGCGCCGGGGACGGCGGGGTCGCCGCCGTCCTCCAGGGTGGACGGCGGCACCTGGGGGTGCCAGTCGGCGAGGGCGCCGAAGTCTCCGACGACCGCCCACACGGCGTCGGGGGTGGCCGGGAGGACGGCGGAGCGTTCGAGCGTACGGGGGTCCACGGGGGTCTCCTCGGTAGGGGTACGGGATGCAAGGCGAGGCAGGAGTAGGGGCACCCGTGCGGGTGCCCCTACGGGTCTTGCCCTGGTGTCCTCGTTCAGGTCGTCACCAGGTGCGGTCGCCGCGCAGGACCGCGTCCGCGCCCCCGTCGGCGAAGACGACCTGCCCGGTCACCAGGGCGTTCTCGGGCGAGGCCAGCCACGCGATGAGCGGGGCGATCTGCTCGGGGCGGGCGTGGCCGTGCAGGGGCATGGGCACGCTCCGCTCGACGAGTCCCCGCATCTCCGGGTCGTCGAGCAGGGGCCGGGTCAGGGGTGTGACGACCACGCCGGGGGCCACGGCGTTGAGCGGGACGCCCGCGCCGGCCCACGCGTCGGTGGGGGCGGCGCGGCGGACCCAGCGGGAGACCGACGCCTTCGACGAGGAGTAGACGAGGTGTCCCTCGCCGCGGTCGACGGCCGCCCTGGAGGCGGCCACCGCCGCCGTCTCGTCCCCGGCGAGCGCGGCGTCCACGATCGCGGGGTCCGTCGGGTGGACGGAGTCGACGGAGCCCACGACCACGGCCCGCGGGTCGGTGCCGGCCGCGAGGAGCGGGCGCAGGCCTTCGAGCGTGGCCACGGCCCCGAAGTGGTTGACCTTGATCGTGAGCGGGTCGAAACGGGCGACGCCCGCGCACGAGACGACGGCGTCGAGACGGCCGCCGGTCAGCTCGCGGGCCCGGGCGACGAGTGCGGCCCGGCCTTCGGGCGTGGACAGGTCGGCGCGGATGTCGCCTTCGGTGAGGTCGGCGGCGATGACGGTGTGGCCCCGCTTCCGCAGCAGGGTCGTGGTGGCCTCGCCGATGCCGGAGGCGGCTCCGGTGACCAGGCAGGTTCGGGACATGGCGGTCTCCTCGTCGGAAGCGTCAGGAGTAGGTGATCTCGATCCGGTCGCCGAGCGGGAGGGCCTGGCAGGCCAGGACGTATCCCTCGGCGATGTCCTGGTCGTCCAGGACCTCGTTGCGGAGCATCTTGACCTCGCCCGCCACGACCCGGCAGGTGCAGGCGCTGCATGCGCCTTCCCGGCAGGAGTACGGGGCGTCCACGCCCGCGGCCAGGAGCACGTCGAGCAGCGGCGCCGTCGACGGCCAGGCGACCGTGCGGGTCTCGCCGTCGAGTTCGACCTCGGCCGTGGCCCCGCCCTCCCCCGCCGCGTCCACCGGCACCGCCGGGGCGTCGAAGACGTCCGTGCCCAACGAGAAGAACCGTTCCCGGTGGATGCGGTCGCCGGAGGCGCCGAGCGTCCGCAGGGCCTGTTCGACGGCGTCCATGAGCGGCTGCGGGCCGCAGACGAAGGCCTCGCGGTCGGCGTACGGCGCGAGCGAGGCGGCCAGCGGTTCCACGACGGGCAGGCCCTGGAGCGACTCCAGCCAGTGGATCACGAGCAGCCGGTCCGGGTGGTCCTCGGTCAGCTCCCTCAGCTCGTCGCGGAAGATGACCGAGGACTCGTCGCGGTTGGCGTACAGCAGCACGACCCGCCCCCGGCCCCCGACCAGGACCGATTTGGCGATCGACAGGACGGGGGTGATGCCGCTCCCCCCGGCGACGAGCAGCAGGTCGCCGTCGAGGGAGTCGGGGGTGAAGGTGCCGGCCGGGGGCAGCACCTCCAGTTCGTCCCCGGCCGCGAGCCGGTCGCAGACCCAGTTGGAGCCGTGCCCTCCGGCGACCCGCTTGACGGTGATCTTCAGGGGCTCGCCGGTGTGGGGCGAGCTGGCGAGGGAGTAGCAGCGGGCGGCCGGACTCCCGTCCGCTCCGGGCAGTTTCAGGGTGAGGAACTGCCCGGGGCGGTACGCGAAGCGGTCCGCGCTCTCCGGTGGCGCCTGGAGCACCAGGGAGTGCGCGTCGGCCGTCTCGGCGATGACCTCGACGACGCGCAGCCGGTGGGTGCGGGAGCCGGTCGTGGGCTCAGGCATCGAGGGCCTCCGGGGGCTCCAGGGTGCTCACCGTCAGACTGCCGTCCTCGACCGCGCGGTCGATGCTCGCCCGCAGGGCCCGGCAGGTCCGCATCCGCGCGGTGGTCCCGCCGGGGGTCACCCGGTCGCGGAACTCCGCGCAGGCGACGGCAGCGTCGGCCGTCCACTGCACGGAGGTGTGGGCGACGCTGAACTTCTCGCACAGGACCTGGTTGCCACAGGCCGCGCACTCCACCGCTCGCATGTCAGGCTCCGGTTTCCGTCTCCGCCGCGCGGCGCGCGAGGTTCTCCTCGACCTCGGCGCGCCACGCGGCGTTGGCGCGCTGGGTGTCGATCTCGAACTCGAAGCGGCGGGTCATCTCGTCCTTGACGTCGGCGACGTCGACGTAGAACTGCTCGTACCAGCGCCGCAGTTGGTAGACGGGTCCGTCCTCCTCGGTGAGCAGGGGGTTGTCGATCCGGGTCTTGTTCCTCCAGATCTCGACGTCCTGCTCGAAGCCGACGGTGGCGCCCTCGGCGGTGAGCCGTGCGGCCTCGGCGGCCTGTTCGTCCGTCATCCCGGGGAGCCGCTTCACGATCGCCCCGTACTGGAGCAGGAAGCTGTTCTCGTCGATCGGGTAGTGGCAGTTGATGAGGACGATCTCCATCTCCGCGCCGCCGCCGACGTCGCTGTAGAGGTGGTCGATCATGTAGGAGGGGCCGAAGTAGGAGGCGTCGGAGCGCAGGCGGCCGGAGCTGAGGGTGCCCAGTTCCATGTCGCCGCGGGGGCTGCTCTCCATGTACTGGGTGGCGACGTGCCCGTCGAAGACGTTCTTGAAGTACTCGGGGAACGCGTAGTGGACGTAGTAGAAGTGCGCCATGTCCACGACGTTGTCGACGATCTCGCGGCAGTTGGCGCCCTCGACGCGGAGGGTCTTCCAGGTCCAGTCGCTCCACTGGTCGGCTTCGGGGCCGTGGACGCCGGCGATCTCGGGGACGGTGACCTCGGGGGGCGGCGGGTTGCCCTCGGGGTCGTTCCAGACGAAGAGCTGCTTGTTCCGCTCCAGGGAGGTCCAGGCGCGGGTCCTGGCGCGGGGCGGGACGCGGCGGGCGTACGGGATGCCGGCGCAGCGTCCGTCGCCCGACCAGCGCCAGTCGTGGAAGGGGCAGGCGACGGCGTCGCCCTTGACGGTGCCCTGGGCGAGGTTGCCGCCCATGTGGGGACAGTAGGCGTTCAGGACGTGCAGCTGTCCGTCGTCCTGCCCCTGGAAGACCACCAGCTTGGTGCCGAAGGCCTCGATCTCGTGCGGCTGTCCGTCCTTGAAGCCGTCGGCGAGGCCGAGGCAGTGCCAGCCGCGGGCGAAGCGCGCGGGCGGCCTGCCGGTGTCGATGATTCTGACCTCGTCGTTGAGAGCAGTCATCTCGTCCCTCCTGGTTTCCGTGGGTTCAGTTCTGTGCGGCGAGTTCGACGGCGATGTCGATGAGCTGGTCCTCCTGGCCGCCCACGAGGCGGCGTTCACCGGCGCGCAGGAGGATCTCGGCGCCGGAGACCCCGTAGCGCTCGGCCTGCCGGTAGGCGTGCTTGAGGAAGCTGGAGTAGACGCCGGCGTGGCCCATGAGCAGGGCGAGGCGGTCGAGCTTGCACTCCTCGTCCATGACGGGGCGGACGACGTCCTCGGCCGCGTCGATGATCTTCAGGACGTCGATGCCGGTGCGGATGCCCATCTTGGCGCAGACGGCGACGAGGGCCTCGACGGCGGTGTTGCCCGCGCCGGCGCCGAGCCGGCGGGTGGAGCCGTCGATCTGGAGGGCTCCGGCCTTGACGGCGGCGATGGAGTTGCCGGTGCCGAGGGCCAGGTTCTCGTGGCCGTGGAAGCCGACCTGGGCGTCGCCGCCGAGTTCGGCGACCAGGGCCTCGACCCGGTCGGTGACGTCGTCCATGACCATGGCGCCGGCGGAGTCGACCACGTACACGCACTGGCAGCCCGCGTCGGCCATGACGCGGCCCTGCCGGGCCAGCTTCTCGGGGGTGGTGGAGTGGGCCATCATCAGGAAGCCGACGGTCTCCAGGCCCCTCTCGCGGGCGAGTCCGAAGTGCTGGTCGGCGATGTCGGCCTCGGTGCAGTGGGTGGCGATGCGGCAGATGTCCGCGCCGTTGCCGTGGGCGGCCCGGATGTCGTCCTTGACGCCGAGCCCGGGAAGCATGAGGAAGGCGATCCGCGCCTGCCGCGCGGTGTCGACGGCGACCTTGATGAGTTCCTGCTCAGGGGTCTTGGAGAAGCCGTAGTTGAAGGAGGATCCGCCGAGTCCGTCGCCGTGCGTCACCTCGATGACCGGGACGCCGGCGTCGTCGAGGGCGGCGACGACCGACCGTACGTCCTCGGCGGTGAACTGGTGGCGCTTGGCGTGCGAGCCGTCGCGCAGCGAGGAGTCGGTGATCCGGATGTCGAGGGTGTCCGAGTAGGGCATGGGGGTGCTCCTTGCGCTAGGGGGTGCCTTGTCGATCAGGCCGGATCGGGGAGCGGCGGCCGGTGCCGGCATCGCAAGGCGGAGGAGGGAGACAAGGGCGGAGCCATGGCGACCGACGACGACGCGGCGAGGCGCGGTGCCGGCCGCCGCGAGCCCGGCCTGATCGGCAAGGTGCCCCCTAGGGGGCGAGGATCGCCTTGGCGAACTCCTCGCCGACCTTGGTGGCGGCGGCCGTCATGATGTCGAGGTTTCCGGCGTAGGGCGGCAGGTAGTCGCCGGCGCCCTCCACCTCCAGGAAGATCGCGACGCGGGCCGTCCCGCCGTTCGAAGGGCTCGGGTCGTCGAACTGCGGCTCGGCGCGCAGCCGGTAGCCGGGGACGTACGTGGCGACCTGCTCGGCGATCTCCTTGACGGAGAGGGCGATGGCGTCCCGGTCGGCGTCCTCGGGGACGGCGCAGAAGACGGTGTCGCGCATGATGACGGGCGGCTCGGCCGGGTTGAGGATGATGATGGCCTTGCCGCGCTCGGCGCCGCCGATGGTCTCGATGCCGCGCGAGGTGGTGCGGGTGAACTCGTCGATGTTCGCGCGGGTTCCGGGGCCGGCCGAGACGGAGGCCACGGAGGCGACGATCTCGGCGTACGCGACGGGGACGACGCGGGAGACCGCGTACACCATGGGGATGGTGGCCTGTCCGCCGCAGGTGATCATGTTGACGTTGGGCTTGTCGAGGTGCTCGCGGAGGTTGGCGGGCGGTACGACGGCGGGCCCGACGGCCGCGGGCGTGAGGTCGACCGCCTTGATGCCGAGTTCGGCGTAGCGGGGGGCGTTGGCCCGGTGGACGTAGGCGCTGGTGGCCTCGAAGACGATGTCGGGCTTCTCGTCCTGGGCGAGGAGCCGGTCGACGCCCTCGTGGCTGGCCTCCAGGCCGGCGCGGGCGGCGCGGGCGAGGCCCTCGCTGGCGGGGTCGACGCCGATCATCCAGCGGGGTTCGACGTGCTCGGAGCGGAGGAGCTTGTACAGCAGGTCGGTGCCGATGTTGCCGGAGCCGACGATGGCGGCGGTCGCCTTTGTCTTGATGGTCATGATCACCTCAGATGAACGAGAGGGAGACGGAGCCGAGGCCGCCGAACTCGGCGGTGAAGGTCGCCCCGGCCGTCACGTCGACGGCCCGGGTGCACGAGCCGGGCAGCACCACGTGCCCCTTCTTCAGGGGCACGCCGAAGCGGGCGACGGTACGGGCCAGCCAGGCGACGGAGACGGCCGGATCGCCGAGCACGGCGTCGCTGCGCCCCTCGGCGAGGAGCTCGCCGCCGCTGCTCAGCCGGGCGTCGATGGCCCCGAGGTCGAGCTCGCGGGGGTCCCGCCCCTCCCCGATGACGTATCCGGCGGAGGAGGCGTTGTCCGCGATCGTGTCGGCGATGGTGATCCGCCAGTCGCGGATCCTGCTGTCGATCAGCTCCAGGGCGGGCACGACGCGTTCGGTGGCCGCGAGGACGTCCGCCGGGGTGCAGCCCTCGCCCGGCAGGTCGTCCCCGAGGACGAAGCCGACCTCGACCTCGATGCGGGGGTGGCAGTAGCGGGCGGCGCGGACGGGGAGGTCGGACCTCAGCTCCATCTCCTGGAGCAGATGACCGTAGTCCGGCTCGTCCACGCCCATCATCCGCTGCATGACCGGCGACGACAGGCCGACCTTGTGACCCCGCACCTCCGCCCCGGCCGCGATCCTGTGCCGGATGTTGACGAGCTGGATCTCGTACGCGTCCTCGGTGTCGATCCCCGGAAACGCCTCGGTCAGCGGGGCGATCGGCACGACGTCCTCTTCGGCGCAGCGGAGCAGCTCGGCCGCCTCTTCTCTCTGGCGGTCCGTGAGCATGGCGGGTCCCTCCTGCGGGCGGTTGCGGCTGTCCGGCGAGGCTAGGCCGGTGCCGCCGCGCCCCGTGAGCGCCCGCTCCCGCTGAGCGGGAAACCCGGCCGGGCCCGCCCGCTCAGGGCGCCGTCCGGCCGGGGTGGGGATCGTGCGGCGGCGTCAGCGGGCGCCGTACACCGGCTGCGGGGGCTCGGAGGAGGACAGGAGCTTCAGGGTCGTCTCGCCGGCCTCTGCCGGGGTCCAGCGGGCGCCCTTGTCGGCGGTGGGGCCGGGGCGCCAGCCCTCCATCACGGTGATGCGGCCCGCTTCGGCCTCGAAGACGCGGCCGGTGACGCCGGCGGAGGCGGCGGAGCCGAGCCAGACGACGAGGGGGGAGACGTTCTCGGGGGCCATGGCGTCGAAGGCGGTGCCCGAGGGCGCGGCCATCGTCTCGGCGAAGGTCTGCTCGGTCA
The DNA here is from genome assembly GCF_044333355.1 of Streptomyces sp. NPDC021012. NCBI lineage: Bacteria > Bacillati > Actinomycetota > Actinomycetes > Kitasatosporales > Streptomycetaceae > Streptomyces > Streptomyces sp. NPDC021012. Next base: position 612,907 of record NZ_JBIRQU010000002.1, read on the forward strand.
TGCGGGTGCGGGCGGCGGGGGCGATCGCGTTGACCTGGACGCCGTAGCGGCCCATCTCCGCCGCGGAGACGAGGGTCAGGCCGACGATGCCGGCCTTGGCCGCCGCGTAGTTGCCCTGGCCGACGCTGCCGAGCAGGCCCGCGCCGGAGCTGGTGTTGATGACCCGCGCGATCGGCTCGCGGCCCGCCTTGGACTCCGCCCGCCAGTGCGCGGCGGCGTGCTTGAGGGGCAGGAAGTGGCCCTTGAGGTGGACGCGCATGACGGCGTCCCAGTCGTCCTCGTCGAGGTTGACGAGCATGCGGTCGCGCAGGAAGCCGGCGTTGTTGACGAGGGTGTCGAGGCGGCCGAAGGCGTCGAGGGCCGTGGTGACGAGGGAGGCCGCGCCTTCCGTCGTCGCGATGTCGCCGCCGTGGGCGACCGCCTCGCCGCCCGCCGCGATGATCTCGTCGACGACCTGCTGGGCGGGCCCGGCGCCGCCCCCGGTGCCGTCGAGGCCGACGCCGAGGTCGTTGACGACGACCTTGGCGCCCTCGGCGGCGAAGGCGAGCGCGTGGGCGCGGCCGAGCCCGCGGCCCGCCCCGGTGACGATGACGACGCGTCCGTTGCACAGTCCGGTCATGGTGTGAGCCTTTCGGTGAGGGATCGGGGGAGGGAGAGGGGGTTCAGTGGTTGACCGTGGCCGCGTCCAGGAAGGCCGGGCGCTCCCCGCCTCCGTGCACGAGCAGGCTGGCGCCGGTGATGTACGCGGCCCGGTCGGAGGCGAGGAAGACGCAGGCGTCGCCGATGTCCTCGGGCTCGGCGAGCCGGCCGAGGGGCACGGTGCGGCCGACGGAGGCGACGCCGTCCTCGTCCCCGTAGTGCAGGTGGGAGAGTTCGGTGCGCACCATGCCGGGGACGAGCGTGTTGACGCGTACCCGCGGTGCCCATTCGACGGCCATGGAGCGGGCGAGGTTGTCCAGACCCGCCTTGGCGGCCCCGTAGGCGGCGCTGCCCGGTGAGGGGCGGGTGCCGCTGACGCTGCCGATCATGATGATCGAGCCGCCGCCGGGCTGATGGCGCATCACCTCGTACGCGGCGAGGGAGGCGGTCAGCGGGGCGACGAGGTTCAGTTCGAGGACGCGTGCCTGCTGCTCGGCGCTCCCCTCGCCGAGCATCCGGAACGGGGTTCCGCCCGCGTTGTTGACCAGGACGTCCAGCCTGCCGTGCTCGTCGCGGACCCCGGCGAAGAAGTCCGCGACGGCGGCCGGGTCGCGCAGGTCGACGGGGTGGAAGCGGGCCGTGCGCCCGCCCGCCCCGACGGGCTTCTCCGGGGCCCGGCGCGCGCAGGTCACGACCTCCGCGCCGGCGTCGAGCAGGGCTCTGGCGATCCCGGCGCCGACGCCCCGCGTGCCGCCGGTGACGACGGCCACCGAACCCGTCAGATCGATGGTGACTGGCAAGGGACACCTCCCGCAGCGCGCGAACCGCTGCTATCTTCCACCTAACAAACGTTTGGTGGAAAGGTAGCTGATCTGCTCATGGGTGTCTCCACCTCCGCCCCGGACAAGGGCATCGCCGTCGTCACCGTCGACTTCCCCCCGGTCAACGCCCTCCCCGTACAGGGCTGGTACGACCTCGCCGCCGCGGTCCGCACCGCCGGAGCCGATCCCGAGGTGCGCTGCGTCGTGCTCACCGCGGAGGGCCGCGGCTTCAACGCCGGCGTCGACATCAAGGAGATCCAGCGCACGGCCGGGCACGACGCCCTCCTGGGCGCCAACCGCGGCTGTTACGAGGCCTTCGCCGCCGTCTACGACTGCGAGGTGCCGGTGATCGCCGCCGTGCACGGCTTCTGCCTCGGCGGCGGCATCGGCCTGGTCGGCAACGCCGACGCGATCGTCGCCTCCGAGGACGCGACCTTCGGCCTGCCCGAGCTGGACCGGGGCGCGCTCGGCGCGGCCACGCACCTGGCCCGGCTCGTCCCGCAGCAGCTGATGCGGGCCCTGTACTACACCTCGCGCACGGTCACCGCCGAGGAGCTGCACCGGCACGGCTCGGTCTGGCGGGTCGTCCCGCGCGAGCGGCTGCTCGACGCGGCGCTCGCACTCGCGCGGGAGATCGCCGCCAAGGACGGACAGCTGATCCGGCTCGCCAAGGCCGCGATCAACGGCATCGACCCGGTGGACGTCCACCGCAGCTACCGCTTCGAGCAGGGCTTCACCTTCGAGGCCAACCTCAGCGGCGTCGCCGACCGGGTCCGCGACGCCTTCGGCAAGGAAGACACCTCCGGCGAGGACAAGGAGCAGCAGTCGTGAGCAGGGACAAGACGATGACCGCCGAGGAGGTCGTGGGCCGCCTCCGCAGCGGGATGACCATCGGCATCGGCGGCTGGGGCTCGCGGCGCAAGCCGATGGCGCTGGTCCGGGCGCTGCTGCGCTCCGACCTCACCGATCTGACCGTGGTCTCGTACGGCGGCCCGGACGTCGGGCTGCTCGCCGCGGCCGGGAAGATCCGCAAGCTGGTCGCGGCCTTCGCCACCCTCGACTCCATACCGCTGGAGCCGCACTTCGGCGCGGCCCGGCAGCGCGGTGACTTCGAACTGGTGGAGCTGGACGAGGCGATGGTCATGTGGGGCCTGACCGCTGCCGTGCACCGGCTGCCGTTCATGCCCATCCGGGCCGGGCTCGCCTCGGACGTGATGACCGTCAACCCCTCGCTGCGGACGGTCACGTCCCCGTACGACGACCGCGAGGAGCTCGTCGCCGTGCCCGCCCTGCACCTGGACGCCGCGCTCGTCCACCTCAACCGCGCCGACGCGCAGGGCAACGGCCAGTACCTGGGCCCCGACCCGTACTTCGACGACCTGTTCTGCGAGGCCGCGGACGCCGCGTACGTCTCCTGCGAGCGGATCGTGGAGACCTCGGAGCTGCTCAAGGACGCGGGGCCGCAGTCGCTGCTGCTCAAGCGCGCGTTCGTCGACGGAGTCGTCGAGACCCCGAACGGCGCGCACTTCACCTCCTGCGCCCCCGACTACGACCGGGACGAGGCCTTCCAGCGCGCCTACGTCAAGGCGGCCAAGGACCCGGAGGCCTGGCGGGAGTTCACCGCCCGGTTCCTGTCCGGCGACGAGGACGCCTACCAGGCCGCGGTCGCGGCCTTCCAGAAGGAGGAAGCGTGAGCGGCACCCTGACGAACGCGACGCGGGCCGAGTACTGCGTCGTCGCCTGCGCCGAGGCGTGGCGGGACGCGGGCGAGGTCCTGGCCAGCCCCATGGGCACCGTCCCGATGATCGGCGCCCGCCTCGCGAAGCTCACCTTCTCCCCCGACCTGCTGCTGACCGACGGGGAGGCGCTCCTCGTCGCCGACGTGCCGGCGGTCGGCGCGGCGCCCCGGGTGGTGGAGGGCTGGCTGCCGTACCGGCAGCACCTGGCCCTGGTCTCCACCGGGCGCCGGCACGTGATGATGGGCGCGAGCCAGCTCGACCGGTACGGCAACCAGAACATCAGCTGCATCGGCGACTGGGCGCGGCCGAAGCGCCAGCTCCTCGGCGTGCGCGGCGCACCGGTCAACACCCTGAACAACCCGACCAGTTACTGGGTCCCCAAGCACTCGACGCGCGTCTTCGTCGAGCGGGTCGACATGGTCTCCGGCGTCGGCTACGACCGGGCGGCCGCCGCCGGCCCCTCCGCGACCCGCTTCCACCGGCTCCCGGACGTCATCAGCGACCTCGGCGTCTTCGACTTCGAGACCCCGGACCGCACCATGCGGCTGCGCTCGCTGCACCCCGGCGTCACGGTCGAGGAGGTCCTGGCGGCCACCGGCTTCGCGCTGACCGTGCCCGACGAGGTGCCGTACACCCGCGAGCCCACCGCCGAGGAACTCCGGCTGATCCGCGAGGAGATCGACCCGAAGGGGCTGCGCGACCGGGAGGTCCCCTCATGAGCGACGCCACCCTCGCGACGCCGCTCACCGAACTCGTCGGGGTGCGCCACCCCGTCGTGCAGACCGGCATGGGATGGGTGGCCGGTCCCCGCCTGGTCTCGGCCACGGCCGACGCCGGGGCGCTCGGGATCCTCGCCTCGGCGACGATGACCGTCGACCAGCTCCGCTCGGCGGTGCGCGAGGTGAAGTCCCGTACGGACGCGCCGTTCGGCGTGAACCTGCGCGCGGACGCCGGGGACGCGGCCGAGCGCGTGCGGATCATCATCGACGAGGGCGTGAAGGTCGCCTCCTTCGCGCTCGCCCCGTCCCGCGAGCTGATCGCCCGGCTCAAGGACGCGGGGGTCGTCGTCATCCCCTCCATCGGGGCCAGGCGGCATGCCGAGAAGGTCGCGGCCTGGGGCGCCGACGCGGTGATCGTGCAGGGCGGGGAGGGCGGCGGCCACACCGGCAGCGTCGCCACCACCGTCCTGCTCCCGCAGGTCGTGGACGCCGTGGACATCCCGGTCGTCGCGGCCGGCGGCTTCCACGACGGACGCGGCCTGGTCGCGGCCCTGGCCTACGGCGCCGCCGGAATCGCCATGGGCACCCGCTTCCTGCTCACCTCCGACAGCACCGTCCCCGACGCGGTCAAGGCCCGCTACCTCGAAGCGGCGGTCACGGACGTCACCGTCACCACGAAGGTGGACGGACTGCCGCACCGGATGCTGCGCACGGAGCTCGTCGACGCGCTGGAGCGCTCGGGCCGGACCTCCTCGCTCCTTCGCGCGGTCCGGCACGCGGCGGCCTTCCGGCGCGAGTCCGGCATGAGCTGGCCGCAGATGGTCCGGGACGGCCTGGCCATGAAGCACGGCAAGGACCTGACCTGGAGCCAGATCCTGCTGGCGGCCAACACCCCGATGCTGCTCAAGGCGTCCATGGTCGACGGCCGCACCGATCTGGGCGTGATGGCCTCCGGGCAGGTCGCGGGCCTGATCGACGACCTGCCGTCCTGCGCCGAACTGGTCGACCGCCTCATGGCCGAGGCACGGGCCGCGCTCCGCGCCCTGCCCGCCGTGGACTGACCCTTCACACGGATGTCCGCCGGGGTACCGTCACCCCGGCGGACATCCGTCTCCACCCGATCCACCCGCATCCGACCCGAACGGAACCGCCATGCCCGTCCAGCGGCTGAACCACGCCGTCCTCTTCGTCTCCGACCTGGAGCGCAGCCTCGCCTTCTACCGCGACGTCCTCGGATTCCGGCCGCTGCCGCAGGCCTTCCCCGGGGCCGCCTTCCTCCAGGCGTCGGGCTCCGCCAACGACCACGACCTCGGCCTGTTCCAGTCCCCCGAGCGCGGCGCCGGGCACACCACCGGGCGCGTCGGCCTGTACCACCTGGCCTGGGAGGTCGACACCCTCGCCGAGCTGCGGCGCATGCGGACCCGCCTGGCGGAGGCGGGGGCCCTGACCGGGGCCGGCAACCACGCCTCCACCAAGGCGCTGTACGCCCGCGACCCCGACGGCATCGAGTTCGAGGTGTGCTGGCTGGTCCCCGACCACGCGGTGGCCAAGGAGCTGTCGACGATGACCTCCCCCACCCTCCCGCTGGACATCGACGCCGAGATCGCCGAGTACGGTGCGGAGACCCCCGGCGGTCCCCGCACCGATCACGCGGTGTGGCAGAAGCTCTTCGGCTCCGACTTCGGGAACGTCACAGGCGCTCGATGATCGTCACGTTCGCCTGACCACCGCCCTCGCACATCGTCTGCAGGCCGTAGCGGCCGCCGGTGCGCTCCAGTTCGTGGAGGAGGGTGGTGGTCAGCTTGGTGCCGGTCGCGCCGAGGGGGTGGCCGAGGGCGATGGCGCCGCCGTTGACGTTGACCTTCTCCGGGTCGGCGCCGGTCTCCTTGAGCCAGGCGAGGACGACCGAGGCGAAGGCCTCGTTGATCTCGACCAGGTCGATGTCGTCGAGCGTCATCCCGGCCTTCTTCAGGGCGTACGCCGTCGCCGGGATCGGGGCGGACAGCATGCGGATCGGGTCCTCGCCCCGGACGGACAGGTGGTGGACCCGGGCGCGCGGCGTCAGTCCGTGTTCGCGTACGGCGCGTTCCGAGGCGATGAGCATCGCGGAGGCGCCGTCGGAGACCTGCGAGGAGACCGCGGCGGTCAGCCGGCCGCCTTCGACCAGCGGCTTCAGGCCGGCCATCTTCTCCAGGGTGGTGTCGCGGCGCGGTCCCTCGTCGGTGGTGACGTCCCCGTACGCGACGATCTCGCGGTCGAAGCGGCCCTCGTCGATGGCGCGGGCGGCCCGCCGGTGCGAGCGCAGGGCGAACTCCTCCATGTCCTGGCGGGAGATGTCCCACTTGGCGGCGATGAGCTCGGCGCCGTGGAACTGGTTGACCGGCTGGTCGCCGTAGCGGGCGCGCCAGCCCGCGGAGCCGATGTACGGGCCCTCGGTGAGGCCGAGGGGGTCGGCGGCCTGGCGGCTGGCGAAGGCGATGGGGATCATCGACATGTTCTGCACGCCGCCGGCGACGACCAGGTCCTGGGTGCCGGACAGGACGCCCTGCGCGGCGAAGTGCAGGGCCTGCTGGGAGGAGCCGCACTGCCGGTCCACGGTCGTGCCGGGCACCTCCTCGGGCAGCCCGGCGGCCAGCCAGGCGGTGCGGGCTATGTCGCCGGCCTGCGGGCCGACGGTGTCCAGGCAGCCGAAGACGACGTCCTCGACGGCGGCCGGGTCGGCGCCCGAGCGCTCCATCAGCGCCTTCAGGACATGGGCTCCGAGGTCGGCCGGGTGGACGGCGGACAGGCCGCCGTTCCGCCGGCCGACCGGGGTGCGTACCGCTTCGACGATGTAGGCCTCGGCCATGGTCACTCCTTGTTCGTACGTCCGGTGTCGTCCCGGAGGGCGACGCCCTCCAGCACCATCGACAGGTACTGGCGGGCGATCTCCTCCGGGCTGTGCTGTCCGCCCGGCCGGTACCAGGACGCGGCGACCCAGACGGTGTCGCGCACGAAGCGGTAGGTGAGCCGGACGTCGAGGTCGGTGCGGAAGACCCCGGCGGCGACGCCGCGCTCCAGGGTCCTGAGCCAGGCCTCCTCGAACCTGCGCTGGGAGCCCGCGAGGTAGCCGAAGCGCGGCTGTTCCCGCAGGTGCCTGGACTCCTTCTGGTAGATGGCGACGGCGGCGCGGTGCCGGTCGATCTCCCGGAACGATTCGGTGACGAGGGCCTCCAGGGTCTCCCGGGGGCCGAGCAGCGCGGCGAGCACGGTGTCGTAGCGGGCCCACAGCTCGTCCAGGAAGGAGGAGAGGATCTCGTCGAGCATCGACTCCTTGGAGTCGAAGTGGTAGTAGAGGCTGCCGGCGAGCAGGCCGGCCGCGTCGGCGATGCGGCGGACGGTGGTGGCGTCGTACCCCTGGGCGGCGAAGACCTCGGCCGCCGTGTCGAGGATCTCGCGGCGCCGCTCCGGCGCCGGTCTCACGGGTGCTGGCTGCTGACGGAGAGGACCTCGCCCGTCAGGTACGAGGAGTAGCCGCTGGCCAGGAAGACGATCACGTTGGCCACCTCCCACGGCTCGGCGTAGCGGCCGAAGGCCTCGCGGGAGGTGAGTTCTTCGAGGAGTTCGGGGGTGGTGACCTTCACCAGGTGCGGGTGCATGGCGAGGCTCGGGGAGACGGCGTTGACCCGTACCCCGTAGTCGGCGGCCTCCAGGGCGGCGCAGCGGGTGAGCGCCATGACGCCGGCCTTGGCGGCGGCGTAGTGGGCCTGCCCCTTCTGGGCGCGCCAGCCGATCACGGAGGCGTTGTTGACGACGACGCCGCCGGCGCCCGCGGCCTTCATGCGGCGCAGTGCGGCGCGGGTGCAGCGGAAGGTGCCGTTGAGGGTGACGTCGAGGACCTTGTCCCACTGGTCGTCGGTCATGTCGACGAGGTCGGCGGTGCCGCCGAGGCCGGCGTTGTTGACGACGACGTCGAGGCGTCCGTGGCGTTCGGCGGCGAGGTCGAAGAGGGCGGCGACCTGGGTCTCGTCGGTGACGTCGCAGGGCAGGGCGGCGACGCGGTCGGCGCCGAACTCGGCGGCGAGTTCGGCTTCGGTCTCCTTGAGCCGGCGGGCGTGGGCGTCGGAGATCACGACGCGCGCGCCCTCCTCCAGGAGGCGCCTCGCGGTGGCGCCGCCGATGCCGGCGCCGGCGGCGGCGGTGACGACGGCGCCGCGGCCGGCGAGCAGGCCGTGGCCCGGCACGTAGGGGGGTGGGGCGCCGGTCATGGGCGGACCTCCTTGGGCAGGCCGAGGACGCGCTCGGCGATGATGTTCCGCTGGATCTCGTTGGAGCCGGCGTAGATGGTGTCGGAGCGGGAGAAGAGGTAGAGCCGCTGCCAGTCGGTGAGGTCGTACGGCTCGCCCTCGGCCAGCATTCCTTCGGCTCCGCAGACGTCCATGGCGAGTTCGCCGAGCTCGCGGTGCCAGGTGGCCCAGAAGATCTTTCCGATGGAGGCCTCGGGCCCGGGGGCTCCGGCGGCGACGCCGTCGAGCATGCGCAGGGCGTTGAAGCGGATGGTCTCCAGGCCGATCCAGGCGCGGGCGATGCGGTCGCGGATCAGCGGGTCGGCGGCCGCGCCGTTGCGCTTGGCCAGTTCGACGAGGGCTTCCAGTTCGCGGCGGAAGCCGACCTGCTGGCCGAGGGTGGAGACGCCCCGCTCGAAGCCGAGGGTGGCCATGGCGATCCGCCAGCCGTCGCCGGGGGCGCCGACGACGTGGGAGGCGTGGGTGCGGGCCCCGTCGAAGAAGACCTCGTTGAACTCCGAGGTCCCGGTGAGCTGGACGATCGGCCTGATCTCGACGCCGGGCCGGTCCAGGGGGACGAGCAGGTAGGACAGGCCGTGGTGGCGGGTGGAGCCGGGTTCGGTGCGGGCGACGACGAAGCACCAGTCGGCCTCGTGGGCGAGTGAGGTCCACACCTTCTGCCCGGTGACCACCCATTCCTCGCCGTCCAGCTCGGCGCGGGTCCGGACGTTCGCCAGGTCCGAGCCGGCGTCCGGCTCCGAGTAGCCCTGGCACCACTGCTCCTCGACGCTGACGATCTTCGGGAGGAAGCGCTCGCGCTGTTCGGGGGTGCCGAAGGCGATGAGGGTGGGTCCCAGGAGCTGTTCGCCGATGTGGCTGACGCGGGCGGGGGCGTCGGCGAGGGCGTACTCCTCGTGGAAGGCGACCTGCTGTTCGAGGCTCGCGCCCCGTCCGCCGTACTCCTTGGGCCAGCCGACGCAGGTCCACCCGGCGGCGGCCATGTGCCGCTCCCAGGCGAGGCGTTCGGCGTGCGCCTCGTGTTCCCGTCCGGGGCCGCCGCGCCCGCGCAGGGCGGCGAACTCGCCCGTGAGGTTGGCGCTCAGCCAGCCGCGGACCTCTCTGCGGAACTCCTCGACGTTGCTCATGGCCGTACGTTAACCTACCAAACACTTGTTAGGGAAGGAGGGCGGATGTCCGCTGCCCGCACCGCATCCACAGGGCCGGTCCGCTACGAACGCCTCGGCCCGGTGGCCGTGGTCACGATGGACCGGCCCGATTACCGCAACGCCCAGAACTCCGCGATGACGTACGCCCTCGACCGCGCCTTCTACCGCGCGGCCGACGACGACGAGGTCAAGGTCGTCGTGCTCGCCGGAGCGGGGAAGCACTTCTCCGCCGGCCACGACATCGGCACCCCCGAGCGGGACGCCCACCTGCCGTTCGAGCGGCGCGCCGGGCTCTGGTGGGACCACTCGGACAAGCGGGGCGCGGAGAGCCGCTTCGCCCGCGAGTCCGAGGTCTACCTCGGCATGTGCCGCCGCTGGCGCGAACTGCCCAAGCCCATGGTCGCGTCGGTGCAGGGCGCCTGCGTCGCGGGCGGCCTGATGCTCGCCTGGGTCTGCGACCTCATCGTCGCCTCCGAGGACGCGTTCTTCGCCGACCCGGTGGTCCGCATGGGCATCCCCGGCGTCGAGTACTTCGCCCACCCCTGGGTGATGCCGCCGCGCGTCGCCAAGGAGTTCCTCTACACCGGCGACCGGATGGACGCCCGGCGCGCCTACGAGGTCGGCATGGTCAACCGGGTCGTACCGCCCGGGGAACTCATGGAGAAGACCTTGGAGTTGGCGCACCGCATCGCCGAGATGCCCCGCATGGGCCTGGCCCTGGCCAAGCGCGCCGTCAACCAGGCCGAGGACCTCCAGGGCCTGCACACCGGCATGGACTCGGTCTTCGGACTGCACCACCTCGCGCACGCGCACAACGCCGAGACCGCCCCCGACGCGCTGGGCGGCATGGACATACGCGCCATGAAGGAGGCGGGAGCCTGATGGACCTCGACTTCACCGCGGCGGAGGACGCCTTCCGGGCCGAGGTCCGCGCCTGGCTCGCCGCCCACGTGCCCGGCACCCCCCTGCCCTCCCTGGAGACGCAGGAGGGCTTCGCCGCCCACCGGGAGTGGGAGCGGACCCTGTCCGACGACCGCTGGTCGGTGGTCTCCTGGCCCGAGGAGTACGGCGGCCGGGGCGCCTCGCTCCTGAAGTGGCTGGTCTTCGAGGAGGAGTACTTCGCGGCCGGCGCCCCCGGCCGGGTCAGCCAGAACGGCATCAACCTCCTCGCCCCCACCCTCTTCGAGCACGGCACCGACGAGCAGCGCGCCCGCGTCCTGCCCTCCATGGCGAGCGGCGAGGTCATCTGGGCCCAGGCCTGGTCCGAGCCCGAGTCCGGCTCCGACCTCGCCTCGCTGCGCTCCACGGCCGTACGGACCGAGGGCGGCTGGCTGCTGCGCGGTCAGAAGACCTGGTCGTCCCGGGCGGCCTTCGCCGACCGCGCCTTCGGCCTGTTCCGCAGCGACCCCGAAGCCCCGAAGCCGCACCAGGGCCTCACGTACCTGATGTTCCCGCTGGACGCCGACGGGGTGACCGTACGGCCCATCGGACGGCTCGACGGCAAGCCCGCCTTCGCCGAACTCTTCCTCGACGACGTGTTCGTGCCCGACGAGGACGTGATCGGCGCCCCCGGACAGGGCTGGCGGGTCGCGATGAGCACCGCGGGCAACGAGCGGGGTCTCACCCTGCGCAGCCCCGGCCGGTTCACGGCCGCCGCCGCACGCCTGACGGAGCTGTGGCGGGAGACCGCCGACCCCTCCGACACCGCCCTGCGCGACCGGGTCGCCGACGCGGTCGTCGGAGCGCGCGCCTACCGGCTGTTCGCGTACGCGGGCGTCTCACGCGTCGCCGCCGGGGGCTCGATCGGCGCCGAGTCCAGCCTCAACAAGGTCTTCTGGTCCGAGCTCGACATCGCGCTCCACGAGACCGCCCTCGATCTGCTCGGGCCGTACGGCGAGCTGTCCGACGGGGCCACCGACGCGCCCGCGCACGGCGGTTGGGCCGAGGGCCACACCTTCTCCCTCGCCGGGCCCATCTACGCCGGCACCAACGAGATCCAGCGCGACATCATCGCCGAGCGGCTGCTCGGCCTCCCGAAGGGACGCCGGTGATGCGGTTCCTCCTCGACGACGAACAGCGGGAGTTCGCCCGCTCCCTCGACGCCATGCTCACGGCGGCCGACACCCCGACGGCGGTACGGGCCTGGGCGGCCGGGGACACCGCGCCCGGCCGGGCGCTCTGGTCGCGGCTCGCGGAGGCGGGCGTGTTCGCCCTGGCCGTGCCCGAGCGCCACGACGGGCTCGGCCCGCTGCCCGTCGAACTGGCCTTCGCCTTCACCGAGTTGGGCCGCCACGCCGTGCCCGGCCCGCTGGTGGAGACGGTCGCGGCGGCGGCGCTCCTCGACCGGCTCGGAGACGACCGGCCCGGAGACGACCGGCTCGACGACGCCGCGGCCGCCGCCTGGCTGCCGCAGATCGCCTCGGGCAAGGCGGTCGTCTCCCTGTGCATGCCGGAAGCCGGCGGCCCCTACGCCCTGGATCCCGACGCCGCCGACGCCGTGCTCGTCGTCGAGGGCGACACCGTACGCCTGGCGGAGGCGCACGGCTCCGTACAGCCCTCCGCCGACCCCGCGCGCCGCCTCGCCCGCCCGCTCGGCGGCACCGTCCTGGCGCGGGGCCCGGCGGTGGCCGACGCCGCCGCGCATGCCGCCGAGGTCGCCGCCCTGGCCACCGCCGCCCAGTCCCTCGGCCTCGGTCGCGCGCTGCTCGACCGGACCGTGGAGTACGTGAAGCAGCGCACCCAGTTCGGGGTCGCCATCGGCTCGTTCCAGGCGGTGAAGCACCGCCTCGCCGACACGCTCATCGCCCTGGAGTTCGCCCAGCCCCTGCTCCACTCGGCCGCGCTGGCCCTCGCGGAAGGGGCGGACCACCGCTCCGCCGAGATCGCCGCGGCGAAGGTCACGGCGGGCGAGGCCGCGTACGCCGCCGCCCGCACGGCCCTCCAGCTCCACGGGGCAGTCGGCTACACCGAGGAGCTGGACCTCGCCCTGTGGATCCGCAAGGCCCGTCCGCTCCGCGACGCCTGGGGCACCCCCGCGGCCTGCCGCGCCCGCGTCCTCGCGTCCTGAGCGGTTCCCCGAACACGCCCGCCGCCCCGGGCCGGGCAGCGGGCACCCACACACTCCCCCACACCGCTCGAAGGCCCCCAACGTCCCTACCGCACCCGGGAGTCAGCGTGTCCCCCGCACCGTCCCCGCACGTCCCCGCGAGACCCTCCGACCCCGCCCTGCTGCGCAGGGTGGCGCTGTCGAGCCTGCTCGGCACCGTCATCGAGTACTACGACTTCCTGCTCTACGGCACGATGGCCGCGCTCGTCCTCGGCGAGCTGTTCTTCCCCGCGTCCGATCCCACCGTCGGCACGATCGCCGCCTTCGGGACGCTCGCCGCCGGCTACGTGGCGCGGCCGCTCGGCGGCGCCGTCTTCGGCCACTTCGGCGACCGGCTCGGCCGCAAGTCCATGCTGGTCCTCACCATGGCCCTCATGGGCGTGGCGAGCTTCCTGATCGGCGTCCTCCCCACGTACGGGACGATCGGCGTCGCCGCTCCCGTGCTCCTGGTGCTGTTCCGCGTCGTCCAGGGCGTCGCCATCGGCGGGGAGTGGGCCGGCGCGACGCTCATGGTCGTCGAGCACGCCGACCCGAAGCGCCGGGGCCTGTGGAGCGGTGTGATGCAGATGGGCTCCCCGATCGGCTTCCTCCTCTCCACGGTCGCCGTCACGCTCGCCTCGCTGCTCCCCCGCGCCTCCTTCCTGTCCTGGGGCTGGCGCGTCCCGTTCCTGTTCAGCGCGGTGCTCCTCGGCATCGGTCTGTACGTGCGCGTCAGCGTCGGCGAGAGCCCGCTGTTCCGGCAGGCGGCGGAGGCGCGCGACGCCGGTGAGGCGCCCGGCGTGCCGCTGGCGCAGGTGCTGCGCAGGCCGCGCAACCTGGTCCTCGCGTGTGCCGTGGGCATCGGCCCGTTCGCGCTGACGGCGCTGATCAGCACGTTCATGCTCACGTACGCCACGGCCATCGGGTACGCCACCTCCGAGGTGATGACCGGGCTCCTCTTCACCTCGCTCACGGGTCTCGTGTCCATCCCGCTGTTCTCCGCGCTCTCCGACCGCCTCGGCCGCCGGGCCGTCGTGCTGGGCGGCGCGGCCGGCGTCGTCCTGCTCGCCTACCCGGTGTACGCGCTGGTCGACGCGCGCTCGCCCGTGCTGCTGATCCTCGGCATGGTCCTCGGCCAGGTGGTGCAGTCCGCGATGTACGCGCCGCTCGGGCCGCTGCTCTCGGAGATGTTCGGCACCCGCGTCCGCTACACCGGCGCCTCGCTCGGCTACCAGCTGGCCGCGCTGATCGGCGGCGGCTTCACCCCGATGCTCGCCGGCAGCCTGCTCTCCTCCGCCGAGGACGTCAGCAGCACGCCCCTCGTGGTGCTCGCCGTCGTCTGCGGTCTTGTGACCGCGCTCGCCATCCGGCGCACGGCCGAGACCCGGGGCCGGGACCTGTCGGCGGCGGACCCGGAGGACCCGGCGGCGGCCGAACCGTCCCGTACCCGTACGGCATCGAGAGGAGCACAGGCATGAGGCCGACGGAGGAACAGGAGGAACTGCGGTCCGCCGTACGGGCCGTGCTCGGGCGGCACCCGGGGGACGCGGCCTGGCGGCCGCTGACCGGGCAGATCGGCGTCGCGGGGCTCGCCGTCCCCGAGGAGTACGGCGGCGCCGGCTGCGGGGCCGGGGAGGTCCACGTGGTGGTGGAGGAGCTGGGACGGGAGCTGAGCCCCGTCCCGTACCTCGGCTCCGCGGTCCTCGTGACGCAGGCGCTGCTCGCCTCGGAGGACGCCGAGGCCTGCGCGCGGCTGCTGCCGGACCTGGCCTCGGGCGCCGTGGTGGGGGCCCTGGCCTGGGCCGAGCGCGGCTCCTGGGATCCGTCGGCGGTACGGGCCGGGGCCTCCCCCGAGCCCGGCGGTACGTGGCGGATCACCGGGACCAAGGAGCACGTCCTCGACGCCGCCGGAGCGGGGGTCCTGCTCGTGGCGGCCCGTTCGGAAGCGGGGGTCTCGCTCTTCGAGGTGCCCACCGACGGCACGGGCGTGCGCCGTGAGCCGGCCGTGACGATGGACTCCACGCGGGCGCAGGCACGCGTGGTGCTCGCGGAGGCGGAGGGCCGGCTCGTCGGGGCGGAGGGCGCGGGCGACCGGATCCTCGCGCGCGTGCTCGACCTGGCCTGCGCGGCGCTCGCCGCCGAGCAGGTCGGCGCCGCCGCCCGCTGCCTCGAACTCACGCTGGCCTACGCCAGGGAACGGGTCCAGTTCGGCCGGCCCATCGGCTCCTTCCAGGCGGTCAAGCACCGCCTCGCGGACGCGTACGTGCTGGTGGAGTCGGCGCGTTCGGCCGCGCTCGGCGCCTCCTTCGCCGCCGCCGCGGGCAACCCGGAGCTGACCCGCCACGCGGCCGCCGCCAAGTCCGCCTGCTCCGAGGCGTTCTCGGCGGTGGCGGGCGAGATGATCCAGCTGCACGGCGGCATCGGCATCACCTGGGAGCACGACGCCCACCGCTACTTCAAGCGGGCGCACGGCTCGGCCCGGCTCTTCGGCCCGCCGTCCTGGCACCGCGCCCGCCTGGCGGCGGACCTGGGGCTGCTCACGGTCTGACGCGAAGGCACCGAGGCACCGGCGTGCCCCGTCCGTCCGGAGTGATCGTTTCTTCCTACTCCGGACGGATGACGTCGTGTGTCCGCGCCCAACTCCCCGGGGAGGAACGCCCCGACGAGATGAGGTGCGGCATCGTGTGGGAACGGATGCACCCGCCGCGGACCCGCGGCTTCCGGGACGGGACGTCGCGCACCGCGACGGCGGGAACCACCCCCGGCACCTGGCAGCCGGGACGGGACCTGCCGTACGCCGGGTTCTGGGCGCAGCCCGCCGACGCGGCGGCCGTGGTCGGCGACGACGAGGTGCTGCTCGCGGGCGGTGAGGACGGACGGCGGCTGCCGACCGACAGCAGCATGGTCCTCACCGTGTCGACGGGCGTCTGGAGGTCCGCGCCCCCGCTCGCGCAGGCCCGCCGGCTGCACACCGTGACCCGTCTCGAGAACGGCCAGATCCTGGTGACCGGCGGCATCGGCGCCGGGCCCGGAGTGCCCCCGGTCGGCCTCGCCACGGCCGAACTGTACGTCCCCGGCGGTGGCTGGATCCCCGTCGGCGGGCTCTCCCAGGGCAGGTTCTCGCATTCGGCGACGGCCCTCAAGGACGGCCGTGTCCTCGTCGCGGGCGGCTGCACGGCCCGCGACGACCACTCCCTGCGCACCCTGCGGTCCGCCGAGCTGTACGACCCCGGAAGCCGGCGGTGGACGCCGGTGCGCGCCCCGATGACGGACGCCCGGTTCGGTCACCCGGCGGTGCGGCTCGACGACGGCCGGGTCCTGCTGGTCGGCGGGGCGCTCGCCGTGGGACGCGGCGGCTACGCGGCGCTCGGCCACTGCGAGCTGTTCCACCCGGGCGACGCGAGCTGGGAGCCCACCGGCACCCTCGCCTCCGCCCGCAAGGGCCATCAGGCCACCCCGCTGCTCGGCGGCGGCGTGCTCGTCACGGGCGGGGACATGCGGGGCTTCCGGGACGAGGACTGGGCCTACGACCCGTACAGCCAGTGGACCACCGAGCGCTACGACCCGGACGCGGGCACCTGGAGCGCCGACGCCGACATGCCGTGGGGCCGCAGCCACCACCGGGCGGTCCGGCTGAAGTCGGGCGCCGTGCTCGTGCTCGGCGGCACGGACGACTCCTCGCTCGCCGTCGGCTACCAGAACGCCGTGCTGTACGACCCGGGCGCCCGCGCCTGGTCGGACGAGTTCCCGATGGGCGAGGGCCGCTGGGCCCCGGCCGCGCTCGCCCTGCCCGACGGGCGGGTCCTGGTCATGGGCGGTCTCACCCACTCCGGGGCGGCGGCCCCGGTGCCGGGCGAGGACCGGGTCACCGCCGGCACCGAGACGTACACGCCCTGATGCGCGAGGAGTGGCAGTGCGCGACCTACTGGCCGGCGGAGCGGGAACGGCGGAGCCCCGGCGCATGCGCGCGGCGGGCGGCTGGGCGGGCGCCGGGGAGTTCCCCGTCCCGCTGGTCCTCTGGCACGGCCAGTACGAGGGTCCGGTCACCCTGAAGGACGGCCGGGCCCTCTCGGCGGGCGGCGCGGGGCCGCTGCTCGAATCCCTGGACGCCTCCTGCGCGTACGGGCCGGGGCCCGGTGCGTGGACGGTGACCGGCCGGCTGGTCCAGGGCCGGCGGGTGCACTCCCTCACCGCGCTCCTCGACGGCCGCGCGCTCGCCGCCGGCGGCGTCCCCGGCCGGCAGGCCTTCCCCCAGCCGACCCTCGGCCATGCCGAGCTGTTCGAGCCCGGCGGCGGGACCTGGCGGGCCACGAGGGAGATGACCGAGGCCCGCAACGGGCACTCGGCGACGCTCCTCGGCGACGGGCGGGTGCTCGTCGCGGGCGGCCAGCGCCCCCGCTCCCGCCACGACATGCTCACGCTGGCGTCCGCCGAGATCTTCGACCCGGTCCACGAGACCTGGGAGCCGACGGGCGCCATGACCGTGGCCCGCTGGCACCACGTGGCGGTGCCGCTGCCCGGGGGCCGCGTCCTCGCCGTGGGCGGCATGGTCAGCACCGTGCGGTACGGCGCCGGCGCCGCGCTCGGCCTGTGCGAGGTGTACGAGCCGGGGAGCGGGACCTGGGAGCCGACCGGTTCGCTGCGCGCGGCCAGGGCCGTGCACCAGGCCGTGCCCCTCCCCGACGGGTCCGTCCTCGCGATCGGCGGCGAACCCGGCCGCGCCGCGGACGACGCCCGCTTCCACCCGTACAGCCTGGCGAGCACGGAGGTCTACGACGTGGCGACCGGCGTCTGGCGCCCCGGGCCGCCCCTGCCGTGGGGGCGCTCCTACCACCGGGCGGTGGCGACGGCGGACGGCGTGCTCGTCTTCGGCGGCACCGAGAGCGCCTGTCCGCACACGGGGTTCGCGAGCACGCTGCTCCTGCGGGACGGCGCCCGGCACTGGGAGCCGGTGGGCCCCATGGCCACCGGCCGCTGGGCGTTCGGGGCGACCGTGCTCGGCGACGGGCGGGTACTCGCGGCCGGCGGTGTCTCCCGCGCCGACGCGGCCGCCCCCAGGGCGGACGAGTCCGTCCCGGCCGGACAGGCGGAGGTGTTCACGCCATGAACGCCATGAACCGGGGACAGTGGACACCGGCCGGCGAACTGCCTTGGGATCGGAACCTGTTCGGGGCGGCGAGCGCCGCCGTGCGGCTCGCGGACGGCCGCGTCCTGATCGCCGGCGGCGGCGACGAGCGGCTCGCCGCCCAGGACGGGGCGGCGCTCTTCGATCCGCGCGACGGCTCGTGGACCGGGGCCGCGCCGCTCCGCGAGCCCCGGCGGATGCACTCGGCCACCCTGCTCTCCGACGGTCGCGTCCTGGTCGTCGGCGGCCAGGGAAGGGGCTCGGGCTTTCCCGTGCGGGCGCTGGACAGCGCCGAGACGTACGACCCGGTCGAGCGGCGCTGGTCGGACGCGGGGCGGATGGGGCAGGCGCGGTGCGGCCATTCCGCGACCCGGCTGCCGGACGGCCGGGTGCTCGTCGCCGGCGGCACCGCGGTCCGCTCCCCGGACAGCGAGCGCTCCCTGTCCTCGACCGAGGTCTTCGACCCGGTGTCGGGGCGCTGGACCCCGACGGGCCCGATGCTCGACGCGCGTTCCCTCCATCCGGCGGTGGCGCTTCCCGACGGGACGGTGCTCGTCGCGGGCGGCTGGGCGGCGACCCGCCACGACTGGCGGGGCGGCGCGGGACTCGCGTACTGCGAGCGCTACGACCCCGCCACCGGCCGCTGGACGGCGACGGGCGGCTTCGCCGAGGCCCGTACGGGACACCGGCTGACGGCGCTCGCCGATGGGACGGTGCTCGCCACCGGCGGTGGCGGCGACCCCGACTCCGGCATGCGGGGGCGCCCCGACCCGTACAGCCGGGCCACCGCCGAACGCTACGACCCGGCGACCGGCGCCTGGAGCAGGGAGGCGGACATGCCCTGCGGCCGGGCGCTGCACCAGGCGGTACGGCTGCCCACCGGGGAGGTCCTGGTCATGGGCGGCACGAACGACCTGCTGGGCGAGGCCGGTTACCGCAGCGCCGCCCGCTACGACCCGCGGTTCGGGACCTGGTCGGAGGGGCCGGGGATGGCGGTGGGGCGGGTCGACTTCGCCGCGGCCGTCCTCGCCGACGGCCGGGTCCTGGTCGCAGGCGGCTCGGTGCGGACCGGCCCCGCCACGCCCTCGGGCTCGTACCTCCTGCTCACCCGCACCAGCGAGCTGTTCACCGCGTAGTCCGTCACCACCCCCCACCGCACAGAGGAGTTCCGCCATGACCGAAGCGACCTCCGGGCCGCCCGACTCCGCCCCGCCACCGGCCCCGCGCCTCGTCACCGGCACCGTCACCGACGGCGGCCGGCCGGCCGCCGGGATCCCGGTCGCGCTCGCCGCCCGGCGGCTGCGGTCCACGGGCGGGCTCGGCGAGACCCGGACGGACGGCGACGGCCGCTACCGGCTGGAGTACGAGCCGCCGGACGACCCCGCCGGCCTGGTGGTGAGCGTCTCGTCGCCCGACGGCCGGTCGGCCGAGGCGTCCTGTCCCGCGCCCCGCGCCGAAGAGGTCCTGGACGTCGTCCTGCCCGCCGACACGCGCGGCGAGTACGCCCGGGTCCGCGCGGCGCTGGCACCACTGCTCGACGGCGCGGATCCCGCCGGGCTCAGCCCCGAGGAGGTGGGGTTCCTCGGCCACGCCGCCGGCGTCGAACCGGAGCACGTCCGCCTCTTCGCCGCCGCCGCCCGCCTCGCGGCCGGTACCGGGCAGCCCCCGGAGCCGTTCTACGGGCTGCTGCGCCGGGGCCTCCCGGACGATCCCGGCGACCTCGCCCTGCGGCCCCTCGGCGCGGTGCGGCGTGCGCTCGCGATGGCCGCCGAGGCGCGCCTGATCGACACGGCGGACGGCGCGGACGAGCTGCTCGCCGCGCTCCGCGCCCGCCAGCTCTCCCCGGACGGCCCCGCGGCCGTCGACGGCTCCCTGAACGGGGCCCGTCCGACCGCCCTCGCCCGCCTCTTCACGATCGGCGTCACCGACCCCGAGGTCCGGCGGCGGCTGTTCTCCGCCCACCTCGACCACGACGGCCTTGAGGGCACCGCCCACGAGGCCCTCCTCACCGTCGACGCGCCGCCCGCCGCGACCGAACGCCTCCGTCTCGCCCTGGAGCTGAGCCGGGTGGCCGACGGCCACCCCGAGCTGGTGGGCGCGCTCCTGGACCGCTTCGACAGCGGGGAGCTCGCCCATCCGCGTGAGCTCGTACGGCTCGACGGCCACTGGGAAGGCCTCGTGGCGGAGGCGGGCGGCCCCCTCCCCACTTCTCCTGCGGGGTACGCCGACGAGCTGCGCGCCCGGACCGAGCGGACCTACCCGACCGCGTACGTGGCGCACCGGCTCGCCGCCGACGCGCGGGCCGACAGCGCTCCCGCCGCCCGCTTCCTCGCCGCGAACCCGGACTTCGACCTGCTGAGCACCCCGGTCGACGCCCGCAGCGTCCCCGACGAGGAGGCGCGGCCCGAACTGGCCGCCGTCCAGCGGGTGTACCGGGTCGCCCCGCGTTTCGACGCGATGCGGGCGCTGCGGGACCAGGGCTTCTCCTCCTCCGCCGCCATCGCCGGACTGTCCCGGGAGACCTTCGCCGCGCGGATGGCGGAGCACCTCGACGAGGAGGAGGCGCATGCGGTGCACACCCGGGCGCTGCGGGTGCACGCCGCCGCCGTGAACCTGGTGGCGGACCTGCGGACGGCCGGGCAGTTCGACGTGCCGTGGCTCCCCCGGGTGGAGGCGCACACCGATCTGGTCCCGGACTGGGGGGAGCTGTTCGGCTCCGCCGACCAGTGCGCCTGCAAGGAGTGCCGCACCCTCTACAGCCAGCCCGCCTACCTGGTGGACCTGCTGTACTTCCTCAAGCGGGCCCCGAGCGCGGGCACGATGGGCGAGCTGGGCGAGAGCCCGATGGCGGACACCCTGTACTCCCGGCGGCCGGACCTGTGGCACACGAAGCTCAGCTGCGACAACACCAACCTGACGCTGCCGTACATCGACCTCGTCAACGAGGTGCTGGAGAACGCGATCATCCAGAACCCCGCCACCGGGGACAAGCTGCGGCAGAGCAGCGGCGACTCGGCGCGTCTGCGGATCCAGCCGCAGTGGACCAATCACAGCGCCTACAGCTGGCTGGCCACCGCCCCGTACCCGTGGACGCTGCCGTACGACCTCTGGGCCGACCGCGCCCGCAGCTACCTCGGGATGCTCGGGGTGCGGCGCGAGGAGCTGATGGCCACGCTGCACCCGGCCGGCGCGGACTCCGTCGAGGTGGTGGCGGAGAGCCTGGGCATCAGCATGGCCGGCCTGCGGATGATCACCGGTGAGGCCTCGGGGCCGACCCTGACCCTGGCCGGGTTCTACGGCAAGCCCTTCGGGATGCAGCCGGCCCAGCTCATCGACATCCTGTCGACGGTGCGGGCGATGCTCGACACCGCCCAGCTGGACTATCCGGAGCTGGAGTCGGTGCTCGACACCCGCTTCGTCGACCCGGGCCGCGTCCTGAGGATCGAGCCGACCGATCCGAACCACCCGTGCACCACGGAGCTGCTGCGGATCAACGGCCTCACCGCGGACACCCTCGACCGGCTGCACCGCTTCGAGCGGCTGCGCAGGCTGCTCGACTGGCCGGCGCACCGGCTCGACCGGCTCATCGCCGCCTGCACCCCGGGCGAGCTGACCGCCACGACGCTGTCCTGCGTGGTCGCCGTACGGCGCCTGTCCGAGCGGTTCGGCCTGCCCGTGGAGCGGCTGCTCTGCCTGTACGGGCCGCTCGACACCCATCTGTACCGCGCGGGCGACGACCCTTCCCTCTACGACCGGCTGTTCCTCGACGACACGGTGATCGCCGCCCTGCCGGGCGGCCGCAACCCGTTCACGCTGAACGCCTCGCGCACCGAGGTCGAGACCCCGGGCGACCTGCGGTCCTATCCCGTGTCGGCCGCCCTGCTCGGAAGCCTGGAGATCACGGACGCCGAGCTGGCCACGCTCGTCGGCGGGCCGCGGGCCGTCGTCGCCGACACGGGTCTGACGCTCGCCAACCTGTCGGCCCTGGTGCGGACGGTGACGCTGGCCCGTGCCGTCCGGCTGCCGGTCGCGGACCTGCTGCGGCTGTTCGAGCTGCGCGGCGGCAGTCCGCTGCGGCCCGGCGGACGGCCCGCGGACGACGCCGCCGCGCTGGGGGACGGCGAGACGGAGCTGCCCGCGGGCCGGCCCGTACGGCTGAGCCCCTCACCGGTGGAGGAGCCGGGACTCAGGGAGTCCTCGGTGGGCGCCGGAGGTCCGGTGGGCGAGCCGCCCGCGGCCGGGGACACCGCCGCGTCGGTGCGCGCCTCGCTCGCGGAGACGGACCGGTTCGCCGACGAGGTGGAGGCGGTCCTGGCGGCCGGACTGACCGTTGCCGAGGTCGACGCCGTGCTGACCGCGACGACCGGCGCCGAGGGCTCGACCGTGCCCTCGGACGCCGCGCTGGGCTCGGTGCTCACCGGTCTGCGCGCGGCGCTGCGGGCCGTGTACGAGCAGACCGCGCAGACCGCCGACGACAAGGGCACGCTGACGGGGCGTCAGCTCTCCTTGCTGGGCTGGGAGCCGGCCCGGGTGGAGCAGGCGGTGGCGACCCTCCTCGGCACCGCCGTGTACTCGGTGCAGGTCGCCAACGACGTCGGCTCCCGCCCGTATCCCGCGGATCTTCCGGTGCGCTTCGAACCCGGTCCCGACGGGCAGGGCCTGCTCCGGTTCACCGGTCCGATGACGCTCGCCCAGAAGCAGCGGATGTACGACCTGGGCTCCGGCGAGCTGTGGGGGATCTACGTACGGAAGCTGTTCGCGGGTCCCCGGGACTTCGTGGCCACCCAGATGAACGCCTACCGGATCCCGGTCTACCGGACGCCGCTGACCGCCATGCCCGCCGATCTGGTGATGCCGCCCGAGCTCGTCGGCAAGGTGTTCCACGATCCGTCGGCGCAGACGCTGTGCTCCGTCGGCCACCGCGGCCAGGACGAGATCGACGCCCTGCTCGCCGCGAGCGGCGACGAGCACTTCCAGCGGGCGGTGCACCTGCTGCAGGGCGCGCAGAGCGATCCGGTCGAGGGCGACAACAAGTTCCTGGACATGTCGGACGCCGATGCCCTGTTCGACGATCCGCAGGCACCGGCCGACCGCTTCCGGCACGTCCTGTCGGTCCTGCTGCCCGAGCTGCGCCGGCGGCTGAGCGAGACGACCGTGAAGCTCCAGCTCGGCCAGGCGACCGGCCTCGACGCGGCCTCCGCCGACGCCCTCCTCGGAACCTGGCTGCGGTCCCTGTCCGAACCCGGTCCCCTGGTCCTGGACTTCCTCGCGCCCGCGTTCGTCGGCAGCGACCCGACGGTGGCCGTCACCCGCACGGGCTTCCCCGTCCAGTTCACCGCGCTCTCCCTGCTGTACCGGGTCGCGCTGGCCCTGTCGCGACCACGGGTCACGGGCGAGGAGCTGCCGTGGGTGATGGGGTACGCGGCGGGCGCCGGCTGGCTCGATCTCGCGACGCTGCCGACGGCCCGCGTCGAGGGCGCCTCGCCGCTGTACCGGCCCTTCGTCCGGCTGCTCGCCCTGCTCGCCCTGCGCGCCGCCCTGCCGGGCGGCTCGGGCACGCTCGGGGCCGCTCTCGCCGCGGGCCGCGGCCCGGAGGCGT
Organism: Streptomyces sp. NPDC021012; assembly: GCF_044333355.1. NCBI lineage: Bacteria > Bacillati > Actinomycetota > Actinomycetes > Kitasatosporales > Streptomycetaceae > Streptomyces > Streptomyces sp. NPDC021012. Next base: position 636,065 of record NZ_JBIRQU010000002.1, read on the forward strand.
CCGGATACCGCGTCTTCGACACCCTGCACGAGCGGGCCGGATGGAACCGCCAGGACATCGAGGTGCTGTGCACCGCCGACATGCTGGGGATGGCCCTGCCCGGCGAGCTCGGGGACGAGCGGGGCCTCGGCAAACTGCGGGCGGCCGTCGCGCTGCTGCGCCGCCTGGGGGTGTCGGCGGCCCGGGCCGCCGCCTGGATCCCTTCGCAGCTCGCGCTGGACGTCGTGCAGTCGACGATGATGGCCGCGAAGGCGCGGTTCTCGCCCGAGGACTGGCTGACCGCCGCGATCCCCGTGGCGGACGGGCTGCGCGAGCGGCAGCGGGCCGCGCTCGTGGCCTATCTCGTCGCGAACCCGCTGACCACCAGCGTCGGATTCCCGTACTGGAAGGACGTCAACGGCCTCTACGACCACTTCCTGCTCGACGTCGAGATGGGCGGCTGCCGGCTGACCACCCGGATGGCGCAGGCGATCAACACGGTCCAGCTGTTCGTCCAGCGGGTGCTGCTCGGTCTGGAGCCGCGGGTGACGGCCGGTGACGACGCCACCTGGAAGCAGTGGGAGTGGATGAAGCGCTACCGGCTGTGGGAGGCCAACCAGAAGGTCTTCCTGTACCCGGAGAACTGGTTCCAGCCCGATCTGCGGGCCGGCGCCTCCCCGTTCTTCGGCAGCCTGTGCGACGAGCTGATGCAGAAGGAGGTGGTCGGCGAGCACATGGAGGAGGTCTACCGCAACTACGTCGACCGGCTCGGCTCGGTGGCCCGGCTCCACCCGTGCGCCATCCACCACGACTGGTCCACGGGCACCGAGGTGGCGCACCTGTTCGCGTGCACCGACTCCGCACCCCGGACCTTCCACCACCGCCGCTGGATCAAGAACCGGACGACGTGGACGCCCTGGGAGAAGATCGAGCTCGACATCGACACCCTGGCCCTGGTGCCCGTGGTGTGGAACAAGCGCCTGCACCTGATGTGGCCGACGTTCGTCAAGGTGGGGGACGCCCAGCCGATCAGCAGGCTGCCGGACCCGATGGTCAAGGGCTCGGAGATCCAGGAGCCCGACCCCTACTGGAAGATCCAGCTCAACTGGACCCAGTACGCCAACGGTGCCTGGCAGCCGAAGCGGATCACGCAGGACACGATCACGACGATCAAGTGGCCGCAGAGGAGCGCGGAGGACGAGGCCAACCCCTTCCAGAACACGGGCCCTTACCGCTTCTTCCCGCAGATCGATCCCACCGGCGGGGAGCTGACGGTGTGGAGCGTCCACAACTTCGCCAGTTTCATCAACCCCGATCCGGTGAGGGGGACCTTCTCCGGGGGCTTCCGGTTCGGTCCGCGCACCGGCGCGGTGAGCGTCGTCCCGTCGCTCTTCGTCCACGAGAACGACCCGCGGCACAACCTCAGGGGCCAGAGGTTCATCGCGCCGACGGACACACAGAACATCAACAACGAGTTCGTCCAGCACCTCCTCTCGAACGCGCCGGCCGGATACCGCTGCCAGGTCTACCTTCCCGAGATCACCCAGTTCTGGGGCAGCGACCTGGTCCTGGCCAACCCTCAGGACGGCCACCTCTTCCGGATCCAGCTGCCGGTCGCCTTCTCCTCGGCGACGGGCTGGTTCCAGGACTCCGCCACCGTGACCGACGGGGCGCGCAGCTACCACGTCACGGCGGACACGCGGACCACCCGCCCCCTCTTCCGGTTCACGCCGATGTACCACCCGCAGGTCGACCTGTTCACGAGCCTGCTCGACCACGGCGGCACGGACGCCCTGTTCGACCGGTCGGTCCAGCTCGGCCCCGGCGCGCAGTGGCCGTTCTTCGACTTCGCCTCGTACGGCCCGCAGGACAACGTGTCGCCGGAGCGCCCCTCCGAGACCGACGTGGACTTCACGCCGGAAGGCACGTACGCCGACTACAACTGGGAGCTGTTCTTCCACATCCCGCTCCTCATGGCGCAACGGCTGGGCGCCAACCAGCGCTTCGCCGAGGCGCAGCAGTGGTTCCACCGGATCTTCGACCCGACGTCGCGGTCCGGCGGCGAGTCGCCCGCACGGTACTGGATCACCAAGCCGTTCCACCTGCGGAAGGACTACCAGCGGGAGCGGATCGAGGACATCCTCAGGCGTCTCGCCGAGGGCAGCGACGAGGGCGCGCTGCGCCAGGTCGAGGAGTGGCTGGAGAACCCGTTCCAGCCGGACGTGGTCGCCAGGTTCCGCACGACCGCCTACCAGAAGGCGGTGGTGATGCGGTACCTGGACAACCTGATCGCCTGGGGCGACCAGCTCTTCCGCGAGGGCACCCTCGAATCCGTGAACCTGGCGACCCAGATGTACCTGCTCGCCGCCGAACTCCTCGGGCGACGCCCCGCGTCCGTGCCGCCGCCGAACGAGCCCGCACCGCTCAGCTACGCCGAGCTGCGCGCCCGGGACGCCGAGGGGCCGAATCCGGTGACGGCGGCCGAGCACCTGATCCCGGTGGGCGGGACACAGCCGCCGCCGGCGACGATCTCGCCCGGACTCGGTCTCGGCTGGCTGAACTACTTCCGCATCCCGCCCAACGACAAGCTGCTCGGCTACTGGGACACGGTCGAGGACCGGCTGTACAAGATCCGGCACTGCCAGGACATCGAGGGCGTGCAGCGCGCGTTCGAGCTGTTCGGCGCCCCGATCGACCCCGCCCTGCTCGTCGGCGCCGTGGCGTCCGGGGCCGATCTGGCGTCCGTGGCGGAGGACCTGGGCGGGCCGCTCCCCCACTACCGCTTCGCCACCATGGCCGCGAAGGCCCGGGAGTACACGGCCGAGGTCAAGTCCTTCGGCGCGCTGCTGCTCGCGGCGCTGGAGAAGCGGGACGCCGAGGCGCTCGCCCGGCTGCGCTCCAGCCACGAGACCTCCCTGCTCGACGCGGTCCGGGAAGTGCGGCTGGCCCAGGTCACCGAGGCGGCCCACACGGTGGCGGGGCTCCAGCAGGCGCGCGAGGGCGCGAGGAGGAAGCAGGACTACTACGCGAAGCTCAACAAGATGAACGCCGGCGAGAAGACGCACGAGGCGCTCAGCTGGACGGGCATCGGCATCCAGGGCGTCGCGGCGGCCGTCGACATGACGGTGAGCGTCATGCGGCTCCTCCCTGAACTCAAACTCGGCACGCCGACCACCATCGGCGCGACCTGGGGCGGCACCAACCTCGGCGAGGCGCTCAAGGGGCTGTCGGGCTCGCTGTCGCAGATCGCGGGCAGCTTCCACTCCGGGGCCTCGCTGGCGGCGACGCTCGCCGGCTACGAGCGGCGCTCGGACGACTGGGGCTTCCAGAAGGGCCAGGCCGAATCGGAGATGGCGAACTACGACGCCCAGATCGAGGCCGCGATCGTCCGCCACGAGAACGCCCGGCGGGAGCTCGCCAACCACGATCTCCAGGCCGCCCACACCCGGGAGGCGGACCGCTTCCTGCACGACAAGTACACCGGCCAGGAGCTGTACGACTGGATGGTGGGCCAGTTGTCCACCTCCTACTTCCAGGCGTACCAGCTCGCGTACGAGACGGCGAAGCGGGCCGAGCGGGCGATGCGGTACGAGCTGGGCACCGACGGCCCGCAGCTCGTGCGCTTCGGCCACTGGGACACCCTGCGCAAGGGTCTCCTCGCGGGCGAGCGGCTCGCGAGCGACCTGAACCGGCTCGACGCCGCCTATCTCGCCGACAACGCGCGGGAGTTCGAGCTGGCGAAGTCCGTCTCCCTCGCCCAGCTCGACCCGAACGCCCTGCTGGCGCTCAAGGAGACCGGCAGCTGCTACGTGTCGCTCCCGGAGGCCCTGTTCGACCTGGACGCGCCCGGGCACTACCTGCGGCGGATCAAGACGGTGAGCTTCACCGTGCCGTGCGTCGGCGGCCCGTACACCAGCGTGAACCTGACGGCCACGCTCATGCGGAGCAGTGTGCGGACCGATCCCCGGCTGCCGGGCAACCGCTACGCGCGGCAGACGCCGGACGCCCGCTTCCGGGACTACGCGGGGCCGGTCCAGTCGGTGGTGACCAGCACCGGCCAGGACGACAGCGGACTCTTCGAGACGAATCTGCGCGACGAGCGCTTCCTGCCGTTCGAGGGGGCGGGCGTCGTCGGCGAGTGGCGGCTCCAGCTGCCCGGGGAGTTCCGGCAGTTCGACTACGAGTCGATCGCCGACGTCGTCATGCACCTGCGGTACACGGCGCGCGACGGCGGGGCCGAATTCGCCGACCGGGCCGTGTCCGAACTCCGCGACGGCCTGAACAACTGGCTCCACGCGCACGGCGGCAAGGGGCTGCTGCGGGCGTTCAGCGCCCGGCGCGAGCTCGGCGACCAGTGGTACCGCTTCGTGAGCGGGACGAGCCCGACGCTGCGGTTCCCGGTGTCCAAGCGCTGGTTCCCCCGCCTGTTCTCCGACGACGGCATCGCCCTCGCCGACCCGCGGGTCGTCCTCGTGCTCTCCACGGACCTCGTCCCCGACGGGACGAAGCGGTACGTGGACTGCTACGGGAGCGGCACCGGCGACCTGACGGTGACGCTGACCTCCCCCGGAGGCGGGGGCACCCCCGCCCCGCTCACGGCCGACCCGCAGCTGAAGGGCCAGCCCGGGGCGCGCTTCGACGTCGGCGGGAAGGTCGCCGAGCACGACGAGGACTGGCTGGTGACCGTGCCGTTGGAGGGGCTCGACCCGCTGCTGCGGAAGGACGGCGGACTGAATCCGGACGCGGTGGTGGACCTGCTCCTCGTGTGGCAGTACGAGGTGACGCGGGTGGCGTGAGACAGGACGAAGGGGGGCCGCGCCTCGGGCGCGGCCCCCCTTCCCTTATCTGCGGCGGGTGACGATCTTGTTGAGGTCGGAGGTCGGGTCCTGCAACTCCAGCTTCAAATTGTGGAGTTCGCCGGTCAGTGCGTCGCGGTACTCCTGGGTGTGGGGGGCCTTGCCCGCCACCGCCTTCTCCAGCCGGCCGAGGATCTCCTGGTTGTACCCCTTGCCGTGCGCGCCCTTGTGTCCGGGGATCGAGACGCGGTTCTCCTGGGCGGTGCTGAGGTCCAGGTCGGGCAGCCCGGGAACGCTCGCCGCCTCGAAGACCGCCTCGAACTTCGGCTTGAACTCCGGGTCCTTGTCACTGGCGACATGATGGTCCTGGGGTTTCTCCACGGGCTTCTTCGGCTCGCGCCCCGAGTCGAAGAACTGCTGCCGGGCCGCTTCGTCCCGCGCCTTCTTCTGCGCCTCCGCGCGGGCCCGTTCCTGCTGCCAGGGGTTCGACGGGGACGGCACGGCCTTGCGCGGTGCGGCTCCCGTCTGCTCCTTGGTCGCCGTGCCGCTCTTGTCCGGCGGCTCGCCCGCTCCCCCGGCGGCGGTCTTGGGCCCGGCGGGGGCCGGGTCCGGGTTCTTCGGCACGCCCGGCACGAACGTGCCGTCCACCCAGTTGCCGTGGATCTTCTCCGTGCCGGGGTCCGGAGGCGTGGACGGGGGCGGGACGACCTGCGGCTGGGGTTTGTTCGGGTCCAGCATCAGATCCCGCGACTTGCCCGCCTCGTAGGTGAAGTAGACGTATCCGAAGATCGCGACGGTGGCGAGGAGCCCGATGACGACACCGGCCTTGAGCTGCCCCGGGGCGGCCCGGAAGTAGATCCCGGACGCCCGCAGCGCGGGTGCGGCGGCCGCCGCGGCGGCCGCGAGCTTCTCCGCGTCGTTGGGGTCGGGGCTGGGGACCTGCCGCCCGTCCGGGTCGCGGTACCGCACCGGCCCGCACCGCGCGTACGCGTAGCGGCACGGGCCGTCCGCGAGGCCCGCCGGGTCGCAGCTCGTCCAGCGGCCCAGCCAGGGGGCGTAGTAACGGGCGCCGAAGTAGGAGAGGCCGGTCTCGTCGTCGCGTTCCTTGCCGGTGTGGCGGTAGCGCTTGAGGCCGGTCTCGGCGGCGGTGCGACCGGTCTGGAAGGCGGTCGTGCCGTAGGGGTGGTACTCCTCGTGGCCCACCAGGGCGCCGTGCTCGTCGAGTTCGACGCAGACGGACTCCTGATGGTCGGTGAACCGGTGGCGGACGGCGGGCGGGCCGGCGGGGAGGACGGCCGTCTCGACGAGGGCGACGGGCTCGCCGGCGTCGCCGATGTGCAGGGTCTCGCGTGCGAGGACCGTGCCGCCCGTGCCGTACTCGCGGTAGACCTCGAAGCCGCCGACGTACCGGCGCTCGTTCTTGAGTGCCCCGGCGGCCGTCACCGTCACCTTGCGGACCCGTTCGCCGGCGGAGTCGTACACGTAGTACGTCGTCTCGGGCGTGCCCCCGTTCACCACCTGCCGTGCGGTGGCGGCCAGTTGGTCCCGGTGGTCCCAGCGCATCAGCGGCAGGTGCGGCATCCGGTTCATGTTGCCGTGGACGTCGTGGGCGTAGCGCGCGCCGTAGCCGCCTTCCGTCGCGTAGTCGGGCAGGCCGCCGGTCTCGCCGGGCAGGCTGGTGGCGAGGAGCCGGTTGCTGTCGAGGGCGTACTGGTGGTGGCGGCGCCACAGGACGGGGCCCGGGGCCTCGGCGTCGGTGCCCTCGTGGTGGGCGAGGTGCATGAGGTTGCCGACGGCGTCGTAGCGGTAGCGCTCGACGTAGCCGCGCAGGCCCTGGAGGTCGTTCGCGTGGACGCGGGCTCCGGCGAACGGGTAGTCGCGGCGGCCGGTGTCGGGCGGGTCGAGCAGGAAGTCCGTCTGGCCGGTGTGTTCGCGGCCGCTCGCGGCGACGAGCCGGTAGAGGGCGTCGTGGGTGAAGTCGCGGGCGGTGCCGACGCCCGCGATGGTGGCGAGTGCGGCGTCCTCCATGCGGGTGATGTTGCCGACCGGGTCGTGGGTGTAGTGGAGGTCCTGCACGACGGAGGCGTTCGCGAACAGCGGGGAGGCGGTGGTGTCGGGGTCGGCCGGCCTGGTCGTGCGGACGCCGGTGAGGCGGAAGGTGAGCGGGTCGTACGTGTACGTGCTGCGGGCGCCGTTGCCGTGGGCGACGCGGGTGCGGCGGCCGTGGGCGTCGTAGTCGACGTCGGTGACGAACGCGGTGGCCGTCGCCGCGCCCCGCAGTCGCACCTCGACGCGTTCGGTCAGGCCCGCCTCGTTGTACGCGCACCGGGTGACGCTGCCGTCGGGGGCGGTGGTCTCGACCGGCCGGTCGAGGGCGTCGTAGGTGGTGCTCGTGGTCAGCGGCGGGCCCGGTTCGAGCAGGGCTTCGGCGGCCTCGGCGATCCGGTCCGGTTCGGTGAGGGGGCCGAGGGCGGACCAGTCCGGGGTGCCGGTGTGGTCGCGGGCGAAGCGGCGGGACGTGGCGAGCGGGTTGCCCTTGAAGTCGTAGCGTTCGCTCGTCGTCACACCGGCGCCGTCGTAGACGCGGAAGGCCCGGCCGCGAAGGTTCCGGTCCGGGTCGGGGTGTGTCTCCCCGTAGAGGCGGTACTCGGCCAGCGCCTCGGGCGCGGGTGGTGACGCGGGGTCGCGCGGGGCGCCGGAGAGGGTCGTGTCGCCGGTCGCGGTGACGTACGTGCCGAGGGGGCGGTGCAGGGCGTCGTAGGTCGTGCGGGTGCGGAATCCCCGGGCGTTCCAGGTGAGGAGGAGGCCGTCGGCCGCGTCCCGGAGGGTCCAGTGGGTGCCGGAGTCGGGGTCGTGCTCGAAGAGGGCGCGCCCGGTCAGGTCGTGGCCGGGGCTGAAGCCGCCCGGGGACAGGTTCTGCGGGTCGTCGAAGGGACGCGCGCCGGGAGGGAGGGGCGGAACGGTGTGCTGGAGCACCCGGTTGCCGCGTGGGTCCTGGATCCAGAGCGGGTTGCCCTCCACGTCCCGCCGGGTGAAGGTGACGTGCTTCTCGTCGACGCCGTCGGTCCTGTTGTGGGCGATCGTCACGACGGTGCGGCCGAGGCTGTCGAGCAGCGCGCGTCCGGGGGTGCCGGCGTGGGCGGCCGCCTGCCTGGCCGCGCGGCGTTCGGCGGGCAGGGCGGAGGTGCTCGTCCGCGCGTACCAGCCGTTGCCGGGTTCGAGGACGGTGTCGTTCTGGTCGTGGTCGGTGACGTGCCAGGGCGAGAAGTCGACGCGTCGGTGGCTGCTGTCAGGGAGGTCGGTGCGGATCAGCCGCCCGATCGCGTCGTAGAAGTGCAGCGGGGTGACGCCGTGCTCGCCGGGCTCCTCGAAGCGGTGGCCGCTCTCGGGCGGGCTGAAGTACGGCTCGTACTGCTTGACCGGGTTGCCCTTGTTGTTGAGCACGGTCTTGCCGTCGGCGACCCAGCGCAGCGGGCCGCCCGGCTCTTCGGGTTCGGCCTGGACCTTCTTGACCAGGGCGTTGCCGAGGCCGTCCGCGTAGAGGAAGGCGGCCTGGAGTGGGCTCTCGGGCTGCTCGTCGGCGTGCCGTTCGCGGGTGAGGACGGCGGTGCAGGGCGGGTGCTGGGCCCAGACGGGCTCGCCGTCGCGGAGTTCCTCGCCGAAGTGGAAGAGCCACCGGACGCTCGCGCCCAGGAGCAGCGTCCGGGCGTGTGCGGGGTCGTAGTCGTCGGTGGAGAAGAAGGCGGTGAGGGCCGGGAGTTCGGGGTTGAGCACGGCCGTGTCGAGCCCGGTGAGGTGGTCGCCTCCGCCGTCCTTGCCGCTGCGCGCCTCCGCGGCCGGAAGGCCGAGGGCGTCGAAGCGGACCTCGCTGTCGTTGCCGTTGATGTCGCGCACCTTGCGGGGCGCCATCACGCGGTAGTCGTGGACGAGCGTCTCGGTGCGGTTGCCGAGGGGGTCGGTGCTCGCCTTCAGGGACAGCCCGTACGGGTCGTGTTCGAGGCGGGTGGTGTGGCCGAAGGGGTCGGTCCAGCGGGCGGGCAGGAAGAACCGGCGCGGTGCGTCGGGGTCGTACTCCGCGCCTCCGGAGCAGCGCCAGTACCGGCCGGCGGCGTCCTCGCCGAGGAGCCGGACGGCGTCCGGGCCGCCGAGGTGGCCGCTGACGGCCCGGTCCGCCGCCGCGGCCCTGACCTCGGCCGTCGCCTTGTCGCCGAGCAGCGTCGTCAGCATCGCGTCGGTCCAGACGAGGGTGTACGTCCCGTACGTCAGGGCATGGGCGGTCATGCCGCCCGGCGGCAGGGCCGCGGTGAGCGTCTCGTCGTAGTAGAGCGTGCGGACGAGTTCCAGGAGCCGCTTCTGGGGTGTGGTCCGGTCGGGCAGCCGGTGGTGGTCGAGTTCGGCCACCGGTGTCCCGCCGGTCTGGTACCGCTCGCCGAGCCGGAAGCGGCGCAGCCCCTCCAGGGTGACCCACCGCCCGTCGCCCGCCTGTGCGGGGCCGATCCCGGCCAGCTCGTACGTGCGGGTCTCGCAGGGCAGCGGGAGGCGGTGGCGGTCGGGGTGGGGCGGGAGGGGGGCGGTGGTGCGGCGCTCGGTGTAGACGACGTGGAGTTCGCCCTGGACGGCGGCGACGAGGGGCTCGGTGCCGGGCGGCAGGAGGGGGTCGGAGAGGGGGGCCGGCCGGGTGCGGGGGTAGGCGACGGCGACGGACTGGAGGACGTTCCCATAGGCGTCGACGGTGACGTCGAGGGTGTGGGTGACGCGCGGGTCGGGGGGTGGAGGCGGGGTCCCGCAGGTCGAGTTCGTAGTGGTGGGCGACGGTCTCGCTCGGGAAGGTGTGGAAGACGGCGTGCTGCCGGCCGGCGCGGGGCTGGAGGCGGCGGATGCGGTGGGTGTGCGAGGTGGCGGAGAGGAGGCGGACCGGGGCCGGGGGCCGTTCGCCGTCCGCCGTCGCGGTGAGGTCGAGCTCGTACGTCTCCTCGCGCAGGACGGCGCCTCTGAACGCCCGCAGGGCTTCCCGCCGTTCGTCGGCGTCGAGGGCGAGGCCCTCCAGGTCCGGGCCGGGCGGCGCGTACTCGTCGGAGGCGCGGACGTACTCGTGCCGGAACGGGTGCAGCGGGTCCCGCCCCTCGACGGGCACCCCGGTGTGGTGCCAGGCGACCGTCCGTACGGGCGGCTGGTAGAGCCGGTGGTCGGCGGTGACGTACGGGCTGTCCGCGTTGGCCGCGGCGAACGTGCCGTAGTCCTCGACGTCGGTCCGCTCCACGCGGGCGAAGCCCCGGAACTCGCGCTCGGTCCCGTCGAAGCAGCCGTGGTGGTAGCTGTAGCGGCTGGTGAAGGCCGTGCCGCGCCACTTGTCGCGGGAGGTCGTCCGCTCGACGACGTGGACGGGGAAGGGCAGCTTCGTCGCCCAGGGCCTGCCCGCCCGCCGGTCGCGCAGGGCGAAGGCGGTGGAGGGCGCGTACGCGATCTCGGTCTCCGCGCCGAGGTTGTTGCGCACCCGGGTGAGCAGATGGGGTTTCACGCCGCCCATCAGGTCGAGGTAGCGCAGGGGGCGGCCGGCGTCCGCCGGCAGGGGCGAGGACCAGACCAGACAGGCCGTGCCGTTGCCGAGCAGGTCGACGGCGAGGACGCCGGTGAGGGCGTCCGCCGGGGGCAGGGTCGGCAGCGGCACCGGGGGCGCGAAGTCGTTGCCGGACCGGTTGAAGTGGATCCGTGCGCCGTCGGCGCGCAGGTGGAGGACGTCCGTGGTGCCGGAGCCGTCGACGTCGGCGAGGATCAGGCACCGCCGGTCGAAGCGGTCGGGGTGGTCGGACGGGGCCCCGGCCATCACGACCTTCGGGCCGAAGCGGCCATGGCCCAGGTTGGGCCAGTAGCAGAGCTCGCCGTTGCGGATGCGGACGAGGTCGGTGAGCCCGTCGCCGCTCATGTCGGCCAGGTGGACGGACTGCTCGGCGTCGGCGAAGACGAGCACCGGTCCGCGTTCCTCGTCCCGGGCGCGGGTCTCGCGCCGCTCGGGTCCGAAACCGTCCTCGCCGAGCGAGGGATGCCAGACCAGGGCGTCGTCCTCGGTGACGAGGACGTCGGCGAGTCCGTCGCCGTCGAGGTCGACGAAGCGGAGGTTCGGATCCGCCCAGTCCCGGTCGGGCAGCGAGCCGAAGGGGGTGTGCGGCTGCCAGGTCCCGTCGGCGGCGTGTTCCTGGAAGCCGGGGGCGGGCCCGGCGAAGCTCACCAGGTCGGGGCGTCCGTCTCCCGCGAGGTCGAGGAACTGGGCTCCGCCGGCCAGGGCGAGCGAGGGGCGGGACGGGACGGACTCCGTCGGCCCGAACCGGGCGCGGACCGGGGCGAGCGGGCCGAGGTTGCGCTTGTAGAACCATCCGCCGCCCTGCTCGCTGAGGATGCCCGGCAGTCCCTCGCCGTCCAGGTCGACCCAGCGGTACCGGGTGCCGTCGAGACCGGCGGGCAGTCCGTCCAGGCTCTCCTCGTCGAGCTCGCGGAGGGTGTGGTCGACGACCGCCTCCGAGTAGCCGAACTCGACCGGCGGCAGGGAACGGGTCCGGTAGCCGCCGCCGTCGCGCTGGTGGCCGCGGTGGCTCACCGCCGCGAGGGTCGTGTGCACCCCGCCGTACGCGTACCGGAGGTCCGTCGAGCGGACGAGACAGCCGGCGCCGACCTCCGGCTCCTCGGGGAAGTGGTGGAACATCAGCACGCGTCGGCAGAGCCGGTGGGTCCGCACCTCGAACCCGGAGCGGAACGAGGAGAAGGGGTCGGGGCGGGCGCTCCAGGGGCCGGAGTCGTGGGGGGTGGGGGCGGCCGGGTCGTGCTCGCCGTAGTCGAGGACGAGCTCGAAGTGCCATTGGTCGTCGGCGGGCAGCGGGCGCCGGCCGGTGGCGTCGTCGAGGGAGGAGAGCCAGGGGGTGCGGTTTCCGTAGCGGATCCGCTTGAGGTGGCGGTTGGCGGAGCGCTGCCGGTGCCGCTCGTGGCCGGCTGTCGTGTCGACGCCCTCGTCGTCCTCGGACCGGTAGCCGTACGTGACGAGATCGCCCCGGTCGTCGTGGCGCTCGGCGATCAGCCAGCTGAACACGCGGGAGGCGTCGGCCGGGTCGGCGATCCGGGACTCGGGGGTGGTCCCGTACCAGGTGGTGACGGAGTCGCGGGAGATCGAGCGCCAGCAGACGTCGGCCGGGTCCTGGACGTTCGTCCAGCGCTCGATGCGGGCGAAGGAGCCCTCGACGCGGGGCCGGTAGCGCCGGACGGCGTAGCGGGTGCCGCCGATCGCGCGCGGCGGCAGCGTCTCCGGCACCCAACGGTCGCCCTCGGCTCCTTCGGGGACGAGTACGGGTACGAGGTCCTCGGCGCCGGACAGGATGAAGACGTCGGAGTCGGCCGCGTCGTCGTACCGGGGGACGCCCTTGTCGGTCTTCCGGGTGATCGCGGGCAGCCCGAGGCTCCAGCCGAGGCCGAAGGGGCCGTTGCCCGCGCCCGAGTCGTACCGGAGCACCGGGTCCGGTCCGAAGCCCGAACGCCCGGGGGTGGCCGCGACCGGCACGGTCAGGGCTCCGACGCCGGTCACCGGATCGGCCGCGAACTTCTCGCCGATGCCCTTGAGGGCCCCGCCGCCCTTCGGGAGAGTCACGGCGGGCGCCGCCTGCGGTGCGGGGGCGGGGGCGCTCCCGGTGCCGGGCCCGCCGCCGGCCGCGCTCGTCATGGAATCGCTGCTGACGGCCACCGCAACCCCCACGTGATCATCGGCCTGGGTGTACGGAAAGCTAGTACACCGATGCTTTCTGACGCATCCCCGACATACGTGCCATTCGAAGCACACCCCGCACTTCGCACGCCGGAGTGCGCCGCACGCGCCCCTGCCGGCGTCCGGCGCCGTCTCAGCCGATGTGGGCGAGCAGCGGGGCGGCGCCGTCCTCCGCGGCGATCGCGCGTCCGAGTTCGGCCGCGCGGCGGCGGAGGGCCGGGTCGGACAGGCAGGCCGTGATCGCGTCGGCGAGGGCTTCGGCGGTCAGGTCCCGGAACGGCACGGCCCGTGGGGCGACGCCCAGCGCGTGCAGCCGGGCGGCCCAGAACGGCTGGTCGTACATGACGGGGACGGGCACGGCGGGCACTCCGGCGCGCAGTCCGGCCCCGGTGGTGCCCGCCCCGGCGTGGTGGACGACGGCGGCGGTGCGTGGGAACAGCCAGTCGTGCGGGACGTCGCCGACGGCCAGGACGTCGGGGCCGCCGCCGCCCAGCCCGGCCCAGCCCGCCTGCACCACCGCGCGCACGCCCGCCCTCTTGACGGCGGCCGCCACCAGCTCGCCGAGCCGTTCGCCCTGGCCCGCCGCCATGCTGCCGAATCCGATGAACACCGGGGGCGGGCCGGCCTGGAGGAAGTCGACGAGTACGGCCGGGGGTTGCCAGGCCTGCGGGCGCGCGGGCCACCAGTAGCCCGTCACCTCCACCCCGGACGGCCAGTCCGCGGGGCGTGGCACGACCAGCGGGCTGAAGCCGTGGAAGGCCGGGCGGATGTCCGCCGTCGCCGAAGGCGTGCCGTCGGGAAGCCCGAGGCGCTCGCGCAGCCGGGTCACGCCGCCCGCGAAGACCCCTTCGGCCCGCCTCAGCACGTCCCGGCCGGCGGCGAGGTTGTCCTCGGGGCTCCGGCCGTCTGCGTTCCGGGCGTGGGGCAGCGGGAACTCTCCGGTGGCGAACGACGGGACGAGATAGGTGCCGACGACGGGGATGCCGTGGGCCTCGCCGGCCGTCCGGCTCAGCGGCGCCGGGCCGTGGGCGGTGAGGAGCAGGTCCGCGCCGCCCTCCACGGCCTCCGCCACCCCGTCGGCGATCCCGTCCGCGTACGCCCTCGTCAGCGCCTGGGCCTCCTCCCGCGAGGCCGCCCGGGCCCAGTCCCGGATCAGCCCCTGGGGGTCTCCCGGCACCGGCCGGTGTTCGAGGCCGCAGGAGCCGACGAGTTCGGCGAAGGCCGGGTGGGCGGCGACGGCGACCTGGTGGCCGGCGTCGAGCAGGCGCCGCCCCAGGCCGGTGAAGGGTGCGACGTCTCCCCGGGAGCCGGCGGTGATGATCACGATGCGCATGGCGCGATTCTCCGCCCGCCCGGCCTGGTCACGCGGGTGATTTCTCCGCCGGGCCGGTGGCCAGGACGCCCGGCCGATAGCCAGGAGGTCCGGCCGATAGCCAGGAGGTCCGGCCGACCGTCAGGACGCCCGGCCGATGGCCAGGACGTCGGGCCTATGGCCAGGACGTCGGGCCGATGGTCAGGACGTCGGGCCGATCGTCAGGACCGCCTTGCCGTGCAGGTCTCCGGCGCGCAGGGCGGCGACCGCGTCCGCCGCGTCGTCCCAGCCGCCCCGCCAGGTGATGCCCGGGTCGAGGGTCCCGTCGGCGACGCGGTGGGCGAGCCAGCTCAGGTCGCGGTCGAGTCCGGCGCAGTTGAGCAGGAAGAAGGTCACGACGGACCGGTCGTGCCGCCCCTGGTCGCCGAAGAGCGCCCCGAACGGGAAGTCCTCGCCGGTGCCCGCGGAGTGTCCGAGGGCGACCAGGGTGCCGCCCTCGCCGAGCCGGTCGTACGCCTCCACGAGCAGCGGGCCGCCGACCAGGTCGATCACCCCGTCCACCGGCCGGGCGGTCTCCTTCGGCGCGCCGACCACCTCGTGCGCCCCGAGGCCGCGCAGGAGTGCGCCGTTGGCGGCCGGGGAGCTCGTGGACGCCACGACGTGGGCGCCGGCGGCGCGGGCGAGCTGGACGGCGTACCGTCCGACGCCGCCGGTGGCCCCGGTGATCAGGACGTCGCGCCCGAGGAGCGGGCCGAGGCGGTGCAGGGCGCGCAGGGCGCTCGCGCCGGCGACGGGGACGGTCGCGAGGGAGGCGGGGTCGGCCCCGGCGGGGGCGGTGCCGATGAGGGCGGTGTCGACCGCGCGGAGTTCGGCCCAGGCGCCGTCGGGCATCAGGGTCACCACGGAGGTTCCGGCGGCGGGTCCCGAGCCGTCCGCGGCGGCCCGCTCGACGATTCCGGCGGCGTCCCAGCCGAGGACCGCGCCCTCCGGGGCGGCGGCGAGGCCGAAGGCGATCTCGCCGGGATTGAGCGAGGTCGCGGTCACCCGGATCAGGGCCTGGTGGGGTGCGGGCTCGGGGTCGGGGGCGGTGCCGAGCCTGAGGCCGCCGGGGGCGGAGGGGTCGACGAGAAGCGCGCGCATGGGAGGCCTCCAAGATTCTGCCACTGAGTGGCATAAGCCTATAGGTAGCGTTCGCCGCTCCGATACAGTGGTCACGATGACGGCCGAAACCTCCCCCTCGCTCCCCCTCCGCGAGCGCAAGAAGCTGCGCACCCGGCAGGCGCTGATCGACACCGCCCTGGACCTGTTCGGCGCCCACGGCTTCGACGGGGTGACGCTCGACGCGCTCTGCGAGGCGACCGAGGTGTCGAAGCGGACCTTCTTCCGCTACTTCGGCAGCAAGGAGGACGTCGCCATGGCCCCCACCCAGGACCTGTGGACGGCCTTCCTCGACGTCCTGGAGACCTGCCCGGCCGACGGTCGGCGGCTCCTCGCGCTGTTCGAGGACGCCCTCGCCGAGGCCGTCGGCCGGATGCCGGCCGACGGCTGGGCCGGGCGCGTCCTCACCAGCCGTCACCTGGCCGCCCGTACGCCCTCCATGGAAGCGCACGGCCTCGCCTTCTGCGACCGCACCACCCGGTCCGCGCTCGCCGTGGTCGAGCGGCGCTTCGCCCTCCCCGGCCCCGACGGGCAGCTGCATGCCCGGCTGGCCCTCGACCTCCTCGTCGCGCTGTTCCACCGGGCCCTGGACACCTGGGTGGCACAGCCCTCCGGGCACACGCCCGAGGACCTCGTGCACCGGCTCCGCACCACCGCCGCCGAACTTCCCTCGGCCCTCGCCGCGACCGCCGAACCGCACGCCTGAGCCCGGCCGCTGCGTCAGGGAGCGGCGACCAGCCCCCGCAGGAGGGCGAGGTCCACGTCCAGGAGGCTGCGCACGATCGTCCGGCGCGGGGCCGGGGCGATGGCGGTGTACGAGGGCACGGCCAGGACCGCGCAGCCGGCCGCCTCCGCGGACGCGACGCCCGTCGGGGTGTCCTCGACGGCGACGCAGCGGGCCGGATCGACGCCGAGGGCGGTCAGGGCCGCCCGGTAGGGGTCGGGGAAGGGCTTGGTGCGCGGGGTCTCCCCCTCGGCGACGGAGGTGGTGAAACGGTGCCGCCCGAGGACGTCGAGGACGGTGTCCACGACCGTCCGCGGCGAGGCCGAGACGAGCGCCGTGGGCACCCCGGCGGCGCGGATCGCCGCGAGGAGTTCCACGGCGCCGGGCAGGGGCTCGACCCGTCCTCGTACCCGTGCGGTGAAGCGCCGTTCGAGGGACGCGCCGATCCGCGCGGGGTCGGTACGGCCGGGGGCGCGGCCGGCGAGGTGCTCCGCGCAGACCCCGATCGCCCGGCCGAGGACGGAGGCGCGGTCGGCCTCCGTCAGGTCGAGCCCCAGGCCCCGGGCCTCCTCCTCGACCGTCCGCAGCCAGAGCCGCTCGGTGTCGACGAGGGTGCCGTCCATGTCGAAGAGGACCGCTTGGAGTCCGGTGGGCACGAGCGGCTCCCGGGTGGTCGGGACGGAGGGGTGCCGGCTCACTCCTCGGTGGCTCCGAGGTCGGGCGCGTCGCGCAGGTGGACCCGGCGCGTGGCGGAGGCGTGGAGTTCGAGGACGGTGACCTCGTTGGTTCCGGTCCTGAGGACCGGGGCGGGGACGTACAGGCTCGCCTGGGGGCCCCGGGACCAGTAGCGGCCCAGCGGGAAGCCGTTGATCCAGGCCAGGCCCTTCGTCCAGCCGTCGAGGTGGAGGAAGGTGTCGGCGGGCTCCGCCACGGTGAAGGTGCCGTGGTGGAAGGCCGGTCCGACCGGCGGACGCCCGGGCTCGGAGGGCCGCAGGTCGAGGGCGTCCAGGGTGTCGAGGGGCAGGGCGCGGCTGTGCCAGACGGCGGGCTCGGCCCCGTTGACCGTGGTCCGGCCGAGGAGCCCCTTGCGGTCGTGGAGCGCCCGCCCGTAGTTGACGCGGCCCTGGTTCTCCACCAGGACGGCGAGCCGGGCTCCCGCGCGGGGCACGGTGAAGGCGAGGGCGTGTTCGTGGTTCTCCCGCTCCAGGACGCCGACCGGTTGCCCGTCGAGGAAGACCTGGGCGCGGTCGTGGACCCGCTCGGCGTGCAGCAGCACCGGTCCGGGCGTGGCCAGGTCGGTCTCGTGGAGGACGAACCCGAACGACTGGCCGAGCTCCTCCATGGTCAGCGGCCGGCCGGCGGTCACCGGGGTGCCGAGCACGTCGGCCTGGTCGAGCAGCCCCGCCGTACGGGTGAGTTCGACCGCGCCGTACGCGGCCTTCGGCCCGGCGGCGGGCGGCGGTTCGACGGGCACGGGCGCGTGGCGGGCGATGACCTCGCGGAAGGCGGCGTACTTGGGGGTGGGGTCGCCGGCTTCGTCGAGGAGGGAGTCGTAGTCGTAGGACGTGACGGTGGGGCGGTACGTCCCCTTGTCGTTGGCGCCGTTGGTGAAGGCGAAGTTGGTGCCGCCGTGGAACATGTAGATGTTGACGGAGGCGCCGGCGGAGAGGAGGAGGTCGAGCTCGGCGGCGGCGTCGGCCGGGTCGCGGCGGGCGTGGACGCCGCCCCAGCGGTCGAACCAGCCGATCCAGAACTCCATGCACATCAAAGGGCCCCGGGGCCGGTGCTCGCGCAGGGCGGCGAGCCCGGTGGCGGTGCGGCTGCCGAAGTTGGCGGTGGCCAGGACGCCGTCGAGGCTGCCGGCGGCGAGGTCGGAGGGCTGGTCGGAGGTGAAGAGCGGGACGTCGACGCCGTGGCGGCGCAGCAGGGCGGCGAGTTCGGCCAGGTACGCGGTGTCGTCGCCGTACGCGCCGTACTCGTTCTCGACCTGGACCGCGAGGACGGGCCCGCCCTCGCTGCCGAGGTAGGGCTTGAGCGGCGGCACGAGGGCGCCGAGGTACTCGTCGACGGCGGTCAGGAAGCGGGGGTCGCGGCTGCGCAGGACGATGTGCTCGTCCGCGAGCAGCCAGGAGGGCAGACCGCCGCCCTCCCATTCGGCGCAGATGTACGGGCCGGGGCGGAGGAGGACGTGGAGTCCTTCGGCGGCCGCGGCGTCGAGGAACCGGGGCAGGTCGAGGCCGCCGTCGAGGCGGAACTCGCCCCGGCGCGGGGCGTGCAGGTTCCAGGGGACGTAGGTCTCGACCGTGTTGAGGCCGAGGAGGCGGGCCTTGCGGAGGCGGTCGGCCCACTGCTCCGGGTGGATCCGGAAGTAGTGCAGGGCTCCGGAGATGATGCGGAACGGGCGGTCGTCGAGACGGAATCCGTCGTCGGCGATCTCCAGTCGGGGCATGGGTGCGGTGCTCCTCGGGTGCGGAGGACGGACCGGCCGCCCGGGGTCGGGCGGCCGGCCTGGGGTCGATGGGCTGCGGTCAGGCGAGCGGGCGGCACAGCAGGGCGTCGGGGACGCCGCCGTGGGTCCACTTCCAGGTGTAGGCGACGCCGGCGAGGTACTCGTCGTCGCGGCACTGGCCCTTGTAGTAGCCCGGCGCCCAGTCGCTGGCGGTCGACCCGCCGGTGGCGGGCCGGTTGTCGCCGTGGTCGAACCAGAGGACGCGGCCGGTGGTGGGGAGGGTGGTGGCCGCGGGGGCGCACAGGAGGGCCGCCATGGCGTTGCTGTGCACGCTGTAGCCGACGGCGAAGGTGCGGTCGGGGCACTGGAGCTTGTTGTAGCCGCTGGCCCAGTCGCCGCCGGTCACGTACCGCTCGTCGGTGACGACGGTCCAGGTGCCGCTCGCCTTCGCCGGCTGTCCGGCGTCGGTGCACAGGCCCCGGCTGCTGCTCCGGGCGATTCCGGTCACGCGCTGGCTGTCGGGGCAGGTGGCCTTGCGGTTGCCCGGGGACCAGTCCGGCTTGGCGAGCATGGTGGCGGAGGTGTTGTAGTCGGCGTGGTCCAGGTTGAGCATGTTCCAGCGCGGGGCCGGGTCGACGCGGCCGGTCTTGCCGGGGGCGTTGACGAGCTTGTTCCAGTCGGTGGCGCGCCAGTCGCCGGTGTCCATGAGGCCGAGCCGGGTGCCGTTCGCGCTGTAGTTGACCATGGCCCAGTTGTCCTGCGGGACGCCGTTGGCGTCGGTCCAGCCGACGAGGGGCCAGATGGCGAAGTCGGCGTCGTTCCTCACCAGGATGTCGGTGAAGTTGGTGAACCAGGCGCGTTCCCGGGCGTCGACGGCGCCGCGGCCGGCGGCTCCGAACTCGCTGATCCACACGGGGGCGGTGAAGTGCTGGCCGGACCGGGTGACGAAGAGGGCCTCGTCGTCGACGGCCTGGGCGAGCTGTGCGGGGGTGAGCTCCTCGTAGCGGAGGTCGTGGGTCTCGCCCGTGCCGGTGGCGCCGGTGTGGTTCGGGCCCGTGTAGCCGTAGAAGTGGGCGGCGTAGACGAGCTTGTCGGAGCGGATCAGGGTGTTGGACAGGGTGGCGACGGGGGTGAGCATCGGGCGGCCGTGGGGGGTGATGTCGGTGGGGATGCCCTGCCAGTTGATGCCCTCCATGATGACGAGCATGTCCGGGTTGGCCTGGAGGATCTTGTTTCCGGCCTCCTCCATGGCCTTGTTGAGGTCGTGGTCGTCGCCCCAGCCCCAGTTGGGGTCGTCCCAGGTGTCGCGGCGGACCTCGTTGCGCAGGTCGGCGCCGACGACCCGCTTGTCGGCCTGGTAGCGCTTGGCGAGGAACACCCAGTCGTCGATCCACTGCTGGGTGGTCTGGCCGCTGTTCCAGCGCTCGTTGCCGTCCAGGCCGCAGCAGAAGCGGTAGCTGGTGGTGTGGTTGTTGAGGATGACGGCGAAGCCGTCGGCGGTCAGGGCCCCGACGACGGCGTCGAGGACCTGGAGCGGGGTCTTGCCCTTGAGCTGCGGGTTGGCGGTGACCGCCGCGTCCGGGACGACGCTCGTGTCGTGGATGACCGCGTTGGCGAACGGCAGCCGGATGCTGTTGAGGCCCAGGGCGTGGAAGTCGGCCAGGATGTCGGCGATCGGCTTCCGGTCGAGGCCGAGCGGGATGTTGTTCGACTTCTGGCGGGCCTGGTGGTTGGCGACGTCGTCGACGTCGCCGCTGCCCTGCCAGGTGCCCTGCGCGCCGGCCCAGTTGCCGGACCTGAGCTTGAACCGGTCGCCGTTCGCGTCGACGACGTACCGGTCCCGGGTCGACAGCGGGCCGGTCCAGGAGGCGGCGAGCTGGGCGCCGGTCAGGGCCGGGGGCGGGGCCGTCCCGGTGTCCGCCACGGCGGCGTTCGGGGTGAGGGTGCCGAGGAGGAGGGCGGACGAGGTGGCGAGGACTGCGGTCGCGCGTCGGAGCAGGGTGAAACGGGGTGTCACGGGGGCTCCTTACGGGTGGGGAGAGGTGCCTGCCTTGTGCGTGGTGCGGACGGTGCGGTGCGGGGGTCAGCCCTTGAGGCCGCTGGTGGCGATGCCTTCGACGATGTACCGCTGGGCGACGAGGAACATGACGACCAGGGGCGTGATGGTGACGACGGCACCGGCGAAGAGGCCGGGCAGGTTGACGGTCTGCGAGGTGAGGAAGGTGGAGAGCGCGATCTGCGCGGTCCAGGCGGAGGGGTCCTGACCGATGACCAGCGGCCACAGGAAGGCGTTCCAGCTGTCGATGAAGGACAGCGCCCCGAGCGAGGCGAGCATGGCGCCGGAGCTGGGCAGGGCGATCCGGCGGTACAGGCCGAACCAGCCGAGGCCGTCGAGCCGGCCGGCCTCCTCGATCTCGCCGGGGAACTGGAGGTAGAAGTTGCGGAAGAGCAGGACCGCGAACGGGTTGAAGAGGCCGGGCACGATGATGCCCCACAGCGTGTTGACGCCGCCCATGGAGCCGACGACGACGAACGTCGGGACGAAGGTGACCGAGCCGGGGATCATCAGCGTGGCGACGATCAGGGAGAGCACCACGCCGCGTCCCGGCACGGGGATCCGGGCCAGGGCGTATCCGGCGGCGGAGGCGAGGAGGGTGGAGACGGGCGCGGTGACGGCGGCGATGAGCAGGGAGTTGCCCAGCGCCCGGCCCATGGAGACGACGGGGTCGGCGAAGAGGTCGGTGAAGTTCTCGAAGTGCGTCGTCGAGGGCCACCACGTCCACTCCGGCGCCGTCAGGCTCCGCGAGTCCATGAGGGAGTTGCGGAGCATCAGGTAGAACGGCGCGAGGAAGGCCGCGGTGAGGAGGCCGAGGAGCAGGCCGCGCGCGAGGAGGCGCGCGGATCGGATCGGTCCGGGCAGGGTGCTCATGCGCGTCTCATTCTCCGCTCCTGCCGAATCCGGTGAACCGGCCCTGGATCAGGGTGACTCCGACGATGAGGGCGGTGAGCACGAAGGCGCCGGCGGAGCCGATGCCGTAGTTCTGGCTGCCCATGGCGGTGTTGTAGAGGTGGACCAGCGGTGTCTGCACGGGGGCGGTGCCCGTGCCGGAGAGACCGCTGTTGAAGAGGTTGTAGAACTCGTCGAAGGCCTGGAAGGCGGCGATGAACAGCAGCATCAGTACGGCGACGGAGGTGTTGCGCAGCAGGGGGAGGGTGATCCTGGTCAGGAGTCGCCGGCCGGTGGCGCCGTCGAGGGCGGCGGCCTCGTACAGCTCCCCGGGGATGCCCTGGAGGCCGGCGAGGAAGAGCACCATGTAGAAGCCGACCTGGAGCCAGAGGCGCAGGGTGACGAGCACGATCCAGTAGAGCGGCGGCGAGGTGGTCTGCAGCCAGGGGACGGGATCCGCTCCGAACCATCCTCCGACGGTGTTGGCGATGCCCGCCGGCAGGCCGTTGAACAGCGACATCTTCCACAGCAGTGACGCGGCGACGTACGAGACGGCCGCCGGGATGAGGAAGGTGGTGCGGAACAGGGCCCGGCCGCGCCGGATCCGGTGCACGAGCAGCGCGAGACCGAGGGAGACGGCGAAGGTGAGCGGCACGATGAAGACGGTGAACAGCAGGATCTGGACGAGGGAGGCGCGGAACGCCTGGTCGGACAGGAGGCGGCGGTAGTTCTCCAGGCCGACCCAGTGGCCGAGGGCGATGGTGCCGCGCGCGTCGCTGAGGCTGAGCAGGAAGCTCCAGCCGATCGCGACGTACTTGAAGAGGCCGAGGCCGATCAGCGTCGGCGCGGTCAGCAGGACGAACGCGGTCCAGCCGGAGCGGCCGGGGCGGGCCCGGCCGGTCCGGGCGGCGCCCCGCGGGGTGACCGCGGGGCGTCCGGCACGCTCGGACTTCAGCGTGGTGTTCGTGGCCGAGCTCATCGGCCCTGCTGCTTGTCGATCTCGCTCTGGGCCTTCTTCACCGCGTCGGCGAGGAGGGCGGCGGGGTCGCCCTGCCCCTCGGCGATCTTGACCGCGGCCGCGTTGAACGTGTTGCTCACGGCGGTGTCCCAGGTGCCCGGGTAGTGCTTCCCGTCCTTGTCGGCGAGGACCACGGCCTCCTTGGCGGTGCCCTGGGAGAGCTTCTCGGCGGTCGCCGCGACGGACCTGCGGGGCGGGACGTGGAAGCCGTAGCTCTCGGCGAAGTCCTTCTGGAGGTCGGACTGCCGCACCCACAGCCACTGGACGAACTTCTTCGCCGCGGCCACGTTCCCGCCCTTGGCGTTGACGACGCTGGTCCATCCGCCGACGCGCACGACGGGGGCGCCGCCGGCCTTGAAGGCGGGCCAGGGCAGGATGCCGAAGTCGTCGCCGAGCGCGTCCTTGATCGCGGGCATCGCCCACAGGCCGCACCACTGCATGGGCACGACGTCCTGGGTGAGGGCGGAGGGGTCCCACCAGTCGGTGGTGAAGCCGAGCAGCAGCGACTCGTCGTCGTGGAGGCGCTTCAGGCCCTTGAGCGCTTCGAGTGCCTGCGGCGACCCGAAGGCCACCTTGCCCTCGCGGGTGACGAGGTCTCCGCCGTTGGACCAGACGGAGAGGACTCCGGAGTCGCCGAGACCGTCGTTGCCGACGAACAGGCCCTTGTTCTTCTTCGTGGACAGGGCCTTCGCCGCGGCGACGAGCTCGTCGAAGG
Source organism: Streptomyces sp. NPDC021012 (assembly GCF_044333355.1). Classification (NCBI taxonomy): domain Bacteria; kingdom Bacillati; phylum Actinomycetota; class Actinomycetes; order Kitasatosporales; family Streptomycetaceae; genus Streptomyces; species Streptomyces sp. NPDC021012. The sequence continues at coordinate 658,907 of NZ_JBIRQU010000002.1, forward strand.
TCGCGGGCGGGGTGATCCCGGCCTTCGCGAGGGCGCTCTTGCGGTAGTACAGCATCATGACGTCGTCGATCATCTTGACGCCGTAGAGCTTGCCGTCGACGGTGACCGAGTCGACGGCGTTCGTGTTGAAGTCGCTCTTCGCGTCGCCGTACGCGTCGTCGAGGGCGGCGATCTGGCCGCGGCGGACCAGGCTCTCGCTGAAGTCGCCGATCTCGAAGACGTCGGGGGCCGCGTCGGTCAGCAGGGTCGCGTTGAGCTTGCCCGAGTAGTCGCCCGGGACCCACGTCACCTTCACGGCTATGTCGGGGTTGGCCTTGGTGAAGGCGGTGGCGTAGCGGAGGACGGCCTGCTGGGTGCCGGTCTCGCCGTAGGCGTGGTACCAGACGTCGAGGGTGGTCCCGGCTCCGGATCCGGCGGCGCCGCCGACGGGGTCGGTGCTGCAGGCGGTCGACAGGACGCTTCCGGCGGCGACGAGCAGCGAGCCCGTGAGGAATCCGCGTCGGCTAAGCTCTGGTCTGCGTGTGCTCATTGTCGCGTCCTTCGTCGTTGAGGGTGTGACAGGGCGGATGTGCTGCCTGGCCGACGTCCTCGTCAGTGCTTGCCGGCAGAGGAGGGCGTCGGCCAGGGAGTGGTGCGCGACGGCTGCGGGGTGCTCAGCCGGCGCCGTTCGTGGTGGCGACCGCGTACTGCGGGAAGAGGGCCTGGATGGCCACGGCCGCACCGCCGCGGGCCCATTCCTCCCAGGGGAGCGGTCGCAGCGACAGCGGGCAGCGGGCGGCCGTCCCGAAGACGTGCTCGGCGTACGCCTCCTGGATGTGGCGGCTGAACAGGTCGTAGGCGTCGACGCCTTCGCCGCTGACGACCACGCGTTCCGGGCCGACGAGGTTGACCAGTACGGAGATGCCGACCCCGATGGCGCGTCCGGCCCGGGCGAAGGCCTCGCGGGCCGCGGGGTGACCGTCCCGGGCCAGGTCGGCGACCTCGCCGAACGTGAGGTGCGGGTTCCCGGTGGCCCGGCGGACCGTCGCGAGGATCGCGTCGGTAGAGGCGATCGCCTCGACGCAGCCGCGGGCACCGCAGCGGCAGCGCGGTCCGGCCGGATCGACACAGACGTGTCCGACCTCGCCCGCGACACCGTAAGCGCCCCTGAGCAGCTGCCCGTTGACGACGAGGGCGGAGCCGATGCCGGCGCCGATGGTGACCAGGGCGAAGTACTCGGTGCCGATGCCTTCGCCGAACCAGTGCTCCGCGACGGTCAGGGCCCTGACGTCGTTCTCGACGGTGACGGTCAGGCCGGTGGAGGCGGTGAGCAGTTCGGCGAGCGGGACGTCGCGCCAGCCGAGGAGGCCGGAGTGCCGGAGCCGTCCGCCGTCCCGGTCCACGTCCCCGTTCACCGCGACGCCCAGGTGGCGCGTGCGGGCCCGGAACGCGGTTTCGGAGTCGAGCAGTTCGTCTACGAGTTCGGCCGTGACGGCGGCGGCGGTACCGGGGGTGCGGTCGTCGAGCGGGCGGGCGGCCGTGGCCCGGATCCCGGCCCGTAGATCGCATACGGCGCCGAAGACCTGGTCGGAGCTGATCTTCAGCCCGATGAAGTACTCCCGGTCGGGTGCGACCGCGAGCGGGTTGACCGGCCGGCCGGCACCGGGTGCGGTGCGCTCCGGCGGGAGTTCGTACAGGTAGCCGTCGTCGATGAGGGGCCTGGCCGCCTTGGTGACGGCGGTCGAGGAGAGCCCTGTCCGCCGCGCCAGTTCCACTCTGCTGAGGGGGCCCTCCGCGAGGAGCAGGGCCAGGACCGCGGTCTCGGCGGGCGCACTGACCAGAGGCTGTGAGCGATGTCGAAACACGGGAGCAACATAGAGCAAATAAATAACTTCTTCCAGTATTGATTTGGGAGTTGGGGCGGCCCTACGCTCGGCCCGCCTCCGTGCCCTCCGTGCCTTCCGGGCTCCTCGGCCCCTTCCCTCACCACACCTCAGGGGATCCATCCGTGCACGCCACGCTCCCGCCCGTCACCTTCGATCCCGGCCCCGGCCTCGCGGTCCTGCGCACCCCGAACAGCCTCTACGCGCTGCGGCTCGCCGCCGACGGCAGCCCCCGGCACCTCTACTGGGGCCCGCCGCTCGACACCGCGACGCTCGCCGGGCTCCCGGACGCGGTCTCCCCCGCCGCGAGCAGCTTCGAGGCCGACGCGGCCGCCGACGAACTCGCGCCGCAGACCGGGGCGCGCTTCGGACCGGCCGGCCTCCAGGTCCGCTTCGCCGACGGAACCAGGGGCGCCCAGTGGCGGTTCGCGGGCCACCGCGTCGACGGCGGCGAGCTGCGGTTGCGCCTCGACGACCGGCACCGGCCCCTGCGGGCCGAACTCTGCTACCGCGTCCGCGAAGGCACCGACGTCATCGAGCGCTGGACGGAACTCACCCACACCGGGCCCGCGGACGGCCACCCGGACCCGGTCGCCGTCGACCGGCTCGACTCGGCGTCCTGGACCGCTCCCCCACTGCCCGACTACCGGCTCAGCCATCTGGTGGGCGGCTGGAACAGCGAGTTCCAGCTCCGGCGCGACCGGCTGCCCGTCGCCGAGACCGTACTGACCAGCCGCCGGGGCATCACCAGCCACCACGCCAGCCCCTGGCTCGCCCTCGACGACGGCACCGCCACCGAGGACCACGGGGAGGTGTGGAGCACCGCACTCGCCTGGAGCGGGAGTTGGCGCGTCACCGTCCACCGCGACCCGGCCGGCCGCACGACCTGGACCGGCGGCTTCGGCCACGAGGGGATCGGCTGGACCCTGCGACCGGGCGAGAGCCTCCGTACGCCGGTGTACGCCGGGCTGTTCACCCCGCACGGCTTCGGCGCCGCCGGCCGCGCCTGGCACCACTACGTACGCACGCACGTGCTGCCGGAGCCCGAGCGGGACCGGCCGGTGCTCTACAACTCCTGGGAGGCCACCGGCTTCGACGTCGACGAGGCCGGTCAGATCCGCCTCGCCCGTCTGGCCGCCCGCGTCGGCGCCGAACTCTTCGTCCTGGACGACGGATGGTTCGGCACCCGCCGCGACGACCGGTCCGCGCTCGGCGACTGGACGCCACGGCCCGAGGCCTTCCCCCGGGGGCTGCGCCCGCTCGCCGACGAGGTGCACCGCCTCGGCATGGACTTCGGGCTGTGGGTGGAGCCGGAGATGGTCAACCGCGACAGCGAGCTGTACCGCGCGCATCCCGACTGGGTCGTCCACTCCCCCCGGCTCGACGCGACCGAACTCCGCAACCAGCTCGTCCTGAACTTCGCCCGGCCCGAGGTCGAGGCCTGGGCCCTGCGGACCCTGGACCGCCTGGTGCGCGAGAACGGCGTCGACTGGCTCAAGTGGGACGCCAACCGGGCCTTCACCGACGTGGGCTGGGACGGCCACCCCGACCCCGACCGCCTGTGGATCGACCACACGCGGGCCGTCCACCGCGTCATGGACCGGCTCCGCGCCGCCCACCCCGGCCTGCGCATCGAGGCCTGCGCGGGCGGCGGCGGGCGCGTCGACCTCGGCATCCTCGCCCGTACGGATCAGGCCTGGACCTCCGACAACACCGACCCGGTCGACCGCATCGGCATCCAGAACGGCTTCGGCCAGCTCTTCCCCGCCCAGGCCATGGCCGCCTGGGTGACCGACAGCCCCCACACCGCCACCGGTCGGCACACGCCCCTGCGGTTCCGCTTCCACGTCGCCATGGCGGGCGCGCTGGGACTCGGCGGGGACCTGACGTCCTGGTCCGAGGCGGAACTCGCGGAGACCGCCGAGCTCGTGGCCGCGTACAAGGCGGTCCGGCCGCTCGTGCAGCGCGGGCACCAGTACCGGGTCGCCCCGGCCGACGGGCCCGTCACCGCCGTCCACTACGCGGCACCGGACGACAGCGAGCACGTGCTCCTCACCTGGCGGCCCTCCACCCGCTTCGGGCACCGCCCCGACCCCGTACGGCTGCCCGCCCTCGACCCCGGGGCCCGCTACCTGGACGTGGAGGCGGACCGGATCCACAGCGGCGCCGTCCTCGTACGCCACGGCATCGACCCGCGGCTGCCCGCCGGCGACCACGCCAGCAGCCTGATCCGGCTCCGCCGCGTCGCCCCCTGAAACCCCTGCCCACGACCCCCTGGAACCGCTCATGGACAACGCCCGCGTACTGGTGATCGGCATCGACGGCGTACGCCTCGACCTGCTCCCCGAACTGGAAACGCCCCACCTCGACGGGATCGCCCGCGCGGGCTTCCTGGCCCCCGTCGAGGTGGACGCCGTGACGCCCACGATGTCGGGACCGTGCTGGACCACCATCGCCACCGGCGTCGGTGTCGCCAAGCACGGCGTCTGGGCCAACCGCCTCGACGGCAACCGGCTCGACGTCTTCCCCGACTTCACGACCCGCCTCGCGAAGGACTGCGGACGACGGACCTTCGCCGTCGGCGGCTGGGCGCCGCTCTTCCTCGCCCAGGAGGGCGGCCCGCTCTTCGTCGCCCCCACCCGGCTCCGCTACACCGCCCCCGGCGCGGACACCCCCGAGGCCTGGGAGGAAGTCGACGACCGGGTGACCGGCGACGCGGAGCAGCTCCTCGGCCTGGACGAGGAGCTCCACGCCGGGTTCGTCTACCTCGGCGCCGTCGACGAGACCGCCCACTTCCTCGGCTGCGGCAAGGAGTACCGCGCGTCGATCGAGGCCGCGGACCGCCGCCTCGGGCGGCTCCTCGCCGCCGTGCGCGAGCGTCCCGGCCACGCGGAGGAACAGTGGACGGTCATCGTGGTGACGGACCACGGCCACCGCGACGAAGGGGGCCACGGGGGACGGAGCCTCCAGGAGCGGACGGCCTGGATCGCCGCGTGCGGTCCCGGTCTGCCGGCGGGCGAGGCACCGTCGTCCCTCCACCACGCCGATGTCGCCGCGCACGTCTACACGGCCCTCGGGATCACGCCGGACCCGCACTGGACGCTGGACGGCACCGCGTTCACGGGGTGACCGGAGCCCGGGCGGCCGGATGCCCGGATGCCCAGGCGACTGGATGCACGGTCGGCCTGTCGGCCGCAACCGCAGTCCGGGCGACCTGCACGATCGTTTCTGTGGTGGTGTTCCGTGCTCCGCCGGTGCGGCACGCCGACGGAGCACGGCTCCCGCCCGTACGACCACCCTCATGATCAACCGATTCGTACGGCGACGCCCTCCGCCACTCCGTCGACATGAGCCGCACGGGCGCCGACCGCCTCCTCGCGGACACCGTCCGCGTCAACGGACAGCCGGTCTCCCCCGACACCACCTACAAGGTGGTCCTCAACGGGTTCCTCGCCAACGGCGGCAACGGCTTCAGCGTCTTCGGCGAGATCACCTCCCGCGAAGGCGGCGAAGTCACCGACCTCGACGCCCTGGTCACCTCCCTCGAAACCACCGCCTCCCCCACCAACCCGGCCACTCCCCCGGCCCGGCGTCGCCGCGGCCTCAGCAGAGGTGCACGGCCACACCGCACAGGCCCAGCCCCTCACGGGCTGCCGTACGCCAGACACGCAGGGGACCGTCGAGAACGCTCTCCTCGCCCTCGCCGTAGTACAACCAGTCCTGGTCCTCCGCGGCGGCGCGCTCGGCCGGAGTGAAGGTGAACGCACGCTCCACGAGCGGCAGGCCCTCGCGTACCTCGGCGGCGGACAGCAGGAACGTGCCGCACCAGCCCGGCAGCAGAGCCGCTCGCGCCGGTCCGATGGCGTGGAACAGGGACGAGACCGCGTACTCCTTGCTGTGGACGGAGATGAACATGCTCTCGTCGCTCTGGCCTTCCCACACGGCGTCCAGCACGTGGAAGGAGGGGTCCACGTTCCCGCCGCACACCTCGTCGACATGGCTTCCGGGCGCGGTGAGTCCACGGAACGACTCGATCGCGTCGGGATCAGCCGACCCGGCACTGTCGTGGGAGTACCAGGTGCGGTGGTCGGGGAGCGGCTCCCGCTGCCACAGCCGCCAGCGCCGGTCGGCCTCCGGATGGCCGCGGTCCGCCCGCATCGCCGGCAGCAGGTGCGGGGAGAGGTCGGCGACGACCTCGTCGGTGTGACCGCTGATCGCCCACGCGCTCGTGAATCCCATGCCGGGGACGCTACCGCCCGCCACTGACAAGGCCGTCCGGTGCTCAGACGGGCTTCCTGGCCATGACGACCACGCCCGGGCCGGTGTGTTCGTCCGCGGGGAGGCGGAGTTCGGCGACGGGGTGGAGGCCGGCGTCATGGATCAGGGCGACGAGTCGGTCGGGGCGCCACTGGTGGGTGGTCCAGCGGACGGAGGAAACTCCGTAGACCTCGGTGCGGAGGAGGTCCTGGTCGCCGACGTGGGTGGCGGTGATGAGGTGGCCGCCGGGTTTGAGGGCGTGGGCGAAATGGGCGAGGACCTGGGGGAGGATCGGGCGGGGGAGGTTGAAGAGGGACCACCAGCCGAGTACGCCGCCGAGGGAGGCTTCGGGGAGGTCGAGTTCGGTGGCGGAGGCGACGGAGAAGCGGCATTCCGGGTGGAGTCGGCGCGCGTTCTCGATCATGCGGGGGGAGAGGTCGACGCCGGAGACGTCGAGTCCGCGCTCGGCGAGGTAGGCGGTCACCGTGCCGGGGCCGCAGCCGACGTCGAGGACGGGGCCGGAGTCGCCGACGGAGTCGGCGAAGGCGTCGATGGCGGCCTTGAGCCAGGGGTGGCGGCGGATGTCGCCGATGCCCGTGTTCACCACCATGTCGGCGTAGTTGTCGGCCACCCGGTCGTAGGACTCGCGCACCACGTCGAGGTCCGCCGGTCGGTCAATACGGTGAGCATGCATCGGCCCATCGTAGGAGGGCGTGACGGCCCCCCGTGCGGATCCTGTGCCGATCGGCGGCGGGTTCTGTACCGGGCGGGCGTCCCCGCCCGCGCGTGCGATGCGATAGGGCCTCCGACCATGATCGACGGAGGCAATTCCCCATGCTCTCAAGGCGAATACGCCGCGCCTGGCTCACCGCGGCCGCCGCGGCTTCCCTCGCGTTCACGGGCCTCACGGCTCCCGCCCAGGCCGAGGACGTTCCGCAGGACTTCACGGCGCAGGAGCCGCTCGCGGCCGAAGCCACCCCCTCCTCGCTCGCGGCAGCCGCCTGGACGCCCGGCGGCGCGGCCGCTCCCGGTGACTTCACCCTGTCGCCCGGCGCGCTGAACGCCGAGACCACCTCCCGGGTCGCGCGCCTGGACGCGGTGCTCCCCAAGTCGGGTGTGCAGAACCTGCTGGCCGGGGCGAACCGCACCGTGACGCCGTGGTGTTCCCGCGACCCGTTCGGCACCGCCGCGGACCCCGACGTCAAGTACTGCCTGCAGAACGACGACTCCACCTCGCAGGAGTGGATCCCCCAGGGGTTCTCGGGCGTGTCCGACGCCCAGGACGACGAGCTGTGGGGCACGGCCGGGAACGTCCAGCTGTTCGCCTCGTACGACGGCTGGGATCCGGGCCGGGAGACCGACCCGGACCCGGCCACCGGCGACTGCACCGCGGCCGAGCTGGAGGCGAACGACGCCTGCAACCAGAAGGGCGTCCGGATCACCTTCGTCCAGAGCCGGACCAACCCGGCCACCGGCAGCCCCGAGGTCAAGTACCGGCACGTCCTGCTTGGTTGGACCTACGTCAACTCGGCCGGCCACATCTCCTTCGACGGGCTGCACGCCTCCGAGTACCCGATCCAGAAGGGCGTCCACGCCGGCGGGATCGTCTGGTACGGCAACTACCTCTACGTCGCCGACACCCGCAACGGCCTGCGCGTCTTCGACATGCGGTACATCATGGACCTCGACCCGGACGGCGACCCCGGCACGCACGACGCGATGGGCAGCGACACCGACGGGGTGAAGACCACCGCGAACACCGAGGACAAGACGAAGGTCGGACGCCACGACAACGTCTGGTACAGCTTCGGCTACCGCTATGTGATGCCGCAGGTCGCCGCGTGGAAGTTCAAGGCGGCGCAGGGCAATCCCGCGGGTTCCTACGGCTGCGTCCCCACCGGCGCCCCGAAGGCCTCCTACATCTCGCTGGACCGCAGCACCACCCCGGACCGCCTGCTCATGGGTGAGTACTGCCGTCCGCAGAGCGGTTACGAGTCCACCGGCCGGATCGCCTCGTACCCCGTCGCGGACCTGGAGCAGCGCTCCTCCGACGTGACCGCCGAGGGCTGGGCCAACTACCTGCCGCTGACCAACGGCGGCGCGCAGGGCGCGGCCGCGTACGACGGCACGCTGTACGTGAACGAGTCGAAGGGCACCGACGAGCCGGGCAACCTCTGGCGCTTCGGCTGGAGCAACGGCGCCCTGGTCCGGAAGGGCCAGGCCGTCAGGACCGCCCGAGGCGCCGAGGACCTCTACGTCGAGCGCGGCACGGGCCGGCTGTGGTCCCTCTCCGAGCACCGCCCGGGGTCGGCCTCCGACTGCACGGCGGACCGCGACACCGCCGATCCGGTCGGCACGGACTACTGCCAGCGGGTGCTGTACGGGCACAGGTTGAGCTGGCTCGACGGACAGCCGTAGCCCAGGCCGGGAGTCCTCCCCCGCCGTACCCGGACGGAGAGCCGTTCCCTCCGGGTACGGATACGGCCAAGGGGAGGGGCGCGCTCCGAACGCGGGGCCGCCGGTCGCCCGATCCCGTGCGGGGCCTGCGATCCGGCGGGGTCGGCGGGCCCCGCCGTCGCACAAGGATCGCGCCGCCGTCACGCTGTCGTCACACGGCCATCGTCGCCCCATCGCATGCGGGCGTCGCGCGGTGGCTTGAAACCATGCGAATCGACTCCCCACTCCCCCACCCGCGTTGATCACGCCTTTCTCTCCTCACATACTGCGCTGACCGGCGGCGGGCGTCTTCGTACCCCGGCCGGAATCGACCATTCGACCTCATCCCAAGCTCCTGGGGGAGACTTGCGCGCACACGTGCAGAGAGCACGCGCCCTCACCATCGCGGCGGCCACCTCGGTGGCCCTCGTCGCGGGCATGACCGGCCCCGCGACGGCGACGACCACACCGGACACCACCGCCCCACGCCTCGGCGACACCCAGCGGATCCCGCTCGTCACGGGCGACCGCGTGGTCGTGAACGCCAAGGGCCGGATGGTGGGCTTCGAGTCCGCCGCGGGCCGTGAACACATACCCGTACAGGTGCAGCGCACCGGCGACCACACCTTCGTGGTGCCCGCCGACGCGCGGCGCCTGATCGCCACGGGCCGCCTCGACCAGCGGCTCTTCGACCTCGACGTGCTCACCGACCCGCGGCTGCGGAAGAGCCACCGTGCCGGGCTCAAGCTGATCGTGCAGTACGCGGGGGGCGCCGGCGCGGCGCGCGCCGAGGTGCGCTCGGCCGGCGACACCCAGCTGCGCCGTACCTTCCCGACGCTGAACGCCGACGCCATCCGTACGTCCCAGGAGGACGTGGCCCGGGTATGGGAGGCTCTGACCAACCCGCAGACCACCGGCCTGCGCGCCACCGCCTCCGGCATCGACAAGGTGTGGCTGGACGGGGTGCGCGGCGCGAGCCTCGACCGCAGCGTCCGTCAGATCGGCGCCGACAAGGCGTGGGAGTCCGGTTTCGACGGCACGGGCGTGAAGATCGCCGTCCTCGACACCGGCGTCGACAAGACCCACGACGATCTGAGGACCCAGGTCGTCGCCGAGAAGAACTTCTCCTCCGCCGCCGACGCCGTGGACCGCGTCGGACACGGCACGCACGTCGCGTCGATCGCCGTCGGTACCGGCGCCATGTCCGGCGGCCGGTTCAAGGGCGTCGCCCCCGGCGCCAAGGTGATCAGCGGGAAGGTCCTCGACGACGAGGGCTACGGGGACGACTCCGCCGTCATCGCGGGCATGGAGTGGGCCGCTGCAGAGGGCGCGGACATCGTCAACCTCAGCCTCGGCAGCCCGGACAGCCCCGGCGTCGACCCACTGGAGGCGACGGTCGACCGGCTGTCCGCCGAGAAGGGCATCCTGTTCGCCGTCGCGGCGGGCAACGAGGGCGAGTCCGGCCCGTCGTCCGTGGGTTCCCCGGGCAGCGCGGACTCCGCGCTGACCGTCGGCGCCGTGGACAAGGACGACAAGCTGGCCCCCTTCTCCAGCACCGGCCCGCGCGTCGGCGACGGCGCCGTCAAGCCGGACGTGACCGCGCCCGGCGTCGCCATCACGGCGGCCGCCGCTCCCGGCAGCGCCATCGACACCCGCCCGGGCACGCCGCACCCCGCTCCGGGGTACCTCCAGATAGACGGCACTTCCATGGCCACCCCGCACGTCGCGGGCGCCGCCGCCATCCTGAAGCAGCGGCACCCCGACTGGAAGTCCGCCGAGCTCAAGGGCGCGCTGACCGGCTCCACCAAGGGCGGCGCCTACACCGCCTTCCAGCAGGGCACGGGCCGTATCCAGGTCGACCGGGCGCTGAACGTGAACGTCGTCGCCGAGCCGGTGTCGCTGAACTACGGCACGGCGCTCTGGCCGCACCAGGACGACAAGCCCGTGACCAAGAAGATCGCGTACCGCAACCTCGGGAACACGAACGTCACCCTGGACCTGTCGGTGTCCACCCTGGACCCGTCGGGCACGCCGGCCCCGGCCGGTTTCTTCAAGCTCGGCGCCTCGAAGGTGACCGTGCCCGCCGGCGGCACCGCCGAGGTCGACCTCGTCGCCGACACCAGCGTCGGCGAGGCCGACGGCACCTACTCGGGCTACGTCACCGCCACCGGCGGGGGCCAGTCGATCCGTACGGCCGCGGTGGCGGTGCGGGAGGCCGAGTCGTACGACCTCACCGTCCGGACCATCGGCCGTGACGGCGCTGACGCCCAGAACTTCGCCACCACGCTGCTCGGCGTCGGCGGTCCGGCGGCGAACTTCCAGGCCCGTGTAGACAACGAGCCCGGCGCCCACACGATCCGGGTGCCCAAGGGCTCGTACACGCTGAACACGGCCGTCTATCAGGACCCGTCGAACTACGCGGCGGGCACCGACTGGATCGCCCAGCCGAAGCTGGAGATCACCGGCGACACCACGGTCGTCTCCGACGCGCGCACCACCAAGCCGGTGGACCTGACCGTGCCCGGCATCGACAAGGCCGACTACGCGGGCACGTACTACGAGGTCGCGACCGGCATCGGCCGCGTCGGCAACGGCTGGGTCCTGCGGGGCTTCACCGGCTTCCGCACCGCCCACATGGGTCCGGCCGTCACCGACGGCTCCCTCCTGCAGACCTGGGACGCGCACTTCCTGAAGGACGCCACCAGCCAGTACTCGGTGGCCTTCGGCGGAAAGACGAGCACGGTCGCGACGGGCTACACCAAGCACGTGAAGGCGACCGAGCTGGCCACCCTCAAGGTCGGCCTCGGCGCCTCCGCGCCCGGCAAGACGGCACTCGCCTCCCCGTACGCCCATCTGCCGGGCGCGCCGGAGGGCAACGGCTTCTCCGCGCCGCAGCCGGCGCCGGGCACGCGCACCTTCTACGTCTCCACCGGTGACGGCGCCACGTGGCTCACCCGGTACAACCAGCTGGGCGACAAGGACCAGTGGGGCTACCCGGCCTTCGAGGGGTCCTGGGAGATGGTCAGGCCGAAGCGGTACGAGGCCGGCCGGACGTACCACGAGACCTTCAACACCGGTGTCACGGGCCCGCTCCTGAGTGAGGGCATGGGCGTCTTCCGCAAGGTCGACCCGGTGACGGGCGTGCAGCAGATCGTCGGCGCCGTGCCGCTGGCCTCCGACGGCAAGGGTCACGCCGGAAGCGTCCCGTACTCCTCCTCCACCTCGACGCTGTACCGCGACGGGGTGAAGGTCGCCGAGAGCACCGACCCGCTGAGCGGATACGAGCCGTTCGCGGTCGACGCCGCCGACGCCGAGTACCGGCTGACGACCTCCGTGGAGCGCCCGGCGACGGCCACCGCGGTCTCCACCCGGATCGAGGCCGGCTTCACGTTCCGTTCGTCGCAGGTCCCGGCCACCACGGCGCTGCCGGTGTCCACGGTCCGCTTCGCGGCCCCCGTCGACCTCGCCTCGCGCGTCCCGCAGGGCCTGCAGGTCCTCGTCCCGGTGACCGTGCAGGGCGCGGCGGCCGGGGGGAACCTCAAGTCGCTCTCGGTGTCGGTGAGTTACGACGGCGGGAAGACCTGGCAGGCCACGAAGGTCGTCGAGGGCCTGGTCTCCGTGAAGAGCCCGGCGAAGGACAGCGGCGTCTCGCTCTCCGCCGAGGTCACGGACAAGCAGGGCAACGTGTCGACGCTGACCGTCCACAACGCGTGGCTCGGCAAGTGATCGATTGATCCTGACGCGGCGTCACCACCCCGGGTGGTGGCGCCGCTTCGTCGTGAGGGCTAGCCGAGGACGCGTACGGCCTCCACGATCAGGTCCCAGAACCCGTCCGTGTCGACCTCCATGCCCACCTCGGTGTCGGCGGGCCGGCCCGTCACCCCGTGCAGGTCCACCACGGTCGCGCCGCGGGTGTGCGTGCCGTTCAGCTCCACCGTCACCGCCGCCCGTACCAGGCTGACCAGGGACGGGTCGATCAGGTGGGCGACGGTGAGCGGGTCGTGCAGCGGGGGCGCGTCGAAGCCGTACACCTCGCGGTAGGTGGACGCGAAGTAGGTGAGGAGGTCGACGCAGAGCCCGCTGAGCGGGGTGCCGAGCGCGGCGATCCGGGCGATGACGTCGGCGGTGGCCCGTACCTGGTGGGTCGCGTTGAGGCCGAACATCGTCACCGGCAGGCCGCTGCGGAAGACGATGTCCGCCGCTTCCGGATCGCAGAGGATGTTGAACTCGGCCGCGGGTGTGGTGTTTCCGCGGTCCGTCGAGCCGCCCATGAGGACGATCCGCTCGATCCGGTCGGTGAGCTCGGGGTGGGCGAGCAGGAGGACCGCGATGTTGGTGAGCGGGCCGGTCGGCACGAGCGTGACGGGCGCCGGGTGCGCGAGCAGGGTGTCCCTGACGAGGGTGAGGGCGTCGCGCGGGTCCTGCGGCACGTCCGGCTCGCCCCGGGCGAAGCCGGGCCCGTCGAGGCCGGATGCGCCGTGGATGTTCTCGGCGATCCGGGGCGGTCCGTGCAGCGGGCGGTCGCGGCCCGCCGCGATCGGCACGCCCTTGATCCCGGCGACCGAGCAGACCCGGCGGGCGTTGAGGGTGGTCTTCTCCAGCGTCTGGTTGCCCGCGACGGTGGTGATGGCGAGCAGGTCGATCGCGGGGTGCGCGGCGGCGAGGAGGATGTTGAAGGCGTCGTCGTGACCGGGATCGCAGTCGAGAATCACGGGGACCGGCATGTCCTCACCGTGCCACATCCGGCCCGGCACGCGAAGGACGCGGGACAGGACGTGACCGGTTCACGCCCTGTCCCGCGCCCCGGGACCCGCCCGTCCGGCCGGGTGCCCGGCCGGACGGTGAGCACCGGATCGGCCGGTTCAGGCGTCCGGGCGGTCGGGGGTCTCCGCGCGCGCGATCCTCAGGCCGACGGCCCCGACCAGGAGCAGGACGGCGACCGTGCCGAGGGTGAACGCCTCGAAGGCCGCCCGGGACATGCCCCAGGTGTCGTCGAAGGCGTACTCGATGCCGAGGAGCGCTTCGAGGGTGCCGGGGAAGAGGGCGCACCAGGAGCCGACGAGGATCCAGGCGTAGACCAGCGCCGCGCAGGTCATGAAGCCGCGGTGGCCGAAGGGGACGCGGTAGGGCCGTACGACCTCGGGGCGGCGCAGGCGGAGCAGGACGAGGGCGGGGACGATGACCAGGTAGGAGAGCAGCAGGGTGGTGACCGCCACGGTGAGGACCACGGCGAACACGGCGCCCGCGTCGCCGCCCGCGACCCGCATGGCGACGAGCATGAAGACGGTGGCCACCGCTCCGGAGAGCAGGTTGGTGCGCACGGGCGTGCCGAGCCGGGGGTGGAAGGCGCCGAGCTTGCGGGTGAAGGAGCCTCCGTCGGCGGCGGCCATCGCCTGCATCCGGTCGCTGACGATCATCCACGCGCTGCCCTGGGTGAGGAGGGCGAGGACGAACATGACGGCGGTGAGCGTCAGGAGCGGGCCGGCCGCGCCTCCGTAGATGCCGAAGACGAGGCGGGCGCCCTCCATGAAGCCGCCGATGCCGGTGACCTGGTGGGCGGGGACGACGGCGAGGAGCGCGAGGACCGGCAGCAGGTAGCAGCAGGCGGCGACGGTCGCGGAGCGTCCGAGCGCGGCGGGCACGTCGCGCTGCGGATCGTGCATCTCCTCGCCGGCCGCGTTGGGGGCCTCGAAGCCGACGTAGGCGAACAGCAGGATCGGCACGAGGGCGAGGAAGCCGGCCGTGGTCGGGGTGAAGCGGGCGCCGGTGAGGCCGTGGAAGCCGTGCTCGATCCCGTAGAGCAGCGCGGTCAGCGTGAACACCGCGAGCGTGAGGACCTTCACGGCGGCGCCGAGCGTGGTGATCCATTTGCCGCGGCGCAGGGAGACGACGGCGGTGAGGATGGCGGTCCAGACGAACAGCAGCTTGAACGCGTAGTCGGCGAGGGTGCCCGAGCCGAGGGGGAAGACGAAGCCGTCCCAGGTCTCGGCGGCGAGGAAGACCAGGGAGCCGCCCAGCCAGATCGGGTTGGTCACCCAGTACAGCAGGGTGGTGAGCGCGGCCGCCGAGCGGCCGAGGGCGAGCTTGACCCAGACGTACGGGCCGCCCTCCTGCGGGAACGCGGCGCCGGTCTCGGCGAACAGCAGGGCGTACGGGACGAGGAAGAACAGCGCGAGGGCCGCCGTCCAGGTGGCGGCCTCGCCGCCGCCGGTGGCGATCTGTCCGACGGTGTCGAAGGAGATGACCGCGGCGATGGCCAGGGCGGTGATGTCCAGGCGCTTCAGGCTGCGCTTCAGGACGGCCGTGGTGTGGGGGGCGCGCGGTTCGGTGGCGGGGAGAGGGGAGGACACGGGCAGTTCCTAGCGGGGAGAGGGGTACTGCAGGCAGGCGCGCGCGAGCGCGGTGACGGCGTGGCGTCCGTGTCGGGGAGGCCCGGCGGGGCACCGGGCCTCCCGTGGGTGGTCAGGCGGAGCGGATCGCGCCGTCGGGTCCGGTGCGCTCCAGGACGCCGCGCAGCGCGGTGGCCACTTCCTTGGCCTCGGTCTCGGTCATGACGAGCGGCGGGGACAGGACCAGGCTGTGGGCGGAGTCGCGCACGATCACGCCGGCCTCGCGGCGGATGACGTCGTGGGGCATGTGGGCGGGGTCGAGGGGCAGGGGCGTGCGGGTGGCGCGGTCCTGGACGAGTTCGACGGCCAGCATCATGCCGACGGAGCGGATCTCGCCGACGATCGGCAGGTCGCCGAGCTGCGCCTTCAGTTCGCCGTGGAGGAAGGAGCCCAGGCTCGTGGCGCGGGCGAGGAGGCCCTCCCGCTCGATGATGTCGAGGTTGGCGAGGGCGACGGCGGTGGCGACGGGGTGGCCGTTGTAGGTGTAGCCCATGGGGAAGCCGTGGTCGCGCAGGAGCACCTCGGCGAGGTCGTCGCTCACCAGGAGGGCGCCGAGCGGGACGTATCCGGAGGTGATGCCCTTGGCGGTGACGATGATGTCCGGGGTGACGTCGAAGTACCGGGCGGCGAACCACTCGCCGACCCGGCCGTAGGCGGTGACGACCTCGTCGAAGATCAGCAGGATGCCGTGCCGGTCGAGGACCTCCCGCACCCGGGGCCAGTAGTCGGCCGGCGGGACGAGCATCCCGCCGACGCCCATGATGGGCTCGCCGATCATCGCGGCGATGTTCTCCGGCCCGATCTCGGCGATGCGCTCCTCCAGTTCGCGGATGAGGAAGTCGGTCGGGTCCTGGCCGCCGTAGAGCTCGCTGCGGTACGGCCACGGGGGCGTGAGGTGGGAGACGTGCGGCATCATCGGGGCGAAGCCCTCGTGGTAGACGGGGAAGCCGGTGGCCGAGCCGCCGCCGTAGCCGATGCCGTGGTAGGCCTTGCTGCGGGCCAGGATCCACGTCCGGCTGCCCTCGCCCCGGCGGTGGTGGTAGTAGCGGGCCATCTTGATGGCCGCCTCGTTGCCCTCGGAGCCGCCGGAGGTGAAGTAGACGTGGTTGAGGGGCTCGGGGGCGATCTCGGCCAGGCGGGCGGCGAGCTTGACGGCGGGCTCGTTGGAGAACTCCCAGAAGCTGGTGAAGTACTCCAGCTTCCTCATCTGCTCGTGGGCGACGTCGGCGATCTCCTCGCGGCCGTGGCCGATCTGGGCGAGCCAGAGGCCGCCGGTGGCGTCGAGGTAGTCGCGGCCCTCCGTGTCGGTGAGGCGGCAGCCGGAGCCGGAGGTCATGATCACGCGCTCGGTGGCGCTGCCCGGCAGGTAGGGGTGGATGAGGTGCGCCCGGTCGAGGCGGATGAGGTCTGCGGTGTTGTCGCCGGTCATGGTGGTGAGTCCCTTGCTGGGGTGAGGGTGTCGGGTCGGGTGCCGCGTCGGAACGATCAGCCGTACGCGATCCAGGTCGTCTTCAGGCCGGTGTACTTGTCGAAGGAGTGCAGGGAGAGGTCACGGCCGTGGCCGGACTGCTTGAACCCGCCGAAGGGGGTGTACGGGCTGAGCGCGTCGACCGTGTTGACGGAGACGGTCCCGGCGCGCAGGGCGTCGGCCACGCGGTGGGCGCGGCCGAGGTCCCGGGTCCACACGGAGGCGGCGAGGCCGTAGGCGGAGTCGTCGGCGAGGCGGATCGCCTCGGCCTCGTCCCGGAAGGGGAGCACGGTCAGCACGGGGCCGAACAGCTCCTCCCGGACGAGCGGGGAGTCGGGGCCGAGGCCGGTGACGACGGTGGGGTCGAGGTAGGCGCCGTCCCGGTCGGGCCGTGTGCCGCCGCAGACGACGGTGCCGCCCGAGGAGCGCACGGCGTCGAGGACGCGTACCGCCTGGGCCTCGTCGACGAGCGGTCCGAGCCGGGTCGCGGGGTCGAGCGGGTCGCCGGGCAGCCAGGTGCGGGCGTGCTCGGCGACGCGGGCCGTGAACTCCTCGGCGACGGAGGCCTCGACGAGCAGCCGGGTGTTGGCGGAGCACACCTGTCCGGCGTTGTACGCGAAGCCCCAGGCGGCGCGCTCCGCGGCCGCGTCCAGGTCGGCGTCGGCGAAGACCAGGTTCGGGCTCTTGCCGCCGGCCTCGGGCCAGACCTGCTTCATGTTGGACTCGGCGGCGTAGGCGAGGAAGCGCTTGGCGACGGCGGTGGACCCGGTGAAGACCAGGGTGTCCACGTCCGGGTGGAGGCCGAGCGCCCGCCCGGTCGTCTCCCCCGGGCCGGGGACGACGTTCAGGACACCGTCGGGCAGTCCGGCCTCCGCGGCGAGCTCCGCGAGGAGCAGGGCGGAGAGCGGGGACTGCTCGGCGGGCTTGAGGACGACGCTGTTGCCCGCCGCCAGGGCGGGCGCCAGCTTCCAGGCCGCGAGGTCGAGGGGGAAGTTCCAGGGAACCACCGCGCCCACGACGCCGAGCGGGGCGCGGCGCACGAGGGCGAGGTTGCCCGGCGGGGCCGGGGCGACCTCGTCGTACAGCTTGTCGACGGCCTCGGCGTACCAGGCGAAGACCCCGGCCGCGCCGGGGACGTCGGTGCCGTGGGACTCCGCGATGGGCTTGCCCATGTCGAGGGTGTCGCAGAGGGCGAGCTCCTCGCCGTGCTCCTCGATGAGGCGGGCGAGGGCGAGCAGGACCCGCTTGCGCTCCGCGGGGGCGGTGCGCGACCAGCGGCCGCCCTCGAAGGCGGTGCGGGCGGCGGCCACGGCCCGGTCGACGTCCGCGGCGGAGCCGGCCGCCACCTCGGCGGTGGTCTTGCCGGTCGCGGGGTTCACGGTCGGGATCCGGAGGTCCTCGGCGGGGTCGGTCCACGCTCCGTCGATGAACAGGCGGGTGCGGGGCGTGAAGTCTGCGGCGCGCTGCCGCCAGTGGGCGTAGGTCTGCATGTCTGGCCTTCGATCGCGTCGTGGGACGTGGGCGAGCCGGTGCCCGTTCGGGTGAGGTGAGGGGCGAGGTGAGGTGCGGCCCGGGCGGTGCGCGGGGGCGGCGGGGAGGGGAGGAGCTCGGCGGGAACGTCCGCGCCGACTTCTTTGAGTCGGGATTCAAACAATTGCCGAACCGTCCGTCAATGCTCTGGACGAGAACTTCTTGCACAACCTGATGCGGGCATCAGAGAATGACTGTCATGAGGAAAGCAGGCAGACCACGCGACCAGACGGCACGCAGGGAGGCCCTCGTCTCCGCCGCGGGGCGGGCCATCGCGGAGCGCGGCCTCGAAGCCCTGCGCATCAAGGACATCGCGGAGGCCGCGGGCGTCTCCCAGGGCTCGGTGCTGTACTACTACCCCGAGCTCGACGACCTCGTCCTGGAGGTGCACCGGGGCGCCGTGGAGGGATATCTCGCCACCCGGCAGCAGGCCTACGACAAGGCGCCCGCCGACGATCCCGCCGCACGGCTGCGGGCCCTGCTGAACAGCGGCCTGCCGGGCATGACCGACGACCCGGTGCACGGGCTCCTGTACGAGCTGCACCGGCGCGCCGGCCGCAGTCCGGGCCACGCCGAGCTGATGGCCTCCCTGTTCGCCCGGGAGGTCGCGCTCTACACCACCGCCCTCGC
Source organism: Streptomyces sp. NPDC021012 (assembly GCF_044333355.1). Classification (NCBI taxonomy): domain Bacteria; kingdom Bacillati; phylum Actinomycetota; class Actinomycetes; order Kitasatosporales; family Streptomycetaceae; genus Streptomyces; species Streptomyces sp. NPDC021012. Next base: position 677,479 of record NZ_JBIRQU010000002.1, read on the forward strand.
GGTCGGCGCCGCGACCGGCGGGTTCACGCTCGCCGCGGCCGCGCCGGACCTGGCGCACGGCCTGGTGGCCCTGGAGGACGGCTACGGACTGCACATCGTCAGCCGCAACGCCGCACTGCGCCCCGACAGGGCCCGGGAACTGCTCCTGGCCCACGCGCGGGCGGTGACGGGCCGCGCCGACCTCTGAGTTCAGTCCCCGGCCGGCCGGGCGGCGATCTCCCGCAGCAGGTCCATCACCGCGCGGGCGCGGGCGCTCTGCGCCACGCCCCCCACCGTGGCGAGCTTGACCTCCAGCGGCGGGCCGCCGTCCGTCAGCCGGAGCTCCGCGATCTCACCACCACCGTAGGTCTGGCTGGTCGCCGGCCGCTGGTTGAGCACGGAGTAACCGAGTCCGCGCGCCACCAGGGAGCGCACGGTCTCGTAGCTCTGGGTGCGGTAGCGGACGTCGGGCGCGGTGCCGGTGGCGGCCACCAGGGAGCGGAAGTAGTCGCGGCTGTGGGGCAGGTCGAGGAGGACGAGCGGTTCCCCGGACAGTTCGGCCAGCTCGACGCCGTCCCGGCCGGCCAGCGGATGACCGGCCGCGACGATGACGTACGCCGGGGCGCGGGCGACCGTCTCGGCGGCCAGGTCCGGTTCGGCCGACAGGCCGAGGTCGTAGGTGAGCGCGAAGTCGACGCGCCCCTCCGCCAGGACCCGCACGAGCTGGTCCGACTCCGCCTCCACGACGTCGAGCTCGATGCCCGGATGGCGTCGGGTGCACTCGCTGAACAGCGCCGGCAGGTAGTACGGGGCCAGGGTCACGAAGCAGCCGACGGCCACCGGCCCGGACAGGGGCCCGCCCTCCCCCCGCGCCTCCCGCTCGACCTCGCGGGCGCGGGCGAGGAGCTCCCGCGCCTGCTGCCGGAGGCGCTCCCCGGCGGGCGTGAGGGTCAGTCCCCGGCCCCGCCTGCGGATGAACAGCTGGACCCGCAGGTCCTGCTCCAGGTTGTGGACGGCCGTGGACACGGCGGACTGCGCGATGTGCAGCTCCGCGGCCGCCTCCGTCATCGAGCCGCGTTCGGCGGCGACGAGGAAGTAGCGGAGCTGAACGAGTGTGAAACCCACTGGTGACGTCATGCGTGGCCCTCGCGCCTGGTGATCCTGTCCGCTCCGAACCCTATGCGGCGCCGGTCGGCTCCGACCCTATGCGGCACCGGCCGGCGACAGGCCCGTCAGGGCCGCGGGGCTCGTCAGCCCGTCGAGCTCCGCCTCGGTCAGCAGTTCCCGCTCGCGTACGAGGTCGAGCGCGGGCCTGCCGGTGTGGTGGGCCTCCAGGGCGAGCGCGCAGGCGGTCTCGTAGCCGAGGGCGGGGGCGAGCGCGGTGACGAGGCCCGTGGACGCGGCGACGGTCCCGGCGAGCCGCTCCCGGTTGGCGGTGATGCCCCGCACGCAGTGTTCGGCGAGGACGGTGACGCCCGCGGTGAGGTGGTCGAGCCCGGCGCCCAGGCTCCGGTGGATGACCGGCTCGAAGGCGTTGAGCTGGAGCTGTCCGCCCTCGGCCGCCAGGGTGACGGTCACGTCGTTGCCGATGACCTCGAAGGCGATCTGGTTGACCGCCTCCGGGATCACCGGGTTGACCTTGCCGGGCATGATGGACGAACCGGCCTGCCGCGCGGGCAGGTTGATCTCGCCGAGTCCGGCCTGCGGGCCCGAGGACAGCAGGCGCAGGTCGTTGCAGATCTTGGACAGCTTCACGGCGACGCGCTTGAGCACCCCGGACAGGTGGACGAAGACGCCGACGTCCTGGGTGGCCTCGACCAGGTCCGGCGCGGACCGGAGCGCCGGGATGCCGGTCAGCCGGCGCAGGTGCTCCACCGCGCGTTCCCGGTAGCCCGGGCGGGCGTTGAGCCCGGTGCCGATCGCGGTGCCGCCGAGGCCGAGCTCGTACAGCAGCGGTCTGACCTCGGCGAGCCGCTGCTCGTCCTCGGCGAGGGTGGCGGCGTACGCCCCGAACTCCTGGCCCAGCGTCATGGGCACGGCGTCCTGGAGCTGGGTGCGACCCATCTTCAGGACGTCGGCGAACTCGGCGGCCTTGTCCTCGAAGGCGCCCCGCAGCCCGGCCAGGGCGGTGAGCAGCTCGGCGACGTGCGCGTCCAGGGCCAGTCTCAGGGCGGTCGGATAGACGTCGTTGGTGCTCTGGCCGAGGTTGACGTGGTCGAGGGGGTGCAGGACCGCGTACTCGCCTCGGGAGCGGCCGAGCAGTTCCAGGGCGCGGTTGGCGATCACCTCGTTGGCGTTCATGTTCGTCGACGTGCCCGCGCCGCCCTGGATGAGGTCGACCACGAACTGGTCGTGGAGCGCTCCGTCCCGGATCTCGGCGCAGGCGTCCGCGATCGCCGAGGCGAGCGCGGGGTCCAGGGCGCCGACCTCGGCGTTGGCGCGGGCCGCGGCGCACTTGACCGCCGCGAGGGCGCGGACCAGGTGCGGGCGGGCGGCGAGGGTCTCCCCGGTGAGGGGGAAGTTGTCGACCGCCCGGACGGTGTGCGCGCCGTAGTAGGCGTCCGCCGGCACGTCGACGTCGCCGAGCATGTCGTGTTCCGTCCGGTACGCGCGGTCCGGCGGGGTGCTGCGCCGGGGGTCCGGGGTGGGGGTCATCGGAGTCCTTCGGGTCATCGGAGTCCTTCGGATCGTCGTGGGCCTTCGGATCGCCGGGGTCCTTCGCTCGGTCGGGGGCTGAGGGCCCGGTCCACGCCGGTCCAGGCCAGGGCCGTCGCCCCGTCGAGCAGGGCGCGCTCCGCCGGCCCGCCCACGCAGTGCGCGGCGAACTCGCGCTGGTGGTTGGTGGCGGGCAGGGAGCCGATGCCGATGTACGGGTGGATGGCGGGCACCACCTGCGAGACGTTGCCCATGTCGGTGGAGGCGCGGTTCATCCGGGCGGCCTGGCCGGGCGGCGCGAACTCCCGTCCCAGGGCGAGGGCGTTCGTACGGTAGTGGCCGAGGGCGGTCCCGTCGGCGCGGAACTCCGCGTACGGCTTGCTCTCGGGCTCGATCCGGAGCTCGCAGCCGGTCGCGAGGGCCCCGGCCTCGAAGGCCCGCCTCACGCGCGGTTCCAGCGCGGCGAGTTCGGCGAGGGTCTCGGCCCGTACGTACCACCGTCCGGTCGCGCGCTCCGGGATGGCGTTCGGGGCGTCCCCGGCGTGGGTCACGACGCCGTGCACCCGCGCCGAGGAGGGGAGTTGCTGGCGGAGCAGTCCGATCGCGACCTGGGCCACGGTGAAGGCGTCGGCGGCGTTGATCCCGGCCTCCGGATAGGCCGCGGCGTGCGCGGACCTCCCGGTGTAGGAGACGTGGGAGTGGCTGACCGCGAACGGGCGGGCCTCGGCGACGTCGACCGGCGCGGGATGCGCCATCATCGCGAGGTCGACCCCGGCGAAGGCGCCCCGGTCGAGCAGCTCGATCTTGCCGCCGCCGCCCTCCTCGGCCGGGGTGCCGTAGACCTCGACGGTGAGCCCGGCGTCGTCGGCGACGGCCGCGAGGCCGAGCGCGGCCCCGACGGAACTCGCCGCGATGAGGTTGTGCCCGCACGCGTGGCCGAGGCCGGGCAGCGCGTCGTACTCGGCGCACAGGGCGATCCGTACGGGCCCGGTGCCGAACCGGGCGTGGAACGCGGTCTCCAGGCCCAGGTAGGAGGGGGTGACGTCGAATCCGGCCCGGTCGAGGAGTTCCGGCACGGCGGCCGCGGCCCGGTGCTCCTCCCAGGCGGTCTCCGGGTCGGCGTGCAGCCGTTCGGAGAGGCGGATCAGCTCCTCGGCGCGGCGGTCGACCGCCCGCCGGGCGGCCTCCTTCACGTCCCCCGTCACTGGTCCCCCGGGACGCCGTACGGGGGCGCGGAGGCGGGGTCGAGGCCGCGCCGCACGTAGTCGTCGCGCTGCGGCAGCCAGACGTCGAGGAGGTCGCCGAGCCGGTCCACGGGGTCCTCGGCCCAGTCCACCCGCAGGTCGGTCACGCGCCAGCCGACGTCCGCGACGACCGCCAGGCCCGCGGAGTGCACCGGCCCCTCCTCGCCGCCGGCGGCGACGGCGGCCCTCAGGGCGGTGAGGAGGCGCTCTTCGAGTTCCCCGCCGGCGGCGGCGTAGGCGTCGAGGAGGACGCCGGGGATGTGGGTGCCGGACAGCATGTTGCCCGCGGCGACCGCGCCGTCGGCGGTGGCCGAGGCGTACGTGCCGAGCGTCCGCGCCCCGCTGTGCGCGAACCCGGCGCCGGAGCGGCCGAGGACGGTCAGCTGGCGGTACGCGATCGTCCCGGCGTTCCGGGCGGCGCCGGTGACGTCGGCCAGGGCGCGTTCCGCGTCGGCGTGCTCCGCGAGGCCCGCCAGGAGGCTCGTGCCGAGCGTGGGGTCGGTGATGTTCTGCGAGGCCGCCGCGCCGACCCCGGGCCGCAGATGGGCGACCCGGGCGAAGACGGCCGGGCTCGACGAGCTCGCCACGACGCCGAACCGCGCACCGTCGCGGACGAGGAGGGAGAAGGTCACGCCCGTCCCTCCTCGGGGATCACGGCGATCGCGTCGATCTCGCACAGCCACTCCGGGCGGGCGAGGGCGGAGACCACCAGACCGGTGGAGATGGGGTGGACGCCCTTGGTCCAGCGGCCCACGGTGCGGTAGACGGCCTCGCGGTAGCGCGGGTCGATCAGGTAGACCGTCAGCTTGACCAGGTGCTCCATGCGGCTGCCCGCCTCTTCGAGCAGCATCTTGATGTTGGCCATGGCGCGCTCGGCCTGGGCCTCGGCGTCGCCGACGCCGACGGACTCGCTGGTGTCGAGGTCCTGGCCGATCTGGCCCCGGACGTACACCGTGTTCCCGGCGACGACGGCCTGGCAGAGGTCGTTGTCGAGGTTCTGCTCGGGATAGGTCTCGCGGGTGTTGAACGGGCGGATCCGGGTGTGCCCGCCGGCGACGGCCGGGGCGTTCGGGGCCGTGTTCGAGGTCGTATCCGGGGGCGTGTTCGGGGTCGTGGAGGTCATGGTCCGCTCCTCAGTGCTTCCGGTCGGTGGGGTCGTACGCGAGATAGCCGCGCTGCCGCGCGATGTGGTCGGCGACGTACCGGGCGTCGTGCCAGACGCCCCAGATGAAGCTCGACCCGCGGCGGGACAGCCAGGGCAGGCCCAGGAAGTACACGCCGGGCTCGGCGGACACGCCCCGCTGCTGGTCCGGCCGGCCGTTCTCGTCGAACGCGTCGACGTCGAGCCAGCCGTAGTCGCTCGCGAAGCCCGTCGCCCAGACGATGGAGGTGACGCCGGCCTCGGCGAGGTCGAGCTCCAGGCGGGGGCTGGTCACGCAGTCCGGGTCCGGCCCGAGGACGTGGGCCTCCGGCTCCTCGGGGAGGTCGAGCCCGTTGCGCTCGGCGTACGCGTCGGCGGCCCGCAGGAACTCCAGGTACTTGGCGTCGCCGAAGGCGATGTTCTCGGCGAGGTCCGGTGCGAAACGCAGGACGCCGTCGTCGTGGGACGCGGTCAGACCGACGAGTTCGATGCCGGAGGCCGCCAGGTCCCGGAAGTCCACCGTGTGACCGCCGCGCGCACCGCTGACCGCGATGGTGACGTGTTCGGCGCCCCGGGGAGGCGTCTGCGCGTCCCAGATCCCGAGCACACCGAGCCACCAGCAGAAGTCGCGTCCCCGGTACGCGCGGGGCGGACGGTCGTGCGGACCGACCGAGAGGAGGACCCGGCGCCCGGACCGGCGCAGTTCGTCGGCGATCTGGACCCCCGAGGAACCGGCCCCGACGACGAGGACCGCGCCCTCGGGCAGCTGCCCCGGGTTGCGGTACGCGCTGGAGTGGATCTGCGTGGGGACGGCGCCGTCCGGCACGACGGGCGGGATCACGGGCCGCTGGAAGGCCCCGGTGGCGGCCACGACGAACCGCGCGTCGATCGTGCCCCGTGAGGTCTCGACGCGGAAGCCGGGCCGGCCGGTGTGCTTCCGCACCGAGGTCACCTCGACGCCGGTGCGGATCGGGGCGCCGATCTTCTCGGCGTACGCGGCGAAGTAGTCGGCGACCTGCTCCTTCGACGCGAAGGCGTCGGGGTGGACGTCGGGGGCGACGTCGGCGAACTCCAGGCCGGGGAAGCGGTCGTGCCACGCGGGCCCGTTCGCGACCAGGGAGTCCCACCGCTCGGAGCGCCAGCGCTCGGCGATCCGGTGCCGCTCCAGGACGGTGTGCGGGATGCCGTGGGCGCCCAGGTGCTCGCTCATCGCGACGCCCGCCTGGCCCGCCCCGACGACGACCACTTCGGTCTCTTCATGCTCTTCATGCGGCATGTGTGCCTCCGCTCTCGTGGACTGTGCTACCGCACGGCCCATCCTTGGAGCGGCCCGCGCAACCGTCCAACAGATGTTTCAGTTGGGAGCCATCTGATTTCGAGATGTACACAGCTCGGACGGCTCTTGACCCCGGTGATCGCCCGGCATTAATTTGCAGCCTCGACCCATGACGACCGAGAGGAGGCGACCGGCGGATGAACACCAGCTCCGACCTGAGTCGCCTCGCCCACAGCACGGTCTGGGTTCCGGGTCGCATCGCCCACGGCTGCTGACGACGCCGTTCCGCCGTGCCCGTCCACGGGCACGCCCCTGTTCCCCCTCACCGTTTCCGGCGCGCCGCCGACGTGCGCCGTTCCGCGCCCGCTTCTCCGCCGTGGCGCGTCCGAACACAGAAAGCTGCCGACATTGGCGAACATGAGGAATCGACCCATCGCGCACCGAATCGAGGGCCCGTCATGGTAGCGGCGCGTATCACCGTCAACGGGGAAGAAGCACCGATCGCACCGGCCGCACCCCACACCACGGTGCTGGAGTTCCTGCGCGAGCGCGGTCTCACCGGCACCAAGGAGGGCTGCGCCGAGGGCGAGTGCGGCGCCTGTTCGGTCCTGGTCGCCCGGCCCGGGGTGAACAAGCCCACCGACTGGGTGGCGGTCAACGCCTGCCTGGTGCCGGTCGCGGCGCTCGACGGCCAGGAGATCGTCACCTCCGAGGGCCTCGCCACCCCCGGCGCGCCCGGCACCGCGCCCGCCCTGCACCCCGTGCAGGAGGAGATGGCGGTCCGCGGCGGATCCCAGTGCGGTTACTGCACACCGGGGTTCGTCTGCAGCATGGCCGCCGAGTACTACCGGCCGGACCGCTGCGCCCACCCGGCCGCGGAGGGCGACGCCGAGCACGGACCGAACGGCTTCGACCTGCACGCGCTGAGCGGGAACCTGTGCCGCTGTACGGGCTACCGCCCCATCCGCGACGCCGCGTTCGCCGTCGGCGCGCCCACCGACGAGGACCCCCTCGCGCGGCGTCGCGAGCAGGCCCCGCCCGCACCGGTCGCCACCGCATACGCCCAGGACGACCATGTGTTCCTCCGGAAGGACACCCTGGCCGAGACGCTGCGGCTGCTGCGCGAGCGGCCCGACGCGGTGGTGGTCGCCGGCTCCACCGACTGGGGCGTCGAGGTGAACATCCGCTCCCGGCGGGCCGGTTGCGTGGTCGCCGTCGACCGGCTCCCCGAACTGCGCGAGCTGCGCGTCGAGTCCGATGCCATCGAGATCGGCGCGGCACTGACCCTCACCGAGATCGAGCGCCGCCTCGACGGCGAAGTCCCGCTCCTCGCCGAGCTGTTCCCGCAGTTTGCCTCCCGGCTGATCCGCAACGGAGCGACCCTCGGCGGCAATCTGGGCACCGGCTCCCCCATCGGCGACAGCCCGCCGGCGCTGCTCGCCCTCGACGCGTCGGTGGTGCTCGCCGACGCCGACGGCGAGCGCGAGGTCCCCCTCGCGGAGTACTTCACCGGCTACCGGCAGAGCGTGCGCCGCCCCGGCGAGCTGATCCGCGCGGTGCGCGTCCCGCTGCCGCTGTCGCTGCTCGTGGCCTTCCACAAGATCGCCAAGCGGCGCTTCGACGACATCTCCAGCGTCGCGGTCGCCTTCGCGCTCGACGTCGAGGACGGGATCGTCCGCAAGGCCCGCATCGGCCTGGGCGGCGTCGCCGCCACCCCGATCCGCGCGCTCGCCACCGAGGCGGCCCTGGAGGGCAGGCCGTGGACGGCGGAGACCGTGGAGGCCGTGGCGCCGGTGCTGCGGGACGAGGGCACGCCGATGGACGACCACCGGGCGAGCGCCGCGTACCGCTCCGCGATGCTCGGCCAGAGCCTGTTGAAGCTGTACGCGCGAACCACCGAGGCGGTGTCGTCATGAGCCAGTTGTCCGAGCGTCCCGAGAAGTCCGTCGTCGGGCTCTCCCTGCCGCACGAGAGCGCCGCCCAGCACGTCACCGGCACCGCGCTCTACACCGACGACCTGGTCCACCGCACCAAGGACGTCCTGCACGCCTACCCCGTCCAGGTCATGAAGGCGCACGGCAGGATCACCGCGCTGCGCACCGGGCCCGCGCTCGACGTGCCCGGTGTGGTGCGGGTGCTGACCGGGGCCGACGTGCCCGGCGTCAACGACGCCGGGATGAAGCACGACGAGCCGCTCTTCCCCGACACCGTCATGTTCCACGGGCACGCGGTCGCCTGGGTGCTCGGCGAGACCCTGGAGGCGGCCCGGCTCGGCGCCGCCGCCGTCGAGGTCGACCTCGACGAGAAGCCCTCCCTCGTCACGCTCCAGGAGGCGATCGCCGCCGGCAGCTTCCACGGCGCCCGGCCCGTGATGGAGACGGGCGACGTCGACGCCGGCTTCGCCGACTCCGCGCACGTGTTCACCGGCGAGCTCCGGTTCTCCGACCAGGAGCACTTCTACCTGGAGACGCACGCGGCCCTCGCGCACATCGACGAGGCCGGGCAGGTCTTCGTCCAGAGCAGCACCCAGCATCCGTCCGAGACCCAGGAGATCGTCGCCCACGTCCTCGGTCTGCACAGTCACGAGGTGACCGTGCAGTGCCTGCGGATGGGCGGCGGCTTCGGCGGCAAGGAGATGCAGCCGCACGGCTTCGCGGCCGTCGCCGCGCTCGGCGCCAGGCTGACCGGCCGCCCGGTCCGGGTCCGGCTCAACCGGACCCAGGACCTCACCATGTCCGGCAAGCGGCACGGCTTCCACGCCTCGTGGCGGATCGGCTTCGACGCCGAGGGCCGCATCCAGGCCCTCGACGCCACCCTGACGGCGGACGGCGGCTGGAGCCTGGACCTGTCCGAGCCGGTGGTGGCCCGCGCGCTGTGCCACATCGACAACACGTACTGGCTGCCCAACGCCCGCATCACCGGCCGCATCGCCCGGACCAACAAGGTCTCCAACACCGCGTTCCGCGGCTTCGGCGGACCGCAGGGCATGCTGGTGATCGAGGACATCATGGGCCGGTGCGCGCCGCTGCTCGGCCTGGACCCGGCGGAGCTGCGGGAGCGCAACTTCTACCGGAAGGGCCAGTCCACGCCGTACGGACAGCCGGTCGTCCAGCCGGAGCGGATCTCCGCCGTCTGGGAGCAGGTCAAGGAGAACGCGGACTTCACCGGCCGCCGGCGCGAGATCGCCGCGTTCAACGCCGCGCACCCGCACACCAAGCGGGCCCTCGCGCTGACCGGCCTCAAGTTCGGCATCTCCTTCAACCTCACCGCCTTCAACCAGGGCGGCGCGCTGGTGCTGGTCTACAAGGACGGCTCCGTCCTGATCAACCACGGCGGCACCGAGATGGGCCAGGGCCTGCACACCAAGATGCTCCAGGTGGCCGCGACCACCCTGGGCATCCCGCTGCACAAGGTGCGCCTGGCCCCGACCCGTACCGACAAGGTGCCCAACACCTCCGCCACCGCCGCCAGCGCGGGGACCGACCTCAACGGCGCGGCGGTGAAGAACGCCTGCGAGCAGCTGCGCGGGCGGCTGCTCCAGGTGGCGGCGACCCGGCTCGGGGTGAACGCCTCGGACGTACGCATCGTCGAGGGCGTCGCGCGCGGGCTCGGCAGCGACGGGGAGCTGGCCTGGGACGACCTCGTCCGCACCGCGTACCTCCAGCGGGTGCAGCTGTCGGCGGCCGGTTTCTACCGGACCGAGGGGCTGCACTGGGACGCGAAGACCTTCCACGGCTCGCCGTTCAAGTACTTCGCGCACGGTGCCGCCGCGGCCGAGGTGGAGGTGGACGGCTTCACCGGCGCGTACCGGATCCGGCGGGTGGACATCGTGCACGACGTCGGCGACAGCCTCTCCCCGATGATCGACATCGGTCAGGTCGAGGGCGGGTTCGTGCAGGGCGCGGGCTGGCTGACCCTGGAGGACCTGCGCTGGGACGCCGGTGACGGGCCGCACCGGGGCCGGCTCCTCACGCAGGCGGCGAGCACGTACAAGCTGCCGAGCTTCTCGGAGATGCCCGAGGAGTTCCACGTCACGCTCCTTCAGAACGCCGGCGAGGAGGGCGCGGTCTACGGTTCCAAGGCGGTGGGCGAGCCTCCGCTGATGCTGGCCTTCTCCGTACGGGAGGCGCTGCGGGAGGCCGCGGCCGCGTTCGGGCCGGGCGGTGTCAGCGTGGAGCTGGCCTCGCCGGCGACGCCGGAGGCGGTGTACTGGGCGGTCGAGGCGGCCCGCGACAGGGCCGGCGCGGGCGCGGAAGTCCTGAGCGGTGCCTGACATGACGTGGTTCGCCGCGGTCGCGCGGCTGCGGGCACGCCGGGAGTCCGGCGTGCTCGTGACCGTCGCGGCCGTGCGCGGCCACGCCCCGCGCGACGCCGGCGCGAAGCTCGTGGTCGGACGGGACGAGACCTGGGGCTCGATCGGCGGCGGGAACGTGGAGGCCGTCGCGATCGACCGGGCCCGGGAGATGATCGCCGCGTCCGGGGCTGAGCCGGAGCTGATCGACTTCGCCCTGAACGACAAGGTGACCAACCGGCACGGCGTGCAGTGCTGCGGCGGCACGGTGTCGGTGCTGCTCGAACCGCTGCCGGTGGCACGGGCGGTGGCGATCTTCGGCGTCGGGCACGTCGGGCTCGAACTGGCGCGGATCCTGGCCCGTCAGGACCTCGACCTCCATCTGGTCGACAGCCGTGCCGACACCCTCGCCGAGGAGCGGCTCGGCGTGCTCGCGGACGCGGTGGCGCAGGTGCGCGTGCACCACACGCCGCTGCTGCCCGAGGAGGTCCTGGAGGAGCTGCCGCCCGGCACCCACGTCCTGATCATGACCCATGACCACGCCGAGGACGCCGCCCTGTGCGACGCCGCCCTGCGGACGCCGCACCTCGGCTCCATCGGGCTGATCGGGTCGGCGGCCAAGTGGGCGAGGTTCCGCAAGCGCCTCGCCACCGAGGGCGGTCACGACGAGGCCGTCATCGACCGGATCAAGACCCCGATCGGTCTCGCCGACATCTCCGGCAAGGAACCGGCGACGATCGCCGTGAGCGTCGCCGCCGATCTGCTGCGCGCCTTCGAGACCGAGGGGGCCTGACCGGGGCCGGGACGTGCCGCGCTACAGGCCGCCGGTGAACAGCAGCTTGTTGGGGGTGCCGCCGCTGGTGCTGGTCAGGAGGCCCTTCGTCGTGTTGCCGTCGAGCCACTCGGCGACCTCGGCCGGGCCCGCCGTGGGGTGCGCCGCCTTGGAGAGGGCGGCGACGCCGGTGACGTGCGGGGCGGCCATGGAGGTGCCGTCCTGGGCGACGGAGCCGCCGCCGGTCTTCGCCGAGACGATGTCCTTGCCGGGGGCGAAGACCTCCACGCACGGGCCGTAGTCGGAGAAGGACGCCTCCTCGTCCCAGATGGTGGAGGCCGCGACGGTGAACGCGCCCGTCGCCGACGCGGGCGAGACGCCGCAGGCGTCCTTCGCCGAGTTCCCCGCCGCGATGACGGGCAGCACTCCGGCGTCGTAGAGCGCGGTGGCGGCGTCGTTCAGGGTCACGGACCTGTCCCCGCCCAGGGAGCCGTTCAGGACCGCCGGCTGCCTGGCGTTCCTGGCGACCCAGTCGAGCCCGGCGGTCATGCCCGAGTACGCGCCGCGTCCGTCGCAGCCCAGCACGCGGACGCTCACCAGGCTCGCCTTGCGGGCCACCCCGTACGTCGCGCCGGCGACCGTGCCCGCGACGTGCGTGCCGTGGCCGTTGCAGTCCTGGCCGTAGCGTCCGTCGCCCATCGCGTCGAAGCCGAAGCCGGCGCGGCCGCCGAACTCCTCGTGCTGGTAGTCGATGCCGGTGTCGAGGATGTACGCGGTCACCCCGGCGCCGTTGCCGCGGGTGGTGAAGTCGCCGTCGAGCGGCAGGTTCCACTGGTCGGTCCGGTCGAGGCCCCAGGGGGCGGCCGGGCCCCGGGACGCCGACGGCGTGGCCGGCCGGGGCGGTGCGAGCGTCACCGCGTCCTCCTCGACCGAGGTCACTCCGGGGGTCCTCCGGACGAGCTCCGGCTGGAGGTCGGTCAGCGGGGCCGCGAACCCGTTGATGGCCTTCTCGTAGACGAACGTGGGCCTGAGGCCGAGCCGCTCGGCGGTCCCGGCGGTGTCGACCGTCCTGTCGAGGGTCACGATGTACGTGCCGGGCAGCGCGTGGGCGGCGGTGACGAGCGGAGCCGGGGTCGGCTCCGGTCCGGCGGCGGTCCCGGACGCCGTCGGGGCGGTGACGGCGAGGGCGGTCAGGGCGGCGCTCGCGAGAGCGAGTCCGGTACGTGTGTGCATGCCGGTGAGGGCGCCATGCAGAAACGATCAAGCCCTACGACGTCTCCGAGCGGTTCCGGTCGATTCCAACGGATGCCGCACACCTCACCTCCCGCGCTCCGCCGTTGCGGTGTCGGCCCCGGCCCGTGCCGGACCGGTTCACCGCCGCAGCTTGAGCCGGATCGTGTCCGCGTCGTCGTGCCGCAGCGCGTCGAGCAGCTCCCAGGCCTGCCTCCAGGCCTCCTGGGCGCTCTCGGGCCGGCCGGCCGTCGACTCGACGTCGCCGAGGTGGTCGAGCGAGACGGCCTCGTGGTACGCCGCGCCGACCTCCCGCAGGCCCTCCGCCGATATCCGGAAGCAGTGCGCCGCCCGCTCCAGGTCACCCGTCTGCTGGTGCACCACGCCCAGGCTGTCCCAGGTGAGGGCCAGGCTGCGCCGGTCCCCGAGCTCCTCGAAGACCCGGCGGGCGGCGTCGCACATGGCCAGCGCCTCGGCGTGGTTGCCCAGCAGGGCCTGGAAGTAGCCCACGTTGTTGAGGGCCTTCGCCTCTCCGCTCCGGTGGCCGAGCTCCTGGAACAGCTCCAGGGCCCGCTGGTTGTGGTGCAGCGCCTCCCCTGGGCGTTCCTTCCGTTCGTGGCGCCCTGCGAGGTCGAGGTGGACGTCGGCCTGGCCGAGCAGGTCCCCCTCGGCGGTGAACAGGTCGAGCGCCCGGCGCAGATGCGTCCCGGCCTCGGCGTCCGTGGCGGCGTTCCAGCGCAGGGCCGCGGCCAGGCTCCGGTGCGCCCGTGCCCGGGCCGTCGGGTCGGCCAGGCGCTCCGCCGCCTCCAGGGCGGCCGTCTGGACGACCGCGCCGTCCGCCCAGTGGCCGCCCCAGGAGAGGTACGTCTTCAGGACGTGGGCCAGCTGCCAGCATGCCCGGTCGAGGCCGCTCGCGCCGGCCCGGACGACGGTCTCCACGAGGGCCTCGTGTTCGCCGGTGAACCACTCCCGGGCCGCGCCGATGTCCGCGGGGTCCTCGGGGCGCACCCCCCGCCCCGGCTTGGGGGGCAGGTCGACGGGGGCCAGCTGGGGGTCCATCAGGAGGGCGCCCCGCTCCGCGGTGCGGAGGTAGTGCTCGGCGATCCGCCGCAGGGCGGTGCGGCGGCTCGCCCCGGAGTCGACCTGTTCGCCGAGCTCCACCGCGTACGTGCGCAGCAGGTCGTGGAAGGCGTACCTGCCGTCGGCGCCCTCGGTGACCAGGTTGGCCTCGGCCAGCTCGGTCAGGAGCGGGTGCACCCGGGCCGGCGGGAGCGCCGCGAGGCTGCCGGCCACGGGCACGGTGATCCCGGGCCCGGGGTGGACGGCGAGCAGCCGGAAGAGGCGCGCGGCGTCGGTGCTCAGCGTCTCGTACGACCAGGAGAGCACCGCACGGACGTCGCTCCGGGCGTCGCTGCCGGTGAAGGCGTCCAGGCCGCGGGCGAGGCGCAGCCGTTCGACGAGCCGGGTCAGGCTGAGGGCGGGGGTGACGGCCGCCCGGGCGGCCACGACGGCCAGGGCCAGCGGGAGGCGGGCGGCGAGCTCGACGGCCTCGTCGACGGCGCGCGGGTCGGCCGTGACGCGGTCCCGGCCGACGCGCGCGGCGAGGAGCTCGCGCGCGTCGTCGGGCGACAGCACGTCGAGCGCCACGGGCTGGGCGTCCTCGACGGCGACGAGGCCGAGGAGCTGGTCCCTGCTCGTCACGACGGTCAGGCTGGTCGCGGACCCGGTGAGGAGCGGCCGCACGTGGGCGGCGTCGCGGGCGTTGTCCAGCAGGATCAGGCAGCGGCGTCCGTCCGTCAGCGTGCGGAAGAGGGCCGTCCGGGCCTCCTGGGCGGCGGGGACGCGCGCACGGGGCACGCCGAGGCCTTCGAGGAGGCTGCGCAGGGCGCTGTCCGGGGTGACGGCGGAGCCCTCCGGGGCGAAGCCGCGCAGGTTCAGGTGGAGCTGGCCGTCGGGGAAGTCGGCGCGGACCCGGTGCGCCCAGTGGACGGCGAGGGTCGTCTTGCCCACGCCGCCGGGGCCGGAGACGACGATGGGGCCCGTGCCGGCGTGCCGGCGGGCGTCTTCGAGGAGCGCGTCGAGCCGTGCCAGTTCCGCCCGCCGGCCGGAGAAGTAGCGGGAGACCGGGGGGAGCTGGGCCGGGACGTGGTTCCCGGCCGCCGTGGCGGCGTCGGGGGCCGGTGCGGGTTCGGGAGCGGGGACCGGGGGCTTCGCCGCGGGTTCTCCGTGGCCCTGGAGGATGTCCGCGAGCGCCTCCTGCACGGCGCGGCCGGGCGAAACGCCGAGCTCGTCCGCGAGGATCCTGCGGAGCCGGTGGAAGACGGCCAGGGCCTCCGCCTGGCGGTCGGTGCGGTGCAGGGCCAGCATCAGGTGGCGGTGGAGGCCCTCGCGCAGCGGGTGCTGTTCGGTGAGCGCGTACAGCTCCGCGGCGAGGCCGTCGTACCGGCCGAGACGCAGGTCGGCCTCGCAGCGCCACTCCAGGGCGACGAGCCGGGCCTCGTCGAGGGCCTGGAGGGCCGGCCCGTACAGCAGGCTCTGGCCGAGTCCCGGCAGGTCCGCGAGGGGGCTTCCCCGCCAGAGCGCCAGGGCCGTCGCACATGCCTCCCGTACGGTCTCCCAGTCCTCCCCGTGCCGGGCGGTGCGCGCGGTGGCGAGGAGCTCCTCGTGCCGGTCGCCGTCGAGCGCGCCGCGCTCCACGTCCAGGACGTATCCGGGCGGTACCGAGCGCAGCCGGGCGGCCCCCTCGGAGCCCAGTGTCCTGCGCAGGCGCGTCACGTGGTTGTGCAGGGAACTGGAGGCCGTCGCGGGCAGGTCGGTGCCCCACAGGGCGGCCTTGAGCTCGTCGGAGGAGACCACCTGGCCGCGTTTCAGGAGCAGGATGCCGAGCAGGATCCGGACCTTCGTGCTGCCGATGACGAGAGGGCCGGCGGCGTCCTGCGCCGTGATCGGGCCGAGCAGGCCGAAACGCATCTGTCTGACTCCAGGGCTCGGTGGTACGGGGTGACCGCGCGCATCGGTGAACGGGCCGGTCACAGGTTGTACGCCACTCATCCTGACCGAAGCGAACCGGACACACGTTCATGTCTCAAACCTGCGTTCCCGGACGAGTGCCATAAGGGTCATGGAGGTCCAATTCCGCTGCCGGGACCGCGAGTCCGCCCGGCCACGGGCCTGAGCCGCACGGCCCCACACGCGTCCCCCGTGCGGGGGCGAGCGAACGCTTCCTCAGTTCCCGCCCCGTGACCCGCCGGGCGATGATCGGCGCCTTGCCGGAGTCACCGGAGGCTTCCGGCCGTTCCCGGAGGTGCTCCTCGTGCTTCTCGTCATCGCCGCCGCCGTCGTGGCCCTGCTCGCGGGCCTCGCGGCGAACCGGTTCCTCCGGCCGCGACTGATCAAGGAAGACGACGGAACGGGCATGGCCGTCAAGGACCTCGTCGGCCCGCTGCTGACCATGACCGTCCTGCTGCTCTCCTTCGTCCTGGTCACCGCCAACGGCTCGTACGGCAAGGCCGAGGTCGCCTCGCGCGGGGAGGCCCGGGCCCTGGACCAGCTCGTGGAGACGGCCGAGTACGCGCCGCAGGCGCAGCGGGCGCGGGTCCAGGCCGACGCCGTCTGCCACGCCCGAGCCGTACGCGAGCAGGAATGGCCTGCCATGTCCGACGGCCACGGCTCGCCGGCGCCCAGCGTGTGGTCGACGGACTTCCGCGCGACCTTCCGGACCCTGCAGGGCCAGCCGGTCTTCGGCATGCTGGTCGCCGCCGACAACAAGCGCTCCGACGAGCGCGAGGAACGCCTCACCCAGGCGAGCGCGAGCATTCCCGGCACCATCTTCTGGTTCCTGCTCGCCACCCTCTTCATCACCGTGACGGCTCTGGGCTTCTGCCTGCCCCGGAAGAACAACCTCGGCCAGTTGACCACCCTGACGGTGATCACCGCGCTCCTGACGACGATGCTGATCATCATCCGGGACGTCGACCGGCCCTTCGGCGGCATCATCGACGTGGAGCCGACGGCGATCACCGAGGTGGAACGCCAGGCCACCCGCGACTTCCCCGCCCACAGCCCGGCCACCGGCATCCCCTGCGACGACCGGGGTGCCCGGATCGCCTGACCACTGGCGCCGCGCACCGGAGTTGTGTTCTCCTGAAGCCATGAGCCTTCTCGTGACGCGCCGACACGTGGACTACGCGCGCGTCACGACCATGGCGTGTTCCGGCTGACACCGAGGCCTCGACCCGGCGTCCGGACACCGACGCGCACGCCCCGGCTGATCCCGGGCGCCTCCTGACGGCCTCGTCCTGCCCCGCGCTCCGTTCCCCCTGCCCTCGCGGCGGGCCACGCGACCGCGCGCATCACACCATCCACCGCAGCAGGAGGAGACGCATGAGCGTCCGCGACACATCCGTTCCCGATCCGGAGGTCTTCGCCAAGGAGTGGGAGGCGTGGCACCGGGACAAGGACGCCCGGCTCGCCTCGGAGCACGGCTTCCTCGCGATCACCGGTCTGCACTGGCTCTCCGCCGAGCCGCAGTCCTTCCCCGGCGCGCCCGGGACCTGGTCCACGGGACCCGAAGGAGTCGCCGTGGAGCTCGGCGAGGGCGAGGAACTCCTCGTCGGCGGCGAAGCGGTCCGGGGTCGTCACCTCTTCGGCGTCATCCCGGAGCGCGGCGGCGTCGACGCCGTCTGGGGCGACACCGTGATCGAGGTCGCCAAGCGCGGCGGCAACGACGTGATCCGTCCGCGGCACCCCGGCCACCCGCTGCGGGTCGCGTTCACCGGCACGCCGGCGTACGAGCCCGATCCGCGCTGGGTGGTCACGGGCCGGTACGAGGCCTTCGACGCGCCGCGGCCGACGACGGTCGGCGCCTC
This sequence comes from Streptomyces sp. NPDC021012, assembly GCF_044333355.1. Taxonomy (NCBI): domain Bacteria; kingdom Bacillati; phylum Actinomycetota; class Actinomycetes; order Kitasatosporales; family Streptomycetaceae; genus Streptomyces; species Streptomyces sp. NPDC021012. The sequence goes on from NZ_JBIRQU010000002.1 coordinate 694,935, forward strand.
CGTGGAGGGGCTCCAGCACGTGTACGACGCCCCGGGCCGGGTCGTCTTCCGGCTGGACGAAAGGGAGTTGAGCCTCACCGCGTTCAACGGGCACGCGCCCGGCAGCCTCACGCTGCTGTTCACCGACGCGACCTCGGGCGTCACCACGTACGCGGCGAACCGGAATCTCACGGTCGGGGCCCCCGGCCCCGACGGCACGGTCGTGCTCGACTTCAACCGCGCGACCAATCTGCCCTGCGCCTACACCGATTTCGCGACCTGCCCGCTGCCTCCGGCCGAGAACCGGCTGCCCGTCGCGGTGGAGGCCGGGGAGCGGATCCCCCACGAGCGCGGCCCGGTCGCGTAGGCCGGCGTCCGGTGTCGCCACGACGGGACGGCGTCGTGGCGGCCCGGCCGCGATCCGCCGGACCGGCCCTAAGGAACGGGGTCGGGTTCCCCGGGGCGGGTGCGGCCGAGGAGTGCGGTGAGGAGGACCGCCGTCAGGGTGCCGGCGACGACGCCGCTGCCGAGGATCGTGCGGGCCCAGCCGGGGAACCCGGCGTACAGGTCCGGGCTGAGCAGCGGCAGCAGTCCCGTGGTGAGGGCGAGCGCGGCCGTCAGCGAGCCCGTGCCCGTGCCGGACAGGTCGGCGCGGCGGAGCATCTCGACGCCCATGACGGCGATCACGGCGTAGACGACGAGGGCGGAGCCGCCCACGACGGCCTCGGGGATGCCGGCGAGGGCCCGGGAGACGGGCGTGGCCAGGCCGAGGGCGACGAGGAGTGCCCCGGCGCCGGCGGTCACGAAGCGGCTGCGGACGCCGGTGAGCCGGCCGATGCCGATGTTCTCGGCGCTGGTGACCATGAGGGAGGTGCCGAAGAGGCCGCCGGCCAGGGACAGCAGGGCGTCGGCGCGGGCGACGCGCGGAACGTCCCGCTCGGGTACGGGAGTCCGGCCCACGGTCTCGCTGTTGAGCACGGTCTGCCCGGTGATCTCTGCCAGCGTGGTGAGGCTGAACACGAGGAGCGGAAGCGCGGCCGCCAGGTCGAACCGCGGTGCGCCGAAGGGCAGGAACACCGGCAGCGCGAAGCCGCTGCCCGTTGCGGGGTGGAAGGAGCCGAGGCCGGTCGCCACCGCGACGACGGTCCCCGCCGCCATCCCGAGGAGGACGGAGGTCTGCCGCCAGACGCCGCGCAGGAACACGTACGCGGCGACGGTCGCCGCCACGGTGAGCGCGGCGAGGAGCACCGCGCGCGGCTCCCCCGTCCCGTCGGGACCGGTCACGAGCCGGGCGGCGACACGGATCATCGCGACCCCGATGAGCAGCACGGTCACGCCCATGACCAGCGGCGGGAAGAGCCGTACGATCCGGGCGTACAGGGGCAGGACGGCGAGCAGCAGCGCGGCCGCGAGGAGGACGGCGCCGGTGGCGGTGGCCGGTCCGTGTTCCTGGGCGATCTGGAGGAACAGCGCGGTCGCGGCGCCGCCCGGGAGCATGACGAACGGCAGGCGGCCGCCGATCCGCCACACGCCGAGGGACTGGAGCAGGGCGCCCGCGCCGCACAGGAGCAGGACGGTGCTGAGCAGCGAGGCCGTCGCGCCGGGCGTCATCTTCAGGGTGCCGGCGACGAGGAAGACGGTGGAGACGGGGGCGGCGATCATCGCGAGGACGTGCTGGGCCGCGAGGGGCGCGAGGCGCCGCAACGGGACGGGCGCGTCGACGGCTTCCACCGCGGGGGCGGGTGCGGTCGTCGTCATGCCGTCGCCTCCAGCCACGGGATCTCCGCCGCGGTGTACCGGTAGGCGCGGAAGACGGCGTTGGGCTCGGACGGGAAGAGGCCGCGGACCTCGCTCTCGCCGTAGCCGGCGAAGTACGGGACGACGTACTCCCAGCACAGGTAGCCGTCCTTCGTCACCTCGAAGAGCCGCCCGGACGGGGAGTCGGTGACGAGGGTGTTGCCGTTCGGCAGGCGCTGCGCGGAGCCCATGAAGGGAGCGAAGAAGAACTCGCGGGCCGGGTCGTGGTACTCCCACACGATGTCGCCGCCGGTCCGGTCGATCTCGATGACGCGGGAGTACGGGACGTCGTGGCCGGGCCGGAAGACGCCGTTGTCGAAGACGAGGAACCGGCCGTCGTCCAGTTCGGTGGGCGCGTGCTGCTGGCTGACGGTGCCGGGGCGGCTGCGCCAGAGGATCTCGCCGGTGGCGCGGCTGATGACGACGACGGCGGAGACGCTGCGCAGGCTGGCGAGGATGTTGCCGTCCCGCAGGGGCGTGACGCTGTTGATCAGCGGCCAGTGCTCGCGGGCGTAGGCCTCGTGCAGCGGGAAGGAATCGCGGTCGAGGTGCTCGGCGGCGCGCCAGGACCACAGGAGTTCGCCGTCCGGGCCGACCTCCTTGATGGTGTCGGCCCAGACCGTGCCGCCCTCGGCCTCGGAGCCGGGCACTCCGCCGCGTACCGTCGCGGCCTCGGCGCCGGTGAGGGGTTCCAGGGCGGTGTAGAGGATGCGGCCGTCGTCGAGGTGGTGGGCGTCGTGGTGCTGGAGGGGGTCCCGGTGCTCGCGCAGGACGGTGCCGTCGGGTGCGGCGTGGAGCATGACGCCGCCTCGGTACTTGTGCCACATGGGGAAGAGGGCCTTCTCCCCCGGGAGGACGCCGTTGTAGGCGAGGGTGCCGTCGGCGAGGAGCCGGGCGTGGCGGCCGGGGCGGTACGGGAGGTCCCACCGGTGGACGGTGCGGCCGTGGAGGTCGATGAGGTGGACCTCGCCGGTGCCGGTGAGCGGGGCGTAGAGGGTGTAGCCCTCGGACGCGGCCGTCTCGTCGAGGGCGATGAGGCCGGTGGGGCGTCGGCGGCGTGAGTTCTGGTCGATCGCGGGCACGTCGGGCTCCTTCGGACTTTCCACGTCTGGACTCCTCCTTCAAACTTTCTTTGATGAGAGCAAGCGACTTTGACGTTAGGGGCCTTGTGTGACGGGCGTGTGTCGGGAGTACGAAACCGTCTCCGGGCTCCGGCCTACCGCCGCGTAGGGTGCGGTCATGCATCACGGGGCGGGAAAGGACGGGACATCCATGGAGGCCGCGAACACACCGCGGGTGGGCGCCGCCGTGCGCCGCAGGCGCCGGGCACTGGATCTGACGCTCGCCGAGGTGGCGAAGGGCAGCGGGCTCTCCTCCCCGTTCCTCAGCCAGATCGAGAACGACCGGGCGCGCCCCAGCATGAGGTCGCTCCAGCGGATCGCGGACGCCCTCGGCACGACGGCGGTGCAACTGCTCGCCGCCTCCGACGAGACCCGTACGGTCGACGTGGTGCGCGCGGGCGACGACAGCGGCCTCGACCGGGAGGCGCGCGTGCGGCCGGTGGTGCGCGGCCGCCATCAGCTGCATGCCCTGGAGTTCGTCGGCGCGCACGAGGCGGACCGCGAGTTCCGGCACCGCAACGACGAGCTGCTGTACGTGGCGGACGGCGCGGTGGAGGTGGAGGCCGACGGCCGCGTCCACCGGCTGGGGCGCGGCGACACGCTCCTGCTCTCCGGCGGCGTCCGCCACCGCTGGCGCACCACCGAACCGGGCTCCCGGGTCCTGGCCGTCGCGGTCGGCGACCACGTGGAGGTGCTGGAGTCCTGAGGCCGCCGGGGCGGTGGCCGGGCGTCAGGCCTCGCGGGCGCCCTCGTACAGGGCCTCGACGACCTCGGCGTACTCCCGCTCGACGACGGGCCGCTTCACCTTGAGGCTCGGGGTGAGCTCGCCGTGCTCGACGTCGAGGTCGCGCGGCAGGACCGCGAACTTCTTGATCGTCTGCCAGCGCTGGAGGCCGTCGTTGACGCGCCGCACGAAGCCGTCGATCAGGGCGTGGACCTCGGGCGAGGAGACGACCTCGGCGTAGTCGCGGCCCCCGAGGCCGTGCGAGGCCGCCCAGGGCATGATCGCGCTCTCGTCGAGGGCGATCAGGGCGGTGCAGTAGTTGCGGCCGTCGCCGATGACCAGGATGTTGCTGACGAACGGGCAGGCGGCCTTGAACCGGCCCTCGATCTCCGTGGGCGCCACGTACTTGCCGCCCGAGGTCTTGAACAGGTCCTTCTTGCGGTCGGTGATCCGGAGGAAGCCCTCCTCGTCGATCTCGCCGATGTCCCCGGTGCGGAACCAGCCGTCGCTCTCCAGGACTTCGGCGGTCTTCTCCGGGAGGTTGTGGTAGCCGCGCATGACACCGGGCCCCCGCAGCAGGATCTCCCCGTCCTCGGCGATGCGGACCTCGGTGCCCGGCAGGGGCCTGCCGACCGTGCCCACCCGGTGGTCCTCGGAAGGGTTGACCGTGCAGGCCGCGCTGGTCTCCGTCAGGCCGTAGCCCTCCAGGACGGGCACGCCCGCGCCGGCGAAGAAGTAGGCGATGTCGGGGGCGAGCGCGGCGCTGCCCGAGGCGCTGCCGCGCAGTGCGCCCCCGAACGCCGCCCGTATCTTTCCGTAGACCAGCCTGTCGGCGAGCGCATGCCGGATCGTGAGCCCCAGGGGCACCGTGCGGCTTCCCGTCGCCACCAGGCTCTCCTGTCCGGTCCTGGCGTAGTCGCGGGCGACCTTCGCCGCCCACAGGAAGATCCTGTACTTCGCGCCGCCCTCGGCCCTCGCCTTCGCCGCGATGCCGTTGTAGACCTTCTCGAAGACCCTCGGCGCCGAGGCCATCACGGTGGGCCGGACGACGGGCAGGTTGGCGATGATGCGGTCGACGCGCCCGTCCACCGCGATCACGTGTCCGGTCCGCACCTGACCGGAGATGAGGGCGTTGCCGAAGACGTGGGACAGCGGCAGCCACAGGAACTGCACGTCGTCGGGGTCGAGCAGCCCGCTGACCTCCTGCGCGACGCCCTGGTAGGACCAGCAGTCGTGCACCAGGCGCACGCCCTTCGGGCGGCCGGTCGTGCCGGAGGTGTAGATCAGGGTGGCGAGCTGCTCCGGCTCGATGGCCTCGACCGTCCTGCGGATCGCGTCGGGGTGCTCCTGGAGGTGGGCCGTGCCGCGCTTCTCCAGTTCGGCGAGGCTCAGCACCTCGATGCCCTCGGCCTGCGGGAGGTCGGCCTCCGGGTCGAAGAGGATCGCGTGGCCGAGTCCGGGCAGCCGGTCGGCGTGTGCGACGACCTTGGCCAGCTGGGCGGCGTTCTCGACGAAGACCGCCCGGCTGTCGGAGTCGGCGAGGATGTACGCCGTCTCGTCGGCGTCGGTGCTCGGGTAGACGGCGGTCGCGGCGGCGCCCGCGCACATCACGCCCAGATCGGCGAGGATCCACTCCACCCGGGTGGCGGAGCAGATGGCCACCCGCTCCTCGGTCCGCAGTCCGAGGGCGAGCAGCCCGGCCGCGATCGCCGTCACGCGCTCGGCGGTCTGGGCCCAGGTCAGCGAGTGCCACTCCTCGGCGCCGGGAGCGCCGTGGCCCACCGCCACCGGGTGGCGGTAGGCCTCCCGGTCGGGCGTGGCCGCGACCCGCGCGAGGAAGAGGTGCGCCACCGAGGGCGGCCGGTCGTCGAGCGGGGACTGCGCGGAACTCATGGCGACCTCCGGACCCGGTGCGCCCGTCAACTTCATTGACCGGCAGGTAACTTGCACGCTGGGGTGAGGCTAAGGGGAAACCCTTCGCCGCGTAAGGGGTCGGTCCTCTTCCGTTCGACGGGTCCTACGGCCGGAACCCCCAGTCCTCCTCGCCCAGCAGGGCGCAGACGAACTGCTCCTCGGTCGCGCGCAGTCGGGCCAGCAGGGCCGGGTCCTGCGTGACCTGGCTGGTGACGGAGACCGTCACCGTGCGCCGGCCGTCCCGGGTGGCCGCGGCGAACTGCGTGTAGCCGGGGGTGTTGCCGGTGTGGCCGAGGACCTTGCCGCAGCGGGTGGTGTAGCGGAAGAGGCCCAGGCCGGCCGCGTTGGCGCCGGGGCCGGCCGGCTCGGAGGCGCCGCCGGGGAGGAAATCCTGCTGGGCGCGGCGGGTGGCGGGGGTCAGCAGCTCCGGTCCCGCGTAGCCGCCGATGAACCGGCTCAGGTCGGCGGGGGTGGAGACGATGCCGCCGGACGCCCAGGCACCGGAGGCGCTGACCGCCTCGCTCACGTCCTCGGGCGGCTCGCCGGGGGCGGTGAAGTAGCCGTGCAGGAAGGGGCGCGGCAGCCGGTAGTCCTGGGGGAGGCTGGTGCCCGTCAGGTCGAGCGGTCGGTACACCAGCTGCTTCAGCAGCGACTCGTACGGGCGGCCGGTGACCCGTTCGGCCATCAGCGCGACCGCGATGTTGTCCGAGTTGGAGTAGGCGTAGCGGCTGCCCGGCGGGAAGGCGAGCGGCCGGTCGGCCACGAAGTCGAGGAGGCGGCGGGAGTCGAAGTGGTGGCGGGGATCGGCGCGGACGATGTCCTGGAAGGCCTTGCTCTTGCTGAAGTCCGGAAGTCCACTGGTGTGCTGGAGCAGTTGACGCAGGGTCACGGCGTGCCAGGCGGCGGGAAGTCGGGGCAGGACGCGGCCGATCGTGTCGTCCAGGTCCAGCGCCTTCCGGTCGACGAGGCCGAGCGCGACCGCGCCGCTGAAGGCCTTGGCGACGCTGGCGACGCGCATGTGGTCCTCCGGCCGGAGCGGGCGGCCCGTGCCCACCTCGGCCGTGCCGGCCCGGTAGACCCGCCGTACGCCGTCCCGGGTCAGGACCGCGATCGCGCCGGGCGGCCCGCCGGGCGCCCCCACCAGCTCGGCCAGGGCCCGCTGGAGCGCCGGGTCGCCGCCGTGTCCGGGGCCGTACGGAGCCTGCGCCCGGTCCGACGGGACCGGTGGCGCGGCCCCCGCCGGAGCGGTGGTGGCACCGCCCAGGAGGGCGGCCGCCACGATCGTCCCGGCGGCCGCCGTACGGAATCGGAGCCTCGGGCGGGGGCCGGTGCGGCCGGGGGCGGAGCTCGTGGAGTTCCGCCCGGCGTACGCGGCGGGGACACGGCGGGACATGCGCTACCTCCTCGGTTGCGGGACCGGGGACGGCGGACCGTGCCGGGGCCCGGTCCGGCCGGACGAGCGGCCGTCCGGGCCCTCGTCGGCCGCCGGGCCGTCCTGTCCCGGGGTCCGGCCACCCTCTCGCGGTACGGGCCCCGCCGCGCGCCGCCTGCGCCATCCGGCCCACAGGCGCATGCGGAGGCGGTTCCCCTCAGCGGGTGGGGCCGGCCCCGGTGCGGTATCCGACGGTGACCAGGACCGTGGCGACCAGGACGAGCGCGCCCGCGGTGCGCAGCGCCGGACTCATCGCGTCGGCGAAGGAGCCCGCGCGGGCGTCGGCCTCGTGCACCGCGAGTACGGTGCCGGTGACGGCCACGCCGAGGGCGGCGCCGATCTCCCGGGCCGAGGTGCCGAGGCCGGAGCCGAGACCGGCCTGGTGCGCGGGGAGGGCGGAGACGACGCCGACGGTCAGGGCCGGCATGCACAGGCCGGTGCCCGCCGAGATGACGAGCAGCCAGCAGGCGTACAGCGCGTACGGCGTGGCCGCGTCGGCGGTGGAGGCGCCCAGGAGTCCGGCGCCGATCAGGAACAGTCCGGTGGTCACGGCAGGGCGCGGGCCCGACGCGGCCTGCCAGCGGGTCGACACCTTGGGGAAGAGGGCCATGCCGAGGGTGAGGGGGACGATGGCGAGGCCGGTGACGGCGGGGCCGTACCCCTTGACGTACTGCAGGTACTGCGAGTTGGCGTAGAAGAGCGCGAAGAGGCCGAAGAAGCCGGTGCCCGTGCCCAGGACGGCGGCGCGCAGCCGCCGGGAGCGGAAGACCCGCGGGTCGAACAGGGCGACGGGCGAGCGGAGCGCGTACCAGGTGAACAGGCCGGTCAGTGCCGCGCCCACCGCGAAGAGGACGAGGATGCGGGGCGAGGTCCAGCCGTGTGCCGGGCCTTCGATGATGCCCGCGAGGAGGGCGACCAGGGCCGCGACGAGCAGCAGCGTGCCGCGCGGGTCGGGGTGGCCGTGCGGGGAGCGTCCGGTGCGCGGGACGGCGACCTTGACGGTCCAGGCGAGGAGCGCGGCCAGCGGGACCATCAGCCAGAACAGGGCGCGCCAGGAGAGGTACTGGCCGGCCGCTCCCCCGCCGACGTTGCCCGCGAGGCCGCCCAGGCCGACGGCGAGGGTCCAGGAGGCGAGGGCCCGGGCCCGGCGTTCCGGTCCGGCGAGCTGCACGAGGACCGACATGGTCGCGGGCATGATGCAGGCGGCTCCGGCGCCGGAGACCCCGCGTCCGGCGATCAGCAGCGCGGGCGACGGGGCCAGGGCGCTGAGCGCCGCTCCGGCGGCGAACAGCGCGAGGCCGGCGAGCAGCAGGCCCTTGCGGCCCCGCCGGTCGCCCAGCGCCCCGGCTGGGATGAGCAGTCCGGCGAAGACGATGACGTACGTGTCCACCGTCCACAGGAGTTCGGTGGCGGACGGGTGGAGGGAGGAGGCGGCGAGCTGGGGGACGAGGAGGTTGACGGCGGCGACCATGCTCTGCGCGACGAGGACGCAGGCGCACAGCGCGAGCAGGGTGGACCGCCTGAGAGCTCCCGGCGCGGTGTCGGCCGGGGCGGCGGGAGGCGGTACGAGGGCAGGGGAAGACATGGCTCCTCCGGGGAGCGTGGTGGTGAGGGGATGCGCGTTCACCGTAGGCTCGGCCCCCGGATTACCTCCAGTGCATCTTTTGCAAGAGATGAGTGCGCATGACGCAATCAACGGACCCGACCGGCCTCGACCTCAACCTTCTCCTCGCCCTCGACGTCCTCCTGGAGGAGCAGAGCGTGCGCGGCGCGGCCCGGCGGCTGCACCTGTCCGAGCCGGCCACCAGCCGCACCCTGGGCCGGATCCGCAAGGCGCTCGGCGATCCGATCCTGGTGCGCGCCGGGCGCGCGATGGTGCCGACGCCGTACGCGCTGTCCGTACGGGCCGAGGTCGGTGCGGTCGTGGAGCGGGCCAGGGCGCTCTTCGCTTCGGGCCCCACCGATCCGAGCACCGTCGAGCGGACCTTCACGGTGCTCGGTCAGGACGCCCTCGCCGCCACGCTCGGCCCCGCCCTCCTCGCCCGCGCCGGCCGCGAGGCCCCGGGGGTGCGGCTGCGGTTCCTGAACGAGAGCCGCACCGACGCGCCGACGCTGCGGGAGGGCGTCGCCGACCTGGAGATCGGTGTCATCGACACCGTCCATCCCGAGGTGCGCACCGAACACCTCCTGGACGACCGCATGACGGCCGTCGTGCGGGCGGGGCACCCGCTCCTCCGGGGGCGCCTGACCCGGCGGAGGTTCGCGGTGGACGCGGACCACCTCGTCGTCTCGCGCCGGGGGCGGCTGCACGGCCCCATCGACACCGCCCTGGCCGAGCACGGGCTGCGGCGGCGGGTCGTCGCGGGCGTCGGCACGTACCCGGCGTCGCTGTTCCTCCTCCGCGACACCGACCTCGTCGGCCTGATCGGCGCGCGGAGCCGCTCGCTGGCCGAGTCCCTCGGCCTGGTCGTCTTCGAGGTCCCCCTCGACCTGCCGCCCCTGCCGCTCGGCCTCGCCTGGCATCCCCGCCACGACGCCGACCCGGCGCACGCCTGGCTGCGCGGCTGCGTGCGGGACCTGCTGCTCGACCGTTCCGACTGAGGTCCCCTCTGGCCGCCGGGCCGGCCGCCCCGCGAGAATGCCCCGCATGACCGATGCATCAGCGACACCGGCGGAGCGGGACACCGTACGCGTCGAGCGCGACGGGCCCGTGACCACGGTGGTCCTCTCGCGGCCCGCCGCCCGCAACGCCGTGGACGGGCCGACGGCCCGCCGACTGGCCGACGCCTTCCGGGAGTTCGAGGCCGACGAGGAGGCCTCGGTCGCGGTGCTGTGGGGCGAGGGCGGCACTTTCTGCGCGGGCGCCGACCTCAAGGCCGTCGGCACCGGGAGCGGGAACCGGGTGGCACCCGACGGCGACGGCCCGATGGGGCCGACCCGGCTGCGGCTGACGAAGCCGGTCATCGCGGCCATCGGCGGCCATGCCGTGGCCGGCGGACTCGAACTGGCCCTGTGGTGCGATCTGCGCGTCGTCGAGGAGGACGCGGTCCTCGGGGTGTTCTGCCGCCGGTGGGGCGTGCCCCTGATCGACGGCGGTACGGTCCGGCTGCCGCGGCTGATCGGCGAGAGCCGCGCCATGGACCTGATCCTGACCGGCCGGCCGGTCCCGGCGGCGGAGGCGTACGAGATCGGGCTCGCCAACCGTCTCGTGCCGAGGGGCCGGGCCCGGGTCGCGGCGGAGGAACTCGCCCGGGAGATCGCCGCCTTCCCCCAGCTGTGCCTGCGCCACGACCGGCTGTCCGTGCGGGAGCAGCACGGGCTGCCCGAGCCCGAGGCCCTGGCGGCCGAACTCCGGCACGGCATGGTGCCGCTGTCGGCCGGCGAGACCCTGTCGGGCGCCGCGCGCTTCGCGGGCGGGGCGGGACGGCACGGTTCCTTCACCGACTGAGCCGTACGGTGACGCCGAAGGAGCTGTACGGGGCGGGGTACGCGCTCGGCGCGGCGGAGGAGCCGGCGGGGCGGACGGGCACCGGGACGGCTCGCCGCGCTCGGTGGCCTTCCACGCCCAGTGGTTCCGGGTGGCCGTCGATCCGGGGAGCGGGGAGATCCGGATCCCGCGGAGCGCGCATGCCGCCGACGCGGGCAGGGTCATGAACCCGATGCGGTGCCGCGGCCAGGTCGAGGGCGGTGTCCCCAGGCGCTCGGGGCCACCCTCTTCGAGGACGTGCGGACCGACGAGCGGGGCGAGGCCACCACGGCCGCGTTCCGCCGCTACCGGCTCCCCGGTACGCCGACGTGCCCGTACCGGGGTCCGCTTCGCCGAGACGTCCGACGCCATCGGCCCGCTCGGCGCCAAGTCCATGAGCGAGAGCCCGTTCAACCCCGTCGCCCCCGCGTTCGCCACGCCCTGCGGGACGCGACCGGCATCCGCTTCGCCGAACTGACCGTCACCCGGGACCGGGTGTGGCTCGCGCTCGACCGCCGGGCGCGGGGTGTTGGCGAATGAACCCGGAGGATGCGTCCCGTCGTCTCGCATCAAGCTCACAAATGCGTGGCTTTGAGGCCGATTTGATGGGCGGTCACGGTTCTCGCTCCGCGCGGTCGGGTATCACTGGGCGCAGTTCCCGCACCGACCGCCCGAAGGAGATTGACGATGAGTCGCCGTACCGGAGCCTTCGCCATCTGGGGAGACGTGGCCCTCCCGGCCGTGCTCACCGTCGCGGACCTGCGCAGGGACTGGGCCCAGCACCGGGCCGAGGTCGTCTTCGAGTGCGCGAAGGAGGGGCCGCGGCACCACACCTTCGAGGGTCCGCTGCTGCGTGACGTGGTGGCGGCGGCGCGTCCGGGGTTCGATCCGGCCCGGCGCAAGGAGCGGTCCCGTTTCCTGCTGGCCGTGGACGGCGGCGACGGGCACCACGCGCTGCTGTCCTGGGCGGAGATCGACGCCGACTTCGGTGGCGCCCCCGTCCTGCTCGCGACCCGCTTGGACGGGGAGTGGCTCGACGCGCCGGGCACGCAGCTGGTCGTCCCCTCCGACCGCTGCGGCGCCCGGTACGTGAGCGCCGTCACCGGCGTCTGGGTCGGCGGCTTCCGGGCGCCGCACTCGCCGGGGGCCGGGGTCGCTCCCGTATCCGGTAGAGCCTGATGTCCCGGTTGACGAAGCGGATCGGCTTCTCGCCGATCGCCGCGTGCACCGGCTCGGCCATGGGTCACTCGCTCTCTTCGCCGGGGCCGGCGGGGTCCGTGTGCGCGCTCGGGTGCGGGTGGAGCGATGCCGTCGCCCGGGTGATCGCCGTCTCGACGGCCGTGACGCGGTCGGCGAGCAGGGCGAGGGCGGCGACCGCCCGGTCCAGGGGGTCGTCTCCGGAGCCGCCGCGGGCGCGGGTGCGGGCGGCGGTCAGCTCCGCCCGGCGCCCGGCCTGCGCGGGGGTGAGGGTGCCGCGCAGGGCGGCGAGCTTGAGGAGGTTGGCCTCGGCCCCGGTGGTGAGGGTCCGGGCCTCGGCGGTGTAGTGGTCGTCGAGCAGGGCTCCCAGTTCGGTGTCGTCCATGACGGGCTGGATGCGGGCCACGATCTTGTTCATCGTCCGGTAGGACCCCTGGAGGCGGAACGGCGGCTCCACGCGGTCCCCCTCGGCTGTCGCGGCGGAGGCGATGTACTCCTCGTTGACGGCGAGGACCGTCTCGCGGGCGGTGAGGAGGTGACGCAGGACGGCGAGGATCCGGTCGAGTTCGGCCGGGGCGTAGGAGTGGGCGAGCCGGTCGCGGCGCGCGGCCGGGTCCCCGGCCGCCAGGCGGGTCAGCAGCTCCAGGTCCGCGCGGTCGCGGCCGGCGAGCGGGGCGAGGACCGGGTGGGAGGTGAGGGCGTTCTCGACGAAGCTGAACGCGAAGGCCTCGTCCTTGCCGGTCAGGACGTCGCCGAGGTTCCACACGTCGGCGCGGTCGGCGAGCATGTCGGGCACGCGGAAGGCCCGCCCGGACTCGGTGTACGGGTTGCCGGCCATGCAGACGGCGAAGCGTTTTCCGCGCAGGTCGTGCCCGTTCAGGGTCCGGGTGGTGTCGCAGAGGGGGATGAACTTCTGCAGGAACTCCGGCGAGGTGTGCTGGATGTCGTCCACGTACAGCAGGACGTTGCCGGCGGCGGCCAGGGCGAAGGCGATCTTCTCCAGTTCCCGGCGTGCGGCGGCGTCGGGCGCCGCGGCGGGGTCGAGGGAGGTCGTCCGCGTGCCGAGGGCGGGGCCGTCGACCTTGACGAGGAGCAGGCCGAGGCGTTCGGCGACGTACTCGATCAGGGTGGTCTTGCCGTAGCCGGGCGGGGAGAGGAGCAGCAGCAGTCCGTGGGTGTCGCTGCGCTTGGCGTCTCCGGCCGCGCCGAGCTGCTTGGCGAGGTTGTCGCCGACGAGGGGGAGGTAGACCTCGTCGACGAGGCGGTTGCGGACGAAGGCGGACATGACCCGGGGCCGGTACTCGTCCAGGCGGAGCCGGGCGCGTTCGGCGGTGAGGAGCTCGGCCCGCTGCCGCTGGTAGGCGCGGAAGGCAGGCACGTCGTGGGTGGCGAACTCCCGTGTCCTGGCTAGGAATTCGTCGAGCCGTAGCTCCATCGACCGGTCCCGTACGCGGGGGTGGGTGCCCAGGAGTCCGGTGACCGTCGCGGTGGTCGGGGCGGTGACCTCGTAGCGGTCGAGCCCGGGGCACAGTTCGACGGCGACGGCCTCGGCGAGCACGCCCGCGTCGTGGTGCTCTCCGGACGCCGTCGCGTACGAGCCGAGCCAGGCCTCGACGAGCTGTCGCCGGGCCCCCGGTCCGGTGAGGGCGGCGAGGGCCTCGCCGTAGGCGGAGGAGGCGGAGGAATCGGAGGAGCCGACGGCGCGGCGGAAGCCGTCGAGCAGGGCGTGCGCCTCGCCCGAGAGGGCGAATCCCGGTGGCCCGGAGGCGAGTTCGTCGACCAGGTACGCGGCCGCCGCCGGGTCGCCGGTCGCCTCGGCCAGCTCCTGCCGCAGCCCGTCGAGGGCCGATTCGGTGCCGAAGAGGTCCCGGGCCCGCGTCAGCGCGACCGCGCGGTGGGTCCACTGCTCGCGCGTCTCGGCGGTGGTGGAGCGGGCCCAGAAGATCTGGGCGGCCGCGCGCGCCGTCCCGGGGTGGCTCAGCGGTCCGGCGCCCTCGCTCAGGGCGAGGACCGCTTCCAGGACGAGCGCCGCGTCGTGGTCGTGGACGCCGCGCTCGAAGCCCTCGTCGTAGGCGGCCTCGGCGGCCCGGCGGGCGAGGGCGCCGAGGTCCGCGGCGGCCAGGCCGGCCGTGCCGTGCTCGGCCAGGAGGCGTGCGGCCAGGTGCTCGGCGCGGTAGACCTCCGGCGACTCGGAGGGCAGGGTCCGGCCCCAGTGGGGGCGGGTCGCGGCGAAGGCCGGGTCGGTGACGGGCGCGCGGTAGTCGGTTCCGGTCAGCGCGAGGGCGAGGGTGTCCCCGTGCGGTACGAGGGTCAGCTCGGGGGCCTGCCGGGTGACGGCGAAGCGGTGCCGGCCGAGCCGGATCGTGTCGCCGCCGTCGGAGAAGAGCTCGGTGCGGTCCCGCAGGGCCCGTCCGGCCTCCTGCCGGGCGGCGGCGAGCCGGCTCTCCAGCTCCTCCGCCCTTACCTGGTCGTCGAGTTCCCGCAGTTCGGTGGCGGTGCGCCGGATCCTGGTCACCAGGGGGTCGGAGGCGAACCAGGTGTGCACCTCGTCCGGGTCGGACAGGCTCGCGGCCCGCCGGGCGATCGTCTCCAGGACCCGGTCGGCCGACGCGGCGAGCCGCTCGGCGCGCCGGGCCCGGTCGTCCCGGAGGGACTGCCCGCGCGCGGTGAAGGCGTCGTGGATCTCGGTGCGCCGCCCGGCGATGTCCGCGAGGAAGCCGTCGTGCGCGGCGAAGCGGGACTCCAGGTTCTCCAGCTGGAGCAGGATCCGGCCGAACTGTTCCTCGCAGCGGTCGGGGGTGTCGGCGGCGGCCAGCGCGCCCGTGACGGCCTGGCCGAGCAGGGCGAGTTCGGCGGCGAACTCCGTCCGGCCCTCCTGGTCGAGGAGTTCGGCGCGGCGGGCGGCGAGGAGGGCCCGGGCGCGGTTGAGCGCGCCCAGGACGTCGGCGATCCGGGCCAGGATCGAGGCGCGGACGGTCGCGTCGCCGATGTCGAGGCCGCCGATGACCTCGCTGAGGGTGTGCAGCTCGTGGGTGCGCGCGTCGATCCGTTCGCCGACCGGGACCGTCTCGACGACGGTGGCCGGCGTCCCGGCCTCGGCGGCGAGCCGTTCCGCCTCGGCGTGGTGCGGGGCGAAGGCGTCCTCGCCGCGGAGGAAGGCGACGGCGCGCCGGGCGGCCGAGGCGGTGTCGGCCTCGACGTCGGCGGCGAGGGCGTCGATGCGGGCCGTGTCGGCGTACCGCAGGTCCCTCAGGGTCACCAGGCGGCCCCGGGCGCGGCGCAGTTCGGTGATCCGGGAGATCCACTCCGCGGCCGTGGCGGGCGCCTCGCCCCGGATGCGGCGGACGAGCCTGCTGATCTCCTGGGCGGACTCGGCGAGGGCCTCGGCGGCCTGCCGGGTGAGGGCCGTCACGGTCCCGAACTCGTCGAGGACCTGGACGGCGGTGGCCCGCAGCGCGGTCAGCGGTGCGCCCAGGTCGCCGGCTTCCGGGTCGCCCAGCCAGTGGTGGACGTCACCCGCGCGCGTGCAGGCGGCGACGAGCGCCTCGTACACCTCGCCGGCCGGGGTGAGTTCGGTGGCCTGCCGGGCGATCGACAGGCAGTCGGCGATGCCCCTGACGAGGTCCGCGTTGCCGATGCGGGCCAGCGGGCCGTCCGCCACGGGGCGCGGGTGGGTGTCGGAGGCGTACGGGGTGCGCCAGACCTGCACCGGGTGGACCCGGCCCGGCTCGCCGGACCCCTCGCGCAGGACGGCCATCGTCCCGTCGTCGAGCAGCGCGTATCCGCGGCAGACGAGCGGGGCGGCGATCTCCTTGCCGATCACGTCGTACGGGAGGAGCAGGGTGCGGCCCTCCGCCGGCGCCCGGAAGACGTGGAGGAGGTGGTCCCCGTCGGGCGAGCGGACCGCCCGGTCGAAGGCGAGGCCCGCCGTGTCGGTGTCGAAGGTCTTCACGGCGCCGGAGGCGAGGCAGTAGCCGCCGGGGAACACGATCCCCTCGTCCCCGGGCAGCCGCAGGCAGGCCTGTCCGATGCCGTCGAGCCGGACGACCTCGCCGGTCAGGGTGTTGAAGACGAGGTGGCGGCGGGTCTCCTCCTTGTACGGGCGGACCCGCACCAGGATCAGGGCGCCCACGACCGCGTACGCCACCTCGGCGTCGGCGAGGGACTGCAGCGGTTCGTCGACGGGCTCCGTGTGGACGGCTCCGGCGGTGTCGGTGTCGTCTTCCGTCCTGACCGTCAGCGTCCCGCCGACGGTGGAGACGAAGAGGCGGCCGCCGAGCGAGACATGCGGATGCCGTCCCGGCACGTGGTCGGCGCGGGTGGTCTCCACCCAGTCGACGTCGTCGGAGGGCGGCAGGACATGGTCGCGCTCGCCCCGGGCGTCGAGGAACCGCGTCTCACCGGAAGGCGAGACGGACCAGCGCAGGACCCGGAGGTCCTCGCTCTGCTCCCCCGTGCGGAACACGGCGAGGATCCGGCCCTCCACCCGCCGCAGCCGGAGCAGGCGCGCGCCCCGGTAGTAGCGGTGCAGCGCGGAGAACTCCCGTACGAAGGCGGGGTCGTCGAGCAGTCCGGGCACCGTCCGCGCGGGCAGCGGGTTCAGGTCGCGGTCGTGGAGGGTGAGGACGTCGGCGACCGCGACCTCGGAGGATCCCGGGCCGGCCGGCCGGGTGCCGAGGAGGAGCAGGCCGTCGCCGACGGGGACGAGGTCCTGCGGCACGCAGGCGCGCCCGGTGCCGATGCGGCCCGTGCCGGTGAGGGCGAGCTCGCCGGAGCCGAAGGCCGCGATCCGGGCCTTGTCGAGGTCCCCGGCGCGCCCGGCCAGTTCGGCGGCCTGCGCGCGGAGCCGGTCGCGCAGCACCGTGTACGTGTCCTGGTCGATTCCGGCACCCATCTCGCCCCGCTCCTTGTACGGTGGTGAACACGGGTCCGGTGCCGCCAACTCCCCCGTTTGCCGGCACCGGACCCCTCTGCGACCGCTCCCCCCCGGGGCGGTCAGCTCTCGGCGGCTCCGTTCAGCGCGGCCGCGTCCGGTCCGGGGCCCGTGCCCTTCGCGAGGAGCGCGGAGGCGGCGCTGAGGTTCCGCAGGTCGGTCGTGGACAGCGAGCCGAGCACCTTGGTCAGGTCCTCCGTGAAGGAACCGGAGCCGTCCAGCCAGGGGCCGGCGAGCGCCTGCGCGGTCTTGGAGTGGTCCATGAACCCGTCGACCGACCTGCCGAGCGCGATCGACTCCACCAGGCGGTCGAGGAAGACCGACTCCCCGCCGACGATGTTGATGTCGGCGTTCTCCAGGCCCGTCGCGAGGACGGTGGCCTGCGCCTCGGCGACCTGCCGCTGGACGTCGAGCCCGGCGAGCCGGATCTCCTTCTCGGCCGCCAGCCGCAGCCGGTACTCCTCGTGGGTGCGCGAGGCCCCGTCCAGCGCGGCCATCGCGGCCGCCTTCTCGGTCAGACCGGCCGCTTCGGCCTTGAGCTTCTCGCCGATCGCCGTGGCCTCGGCGAGCGCCTTCTCCCGGGTGCCGACCGCCTCGGCCAGGGCCTTCTCCCGGGTGCCGGCCGCCTCGGCGCGCAGCCGTGCCTCGGTGGCCTCGGCCTCGGCGCGGCCGGTCTTCTCGATGACCTCGGCCTCCAGGCCCCGCACCCGCACCGCCGCGAGCCCCTCGGCGGCGGCCTCGGCCTGGAGGCCCTCGGCGAGGCGCGTCCTGGCGCGGGCGTCCATGTCGGCCGCCTTGTTGCGGGCCTCCGCCAGGGTGAGTTGCTCCGCGGCCCGGTGGACGGCGGCCTGCTCGGCCGCCTCCGCCGCCTTGATGTCCTTGACCAGCTTCTCCTGCGCCTCCGCCTCGGCGGCGATGACGACGGCCTGCCGGGTGCGCTCGGCCTCCTCGACCACGCGCAGCCGCTTGATGGACTCCTCCTGCTCGGCGACCGTGCGGTCCACCGCGACCCGCTCCCGGATCACCTCGGCGATCTCGCGGCGCTCGGCCTCGACCTCCTTCTCGGCCGCGATGCGGGTGAGCTGGGTCTCCCGGTCGCGGGCGATGACCTCCAGGAGGCGGTCCTTCTCGATCCGCTCGTTCTCGACGGCGATGACCCGCTCGCGGTTCTTCTGCGCGACCGCCACCTCACGGGCCTGGTTCTCGCGCTGGACGCCGAGCTGCTCCTCGGTGCGGAGGAAGGCGCCCTGCGCCCGCAGCCGCTCCTCCTCCACCACGCGCGCGGTCTCCGCCTCCTCGCGGGCCCGCGAGGTGTCGATCTCCCGCTTCTGCTTGATCTCCGCGTCGGCCTGGCGCCGCTCCAGCTCCAGGATGGCCTCCCGGGCGTCGACGTTCTGCCGGGTGATCTCCTTCTGCTCGTTCTGCCGGTACTCGTTCGTCCGGATGTTCTCCACGGCCGTCAGCTCGGTGATCTTGCGGATGCCCTGGGCGTCGAGGATGTTGCCGGGGTCGAGCTGGCTCAGCGGGGTCTGCTCCACGTAGTCGATGGCGGCGTCCTCCAGGTGGTAGCCGTTGAGGTCGATGCCGATCAACTCGATGATCCGGAAGCGCAGTTCCTCGCGCTTGGTGTAGAGGTCGGTGAAGTCGAGCTGCTTGCCCACGGTCTTGACGGCCTCGGAGAACTTGGCGTGGAACAGCTGCTCCAGGGTCTCCTGGTGGCTGGCCCGGGCGGTGCCGATGGCCTGCGCGACCTTGATGACGTCCTCGACGGTCTTGTTGACCCGTACGAAGAACGAGATCCGGATGTCGGCACGGATGTTGTCCCGGCAGATCAGCCCGTCCCGGCCCATCCGGGAGATCTCGAAGGTCTTCACCGAGATGTCCATGACCTCGGCCTTGTGCAGGACGGGCAGGACGATCTGCCCCGTGAAGGTGACGTCGACCTTGCGCGTCCTGGAGACGATCAGCGCCTTGCCCTGCTCCACCTTGCGGAACAGCCGGCCGGCCACGAGGAGCAGGGCGACGGCGACGAGCAGGACGGCGGCGACCAGCACGCCGATGCCCCCGGTGATGACGTCCATGAGCAACCCCGTCCATTTCCTTCTCCCGGCATCGAGCCGCGGCCCGTGCCCTCCCGTGGGGCCATCCTGCGGGAAGATCACCCGCCCGGCACTGCCGCGATCCGGCAGTGTTCGGCACCTTCTCGATGCCGGTGGCACACCCCGCCGAACGGCGTGCCACCCTTGATCACCGCGCGTCAAGAACGCATCAGGGACGCGTCAGCACCGGGGGAGGGACCGTGGCGGAGAGAGAGCAGGCCGAGGAGTACCTGGACGGGTACGCCGAGATCCTGACGGGGGTGTGCGCGACCCGCCGAAGACTCACCCGGGAGGAGCGCGAGGCCCTGGGCGCGCTCGGCGAGCGGGCCGCGGAGGCCGGCATCGGACTGCGGGCACTGGTCCGGGCCCACCTCTCGGCCGCCCAGCGGGTGCGCCCCGGTCTGCCGGCGGCCGTCGCCGACCACCTGCTGAGCGCCGTCGAGCAGGCCGTGGACGCCTTCGCCGAGGGACACGAGCGGGCCCAGCACCTGGCCATGCGTCAGGAGGAGGCGGCGCGGCGCGAGTTCATCGACGACCTGCTCCACGGCCGGAGCGATCTCGGCCGCCTCGCGGAGCGGGCCGAACGCTTCGGGCTGCTGCTCTCCCACGCCCACGCCGTGGCCGTCGCCCAGGGCCCGGAACCGTACGTCGACGGGTACGCGGTCATCCGTGCCGTCGAGTCCTCGCTCGCCGCCCGCTTCGGCAACCGCCGCATCCTGCTCACCACCAAGGACGGGCGGCTGATCTGCGTCGCGCCGGGCGACGAGCCCGAGGTGCTCGCCCACTTCGCCAAGCAGGCGTACGCGGCGACCGACGGCTGCCAGGTGGCCGTCGGCCGCCCTCACCCGGGCGCGGGCGGCGTCGTCCACTCGTACGAGGAGGCCCTCAACGCCCTCGCGCTCGCGGCCCGCATGGACCTGGACGCGCCGGTCCTGCACGCCGCCGACCTCCTCGTGTACCCCGTCCTCACCCGCGACCGGGAGGCCATGGCCGATCTCGTGCGGACCGTGCTCGGCCCGCTGCGGCAGGCCCGCGGGGGCGCGAAGCCCCTCCTCGACACGCTCGCGGCGTACTTCGAGACCGGCTGCGTCACCGCCCAGGCGGCCCGGAGCCTCAGCCTCAGCGTGCGGGCCATGACCTACCGGCTCGACCGCATCCACCGCCTGACCGGCGCGGACCCCGGCGATCCCGTCCAGCGCTACACCCTCCAGACGGCCGTCATCGGCGCCCGCCTCCTGGACTGGCCCGATCAGTCGCTGTGACACGCACCCCCGTGACACCAGAAGGACCGTTACGCTTCAGATGTGAACCCCAACTGGTCACATGCCGTGGACAGTTGTCGGTTTCCGGTCGTCTGTGGCGGGCAGGTTTGGAGAGCCGCAGGCCGGGCAGCGCCCGTCCTCCCGGTGGACCGGTGCGGGCGAGGACAGAAGGAGGTCGGTCCCCATGACCGTACGTGCCGTCGAGGTTCCCCTGCTGTGGATGCCGTACGCGTTACGGGTGAACCCGCACCTTCCGGCGCTGCACGAGGAGAGCGAGTCCTGGGCGCGCGCCATGGGCATGCTGGAGGACCACCACCGGCCCTCGGCCCGTCCGGCGATCTGGAGCCGGTCGAAGTTCCACGCCATGACCGTCGACCAGCTGACCGCCTGGACCCTGCCCGACGCCTCGCTCGCCGCCCTCCGGCTCAACCACCGGTTCAACATCTGGGCCCTGGCCTGGGACGACTACTTCGCCGCCGCGTTCAAGCAGACCGGCGACCTTCCCGGGGCGCGGGCCTTCACCACCCGTCTGCACGCCTTCCTGCACTCCGAGCGCGGCGCCCGGCCGCCCGAGCCGGCGAACGCCGTCGAGCGGGGAATGGCCGATCTCCAGCGGCAGCTCTTCCCGCCGCGGCTGGCGCACTGGCGCGCCGAGTTCAACCGGGCCCTGGCGCGGTACGTCGACGCGGGGGTCGAGGAGCTGGCCAACAGCCTCAGCGGCCGCATACCCCACCTGATCGACTACGCCCCGTTCCGCCGGGAGAGCTTCGCCGCCTACACCGCCCCCTACTCCGTGGAACTGGCCACCGGCGCGCGCATACCCGAGCCGATACGGCACAGCCGCACCGTCCGCGCCCTGCTCGACGCCTTCATGGACTTCATGGGCCTCGCGAACGACATCGCCTCCTACGAGAGGGAGGTGCACGAGGAGAAGGACGTCAACAACCTGGTCCTGGTCGTGGGGACCTCCCTGGGCATCTCCCTCCACGACGCCGTGCCCGCCGCCCTGCACCTGGTGAACGCCCGGCTGCGGGACTTCGAGCACCTCCGGCAGAGCGAACTGCCGCTGCTCGTCCGCCGGGCCGGCCTCGACCGCGACGAGCGGGCCGAACTGGAGACCTGGCTCCGGGGAGCCTGCGGATTCCTCTCCGGCCTGCACGCCTGGTACACCGGAGCACCCCGCTACGCCTCCGCGGACCTGTCGCTCCGGGAGTGAGGGCAGCGGGGACGCCCCGGCTCGGGCCTACCCCAGGCCCAGGAAGCGCCTGAGGCGCGTCAGCCACGGCACCCGGGGCGCGGGTCCCGGTGCCGTCCCGGGGGCGGAGGCCGGCGGGACGGCCGCCGCCGGCCTCCCGTCGCTCCGGGCCGGCGGGGCCGGGAGCGGATCCGGGAGGACGTCGCCCTGGGGAGGCCGGGGCGCGAAGGTCACCGGCAGGGCCGTGAGGTGCCGGGCCCAGGTGGAGGAGCGCCAGCTGAGGCTCTCCTCGGGGACGGCCAGGGCGATGTCGGGGAGCCGGGTGAGCAGGATGTCGATGCCCGCGTCGGCGATGATGCGGCCGATGTCCTGACCGGGGCATTCGTGCGTACCGGCGCTGAAGGACAGGTGCGCGCGGTTGTGGTGCACGGGGGTCGCGGAGCTCGGGCGGATCGTCTGGTCCATGTTGCCCGCCGCGAGACCGAGCAGGAGCATGTCCCCCGCCTTGATCTGCTGCCCCCCGAGGGTGGTGTCGTCGTTGGCCCAGCGGCCCGGACACACCATCAGCGGCGGCTCGTCCCAGAGGACCTGCTCCACGGCCTCGGGCAGGGTCATCTGGCCGCCCGCCAGCGAACCGCGGAAGCGGGGGTCGGTGACGACCATGCGCAGGACGTTGGACATGAGGTTGGCGGTCGTCTCGTAGCCGGCGAGCAGGATGAGCCGCAGGTGGTGCTGGACCTCCTCGTCGGTGAGGCCGGCGGGATGGGCCAGCAGCGCGGAGGCGATGTCGTGGCCCGGGCGGGCGTGCTTCTCGACGACGAGCTGTTCGAGGCACTCCAGCACGAAGGCGTTGCTGGCGAGCGAGGTCTCGGTGGCCTTGAACAGGTCGCGGGCCGCGCGCACCAGCTCGGGCGCGGACTCGTCCGACATCCCGAGCAGATGGGTGAGGGTGAGCATGGGCAGGTGCTCGGCGAACCGCTCCACCAGCTCCACCTCGCCGTCCTCGCAGAACGTGTCGATCAGCTCGTGGGCGAAGCGGTTGATGGTGCGCCGGACGCCCCGGTGGTCGAACTGGTTGAGGCCGGCCGTGACCGCGCCGCGCAGTCGCTGGTGCTCCTCGCCGTCGGCGCAGACGCAGTCGGGGCGCCAGCCGATCATCGGGACCAGCGGGGAGGTCTCGGGGTCGATCTCCCCGCTCCGCCAGCCGTGCCAGACGCGCGGGTCGCGGGAGAACTGGGTCGGGCGGCTGGCCACGTCGCGGTTCTCCAGGTACCCGAGGACGAGCCAGGCGCGGACGTCGCCGTCGAGCAGGACGGGCGCCACCGGCCCGTGGGCGGCGCGCAGGTCCTCGTACAGGCCCATCGGGTCGGTCTCCGCGGCGGGGCCGTAGAGCCGGGTGGCTCCGCCGGGTCCGTCGCCGATGTGGGCGGGGCAGCCCGGGGGCGGGACCGCCCCGGTCTGCGCGAGGGCGTGTTCGGTGGGTGGGACGGTCATGCGGTCTCCTGGGCGGCGGCGAGGGTGTACAGGTAGCCCATCAGCGAGAGCAGGGCGTCGCGGCAGGACGCCCGGTCCCGTGCGTCACAGGTGACGATGGGCACGGATTCGCTGAGGGCCAGAGCTGTGCGCAGGTCTTCGAGGGGGTACTGCGGGGCCTCCGGGAAGGTGTTGACGGCCACGACGAACGGGACGCGGCGGTCCTCGAGGCGGGTGATGACCTCGAAGGAGACCTCGATCCTGCGGGTGTCGACGAGGACGACGGCGCCGAGCGCGCCTTCGAAGATGCCGTTCCACAGGAACCAGAAGCGCTCCTGTCCGGGGGTGCCGAACAGATAGAGGATCAGCTCCTGGTTGATGCTGATCCGGCCGAAGTCCAGCGCGACGGTCGTGGTCTTCTTGCCCTTGGCGCCGGGGTTGTGGTCGATCCCGACGCCGGCCTGCGTCATGGTCTCCTCGGTGGTCAGGGGCGGGATCTCGCTCACCGCCCCGACCATGGTCGTCTTGCCGACTCCGAAGCCGCCGACGATGACGACCTTCACTCCCCTGGCGCCGTGCGGCAGCGGCAGGTCGATGTCGCGCCGGCCGGCATCGAGTACGTCAGAGCTTGCGTAGTCCATGGATCACCGCCTCCAGTAGGCCGCGTTCGGGATAGGCCGCCACGGGTACGGGCGCGATGGCCTCGACCCGCTCCTCTTCGACGAGCTGGGCGAGCAGCACGGTGACGACGCTGAAGGGGAGGCTGAGGTAGGCCGAGACCTCCGCCACCGAGAGCGGGTACGTGCACAGGCTGAGGATGGCCGACTGCTCGGGCTGCATGGCGGGGTCGGGCTCGGACCTCGTCGCGATGAGCGTGACCAGGTTGAAGTTCCCGGCCGTGGGGTCCGGGCCACCGGTAATGACGTAGAGCGGGACGGGTGTGCCTTCATTCCAGGGGCCCTGGTTCTCCGATGTCACATCGCCTGCCCGATGTCCTCACGGGGAGGGCTGGTCATGTGCTGGCCGATCCGGATCACCAGCGTCCGCATCCGGTCGCCGAGGAGTCCGGCGTCCACCTCCGGGTCGGCGAGGACCGCGAGATAGGCCCCGGGACCGGCCGCCATCAGGGAGAAGTAGCCGCCGTCGGCCTCGATCCCGACCATCCGCGTCGATCCGTCCCCCTCCGGGAACATCTGCGAGATCGCCCGCGCCAGGCTCTGGATGCCGGAGCAGGCGGCGGCGATCGCGTCGGCGGTGTCGGGGGCCGTGTTCGCTTTCCCGATGCACAGGCCGTCCGACGACAGGACGACCACGTGTCGCACGTACGGGACGCTGTTCGCGAGCTCCGTGAGCATCCAGTCCATGTTCGGCAGTGGCTGCATGTTACTCGTCCTCATCTGACGGATCGCTGGGGGAAGGGGAAGGGGCGGCGACCTCTCTCTTGTCGCCTCTCTTGTCGCCGTTGAACGCCTCCCACATCAGGCCCGGCGGGCGGGAGTTGCTCCGGCTGGGGCGGGAGGCCGCCGGATCGGCGTCGGGCGCGGGGCCCGTCTGGACGACCGGGGTCGGGACGGGCGACTCGCGGCGTCGCTGCGGGAGCGCGGGCGCGGGCGACTCCCGGCGTCGCTGCGGCAGTCCGTTGGCGGTCCTCCTGACCTCGACGGTGTCCGGGCCGGCGTCGGGCGCCGGGGTCGGCCGGGGCAGGACGGGGCCGCGCGCGCGCCTCCGGAGGATCTCCGGGGTGAGCAGGGCGGACTGGGGCACCGTGGTGATCAGGGTGCGGGGTACGAGCACCACGGCCCGTACGCCTCCGTAGGCGGAGGTGCGCAGGTCGACCTCGCAGCCGTGCTCGCGGGCCAGCCGGCTGACGACCGGGAGGCCGAGCTGGGTGAGCTCGCCCAGGCCGGACAGGTTGACGCCGGTCCGCGACTGCGCCATGACGCGTTCGACGCGCTGCCTGACCTCTTCGGTGAGGCCGACTCCGCGGTCCTCGATCTCGATCGCGATGCCGGAGGGGACCTCGCTCGCGGTCACCTCGACGGGGGTGTGCGGCGGCGAGAACGTCGTGGCGTTGTCGAGGAGTTCGGCGAGCAGGTGCATGAGCGGCTCGGCGCCGGGGCCGGTCACCGCCACCTCCGCCACCGACTGCAGCTTCACGCGGGGGTAGTCCACGATGCGGGACATGGCCCCGCGCAGGACGTCGTAGAGCGGGATCGGCTTCGACCACTGGCGCCCGGGGCGGGCGTCGCCGAGGACCGCGACGCTGGCCGCGAGGCGGCCGATCAGGGCGTTCCGGTGGTCGACGTCCTGGAGGCCGCGGGAGACCACGAGGTCGTTGCCGTGCAGGATCTGCATGGCGTGGAGGTCCTTGGCGAGCTGGTGCACGATCGCCTGGACCCGGCGGGCGATCGCCACGAGGGCGCGCTGGGAGGCGTCCCGGGTGTTCTCCTCGGCCTCCACGGCGTCCAGGGAGGTCCGCAGGGCCGCCCGGAGGGCCTCGGTGTAGTCCGGGTCGAGGTGCTTCCCGAAGGTGGCGGCCCGCAGGACCTCCGAGGCGGGGTCGCCCCGGTGCAGCCGGGTGATGGCCACCGGGAGGAGTTCCTCGGCGAGCCAGGCGACGGCGGCCCGCTGGTCGTCCAGGCGCGCGAGCAGCGCGGCCTCGCGCTCGGCGTGCTTCTCGGCCGCCTCGGTCCTCGCCCGCGTGTGCCGGTCCTCCTCCTCCGCGCGGGTTCGGCGCGCGGCCACGGCCGAGGTGGCGGCCGTCAGGAGGACGGCCGCGAGTCCGCACCAGGCGATCGGTGTCCGTATCCGCTCGGAGGACACGAACAGCGCTATCACGGTGGCCGCGGCCAGAACTCCGGGCGGGAGGAGCCATACCCGGCCGACCGCGGCCGACCGGGATCTGGAGAGTGAACCTGCACGAACCATCAGGGGTCCCTAAACCGTCTGAAATGAAACGGACTGAGGTGATGCGGCGCGCCGATGGTGACTCGCTGTGAGCGCGGCGCAACACATCGGGGAGCATAGTCAGTTCGGGTTCGCCATGTGACCTTGCTGGAAGGACAGCCTCCAGCGGTCATTTGGACCCCATAAAACGACCGATCACCGAATGGAAATGCAAGGAACCGATCACATCTGGGCGTACGCGGGTACGACTCCGCCCCCGGTCCCGCCGCGCGATGCGACGGGGCCGGGGGCGGAGGCGCCTCGGGGCCGGTCGTCCGTCAGGACGAGGCGCGGGCTCCCCTCGCGCGGCGGCGCAGGCGGACCGCGCCGCCCGCGACGGCGCCGGCGAGCAGGAGGCCGCCCGCGGCGAGCGGGGTGCCCGGGAGCTCCGTACCGGATTCCGCCGCGGCTCCGGCGGGGCCCGCGGCGCCGGCCGCCCAGCCGGAGCCGGCCTCGACGCCGCCGTGCGGCCGGGCGGAGATGCGGTACGTCACGACCTGCTTGATCCGCGGCGGGCACTTCAGGGTGATCGTGTCCGTGCCGGAGGCGCCCTCCGGCACCGTGAACTCGCCCACCAGGACACCCTGCCGACCGCGCGGCAGGAGGTGGAACTTGCCGCCCGCCTCCGACTCCCCCTTGCCGTAGGTCTCCTTGCCGCAGGCGGTGGTGGTGACGGTGACCGTGGTGCCGGGAGAGGCGTTCATCGGGTAGATGTGGACATCGGGGTCCCCGGGGACGGCGAGGGCCGCGGGGGCGGACAGGACGACGGCGCCGACGATCAGGCTGACCTGCAGACCGGTGCGTGCGCGACGCATGTTTCTCTCCTTCGGTGGAGCCTTCCGGCCGGCTTCTTCGCGCGGCGCCTGTGCTGTGCTCCGTGCACGAGGCAAAGGCCGGTACGGGGTCCCCGCAACACGGGGGACGCGTTCGGCCGTACTCCGGCCGGACGCACGCCCGCCACCGTCCCGGACCGTCACAGCAGGTCACCGTGGTGACGGTGCGTCCCCACGGGTGATCTCGACCGGCACGCGAACGGCCCAGTGCCCGTACGGCCCTCCCCCGGCGGCCCCCGGTCGGCCCCGGCCCACCCGGGGGATCAGCGGTGGCGGGCCGGAACGGGCGCTCATAACTTCGCGATATGACGAAACGACAGATCGCCCTCCTGGCGTGCACCGCGGCCCTCGCGGCCTCGGGGCTCGGAGCCGCCGCGCCGTCGGCCGCGAGCAGGTCGGTGCACCGGGTGAAGCCGGGCGAATCGATCCAGCGGGCCGTGGACTCCGCCCGCCCCGGCGACACGGTCCTCCTCGCCCCGGGCACGTACCGCGAGAGCGTCCGCATCACCACCTCGAACCTCACGCTCCGCGGTTCGAGCCTCTTCCCCACCGTCATCGTGCCCGCCGCCGCCCCCGGCGCCGACGCCTGCTCCCAGGCCGGCAACGGCATCTGCGTGACCGGCACGAAGGACCGGCCCGTCGAGAACGTGACCGTGCGCTCGCTGACCCTCCGGGGCTTCGCCAAGAACGGCCTGTGGGCCACCTGGACCGACGGTCTGGAGGTCCAGCGGGTCACCGCCGAGTCCAACGGCACCTGGGGCATCGCCGAGGACCGCTCCGTGCGCAGCGTGCTGCGCCACAACACCGCCCGGGGCAACGGGGACGCCGGACTGTTCCTGGCCAACACCGTCACCGAGGAGGGCGGGGCGACCGACACCGACGGCACGGTCGTCAGCGGCAACCGGGTGTCCGGCAACCGCATCGGCATCACCGTGCGCCGCCTGCGGAACCTGACCGTCGACCACAACGAGGCGACGGGCAACTGCGCCGCCGTGTTCGTGGTGGGCGACGAGTCCACGCCGCGCGCCGGGGCGATGACCGTGCGGCAGAACCACATCCACGAGAACAACAAGCTGTGCCCGAAGACCCCTCGCCTGCCCTTCCTCCAGGGCTCGGGCATCGTCGTCACCGGCGCCGAGGACACGGTCGTCGCGCACAACAGGGTCGAGGACAACGTGGGCAGCTCCCCGCTGTCGGGCGGCATCGTCCTCTTCAAGAGCTTCGTGGGCGTCCCCAACGAGCGGATCGAGATCCGCGACAACGTGGTGCTGCGCAACGGCGCCGCCGACCTGGCGAACCGGGACGTCGGCACGACCAACACCTTCCGCCACAACACCTGCGGCACCTCCGAGCCCGCGGGCATGTGCTGACCACCGCTCCCCTCCCCCACCCGAACGGCACGACAGCAAAGGCAAGGCGAAACAGATGACGACCGTCGAATCCGTCGACTCCGCTCCCCCGCCGCCCATGCGGCTGCGCGAACTCGTCTTCGGCGCGGCGTGCGCCGCCGCCGTGCGCGCGGCCGCCCGCCTGGGCGTGGCCGACGCCCTGGGAGACACCCCCATGACCGCGGAGGACCTCGCGGCCGCGGTGAAGACCGAACCCCGCACGCTGCGGCGCCTGTTGCGCGCCCTGGCCTGCCAGGGCGTCTTCACCGAGCAGCCCGACGGCACCTTCTCCCACACGGAGATGTCCCGGCTGCTGCGCGAGGACGACCCGCACAGCCTGCGCTACATCGCGCTGTGGTGCACCGAGCCCTGGACCTGGGACGTCTGGCCCAAGCTCGACGAGGCCGTGCGCTCCGGCCGCAACGTCTTCGAGGACGTGTACGAGCGGGAGTTCTTCTCGTACCTCAACGAGGAGGCGCCCGAGTCCGCGTACGTGTTCAACCGGGCCATGACCACGTCGAGCCGGCAGTCGGCCGAGGACGTCGCCGAACTGCTCGACCTGCGCGGGGCGTCCTCGGTCGCGGACATCGGCGGCGGCCAGGGCCACGTCCTGGCGAGCCTCCTGGAGAGGCACCCCGAGCTCCACGGCACCCTGCTCGACCTGCCGGCGGTGGTCGGCAACGCCGATCCGCGGCTGCGGGAGGGCGGCTCGCTCGCCCACCGGGTCACGATCGAGCCCGGCGACTGCCGCCGGTCGATCCCGGTCCGCGCCGACGTCTACGTCATCAAGAACATCCTGGAGTGGGACGACGACAGCACCCGCAGGTGCCTGGCGAACGTCCGGAAGGCCGCGAAGCCCGGCGCCCGCGTCGTCGTCATCGAGAACCTCGTGGACGACACCCCGTCGATGCGGTTCACGACGGCCATGGACCTGCTGCTGCTCCTCAACGTCGGGGGCGCGAAGCACACCCGGCAGAGCATGGTGGACCGGCTCACGGACGCCGGTCTCGTCATCGGCGAGATCCGTCCGGTCAACGCCTACCTCCACGCCTTCGAGTGCACCGTGCCCAGCTGATCCCGGACCGCGGCGCACAACCCGAGGCCGCCCGCTCCGCGACTCTCGCGGGGCGGGCGGCCTCGGGTTTCACCGGGTTCCCGGCTCAGGATCCGGCGTCACGCTCCCAGCGGTAGAAGCAGTGCGCCATGGCGTCCTTGGGGCTGCGCCAGGTCGTCGGGTCGTACGCGCTGACGTACGCCTCCAGACGCTTGCTGACATCGCGGAACTCGGGGTGTCCGGCCAGCTTGGCGACGTTCGGCGCCGGGTCCTGCTCGGACTCGATCAGGTGCAGGTACACATCGCCGAACTGGAACAGGCTGCGCCGGGCGACCCCCACCAGGTGCGGCAGCTCGCCGCGGTCGGAGTCGGCGAACACGTCCGCGATCGCGGGCGCCGAACCGGGCGCCATGCGGGCGACGATCAGTGCGTGGTGCATCGTCTTCCTTTCTGGGACGGACGTCCCGGGGCCCGTCAGACGGACCGGACCGGCGCGCTCCCGCGCTCGCGGGCGGCCAGGACGAGACGGTCCCGGATGAGGGCCATCTGGATGCGGGAGTTGCGGTTGATGTTGTCCGTCATCCACGCGTCGTCGACGGGGGCGTCGGGCTTCATCGCGAAGTCCTGGATCCACCGCATCTGGACGCCGCCGGGCAGCTCCGTGTACTCCCAGGCGATGTTCATGTGCGCGAACGGGCCGGTCTCGACGCGGTGGGCGCGCACCTTCCGGTTGACCCGGTCCATGGTGCGCTCCGACACCCAGCTCCAGACCTTCCCGTTCTCGTCCGGGTGCATGGTCAGGCGGAACTTGGTGGTGTCGCCCTTCCGTTCGAGGACCTCTACGGAGGCGTACTCGCTGAAGAGCTGCGGCCAGTTCTCGATGTCGTTGGTCATGTCCCAGACGAGGTCGAGGGGGGCGTCGATGGTGATGCTGTTGTCGGTGTGTCCGGACACGTCAGACTCCTGCGAGGGCGTTGTTGACGAGGGCGACGAACTCCGCCGGCGTCTTGCAGCGCTCGGCGTCGGTGGGCAGCGACACGCCGTGGCGGTTCTCCAGCTCTCCGACGATGCCGAGCAGGCCGAGCGAGTCGACGCCGAGCTCGTTGAAGGGGGTCTCGGGGGTTTCCTCCAGCTGGGCGGGGTCGACGGTGACGCCGGCCGACTGCTTCATCAGCGTGGCCAGTTCGCCGAAGGTGAGTCCGGTGGTGATCATGTGTTTTCTCCTTCCTCGCCCGGTTACCGGGCGAGTCCGCCGCCGCGGCGCACGACGAGCGCCGCGTTGGATCCCATGAGTCCCCTGCTGAGGACGAGGGCCGTGCGCAGCTCGGCGGGCCGAGCCGCGGACATGACCACGTCGAGGTCGCAGTCGATGTCGAACACGTTGGGGGTCGGGGGCACCAGGCCGTGCTCCATGGCGAGCACGGCGGCCGCGGTGTCCAGTACGGGTGCCCCGCAGTAGGCCCGGCCGTAGCCGGTCTTGGGGGCCGTCACGGGGACGCGCCGGGCGTGCGCGCCCAGGGCGTCGGCGATCGCCAGGGCCTCGGCGCGGTCCGCCTCCGGCACGCCGAGGGCGTCGGGGAAGACGACGTCGATCTCCTCCGGGGCGCAGTCCGCCTCGTCGAGGGCGACCCGGATGGCGCGGGCGAGTCCCTCCCGGGACTCCTGCCAGCGGGAGGCGCCGGTGAAGGTGGCGCCGTGGCCGGCGATGGTGGCCCGGGCGGTCACGCCCCGGTCGAGGGCGCTCTTCTCGTCCTCGACGACGAGCATGGCGCCGCCCTCGGCGGGGACGAAGCCGCAGGCCTTCGCCGTGAAGGGGCGGTAGGCGCGGTCCGGGTCGTCGACGGTGCTGAGCTCGGGGTAGCCGAGCTGGCACACCATCGAGTACGGGGCGAGGGGCGCCTCCGCCGCCCCGACGACGACCGCGCCGGTGCCGCGCCGGACGGCGCGGGCGGCGTGCGCCAGGGAGTCCAGGCCGCCGGCCTCGTCGCTGGCGACCACCCCGCACGGGCCCTTGAAGCCGTGCCGGATGGAGATCTGGCCGGTGCTCGCGGCGTAGAACCAGGCGATGGACTGGTACGGGCCGACGAACTTGGAGCCCTGTCCCCAGAGCTTCTGCAGCTCGCGCTGGCCGAACTCGCCGCCGCCCGATCCGGCGGCGGTGACGACGCCGATGGAGAAGGGCTCCTCGGGTCCCTCGTCGTGGCCGAGACCGGCCTCGTCGAGGGCGAGCGAGGCCGCCGCCATGGCGTAGTGGGTGAACCGGTCGGTCTGGACGAGGAAGCGCTCGTCGATGAGGGCGGAGGCGTCGAAGCCCTCCACCTGTCCCGCGACCTTGAGGGGCAGGTGCTCACAGCCCTCGCGGGTGATCCGGCCGAGAACGCCGAGACCTTCCCGTACGGACTTCCAGTAGGCGTCGGTACGCAGTCCGTTGGGGGCGATCACACCGATGCCGGTGACGACCGCCCGAGGCGACCGCTGTGTGCTCATCGTGTCCTCCCGCCCGGCCCGGTCAGGAGCACGGCGGACTGGAAACCGCCGAAGCCGCTGCCGACGGAGAGCACGTTCCTCAGCTTCCGGGGGCGGGCGGTGCGCGGCACGTAGTCCAGGTCGCACTCGGGGTCGGGGATCTCGTAGTTGGCGGTCGGGGGCACCACCTGGTGCTGCAGGGCGAGCACGCAGGCGGCGACCTCTATCGCGCCGATCGCGCCGAGCGAGTGGCCCACCATGGATTTGATGGAGCTCATGGGCGTGTCGTACGCGTGGGAGCCCAGGGACCGCTTGACGGCGGCGGTCTCGTGCCGGTCGTTCTGGCGGGTGCCCGAGCCGTGCGCGTTGACGTAGTCGATCGACGTGGGGTCGAGCCGGGCCTGGTCGAGCGCGGTGTCGATCGCCCGGGCCATCTCCAGTCCCTCGCCGGTCAGACCGGTCATGTGGTAGGCGTTGCCGTAGGTGGCGTAGCCGCTGATCTCGCAGTAGATGTGCGCGCCGCGGGCCCTGGCGTGCTCGTACTCCTCCAGGACGAGGACCGCCGCGCCCTCTCCCATGACGAAGCCGTTGCGGCGGTTGTCGAAGGGCTTGGAGGCGTGCTCGGGGTCGTCGTTGTCGGGGGAGGTGGCCTTGATGGCGTCGAAGCAGGCCATGGTGATCGGGGAGATCGGCGAGTCCGACGCCCCGGCTATGACGACGTCCGCCCGGCCCTCCTCGATGGTGTGGAAGGCGTAGCCGACGGCGTCGAGGCCGGAGGTGCAGCCGGTGGAGACGGTCTGCACCGGGCCGCGGGCCCCGAACTGCTCGGCGACCACCGCGGCGAGCGTGCTGGGCGAGAACGCCAGGTGCAGCTTGGGGTCGGCGGCGCGGTGGTCCACGTCCCACCGCTGTCCGCGCTCGCTGACCAGGACGTAGTCGTGTTCCAGCCGGGTGGTGCCGCCGACGGCGCTGCCGAGGCTGACGCCGACGCGCCAGGGGTCCTCGGCGACGGTGTCGAGGCCCGAGTCGCGTACGGCCTCGTCGGCGGCGACCGCGGCGAACTGCACGTAGCGGTCGGCGTGTTGGACCAGGTCCGGAGGCAGCCCGTGGGCGTACGGATCGAAGTCGCACTCGGCGGCGATGCGGGAGCGCAGGCCGGCCGGGTCGAACAGGGTGATGCCGCGGGTCGCCGTGCGCCCCTGGGTCAGCAGGTCCCAGAACGCCGCCGTTCCGGCGCCGCCCGGGGCGACCACGCCTATGCCGGTGACGGCCACACGGCGGGTCACTCGACGGCCCCCTCGACGACCTTCGCCGCGGCCTCCTCGGCGGTCTCCGTGTCGACGTGGCCGAGGCTCGGGTGCGGGGCGAGCGGCCCCAGGTGGAAGACCATGCGGGCCTCCACGTCGCCGACGTTGCGGAAGCGGTGCCGGACGCCGATGGGGATCAGGAGGCCCTGGTCGGGCACGAGCGGGTGCGTCTCGCCGTCCAGGTCCACTTCGAACCGGCCCGAGACGACGTACACGAACTCCTCGGAGTACGGGTGGTAGTGCTCGGCGATGCGCTCGCCCGGCTGGGCGATGGCCATCCCCATGAAGCCGCTGGTCGACTTCACCGTGGCGGGCGTGAGCATGGCCCGCACGTCGCCCCCGCGTCTGCGGTTGGGCTCCGTGTCGCTCAGGTTCACGATGAGCCGAGTCTGCTCGAGCATGGTTGATACCTCCGAGTGTTGCGGTGAGATGTGACGGACGGTCGGGGCCGGTGGCCTGGGCCGGTCTCTCGCGGGCGGTCGGGCCGGTGGCCCCGGTGCCGTCCTCTCAGGAGTCGGCCGCGCTGCGGTCGGTGACGGGCAGCATGTCGGCGTGCGACAGGAGCCGGTTGAGGTTGCGCTCCGTGTCCAGCGAGCCCTCGACGCCGATCGCGGCCCCGTCGAGGAGGCGCTCCAGGACCTTGGCCTTCCTCTCGCCCTTGACGCCGAGGGCGGCGACGGGATCGAGGTCGAGGTCGCCCTCGACGTCGACGAGGCGCACCACGACGTCGTCGCGCTGGAAGACGGTGCTGCCGTAGACGGGGCTGTCGGGGTCGACGGCCGCCTCCGCGTCCTGCTGGGCGAGCAGCCGGGCCAGGTCCGTGCCGCGGCCCTCCTTGGCCGGGTAGTACAGGGCGTGGCGCCGCAGGTCGGCCGGCTCGGGGCGGGCGGCGACCACGTGGTGCACGGCCGGGAGGGCCGCGCGGGTGAAGAAGACGCGGGCCGACTCGGGGTCGGTGAGGTCCCGGTCCTGCTCCAGGTAGGGGTTGATGGCCTCCTCGACGGCCCGGACACCGGGCTGGCGGGCGACGTGCCGCAGCGCGGACAGGAGGTCGCCCTCCACCTCGACGGCCCGCACGACCCGGTTGCCGTGCATGAACAGCGAGGTCCGGCGCAGCCGGGTGTTCTCGTCGACCTGGGCATCGGGCGACTCGTAGCCCGCCAGGAGCTCCGCGACCTTCGACTCGGAGCCCGGCTTGACG
The DNA here is from genome assembly GCF_044333355.1 of Streptomyces sp. NPDC021012. Lineage (NCBI taxonomy): Bacteria > Bacillati > Actinomycetota > Actinomycetes > Kitasatosporales > Streptomycetaceae > Streptomyces > Streptomyces sp. NPDC021012. Next base: position 728,722 of record NZ_JBIRQU010000002.1, read on the forward strand.
GTGAAGGTGAGCGCGTGGCGCGTCACCCCGTCGCCGACGCGGGCCGCCACCTGCTCGCCCTGGGCCGACTCCGGGTCGAGCGGCCGGTGTCCGCCGGTCTCCCGGAGGATGCTGTAGCGCATGGACCGGGTGTCCCGGACGCAGCTGTGCATCGGCTTGACCATCTCGACGTGCTCCTCGCTGTTCACCCAGGCGAGGAAGGGCGGGGCGCTCTCCCATTCGCTGGTGATGAGCCACTGCGAGGGGTTCTCGATGGACTGGCAGAGCTGGTCGCTGATGTGACCGGGGACGCCGGCCACCTGCTTGCGCATGACCTCGTACGCTTCCAGGAACTGCTGCTGGGCTCCGTCGTACAGGTCGAGCAGCAGGATCACCCGCAGCCTGGAGCCGTCGAACACCGACTGCGATATGCGTGCCGTGCTGGTCATACGGCGCACCTCTTTCTCGTCTGCGAGAGCGGGAAGGGACCGCCTGGCCGGTATGGCCGGGGTCGTCATGTACCGAACCTTCACGCGGGCCACACCTCCACGCGAGCCCCACGGGGCGGATGAGTGAACCGCGCGTCATTCGGGTGGCGCGCGCGCACGGTCCGGGGCTCGGCCGGGCAGGCATCTGCATCCCCATCCCCGACCCGCGTCACCGGTGACGCTGGAGGCCATCGATGAACCGAAGCGAAGCGACCGGTGAGGTCGGACACCGCACGCCCGTCCTCATCGTGGGCGGCTCGCTGGTGGGCCTGTCCACCTCGCTGTTCCTGGGGCGTCTCGGTGTGCCGCACACGCTCGTCGAGCGTCATGCGGGCACCTCGATCCACCCGCGCGGACGCGGGAACAACGTGCGCACCATGGAGGTGTTCCGCGGCGCGGGCGTCCGCCCGCGCATCCACGAGGCCGCGAGGACCCTGTCGGCGAACAACGGGATCCTCCAGGCGCCGACCCTGGTGGGCGACGCCGGCGAGTGGCTGTTCCGGGAGATCGACCCCGGTGGCGGCCTCGCGCGGTTCAGCCCCGCCGAATGGTGCCTGTGCAGCCAGAACGACCTCGAACCCGTGCTGCTGCGGAGCGCGCGGGAGCTGGGCGGGGACCTGCGGTACTCGACCGAGCTGATGTCGTTCGAGCAGGACGCCGAAGGGGTGACCGCGCGGGTCAAGAGCCGGGAGACCGGCGAGCACACCACGATCCGGGCGGACTACCTCGTCGCGGCGGACGGCCCGCGCAGCCCGATCCGCGAGCAGCTCGGCATCGGGCAGACCGGTCCGGGCGACCTGTTCCACAACGTGAGCGTCACGTTCGAGTCGCGCGACCTCGCGGCCGTCGTCGGCGACCGGCGCTTCATCGTCTGCTACCTCACGACCCCGGAGGGGGACGGGGCGCTCCTCCCGGTGGACAACGCCGAGCGGTGGGTCTTCCACGCCCCCTGGCACCCCGAACACGGCGAGACCCTGGAGGAGTTCACCGACGAGCGGTGCAGGGAACACATCCGGCGCGCCGTGGGCGTACCGGATCTGCACGTGGAGGTCACGGGCCGGGCGCCCTGGCACGCGGCCGAGCGGATCGCCGAACGGTACGCGGACGGGCGGGTGTTCCTCGCGGGCGACTCGGCCCACGAGATGCCGCCCACGGGGGCCTTCGGCTCCAACACCGGTATCCAGGACGCCCACAACCTCGCCTGGAAGCTCTCGGCGGTCCTGGGCGGCTGGGCCGGCCCCGACCTGCTCGCCTCGTACGACGCGGAGCGCCGACCGGTCGCGGAGGCGACGAGCGCCCGCGCCTCCTCGCGTTCGGTCGAGCACAGCCACCCCGGGTACGCGCCCGGGCCGGGGGCGGGCGGGAAGCGGGGCGGGATCCTCAACGTCGCGCTCGGCTACCGCTATCCGCGGGGCGCGGTCCTGGGCGCGGACCCGGCGGTGCCGGTCGTCCCGGACGGTCTCCGTCTGACGGGCGAGCCCGGCAGCCGCGCACCGCACCTGTGGCTGGACCGCGCGGGCGAACGGATCTCCACCCTGGACCTGTACGAGCGGACTCCGGTCCTGCTGAGCTCTGCGGGGGCCACGGGCGGCTGGCACACCGCGGCCGCGCGCGTCGCCGAGCGCCTGGCGGTGCCCCTCGCCTCGTACCGGATCGGCGACGGGCCGGACGCGGAGCTGTCCCCCGTGGACGGCGCGGACTGGGCGGAGGCCCACGGCGTCACCGCGGGCGGCGCGGTCCTGGTCCGCCCGGACGGGTTCGTCGCCTGGCGGTCCGAGGGGACGTCGGAGGAGCCGGAATCCGCGCTGCGGGCCGCCCTCACGGCCGTGTTCGCCCTGGACTCCCGCCCCGGCACCCGCTGAGCCGGACGGGACGGCCCACGCCCCTCAGGAGGCGTGCCGCCCCATCCCATCGGGAAGTCCGTCAGGTCGCCCGCCGGGCTCGGCCGATCTCGGCCGATCTCGGCCGGGCTCGGCCGGGCTCGGCCGGGCTCAGCCGTGCGAGAGCAGTGCCGCGGTGAGTTCGGCCGCGCGGCGGTGCCAGAGGTCCGCGCCGCGGAGCATGGCGTGGCCGCCGGTCGGCATGGGGATGCCGACCGCGTCGGCGCCCGCCTCCCTGGCACGGCGGACGAACTCCCAGGACTGCCGGGCCGAGGTGACCCGGTCGGTCTCGTCGTGGAGCAGGTAGAGCCGCCGGCCGCCGAGGTGGTCCACGGGCTCGTCGGCGGGGCACCACGGAGCGAGCGCGACGACCCCGCGCACGGCCGGGTCGCCCGCGGCACGGAGCGCGGCCCGGCCGCCCATGGAGTGGCCGAGGAGCACGACGGGCACGGTCCCGGCCCGCTCCCGGAGCCGCGCGAGGGCGGCCTCGGCGTCCCGGGCGGCGTCGGCGCGCTCACCGTTCCAGCCGCGGTGGCGGTAGCGCACCTCGGCCACCAGCACCCCGCGGCCCCGGACGGCCCGGGTCACGGCGCCGGCGAAGGGGCGCATCCGCAGCGCGGGCAGGTTGAGCGCGGGCGGCGGCTCGGGGCCCTCCTCGCGGCCGCCGTGCAGCAGCAGCACGGCGGCGGTGGGGACGGCGGGCGCGCTGCGGACGAGGAGCGCGGCCGGATCGGCACGGCGGGTACGGCACGGCGTCATCGCGCGGCCTTCCCGCTCGTGCGGGCCGGGTGACCGGGCCACTGCGCCATGGAGCCTCCAGGAGTCGTGAGGACGGTACGACCGTGAGGGCCCGAAGTCTGCCAGGCCTCTCCCCTGTCAGGTACACCGCGCTCCGGGTCGGTCCCCCGCGCGGGCCCCGGCCCGGTTCGCCCCCTCGGCTCGAACACGCGCACCCGCAAGGATGAGCGCCGCCGCTCCCCCGGCTCCGCCTGCGCGGCCGGGGGCGCGGGGCGTCGGAGAGTGGTCGCCCGAACACCGTCGTCCCGTTCGAGCAGGGAGCCTGATGGGAAGCCGTCTGATCCGTCGTTGCCGCAGCGCCTTCGTCGTCTCGGTGCTCGCCGCCGTGGCCGCCGCCGCGCCCGGCGTGCCGTCCCGGCCGGGCGCCACCGCCTCCGCCGCCGTGCCCGCCTTCGACCCGGGGCCCGCGCGGGCGGGCCTGGAGCGCCTGCTGCCCGCCAGGGCCGCGCAGTTCACCCTGGTCCCCGTCGGGGAACCCGCCTCCGGGGACTACTTCTCGGTCTCCGGGGAGGCGGGCGCGATCCAGGTGCGGGGCACCTCGCCGGCCACACTGCTCACCGGGGTCGGCTGGTACCTGGAGCGGGTCGCCGGGGTCGACATCGGCTGGCCGGGCGACAGCGTCGGCCGGCTGCCGACCACGCTCCCGGCCGTCCCGGGCACGATCACCCGTTCGGCGGCCGTCCCCCACCGCTACGCCCTGAACGACACCGACGAGGGCTACTCCGGCGCGTACCGCGACTTCGCCTCCTACCAGCGCGACATCGACCTGATGGCGCTGCACGGCGTGAACGAGGTCTTCGTGCCGACCGGGGCCGAGTACCCGTACTACCGGGCGCTCCAGGGGTTCGGCTACGACGCGGCGGAGCTGCGCGCCTGGATCCCCGGCCCCGCGCACCAGGCCTGGTGGCTGCTGCAGAACATGTCGGGCTTCGGGGGGCCGGTGTCCGAACGGCTGATCGAGGCCCGGGCGGCGCTGGGAAGCCGGATCGCCGGACACCTGCGCGCCCTGGGGATGACCCCCGTGCTGCCGGGCTTCTTCGGCACGGTGCCGCCGGGCTTCGCCGACCGGAACCCGGGCGCGGCCACCGTCCCGCAGGGCAAGTGGGTCGGGTTCGCCCGGCCCGACTGGCTGGACCCGACCGGACCGGTCTTCGGCGAGCTGGCCGCCGCCTACTACCGGGCGCAGCGGGATCGGTTCGGCGACAGCGACATGTTCAAGATGGACCTGCTGCACGAGGGCGGCACCCCCGGCCCGGTCGACGTCACGCGGGCGGCGGAGGCCGTCCAGCGGGCCCTGGACGCGGCGCACCCCGGTGCCACCTGGGTCATGCTCGGCTGGCAGAAGAACCCGACCCCGGCCCTCCTGGACGGTGTGGACCGCGACCGGGTGCTGATCGTCGACGGCCTCTCCGACCGTTACGAGGGGCTCGACCGCGAGACGGAGTGGGGCGGGACGCCGTACGCCTTCGGAGCGATCGCCAACTTCGGCGGCCACACCAGCCTGGGCGCCAACACGGGCGTGTGGACGGAGCGCTTCCACGGCTGGCTCGCCAAGTCCGGCAGCGCGCTGCGCGGCATCGCCTGGCTCCCGGAGGGCACCGGCGGGAACCCCGCCTCGTTCGACCTGTTCACCGAGCTCGCCTGGGAGCCGGGCCCGGTCGACCAGCGCGCCTGGTTCGCCGCGTACGCGGCCCGGCGCTACGGCGGTGCCGACCCGCACGCGGCCGCCGCGTGGGAGCAGCTGCGCCTCGGCCCGTACAGCGGTGCCTCCGGCACCTGGAGCGAGCCGCAGGACAGCCTCTTCACGGCGCGGCCGAGCCTGACGGCCTCGAAGGCGGCGCGCTGGAGCCCGGCCGCCATGCGGTACGACGCCGCCACCGTGGAGCGCGCCCTGGCGGAGCTGCTCCAGGTGGCTCCGGCGCTGCGGAGCTCGGACGCGTACCGCTACGACGTGGTGGACGTGGCGCGCCAGGCGCTCACCAACCGGAGCCGGGTCCTGCTGCCGCGCGTCAAGGCCGCGTACGAGGCGAAGGACCTGGCGGGCTTCCGGGAGCTGGTCCGCGAGTGGAGCGCCGACGAGGAGCTGCTCGGACGGCTCGTCGGCTCCGACCGCCGCCTCCTGCTCGGCCCCTGGCTCGCCGACGCCCGCTCCTGGGGCGCCGACGCGGCCGAGCGGGACCGGCTGGAGTACGACGCCCGCTCGATCCTCACCACCTGGGCCGACCGGGGGCCGAGCGAGACCGGCGGCCTCCACGACTACGCCAACCGCGAGTGGGCCGGTCTCGTCCAGGACGTGTACGCACCGCGCTGGGCCGCGTACTTCGCGAGCCTGGACACCGCGCTGGTCCGGGGCACGGCGCCGGTCGCCGTCGACTGGTTCGCCCGGGAGGACGCCTGGGCGCACGGCCACCAGACCTACCCGACGGCGCCGTCCGGCGACCCGGTCGCCCTGGCGGGCGAGGTCGGCGCGGCCCTGGCGGTGTCACCCCCGGCCGCGTGAGAACCAGTTCCTGCGCGGGGCGGTCCCGTCCTGCTTGTCCGGCCGGGCCGGGGTGCCGGGGGCGGCGAACGGGACGGGTGCCGCCGCGCCCGGCGGGGCCGGGGACAGGGGCCGGGTCGGCGGCTGGAGCCGCTTCAGCCGCGCCCGCCACGGGCCGTCCGCCATCTCGAACCGGACGATGAGCGGTCCCTCGGGCAGCGGGACGGTCTCGCGCCGCCTGCCGATCTCGTTGACCGCGTTGTCGTACTGCGGCAGGGCCGTGTGGTCGTCGTGCCCCGCGAGTTCGTAGACGTGGACGATGAGGTTGTCGTCGCCGCGGTAGTGGACGGCCATGTCGGCCACTCCGCCGGTGTGCAGCAGCACCTCGGGGCCCCGGTACTCCGCCTCCTCCTCCGTCAGGCGCGGGGCCGCCGCCAGCGGTGACACCCGGACCTGCCAGGGGCCCTCGGCCTGGAGCTTCAGGCGCAGGGTGCCGTTCCCCGGGACCGTGGTGAGGAGGGTGCCGTGGAAGTCCTCCTCCGTGCTGTTGACGAGGTTGTCCTCCTCCTTGTTCCGCCGGTCGAGCACCCAGAGGCCCGTGTAGCCGTCACCCCTGACGTCGAGCTGGACGATCACCGGGCCCGGCGGGAGCCCGCCCACGGTGATCACGTCGTTGTCCCGGCCGGTCTCCGTGTACGGCTCGAAGACGGGGCCGTAGGTCCACCAGTCAGCGGCGACGGGCGGAGCCGTGGCAGGCGGGACGGCGGCAGGCGGGGCCGCTGCCGGAGGGGCCGCGAAGGGCGGGGTCGCCGCCGGAGCGGGCGGCGCGGGCGGAGGCGCGAAGGCCGGCGCGGGCGCGGGAGCCATCACGGTCGGCGGCTGCGGCGCGGGCGGTGCCGGAACGGTTCCGCCGGGTGGTACGTCCTGGCTTCCGGAGTCGGCGACGTCCACGCCGTGGTCCGTGGCCAGACCGGCGAGACCCGTCACCCAGCCCTGGCCCACGGCGCGGAACTTCCAGCCGCCCGCCCGCCGGTAGAGCTCGGCCAGCACCATCGCCGTCTCCCCGGCGGCGTCGGTGACGTCGTACCGCACCACCGAGGTGCCGTCGGGCGCGAAGGCCTCCACCGACAGTCCGGCGGCGTCCCGCATCGCGCCGCGCTCGGTCGAGCCGACGACGAGGACGCGGGTGATCTGCTCCTCCACGAAGGTGAGGCCGACCTCCAGCCACGCCGTGCCGGCCTCCCCCTCCCCCGCCCCCGACCCCGTCGCCGCCTCCGTCAGCCGGACGGTTCCGGAGGGGTGCACCGGGGCGCCGTGGAAGACGACGTCCCCGTCGCCCCTGACCTTCCCGGTCTCGCCGAGCAGCAGTGCCATGGCGTCCACGCCACCGCGCACGGCGATCCTCAACGGCACCGACGGGACGAACCCGTTGCTCCCCTTCGTCATCGTCTCCCCCACGACGCACCGCCCTTTCCCTCTGTGCTCCCACCCGCGTCCCTCACAAAGAGGATCTTGCAGCCGTCACCCCTCCCCGACAAGGCTCCGAGGCCGCGCGGACCGGCACGGCGTAGGCTTCCCCCGACACGGATGAGCAGGGGGGCGCATGACGGTCGGTGCGGTGCCGGGGTGGGGGTCGAGCCTCGACTCGGTCGTGGTGTACGCGCAGGGCGCGCTCTGTCGGCGGCTGGCCCGGGGCGTCGTGCCGCCGGACGGCCGGGTACGGGTGACGGGACTGCCCCGCACCCTGGACGCCGGTTCGCTGCGGGCCCGGATCCTGGGCCCCTCCGGGGCGCGGGTCACCGAGGCGCGCGTGGAGATCGAGGCGGAGCCGTACGAGGACGGCGCTCCCGACGCGCTGCGGCGCGAGGTCGACCGGCTCCAGGAGGTCCGCGCGGCGGCGCGGGCACGCCGTGACCGGCACCGGACCCTGATCGCGGAGGTCGGCGACCTGCGCCCGGTCCCGCCCCACCGCAAGCGCGAGGACCCGCACCGCCGTACCCCGGTCGACGCGTGGCTGGAGCTCGCCGACTTCGTCGACGAACGCCTTGCGGGGCTCCACGCCCGGCTCGTCGAGCTGGACGAGGCCCTCCGGCTCGCCGAGCACGAGTTCGACGTGGCCTGCGACCGGCTGCACCGCGCCTCCACCGACGCGCCCTCGGCCCATGTCGCGACCTCGGTGTGCGCCGTCCTGGCCCTCGCCGGCGCCGGGGACGCGGAGGAGGTGGACGTGGAGCTGGAGTACGGCGTGCCGGGTGCCGTCTGGGTGCCGACGTACCGCCTCACCCACCGTCAGGGCGACGGCGGCGGCCGGCTGGTGCTGCGCGCCTCGGTCGCCCAGCGCACCGGGGAGGACTGGACCGGGGTGCGCCTCGCCCTGGCCACCGCCGATCTGCGGCGCCGCACCGATCTGCCGGCGCTCCGTTCGATCCGGATCGGCCGCCGCCAGTCCGCGCCCGCGCCGTCCGGCTGGCGCGAACCCCCGGCGGGGCTCGCCGACCTGTTCTCCGGGTACGAGGCGGCGGGCCCGGCTCCGTTCCGCGCCGGTTCCGCGGCGGGAGGCGCCGTGGCAGCCGGCGCGGCGGGCTCGGCGCCCGTGGCCGCTCCCGCGCCTGCGGCCGCGCCCGTACCGCCCCCGCCGCCGGCGTTCACCGGGCCGCCGCAGCCCGGTGGCGCGTACGGCTCCGCTCCGCAGGCCTTCGGGGACGAGGGTCCGGACCTCCTGCGGTCGGCGGCGCCCCGCCCGGGCGGCCGGCCGCGCGCCGGCGGCAGGGGCGGTTTCGCGGGCCGCCCGTCCCCGGCACCCGCGCCCCAGGGCCCCGTGGCCCCGGGCGCGACGGCGCCACCGCCCGTGGGTCCGCCGCAGCCGAGCGGGGCCGAACTCGACTACGCCGGCCTCGTGCTGTGCGGTCCCGAGGAGCCGGGGGCCCGCCGTGGCCGGCTGTTCCCCGGCGCCTCCTCCGACGCGGTGACCGACGAGTACCGCCGCCGTGCCGAGGCGGTGGCGGGGCTGCCGCTGCCCCGGCACGCGGTGCGCCCGCGCGCCTCGGCGGGTTCCTTCGACCACCGCTTCGACGCCGCCGCCCGTGCCGACGTGCCCTCGGACGGCACCTGGCACACGGTCACCGTCGGCGAGATCCCGGTCGTCCTGCACACCGAGCACATCTGTGTGCCGTCCGTGGAGCAGACGGTGTACGCGACCCTCGCCGTCTCCAACACCACCCGTCAGGCGCTGCTCGCCGGACCGGTGGAGGTCACCGTCGACGACGAGTTCCTGCTGACCGCCGCCCTGCCCACGCTCGCGCCCGGCGGCGTGCGGCGCCTCGGTCTCGGGCCGGCCGAGGGCGTCCGCGTCACCCGCCGTACGCATCTGAAGGAGTCGACCGCGGGCCTGCGGAACAACGTCACCGTCCTCGACCACCGCGTCCACGTGGAACTGGCCAACCGCCTCGCGGGGCCCGTCACCGTCGAGGTCCACGAGCGGGTGCCGGTCTCCTCCGAGCCGGACGTCCGCGTCGAGGAGCGCGCCGACTGGACGGCGCCCGAGGAGGGGGCCGCGCCGGAGCACCACGCCCCGGGCACCCGCGTCTGGCGGGTGGACCTGCCCGCCGGCGGCACCGCCGTGCTCGACGGCGGCTACGAGATCCGCATCCCGGCCGGCAAGGCCCTGGTCGACGGCAACCGCAGGAGCTGACACCCCCATGTCCACGGATCCGAAGCCGATCGCCCTTCCCGTCACCGCCGTCACCTGTCTGGAGGACCGCGCCCACGTCGAGCGCACCGCCGTGCTCGACCTGGAGGCCGGCGTCCAGCGCCTGCGGCTCGGGCCCGTCAGCGCGCTCGCCGTCGACCGCACCCTCCACGCCGAGCCGGTCTCCGGCCACCGGGCCACCGTGCTCGACGTGCGGATCGTCCGCGACTGGACGCCCCGCGCCCCGGCCCCTCCCACCGAGGACGACTCCGCCCTCGGTCACCGGGCGCACGCCCTCGAAGAGGAACGCCTCGCCGTGGAGCGGCGCCGCGACCGGCTGCGGGCCCGCCTCGACCTGCTCGGCCGGCTCGCCGCCGACCTGCTGCGGGAGATCGGCGAGGGCGCCGGGTACGGAGAGGCCGAAGGGCCCCGCTGGAACCGCGAACTCGACCGCGTGGACGCGGAGCGCGACACGTACGGCGAGGAACTCCGCGTGGCGGAGGCCCGGTTGACGGCCCTCGACGCCGAACTGAGTGCCGTCCGGCGGGCCATGGACCTCGCCGAGGAGGAGCCCGCCGAGCTGACCGCCCATGTCGAGCTGACCGTGGAGGCCCCGGTCGCCGGGCCCGTACGGATGCGGCTGAGCCATCTCACCCCGTGCGCGCTGTGGAGGCCCGCCTACCGGGCCGTGCTCGACGGGGACTCCCTGACCCTGGAGACCGACGCCGTGGTCTGGCAGCGCACCGGCGAGGACTGGTCGGACGTGCGGCTGACGCTGTCGACCGCCCGGTCGGCGCTCGCCACCGATCCGCCGCGGCTCGCCGAGGACCGGCTGACGCTCAAGGACCGCACCGCGGCGGAGCGCCGCACGATCGACGTCGAGCTGCGCGAGGAGGAGATCGCGACGCTCGGACCGGCCCCGGTCCTCGGCCTGCCGGGCGTGGACGACGGCGGCGAGGCGCGGGTCCTGCACTCCCCCGCACCCGTGTCCGTGCCCTCGGACGGCCGGGCCCACCGGGTGCCGCTCTCCGCGTTCACGACGGCCGCGCGCAGCGAGTACGCCTGCTCGCCCGAACTGTCCCCGCTGGTCACCCAGGTGGTCCGGTGCGACAACCGGTCCGGGCACGCGCTGCTCGCCGGTCCCGTGGACCTGGTCCGGGGCAGCGGGTTCACCGGCCGCGGCACGCTGGACTTCACGGCCCCCGGCGCCGCCGTCGAGCTCGCCTTCGGCAGCCGCGACGACCACCGGGTGGTCCGGCACACCGAGGAGTCCCGCGACACCACCGGCCTCACCCAGCGGACGGTGGTCACCCGCACGGTCCGGCTGCACCTGTCCCGGTTCTCCCCGCCCGGGGAGGAGGGCGAGCGGGTGATCGCCCTGCGGGAGCGGATCCCCGTCTCGGAGGTGTCGGCGGTGGAGGTGCGCCTGCGGAAGGAGGCCTGTTCCCCGGCTCCCGACGCGGTCGACGACGAGGGCATCGTCCGCTGGGACGTCCCGCTGCCGCCCGGCGGGCGGCGCACGGTCACCCTGGTCTACGAGCTGACGGCGACGGCCAAGGTCACGGGGATCTGAGCCCCTGAAGGCGGAGGGCGCCGCGCACCTTACCAGTGCGGCGCCCTCCGCATCTCGAACTCCCCCTACTCTCCACAACCACGCGCACACGTGCGGTAGTCATGGGGGCGGGAGGAATCACCTTGGTCTTCAGCCTGGGCCGCCGCCGCAAGGCCGCCGCCGTCAGCACCTGTCCGTTCACGCCCACGGCCGCGCCCCCGTCCGGCGCACGGCCGGCCCAACCGCCTTCTCCGGTCCAGCAGGTGACGGACCGTCGGGAGGCGGAGGGCTTCGTCCGCCAGTTCCACCACGAGCAGCCCGAGGCCGGGGACGTGGAGCGCCGGGTCCGGGAGGTGCTCGCCGCGATCGACCGGACCGGTACGTACGAGCACACCCCGGCCGAGCTCTCCTTCGGCGCCCGGGTCGCCTGGCGCAACGCGGCCCGCTGCATCGGCAGGCTGTACTGGCGCAGCCTCGTGGTGCGCGACCTGCGGCAGGTCACGTCGGCCGACGACATGGCCGCCCACTGCTTCGAGCACCTGAGGCTCGCCGGGAACGGCGGCCGGATCCGCCCGGTGATCTCGGTGTTCGCCCCCGACCGGCCGGGCCGCCCCGCGCCGCGCATCGTCAACGACCAACTGGTCCGCTACGCGGGGCACCGCACCCCCGAGGGCCGCTGGCTCGGCGACCCGCGCGGCGCGACCTCGACCGCCCGCGCCCGTGACCTGGGGTGGAAGCGGGACGAGGAGGCCTTCCAGGTGCTTCCGCTGATGATCGAGGAGCGTCCGGGCGGGCGGCCGGAGTGGTACGAGGTGCCGGACGGTTCCGTCCTGGAGGTGCCGCTCCGGCATCCGGACCACGGCTGGTTCGCGGAGCTGGGGCTGCGCTGGTACGCGGTGCCGGCGATCAGCGACATGACGCTGGAGATCGGCGGGGTCCGCTATCCGGCGGCGCCGTTCAACGGCTGGTACATGGGGACGGAGATAGGCGCCCGCAACCTCGCCGACACCGAGCGGTACGACCTCCTCCCGGTGGTCGCCGACCGTCTGGGCCTCGACCGCTCCTCGGAGCGCACGCTGTGGCGGGACCGGGCGCTCGTCGAGCTGAACGTGGCGGTGCTGCACTCCTTCCAGCGGGCCGGGGTGACGATCGCGGACCATCACACCGAGTCCGAGCGCTTCCTGCGGCACATCGCCCAGGAGAGCCGGTACGGCAGGCCCACACCGGCCGACTGGAGCTGGATCGTTCCGCCCGTCTCCGGCTCCACGACGCCGGTCTTCCACCGCTACTACGACCCCGTGGACACCTCGCTGCGGCCCGCGTTCCTCGCCCGGGAAACGCGGTAGCGCCGCCGTGGTCCCGCCGGAGGTCCCGCCGAGTGGTCCCGCCGGAGGGAAAGGAGGACGCTGGAACTGAGCGCGTCCGGGATCCCGGGCGCCCGAACGGAGCGCCCGCCCGGCCGGGAAAGGCCGCGCCATGCGCATGTTGCTGAAGATCCAGATGGACACCCCGGCCTCCAACGAGGCCATCAGGCAGGGAAGCCTGCTGAAGCTGATGGAGGGCGCGCTCCAGGAACTCAAGCCCGAGGCCGCGTACTTCACCGTCGAGGACGGCTGTCGGACCGGGTACCTCTTCTTCGACCTGGACGACCCCTCCCGACTGCCGGTCATCTCGGAGCCGTTCTTCATGGGGGTCAACGCCAAGATCCACTACTCCCCCGTCATGAACCCGGAGGACCTCCGCAAGGGTCTCTCGGCGATCACGCCCTCGTGAACCTCAGACGGGCTCCGCGCGGCCGGCGTAGCGGATGACCTCGCAGTCGTCGAGGATCACCAGGCCCTCGCCGACCAGTTCGTCGAGCTGCGGCAGGAAGGCCCGAATCTTCTCCTCGGTGTCGACGATGACCACGGCCACGGGGAGGTCCTCGCTCAGCGAGAGCAGCCTCTGGGTGTGGATCAGCGAGGAGGCGCCGAAGCCCTCGATGCCGCGGAACACGCTCGCGCCCGCGAGACCGGCCTCGCGCGCCCGGCCGACGATCTGGGTGTACAGGGGCTTGTGGTGCCACAGATCGGTCTCGCCCACGAAGACCGTCACCCGCAGGGCCCTGCCCGTCAGCCTGGTCATCGCCGCCTCCAGCCGTGAACGCGGGGGCGCGGCACGCCCGTACTCCGAGTCTACGGTCGTACCTCCGCGGGTCGTACCTCCGCGGCGAGGGGGCCGGCCGGGACGCCGGCCCCCTCCGTGAGCGGCCGGGTCAGCAGCCGCTCGTGAGCCAGCGGCAGGCGGTGATCAGCGCGGCGGCGTGCTCCTCGCCGCGGGCGTCCTCGGTGCGGGCCTCCTCCGGCAGGACCTGCAGGGCGTCGATGTCGAACTCCATCATGATGGTCTCCTTCTTCGGATTCTTCGGTGGATCGCCGGCGGCCTGGGGCCGCCGGACACTCAGGGGTGGGCCGGGCCGTCCTCCGGCAGCCAGGCCCGCGGGCCTCCGCTCCGCAGGCGGAGCAGCAGGGAGAGGCTCCCGGCGAGGCCAGTGGCGTACTCGGCGAGGACGGTCCTGCGGTTCTCGTCGGGCACCAGGAGGCGTCCGTCGCGCAGCACGGCCTGGGCCGCCAGGTGCTCGACGAGGAGTTCGGCCGCGGCGAAGTGGCGCTCGTCGCCCGTCCGTACGGCCGCGTCGAGGAGGAACTCGGCGTTCCCCGCGAGGCCGTGGCAGGTGGCCGGCGAGTCGGTGACCCTGCCCGCCCGCACGGCGAGGGCCGCGCCGTCCACCAGGTCGCGGACGACCTTGTCGGACGCGCCGGTCGCCGCCCAGAGCCGGACCAGGAAGGTGCCGATCCCGGAGGAGCCGCTGCACCAGTGCCGGGCGAGTTCCGGGGAGTCGGAGAGGTGCCGGGCCCGGTCGACGGGCCACAGCGCGCCCGCCGGGCCGCTGCGGGCGGCGGCCGTGAGCGTGGTCCCCGCCTCGGCGGCCGCGTCGAGGAACCGTCCGTCGCCGGTGGCCCCGGCGGCGAGCAGCAGGAAGGTGCCGACCCCGGCCACGCCGTGCGCGAAGCCGTAGTGCCAGGCTCCGGCGAGCGCGGAGTCGTAGTCCTCCGGCACGGGCCAGAAGACCCCTTCGGGGGTGCGCCGTGCCGCGTCGAGCAGTCCGTCCGCGACCTCGGCGGCGCGGTCCAGGAAGCGCGGGTCTCCGGTGGTGCGCCAGAAGTGCAGCTGGGTGAGGCCGGAGCCGGCCACGCCGTGGCAGACGTCCGGGTTGGGGCCGTGGACGGGCAGTTCGAGGGCCAGCGCGACGGCCCGGTCCGCGAGGGCGGTGTCGTCCAGGGCGCGGGCGGCGTCGAGCAGCGCCCAGGCGGTGCCCGAGCGGCCGAAGTGCAGCCCGGGGAGCGTGCTCGGCAGCGCCTCCTGCCGCTCCGCCGTCCAGCGGGCGGCGGAGCGGAGGCCCTCGGCGAGCGCCTCGCGGGTCACGGAACCGGCCTCCTGGAGGGGAGATCCGGCGTCCCAGTGGCCGAGGGCCCGGGCGAGCAGGGCGACGCCGCCGGCCGAGCCGTGCTGCACGGCCACCGGGTCGCAGGTCTCGCCGAACGAGTCCGAGACCCACAGCCGTTCGGGGTCGTGCGGGCGCATCGTGGCCAGCAGGTGCGCGATGCCGTCGCGCAGGAGGCGCTCGCGCGTGGCGGCCGCGTCCGGTCGTGCCGCCGCGTCCTCCCGGCCGTCCGTGGAGGCTTCGGCGAGGCTTTCCGCTCGGCCCTCCACGACGCTTTCCGTGAGGAACTCCCGCGCCCGCTCCAGGCTCCAGCGGTCCGCGGGTTCGTCCCGCATCAGCCCCCGGATCAGCGGCGCGAAGCGCCGTACGGGTGCGTGGTCGCGGGAGAGCAGCTCCACGAGGTCCGCGAGGCGCTGTTCGTCCGGCCGGGCCGTCTCGCGCGGGAGGTCCTCGGCGAAGAGCGGGTCGGCGCCGCCGAGGGCGTGCAGGACGGTGGCGCCGAGGGCGTACAGGTCGACGTCCGGCGGCAGGGCGGGGGCCACCTGGTCGGCGGCGCGCAGTTCGGGGGCGGTGTAGCCGGGGGTGGCTCCGAGTACCCAGCGCTCCCCCTCCGGGGCCGCCATCTCCAGGTCGATGAGGACGAGCCGCCCGTCCGGGGCGACCATGATGTTGTTGGGGTTGAAGTCGTGCAGGGTGACGCCGAGTTCATGGGCGGCGGCGACGAGTTCGACGAGCTGCCGGACCAGGGACGCGGCCGTGCGGTCGTCGGGGCAGCCGTTGCCCTCGCGTGCCAGGCGTTCGGCGACGGTGCGCCGGAGCGTGGCTCCCGGGACCGAGGCGGTGGCCAGGAACACGCTGCCCTGCTGTTCGAACACCTCGACGAGGCCGGGGACCCGGTCGGGGTGCGCGCGCCCGAACCGTTCGAGCAGCGCGGCCTCGCGGCGCAGCAGGTCCCGGACGTCCAGGCCTTCGAGTCCCGCCCCCACGTGGGGGCGGGCCTGCTTGACGACGACCTGTGCGCCGGTGCGGGTGTCCTCGGCCCGGAACACCCCGCCCTTGTTGGAGTGCTGGATCGCGCCCCGTACGAGGAAGCGGTCGCCGAGCAGGACGGGCTTGGCCGTGGCCGTGCTGCGGGCGGGTGCGGCGGTACGGTCGGGGAAGGGGTCGCCGGCCCAGGCGGGCGGGCTGAACCAGGCGTTGCGCTCGTCGGCGACCGGCCGGCCCTCGGGGTCGGTGAGGCGGGCGGCGAAGGAGCCGTCGGCCGTGAGTTCACGGACGCCCTTGAACACTCCGTACCGGTAGAAGACCTGGCTGCCGGGGAGGTAGCGCCGGTCGGAGAGGACGGCGGGGCCCGGCAGGCCCTCGGTGGCCCGGTGGAGTTCCTCGGCGAGCCGCCGGAACTGCTCGTCGTCGGACGGGTACACGGTCAGGAACTTGCCGCCTCCGCCGCGGGCGAAGCGCCCGGAGACCAGCGCGGCGACCCTGGCCGGGCTCCCGGCGAACTTGAAGGCCGCGCGGTGGGCCACGAGAACCTCGGCGGACCGGGCCAGGACCAGGGGGGCCGAGAGCGGGGTGGCGGGGATGTGGAGCTTCCAGCCCTGGGCGCGCGCGACGGCTCCGCCGGGCACGACGTGGCACCAGAACTCCCCCTGTTCGACGCTCCAGTCCGCCGGCTCGGCGCCGGGTGCGCTCCGGGCGATCACGGCGCGGACGACGTCCGGCAACAGGGCCCGGTCCGCGGGGCTTTCGGGGCGCGACCGCCGGGGGCCGGGGCCGGGCGGGGAAGGGTTCCCGGTGGGTGACGACACGCTCTTCGTCCTCGCGTTTCGCAGGGCTGACGAGTGGGCGGGCGGCGGGGTGCCTACTGGAGGGGCCGCTGGTAGTCGTCGCCCCAGCTGGTGTCCATGAGGTCCGCGGCCGCCGTCCGCGTCGCCGGTGCGTCGGCCGCCGTGGCGAGGGCCGATCCGCCGGCGAGCAGGACGGTGAGGACGAGGAGGCAGCGGACGGCGACGGACATGGTGCGGCTCCTGGTTCGGGAGGTGGAAGGACGGGCGGGAAGCTCCATGTCTGGATGGTTCACGCCGTATGTCGGCCTGATGGGGTTTCCCTCGGCCGGACAGCACCAGTCCATCCCGGCGAGCCCGCTTGGTCCAGCGCCATGACCTGGCAATACCCTGCATGGCACGGAAGTAGCAGGGCCGCATCACGGGGGAATTGGGTGACTACTGGGGTGGATGTGGACGGAATGCCTCGACTGGACGCCGGGGCCGTCGCCGTCTTCGCGTACGTACTGGAGCACGGCAGCCTGGCGGACCGGCCGTCGGAGGGGCTTCCCGGCCTCGGACTGGGCGCGGAGGACGTGGAGTCGGCCTGCCGCACCCTGCGGCGGCTGCGCCTGCTGCGTCCGGCGCCCGGCCGGCCGGATGAGCTGATCCCGGTGAGCCCGGACGCCGCCGCGGCGGAGGTGGTCGGGCCGCTGGAGGCGGAGCTCGCGCGGGCCGCCGCGCACGCCCAGGCCCTCCGCGACGACCTGCACTCCCTGATGCCCCGGTACCGCGCCGCCCGGCGCGAACAGGGCCGCCGGGAGGGCTTCGACGTGCTGCCCGACATGGCGTCGGCCTCCGCGATGCTCACCGAGGAGTCGGCCCGCTGCCGCGAGGAGGTGTTCAGCATCCAGCCGGGCGGCGGACGGGCCGCGCACCGTCTCGGGGACGCCGTCGAGCGGGACGTGGCGATGCTCCGCCGGGGCGTGCGGATGCGCACGCTGTACCAGCACTCGGCGCGGTCCAGCCTGTCCACCCAGGGGTACGTGGAGCGGCTCACCGAGGCCGGCGCCGAGTACCGCACCGCCGCCGAACTGCCGGACCGGGCCGTGGTCTTCGACCGGTCGGTCGCCTTCCTGCCCCGGCGTGCCGACGGCGGTGCGGGCGAGGGCGCGGTGCTCGTGCGGGACCCCGACGTGGTGGCGTACCTCTGCCGGGTGTTCGAGCAGCACTGGTCCGGGGCGGTGCCCTTCGTCGGCGCCAGCGAGGCCGCGTACAAGGAGGTCGGGCCGAGTCTGCGGCGGGCGCTCGTGGGGCTGCTCGCGGAGGGCGCCAAGGACGAGGTGATCGCCCGGCGCATGGGGATGTCGCTGCGCACCTGCCGCCGTCACATCGCCGATCTCCTGGAGGAGCTGGGGGCGGAGAGCCGTTTCCAGGGCGGTGCGCTGGCGGAGCGCGCCGGTCTGACCTGCCCGGAGGTCACGACGGAGGCGGAGCGGCAGCGTATTCCGTGACCTGCATACCGATCCGATCAAGGCCGGTTCCGAAACGATCAACTCCGGATCTATAGTGCCGTCATTGCGACTCCCCACCCCGCGTGCCCGTTCCTGAGAGTCTGGTTGATGTCGGCGCCGTCCATCCCCTTCCGTCCTGCCCTGCTCGCCTCGTCGCTGACGGCCGTCGCGGGTGGTGCGCTCGTCGTCGCGGCGGTCGCCGCGGTGCCGGCCGAGATCCGTCCCGCCCTCGGCTGGTTCAGCGGCGGCGGCGTCCTGCTCCTCGCGGCCGCGGCCTTCGCCGTCACCTGGTACGGGCGGACCGCGCGCTCCCTGAGCCGCCGGGTCGAGGCCCTCACCGCCGAACTCGCCTCCCGGGAGGCCCTGGCCGCCCGGCAGGCGGCCGAAGCGGCGCGCGGGACGGCGGCGCTGAAGGAGCGGTACGAGACGGAGGCCGCCGCCTCCGAGGCGGCCCACACCGCCCGGACCCAGGAACTCGCCCGCACCCACACCGCCCGCATCGCCGAGCTGACCGCCGATCGGGCCGCCGAGGTCCAGCGGCTCGAAACGCGGCTGCGCCGCGCCGAGTCCGGCCGGTCCGCCGCCATGGCCGCCGCGGCCAACGCGGCCGGCCGCATGCAGGCCCTCGCCACCAGCATGCTCGCCGACCTGCGGGAGATGGAGCACCGGCACGCGGACGAGGACGTCCTGACCGACCTGCTCCACCTCGACCACCGCACCGCCCAGGCCGGCCGGCTCGCCGACTCGGTGGCCGTGCTGACCGGGGCCCGGTCCGGCAGGCGCTGGGCCCGACCCATCGTCATGGAGTCGATCCTGCGCGGCGCCATGGGCCGGATCGGCGGCTACCAGCGGGTGCGACTGCACTCCAGCAGCGACGCGGCCGTCGCCGGGCACGCGGCCGAGGGCGTCATGCACGCCCTGGCCGAACTCATGGACAACGCGGCGAACTTCTCGCCGCCCACCGCCGAGGTCCACGTCTACGTGGAGGAGGTCCCGGCCGGCGTCATCATCTCGGTCGAGGACAGCGGCCTGGTCATGAGCGACGTGCAGCTGCGCCGCGCGGAGGCCGCGGTCGGCTCGACGGCGCAGGACCTGGCCAGTCTCTCCGGCACCCGGCTCGGCCTGGCCGTCGTCGGCCGCCTGGCCCGCAAGCACGGCCTCACCGTGTCGTTCCGCCCCTCGGCGCGCGGCGGCACCGGCGCCCTGCTGATGCTGCCCCAGGAGCTGATCAGCCACGTGCCCGCCGAGCCGCAGCCCGCGCCCGAGGCCGTCCTGCCTCCCGTGACGGGACGCGGCCTGGCGTCGCCGCCCGCGCCCGTCCCGGCCGTCGAGCCCGAGACCACGCACGAGACCGCGGCCGAGAGCACCGGCGAGCACCCCCGGTTCGGCGAGAGCGGTCTGCCGCGCCGCCGCCGCGGCCGGGCGATGGCCGCCGCCCACCCCGAGGGCCCCGAGGCCGCCGGGAAGCCGCGCGCGGCGGGCCCGCGCGCCGGCGCGGCGGCCGGGGCCGCCACGCGCTTCGGCACCTTCCGCCAGGCGGTCCGCGGCACCGGCGCCCCGGCGCCGGAGGAGCGGGCGACGACCGAGGACGAGCCCGCCGCCGAAGCCCCCGTCGACCCGCCCAGCACCAACTCTCCGCACTCGGAAGGCACCCCGTCATGACCGGCACCACCACCGACGAGAAGCTCAGCTGGCTCCTGGAGGGCCTGCTGGAACGCACCCCGGGCACCCGTCACGCCCTGGTGCTCTCCCGGGACGGCCTCAAGCTCTGCCGTACCCCCGAGCTCTCCGTCGACCAGGCCGACCAGCTCGCCGCGATCGCCGCCGGCATCCAGAGCCTGTCGCACGGCGCCTCCGTGGAGTTCGGCGACGGCACGGGCGGGGTCCGCTCCGCGATGGCCGAGTTCTACGGCGGCATCCTGTTCATCGTGGAGGCGGGCGAGGGCGCCCACCTCGCGCTCGTCGCCGACGAGGACGCCGACGCCGGGCTCGTCGGCCACAACATGTCCGAGCTGGTGGAGCAGTTGGGCGAGCACCTGGTCGCGAGGCCCCGGGGATGAGCCGCGGCAGGCCGGGCCGGGACGACTCACCCGACCGGCTCTACACCCTGACCGGCGGCCGCAGCCGCGCCGGGTCCGACGCCTTCGACCTGGTGACGCTCGTCGTCTCCGAGAGCGATCCGGTCGCCGGCATGCAGTCCGAGCACGCCGCGATCCTGCGCATGTGCCGCCTCCCCACGGCCGTGGTGGAGGTGGCGGCGGGACTCGGCCTGCCCGTGTCGATCACGCGGATCCTCCTCGCGGACCTGCACGACACGGGCCGGATCAGCGCGCGGCACCCCCGCGCCGCGTACCGCCTTCCCGATCACGACATCCTGGAGCAGGTGCTCGTTGGACTCCGCAATCTCTGAACAGCGCCAGACCCTGCGCAGCACCGCCGACAACGGACTGAAGATCGTCGTCGTCGGCGGTTTCGGAGTCGGCAAGACCACCCTGGTCCGCTCGGTCAGCGAGATCCGTCCGCTGAACACCGAGGAGACCATGACCCAGGCCGGCGAGGGCGTCGACGACACCGTCGGCGTGACCGCGAAGCGGGCCACCACGGTCGCCTTCGACTTCGGCCGGATCTCGCTGGACGCCCACAACGTCCTGTACCTGTTCGGGGCGCCCGGCCAGGAGCGGTTCTGGTTCCTGTGGGACCGGCTGTTCTCCGGGACCCTCGGCGCGGTCGTCCTCGTCGACACCCGGCGGCTCGCCGACTCCTGGTACGCGATCGACCGCCTGGAGCACCACGGCACGCCGTTCGTCGTCGCATGCAACGACTTCGGCGGCCCGGCCCACACCCCCGCACAGATCCGCGAGGCCCTCGACCTCGCCGACGAGGTACCGCTGGTCTTCTGCGACGCCCGCTCGCGGGAGTCCAGCAAGCAGGTCCTGATCTCGCTCGTGGAGCACCTGCGGACCGTCGTCGCGGCCTCCCGGCCGACCCCCCACCCGATCCCGGAGCCCACCCCGTGACCCTCCCCGAGCCCCAGCCCGTCCCGCTGAGCGGGCCCCGGTTCCAGACCGACCCCACCGAGCTGTACCGGCAGATACGCCGCGAGCACGGGGCCGTCGCCCCGGTCCTGCTGGACGGGGACGTGCCCGCCTGGCTGGTCCTCGGCTACCGCGAGCTGCACCAGGTCACCAGCGACCCGGTCCTCTTCTCCCGCGACTCCGACCTGTGGAACCAGTGGGACGCCATCCCGGCGGACTGGCCCCTGCTGCCGATGATCGGCCGCAAGCAGCCGTCCATCCTCTACACCGTCGGCGAGCGGCACCGCGAGCGCGCCGGGGTCGTCTCCGGCGCCCTGGAGGCGATCGACCCGTTCCTCCTCAAGGAGCGCGCCGAGCGCTTCGCCGACGAACTGATCGACGCGCTGTGCGGCAAGGGCTCCTGCGACATCATCGCCGAGTACGCGATGCTGCTGCCGGTCCGCGTCCTGGCCAGCTGCTACGGCTTCGCCGACGAGCAGGGGCCCGGCCTCGTCACCGCCATGAACGACATGATCAACGGTCAGGAGGGCGCCCTGGAGGGCCAGCGCCACCTGGCCGAGTCGATGTTCGCGCTGCTCGCCGCGAAGTTGCAGACGCCCGGCGACGACGTCGCCTCCCGGATGCTCGCCAACACCGCCGGGTTCACCGTCGAGGAGGTCGCCCAGGACCTCATGGTGATGATGGCCGCGGGGCACCAGCCGACCGCCGACTGGATCGGCAACTCGCTGCGTCTGATGCTGACCGACGACCGGTTCGCGGCCTCCCTCGCCGGTGGCCGGCACAGCGTCGGCGAGGCGATGAACGAGGTCCTGTGGGAGGACACCCCGACCCAGAACGTCGCCGGTCGGTGGGCCTCGCGCGACACCCGCCTCGGCGGGCGCCGGATCGGCCAGGGCGATCTGCTGCTGCTCGGCCTGGCCGCCGCCAACTCCGACCCGCACGTGCGCACCGACTCCGGCGCGTTCACCGGCGGCAACAACGCGCACCTCTCCTTCGGGCACGGCGAGCACCGCTGCCCGTTCCCCGCCCAGGAGGTCGCCGAGACCATCGCCCGGACGGGCATCGAGGTGCTCCTCGACCGGCTGCCGGACGTGGACCTCGCGGTCGCCGAGGACGCCCTCGCCCGCCGCCCCTCCCCCTGGCTGCGCGGCCTGACCGCACTGCCCGTGACGTACACCCCGACCCCCGCCCTTGGAGCCCTCGGATGAGCTGCCCGTACGACCACACCGCCGCGTCCGGCACCGATGTGATCGAGCTTGACCCCTTCGTCGCCGACCTCGACGGCGAGAGCGCCCGGCTGCGCGCGGCCGGCCCGCTGGCCCGTGTCGTGCTGCCCGGCGGGGTGCCCTGCTGGGCCGTCACCCGGCATGCCGAGGCACGCAGGCTGCTCACCGACGCCCGTCTCGTGAAGGACATCGGCGTCTGGGGCGCGTGGCAGCGCGGCGAGATACCCCTGGACTGGCCGCTGATCGGTCTGGCGAACCCCGGCCGGTCGATGCTGACCGTCGACGGCGAGGAGCACCGGCGGCTGCGGACGCTGGTCGCGCAGGCCCTGACGGCGCGTCGGGTGGAGCGGCTGCGCGCCGGCATCGAGTCGCTGACCGGGGGGATGCTCGACCGGCTGGCCGAGCGCCCGGCCGGTGAGGTCGTGGACCTGAAGGCGGAGTTCGCGTACCCGCTGCCGATGAACGTGGTGGGCGAGCTGATGGGCGTCGACCCGGCCGACCACCCGCGGATGAAGGCGCTGTTCGACAAGTTCTTCTCGACGCAGACGCCGCCCGAGGAGGTGCCGCAGATGATGGCGGACCTGGGCGCGCTGTTCGCGGGGATCGTGGCGGGCAAGGCGGAGAACCCCGGCGACGACCTCACGAGCGCGCTGATCGAGGCGTCGGAGGGCGGCGACCGGCTGACCACGGAGGAGATCACCAACACCCTCCAGCTGATGGTGGCGGCCGGGCACGAGACGACGATCAGCCTGATCGTGAACGCGGTCGTCGCCCTGGAGACCCACCCCGAGCAGCGTGCCCTGGTGCTCAAGGGCGAGGTGCCGTGGGAGAACGTGATCGAGGAGACGCTGCGCTGGTCGACGCCCACCTCGCACGTGCTGATCCGGTTCGCCACCGAGGACATCGAGGTCGGTGACCGGGTCCTGCCGAAGGGCGAGGCCCTGATCGTGTCGTTCGGCGCGATCGGCCGGGACGAGGAGCAGCACGGTCCGACGGCGGGCGAGTTCGACGTGACCCGCACCCCGAACCGGCACATCTCCTTCGGCCACGGCCCGCACGTGTGCCCGGGCGCGGCGCTCTCCCGCCTGGAGGCCTCGGTGGCGCTCCCCGCGCTGTACGAGCGCTTCCCGGGCCTCCGTCTGGCGGTCCCCCGCGAGGAGCTCCGCAACAAGCCGGTCGTGACGCAGAACGACCTGTTCGACCTGCCGGTCGTGCTCTCCTGACCCGACGCTCCTCATATGCCCCGCGGCTTCGGCCGCGGGGCATGTACGCTGGCTCCATGCATCTGTCGTCGTGCCTCAGCTGGTGGCGCTCCTCCTAGGAGCGGCCACCCTTCGCGCACGACCGGGCCGTTCGGACGAACGGCCCTTTTGCGTTCCCTGGCTCATGGGTCCTGTCGTCCCGACGGCGCCATCGACCCACACCAGGAGAACTCATGAGCACCCTCACCGCCACCACCGCCGTCCCCTCCACCGACGCGCTCGGGACGTCCGCCGCCAAGGCGCGCAGCGCGGTCCTGGAGGAGCAGATCCTCAAGGACCCGGGCCGTTTCCGCATCCTGACCGGGGACCGCCCCACCGGGCGGCTGCATCTGGGGCACTACTTCGGCACCCTGCACAACCGGGTGCGGCTCCAGAACCTCGGGGTGGAGCTGTTCGTGATCATCGCCGACTACCAGGTCCTGACCGACCGCGACGTGGCGGACAGGCTCACCGAGCACGTCGAGGAGCTCGTCCTCGACCACCTCGCCATCGGTGTGGACCCGGAGCGCAGCACGGTCTTCACCCACAGCGCGGTCCCCGCCCTGAACCAGCTGCTGCTGCCCTTCCTCAGTCTGGTGTCCGTGGCGGAGCTGAACCGCAACCCCACCGTCAAGGACGAGATCGCCCACTCCCGGCAGTCGGCCGTCAGCGGCCTGATGTTCACCTATCCCGTCCACCAGGCCGCCGACATCCTGTTCTGCAAGGCCGATCTCGTCCCCGTCGGCCAGGACCAGCTGCCGCATCTGGAGATCACCCGGACCGTCGCCCGCCGCTTCAACGACCGTTACGGCAAGGGCGCCGCCGTCTTCCCCGAGCCCGACGCCCTGCTGTCCGAGGCGCCGCTGCTGCTCGGCACGGACGGCAGCAAGATGAGCAAGAGCCGCGGCAACGCCATCGCCCTGGCCGCCGACGCCGACGAGACCGCCCGGCAGATCAGGGGCGCGAGGACCGACTCCGAGCGGCACATCGCCTACGACCCGGCGGGCCGTCCCGAGGTGTCGTCGCTCCTGCTGCTCGCGGCGCTCTGCCAGGGCCGTACTCCCGAGGAGGTCGCCGAGGACATCGGCTCCGCGGGGGCCGCGGCGCTGAAGCGGACCGTGACGGAGTCGGTCAACGAGTACCTGGCGCCGATCCGCTCCCGCCGCGCGGAGTACGCGCGGGACCGCTCGTACCTCCGCCGGGTCCTGCGCGAGGGGAACGAGCGGGCCCGGGCCGTGGCGGACGCGACCCTCGCCGAGGTGCGCGAGGCGATGAACAGTCACTACTGACGCGTGTCCCCGGCCGCGCCGCTCTCCAGGATGTTCTTGAGGGTCAGCTCGTCCCTGGGCATCTCCTTCCGCACGTGGGGGCGGACGACGAGGGGGACGAGGGCCTTGCCGATGCCGTGCCCCTCGAAGTCGAGGGAGAGCGTCAGCCGGGAGCGCTCGCCGTCGTCCAGCGGCTCGATGGTGCCCTGGACGTCGCCGCGTACGGGGCCGTCGATGCCGTGCACGTGCCAGTGCCTCGGCGGCTCCAGCTCGATGACCTGCATGGTCGTGGTGAACTCCCGCTTGCCGAGCCGCCGCGTGACGGCGGCCTTGGAACCGACCGTGAGGGGGGCGTCGCCGATCGCGCGGACCGAGACCGCGCTCTCCTGCCACTCGGGCAGATGCGCCGGGTCGGTCGCGTAGGAGAAGACCTCCGCGGGCGTGCGGGAGATGTCGATG
The DNA here is from genome assembly GCF_044333355.1 of Streptomyces sp. NPDC021012. NCBI lineage: Bacteria > Bacillati > Actinomycetota > Actinomycetes > Kitasatosporales > Streptomycetaceae > Streptomyces > Streptomyces sp. NPDC021012. The sequence continues at coordinate 753,576 of NZ_JBIRQU010000002.1, forward strand.
CTTTCCGTGATGGCGGACATGGCGCCTTCTTCGTTCGACGGGAGGCCTCGCCGGAAGCGGATGCGCCGGCGCGGGCTCGTTGTCGCTTCGTACAAATCCTCCCACTCCGGGCAGCGCCCCGCCAGCCTCGATCCGAGCGCACGGCCCCGGGGCTCACCCGCTTGCCGGTCCTCAGGTTGCGGCTAATGTCGATATATAGGCCATATGTACACCCTCGTTCCCGCGCTCACGAGGTGAGGGAGAAGGGGCGTACGAAAGGAGCCCCCCATGACCCGTACATTGCGGAGCGCGATAGCCCTGGCCGGAGCCGCGGCCCTCTCCCTGGGAGTGGCGGCGACGAGTGCGACGGCCCTGGGCGCGGGGAGCGAGAAGCAGGACGTCAAGATCGGACTGCTGCTGCCGGAGAGCAAGACCACGCGGTACGAGAAGTTCGACCGGCCCTACATCGAGGCGAAGATCAACGAACTGGCGCCCGGGGCCCACATCGACTACTACAACGCCGCGGAGAGCGCCACCACCCAGCAGCAGCAGGTCAACACCGCCCTCGCCAAGGGCGACAAGGTCCTCATCCTGGACGCCGTGGACGCCAAGTCCATCCAGTCCTCCGTGCAGAAGGCCCATGACGCGGGCGTCAAGGTCGTGGCGTACGACCGCCTCGCGCAGGGCCCCGTCGACGCCTACGTGTCGTACGACAACCACAAGGTGGGCGAACTCCAGGGCAAGGCGCTCCTCGACGCGCTCGGCGACAAGGCCAAGAGCGGCGAGATCGTGATGCACAACGGGTCGCCGACGGACCCGAACGCGGCCGAGTTCAAGGCCGGCGCGCACTCCGTCCTCGACGGCAAGGTGAAGATCGGCAAGGAGTACGACACTCCCAACTGGGACCCGAACAACGCCAACCAGCAGATGTCCGGCGCCATCGCCTCCCTCGGCAAGGACAAGATCGTCGGCGTCTACTCGGCCAACGACGGACTGGCCGCCGGTATCGCCACCGCCCTCAAGTCGGCTGGCATGAATGTCCCGCTGAGCGGTCAGGACGCGCAACTCGACGCGATCCAGAGGATCCTGATCGGCACTCAGACCTTCACCATCGAGAAGCCCTACAAGCCGGAGGCCGACATCGCCGCCACGATGGCCGTCAACCTGGCCGAGGGCAAGACCCTCTCGTCCGACCTGGTGCCCACCACCGTCACCAGCGGCAGCAACCACAAGGTCGCGGCCCAGCTGCTCAACCCGGTCGTGGTGAACAAGAGCAACATCAAGGACACCGTCGTCAAGGACGGGCTCTACACGGTCAAGGAGATCTGCACCCCGACCTACGCGGCGGCCTGCAAGGACGCCGGTCTCGAATAGCCGGTCCCTAGGCACGAGCTGAGGAGGCGGTTCCCTTGCCGGAGCCACCCGTGCTCACCCTGCGGGGGATCTCCAAACGGTTCGGCGCGGTCCAGGCGTTGAAGGACTTCGATCTGGAGGTCCACGCCGGCGAGGTCGTCGCCCTCGTCGGCGACAACGGCGCCGGCAAGTCCACCGCCGTCAAGTCGATCGCCGGGGTGAACCCGCCCGACGAGGGCGTCATCGAGTGGCAGGGCCGGGCGGTCTCCATCAACCGGCCCCACGACGCCCAGAACCTCGGCATCGCCACCGTCTACCAGGACCTCGCCCTGTGCGACAACCTGGACGTCGTCGGCAACCTCTTCCTCGGCCGCGAGCTGCGCCGCTTCGGCGTCCTGGACGAGGTCCGGATGGAACAGCGCTCGCGCGAACTGCTCGACACCCTCTCCATCCGGATCCCCAGCGTCCGCATCCCGGTGGCCTCCCTCTCGGGCGGCCAGCGCCAGACCGTCGCGATCGCCCGCTCCCTGATCGGCGACCCCAAGGTCGTCATCCTGGACGAGCCCACCGCCGCCCTGGGCGTGGAGCAGACCGCCGAGGTCCTCGACCTGGTCGAGCGGCTCCGTGACCACGGTCTCGGCACCATTCTGATCAGCCACAACATGGTGGACGTGATGGCGGTCGCCGACCGGATCGCCGTCATGCGGCTCGGCCGCAACAACGGCTTCTTCGACAAGCGCGCCACCACCACCGAGGAGATCATCTCCGCCATCACCGGGGCCACCGACAGCGCCGTCACCCGCCGCCAGGCCCGCAAGCGGCAGGAGGAGGAGCAATGAGACGGGACCGAGCCCCCGACAACGGCGCGCAGGGACCGGCGCCCGAGGCCATGCCGGCGGTCGACAGCCGACTGCTCGTCCGCGAGGAGGGCCTGAAGGGATACCTCGGGGAGTTCCGCCGCAAGCTGCGCAGCGGAGAGCTCGGCTCGCTGCCGGTCATCGTCGCCGTGATCATCATCTGGACGGTCTTCGGCAGTCTCAACAGCACGTTCCTCTCGGCCCAGAACCTCTCCGACCTCAGCCAGCAGATCGTCGGGACCGGCATAATCGCCGTCGGCATCGTCTTCGTCCTGCTGCTCGGCGAGATCGACCTCTCCGTCGGCTCCGTCAGCGGCCTGTGCGCCGCCGTCTTCGCCGTGCTGAACGTCCTGAACGGCATGAACGAGTGGCTGGCGCTGCTCGTCGCCCTCGCGGGCGGAGCGGCCGTCGGGCTCATCCACGGGTTCTTCTTCGCGAAGGTCGGCGTACCGGCCTTCGTGGTCACCCTGGCGGGCAACCTCTTCTGGAACGGTCTGATGCTCCAGATCCTGGGCAGCAGCGGCACGGTGAACATCCCGAGCGAGAGCATCGTCTCCAAGCTCTACTCGACGATCTTCCACAGCCCCGCCGCGGCCTATGTGACGGCCGCCGTGGGCGTGGGGCTCTTCCTCGCGGCCTCGCTCCTGGACGCCCGGCGGCGCCAGGCCGCCCGGGTGCCGTTCCGGCCGGTCGCCGAGATCGTGCTCCGTACGGTGGTCATCGCCGCGATCGCGTTCGTCGCGGCGTACATCCTCAACCGCTACCAGGGGCTGCCACTGGCGCTCCTCATCTTCCTGATCCTGCTCGTGGTGCTGGACTTCGTGCTGCGCCGCACGACGTACGGGCGCCGGATCTTCGCGGTCGGCGGCAACATCGAGGGCGCCCGCCGCGCCGGCATCAGCGTGCCGTTCGTCCGGATGACCGTCTTCTCGATCTCCGGGCTCATGGCGGCGGTCGGCGGCATCTTCCTCGCCGGACAGATCCAGTCCGCGAGCCAGACCTCCGGCGGCGGCAACCTGCTGATGAACGTCATCGCCGCGGCCGTCATCGGCGGCACGAGCCTGTTCGGCGGGCGCGGCTCGGTCTGGTCCGCCCTGCTCGGCGCGCTGGTGATCGGGTCCATCCAGTCGGGCATGAACATCATGGGCGTCAGCAACGCCGTCCAGTTCATGATCACCGGATCGGTCCTGCTGGCCGCCGTGGTCGTCGACTCGCTGTCCCGCCGTAGCCAGAAGGCCGCGGGCCGCGCCTGACCCCGGAGCGGGACGGGGGTCAGAACACGGGGGACGCCGCGAACAGCTCCTTCACCCAGTGGGCGCTCGCCTCTTCGCACCCCGTGGTCGGGGTGCCGGGGAAGAGCCGGAACCACGAGACCGCCCGGCCCAGTGCGGCGAGCCGGGTGGCGAGCACCGCGGCGCGGCGCAGCTCCGGGAGGGAGGGCCCCAGGTCGGTCCAGGGTTCGAGGTAGGCCTCGCGCAGCCGGTGCACGTGCTCGGGGCCGTGGCGCTCCCGGACGGCCTGGGCCGGGACCAGCAGGCTGCTGAAGGGGTGGGCGACGTTGGCGTCGCCCCAGTCGAAGAAGGTGAAGCGGCCGGCGGCGGGGGCGAGGAGCTGTGCGTCGTGCAGGTCGCAGTGGTCGAGCGAGTCCGGGATGCCGTACGCGTCGAGCTCGGCGCACCAGTCGAGGAGCCTCGGCCGCTGGTCCCGGAGGGCGCGGCGGGTGTCCGGGGCGAGGGTGCCGTTGCCCTCGACGAGGCCGTCGAAGACGTCCGGCAGCTGACCGGTGCGTCCGCCGGGCACGCCGAGGCCGGTCATCCGGTCCGTGTACGGGGTCAGGGCCCGCTGCATCCGCGCGTACTGGCCGAGCGCCTCCGCCCAGGACTCCGGCCCGGCACCACCGGCGTCGAGGACGTTCCGGAAGAGCGGCCCGCCGTCGGGCAGGAGCGACCAGCCCCGCTCGGCGTCGACGGCGAGCGGGGTCACGACGTGTTCGGGCACCCAGTCGGCGAGCGCGCCCCCGAGGGCGGCCTCGAAGGCGGCGTCCGGGGCGCTCGCCTTGAACCACACGGCCTCGCGCTCCCCGGCCCCGGTCCGGAAGCGCACGAGGATCGACCAGGGCCGGACCCTGACCTCGCGCGGTCCGGTCTCGGCCAGGCCGTGCCGGGCGAGCTCCCGCTCCGACCAGCCGAGCGCGGCCGCCCGCCAGGCCGTCTCCTCCCAGGGGGTGACCGCGTCGGCGAACTGTCCGCGGTCGACCGTCATGGTTGTCGCTTGTCCCATCGGGCGATTGCACCACCGGACCGGCGCCGGGCGCACCCGAATATCCGAGGGGCCCGCACGGGAACGAGAACGCCACAAGAAGAATTCGTATACCAAATGGAGAGCAAGGGGAACCCCTCAACAGCGGCACGAGCTGGACAGTAAGTCATTACTGACCTTCACCCTTGTCCACCGATCGCAACTTGGTATACAAAATCTGGAGTCCCTCGCCAAAGGAGTCCCCATGCAGTCGTCCTCACCCGCCTCCGGCCCGCTCTCCCGTCGCACCATGCTCGCCGGGGCCGCCGCCCTCGCCGGGGCCACGGCCACGGGTGCCGCCGCGGCCGCCCCCGCCCGGGCGGCGACCGCCGACACCGCGGCGGACGGGCGCGGCGGGCACCGGTCCAGGGCCGTGGTGTTCCGCGATGTGCGCCCGTTCGGCGCGGCGAAGGCCACGGACCTCGTGGTCGTCGACGGCCGGATCTCGGACGGCCCCGCGCCGCACGGCGCGAAGGTCGTCGACGGCGGCGGCCGGATCGCCCTGCCGTCCCTCGTCGACGCGCACATCCACCCCGACAAGACCACCTGGGGCGGCTCCTGGGTCTCGCGGCGCCCGGCCTCCTCCCTCGCGGACTACGTCGCTCAGGACGTGGACCTGTTCCGCGCCCAGCGCCGCCCGGTCGCCGAGCGCGCGTACGGCCTGATGAGCCACGCCGTCTCCCGCGGCACCCGCGGCATGCGCGCCCACGCCGACGTGGCCCCGGCCTACGGCCTGGCCGGTGTGGAGGGCCTGGCCGAGGCCCGCGAGAAGCTGCGGCACGCCCTCGACGTGCAGATCGTGGCCTTCCCGCAGCACGGTGTCATCCGCACCCCGGGCACGGCTGCCCTCCTGGAGCGGGCGGCCCGCGAGGGCCTCGTCGACATGATCGGCGGCATCGACCCGATCGGCTTCGACAAGGCCCTCGACGAGCAGCTGGACACCGTCTTCGGCATCGCGGACCGGCACGGCGTCGGCGTGGACATCCACCTGCACGACCGCGGCGAGAACGGCATGAGGGCGATGCGCGGCATCGTCGAGCGCACCCGCGCCCTCTCCCTCGCCGGCAAGGTCACCGTCAGCCACGTCTTCTGCCTGCCGGGTCTGACGGACAGGGAACTCGGCGCCGTCGCCGCCGACCTGGGCGAGCAGGACATCGCCCTCACCACGGTCGCGCCGTCCGACTCCCTGGTGCTGCCGATCGCCCGGCTGCGCGAGCACGGCGTCCGGGTCGGGCTCGGCTCCGACGGCGTGCGCGACTCCTGGAGCCCGTTCGGCGACGCCGACATGCTGCACCGCGCGCACATCCTCGGATGGGTGACGGACATACGCCTCGACGAGGAGCTCGACGAGTGCTACCGCGTCGCGACCCACGGCGGCGCGGACGTCATGGGCCTCGCCCACGCCGACTTCACGCCCGGCGCCCCGGCCGACTTCGTCCTGGTGCGGGGCGAGTGCCTGCCGCAGGTCGTCGTCGACATGCCGCGCCGGGACATGGTCGTCCACGGCGGTGCGGTCGTGGCCCGCGACGGGGAGTTCCTCGCCTGACCCCGCCCGGCCACGGGCCCGTCTACAGGTACGGGCGCGTGATCAGCTCGATCGCGTGCCCGGAGGGGTCCTTGAAGTAGACCCCGCGACCGCCGTGCTCGGTGTTGGTCTCGCCGGGGCGCTTCATCTGCGGATCGGCCCAGTGCTCGATGCCGCCCTCGCACAGGCGCCGGTAGGCCCGGTCGAACAGGTCGTCGTCGACCATGAAGGCGTAGTGCTGCATCTGGATGTCCACCGGGGGTTCGGCGAACTGGAGCAGGACGCCGTCGGTGAGCTGGATGTTGAGGAAGGGGCCCCAGGACGGCGCCTCGGGGAGTTCCAGCAACTCGCGGAAGAACCGCGCGGATTCCTCGCGGTTCTCGGACGCGATGATGGTGTGGTTGAACGTGACTGCCATGTGGATGACCTCGCTGCTGATTCGACACGGGGAAGGGACTCGCAGTGCTGGCGCACTGGGGAGGTCCGCGTGCCGAACCGTCGGGGTGCCTGCCGGGCACCCGTCGAGCGATCAGTCGTCCACCGGATCGCCCGTCCGTGCATGGCGTATCGCCGGTCCGGTGTTCACGGGGGCGACGCTACTCGATCGCCCCGCGCCGGGACAAGGCGGGCCGCCCGGTCACACCGCCCCGGTCACGAACTCCCGGTCTCCGTACCGCACCTGGGCCCGGTGCCAGTCGGCGCCGAGGGCCGTCGTGAACCTGCGGGCCAGCGGCAGGTCGTCGACCGGGGCGACGAGGAGGAGGCGGCCGTCACGGGTGACGGAACCGCCGCCGAGCTTCGCGCGGGCCTCCGGGTCCGCGAGGAGCGCCTCGCGCACGCCGCTCACCCGGACGCCGGGGACCTCGATCTCGACGGCGTCGGTCTCCGGGGACGTGCGCGGCAGGCAGCGGAAGGTGAGCACGGCCTCCTGGTCGTACCGCTTGGCGATGACGCCCGCGATGTGGTGGAGCCCGTCGCGGCCGACCCGCTCGACGTCGAACTCCCGGGAGCGCTCGTACGTCGCCTGCTTCAGCTCCTCGGACCAGAAGACGCCGTCGAGCAGCTCCGAGGCACCCGGCCGGGCGCCGTGGGCGCGGATGATCTGCCGCACCTCGTGGCCGAAGCGGACGAGGCGGGTGTCGAGCCGGGGGTCGTCGGGGTCCGTGATGACCGTGGTGTTGTCGGTCGCGAAGATCTCCGCGGCCGGGCACTCCTGCGTGTCGGGGGCGGCGTACGCGTTGGGCGTGCCCACGACGCCCAGGAGCAGGGCGGCGACGGCGGAGGCGAGGAGGCGGGCGCGGCGCCCGGTGCTGACGTTCTTCACGGCGTGGTCAACGAGCCGTCGTGAAGATCGTTGCGATGGGGATCGCCGGTGCGGGAACGGGGGCCGTTCGGCGGAGTCTCCGCAGGACATTCGGTGATTCCGGTGACGAGTTGTCGCCAATCGGCCACGCTCCCGGCCCGCGCGGGCCACAGTGAAGCGGAACGCCCGCGGACCGGCGGAGGCCCGCGCGGAAAGGAGTGGTGCCGTGTTCTCCGACTTCTTCGACCGGCTCCGGCGCGGCGGCGGTTCCGGCGGGCGCGGTCCGGCGTCGACCCCCGCGAACCTCGTCCTCGACGCGGACTTCTCCTCCGCCGACCAGTGGGTCGCGGGCCACTCGTGGGCCTATCCCGACGGCGGACCGACGAACCGGGGCGACAACAAGCTCGACTACCTGGTGGAGGACCCCTCGTACAGCCGCACGGGGACCTTCCGGGCCACCCGCAGGGACGACGGGCTGTGGGACGCCGGGCTGCTCACCACGGAGGGCAGCGCGGAGGGCTTCCAGGTGCGGACGGGTGACGTCCTGGAGGCCCGGGTACGGCTGCCCGTGGAGACGGGCGCCTGGCCCGCGATCTGGACCTGGCTCGACGGCGGCCAGGAGGTCGACGTCTTCGAGTACCACCCCGACAACCCGGACCTCCTGGAGCTGTCGAACCGGGTCCGGGGCCGGTACCTCTACTTCCGGGACCCGGCGGTCCGGCCGGGGGCGTGGGTGGACCTCCGGGTCGAGTTCGGGGCGCGCTCCGTGGTGTGGTGGGTCAACGGAGCGCGCGTCTTCGACGACCGCCGCGGGGTGGGGCGCTCCTGGCGGGCGCACCTCATCGTGAACCTCTCCGTCTGCGCGGGCCGGTACCACCCGGCGCCCGACCCGGACGTCTCGGCGATGTCGTACGAGGTGACGGAGCTGCGCGTGTACCGGAACTGAGCCCTCCTCGCTCAACCCTCCGCGAGCAGCGTCCGCAGGCCGGCGGTGAGGCGCTCGTACTCCTCGGGCCGGTTGTAGACCTGCCCGGAGATCCGGATGCCGCCGCCGTCCGGCCAGGGCCAGATCAGCACCCGGCAGCCGAGCCGGGCGGCGATCTCCTCGCGCAGCGCGGCGGCCTCCTGCTGGGTGCGGGCGAGGCCCCGGGGCAGGCGCAGCGAGCGCATCGCGAGGCCCTCGGTGTACGGGAGCGGGGTGAGGCCGGGGAGCTCGGCCAGCAACTCGGCTCCGTGGCGTACGAGTGCGCCGTTGTGGGCGCGTACCTCGTCGGCACCGAGCCGGGCGATCAGGTCGAGGCCCTCGGGGGCGGCGAGCCAGCCGGTGTAGTCGGCGGTGGCCCGGTACTCGACCGCGCGCGGGAAGCCCCGGTGGTCCTCCCACGAGGGCACGGGCGCGGGCACCCGGGCCCGGTGGGCGGGGGCCACCGCGAGGACGGCGCTGCCCGGCGGGGCGTATGCCCATTTGTGCAGGTTGCCGAACCAGAAGTCGGGTCGTCCGGCCAGCGGTTCGGCGAGCATTCCGGGTGCGTGGGCGCCGTCGACCACGGTGGTGATCCCGCGCTCGCGGAGCTCGGCGAGCAGCCGGGGTCCCGCGACGGTCCGGGCGGTGGGCGAGCTGATGTGGTCGAGGAGCGCCGCCTTGGTCCGGGGGGTGAGCCCGGCGAGCACCGCCTCGCGCACGGCGTCCTCGTCCGGCAGGGCGGGGTCGAGGGCGACGGTGACCGTGCGGGCGCGGCGGGCCGCCGCCGCGACGACCGTGCCGTAGCCGTGGTCGGTGACCAGGATCTCGTCGTCGGCGTCCAACCGGAGCGCGTCGAGTGAGAGTTGCGCGGCCTCGGTGGCGTTGGTGACGAAGGCGAGGCCCTCGGGGTCGGCGCCCAGGTGGGCGGCGACGCGTCCGCGGGCCTCGGCGAGGCGGTCGGGGACGCCCAGGAAGAAGGCGTCAGGGTCGGCCGCCGCCTCGGCCAGCAGGTCCTGGTGGACCCGGGCGACCGGGGTCGGCACGGCGCCGAAGGAGCCGTGGTTGAGGTGGGCCACGTCGGGGGTGAGGCGGAACAGTCCGACCCCGCCCGGGAACGCGGTGGGCGTGCTCATCGGACCTCCACCGTGACGGTCCGGCCGGGGGCGACGCGGGTGCGGACGACCGTGTACGTCACTCCGTCGACGACCTCGGTACGGGCCGGGCGGCGCACTCCGTCGACGGCGACGGCGGCGTGGGCGCCGGGGAAGCGCGCCTCCCAGGTGTAGGCGGCGGTGCCGGTGGTGTGGGTGAGGGTCGAGCGGCGGTCCGTGTCGTGGCGGAGGGTGAAGGCGGAGTCCCCGACCCGCAGGTCCTCGACGCTCAGCCAGTCCATGCCGGAGGGCAGGCGCGGCTGGGTGGTGAGGGTGCGGGCGGGGGCGTCCGGGGTGACGCCCATGAGCCCCTGGACGGTCTGGGCGACGAGGGTGAAGGAGACCTCGGGGTAGTCGCCGTTGGTGCCCTGGCGGGAGTTGACGTGCTGGACGTCCTTCTGCGCGTAGACGCGGCGCATCCACTTCCAGGCGGTGTCGGGGCGGTTGCCGGCGAAGAAGGTGTCCGGGAGGTAGGTGAGGGCCTCGATGTTGTCGGGGCGTCCGTCGCCCTCGGCCTGGGCGTCGATGTAGTCGAGGTACGCCTCGCGGCGGGCGCCCGGGTCGATGATCCCCTTCATCGGCATGAACCAGCTGTTCTCCTTGCCCCAGCCGGTCAGGGCGTGCCCGTCGGTGGTGTAGCCGCGGACCATGTCGGCGCCCGAACCAGTGCCGCTCCAGGTGGAGTTGAAGTACCGCTTGAGGTCGCGGGCACGGCGTCCGAAGAGGTCGGCGGTCACGCGGTCGCCCTTGGCGCGGGCGAGGGCGGCCATCGCGCGGTAGGCCTGGTACTGGGAGGCGATGGCGTCGCCCGCCTCGGTAAGGGGTTCGTCGCTCTGCTCGTCGTAGCTGGCGGTGCCCTGGAAGATGCCGCGGCCGGTGCCTTCGGCGACCTTCACGGGGCCGTTGTCCTTCTGTCCGTCGTGGAGGGTGACGAACTCCTCGGTGGTGTGCCGGTAGAACGCCCAGAGGGCGGGGTCGTCGAGGTAGGCGGGGTCGCCGCTCCAGCGGTACGCCTCCTCGGCCTTCTGGACGAGTTCGAAGGGGGCGGGCACCTCGCGGACGAAGAGGCTCGGGCCCCGGTAGTCGATGGAGAGGGGGGTGCGGTTGTCGAAGTTGAGGGCCCAGACCGGGTAGTAGGCGTGCCCGGCGGTGGCGGAGGCGGCGAAGGCTCGCAGCATCTCCCGGTTCTCGGCGTGCAGTCCGAGGACTCCGGCGCCGGCGAGCTGATGGGCCGTGTCGCGGGAGTAGTAGCCGCTCCGGTTGGCGTAACCGGCCCAGTAGGAGGGCGCGTAGACGCCGGTGCCCGTGCCGCCGGTCTGGCGTTCGTCGGCGTCCAGGGGGCCCCGGGTGCCGGGCAGGTGGACCCAGCTGCCCGCCTTGCCCTTCGCCCAGTCGAACATGGCGGCGACCTCGGGGTCGCTGGAGGAGACGCGGGGGTCGGCGGGGGCCGCCGGGGAGACCATGACGTCGTCGACGTTGATCCAGCCCTGGCCCGAGGCGAAGGCGATCTCCAGGCGGTCGCCGGGGGCGAGCGTGATCCTGCCGAGGGTGTGGCGGCGGTAGTTCGCGGCGGCGGGCAGGGTGCGCGCGGCGGCCTCGACGCCGTTGACCCGGAGGACGTACCGGCCGCCGGGTCCGCCGGTGGCGATCCAGGCGGAGACGAGATAGCTGCCGCCGCCGGTGGCCGTCACGGTCTGGGAGACCGTCATGCCGCTGCCGGCGTCGAGGTAGGCGAGCCGGCTCCCGGCGTGCGGGTTGTTGACCGCGACTCCGGTGCCGTCGGTGAACTCCCAGCCCGTACCGCCCATTTCGAAACCGGGGTCGGTCACGGCGAGCGGCGCAGGTTCGGCGTGCGCCGTGGTGGACGGGGTGAGGAACGCGAGGGCGGCGGCGAGCAGCAGCGTCGTACGGGAACGCGTCACGGGGTCTCTCCCGGATCGGGGGGATCAGTCGGCGCGCGGCACGCTAACAACCCACCCGGAAGACTTGCAAGAGATCTCGCATTCGTTGACAGACTGTCCAGCTGAAAGTTTTCTACTATCCATTGCAACTCATGTTGGCCCGCTTGTAACGTCCCGCCCCATGACAGACAGACGACCGGCACGACGAGACGTTCTCCGCATGGGAGGCGGCGCCCTGGCACTCGCCCTCACCGGCTGCTCCGGCAGCGACGGCGAACCGGGCGGCGGCGCCGCCGGGGACCCGCGCAAGGGCCGGATCACGGTCTGGTCCTGGCAGGGACCGGCCGCCGAACTCAAGGCCCTGCTGCCGGAGTTCAACAAGGCCTACCCGGACATCCGGGTGACCGTCGAGGACATCGGCAACCCGGCGATCTGGGACAAGATCACGGCCGGCCTCGCCGCCGGCGGCCAGGGCCTCGCCGACGTCCTGCACATCGGCGTCGACTACCTGCCGGGGTACGTCGAACACTTCCCCGGCGCCTTCGCCGACCTCGCCCCGCTGGGCGCCACCGCGTACAAGGACGCCTTCGCGCCCGGCCTCTGGGGGACCGTCTCCCCCGACGGCAAGAGAGTCAACGCCCTTCCCTGGGAGGCGAACTCGGCCGGCTTCTACTACCGGGCCGACCTCTTCGAGCGCGCCGGCGTCGACGTCGAGGCGCTGGGGACCTGGGACGAGACCGTCGAGGCCGGCAAGCGCCTCAAGGCGAAGACCGGCGTCCACCTCCTCGGCATCGACAAGCCGGCCTCCCAGCCCGACGCCGCCAACTTCTTCCAGATGCTGCTCCAGCTCCAGGGGGCCTTCTACTTCGACCTGGAGGGCCGCATCACCCTGGACTCCCCCGAGGCCGTCCGGGCCATGACGCTCATCAAGACGATGAACGACGCCGGGCTCGTCAGCGATCTCTCCGGCGGATGGAACGCCCTAATGAGCTCGCTCAAGCGGGGCACCGCGGCCGTCCTGCCCTGGCCCACCTGGTTCGGCGGGATCATCGAGGAGCAGGTGCCGGACGAGGCCGGCAAGTGGAAGGTCCGACTGCCCCCGGCCGTCCGCCGCGGCGGCCCCACCGCGGCCACGGTGAACTCCACCCACCTAGCCGTCTCCGGCAGCAGCGGGCAGCAGGCGGCCGCCTGGTCCTTCGTCGAGTTCGCGCTGACCCGCCCCGCCTCCCAGGTGCGGATCTACCGGGGCAAGGGCATCGCGCCCGCCCTCCTCAAGGCGTACGACGACCCCGTCTTCCACCAGCCGTCGGCCTTCTTCAGCGGGCAGCGCGAGGGCGAGGTCTTCCTCGACGCCCTCAAGGCCCCCAGCCCCGCCGTGAACTACACCTCGGACTACGCCCGTGCCCTGAAGCTCGTCACCGACGCCCAGTCCAAGGTGCTCCTCAAGGGCGCCGACCCGGCGAAGGTGCTGACCGACGCGGCCCGCGAACTGGCCCGCCAGACCGGCCGGAAAACCGCCCGATGACCCAGCTCGCCCCCGCGCGGCCCGCCACCCCGGCGCCCGGACCCGCCCCGGCCGCCGGGCGCCGACGGCGGCGCGGCCGGGTCGCCCCGTACCTCTTCGTCCTGCCAGCCCTGCTGCTCTTCGCCGTGTTCAAGCTCTACCCCGTCGGCCGGTCGTTCCTGCTCAGCCTGCACCGCACGACCGGCGGCACCGAGACCTTCGTCGGCGCCGACAACTACGTCCGGCTGGCCGACGACCCGCTCTTCTGGACCGCGCTGCGCAACACGGGGATGATCCTGGCCGTCCAGGTCCCGCTGATGCTGGCGCTCGCCACGGCGCTCGCGGTCGCGCTCGACTCGAAGCTGCTGCGCGGCCGTCCGGTCTTCCGGCTCGGGTTCTTCCTGCCGATGGTCACGGGCCTCGTCGCGTACGGGATCGTCTTCTCCGTCCTCCTCAACAAGGACTACGGGCTCGTCAACTGGCTCCTCGGGCTGCTCGGCGCGGACCCGGTGCCCTGGCTGACCGACCCGCTGTGGGCGCGGATCTCCCTGGGCCTGGCGCTGACCTGGCACTACACCGGCTACAACGCCGTCATCCTGCTGGCCCGGCTGCAGACCGTCCCGCGCGAGCTGTACGACGCGGCCGCCGTGGACGGCGCCGGGGCGTGGGGCGCGTTCCGCCACGTCACCCTGCCGGGGCTTCGGCCCGCGCTGCTGCTCACCACCGTCCTGTCGACCATCGGCACGCTCCAGCTCTTCGACGAGCCGTACGTCCTCACCGGCGGCGGACCGGACAACGCGACCCTGACCGTCGGCGTGTACCTCTACCAGAACGCCTTCAAGTACTTCGACTTCGGCTACGCCTCGGCCATCGCGTACGCCCTCACCGTCCTCGTCGGACTGCTCGGCCTGATCCAGTTCCGCCTCCTCGGGGAGAAGACGTGACCACCCGAAACCCGGGCCGGAGCATCCTGCTCACCTCCGGGCTCGCCCTCGCCCTGGCCGCCGTCGCGGTCCCCTTCTACTGGCTGGCCGTCGGCGCCACCCACAGCTCGCGGGAGCTCTTCGACAGCCCGCCTCCCCTGCTGCCCGGCGGGCACCTCGCCGAGAACCTCGCCACCCTCCGGGACACGGCGGACTTCGGCCGGGTCGTCCTCAACTCCCTGGGGATCGCCCTCGTCTACACGCTCCTCGCCGGCACCGTGTGCACCCTCGCCGGATACGGCTTCGCCACCTACCGCTTCCGCGGCCGCGGGGCCCTGTTCGGCCTGCTCATGCTCGGCCTGGTCGTGCCCGCGCAGATCACCCTCGTGCCGCTCTTCACGATGATGGCCGAGCTCCGGTGGCTCGACACCTACCAGGCGGTGATCGCCCCCAACCTGGCCCTGCCCTTCGGCATCTTCCTGATGCGCCAGTCGATGGCCGCGCTCCCGGCGGAACTCCTCGACTCGGGCCGGATGGACGGCTGCGGAGAACTCCGGCTCCTGTGGCGGGTCGCCCTGCCCCCGATGCGTCCGGCGCTCGCCGCGCTCGCCCTGTTCCTCTTCCTGTACCAGTGGAACGACTTCGTCTGGCCGCTGATCGTGCTGCGCGACGACAGCAGCTTCACCCTCCCCGTGGCGCTCGCCTCCCTCCAGGGCCTGGACGAGACCGACTACGGCGCCATCCTCGCCGGCACCGCCGTCGCCGCCGTCCCGATGGCGGTGGTGTTCCTCGCCCTCCAGCGCCACTTCGTCTCCGGCCTCCTCGCGGGGGCCGTGAAGGAATGAACGAGACCATGCCCATGGAACACGCGCGGCCGACCGTCCCGGTGACCACCGCGCACGCCGCCCCGGCCCCCGCCGAACCGCTGCTCGACGACGTGTCGATCGCCGTCCTCGCCCCTGACCACCCCGGCTTCACCCCCCGGTGGGAACTGGCCCCGCCCGCCGACGGAGTGCGGCTGCTCTCCGTCCACGCCGAGGGCGTCCCCGTCGAGATCCGCCTCACGGTGCCGCTCGGCGACGCGACCGGGTACTGGCACCCGCAGGGCGGCTGGCGGCGCACCCTGGTCGCCGACTGGGCGGGCCGCACCCGGGCCGGCCTGGTCGAAGGGCCCGCCGCCGGCTGTCTGTACGAGCACTCCGGTGCCACCCTCCTCACCTTCGCCGCCGCCGACCCGGTCCCCGGGGCCGACGTCCGCTTCGGGGTCTCGGAGGAGAACGACACCCACGTCGTCCATCTGAGCCTCCCCGCCTCGGCGGAGCCGCACCGGCTGCTGCTCGTGCCGCGCGCGCCGTCGGTCGCCGCCGCGCTGCGGCCGCTGCGCGCCTGGTTCGCCGCCGACCGCCCGCCGATGCCCGTACCGGACGCGGCCAGGCTCCCGGTGTACTCCACCTGGTACGCCTTCAACCAGGACGTCACCGCCGCGACCGTCGAGGCGCAGGCGGACCCGGCCGTCGACCTGGGCTGCGGGGTGCTGATCCTGGACGACGGCTGGCAGCGCCACGGCAACGGCCGGGGCTACGCCGGCTGCGGCGACTGGCAGCCGGACCCCGCCAAGTTCCCCGACCTGGCCGGACACGTGGCACGGGTGCGCGACCGGGGCCTGCGCTATCTCCTCTGGGTCGCGCCCCTCCTCCTCGGCCCCGAGGCCGACTGCCACGACCGCTGGGCCGCTTCGGCGCCCGCCCCCGCCACCGTGCCGGGCGCCCGGGTGCTCGACCCGCGCCTCCCCGAGGTCCGCCGGCACGTGGTCGAGCTGTGCGTCTCCCTCGTCGACGCGTACGGACTCGACGGGCTCAAGCTGGACTTCCTCGACGAGGCCGCGGTGTACGCCGGGGACGGCGCGGGGGACGTGGGCCGGGCGATGGCCGGGCTCCTCGCCGAGCTGCGCCGGGCCCTGGAAGCCGTACGGCCCGGACTGCTGCTCGAACTGCGCCAGCCGTACACGGGTCCCGGCATGGCGCCGTTCGGGAACATGCTGCGCTCCGTGGACTGCCCCGCGGACGCGACGGCCAACCGGATCCAGACCCTCGACACCTCGCTGCTCGCCGTGGGCGGCGCCGTCCACGCCGACATGCTGATGTGGTCCCGGACGGCGCCGGTCGAGGCGGTGGCCCGGCAGCTGATCGGGGCGCTGCACGCGGTGCCGCAGATCTCCGTACGCCTGGACGAGGCGCCGCCCGCGCACCTGGCGGCCGTACGGTTCTGGCTCGGGCGCTGGCGGCTGCACCGGGAGCTGCTGCTCGACGGGGCCGTGGAGCCGGGGCGGCCGGACGAGCTGTACCCGGTGGTGGTCGCGGCCCGGGGGGAGGAGTGCCTGGTGAGCGTGCACGGCGACCGGGTCGTGGAGCTCGACTTCACCGCGTACCGCCGGATCCACCTCGTCAACGGCTCCGACCGGGACCGGCTGGTGGTGGACGTGACCGGGGGCGGCGGCCGGGTGACCGCCCGGGTCCACGGGCCGGACGGCCGTATGATGGCTGATCCGCCCGCGCACCTGCCGGAAGGGCCCCGCCCGCTGGCCGTCCCGCGCGGCGGTCTGGTGTCGCTCGTACTCACGGAAGGACCGCGATGAAGGTCGGCATCACCGACGTCGCAGCCCACGCACAGGTCAGCGAGGCCACCGTCAGCCGGGTGATCAACCGGCGGCAGGGGGTGTCGCGGAAGACCCGCGAGGCGGTCGAGCGGGCGATGGCCGAGCTCGGCTACGAGCGCCAGACGCAGGGCCAGCTGGTGGCGGTCGTCACCGAGTTCGTGTCGAACCCCTTCTTCGCGGACGTCGCCGAGCGCATCGAGTCGGCGCTCGCCCCGCACGGCCTGAAGACGGTGCTGTGTCCCGTCTTCGCCGGCGGGGTGCAGGAGCTGGACTATCTGACCTCCCTGGTCGACAAGGGCATCGCGGCCGTCGTCTTCCTCTCCTCCTCCAACACCGTGGAGGGCGCGGACACCGACGGCTACGAGCTGCTGCGCCAGCGGCGCGTGCCGTACGTCGGGATCAACGGCGAGTTCGCCGACGGCGTGCCCGCCCCGGTCTTCTCCACCGACGACGCCCTCGCGGCCGAGCTGGCCGTGGACCACCTCCACCGGCTGGGGCACCGGCGCATCGGCATGGCCTCGGGCCCCTCGGGGAACCGGCCGGCCGACCGGCGGGTCCGGGGCTTCGTCGAGGCGATGGCCCGGCGCGGCCTCGACGACGCGGAGCGCTGGGTGGTCCGCCAGTCGTACAGCGTGGAGGGTGGGCAGGCGGCGGCCACGGCCCTGGTCGGGCTCGGCGCCACCGCGATCGTCGCGGCCAGCGACTTCATGGCGCTCGGCGCCGTGCGGGGCATCCGCCGCCAGGGCCTGTCCGTGCCCGGCGACGTCTCGGTGGTGGGTTACGACGGCTCGGCCGTCACCGAGTTCACCGACCCGGCGCTCACGACGGTCCGTCAGCCCGCCGACCGTCTCGCCCTGGAGGTGGGCCGCAGCGTCCTCGCCCTGGTCGGCAACCGCGAGGTCCCCACGGGCGAGCTCCTCTTCGATCCGGAACTGGTCATCCGCGCCTCGACGGGCCCGGCCGCCCGCTAGCCGGGGCGGGTGTTGCGTAGGCTCGAACGGAGCGTTCCGTGGAGGGCCGCGCAATGCCCTCCCTGTGTCGAGGAGAAGCCTGTGAGTACCGCCGGAGAAGGACCGCGGCAGCTGGACGAGGCCAGTGTCGTCAACGCGAAGCGGACGCTCCTGCAGTTGCTCGCGCGGGCGGGGGTCTGGTCCGGCGACGCCGAGGAGCTGATCGGGTTCGTCGAGGCGGGCGCGCTGGCCCTCGCGTACGAGGAGATCGGGACGGCCGGGCGGAAGGCGCCCGAGGAGAAGGGCGAGGCGTACGCCTCCGGCTGGCTCGACGGGGTCCGTACGGTCACCGAGGAGCTGGCGGCCGTCTCCGAGCGGGCGCTGCGGCATGCCGTCGCCGCGGATCCCTCGGCCGCCTCGCCGGACGACCGTCCTCCCGTCGGGCGGACGGAGCTGGAACGGACCAATGTGGCGGTCACCCCGCTCTACCTCTCCTTCACCGACGTCTCCGATCTCGATCCGGAGGTCACCGAGCAGGTGCTGCGGGCGCTGCTCGGCACGATGAGCTCGCGTCAGCGGGCGGGGTACGCGGGGCGGCTGGCGGAGTTCACCTCGGTGCACCGGGCGCGTCTCGAACGGCTGTACGCGGAGTACGGGCCCGGCAGCGCGATCGCGATCCACGGCCGGTACTCCCTCATCCACTCCCCCACGAGCGTGGCCGTCCTGGAGCGGCTCGCCACCGCGCCGGCGGAGCTGCACGAGGAGTGGGACGCCGCCGAGCTGCCGCCGGCCTGGCTGGACGGGCTGACGACGGCGTGGGAGGCGTCGGCCTGACGGCGCTTCACGAGGGGCGGGGCGGCGGACGGGGCCGGGCGTACCGGAGCCACCGAGAATAGGTTAGGCTCACCTAACAAGCGCCTCGCGATGGCCGCTGCCTCGGCATTCCCGTGCCTGGAGGGGCGGCGGGCGGGGCGTCAGCACACCTCTGCCCGGAGACAAGGATCCGCCATGCCTGCTGTGTTCACCCCCTTCCGCCGCCGCGTTCTCGTGGCGGGCGCCGCCGCGGTCTCGCTCGGCCTCATGGTGACCGGGTGCGGCTCGGACGACACGAAGGACGCCCCGAAGGACTCGGCGGCCAAGGCTCCGGCGGGGGCGTTCCCCGTCACCATCAAGAGCGCGCTCGGCGAAGCCGTCATCAAGGAGAAGCCGAAGCGGATCGTCACCCTCGGCCAGGGCTCCGCCGAGACCGCCATCGCCCTGGGCGACGTCCCCGTCGGCATCGAGAGCTACCCCTGGGGCAGTGACAAGACCGGCTACCTGCCCTGGATCCACGACGCGGTGAAGAAGGCCGGCGCCACGCTGCCCAAGCAGTTCGACGGCGGCGAGGAGCTCGACATCGAGGCCATCACCGAGCTGGAGCCCGACGTCATCCTCGCCCCCTGGTCGGGCATCACGCAGAAGCAGTACGACCTGCTCAAGGACATCGCGCCGACCGTCGCCTACCCCGACAAGGCGTGGAGCACCGACTGGGACCAGCAGATCGACATCGTCGCCAAGGCGCTCGGTCAGCCGGAGAAGGCCAAGGAGCTCACCGCCAAGATCGACAAGCAGCTCGCCGACGCCGCCGCCTCGCGCCCGAACTACAAGAACGTCACGTTCTCGTACATCTACAACACCGGCCCCGGCACCCTCGGCGTCTTCAAGCCCGAGGAGCAGCGCGTCGCGATGGTCTCCAAGCTGGGCCTCAAGGTCGACCCGGTCGTCAACACCTTCAAGGAGACCGAGGGCACCGACTCCGCCCTCATCGGCCTGGAGAACGCCAACAAGCTCTCCAAGAGCGACATCGCCTTCACCTTCTACACGGACGACAAGTCCCGCAAGGAGGTCGAGGCGCAGCCGCTGTACGCGGCCATCCCCGCGGTCAAGAAGGGCGCGCTCGTCTACAGCGACGACCAGCCCTTCGTCACCGCCTCCTCGATGATCAACCCGCTGACCGTGCCGTACAGCATCGAGCGGTACCTCCCGATGATCGACAAGGCCGTCGCCAAGGCCGGGAAGTAGCGGCGGGTCCCCGGCGTGACCACTCTCCTCCGAACCGGGCAGGGCCCCGCCGTCGTACGGCGGGGCCCTGCCCGGCATGTCGCAGCCGCCGCCCTGTGCCTGGTCCTGCTCGCCCTGGCGGTCCTGGCCAGCGTGATGTTCGGCAGCAAGCCGACGTCCGCGGCCGACGTCCTCCGGGTCGTCACCGGTGACGGCGAGGGCTATGTCCGCACCGTCGTCGAGAGCCGCTATCCGCGCACCGCGCTCGGCCTGCTCGCGGGGCTCTGCCTCGGCGTCGCGGGCACGCTGATGCAGGGCATCACCCGCAATCCGCTCGCCGAGCCGGGACTTCTCGGCATCAACGCGGGCGCGTCCGCCGCGATCGTCGCCGCGACCGCGTTCCTCGGCGCCTCCGGGCAGCACGAGACCGTCTGGTGGGCCCTCGCCGGCGCCCTGGCGACCGGTGTGCTCGTCCACCTCGTCGGCACGGCCGGCGGGGGCGGCGGTCCGGTCCGCCTGGTGCTCGCCGGCGCGGTGCTCGCCGCCGTCCTCGCCGCGTTCATCCAGGCCGTCGCGCTGTCCCGGCCGCAGGTCTTCGACACGTACCGCTACTGGGTGGTGGGTTCGCTCGGCGGGCGCGGCTTCGACGCGCTCTGGGCGGTCCTGCCCTTCGCCGGAGTCGGCCTCGTCCTCGCCGTACTGCTCGCGCCGGGGCTCAACGCCATGGCGATGGGCGACGACAAGGCCGCGTCCCTCGGCATCAGCCCCGCGCGCGTCAAGGGCGCGGGACTCCTCGCGGCGACACTGCTCAGCGCCGCCGCGACCGCCGCCGTCGGCCCGATCGCCTTCGTCGGGCTCGCCGTCCCGCACCTCGTCCGGGTGCTCGTCGGCGCCGACTTCCGCCTCCAGATCCTCTTCACCTCGCTCACGGGGCCCACGCTGCTGCTGTTCGCCGACGTCATCGGCCGCGTACTGCTCCGCCCGCAGGAGCTGATGGTCGGCGTCGTCACCGCCTTCGCGGGCGCGCCCGCGCTGCTCTTCGCCGTCCGTCGCATGAGGGGAGCGGCATGAAGACCGCCGAGCTGAACGACACCCCGGCCGGGGCGGCGGCACGGCCGCCGCGGCCCCCGGGCCGGAGCCTCCTGCGGATCGGCCCGTGGGTCTCGGTCCCCGTCCGGCGCCGCACCGCGGTCGCCGCCGCGGTGACGCTGCTGCTGCTCCTCGGGGCGGCCGTGGCGACCCTGTCCATGGGCCGCCTCGGCATCCACCCGGCCGACCTTCCGTCGGCGCTCATGGGCGAGGTCACCGGCAAGAACAGGTTCGTGCTGAACCGGCTGCGCGGCCCCCGGCTCGTCGTCGCGATCGGCACGGGCGCGGCCTTCGGCCTGTCCGGGGCGCTCTTCCAGTCGGTCACCCGCAACCCTCTGGGCAGCCCCGACGTCATCGGGCTCGGCGCGGGTTCCGGGGCGGGTGCGGCGGCCGCCGCGCTGTTCTTCCCGGACCTCGTGCCGGTGCCCGTCGGCGCGCTCCTCGGCGCGGTCCTCGCGATGGCGGTCGTCTACTTCTCCACGGGGACCGGGTTCCGCAACCCGGGGCGCCTGGTGGTGGCCGGCATCGGCGTGTCCGCGATGGCGACGGCCCTGACCCAGTACGTGGTCTACGCCGTCGAGCGGGACAAGGCCGGCGCGCTGACCGCCTACGTCAACGGCAGCCTCGCCGCCCGCTCCTGGGACGACGCGACGACGATCGGGGTGGTGCTGCTCGTCTGCCTGCCGCTCGCGGCGCTCCTCGCCCGGCCCCTGAGCATCGGCGAGATGGGCGAGGACCTCTCCACCGGCCTCGGCGCCCGCCCGGCCCGTACGGCGACGGCGGCGGTCTCGCTGTCGATCGTCCTGTCCGCCGGCGCCGTCGCCGTCGCCGGACCGATCGCCTTCGTCTCCCTGACGGCCCCGCAGATCGCCAAGCGGGTCACCCGGGGCGGCGGCCCGCACCTGGTCATGTCGACCCTGCTCGGCGCGCTGCTCCTGGTCCTCGCCGACCTCACCGCCCAGCAGCTGCCGCTCTTCGACAACCTGCCGGTCGGCCTGTACACGATGGCCGTCGGAGGCGCGTACCTCGGCTACCTGCTGCTGCGGGAGTGGAAGCGCCCGGCCTGACAGCGGCCCTCCCCCGCTACCGCCGTCCTCCGAGGGGCTCGCCCGCGCGGAGGTTCCAGCGTCCGGCGCGGCCGCTCAGGTGGACGGCGGTCAGGGGGCGGACGTCCAGGCGCCGGGCCATGGCGTCCGGCGCCGCGAGGGCGTGGACCATCGCGGCGCGGATCACGTCCGGTTCGGCGACCGCCGTGACGCGTCCGGAGCCGTCCTGGAGGCCGTCGAGCCAGGCCCCGACCCGGACGCGCAGCTCGCGCAGGGACTCCCCGCCGTGCGGGGCCGCCGTCGGATCGGACAGCCAGGCGGAGAGCGCGGCCTCCTCGGCGGCGGCGACGGCCTCCAGGGTCTGCCCGCGCCACCGGCCCATCGCGCAGCCGGCCAGCCCGTCCAGGGGCTCGGCGCGCAGGCCGAGGGCCTCCGCCGTGCCGCGGCAGCGCCGGGACGGCGAGGTGTACGCGTACGGGGACGGGGCGACGGCGGACGCGACGGCCTCGGCGCGGGCGATGCCCGCCGGATCGAGCGGACCGTCGTCGTCGAAGCGGACCTCACGCAGCGCCTCGTTCGTCGCGGGCGAGATCAGCGTCAACCGGACTGTCATCGGGATCCTTTGCGGCGGGCGGGGCGGCGGGGGCGGCCGTGGTCGAAGGGGTGCGCGGGGACTCTACCGGGGGGTGCACGGAAAGTGATCCCGGCCTCACGCCCTTGGCTGCGGTCCCCGTACGCGGTACCGTCAGGCGACATTTGAACAGCGTGACGACGGCGAGACGGAAGTCCGGTGGGAATCCGGCACGGTCGCGCCACTGTATGCCGCGGCGTCCCCCGAGGGTGACGTCACGGCGAGTCAGACCCGTGGACCGTCGTCCTGCACCACCGTCTGGGACGCGAGTTCCCACAGGAGGTTCCATCATGGCCGAGGCCGTCGTCTCCGCTGCCGTTTCCACCCCTTCCGTCGCCGTTCCGGCTCCGCTGCCCGTGCGCGCCGTACTGCCCTGGGCCCTCTTCGTCGGGCTCCTCGCACTGATCGCGCTGTACTTCGTGGGCGCCGAGCAGGGTGCCACCTCCCTGTTCGCCGGCTCCGACGTGCACGAGTGGGTGCACGACGGACGTCACCTGCTCGGTTTCCCCTGCCACTGAGGGGCGACCGGTACATGCACGCCTCAACCGTCAGATCCCTCCTGGTCCGCGGCATGCTCGCGGGCCTGATCGCCGGGCTGTTCGCCTTCGCCGTGGCCTACGCGGTCGGTGAGCCGCCCGTGAACGGGGCGATCGCCGTGGAGGAGTCCCAGGCCGCCGGTGAGGCCCACGCCCACCATGACGTGGCCGCGGCCGCGCCCGCCGAGGAAGAGGAGGGGATCAGCCGCACCACGCAGTCGACCTTCGGCCTCGCCACCGGCGTCCTCGTCTACGGGGTGGCGCTCGGCGGCATCGCCTCCCTCGCGTTCTCCTTCGCGCTGGGGCGCGTCGGCCGCTTCAGCCCCCGGGCGACGGCGGCCCTCACCGCCGCCGCCGCGTTCACCACCGTCTATCTGGTGCCGTTCCTCAAGTACCCGGCGACCCCTCCGGCCGTCGGCAATCCGGACACCATCGGGAAGCGCACCACCCTGTTCTTCCTGATGATCCTGCTCAGTGTGCTCCTGGGGATCGGTGCCGTGATCGCCGGGCGCCGGCTCGCGCCGCGCCTGGGGAACTGGAACGCGACCCTGGCGGCCGGCGCCGGGTTCGTCGTCGTGACGGCGGTCGCCTTCGCCGTCCTGCCGGACAACACCGACGCCGTAGCGGCGAACTTCCCGGCCGCGCTCCTCTGGGATTTCAGGCTCGCCTCGCTCGCCATCCAGGCCGTGATGTGGGCGGTGTTCGGGATCGTCTTCGGCGTCTTCGCGCAGAAGGCGCTGGCGCCCCGGACGGCCCGCGCCCAGCTGGGGGCTCCCGCCGCCGGCTGACCCCCGCGCGCTCCGACGACTCCGCCCCGCCCACCACCCGGTGGGCGGGGCGGAGTCGTCCCGTCCTCCGTCAACCGCGGTTCCGCTGCCAGGCCTCCTCGAACATCTCGTGGAGCGGTGCCGTCGGCAGCACCCGTACGAACGGGGAGCGGATCCACTTGTCCCACATCGGCCGCACCAGGTGGGTCGTCAGCTTCGCGGTCTCCAGCGGCAGGTGCGGGGCCTTGAGCTCGGTCCAGTCGCCGGGCAGGAACAGGGTCCGGCCGGCCCGTGCCCGCCTGGCCTCCAGGACCGCGCCGGTGGCGAGGAGTTCCGCCCGGACCTCCGCATGCCGCGTGGTCGACCAGCCGTTCCACCGCCGGACGTTCCGGTCGGTGGGCGCGGCGAGGGCCGCCAGCTGGAGGTACAGGGCCGCCGCGTCCTCGCCCGTGCCGAGCTCCGCCGCCGCCCGGGCGACGAGCTCCGGGCAGGACAGGCGAGGATCCGCCTCGTACCCGCCCACCGGTACGGCTCCGGACAGGGACCGGCGCATCATCCGCTCCAGTCCGCCGCCCGCGAGCAGCGGTGCCAGCCGGTCCAGGTCCTCGGCGAGGTCGGTGACCTCGCGGACCTCGCGCCAGGTCCCGGGGCCGGTGACGGCCGCGGGGCGTAGGAAGGCGGTGCCGTGGGGGGCGCACACCACCAGCGGCCCGGAGTCGTACGCGCTCGCCGGATCGGCCGGGTTCTCCGGGTGCCGGGCCACCGGCAGCCGCCGGGGGCCGAACCGCTCGGCGATCCGCTCCGGCGTGTCGCGGACGCGGGTCTCGGGGAGTTCGAGCAGCAGCTCGGGGCGGTCCAGCTCGGCGCGCAGCCGCTCGTACAGGGCGGCGGCCCCGGCCAGCGCCGGATCGCCGACGGGCCGGTCCGTCCACGCCCACACGAGGGCGCTCGCGATGTCCGTGAGCGCGAGCCCCACCGGGGTGCGGTAGGGCAGTTCGGGCCCGGCCGGCGGTACGGCCCTGACCTCCACCCCCGTGCCCTGCCGGGCCGCCGTCAGCTCCCAGCCGGCCGCGGGTGCGGTCGTGTCCTCGGCGGCGTCGTAGCCCCCGGCGAGGCGCCGGGCCCACACCTCACCGAGGCCGAGGTCGGCCTCCAGGGCGTCGGCCGTCCCGTCGTGCACGGCGGGCTGCTCGCCGAGGCGCTCCCGCCACGCTCCGGCCATGCGCTCCACGGCCGCCTCGACCCCACCGGGCCGCCACAGTTCGGCCGGGTCCTCGGGCAGGGCGGCGGCCAGGACGGCCCTGCGGCCCGCGCCGCCGAGCCGGGTCCGCAGCCGCTCGTACGTCTCGGTCGCCAGCGGGGTCGCCTTGTACGGGGCCTTGCACACCAGGGCCCGGTGCTCCTCCCGGTCGGCCCGGCCGACGAGACCGGCGACGACGAGCCGGGCCACGGACCGTCGTACCCCCGTCAGTTCGGCGAAACGCGCGGCCGCCGACTCCGGCACCGGGACCGGCCCGTGGGTGTCCACGGCGGCCACCAGGGCGCGCAGCCGCCCGGTGTCGTCCCGCTCCACGCGCACGTGCCGCACCTCGGTGGCCGCTCCCGGCACGGGGTCGCGGTGCGGGTTCTCCGCGACGGGCGCCACGAACCACTGCTCCGCGCCCCCGTCCCGCACACCGGCGGACGCGACGGTCGTAGCGCCCGAGCGCAGGTGGTCCACGAAGCCCGGTCCTGGCATCCGCCCCGCCCACCAGCGGCTGCCCGCGCGGGCGAACGGCTGCTCGGCCCAGGTGTCCAGGAGCGCGAGGAGAGCGGCCCGCTCCGCGTCCGGGGTCGGTGCGACCGCCGCCCGCCAGGCGACGGCGTCGATCGCGCCGAGGAGCTGCGACCAGTCGTGCGGCGGGGCGGGCGGCGACAGCCGGCGCACCTCCTCGACGATCGTCCCGGCCAGGCAGGCGCCGTCGGCGGCGAGCGCGGTCAGCGTCGCCGGCAGGGCCACGTCGGGGGTCCGCCGCCACCGGTCGGTCCCGCCGGTGTCGGCGAGGCCCCACAGCGCGGGAACGAGCACGGTGTCCGGCGAGGACCGCCGCAGCCGCACGGGCGGGGCCTCGGCGAGCAGGGTGACGCGCCGGTGCAGGGCGCGCCGCCGCTCCTCCACCCGGGCGGCCCGCTCGGCCACGGCGACGACGGCCTCGACCAGGACGGGATCGGTGACGTCCGGCAACTCCCGCGCCAGGACCGCGCGGAGCGCCGCCGTGGCGTCGGCCGCCTCCGCGCGCTCGGAAACGGCCGCGCTTTCGCGCGCCGCCGTCAGCAGGGCGTCCGCCGTCTCCCGGCTCACCGTCCGCAGCGCCCGGGATCCGGCCGCGTCCCGGGTCCGCAGCAGGTACCAGAAGGCAGGGGGCAGGGCCACGCCGCCGGACGGGGTGGCGCGCCGGGCCGGCCGCACCCGGGGGTGCCGGGGCGAGTGGTGGCCGTCCAGCTCCCACAGCAGGACGCCGTCGGCGGTGTACGCGCGCACGCCCGTCCGGGTCTCGGCCTCGGCGAGGACCACGTCCTCCACGGCGCCCTCCGGCGGCGCCCACAGCGCCCAGGGCTTCTGGCCCTGCCGGTCGATGGAGAAGCGGGCCGAGCGCCCGTCGACGCTCTGCACCAGGTAGTGGTCGGGCGCGGGGTCGCGGTGCGGGGTGCGGAAGAGGATCCGGGTCCCGACGAGGCCGTCCCTGCTGCCGAGCGGGGAGTCGGTCAGACCGGCGGGCAGCGGCGCGAGGTGGAGGGCCTCCTGGGCGAGGGCCATGCCCGCCTCGGACGGTTCCGTCGCCGGGTCGGTGCTCGCGGGGCGGCCGGGGAAGTCCGGCACCTCGGCGCCGCCCCTCGGCTCGCCGGTGACCGGGTCCACCACCTCCCACGGGCGCCGCCGGTACACGCCGTTGGTCCAGATGCGGGAGCCGTCGCCGAGCTGCAGTTCGTTGCTGTCGATGCCTTCCGTGCCGCCCGGCCGAAGGGCGCGCAGGCCGCCGTGGCGCCCTCCCCCGTCGGCGGTCTCGAACTGGAAGCCGAAGGCCCCGTCCAGCTTCCCGCCGAACGGCACCAGTCCGCCCTGCTCGTCGGGCGTGAACGGCTCCTCGGGCCGGTCCGCCCAGCACGCGGTGTCGCAGAAGTAGGGATCCGGCTTGACCGTCCAGCTCACGAGGAAGGAGCCGCCGACGTAGTGGACGGCGTGCATCGTCGCGTCCTCCGGCACCGTGAACCGGCAGGAGCCCCTGACCCCGTCCGGGTCGACGGCGACCGCCCGGCCACCCCCGAAGACGGTGAGCACCGGCCAGGTGCAGGTCACTCCGTCGACGCCGGTCACCCCCGGCACGGGCCCGCCATCGCCACAGCCATCGCCATCGCCATCGCCATCGCCATCGGCTTCCGCTTCCGCCGCGAACTCCGCGTACACCGACTCCAGGGCCGGCCAGACCAGTTCCTCCGGAAGCCCGGCCGTGAGGGAGCGGTGCAGGGCGCCCGCCGCGCTCGTCGCGCCGAGGGCGTCGGCGATGCCGCCGAGGGCGGTCACGGTCGGCCGGTCGAGGAGGGTCTCCAGCTCGGCCACGGACTCCTCGGCGCCCGCCATGCCGCCGCCCCCGACGGTGTCGACGAGCTTGCCGACGCGTCCGGCCACCTCGTGGGCGATGCCCTCGTTGCCCGGGAGCAGCGTCACCGCGGAGCCGGGCCGCCGCTCGCGCCCCGTCTGCCAGCTCGGCAGCAGGTTCGCGTGCACGGTCCCCTCCAGGCGGGGGCCGAAGACGGGGTCGGCGGCGAGCGCGGCGAGGTCGCGGCGGGACTTCTCGCCCCAGAAGCGCATCCGGACGTCCGGCCCCGGGTCGGCGACCGCGACCCCGGCCGCCAGGCAGGCGTCGAGGACGTCCGCGTCGAAGCCCTGGTAGTGGTGGCGGGTGGTGTGCAGGGTCACCGGCGCGCCCTCGGCCCGCAGGCGCGGCCCCAACCGGCCGATGAGGTCGAGGAGTTCCGCCGGGAGCGGCTGGCGTCCGACGCCGCCGCCGGACTGGAGGGCGTACTGGTACATGCGGACGAAGGTGCCGAGCCAGTGGTGCGTTCCGCCCTCGGGCACGATCCGTCCGTCCTCCATCGCCCCGGCCGCGCCGGAGCCGACCAGCAGCCGCAGCCACGGGCCGCCGTCGGTGGCCCCCTCGGGGAAGACCTCCACGAGGCCGGCCGCGACCGCGTCCGTCGGCGGATGGGCCGTCAGGATCGGTTCGGCCGCCGCCAGCAGGGCGTCCGGCACGCCCTTCTTCCGGGTGGCCGAGAGGATCGTGCCCACGATCCGGGCGACCTCCGCGTCACCGAGCCCGGCCTTCCTGGCGGAGGCCCGTACCCGGCGCACCAGATCCGCGGGCAGGTCGGCGGGCGAGGCGGCCCACGCGGTGAGGAAGTCCTCCAGGGCGCTGTGGGCCGCCGCCGGCTCAAGGGTCTCGGCGAGGAACCGCTGGTGGGCGCCGAACTCCTTGGCGGGCATGGCCCCGCCCCGGGCGAACAGCAGCCCGTTGGCCCGGCGGTAGGCGGGGTCCACGGACAGCCCGTGCCGGGCCTCGGCGGCGCGCGCCGCCACGTAGGCCCGCCCGCCCGGCCTGCTCCCGTAACCGATCAGCCG
This sequence comes from Streptomyces sp. NPDC021012, assembly GCF_044333355.1. NCBI lineage: Bacteria > Bacillati > Actinomycetota > Actinomycetes > Kitasatosporales > Streptomycetaceae > Streptomyces > Streptomyces sp. NPDC021012. Next base: position 781,706 of record NZ_JBIRQU010000002.1, read on the forward strand.
GTGGCCCACGGTGTCCCAGAACCACGGCAGATGCGCCGGCGGCAGCCGCCGCGCCCGCCGGGCCATGGCGTCGACGAACGCGCCGGGCCTGGTCCAGGAGCGGTTGAGTTCGGCGCCCATGTCCCGGACCAGCGCACGCGCGCCCTCGACCGCGCCCGGGTCGTGGGCGGCGACCCAGTCGGCGTACGTGGTCGACACGTGCGTACCGGCGGCGGGCAGCAGGGCATCCAGCGAGACGATCATGCCGAGGATCGTCGCACGCCCCACTGACACCGCCCCGGGCAGCGGGTGTTCACCCGCCCTTCGGATCTTGGGAGCGCTCTCAACAGGTGCGGACTGCAGATATCCTGGTCCGCGCAGGACCGCACACCACCCGTCGGACACGCACACCGCACACCCCGTCCAGCCGCCGCAGTCGAGGAGCGCACGCCTTGCCCGAGCAGACCACGGGGCCCCGCCCCACGCTGGAAGCCGTCGCCTCGCGCGCCGGGGTCTCGCGCGCCACGGCCTCCCGGGTCGTCAACGGGGGCGCGGGCGTGCGCGCTCCCCTGGTGGAGAAGGTGCGCAGGGCCGTCGAGGAGCTCGGTTACGTCCCGAACCACGCGGCCCGCACCCTGGTCACCCGGCGCAACGGCGCCGTGGCCGTGATCATCGCGGAGCCCGAGTTCCGGGTCTTCTCGGACCCGTTCTTCGAGCAGCAGGTGCGGGGGATCAGCCGGGAACTGACCGCGTACGACGCCCAGCTGGTGCTGTTGTGGGTGGAGGGTCCCGGGGACCACGAGCGGATCTCGCGCTATCTCGGGGGCGGGCACGTCGACGGCGCGCTGGCGTTCTCGCTGCACAGCGACGACGCGCTGCCGTCCGTGATCGAGCGGGCCCGGATCCCGGTGGTCTTCGGCGGGCGGCCCGCCCCGGGCACGGATCCGGCCGTGCCGTTCGTCGACTGCGACAACCGGGGCGGCGCCCGGGAGGCGGTGCGGCACCTGGTGGGTCTCGGGCGGCGGAACATCGCGCACATCTCGGGTCCCGCCGACCAGACGTCCGCGATCGACCGGATCCACGGCTACCGGGACGTCCTCCTGGACGCCGATCCCGGGCTGCTGTGCCCGGGCGACTTCACGGAGGAGAGCGGCGCCCGTGCGATGGCGGAGCTCCTCGGCCGGCGGCCGGACGTCGACGGCGTGTTCGTCGCCAACGACCTGATGGCGTCGGGGGCGTTGCGGACCCTGCGGGAGCGCGGGCTGCGGGTGCCTGAGGACGTGGCCGTCGTCGGCTTCGACGACATGGCCTCGGTCGTCGAGCGGACCACTCCCGCGCTCACCACCGTCCGCCAGGACATCGAGGGCATGGGCCGGCTGATGGTGAAGCTGCTCATGCGGCTGCTCGACGGGACCGGTCCCGAGGTCCCGGCCTCCGTGATCACCCCCACCTCGCTGGTCCGCCGCGCCTCCGCGTGACGCCGCGCGGAAAGACGCCGTACGGGAAAGCGACGGGTCCGGGTGACGTCGTACGGGAAAGCGGCGGGCCCGGGTGGCTTTCCCGGGTCCGCCGCCTCCCCACCCTGGGGTCAGTCGTACGGGATGACGAGGACGGACCGGTCCGTGCCCGTCTGGAGCCGTGAGTCGCCGTTCCCTATCGCGCTCCAGACCTCCAGGCGGACCGTTCCGCCGCGCAGGTCACCGAGCGTGCCGGTGGCGGACTTCAGGCCGCGCGCCTGGCTGTACTCCTCCCAACCGGTGACCGGGTCGGTCGCGAAGTACTGGTAGGTCTCGGTCCGGTCGAAGGTGCCGTCGCCGGTGAGGTCGTAGCTGATGCGGGCCTGCTGGCCTAGGCCGACCACCGTTCCGGCGTCCACCTGGAGGCGGAAGGCGGTCGAACCTCCGCTCCTGAGCGTGCCGTTGACGTTCCTGGCCTCGTAGACGAGCGGCCGGCTCGGGGTGCCGTCGTGGTTGGCGCCCTGCGCCGAGGCGATGGTGTCGCTGCCCGCCGTGGCTCCGGTGGCCGTGGTGAGGGTGCCGCCGGTGCGGAGCTGGAAGGTGTTTCCCGTGGAAGGGCCGGGGTCGGGATCGGTGCCGCCCGTTCCGGTGCCGGTCGCGGTGGAGCGGGCGGGGACCGTGAGGGACTTTCCGTCGGAGAAGGTGACCGTGCGGGCGGTCGTGCCGTGGTTGTGGGCCACGTAGGTGCGGGTGGTGCCCTTCAGGAAGACGGCGGAGGTGGGGATGGATCCGGTGACCGTGGCGTCGGGGGCGCCGAGGGCGTCGAGGGCCGTGAGCCAGTGGTAGGTGTGGGCCTTCGACTCCCCCGCCTCCGGGGTGTAACCGGCGTTGCCCGCGTCCCACTTGGCCTTGGCGGCGCCGGGGTCGGCGAGGGACTGGAACTCCCAGAGGATGTCGCGCCATTCGACGGCGGGGCCGCCGTTCTCGCGTTCCATCTCGGCGATGTTGCGCCGGACGGCGTCCTTGTGTCCGGCGAGCTGGAGCGAACCGCCGGTCACCGGGAGGACGTTGATGCCGTGGATCTCCTCCGGGTTCGCGGTCCACCAGGTGGAGTAGGCGGCGCCGCTGCCCCACACCATGCCGACGGTGTCGTGCTGGAAGGCGGCGGGGAAGACCTGCTGGTCGGCGTCGAACCAGTACTGGGCGACGGCCTCGCCCTCGGTGGTGAGGAGGTACGTGCCGAGGTCGCGCAGTGACGTGTCACCGGTGGCCGAGCCCCAGAGGACGAGGGCCGCGCTGAGGTTGGTCGACTCCGAGGAGGACTCCTGGTTGTTGCCGGCGGCGAAGCCCTGGTGGCCGCTGGCCCAGCTGTGTCCGGCGTAGACGTCGAAGCCGCGCAGGAAGGGGAAGGCGCTGTCGGTGCGGCTGGGGTCGGCGGTGTCGCGGACCAGGGTCTTGACCATGGCGCCCCACGCGGAGTCGGCGGCCCAGGCAGGGTCGTACTGGGCGACGATCGCGGCCGCGTACACGTAGTAGCCGTAGTGGAAGTGGTGGTCGTTGAGTTCGGTGTCGCTGCCGTAGGAGGCCGGGTAGCCGATGAGGGTCTTCCAGGCCTGGTCGTACGAGAACTCGTTGGCGCCGCCGGCCGTGAACCAGTCCTGGAGGCGGCCCTTGATCAGCCCGAGGAGCTTGTCGCGGATCGCGCCCTCGCCGATCTGGTCGGCGAGCGGGACGAGTTGGGCGAGCTTGCCGAGGGCCTTGCCGGTCCAGTACGTGTCCACGGCGCCGGAGAAGGGGTCGGCGGAGTTCGCGACCTCGTTCAGGTAGCCGCGCAGCCGGGCGGGGTCCACGCCGGCGCCCGGGAGTCCGGGCAGGGTGGCGGCGGCCCGCTGGGAGGTCGTGAAGGAGGCGGACTCGCGGACCTTCATGGTGCCGCGCGGCGAAACGTACGTGTACGGGGTGAGCGGATCGGTGGTGTGCAGCCACTGGTGGCGGTAGAGCGCCTGGAGGGTGCCGCGCTCGGTGCCCTCCTTCGCCTCGGTGGTGAGGGTGTAGGTGGCGCGGACGGTCCCCGCGTCGTAACTCCAGTTCACCGTCGACCCGGTGACGAAGCTGTACGCGTACTTCCGGTAGGTCGCGAGGGTGTCGGTGGAGGGCAGGACGGCGACGGAGAAGTAGTCCTTGCCGCCGAGACCGGCGGTGACGGTCGAGCCGGAGACGTTCCAGTCGGTGCCGGTGGGCGCGAAGAGGGCGTAGTGGTGGCCCGCGACGGTGATGCCGAGGACGTTGCCCTGGTCGGCGAAGACGGTGGGCGCCTCGGCGGTGGTGATACGGGCGTCGCCGCCGGTGCCCCTGGCGTACACGAAGGGCAGGCCGTGGCCGATGGTGGTGCGCAGGGTGCGGGTGCCGTCGGACCAGTAGGGGGTGACGGTCCAGTCGGACCAGGCGTCGGCCCTGGTGTCGGGCGAGTTGAGGCCGGTGAGGCCGAGGGTGAGGTCGCGTTTGTGGGCGAACTCGTACTGGCGTCCGTCACCGACGATCGCGGGACTGGTCGGGTAGCCGATCTCCAGGCCGCCGGCGACGGCCTGGTAGGTGAGCGGGTGGCCGTACATGGGGGTGGAGTACGGGTTGTCCCCGTACCGCTGGAAGGCGAGGGAGGACCACCAGTCGTTGGTGGGGACCGGTTTGCCCTGGGCGGCGGGGGTGACCTTGGGGGTGACCGGGGTGCCGGTGTTGGTGGTGGGTCCCGATGCGCCGGCGGGGCGGGTGTCGGAGTAACTTCCTGCGCCCGCCGGGACGGTGGCCGCCGCCGCGGGACCGGCGGCGGGGCCGATTCCCAGGGCGGCGAGGGCGGAGACCAGGACCAGCACGACGGCCGGCCTGCTGCGGGGGGCTGGCATGAAGGAGCACCTCATGTCGTCGGGGGAGGTGGGGGGTGTGCGGCGAAGAGGGTGAGAGCGCTCTCAGATCGCCGGAAACGTAAAACCCGCGAAACGACTGTGTCAATGGGTTGAACACAGAAGGGAGTTGAGCGCTCTTCCCGTCCGATGCTCCTTCGAGTCTTGACGGACACGCCTCTTCACGGGCACGCTCCCCCCGCAGACTTGAGAGCGCTCTCAGAGACTCTCGCTCGCTCCGGAGCCAAGGAGGCTTCCCATGACCGTCACCCGCGCCGCCAAGAGAACCGCCGCCCGCCTGGGGGCGGTCGTGCTCACCGGGGCTCTGCTCGCCGCCTGCGGAAGTTCGACGGACGGCGCGTCGGGGGACGGCGCCGGTGGCGAGGTCACCATCACCGTGGACCTGTTCGGCTCTTTCGGATACAAGGAGGCCGGGCTGTACGCGGAGTACGAGAAGCTCCACCCCGGTGTCACGATCAAGCAGACGGACACCGAGGACGAGGCCGACTACTGGAAGTCCCTCCAGACCCGGCTCGCCGGCGGCGGTGGCCTCGCCGACGTGCAGGGCATCGAGGTCGGCCGGATCGCCTCCGTCGCCAAGGAGCAGGCCGAGCGGTTCGAGGACCTCAGGAAGTACGGGGCGGGCGCGCTCAAGGAGCAGTTCGCCCCGGCCAAGTGGGCCGCCGCCACCGGCGGGGGCGGCGAGGTCCTCGGCCTCGGCACGGACGTCGGCCCGGAGGCCCTCTGCTACCGCGCGGACCTGTTCCAGCAGGCCGGACTGCCCACCGACCGCGAGGAACTGGCGAAGAAGTGGGCCACCTGGGACGGCTACCTGGAGCTCGGGAAGCAGTACAAGGCCAAGGCCCCGGGCAAGCACGCGTGGATCGACAGCGTCGGCAGCCTGTACTCCATCATGATCGGGCAGGAGAAGGAGCGGTACTACGACGCCTCCGGCAAGCTCATCTGGCAGGACAACCCCGCCCTTCGCACCGCCTGGGACCACTCCGTCGAGGCCGCGCGGAGCGGGCTGAGCGCCAAGCTCGACCAGTGGTCCCCGCAGTGGAACCAGGCCTTCGCCGCCGGTTCGTTCGCGACGATCCCCTGCCCCGCCTGGATGCTCGGCTACATCAAGGGCCAGGCCGGCGACGCCGGCAAGGGCAAGTGGGACGTCGCCGCGCTCCCCGGCGGCGCCGGCAACTGGGGCGGCTCCTACCTGGCCGTGCCGAAGGCCGCGCGGCACAAGAAGGAGGCGTACGAGCTGATCAAGTGGCTCACCGCGCCCGAGCAGCAGACCCGGCTCTTCGAGAAGCAGGGCAACTTCCCCTCGGCCACCGGCGCGATCGAGAAGGTCGCCGGCGCGAAGGACGCGTACTTCTCCGGCGCCCCGATCGGGAAGATCTTCGGCGACGCGGCGAAGGCGGCCCCGGTCCAGGTGCTCGGCGTGCACGACCAGAACATCGCCCAGCAGATCACCAACGCGCTGAGCGAGGTCGAGCGCAAGGGCACGTCGCCCGAGGAGGCCTGGTCGAACGCGAAGAAGGGCGTCGAGAACACCCTCGGCTGACGCGAGCCGCCCGGCGCCCGCCCCGCGCCACCCCGAATGCCCGCGCCGCCCCGAATGCCCGCGTCTTCCCGAAGGCCCGCACCGCCCCGAACGCCCGCGCCGCCCCGACTCCCCCGCCCCGCTCTCCCACCGAAGGGCCGCACCGTGACCCTCGCCGCATCCCAGGCACCACCGGCCCCACCGCGCGCCGCCGTCCCGCCGCCCCGGCCGGGGCCCGCCCGGCGGGCCTGGCGGACGGTCTCGCCGTACGCCTATCTCGCCCCGTTCTTCACCCTGTTCGCCGCCTTCGGCCTCTTCCCGCTGCTCTACACGGCCTTCGTCTCCCTCTACCGGGTCGAGCTCCAGACCCCCGGCGACATGGAGTGGCGCGGCCTCGGCAACTACGCCGCGCTCCTCGGCGACGCGTACTTCTGGGTCGCGCTGCGCAACACCTTCACCATCGGCGTCCTGTCGACCGTGCCGCAGCTGGTGATGGCCCTCGGCCTCGCGCACCTGCTGAACTACCGCATGCGCGGCCGTACTTTCCTGCGGACGGCGGTCCTGCTGCCGTACGCGACCTCGGTCGCCGCCGCCACCCTCGTCTTCGCCCAGCTCTTCGGCCGGGACTTCGGGCTGGTCAACTACGGGCTCGGCCTCATCGGCATCGATCCCGTCGACTGGCAGAACGGCACGGTCGCCTCGCAGATCGCCGTGTCCACGGTCGTCATCTGGCGCTGGACCGGCTACAACGCGCTGATCTACCTGGCCGGCATGCAGTCCATCCCCGACGAGCTGTACGAGGCCGCCGCGATGGACGGGGCCTCGCGGTGGCGCCAGTTCTTCCACGTCACGCTGCCGGGCCTGCGGCCCACCATCCTCTTCACCGTCGTCGTCTCCACGATCGGCGCGACCCAGCTGTTCGGCGAGCCGCTGCTCCTCGAAGGCTCGATCTCGGGCGGCATCTCGCACCAGTACCAGACCCTCGGCCTCTACCTGTACGAGCAGGGCTGGGGCTTCTTCCACCTGGGGCGGGCCGCCGCCATCGCCTGGGTGATGTTCCTGCTCATCGTGGTGCTGGTCGGGATCAACGCCCTGATCGCGCACCGCCGTTCCCGCAAGGAGGCCGGCCGGTGACCGCGCTGGTCCGCCCGGCACGGTCCGGCCCCTCCCGGGCCGGCCGCACCCTGCACGCCGGGCCGCTCGCCTACACGATCCTGATCGTCGCCGTACTGTTCTCCGCCTTCCCCTTCTACTGGACGGTCGTCGCCGCGAGCCGTTCCAACGCCGACCTGGCGAAGGTCCCGCCGGCCCTGCTGCCGGGCCCGCACCTGATGCGCAACTTCGAGGCGGTCCTCGAAGAGGCCGACATCGGCAAGGCGCTCCTGAACTCGCTCCTCGTCTCCGGGTCGATCACCCTCGGCACCGTCCTGTGCTGCACGCTCGCCGGTTTCGCCTTCGCCAAGCTCCGCTTCCGGGGCCGGGGCGCGCTGCTCGCGGTCACGGTGGGCACCATGATGATCCCGCCGCAGCTGGGGGTGATCCCGCTGTTCATGCTGATCGCCGAGCTCGGCTGGGTGAACCAGCTCCAGTCGGTGATCCTGCCGGGCCTGGTGTCGGCGTTCGGGGTGTTCTTCATGCGGCAGTACCTGGTGCAGTCGCTGCCGGACGAGCTGATCGAGGCCGCCCGGGTCGACGGCGCGTCCACGGCGAGGATCTTCTGGTCGATCGTGGTGCCGATCGCCCGGCCCGGCATGGCCGTGCTCGGCCTGCTGACCTTCATGGCCGCGTGGAACGACTTCTTCTGGCCCGTCGTCGCGCTCTCCTCCTCCGAGCCCACCGTCCAGGTCGCGCTGCGCCAGCTCGGCGGCGGCTATGTCCACGACCAGTCCGTGATCATGGCGGGGACCCTGCTCGGGACCCTGCCGGTGCTGCTCGTCTTCGGCCTCCTCGGCCGGCAGATCGTCGGCGGGATCATGCAGGGCGCGGTCAAGGGCTGACGCCCGCGCCCCCTCCCCCTCCACCACCCCCTCACTCCAGGGAGTCACCGTCCCATGACCGCACTCGACGCCCGCTCCGGCCCCACGACCGCTCTCCGCTTCCCCGAGGGTTTCCGCTGGGGCACGGCCACGGCCGCGTACCAGATCGAGGGGGCCGCCGCCGAGGACGGCCGCACCCCCTCGATCTGGGACACCTTCAGCCGTACGCCCGGCAAGGTGCGCAACGGCGACACCGGCGACATCGCCGCCGACCACTACCACCGGGTCGACGAGGACGTCGCCCTGATGCGGCGGCTCGGGGTGACCGACTACCGCTTCTCGGTCTCCTGGCCCCGGGTCCAGCCCACCGGCCGCGGCCCGGCCGTCCGCAAGGGCCTGGACTTCTACCGGCGGCTCGCCGACACGCTCCTGGAGGCCGGTATCCGGCCGGTGGTGACGCTCTACCACTGGGACCTGCCGCAGGAGTTGGAGGACGCGGGCGGCTGGCCGCACCGGGAGACCGCGTACCGCTTCGCCGAGTACGCGGGGATCATGGCGGACGCCCTCGGCGACCGGGTCGCCACCTGGACCACGCTCAACGAGCCCTGGTGCGCGGCCTTCCTCGGCTACGGCCAAGGCGTGCACGCGCCGGGCCGGACCAGCGACCTCGCCGCGCTGCGCGCCGCGCACCACCTCAACCTGGCGCACGGCCTCGCGGCCCGGACGCTGCGCGGTGAGCTGCCCGGTGCGGCGGAGGTGTCCCTGACCCTCAACCTCCATGCCGTACGGGCGCGTTCGCAGACGCCCGAGGACCTGGACGCGGCCCGCCGGATCGACGCGGTCGGCAACCGGATCTTCCTGGACCCGGTCTTCCACGGCCGGCTCCCCGAGGACCTGGTCCGCGACACGGCGGCCGTCACGGACTGGTCGTTCGTCCGGGACGGCGATCTGGCGACGGCGGCCGCGCCGATCGACTCGCTGGGCATCAACTACTACTCCCCGGCGGTCGTCGCGGCGGGCAGCTCGGAGTCGCCGTCGCCGTGGGCGGGCGCCGAGCGGCACGTACGGTTCGAGCCGGCGCCCGGGCCGCGGACGGCCATGGACTGGCCGGTGGACGCGGACGGGCTGCACGGCCTCCTGGTCCGGCTGCGGGACGAACTGCCGGGTGTGCCGCTGGTCATCACCGAGAACGGCGCGGCGTACGACGACTACGCCGACCCGTCGGGGAACGTGAAGGACCCGGAGCGGGTGGCGTACCTGCACGCGCACCTGGCGGCGGTGCACCGGGCGCTCGCGGACGGGGCCGATGTGCGGGGCTACTTCCTGTGGTCGCTGCTCGACAACTTCGAGTGGGCGTACGGCTACAGCAAGCGGTTCGGCATCGTGCACGTGGACTTCGCGACGCAGCGCCGGACCCTGAAGGACAGTGCCCGCTGGTACGCGGAGGTGATCGCCCGGGGCGGCCTCGGCGAGGTCTGAGACCGCCCGGCCGGCCCCCTACTTCTTCAGCGCGCCGGCGACGAAGTCCCGGGTGAGCCTGGCGGCCGAGTCGACCGGGACGTACTGGTCGTCGAAGGGGAAGAAGTCGAGGACTCCGGCCGCCCCGTAGTTCGCCCAGAGACAGGTCGTCATCGGGAAGGTGTCGGTGACGTTCTGCCGGCACTTCACGACGAGGGAGCTGCTGGTGACGGTCTTCGGGGCGCCGGTGAGGTTGCGGCCGTAGTCCTTCGCCAGGCCCATGGACGCGTCGAAGATGCGGTTCAGGGAGGCGGTGGGGTCGGGCACGTCCTCGTACAGGCGGGTCCTGGCGGTGAACGTGGGCGCCGAGGCCGACATGGTGCCCTTGCGGAGGACGTTGCGGGGGCTGCCGAAGCAGGACACCTCGTCGGCGACGTCCTGGCCCTCGTCCTCGATCTCCTTCAGGCCGTCGTCGCCGGTGACGCTCATGTCGAGGTCGCTGCCGAAGTGGAAGCCGCCGTCGCCCTCGTCGCAGACGAGGCCTTCCATCGTCGGCACGGCGACGGCGGTGTAGCGGGTGCCGGGGTCGGCGGCGAGCTTCTCCGCCCCTGCCTGCCCCCTGGAGGGATTCCCCGCCCCTGCCTGCCCGTTGGAGGGCTTCGCCGCGGTCGGCTTGTCGGCCGGCCGTGCGGCGTCCGCCGGTCCCCCGGAACCGCAACCCGTCGCCGCGGACGCCAGTACGACCGCGGCGACGACCGCCCTCACCCTGTTCACGTGCTGATGCCCCCGGAAATGCGCGATGTTGATCATGATCGGGGTGATCGTACGGGCAGGTCGGGTCAGGAGGCGTTCGGGCCCACGTCCGTGGAGGTGAGGGGGCGGCGGACCGGGGCCAGGGTCGAGTACTCGTCGGAGCCGATGTCGCGGGCGGTGCCGCGGGCGTGGCCGTCGATGTCGTCGGGGACCGGGACGCCGCTCAGCGTCGCGGCGCCGATGGCGGGGCTGCCCGCCGTGAGCCGGTAGACGCCGTCCGAGGACTGCGCGAGGCGGGGGTCGACGCGGGTATAGCCCGCGTTGGGGAGGGTGCCGTCGGCGGCCGCGCCCCAGAGGATGTTGCCCTGCCAGAGGAAGCCGGTGGTGGCGCCCATCGCGACGAGGCTGCCGCTGTCCCCGACGATGAGGTTGTCGGCGACGGTCACGTCGCGCGGCTCGTAGGTGCGGGTCTCGCCCGAGAGGGAACTCTTGTTGGCGCGCAGCGTGTTGTGGACGATCACCGCGCGGTCGCAGGCGTCGTTGCCGCGCCGCTCCTCGGTGGTCTCGCCGTCGTGGTGGTCGCGCGTGGTGCCGCTGCCGATGACGAGGGCCCGGCCGGTGAGGCCGGCGAGGTGGTTGTTCACGACCAGGTGGTCGTTGCCGTACAGGCGGATGCCCTCCTTGCCGCCGAGCAGCCAGTTGCCCTCGACGGTGGAGTGGTTGCCGTGGCGCAGCACGATGCCGCCCTGGCTGTCGCGGAGCGTGTTGTAACGGATCGTGTTGCCGGAGGACTTCACCGAGATGGCCTCGGGGTCTCCGTCGCAGCGCTCGAACAGGTTGTACTCCACGATCGCGTCGGCCGTGGACAGCGCCCGGCTGCTGACGCCGAGCCGGATCGACTCGCCGCCGTTGGTGCCCGTGTACGCGTGGCCGGAGAAGTGGTTCTTGAAGACCTGGAGGCGCTGGGCGATGGCGGTGGTGCCGGGGCCGTCGACGACGAGGAAGATGCCCTGGGTGGTGCGGTCGTGGAAGTGGTTGCGGTCGATCTTGGCGTCGTTGCCCTCCACGAGGACCCAGTCGAGGCCGTCCACGTCGGCGAACCGGATGTCGTTGCGGGTCAGCCGGATGCCGGTGCTGTCGGCCGGGATCGTGAGGGTGCCGCTCTGCCGCAGCGCGAAGCCGCTGATGGTGACGGAGCTCGCGCCGTCGAGGACGAAGCTGCGCGGGCCGTTCAGGACGGCGCCGCCGCGGCTCTGGGAGACGATCGTGATGCCGCTGCGCCCCGAGAGGTCGATCGCGCCGCCGGAGGGGACGGTGTACGTGCCGTCGGCGACGACGATCCGGTCGCCGGGCACCGCGCGGTCGATCGCGCTCTGCAGCGCGCTCAGGGAGGTGACCGGGGCCGGTTCGGCCGCCGAGGCGCCGGTGGCGAGCAGGGCGTCGAGCGGGACGGCGGCGGCCGCCGCGCCCAGCAGGGAGCCCTTGAGGAAGGTACGTCGTCGCATGATGCCTCCTGGTGGAAGGGAAGTCGTCGTTCTGTGTCCCGGGATCAGGAAGCTCCGGACGCCGAGGCGGCCCCGGCCGTCGGGGCCCGGCACGGTCCCCCACGGCCCGCGCCGGGTCCCGGTCGGCCGGGGCCGGTTCCGAGCGCCGTCTCTCCGGTGGCGTCGACCCGTCCTGGCCGGTGCCGCCCCCACGACGGCACCCGCCAGGACGGCGGCCGCCGCAGCGCCCGCCTCGGTCCTGCTTCATTCCGGTCTGCTCCTCGGAACGCGTCGGCGGGCGTGCCGGGAGGGTGGTCGCTCCTCCCTGGCCTGCCGACACGCACCACTCTGCTCGGTGCCGCTCACGTCTCGCTCACGTTCCGCTAACGCCGGGCGCGGCAGGGACCCGGGCGAACGGCCCCCGGCCCGCCCGCCGATCGGGTACACCTGGGGGACGTAACGGACCACCGGGGCGTTCTCGCGGGGTGGTTGGTCCACGATGAGGCCGGCGGAGCACCCCGGTCTCCGTCCTCGTGCGTCCATGTGATGGGGGAAAGATGGCCGGCCGGCGCAGGACGATCGCCCGACTCCTGACGATGTCCCTGACGGCGGGCCTGCTGGGCGGCGGGGCAGCCACCGGAACCGCCGTCCCCGCCACCCCTCCTGTGCCCGCCGTCCCCACCGCCGTCGCTCCCGCCCTCGCCGGCGCCCCCGCCGCCGACCAGACGACGGTCTCCCAGGACGACCTGCGCACCGGCTGGGACCGGGACGAGCCGGGGCTCGCCCCCGAGCAGGTGTCCAGCTCGGACTTCGGGCAGCAGTTCTCCACCGCCGTCGACGGCCAGGTCTACGCCCAGCCGCTGGTGGTGGGGCGCACCCTGGTCGCGGCCACCGAGAACAACAAGGTGTACGGGATCGACGCGGCCAGCGGCGCGATCGGCTGGACGAAGAGCCTCGGCGCCCCCTGGCCCGCCTCCGCCATCACCTGCGGAGACCTGGTGCCGAACATCGGGGTCACCTCGACGCCCGTGTACGACCCGGCGAGCGATGCCGTGTACCTCACCGCGAAGGTGAACGACGGGCCGGACGTCCAGCACCCCGACTGGTACGTGCACGCGCTCGACCCGGCGACGGGCGCCGAGCGCGCGGGCTGGCCGGTGAAGGTGGCGGGCGCCCCGGTGAACGACCCGGGCCGGGCGTTCAACCCGTACACCGCCGGCCAGCGCCCCGGTCTGCTCCTGATGGGCGGTTCGGTGTACGCGGCCTTCGCCTCGCACTGCGACCGGGGGCCGTACGTCGGCTACGTCATGGGCGTGAGCACCTCGACGCGGAAGACGACGCTGTGGGCCACCGAGGACTCCTCCGCGAACGGCATGGCGGGGGTGTGGATGAGCGGGGGCGGTCTGGTCTCCGACGGTCCGGGCCGGATCCTGTTCTCGACGGGCAACGGGGTCTCCCCGGCGCCCGGCCCCGGCAACCGGCCACCGGGTCAGCTCGCGGAGTCGGTGGTCCGGCTCGGGGTGAACAGCGACGGCACGATGTCGGCACAGGACTTCTTCAGTCCGTCCGACGCCCCGGTCCTCGACCAGAACGACACCGACCTCGGCTCCGGGGGCCCGGTGGCCCTGCCGGAGCCCCTCTTCGGGACCGGTGCGCATCCGCGGCTCCTCGTCCAGATCGGCAAGGACGGGCGGCTGTTCCTGCTGGACCGCGACGATCTCGGCGGGCGGAGCCAGGGCCCCGGCGGCAGCGACAAGGTGCTCGGCGCCTTCGGTCCGTACGAGGGCGTCTGGGGGCATCCCGCGGTGTACGGCGGGCAGGGCGGTTACGTGTACGCCATCGGCTCCGGAGGACCGCTGCGGGCGTTCGCGTACGGGCTCACCGGCTCGGGACTGCCGGGGCTGACCAACACGGGCAGCAGCACGCAGACCTTCGGCTACACCTCGGGTTCGCCGGTGGTGACGTCCACGGGGACGAATCCGGGTTCGGCGCTGGTGTGGGCCGTCGCCGCGGACGGGGCGAACGGCGCCAACGGGCAGCTGCGCGCGTACGACGCGGTGCCCGTGAACGGGACGCTGCGGCTGCGCTGGTCGGCGCCGATCGGCACGGCCTCGAAGTTCTCGGTGCCGGCCACCGACGGCGGGCGGGTCTACGTGGGGACGCGGGACGGGCACGTGCTGGCCTTCGGCCGCCCCGCGAACACGGCGCTGACGGGCGACCCGGTGGACGCCGGCGAGGTCGCGGTGGGTACGACGGGCACGGTGACGGCCACCGTCACGGCGACCCGGGACGTGACGATCACCGGGGTGAGCACGCCGGCGGGCGGCGCGTTCTCGGCGTCCTCCGCGGGGCTGCCCCGGGCGCTGCGGGCCGGCGACACTCACACCGTCCAGGTGTCGTTCTCGCCGACCGCTCCCGGTCCGGACACCTCGGCCCTGACCTTCGCCACCGACCTGGGCGACAGCGCACTCGGCCTCACCGGGTACGGGACCCGGCCCGGTCTCGTGGCGTCCCCGGCCGCGCTCGACTTCGGCACGGTGGCCACGACGACGCGGAAGGCGCTCGGCGTGACGTTCACCAACACGGGGACGGCCGACGAGACGATCTCCTCGGTCTCCCCGCCCGGCGGCCCCTTCACCGCGTCCGATCCGCCGGCCGCCGGCACGGTCGTCCCGCCGAGGCAGTCCGTCACCGTCCAGGTGGCGTACGCGCCGACGGCCGCCGGTACGGACACCGGGACGCTCGCCGTCACCGGGACGAACGGCACGGTGTCCGTGGGCCTGCGCGGCACCGCCGTGACCGGACGGGCGCAGCTCACCCTCACGCCCACCTCGACGGACTTCGGGCAGGTGAAGGTCGGCGAGTCCGTGACGAAGACCTTCGACATCAGCAACACCGGCAACATCCCCCTCACCATCACCAAGGCGAAGCCTCCGGCGGCCCCTTTCCAGGTGAGCAGTCCGATCAGCGAGGGCCAGGTCCTCGGCCCGGACGACGTCGTCCACCAGGCCGTCACCTTCTCCCCCACGTCCGTCGGCGCGGTGACGGCCGCGTACGAGCTGACCTCCGACGACGGGAGCGGTGCGCACAGCGAGGCCCTGACCGGCTCGGGTGTCGCCGGGACCACGGTCACCGTCCCCACGCCCGGCGCGGGCGGCTGGAAGCTGAACGGCTCCGCCCGGATCTCCGGCGACGACCTCCAGGTGACCCAGGCGAGCGCCTCGCAGCGGGGTTCCGCGGTCTGGCCCGTGCCCGTCCTGACGGACGGTCTCAAGGCCTCGTTCACCACGGTGATCGGCGGCGGCACCGGCGCCGACGGCATGACGTTCTCGCTGCTCGACCCGGCGAGGACCACGCCGTCCGCGCTCGGCGGGGTCGGCGGCGGCCTCGGGTACACCGGCCTCCCGGGCGTGGCCGTCGCCTTCGACACGTTCAAGAACCCGGGCGATCCGTCCGCGAACTTCGTCGGGATCGCCACCGGGGGCAGCGGTTCGGCCCTTACCTACGCGTCGACGACGACGAGCGTGCCGAACCTCCGGTCGGGCACCCACACGGTCTCCGTCTCGGTCGCCGGCAAGACCGTCACGGTCTCCGTGGACGGCACCCAGCGGCTGCGGACGACGGTCGCCTCGCTCACCCCGACCGCGCTGCTCGCCTTCACCGGCGGGACGGGCGGCATCACCGACATCCACGCCGTGCGGGGCGCGACGATCACCGCCTCCTCGTACGCCGTGCCACCGCCCGGTCCCAACGGCTGGACGTACAACGGCAGCGCGGCCCTTTCGGGCACCACGCTCGTCCTGACCCCGGCCCAGGCCTACCTGAAGGGCTCGGCGGTCCAGGCCACCGCGGTGCCGTCCGCGCGACTGCGGGCCCGCTTCACCGCCACCCTCTCGGGCGGCACCGGCGCCGACGGGCTCGCGCTCGTGCTCCTCGACGCGTCCCGCGCGACGCCCACCGCCCTCGGCGGCGGGGGCGGCGGCCTCGGCTTCGCCGGCCTGCCCGGGGTGGCGGTCACCCTGGACACGTACCGCAACCCCGGGGAGCCGTCGTCGAACTTCGTGGGCGTCGCGACCGGGGGCTCGGGCACCACCCTCCAGTACGCGGCCACCTCGACTGCCGTGCCCGCGCTGCGTACGGGCAGCCGTGTGATCGACGTGAACGTCACCGCCGCCGGCCGCCTCGTCGTCCTGGTCGACGGCACCCGGGTCATCGACGTGGCGGTGACGCTGCCCAGGAACGTCCTGGTCGGATTCTCCGGAGCCACCGGTGGTTTGACGGACCGTCATGCGGTCACGGGAGTGCGCGTCGGCTACTGAGGTACCCTGCTCGCCCCTCGGAGCACGGCCCCGATCCCTTCGACGAGAGGCGAGCGACACCGATGACCGAACTGAGCCGGATGTACGTGGCCGAGTGCCTGCGCGGGGACGGCGGGCTCGCGACGGCCGTCGCGCGGGCCGAGCTGCCCCCCGCCTTCGAGGAGGCCTGGCGTCCGCACCTGCTGCCCCGGCCCTGGTTCTTACCGGCCGAGGAGACGGCCGCGTTCGCCCGGGACCTGGAGGGGCTCTTCGACCTCCTGCTGTCGCTGCCGGAGCGGCTCTTCGACGGGGACGTCGAGCGGTACGCGGCGGAGATCGGGCTCGGCCCTGCGCTGGTGGCGCTGCTCCGCCGGGCCGGTTCGGGCGTCCCCGCCAAGCTGGGCCGCGCCGACGCGTACCACGACGGCACCGCGTTCAAGCTCCTGGAGTTCAACCTCGGCAGCGAGGTCGGTGGCCTCGACATGGACGTCCTCAACCAGTCGCTGCTGCGGGTCCCCGAGTTCGCCGGCTTCGCGCGCGAGCACGGCCTCGGCCATGTGGACATCGCCGCGCGGGTCGCCGCCGTCCTGCGCGACCGGGCCCGTCCCGCGCTGTCCGGCTCCGCGGAACCGGTGATCGGGCTGATCGAGGGGCGCGGCGGTGTCGCCCCGTACGGACGGCTGATGCGCGCCACCCAGGAGGCGATGGCCGAGCAGGGCCTCGACCTGAGGATCGGCGAGATCGGCGACGTACGCGCGCGTGCCGACGGAAAACTCACCCTGGACGGCACCCCGCTCGACCTGGTGCTGCGGAACTTCGCGGCGAGCCAGCTGCTCGACGACCCGGAGGGACCGGGGGCGGCGGAGCCCTTCTTCCGCGCCCACGAGGCGGGCAGGACCGTGCTGTTCACGTCCCTGGAGAGCGGCCTCTACTCCCACAAGAGCGCCCTCGCCCTGCTCTCCGACCCGCTCCGGAGCGACGCCTTCGACGCCGGTGAGCGGGCCCTGGTCGAGCGGGTCCTGCCGTGGAGCCGCACCCTGCGCGCCTCCGGCCCCGCCGAGGCGGTCGAGCTCTGCCGGGAGCGGCGGGAGCGGCTCATCCTCAAGCCCGGGGCCGGGTACGGCGGTCTGGACACGTTCGTCGGCTGGGAGCTCTCCGACGCCGCGTGGGGAAAGGCGCTGGACCTCGCGGTCGAGCGCGGCGGCTACGTGGCGCAGGAGCGGGTCGTGCCGCGCCCCGAGCCCGTGTACGACCCGGTGACCGGGACCGTGGACGACTGGATCGCGGCGCTGGGCCTCTTCCTCACCGACGACGGCTACGCGGGCGCGCACGCGCGCGTGAACCGCGCCGACGGCGGGGCGATCGTCGGGATGAGCAGCAACCCGGACACCCGCATGGTGGGGGTCTTCACGCATCCCTGAGGACGACCGTGGGTTCCGTGGCCCAGACGCGCATCGCCCGGGTGTCGGACGCGTGGCGCGGCCAGGACTTGCCGGGGTCGAGGTCGCGGACGAACCGGACCCAGGCCTCGTGCACGGCGTCGGCGAGGGGCTGGGGCGGGTTGTCGCCGAGGGCCTCGGGGACGCCGGGGGCGTCCAGGAGGTCGAAGGCGAAGGGGATGTCCACGCAGTGGTGGGCCAGCCCCTCGTAACCGGGCGCGGTCGCCTGCCAGTCGAAGCGGTAGAGCCAGGTCGGGCGGCCGGCCCAGGCGCGGGCCTCGGCGATCTCCATGACGGGCTCCCGGAACATGGCCTCGGTCATCGCGGCCCCCAGTTCACGGGGCTCGACCATGTCGAACTCGTGGGCGGTGTGGCCGAGCATGAGCGGGACGTCCGCTCCGGCCACGCCGTCGACGAGCGCCTCGTGCACCGGGTCCGGCACGAGCTCGCCGTCCGCGAAGGGCGCCAGGACGACCATCGGCAGCTCGTCGCGGCCGGGGCCGGGCGTGTTCAGGAGGTCCTGGAGGTCCAGGAGTTCGTCGTCGGTCAGGTCGCGCAGGGCCTCGACGGTGGCGGGGACGCCGGTGCGGGAGGTGAAGAGCGCCGTCACCGCCTCGGCCAGGTCCCTGCCCTGGGGCCGCATGACGGCGCCGGAGACGGAGATCGCACCCCGGAACAGCCCCTCGGCCGACGGGACCGCGAGCAGGGTCTGCACCGCACCACCACCCGCCGACTGCCCGGCGATCGTGACCCTCTCCGGATCACCACCGAAAGCCGCGATGTTGTCCCGCACCCACTCCAGGGCCGCGACCCAGTCCCGCACCCCCCGGTTGTCCGGCGCACCCTCCAGATGCAGGAAGCCCTCGATCCCCAGCCGGTAACCGACCGAGACCAGCACCACGCCGTCCCGGTTGAACGCGGCCCCGTCGTACCAGGGACTCGCCGCCGAACCCGCCACGTACCCACCACCGTGGAACCACACCAGGACCGGCAGACCCGCCTCCGGGTCGGCCGCCGGCGTGAACACGTTCAGGTTCAGCACCCCCGCACCCGGGACCGACGGCTCCGGAATCGTCGTCACCTCCGCGAACGGCCGGCGCTGCGCCGTCGGCCCGTACGCCCTCGCGTCCAGCGGCTCCGACCACGCCTCCGGCGGCACCGGCGCCGCGAACCGCAACTCCCCCACCGGCGGCTGCGCGTACGGAATGCCCAGGAAACGCAAGGTCCCGTCCGCACGGCGCTCGCCGCGCACGGGACCTCGGACGGTGGTGACGAGGGGTTCGGTCATGAGAGGGCTCCTGATGAGGGGGGTCGTACGGTCTCGGTGGGTGTCGCGTGCCTCAGCGCACCGACTTGATCGGGATGACCGCCGCCGCGCCGGCCAGCGTGATGAGGGCCGCCGTGACGTACAGCCCGTCGTAGCCGATCGCGCCGACGAGCAGGGAGGCCAGGAGGGGGGCGAGGATCTGCGGGCCGGCGTTGGCGATGTTGAGGACGCCCATGTCGCGGGCCGCGTCGTCGGCGCTGGGCAGGACCAGGGTGACGAGGGCGGTGTCGACGGCCATGTAGCAGCCGAAGGCGAGGCCCGCGATGACGGTGAAGATCAGCATGCCGGTCCAGTCCGGCAGGACGACGGGCACCAGCATCGCGAGGCCGGAGAGGGCGCAGGACATGCCGACGAGGGGCTTGCGGCGGCCGATGCGGTCGGAGAGCAGTCCGCCGACGACGGTGGCGAGCAGGGTGGTGCCGGCGTCGATCGGGGCGAGGAAGGCGACGGCCTCGTTGGCGTCGAGTCCCTCGGGGAGCTTGATGTGGTCCTGGAGGATGTACATCTGGAAGAGCGAGACGGAGAAGAAGCCGAGCATCATCAGGAAGCGGCCGATGAAGACCCAGCGGAAGTCGGCCGACCTCATGGTGTCCGCGAAGGCGGCCATCTGCCTGCGCAGCGGCACCGGTTCCGCCTTCGGCTGCCTGCGCTCACGGACGACGGCGGTGAAGAGGACGGCCGCGCCCGCGATCACCACGCCCATCACGAGGTAGCCGAAGGAGATGTCGGAGGGGACGAACAGGGCGGCGGTGGAGATGCCGATGGCGGAGCCGATGGGGGTGCCGATGCCGACCATCGCCGAGGCGAGGCCCCGGCGCTCGACGGGGACGCGGTCGGGGACGACGGCGGTGAGGGCCGCCTGGTAGACGTTCATCATCGCCTGGACGAGACACCAGCCGATGGTGACCAGGAGGACCGTGCGGGCGGCGCCGAGCAGCGCCAGCGCGCCGAGGGCTCCCAGGCCGCCGCACAGGATCCAGGGGTTGCGCCGTCCCGAGCGGTCGGAGAGGAGCCCCGCCAGCGGGTTGAAGAGGGTCGCGAAGATCGCGGCGACGCCGGAGACGAGACCGAAGTCGGCGACCTTGTTCGCCGGGTCGATCAGTTCGACCTGGACGGGCAGGAGGACCGCGCCGATGCCCATGTAGAGCATGAACATGGCGGCGTTGGCCACCGTGAGCATGGGCATCAGCCGGAACAGGTCGCCCCGGCGGGCGGCCGGGGCGGTGGCCTGCGGCTCCACGGCCGCCGGGGCGGCCGGCCGGACTTCGGATGCGTTCATGTCGGGTCTCCTCGGCCGCGGCCCCGGAGGGCGGGCTGCGCGGCGGGTCTTGCGTGAGCGGGAAGGGCGGTGCGTGGGGTGCGGCGGGCCGCTCGGCTGCCGAGGCCTCGGCCGTGGGAGCCTCGGCCGTCGGAGCCTCAGCTGTCGAAGCCGAGACCGAAGCGGTCGAGGGTGCGCAGCCAGAGGTTGCGGCGGCCTTCGTTCAGGTCCGCGCGCGCCATGGACCACCTGGTGATGTTGATGCCGATCGAGCGGACGGGCTCGGGCGGGAAGGGCAGCGGCTTGCGGCGTACGAGCTCCAGGCCGGTGCGCTCGGTGTGCTCGCCCGCGAGCAGGTCGAGCAGCACCTCGGCACCGAAACGGGTGGCGCCGACGCCGAGGCCGGTGTAGCCGGCGGCGTAGGCGACCTTGCCGTGGTGACTCGTGTCAAAGAAAACGCAGAAACGGGTGCTGGTGTCAATGGCTCCGCCCCAGGCGTGACTGAACCGAACCCCTTCCAGCTGCGGGAAGGTCGTGAAGAAGTGCTCGGCGAGCTTCGCGTACGTCTCGGGCCGCCGGTCGTGCTCGGCGCGGACGGGACCGCCGTGGTAGACGGCGTCGTAACCGCCCCAGAGGATGCGGTTGTCGGCGGACAGCCGGACGTAGTGGAACTGGTTCGCGCAGTCCGCGAAGCCCTGGCGGCGGCTCCAGCCGACGGAGGCGAGCTGCTCCTCGGTGAGCGGCTCGGTCATCAGCGCGTAGTCGTACACGGGCACGGTGTACGGGCGGTGGCGCCGGAGCAGGGAGGGGTGGGCGTTGGTGGCGAGGGCGACGCGGCGGGCGGTGATCCGGCCGTAGGGGGTGCCGACGCTCACGACCGCGCCGTGCTCGTCGAGCGAGGTCGCGGGGGTGTGCTCGTGGATGCGGACGCCGAGGTCGAGGCAGGCCCGCTTGAGGCCCCAGGCGAGCCGGGCCGGGTTGACCATGGCCACGTCGTTCCTGTTCCACAGGCCGCCGAGGAAGGTCGGGGAGTCGATCTCGGCGCGGACGGCGTCGGCGTCGAGCAGGACGTGCTCGCCTCCGTATCGGGCGGCGGCGTCGGCCTCCTCCACGAGTCCCGCGAGCTGGTAGCGCTCGGTGGCGACGACGAGGGAGCCGGTGCGCTCCCACTCGCAGTCGATGCCGTGGCGCTCGATGGCGTCCTCGATGGCCTGGAGGTTCTCGCGGCCGAGGCGCTCCAGCCGGCCGATCTCGTCGGGCCAGCGCTCGATGCCGTTGGCCAGGCCGTGGGTGAGGCTGGCCTCGCAGAATCCGCCGTTGCGGCCGGAGGCTGCGCCGCCGACCTCATCGGCCTCGACGAGCACGACGTCGGCGGAGGGGTCGCGCTCCTTGGCGACGAGGGCGGTCCACAGGCCGGTGTAGCCGCCGCCGACCACGAGGAGGTCGCAGGTGGTGCCGCCGACGAGGGCGGGGGCGGCCTGCGGCCGGCGGGGGTCGTCGAGCCAGAAGGGGGTGTGGTCGACGTCCCGGAGCGAGCTGAGGTGGTCCATGGGGGTTCCTTCGGGGTCGCGGAGACGCCCGGCACGGGGAATCTCCGAAGTGCCGCCCATGAGACTCCGCCGCGCACGACAAGGTCAATGGTGTTGACGTAAGCACGCCCACGGGGGCGCCGCTCGGGCCGCCCGCAGGCGGGACCCCCGGCACGGCGGCGCCCTCGACACGGCGGATCCCCAGCGCGGCGGCGCCTTCGGCCCGACGCTCCCGGCACGGCGGCGCCCTCGACACGGCAGCGCCCCTGGCACGGCAGCGCCTTCGGCCCGACACCCCCGGCACGACGGAACCGCACGGCCGCACCGGAGTCGCCCCGGTCGCCCCCGCCGCTACCCCTCCGGCTCCCAGCGGTCGAGGATCTCCTCCGCGATCCGCCGGGCCCCCGGCTCGAAGCGGGCGGAGAGCTCGCGGAAGAGCGTCTCGGCGGCCTCGGCGGGCCAGTCGGCGGGCAGGTGCTCGGCGGGCAGGTGCGGGTCGCGGCGGACCAGGTCGAGCCAGTCGGTGTGGAGCAGGAGCAGCCGGCCGAGGTCGTCGCGCGCCTCGGCGGGGGCGGCGGCGTCCCAGCGGGCCAGGAAGGCGCGGTAGCCCTCGGCGATCGCGTCGACGTCGAAGGCGGTACGGAGCAGGGGGCCGGCCTCGGTGGGCGCGGCGGCCTCGCCGTGGAAGGCCCTGATACGGTCCCCGAGCCCGAGCTCGGCCGCGAGGGGGGCGACGTCCACCCGGCCGGGCGCCGCCCAGAGGCCGCTCTGCAGCGGGCCGAAGCCCGCCCACACGAGGCGCGAGCGCAGGTCGTGGCGTTCCCGGCGCCAGGATTCGGGCAGCGAGAAGCCGACCAGGGTCCAGGTGCCGTCCCAGCCCCGGTTGACGGCGCCGGTGCGGTGGATCCGCTCCTCGCCGTCGGCGAGGACCTCGGCCGCGCGGGGCGTGAGCGAGAAGTACATCCGGCGGCCGCGCCGGTGCCGCGCGAGCAGTCCGCGGGCGACCATGCGGGTCAGCGTGGAGCGGACGGCGTCCTCGCCGACGTCCACGCGGGCGAAGGCGTCGATCACGCTCGCCGAGGACAGGGCCGTTCCGGTGCCGAGGACGTGGATGCCGAAGAAGGTCAGCATCAGGGACTGGGGGCGGGGCGGAGCGCCGGGCTCGGCGGGAGGTCCGGTCTCTGCGGTCGGGGCGGGCTGCGTCACGGGGACAGCGTAGGGCGGGTTCCGGGAATCCGCCCCCAACATTCGGCAGTTCATTGACGGCCGACAGAAGAATGCCTAACTTGTTGGCCCGACGGTGTGCGACCGGTCGCGATTCCCCGCGCCCCACACCGCGTTCACGGGAAAGGACCCCCGTTCATGACTCATGTGGATCTCTCCGGCAAGGTCGCCGTCGTCACCGGCAGCGGCCGCGGACTCGGCCTCGCCTACGCCCGCTCCCTCGCCGCCGCCGGCGCCGCCGTCGTGATCAACGACGTGGATGCCGAGGCCGCCGCCGAGGCCGTGCGCCTGATCGCCGCCGACGGCGGGCGGGCCGTCGCCGAGGTGGTCCCGGTCGGCTCCACCGAGGCCGCCGAGGCCCTCGTCGCCCGCGCCGTCGACACGTACGGCCGGCTCGACGTCATGGTCACCAACGCCGGCGTCCTGCGGGACCGGGTGCTGTGGAAGATGACGGACGAGGACTTCGACACCGTCGTCGAGGTGCACCTGCGCGGCACCTTCACCTGCGTCCGCGCCGCCGTCGAGCGGATGCGCGCCCAGGGCGAGGGCGGCAGGATCGTCGTCGCCGGCTCCCCCGCCGGACAGCGCGGCAACTTCGGGCAGACCAACTACGCCGCCGCCAAGGCCGGGATCGCCGCCATGGTGCGCACCTGGGGCATGGAGCTGGCGAAGGCCGGCATCACCGCGAACGCCGTCATCCCGGTCGCCGCGACCGCCATGACCAAGACGATCCCCGTCTTCGCCCCGCACGTCGAGGCCCTGGAGAAGGACGGCGTCGCGTTCCCGGACAGCCTGCGCAAGGGCGAGGGCTTCGGCACGCCCGAGGACGTCGCCGGCCTGGTGGCCTTCCTCGCCTCGGACGCCTCCGCCGGGGTGACCGGCCAGTGCGTCGGCATCGGCGGCGACAAGCTCTCCCTGTGGTCGCATCCGCAGGAGGTGTCGGTGGCGTACGCCGACGGCGGCTGGAGCGCCGAGGCGATCGCGGCCGCCTGGCCGGTGACCGTCGGCCGCACCCCGGAGACCTTCGGCATCCCGGCGCCGCAGCTGTGAGCGGCCACGGCCCGGTGTCCCCGATGGACGTGGACGCGCTCGTCGCCATCGACATGCACACCCACGCCGAGGTGTCCGAGAAGGGCGGGGCCTCGCTCTCCGCCGAGCTCGACGCCGCCGCGGGCGCGTACTTCAAGGCGGAGCACCGTCACCCCACGCTGCCGGAGATCGCCGCGTACTACCGCGAACGGCGGATGGCCTGCGTGGTGTTCACGGTGGACGCGGAGTCGGCGACCGGCACCCCGCCGGTGCCGAACGAGGAGATCGCCGAGGCGGCGCTGAAGAACCCCGACGTGATCATCCCGTTCGCCGGGGTCGACCCGTACAAGGGGAAGGCGGCGGTCCGTCAGATCCGGCGTCTCGTCGAGGAGTTCGGGGTCAGGGGCTTCAAGTTCCACCCGAACATCCAGGCCTTCCACCCCAACGACCGGATGGCCTACCCGCTGTACGAGGCGATCGAGGAGGCCGGTGCGATCGCGGTCTTCCACACCGGGCAGACGGGCATCGGCGCGGGCGCTCCCGGCGGCGGGGGCATCCGGCTGAAGTACTCGAACCCGATGGACGTGGACGACGTCGCCGCGGACTTCCCGGGGATGAGGATCGTCCTCGCCCACCCGTCCTTCCCCTGGCAGGACGAGGCGCTCGCGGTGGCCACCCACAAGCCGCAGGTGTACATCGACCTGTCGGGCTGGTCGCCGAAGTACTTTCCGCCGCAGCTGGTCCGGTACGCCAACAGCCTCCTGAAGGACAAGGTGCTGTTCGGCTCCGACTTCCCGCTGCTCGCCCCGGACCGCTGGCTGGCGGACTTCGCGGAGCTCCCGATCAAGGACGAGGTCCGTCCGAAGATCCTCAAGGAGAACGCGGCCGCGCTGCTCGGTCTCACCGGACACTGAGGGGTACCCCATGCGCAACCAGGGCATCGGCTCCTGGCCCGCCCGCCGCGACCGCAAATCGCCCCGGCGCACGGCCCTCCTGCACGAGGGCCGTGCGATCGACTACGCCGAACTCCACGACCGCTGCACCCGGTTGGCCCACGCCCTGCGGGGCGCCGGGGTCGGACGCGGCGACCGGGTGGCGTATCTCGGTCCCAACCACCCGGCGTACCTGGAGACGCTCTTCGCGACCGGGCTCCTCGGGGCGGTGTTCGTCCCGCTCAACACCCGGCTCGCCGTACCGGAGTTGCTGCACCAGCTGACCGACTCGGGCAGCTCCGTCCTGGTGCATGCCGGGCAGTCGCCCGAGCGGGTGACGGAGCTGTCGGAGGCCGCCGGCGTCGGCATCGTCCTCGCCGTGGACGGCGGTGCCGGCGCTTCGTACGAGGAGCTGCTCGCGGCCGCGTCGACGGAGCCGCTCGACGAGGAGGTGGGGCACGAGGACGTCTGCCTCATCATGTACACCTCGGGCACCACCGGCCGCGCCAAGGGTGCCGTCCTCACCCACGGCAACATCGTCTGGAACAGCCTCAACGTCCTCGTGGACACCGACCTCGCCGGCGACGAGGTGGCGCTGGTCTCCGCGCCGCTCTTCCACACGGCGGCGCTCAACATGAGCTGTCTGCCGACCCTGCTGAAGGGCGGCACGGTCCTCCTGGAGTCCTCCTTCGACCCGGACCGCACCCTGCGGCTGATCGAACGGCACCGGGTGACCTGCATGTTCGGCGTGCCGACGATGTACGACGCGATGGCGGCGGCCCCCGGGTGGGCCGAGGCGGACCTGACCAGTCTGCGCAACCTGCTCTGCGGCGGCGCCCCGGTGCCGACCCGCACCGCCCAGACGTATCTGGACCGCGGCCTCGCCTTCGTCCAGGGGTACGGCATGACGGAGAGCTCGCCGGGCGCCCTGATCCTGGACCGGTCCGACTCGGTGAGCCGCGCCGGTTCGGCGGGCGTCCCGCACTTCTTCACCGACGTCCAGGTGCTGCTGCCCTCCGGCGAGGAGGCGGCGCCCGGCGAGAAGGGCGAGGTCGTCGTCTCGGGACCGAACGTCACCCCCGGCTACTGGAACCTCCCGGAGGCGACCGCCGCGGCCTTCCGCGACGGGGGGCGCTTCCGCTCGGGCGACGTGGCCACGGTCGACGAGGACGGCTACGTCACGCTCGTCGACCGCCTCAAGGACATGATCATCTCGGGCGGGGAGAACATCTACCCGGCCGAGGTCGAGGACGCCCTGCTCCTGCACCCGGACGTCGCCGAGGCGGCCGTCATCGGCGTGCCCGACGCCCGCTGGGGCGAGGTGGGGCGGGCCGTCGTCGTCACCCGCGCGGGCGCGACCGTCACCGAAGGGGAGCTGATCGCCCACCTGGAGGGCCGGCTCGCCCGCTACAAGATCCCGCGGAGCGTCGTCCTCGTTCCCGAACTCCCCCGCAACGCCACCGGAAAGCTGCTCAAGGCCCCCATCCGGGCGCTCTACGGTGCCTGACCCCTCTTCTACGTCTTCTGATACGTCAAGGAGTACCACCATGGCTCTCACCGTCCACGGCATCGACGAGATCAAGGCCCAGGCGGGCGCCGACCTCGGCCACAGCTCCTGGGTCGAGATCGCCCAGCCGCGCGTCGACACCTTCGCCGACGCCACCGACGACCACCAGTGGATCCACGTCGACGCCGAGCGCGCCGCCGCGGGCCCCTTCGGCGGCACCATCGCCCACGGCTACCTGACGCTCTCGCTGCTCATCCCGATGTGGAGCGAGCTGCTCCAGGTCGAGGGCGTTTCGATGGCCGTCAACTACGGCCTGAACAAGGTCCGTTTCCCCTCCCCCGTGCGCGTCGGCTCGAAGATCCGCACGCACGGCCGCGTGGTGTCCGTGGAGGACGTCAAGGGCGGGGTCGAGGTCGTCGTGGACCTCACCGTGGAGATCGACGGCGTCGCCAAGCCGGCCTGCGTCGCGCAGGCGGTGTACCGCTTCTTCGCCTGATCCGCCCGTACGCGGAAGGGGGCGGCTGCTTCGAGCAGTCGCCCCCTTCCGCGTGTCAGAAGACCGTCAATTCGTCCTGAATCCCACGTAGTTCTCGGCGAGGGAGGCCGAGGCGGCTTCCGAGCCGGCGAGGTAGCGCAGGTGCGAGAGGCGCAGCTCGCGGTCGAAACCGGACTCGGCGGGGTCGGCGTGGAGCAGGGTGGTCATCGTGTACGAGAAGTGCTCGGCCCGCCAGATCCGGCGCAGCGCGGTCTCCGAGTAGGCGTCGATCGCCTTCTCGTCGCCCCGCGTGTGGTGGAGGGTGAGGGCCTGGGCGAGCAGGGTGACGTCGGCGACGGCGAGGTTGAGGCCCTTGGCGCCGGTGGGCGGCACGATGTGCGCGGCGTCGCCGGCGAGGAACAGGCGGCCGTGGCGCAGGGGTTCGGCGACGAAGCTGCGCATCGGGGTGATGCTCTTCTCGGTGATCGGGCCGCGCCGCAGCGTCCAGTCGCCGTCGACGGCGAAGCGGGTGTCGAGCTCGTCCCAGATCCGCTCGTCGGACCAGTTGTCGACGGTGTCGTCCGGGTCGACCTGGAGGTAGAGGCGGCTGACCTGCGGCGAGCGCATGCTGTGCAGGGCGAAGCCGCGCTCGTGGTGGGCGTAGATCAGCTCGTCGCAGGAGGGCGGGACGTCGGCGAGGATGCCGAGCCAGGAGAAGGGGTACGTCCGCTCGACGACCTTGAGCAGGCCCTCGGGGAGGGAGCGGCGGCCTATGCCGTGGAAGCCGTCGCAGGCGACGACGTACGCGCACTCCAGGGTCTCCTCCGCACCCTCGTGGCGGTAGCGGATGGTGGGGCGGTCGGTCTCGGCGCCGTCGACGGAGAGGGCCTCGGCCTCGAAGAGGACGGTTCCGCCGTCCTTGAGGCGCAGTTCGATGAGGTCCTTCACGACCTCGGTCTGGGCGTAGACCATGACGGAGCGGCCACCGGTCAGGGACGGGAAGTCGATGCGGTGGGAGCGGCGGTCGAAGCGGAGCTCGATGCCGTGGTGCTCCAGGCCCTGGCGGTCCATCCGGGCGCCGGCGCCGGAGGCGCGCAGCACGTCGACGGTGTCCTGTTCGAGGATGCCGGCGCGCTGGCGGCGCTCGACGTACGCGCGGTCGCGGAGTTCGAGGACGACGCTGTCGATGCCCTGCCGGTGGAGCAGGTGGGAGAGGAGGAGGCCGGCGGGGCCGGCTCCGATGATGCCGACGGTGGTGGTGCGGGACGTGGACATGCGGGGCTCCGTGGAAGGTCAGGAGGCGGTCGCGTCTTCGGCGAGGACGCGCTGGGCCGTGGCGAAGGCGGCGTTGGCGGCGGGGACGCCGCAGTAGACGGCGGAGTGCAGCAGGACTTCCCCGATGTCCTCGGGGGTGAGTCCGTTGCGCAGCGCGGCCCGGACGTGCAGGGCCAGTTCCTCCAGGTGGCCGTGGGCGACCAGGGCGGTGAGGGTGATGCAGCTGCGGGTGCGGCGGTCGAGTCCCGGACGGGTCCAGATCTCTCCCCAGGCGCAGCGGGTGATGTAGTCCTGGAAGTCGGCGGTGAGGGCGGTGGTCCGGGCGACGGCCCGGTCGACGTGCTCGTCGCCGAGGACCGCGCGGCGGACGGCCATGCCCTGGGCGTGCCGGCTGCCGTCGTCGGCGGGGGCGCCGAAGTGGCCGAGGAGCGCGGTGAGGACGGCCTGTGTCCGTTCGGCGGGGGCCAGGTGGGCGGCCCCGGCGAGTTCGAGGAGGTTCGCGTCGGGGATGCCGTCGGCGAGCTCACGGGAGTGGGCGGGCGGGGTGGCCGGGTCGTCCCGGCCCGCGACGACCAGGGTCGGGGCGGTGATCCCGCCGAGCGCCTCGCGCAGGTCGTACACGGCGAGGGCGTCGCAGCAGGCCGCGTAACCGTCCGGGTCGGCCCCGCGCAGGTCGTCCAGGAGCCGGTCGGCGGTCCGGGCGGTGGCGAAGCCCGGCGTGAACCAGCGGGTGGCCATCGCCTCGGCCAGCGGCCCGGTGCCCTGGGCGCGGACGAGCGCGGCACGCTCGCGCCAGCCCTCCGGCTCGCCGAAGCGGGCCGAGGAGCAGACGACGGCGAGGCCGGTGACCCGCTCGGGGTGGTGGACGGCGAGGTGGGTGCCGACCGCGCCGCCGAGGGAGATGCCCGCGTAACCGAAGCGCTCGGCACCGAGGTGGTCGGCGAGTTCGAGGACGAGGGCGGCGATGTCGGCGACGGTGGCCGCGCCGGGAGCGGTGTCGGGCAGGACGCCGGCCGGGGTGCCGCCGTGCCCGGGAAGGTCCCAGCGGACCACCCGGTGATGCCGGGCGAGCGCCGCGGTCTGCGCGTCCCAGACGGCGAGCGAGGTCCCGAGGGAGGGCCCGAGGATGAGGACGGGGGCGTCGGCGGGGCCGTCGACGCGGTGGTGGAGGGCGGAGGCCTCGCGGGGCGCGCCGGGGTTACGGGGGTCTCCGGGGGTGCCGGGAGTACGGGATCGTGCGGGGGTACGGGGCGCCTCGGGAACGTCGGGCTCCTCGGCGACGCCGGACGCCCGGGTGGCGTCGGGTGTCCGGGCAGGGACGGTCACGCCCGCGACGGCGGTCGCTCCGGCCGGGTCGGCCGCGCCGGGGCTCACGACCGCCCGGGCAGGGACGGTCGCGCTTGCGACGGCGGTCGTTCCGGCCGGGTCGGGCGCACCGGGGCTCGCGGCCGCCCGGGGCGCGTCGGCCGCTCCGGCGGTGGCGGTCGCTTCGGCAGGGTGGGGCACGCCGTCGGGTTCCGGTGTCTTCGGGGCGGCGGGGGCCTGCGCCGGGGTCGGGCGCGGGTCGGGGGTCATGCGGGGCCTTTCCGGTCGGTGGAGGGGGTTCTCCGCAGGGCGTGGTCGACGAGTCGGGGCGCGGCGCCGGTCGCGGTCGTCGGGTCCGTGAGGGAGGTGAGGCGGTCGGGGGTGATCAGACCGGTGAGTTCCGGGGCGTCGGCGAGGACGTCCGCCAGGTGGCGGCGCTCCGTCAGGGCGCGCCGGGCGGCCGTGTCGAGGAGTCGCCGGGCGGCGGGACGGCCGAGGAGGCCGGAGAGCTCCGCCGCCAGGCGTTCGCTCGCCACCAGGCCCCGGGTCAGGTCCAGGTTCTCCTGCATCCGGCCGGGGAGGACCTGGAGGCCCTCGGCGAGCGCGGCCAGGTGGTGGGCGGCTCCCCCGGCGAGGCGGAGGAGTTCGCGGAGGGCCTGCCATTCGGCGTGCCAGGCGCCGGCCGGCCGCTCGTCCTCGGCGGTGAGCGAGCCGAGGACGAGGGCGGCGAGCGCGGGTGCCTGGCGGGCGGCCGCGGCGATGAGGGTGGCGTGGACCGGGTTGTTCTTGTGGGGCATCGCGGAGGACCCGCCGCCCTCGCCCTCGGCGAGTTCCCCGGTCTCGGTGCGGCTGAGGAGCAGCACGTCGGCGGCCGGTTTGCCGAGCGCGGACGTGGTGAAGGCGAGGGCGGTGCCGAGGTCGGCGACCGGCGTGCGCAGGGTGTGCCAGGGCAGAGCGGGGGCCGCGAGGCCCAGTTCCCGCGCGTACGCCTCGGCGAGGGCGGGCCCGCTGCCGGGCTCCCCCGCCAGCTGCTCGAACGCCGCCAGGGTGCCCGCCGCGCCGCCGAGCTGGGCGGGGAGCGTGAGGGCGGTGAGCCGGTCGGCCGCGTCGAGGACGAGGCTGCGCCAGCCCGCCGCCTTGAGCCCGAAGGTGGTGGGGACGGCGTGCTGGGTGAGGGTGCGGCCGGCCATGGGGGTGTCGCGGTGGGCGGCGGCGAGCCGTCCGAGGGCGGCGGCCGCGCGGTGCAGCGGGGCGGTGATCAGGGGCAGTGCGCGGGCCGCGACGAGCATCGCTGCCGTGTCCATGATGTCCTGGCTGGTCGCGCCCCGGTGGACGTAGGGCGCGGCCTCGTCCGGTACGGCGGCGGTCAGTTCGGCGACGAGCGGGATGACCGGGTTGCCGCCCCTCCGGGCACGGAGGGCCAGCGCGCGCGGGTCGAACCGGTCGGCGCGGGAGGCGGCCTCGGTGACGGCGGCGGCCGCCTCTGCGGGCGCCTGGCCCAGGGCGGCCTGGGCCCGTGTGAGGGCGGCCTCGGCGTCGAGCATCGCCCGCAGGAAGGCGCGGTCGCCGGTGGCCGCCTCCACGTCGGTGCCGGCGCGGACGGGGGCGAGGAGCCCGAGGTCGTACGACTCGTACGGCTCCTCCAGCTCCTCGGGGTGCTCAGCGGAAGTCAAGGAACACCGTCTCCTCCGGGCCCTGGAGCCGGACGTCGAAGCGCAGCGCGCGGGGTCCGGCCTCGGCCGCGAGCAGGGTGGCGCGCCGCTCCGGCGGGAGCGAGGCGAGCAGCGGGTCGGCGTCGGCGGCCGGTCCCGGCAGGTAGATCCGGGTGAAGAGGTGGTGCAGGAGGCCGCGGGCGAAGACGCAGACGGAGAGGTACGGCGCTCCGGCCGGCGGCAGGGTGCGTACGGCCCAGCGGCCGTCGGCGTCGGTGGCGACCCGGCCGAAGCCGGTGAAGGTGACGCCGTCCCGGCCGGCGTGGCCTCCGGTGACGGGGTCCTTGCGGAGGGAGCCGGGGGCACCGGACCGGTCGCCGTCGGGGCCGGGCTGCCAGATCTCCAGGAGCGCGTCGGGGACGGGAGCGCCGGCCCCGTCGTACACGTGGCCGTGGACGGTGAGGGTTTCCGGGTGCCCGGCGGGGGCGATGTCGGGGCCGCCGGGGAAGGGCAGCGCGTACCCGTAGAAGGGGCCGACGGTCTGGGCGGGGGTGGGCTTCCTGGTCGTCGTCATCGGCCTTCCTCGATCCAGGTCGCGGCGGGGCCGTCGAGGACGATGTCCCAGCGGTAGCCGAGGGCGTGTTCGGGGGTGGTGAGGTCGTGGTCGTAGGCGGCGACGAGCCGGGCGCGGGCGGCGTCGTCGGTGACCGACTGGAGGATGGGGTCGTAGGCGAAGAGCGGGTCGCCGGGGAAGTACATCTGGGTGACGAGCCGCTGGGTGAACGCGCTGCCGAAGAGGGAGAAGTGGATGTGCGCGGGGCGCCAGGCGTTGGTGTGGTTGCGCCAGGGGTAGGCGCCGGGGCGGATCGTGGTGAAGCGGTACGTGCCGTCGTCGTCGGTCAGGCAGCGGCCGGCGCCGGTGAAGTGGGGGTCGAGCGGGGCCGGGTGCTGGTCGAGCTGGTGGGCGTAGCGGCCGGCGGCGTTGGCCTGCCAGATCTCGACGAGCTGGCCGCGCACGGGGCGGCCGTCGCGGTCGAGGATCCGTCCGGTGACGGTCATCCGCTCGCCGATGGGTTCGCCCGCGGCGCCCCGGGTGAGGTCGGCGTCGAGCGCGGTGACGTCGGTGGCGCCGAAGACCGGTCCGGAGAGTTCGACGGCCTCGGGGTCGCGGACGACGGTGAGGGGCTGCCGGGGGTGGCGGAGGGCGCTGCTGCGGTAGGGCGGGTAGTCGCGGGCGGGGTGGTGCCGGGTCTCGCCGGTGCGCGCGTACTCCTCCCGCTGGGCGTCGATCTCCTTCGAGATGTCCTGCTGGGTCGGGATCATGCTGTGGTCTCCGCCTTCACGGGGGCCGCCGTCAGGCGGACGAGGTCCTCGGGGGTGACGCCGGGGGCGGTCTCGACGAGCCGGAGTCCGTCCTCGGTGACGTCGAGGACGCCGAGGTCGGTGATGATCCGGTCGACGCAGCCCCGGCCGGTGAGGGGCAGGGAGCACTCCTCGACGATCTTGGGGGTGCCGTCCTTGGCGGTGTGCTCCATGAGGACGACGACCCGGCGGGCTCCGTGGACGAGGTCCATGGCGCCGCCCATGCCCTTGACCATGCGGCCGGGGATCATCCAGTTGGCGAGGTCGCCGCGGGCCGAGACCTGCATGGCGCCGAGGATCGCGGTGTCGATGTGGCCGCCGCGGATCATGCCGAAGGAGAGCGCGGAGTCGAAGAACGCGGCGCCGGGCAGGACGGTGACCGTCTCCTTGCCGGCGTTGATCAGGTCGGGGTCGACCTCGTCCTCGTACGGGTAGGGGCCGACGCCGAGGAGTCCGTTCTCGGAGTGGAGGACGACGTCGACGCCGTCGGGGAGGAAGTTCGGCACGCGGGTGGGGAGCCCGATGCCGAGGTTGACGTACGAGCCGTCCGTCAGCTCGCGGGCGGCGCGGGCCGCCATCTCGTCCCTGGTCCAGCTCATCGGGTCCGTACCGTCCTTCGTTCGATGCCCTTGTCGGCGGCCTGTGCGGGGGTGAGCGCCAGGACCCGCTGGACGAAGACGCCCGGCAGGTGGACCTGGTCCGGGTCGAGCTCGCCGGGTTCGACGAGCTCCTCCACCTCGGCGATCGTGATGCGCCCCGCCATGGCGGCGAGCGGGTTGAAGTTGCGGGAGGCGCGGGCGAAGACGAGGTTGCCGTGGCGGTCGCCCCTGGCCGCGCGGACGAGCGCGAAGTCGGTGGTGATGCCGCGTTCGAGGACGTACGTCCGCCCGTCGTACTCGCGGGTCTCCTTGGGCGGGGAGGCGACGGCGACGGTGCCGTCCTCCGCGTACCGCCAGGGCAGTCCCCCGTCGGCGGCCTGGGTGCCGACGCCCGCCGGGGTGAAGAAGGCGGGGATGCCGCAGCCGCCGGCGCGGAGCCGTTCGGCCAGGGTGCCCTGGGGGGTGAGTTCCAGCTCCAGTTCGCCGCCGAGGTAGCGGCGGGCGAACTCCTTGTTGTCGCCGATGTAGGAGCCGGTGACGCGGCTGATCCGGCCGTCGGCGAGCAGGATGCCGAGGCCTCCGCCGTCGACGCCGCAGTTGTTGGAGACGACGGAGAGGTCTCCGGGGCCGTGGGCGTGCAGGGCGCGGATGAGTACGTCCGGTACGCCGCTCAGCCCGAAGCCTCCGACGGCGAGTGAGGCGCCGTCCGCGATGTCCGCCACCGCTTCGGCGGCACTGGCGACCACTTTGTCCATGTAACGACCCGTTTCACTCGGGATTCACTCAGAATTGACGCTGCGGGTGTTCGCCTGCTGAACTTCAGTTCAGAATTTTGGCGGGGGTGAGTGTCCATCCGCCCCACGGACCCTGTCAACGGCGCGAGTACGGTTTCCCCGCACTTCTGCCACCACCACAGCGAGGAGCCCGGACGATGCCGCAGCCCACCGAGGTCCCGGGCGCACCCGCGGTCGCGAGTGCCCCCGAGGTCGCGGGCGCGCCCGAAGTCGCGGCCGCCCCCGAGATCGCGGGCACGCCCGAAGTCCCGGGCATGCCCAAGGGCGCAGGCGCACCCGAAGTCGCAGGCGCACCCGAAGTCGCAGGCGCGCCCGACGAGCTGGTCGGGCCGCTCGAACGTGGGCTCGCCGTGCTCCGGGCCATGGCCGCGGGGCCCGAGGTCCGTCATCGGCCCGGCGACCTCGCCCGGACGACCGGACTCGCCCGCTCCACGGTCGACCGGGTCACGACGACGCTCGTCCGCCTGGGCGTGCTGCGGGCCGAGGGCCGCGATCTGCTGCTCGCGCCCCGGGCCGCCGAGCTCGGCAACGCCTATCTGGCCTCCTGCGGGCTGCCGGAGCTCCTCGGCCCGCATGCCGTCGCCCTCGCCGACGCCCTCGACGAGTCGGTGTCCGTGGCCGTCCCGGACGGCGACGGGGTCCGCTTCCTCGCCCAGGCCACCCGCCGCCGGGCGATGGCGATCTCCTTCCGCACCGGTGACCTCCTGCCGGCCGAGCGGTGCGCTCCCGGCGCCCTGTTCGCCGCGCGGTGGGACGCTGCGGACCACGAGCGGTGGCGGGAGCGGCGCGCGAAGGACCCGCTGGACACCGGTTTCCCCTCCATGCCGCCCCGGCAGGCCGCCCCCTCCGGGGAGGTCGAGGCCGAGTTCCTCGACCGGGTACGGGAGGCCCGGGAGGCCGGGTTCGCCGTGGACGACCAGCTGATCGAGCCGGGGCTGCTCGCCGTCGCCCTGCCGGTACGGGGACCGGACGGCGAAGTGGTCTGCGCGGTCAGCGTCGTCAGCCACACCAGCCGGCACAGCGCCGCGTCCCTCAGGGAACAGGCCCTGCCGCCGCTCCGCCGCGCGGTCACGGCGATGGAGCGGGCCCTGGCGGCGCCGGGGGCGGCGGAGGCCGCGTGCGCCGAGCCGGCACCCGTGTCCGGGGGCGGGCTCAAGGAGGAACTCGGCTCCGGTTTCCTCCAGTCGCTCGCGCGCGGTCTCGACGTCCTGCGTGCCTTCGGTTCCGTACGGGGTCCCGTCCGGCTCTCCGAACTCGCCCGGCGGACCGGGCTGCCCCGGGCGACCGCCCGCCGGTCGCTGATCACCCTGCGCCACCTGGGATACGTACGGGAGGAGGCCGACGGCTTCCTCGTACTCCCCCGGGTCCTGGAGCTCGGCTACGCCCGGATCTCCGGTCTGAGCCTGCCGGAGATCGCCACCCCGCACCTCGTCGCGCTCGTCCTGCGCGTCCACGAGTCCGCGTCCGTCGCCGTCCTCGACGGGGACGACATCCGGTACGTCGCCCGGGTCGCCAGCACCCGCATCATGCACATCGACATCACGGTCGGCACCCGGCTGCCCGCGTACGCCACCTCCATGGGCCGCGTCCTGCTCGCCGCCCTCCCGGAGGCGGAGCGCGCCGCGCGGCTCGCCCGCATCACCCCGGAGGCGCTCACCCCGCGCACGGTGCGGACCCCCGAGGGGCTCGACGAGGCCGTGGCGACGACCGCCGCGCGCGGCTACGGATGGGTGGAACAGGAACTGGAGGAGGGGCTCCGCTCCCTCGCGGTGGCCGTCACCGACGGCACGGGCCGGGTGGTCGCGGCCGTCAACGTGGCCCTGCACGCGGGCCGGGCCACCCCGGAGGAGAGCCTCGCGGCGCTGCTGCCGGCCCTGCGCGAGACGGCCGCCCTGATCAGCACGGACCTCGGCGCCGTGGGCCGCTTCACCCAGGTGCCCCCGGCCTGACGGGCCGCGCCCGCCGCCGGGTCCGCGACGAGTTCCCCCGGTGGGGTTCCGGTCAGGAGGGGGCCGATTCGGCACAAAGCGGCGCCGGCGACGGCTGGATCGACTTCCCCCCGAACGGCATCCGCGTCCACGAGCGCCCGGTGGCCCCGAAGAGCACCAGCCGCGCGGCGGTCAGTCGGTGGGACGCTTCGGCCGCAGGGCCTCCACCGCCGACAGCATCAGTTCCAGGGCGAACGGGTAGCCGCTGTCGCGCATGTCGGCGGCGAGGAGGGAGAAGGTCGCGGCGATGTTGGGGTGGGTGTCGGGCGACAGCCTGCCGTAGACCGCATGCCAGACTTCCGCCTCCTTCTCCTGGGCCGCGGGCGGCAGGGCGAGCGCGGCGGCGTCCTGGGCGGCGAAGGCGAGGGCCTGGTCGACGAAGGCGTGGTAGATCCGGACGGCGAGGGCGTCGGGGAAGCCGGCGGAGCGCAGGACGCCGAGGATCCGCTCGACGGCCCGGGTCTCGTAGGGCCGTCCGGTGGTGCGGTGGGCCGCGAGGGCCGCCGCCTGCGGGTAGGCCTGGTAGCAGCCGTGGATGCGGAGGCCGAGGTCGCGGAGGTCCGCCCGCCAGTCGCCGGTGGCCGTCCAGCCCTCCTGGGCGCGGCCGATCATCTCGTCGGCGACGGCCAGGAGCAGGGCGTCCGTGTTCCGGAAGTAGCGGTAGAGGGCGGTGGGGTCGGCGCCGAGCGCGGCGCCCAGTCTCCGTACCGAGAGGGCTTCCGCGCCGTGCTGGGCGATCAGGCGCAGTGCGGTGTCGACGATGAGCCGCTCCGAGAGGACGGCGCCCTGCTTGGTGGGGCGGCGGCGCTGCCGGCTGCCTTCGGGGACCACGCGTTCGGACATGGCCGGAACCTTACGTCAACGCCATTGACGTGTAAACGGCCCGCCCGCTTGCATGGCGCCCACCAACCGACACCACTTGTTCTGGAGCGCCCATGACCACGGCCGATCTGGTCTTCACCCGCGGTCCCGTCTTCACGGCGGACCCGGCCCGCACCCGGGCGACCTCGCTCGCCGTCGTCGGCGAGCGGATCGTGGCCGTCGGCCACGACGAGGTGCGGGACCTCGTCGGGCCCGGCACGGAGGTCGTCGACCTGACGGGGAAGCTGCTGCTGCCCGGCTTCCAGGACGCCCACATCCACGCCGTCGGCGGCGGCAAGGAGCTGGCGGAGTGCGATCTCACCGGAACGGTCGGCGTCGCCGACTACCTGGAGCGGATCCGGGAGTACGCGGACGCCCACCCGGAGAGGACCTGGATCACCGGCGGCGGCTGGTCGATGGAGAGCTTCGAGGGCGGACTGCCCACCCGGCAGCTGCTCGACTCCGTCGTATCCGACCGGCCGGTCCTGCTGTCGAACCGTGACCACCACGGCGCCTGGGCCAACTCCCGCGCCCTGGAGCTCGCGGGGATCGACGCCGACACCCCGGACCCGGCCGACGGCCGGATCGAGCGGGAGGCGGACGGCACCCCCAGCGGCGTGCTCCAGGAGGGCGCGATCGGTCTCGTCGCCCGGCTGGTGCCGGAGACGACGGACGAGGAGCGCCTCGCCGGTCTGCTGCGGGCCCAGAAGCTGCTGCACTCGCTCGGCATCACGGCCTGGCAGGACGCGCTGCTCGGCTCCTTCAGCGGCATGTCCGACCCCTCGGAGGCGTACCTGACGGCCGCGAACGACGGTTCGCTGACCGCCCGGGTGACCGGCGCGCTCTGGTGGGACCGGGAGCGGGGCGCCGAGCAGATCCCCGAACTGGTCGCCCGGCGCGAGAAGTTCACCTCCGGCCGGTTCCGCGCCGGCTCGGTGAAGATCATGCAGGACGGCATCGCGGAGAACTTCACCGCCGCCATGATCACCCCGTACCTGGACGGCTGCGGCTGCGCCACCGCCAACAGCGGTCTCAGCTTCGTCGACCCGGAGGCGCTGCGCGGGTACGTGACCGAGCTCGACGCGCTCGACTTCCAGGTCCACTTCCACGCCCTGGGCGACCGGGCCGTCCGTGAGGCCCTGGACGCCGTGGAGGCCGCGGTCGCCGCCAACGGGCGCCGGGGCAACCGGCACCACCTCGCCCACCTCCAGGTCGTCCACCCCGACGACCTGCCGCGCTTCGCGAAGCTCGGCGCCATCGCCAACATCCAGCCGCTGTGGGCCGCGCACGAGCCGCAGATGGACGAGCTGACCATCCCGTTCCTGGGTGCCGAACGCGCCGCCTGGCAGTACCCGTTCGGCAGCCTGGTCCGCGCCGGGGCCACCCTCGCCGCCGGCAGCGACTGGCCGGTCAGCAGCCCGGACCCGATCGAGGGCATCCACGTCGCGGTCAACCGCCGCGACCCGGAGGCCACCGACGACCGGGTCTTCTACGCCGAGGAGCGCATCGACCTCAGCACGGCGCTCGCCGCCTACACGGCGGGCACCGCGCACGTGAACGGTCTCGACGACACCGGCAGCCTGCGCCCCGGCCACCTCGCCGACCTGGTCGTCCTGGACCGCGACATCCTCACCGGCCCGCCGGAGGAGATCCACGAGGCCCGGGTCGAGCGGACGTACGTCGGCGGCCGGCTGGTCCACGCGGTCTGACCGGGCCTCACCGGCGCAGCGAGGACGCCCGTACGTCCAGACGCGTCGGTACGAGCGTCCCGGTCGGCTCGCGGCGGCCGTGCTCCAGGACCGCCACGAGGTGCTCGACGCCGGCCTCCGCGACCGCCTCGGGCCGCAGGCTCAGGGTGGTCACGGGCGGCTCGGTGTGCAGGGCCGTGGCGTCCTCGCTGACCAGGACGAGCAGCAGGTCGTCCGGGACCTCGTACCCGAGGCGGCGCGCCGCCTCCAGGACGAGGGGCGGGCTCGCCTCGGCCACGACCAGGAGGGCGTCGGGACGCTCCGGCCCGTCGGCGGTCAGGGCGGTCTCGACGGCCCGCACCACCGGGCCGTTCCCGGCCTCCGCGACGCGCACCACCCGCTCCGGCAGGCCGCGGGCGGCGCACCACTCCCGGTGGGCGGCGAGCACCCCGACGTGGAAGCGGGTGGTGCTGTCCGGCACCACGAGGACGGGCCTGCGGGCCCCCTGGTCCAGGAGGTGGTCGAGGGCCTCGCGGACGGCACCGTCCGCGTCGACGTCCACCCAGTACGCGCCGGGCACTCCCTCGACGGACCGGTCCGTGAAGACCGGGATGCCGGCGGCGAGGAGGCTCTCGACGACCGGGTCGTCGGCGACGGGGTCGGCGACGACCACGGCGTCGAGGGACAGGTCGGCCCACTCGCTCTGCAGGGAACCGGCGGGCAGCAGCACCACGGCGTAGCCGCGGCGCAGCGCGGTGGCCGCGGTGGCGCCGGTCAGCCGGGCGAAATAAGGCGACTCGAGAAAGGTCCAGGGAGCGGCGGCGAACTCGCCGACCACGTATCCGATCAGCCGGGCCCGTCCCGCGCGCAGCCGGCGCGCGGCGGCGTTGGGCCGGTAGCCCATTCTGCGCGCGGTCTCGCGGGCCTTCTCCCGTACCTCGGGGGAGAGCCTTCCGGTGCCGTTGAGCGCCGCCGAGACGGTCGTCTTGGACAGGCCCGCCTCGCGGGCCACGTCGACCAGGCGGACGCGCGGGATGGGCGGCGAGGGCTGCCCGCCGTGCCGTTGATCTTCGGTCATGGGGTTGATGCTGCCACCCTCGTGACCTCTGCAAAACCGTTCCCGCAAACTCGGGTGCAGGTCTTGTGCGGGAACGTTCCCGCACCAATACTCGCTCCATCCCCCCGAGACCGTCACTACACCTGTAAAGGGGTGGGTCCCTCCCCATGCGCATGCCCAGAGCCCTCGCGCTGCTCGTCTGTACCGCCGCCCTCGCGGCCACCACGTCCGCCTGCTCCGGCGCCACGAAGCCCGCCGCCGGCGGCGGCACCGACTTCAAGGTCAGCCCGACCTCTCCGCCCGCGCAGGGGCCGCTGGACTCCTTCACGTGGTCCCTGTACGCCGAGCCGTACACCCTCGACTACGCCCTCGCGTACGACTACCCGCCGAACACCGTCCTCGCCAACGTGTGCGAGCAGCTGCTGCGGGTCACCCCCGACATGAAGATCGTGCCCGGCCTCGCCGTGAAGTGGTCGCAGCCCGACCCGCGCACCCTCGTCTACACCCTGCGCCCGGGGGTGAGGTTCCACGACGGCACCACCATGACCGCCGACGACGTGGTCGCCTCCCTCAAGCGGCAGATGGACCCGAAGACCGGCTCCCCCTGGGGCTCCTCCTTCAAGACCGTCGACTCCATCGAGAAGACCGGCCCCCTGGAGGTGACGATCCGCCTCGGCAAGGAGGACGTCCTCTTCTCCGAGCTGATGGCCGCCTCCCCCGGCACCGTCGTGAGCGCCGCCTCGCTCGCCAAGGAGGGCAAGAACTACGGCACCCCCAAGGGCAAGCTGAACTGCACCGGCCCGTACTCCCTGGAGAACTGGGCCCAGGGCGACAGCATCACCCTCAAGAAGAACCCCGCCTACTGGGACAAGTCGCTCGCCCCCAGGTCCGAGAAGGTGAAGTTCACCTTCGTCGAGGACGCCGCGGCCCGCTCCAACGCCCTCCTCTCCGGCACCGCCGACGGCGGCTACCTGGTCCCGTCCTCCTCCTTCGCCCAGCTGCGCGCGAGCAGCAAGGGCTCGCTCCTCTTCGGCCCCAACACCGCCGCCGCCGACCTCGCGGTCCTCGACTTCCACGGCGTGCTCGGCAACCTCAAGGTCCGCAAGGCCCTGTCGATGGCGCTCGACCGGAAGAACATCATCAAGGCGGCGGCCGGCGGCGTCGGCGTCCCCGCCAAGGCCCCCGCCGCGCGCGGCGCCTGGGCGCTGGCCCCGGAGAAGACGGCGGAGCTCTTCGACACGCTGCCCGAGCCCGTGTACGACGTCGAGGCCGCGAAGAAGCTCGTCCAGGAGGCCCACGCCACCGGCCGGACGCTCACCGTCGTCACCAGCTCGCTCGCGCCCGAGATCAGCGTCGTCGCCAACGCCGTCCAGGACGCCGGCCGCCGGATCGGCCTCGACGTCAAGCTGAAGCCGGTCTCCCCCGACGCGTACAGCAGCATCTTCGTCGACCCGTCCGCCCGCGAGGGCCTCGACCTGGTCATCACCAACGGCTACGACAACACGCCCGACCCGCTGGAGTTCTACCAGTACCTGCGCACCGGCGACTTCGGGAACTACGGCCGCTGGTCGAACGCCGAGTACGACGTCGCCTTCGACCGGGCCAACGCCGAGCCCGACCCCGCCAAGCGCGCCGAGCTCACCGCGAAGCTCCAGAGGATCGCCCTGGACGAGCTGCCCATCATCCCCGTGTACGAGGCGCCCTTCTCGGTCTACCTCAACAAGCGGATCACCGGCGCCCCGACCGGCATCGCCCAGCTCTACTACCCGTGGGCCGCGACGATCGGGGCCTCCCAGCGATGACGCGCTACCTCGTCGGACGGCTCCTCGGCCTGGTGGCGGTGCTGTTCGTGACCTCGCTCGTGGTCTTCGGCTCCGTCCACCTGGCCCCCGGCGACCCGGTGTCGTTCCTCCTGCACGGCCGCCCCGCGACCCCCGCGACCGTGGCGGCCCTGCGGGCGGAGCACCACCTCGACGACCCGCTGGTCACGCAGTACGCGAAGTGGCTCGGCGATGTCCTGAGCGGCGACTTCGGCCGCTCGGCCCAGTACCACCAGGACGTGGCCTCGCTCATCGGCTCCCGGCTGCCCGGCACCCTGCTGCTCGTCGGCTACGCCGCCGTGCTCGTCGCGGTGATCGGGATCGCGGCCGGCATCCTCGGCGCGCTGCGCCCCGGCATACCGGACCGGGCGGTGCTCATCGGCACCGGCGTCGCCACCGCCACGCCCTCGTTCGTGACGGCCATCGCGCTCGTCTCGCTCTTCTCGGTGCAGCTCGGCTGGTTCCCGGGACCGGGCGGCGGGATCCCGGCCTCGTTCTCCGAGCGGGTCTACCAGCTGACCCTGCCGGCCTTCGCCCTGGCGCTGTCCTTCGCGGGACTCCTCGCCCGGGTCACCCGCTCGGCGATGCTCGACGAACTCGGGCGCGAACACGTCGAGGTGGCGCGCGCCCGGGGCGTCGCGGGCCGGTCCGTGGTCCGCCGGCACGTGCTGCGCAACGCGCTGGGCCCCGTCGTCACCGTCGGCGGCACGATGCTCGCCGGCCTCCTCATCTCCACCTCGATCGTCGAGACCGCCTTCGACGTCCCCGGACTCGGCCAGCTGCTCGTGCAGTCGGTCTCCGCGAAGGACTTCACCGTCGTCCAGGCGATCACGCTCCTCAGCGTGGCGGCCTTCGTCCTGGTCAACCTCGTCGTCGACCTGCTCGCCCCGCTCATCGACCCCCGTCTCTCCCTCGGGGAAGGCTCCTCATGACCTCCACCACCTCCGCGGTGCCGTACCGCAGACCGGGGCTGCGCGCCCTGCGGCTGTTCGGCCAGGGACCGCTCTTCGCGGTCTCGGTCGCGGTGCTCGCCCTGCTCGTCCTGGTCGCCCTGCTCGCGCCCGTCCTCGCCCCGTACGACCCCGACGCGCTCGACCTGTCGGCGAGCCTCGCCGGCACCACGGGCGACCATCTGCTCGGCACCGACCAGTCGGGCCGGGACATCCTGTCCCGGCTGCTCCACGGCGCCCGCACCGGGCTGCTCGGGCCGCTGCTCGTCGTCGGCGTCTCCACCCTGCTCGGCACGCTCCTCGGCATGGTGGCCGCCTGGCGCGGCGGCTGGGTGGACACGGTGCTCTCGCGATCCATGGACATGGTCTTCGCGATCCCCGGTCTGCTGCTCGCGATCCTGCTCGTGTCGGTCGTCGGCTCGGGACTCACCGCGCCCGTGATCGCCATGTCCGTCGCCTACACCCCGTACGTGGGCCGGCTCGTCCGCGGCATCGCCCGGCAGGAGAAGGCCCGGCCGTACAT
The DNA here is from genome assembly GCF_044333355.1 of Streptomyces sp. NPDC021012. Classification (NCBI taxonomy): domain Bacteria; kingdom Bacillati; phylum Actinomycetota; class Actinomycetes; order Kitasatosporales; family Streptomycetaceae; genus Streptomyces; species Streptomyces sp. NPDC021012. The sequence continues at coordinate 824,145 of NZ_JBIRQU010000002.1, forward strand.
CGAGGCGTACCGGGTGCAGGGCTGGTCCGGCTGGACCGTGTCCGTGCGCCATCTGCTGCCCAACATCGCGCCGACGGTCTTCGCGCAGTCCGCGATGAACTTCGGGTACGCGCTGATGGACCTGGCGGCGCTGTCCTTCCTCGGCTTCGGCGTGCAGCCGCCGGCCGCCGACTGGGGCGCCATGATCAACGACGGGCAGTCGGCCGTCCTCCAGGGGGCGATGCTGCCGGCCCTCGCGCCCTCCGCGTGCATCGTGCTCGCCGTGGTGGCGTTCGGCATCGTCGGCGAGGGGCTCGCCGACCGGATCGCGAAGCGGGAACGGTGAACGGCATGCGCGCACACACGGATACCGCGCCGGTCCTGGAGATCGAGGGACTCGGAGTCCGCCTGTCCGGCGACCGGGCCGCCCGGCCGATCCTGGACGGGGTGAGCCTGACGGTCCGGCCCGGGGAGACGGTCGGCCTGGTCGGCGAGTCCGGCTCCGGCAAGTCCGTGGCCTGCCGCAGCGTCCTCGGGCTGCTGCCCGCGGGGGCCCGCACCGAAGGACAGGTCCGGGTCGCCGGGCGGGACGTCCTCGCGATGAACCGCGCCGAGCTCGCCGCGCTGCGCCTCCGGCAGGTCTCGATGGTCTTCCAGGACCCGCGCGCCTCCGTCAACCCGCTGCGGCGGGTCGGCGACTTCCTCACCGAGGGGATGCGCGCGGCCGGGACGCCCGCCGCCGAGGCGACCGCCCGCGCCGAGGAACTCCTCGACGCGGTCGGCATCCGCGACCCGCGCGGCGCCCTGCGCCGCCATCCGCACCAGTTCTCCGGCGGGATGCTCCAGCGGGTCGTCATCGCGGCGGCCCTCGCGAACGAGCCGGCCCTCCTCGTCGCCGACGAGCCGACGACCGCGCTCGACGTCACCACCCAGGCCGAGGTCATCTCCATCCTGGCCCGGCTGCGGGCCGAGCGGGGCACGGGCATGCTGTTCGTCACCCACGACCTCGAACTGGCCGCCGCCGTCTGCGACCGGGTGTACGTCATGTACGCGGGCCGGATCGTGGAGACCCGGTCCACGGACGACCTGTTCGACGCGCCGCGCCACCCGTACACGGCGGGCCTGCTGGCCTGCACGCCGCGTCTCGAAGCGGGCGCGCCGGCCCCCCGGCCCGTCCCCGGGCGTCCCGTCTCCCTCGCCGAGGCGCCGCCCGGCTGCTCCTTCGCCGCGCGCTGCGCCCACGCGCTGCCGCGCTGCGCCGAGGAGAAGCCCGCGCTCGTACCCCACGGCGACGGCCTGGCGGCCTGCCACCGTGCCGAAGAAGGGATCACGCTGTGACCGTCGCGCTCAAGGAGGGTCTGGTCGTCGAGGGCCTGCGCAAGCGGTACGGGGACCACACGGCCGTCGACGGCGTGTCCTTCGCGCTGGCGCCCGGGTCCTGCCTCGCCCTCGTCGGGGAGTCCGGCAGCGGCAAGACGACCACGGTCCGGATGCTCGTCGGCCTGGAGCGCCCCGACGGCGGCACGGTCCGCCTCGGCGGCCGGGACCGCTCGGCACTGCCGCGGGGGCGGGCCGAACGGCTCGCCAGGGCCCGGGAGATCCAGATGGTCTTCCAGGACCCGTACCTGTCGCTCGACCCCCGGATCACCGTCTCCGGCTGCCTGGACGAGGTCCTGCGGCTCCACACCGGCCTCGACCGGGCCGGCCGCCGGACCCGGGTCGCCGAGCTCCTCGACCAGGTCGGCCTCGGCGAGCGCGAGGCCTCGGCCCTGCCCAAGGGCCTCTCCGGCGGGCAGCGCCAGCGCGTGGCGATCGCGCGCGCCCTGGCCGTGGAGCCCCGGGTGCTCGTCCTCGACGAGGCGGTCGCCGCGCTCGACGTGTCGATCCAGGCGCAGATCCTCGAACTCCTCGGCACCATCCGCCGCGAGTCGGGCATCGGCTACCTGTTCGTCACCCACGACCTGGCGGTGGTCCGGCACATCGCGGACGAGGTGCTCGTGCTGAAGTCCGGTCAGGTCGTGGAGACGGGTCCGACCGCGCGGGTCCTGGACGCGCCGGAGCACCCGTACACCCGGCTCCTCCTGGACTCGGTGCCCCGCCGCGGGCGGCACCCGGCAGGAGGATGAGAGGCGCGGGCCGGGGCCGGAACGCGCACGTCCGGCCCCGGCCCGCGCGCCGTCAGGCCTCCAGCCGGGCGAGGACCGCGCGCATGGACCGCTCAAGCACCGCGCGGGACTCGTCCGTGGGGTCGACCAGTTCGAAGGCGTGGTGGCCGTTCGGCGCGTCGATGACCTCGACGTCGGCCCCGCGTTCCTTCGCGGCGGCCAGGAACGCCTCGACGGTCGCCGCGATGACCTCGTGCTCCAGGCCGGCGCGGGTCAGCACGACCGGCGGCCCGTCCGCCGTCCCCACGGTGTCCACCGGGCGGAAGCGGGACTCCACCGTCCCCCAGCCGGGCAGCGGTGCCAGAGCCGGATAGTTGGCCGCCACGCACCGCAGCCACGGCGGGGGCGCGGCGAGCCAGTCCGCGGCGAGGAGCCCGCCGGTGGAGAAGAACCAGAGCGCGATCCGGTCCCCGTCGACGCGCGGATCGGCGCGGACCAGGTCGACGGCCTCGGCGAGGTCCTGGGCGGCCCGGGGATAGTCGGTGAGGCCGTGGAGCCGCAGGTCCGCGGTGACTCCGACGACGCCCGCGTCCGCCGCGCAGCGGCCGTATCCCAGGAAGCACGGCGTGTCCCGTGGCGTGGGCCGCCGGTCGGGGTCGATGGGGCCGCCGTGGACGAAGACGATCGCCGGCCGGGGCCCGTCGCCGTCCGGGAGGTGCAGGTCGACCCGCCCGATCCGGTCGCGCGGCCGCTCCGGCGGGTCGAGCAGGAAGGGCAGCAGGTGGGAGGGCTGCTCGTGGCCGTCCTCGGGCGCGGTCACCCGGTGGCCCCCGCCGGCCGCCGCGCGGAGCAGCACCTCGGCGAGCTCCCCGGGCGCGGAGAGCATCGGCCAGTGCCCGGTGGCGAGTTCGAAGAAGCGGAACCTCTCCTCGGCGAACACCCGCAACTGCGGCGGGCCCGAGGCCACCGCCATCTCGACCATGGCGATGCTCTGCCCGTTGGCGGCGCACAGGACGCCGGTGGTGGGCAGATCGGCCGCGGCACCGGTCAGCCGGAGCGGCTCGGTGAGGGTGCCGGCCGGCTGGGGCGCCGCCTCCCGCTCCAGGCGCCCGAGCGCCTCGGCGGGGATCCCCTCGACGCTGCCCCAGCGCGGCCAGGCGCCGGCCGCGGGCGGCGGGACCGGCGCGTCGGGCCGCGCCGCGAGCAGCTCGCGCGCCTCCGGGTCGGGCACGGACCGCACGGCGGGCTCGCCGGCTCCCGGGGGCCCCGTGTCCACGGAGACGATCCGCGCGATCCGCCCGGCCCTCCGGTCGGCGGCCCCGAACACCGGGTGCAGCCCGTACCCGTGCCCCACGAGGACCACCTCGGCCGCGTCGATCCCGTCGATCAGCCGTACGAGCTCCTCGATGTGCATCTCCAGACCGGTCCCCGGACCGGCCTCGTCGCCCCGCTCCCCCATCCCGGCGAGCGTCACCGGATACGCCTCCGCTCCCGCCTCCCGCAGCCGGGCCGCGGTCTCCTCCCACACCCAGCCACCGGTGAAGGTGTCCGGTACCAGCACGAACGCCGTCATGACCGTCTCCTCGTCACTCCTCGGGAATGTCTCGCGATCACGCTAGGAACTCCCCCTGCGGGAGATTCAAGGGACGTGTCGGGCGGACCGGCGGGAGGTCAGAATGGTGGGGTCCGAAGGAGGTCGGGTTCCGCTGAAAGAGGTTCGCCTCGTGTCGTCCGAGGGGCTGTGGAGCATCGGGGAGCTGGCGGCGCGGGCGGGGGTGACCGTCAAGACCGTGCGGTTCTACTCGGATCGCGGGCTGCTGCCGGAGGCGGGCCGCAGCTCCGGAGGGCATCGCAGGTACGGGGCCGAGGCGCTCGACCGGCTGCGGTTCATCCGGTCCCTGCGGGCCCTCGATCTGCCGGTGCCGGAGGTGGAGCGGGTCCTTGAGAAGGACGGGGACGACGACGCGCTCGAAGAGGCCGTCGCGGGGCAACTGCGTGACGTGGGCTCCCAGTTGACGGCGCTGCGCTGGAAGGAGGCGTCGCTGCGGCTGATCCGGGAGTGCGCGGCCGGGGAGCGCACGGAGCGGCTGCGGCTGCTCGGCGCGCTGCCCGCCCCGCCGGACACGGACGCCCTGGTCCGGTTCTGGCGCCGGGCGCTGCCGGCGCGGCTGCCGCGGCCGGTGGTGTCCCTGGTCCTCGACGCGGTGGTGCCCTCGCCGCCGGACGAGCCGGACCCCGAGCAGGTGCTCGCGTTCGCCCGGCTGCATGCGCTCGTCACCGATCCGCGGCTCGAACGGCCGGAGTTCCGGCCCGCGCCGCCGCTCCCGGACGGCACGTACCGCCCGGCCGTGCTGTACGAGGGGCTCGCCGAGGCGTACGGGCTCGCCTCGGCCCAGGTGCCGGCCGGGCGGGCGCCGCAGGACGGCGGGGCCCTGGACTGCTTCGTCGCCGCCTACGCCCACGCGTGCGGGGAGCCGGACACTCCGGCCTTCCGGCGGCGGCTCGTCGGTCTGCTCGCCTTGGACGACGGTCCGGTGCTCCCCCGCTACTGGAAGCTCGCCGCCGGTCTGTTCGCCCCGGACCAGCCGGTCCTCGGCCTCCTGCACCACCACCTCTCGGTGGCTCTCCGGGCCCAGGTGTACGGCCCGACCGCCTGAGGCACCGCCGGGCGGGTGGCGTTCGGCGGCACCCGGGTGAGGGCGTGCTTGCGGGGCGGTGGGGCGGGGAAGGGGCGCACGGACTCAGGACGACGAGGAGGTGGTGCCGGTGTCGGGGCCGACGACCGGGGACGCGATGGGCGCGCCCTGCTGGCTGAATCTGTCCGCGCACGATCTGGAGGCGGCGCAGCGCTTCTACGGGGCCGTGCTCGGGTGGACGTTCCGGCGGGGTGCCCTCGGCGACGCGTACGTGGTGGGTGACCGGGACGGGGTGCCGGTGGGCGGGATCGCGGCGGTGGCCGTCGAGCCCGCGGTGCCGGTGGCCTGGACGGTGTTCTTCGCCGTCGACGACGCCGACGCGGCGGTGGCCCGGATCCGGGAGCGCGGCGGCACGGTCGGCGTGGGGCCGCTGGCGTATCCGCCCCGGGGCCGGGCGGCGCTGGCGACGGACCTGGAGGGCGCGGTGTTCGGCGTGTGGGAGGGGCGCCTGATCTCGCGCTGGCACGTCGGGGAGCGGCAAGCCCCGGCCTGGGTGGAGCTGCACACCCGCGACGCGTTCGACGCGGCCGTGTTCTACGGCGGGGTGCTCCGCTGGGCGGACGGGAGCCCGGGCGGCAGCGAGGTGTCGTACGAGCACGACGGGGTGGTGCTGCGCCGCGAGGGCGAGGCGGTCGCCCGGCTCGACAGCGGCCCGGTCGAGTCCGCCTCTGCCCGGCCGCAGCTGCGGCCGCGCTGGCTGGTCCGCTTCCGGGTGCGCGATCTGGCGGCGGCGCGGGCGGCGGTCGAGGCGCACGGCGGCTCGGTCGTGCCGGGCGGCGAGTGGGCCGGGATGCGGCCCTCGGAGGGCGAAGAGGAGCGCCGGGTGGTGGTCCGGGACCCGGAGGGGGCGCTGTTCACCGTGGAGGAGGAGGACTGACCCGTGCCTCCGGCCGCCGGGCGCGGCGGCCGGAGGCACGGGCGGAGGGCCGTCAGTTCGCGGCGGCGCGGGCGGCGACCCCGGCGAGGAGCCGCTCGCGCTGGGCGGGGTCGGTCGCCAGGTCGATCGCGGTCCACGCCATGGCGAGGCCGCCGTCGAGGACGGCGCGGTCGGCGGCGGGCGTGGTCCCGTACCGGGTGAAGTCCGGGTGGTGCATGATCGTGTCGCCGCAGTCGTACCCGATGGACGGGTGGATCGTCGGGACGAGGTGCGAGACGTTCCCCATGTCGGTCGAACCGCCGCGCACGTCGGGGTCGTTGGGGAGGACGGTGCGGCCGAGGGCCTCGGCGGCGGCCTGGTAGCTACGGCCCATGGCGAGGTCCGGCCGGAGGTCGGCGTAGTCGTTGCCGACGGTCTCCAGGAGGAGTTCGGCGCCGGTGGCGAGGGCCCCGGCCTCGAAGCAGGCCCGTACCCGTGCCTGGAGCTCGGCGAGTTCCTCGCTGGTGCGGGCGCGGACGTCGTACGTCGCGGTGGCGCGGTCCGGGATGACGTTCGCCGCGTCGCCGGCCGAGGTGACGACGCCGGAGACGACGGCGCCGGGGGCCATCTGCTGGCGGTGGGCGGCGATCGCGACCTGGGCGATCATCATCGCGTCGGCGGCGTTGACGCCCCGGTGGGGCATCGCGGCCGCGTGCGCGGGGACGCCGGAGTACGCGACGGAGAGGCTGCTGATGGCGAGGGTGGACAGGCCCACGGCGTCCTGCGGCGCGGCGTGCGCCATCATGGCGGCCGCCACGTCGTCGAAGGCCCCGGCGCGGAGCATGTCGACCTTGCCGCCGCCCGACTCCTCGGCGGGGGTGCCGAGGAGCGCGACGGTGATGCCGAGGTCGTCGGCGAGCGGCGCCAGGGCGAGGGCGGCGGCCACGGCGGCGGAGCCGTTGACGTTGTGGCCGCAGGCGTGGCCGATCCCGGGGAGCGCGTCGTACTCGGCGCAGATCCCGACGACCAGGTCGCCGCTGCCGGCGGTGGCGCGGAAGGCGGTGGGCAGTCCGTACGCCTCCCTGGTCACGTCGAAGCCCGCGCGTTCGACGAGGTCGGTGATGCGGCGGGCCGCGCGGTGCTCCTCGTAGGCGAGTTCGGGGTCGGCGTGCAGGGCGTGGTTGAGCCCGATGACCGTGTCCCGGTGGCGGGCGAGGGCGGCCCGGCTGTGCTCGCGGGTCGTGGTGGCGGTCGTCATCGGAGCTCCTTGGAGGGGGTGCGGTAGAGGAGGGAGGCGGCGCCGCCGGCGACCGAGATCACGGCGCACAGCACCCAGGAGGCGGTGTAGGCGCCGAGGTCGGGCAGGGTGTGGCCGGTGGCGGTGTGGCCCGCGAAGACGGTGAGGACCGCGGCGGCGCCGAGCGAGCCGCCGACGTTGATGATCAGCTCGTTGATGCCGGAGCCGACGGAGGTCCGGTCGTGCGGGACGGACTCGACGGCGAGGGTGCGGGTGGAGTGCTGGAGGAAGCCGTTGCCGAGTCCGGCGAACGCCGTGCCGAGGAGGAACAGCGGGGCCGAGGAGTGCGTGGCGAGGACGACGCCGTACCCGGCGGCCATGAGGGCGGAGCCGGTGACGAGGGTGAACCGGTCGGTGATCCGGGCGGCGACGGCGGGGGCGGCGAGCGCGCCGAGGGCCATCGCGAGGAGGTTGGGGAGCATGGCCAGGCCGATGACGACGGGGCTGTAGCCGAAGCCGTAGCCGGTCTCGTCGGGGCTCGTGCCGAGGAAGACCGGGTGGGCGATCTGGAGCCCGAGCATGCAGAAGCTGAAGGAGAGCGTCACGACGGAGACGACGACCACGTTGCGCCGGGCGAACATCCGGACGTCGATCATGGGCTCGGCGGTACGGAGCTCCACGAGCACCCACAGGGCGGTGACGAGCACGCCGCCGGCCAGGGTGGCGAGCGTACGGGTGGAGGTCCACTCCCAGCCGGGGGTGCCGCCGAGACCGAGCGCGAGCATCAGGGCGACGAGGCCGGCGCAGAGCAGGACGGCGCCCGCCCGGTCGACGGAGCCGCCGGGGCGGTCCTCGGACTCGGGGAGCAGGGGCCAGGTGACGGCCAGGGCGATGCTGACGCCGATGGCGGGCACCCAGAGGGCGGCGGTGGGGCTGTCGACGGTGGAGGCGATGACGCCGCTGGACAGCAGGCCGAGGGTCAGGCCGCCGATCAGCGCGGCGACCATGCGGCTGATGCCGCGGCGGCTCTCGGCGTCGCCGCCGTCGGGGCGGTTGCGGAGGATGCCGACGAGGAGCGGGAAGAAGCCCGCGATGGCGCCCTGGAGGATCTGGCCGGCGAGCAGCACGGGGAAGGAGCGGCTCAGCCCGACGAGCACGGAGCCCGCGATGACGATCGCGAGGTTCCAGCGCAGCAGGCGGCGGTGGCCGTAGAGGTCGCCCATGCGGGAGAGGACCGGCGTGAAGGCGACGCTGGCGAGCAGGTTCGCGATGCTGATCCAGTTCAGGTCGGCCGCGGTGACCTGGAGGGTGTCGGTGAGGCGCTTGAGCAGCGGGGAGAGGAAGCCCTGCGTGATGCCGCTGGAGAGCTCGACGAGCGCGACCGAGGCGATGACCGCGCCGGCGGGGACGGTGCGTACGGCTCTTCTGTGTACGGGGGCGGTGCGGGTACCGGCGTCCGTCATACGTACTACCTCTTCGGGAGGGCCCATGGGCTCGATGGGGAAGGGGCCGCCCGGCGGGTGGGGGTGCAGGGGCGGAAGATGCACCACAATGTGGCGAGCGAACGGCACTTCGGGCAAGAGTTGACCCTGAAGACGGCCGATTGCGGCAGCAGGTGGGGGGTCTTCGGCGGATTCGGGCATGAGGTGGGCGCCCGGGGCGCCTTCGGGCGGACACCCGGGGGCGGAGAGGAGGGGCGGGATGACGGCGGACCGGACGGCGCGGTACGGCGGTGACGGCGGTACGGGCTCCGCCGGCGGTGGCGGCACGAGCGGCGCCGGGGGCGCCCGGAGCGCCGGCGCCGGTTCCGGGACCGGCGGGGGTTCCGGGACCGGTGGCGGCCTGGACGCGCTGGACCACGGGATCCTGAAGGTCCTGCACCGCGACCCCCGCGCACCGTTCGCGGAGGTCGCGGCGGCCGTCGGGGCGCACGAGCGGACCGTGGCGCGGCGCCTGGAGCGGATGACCGCCGACGGGCGGGTCGCGTTCGTGGCGGCGCTGATCCCCGAGTACCTGTACGAGGGGGTGACGGCGGAGATCGCCGTGCGGTGCGCGCCGGGCCGCGTCCACGAGGTGGCGCTGACGCTCGCCGCCCTGGAGGAGACGCGGTCGGTGGAGGTCGCCACCGGGGCGCTCGACGTGTTCGTCGAGCTCCAGGCGGCCGGTCACGACGCACTGCTCACCCTGGTGGACACGGTGATCGGCCGGCTCGACGGGGTCGTGGACATCCACTCGGCGGTGGTGCTCCGGCTGCTGCTCACGGCCAGCGACTGGGCGCCGTACGACGACGAGCCGACGGAGGTGCGGCGGCATGCCGTCGAGGGCACCGCGCTCCCGGAGCCGCTCGTCGTGGACGGGCTCGACCGGCGGCTCGTCGAGCTGCTGCGGCTCGACGCCCGCATGTCGACGACCCGCCTCGCGCGGGAGCTGAGCGTCGGCGAGACGACGGCCCGGCGGCGCCTGGCCCGGCTGACGGCCTCGCACGTGCTGCACCTGCGGCTGCATGCCGACCCGGCGGTCCTCGGATACCCGGTGGAGGCGCGGTTCCGGCTCGGGGTGCCGCACCGGGAGCTCGACTCCGCGATCCGGCTGCTCGCGCGCGAGCCGGCCCTGCGCCATCTGGTGGTCACGAGCGGCGGGACGAGCCTGCTCGGGTACTCCAGCCACCGCGACACCCGGGACTTCCAGGAGTTCACGGCCCGGGTCTTCGCCCGCCTGGAGGGCGTGACGTCGACGGAGACGGCGCTGCTGATGCGTACGTACAAGAGGGCGGGGTTCGCGGTGGCCCAGGGCTGAGGGCCCGCCACCCGCGGGACGCGTCGGGGCGCGGGCAGGCCCGCGAGGTGCCCGGGACGCCCGGGAGGGCCCCGCCGGTCGCGTCTGCGCGGCCGGGCGGGGCCCTCGTGGTTCCGGCGGGCGTCTCTGCGGCCCGCCCGCCGGACGGGGCGGCGCCGCCGCGGGGCCGTCCCCACGTACCGCGCGGCGGCGCGCCCCGGTCGTCGCCGCCGTCAGGCGGTGGTGGTCCGCGAGGCGGTGCGCGGACCGGCTCCGGGCCCGGTCTCCTCGGCGCCGCCGGAGGCCGGCGCCGTGAACCTCGCGGGGATCAGCGCGGCGACGACGGCCGCGACGAGGCCGACTCCGCAGCCGATGAACATCGCGGCGCGGAAGCCGTCCTCGGAGGGCAGCGCGTGGCCGCCGAGGGTGGTGGTCATCTGGGCGAGGACGACGCCGATGACGGCGGCCGAGACGGAGGTGCCGATGGAGCGCATCAGGGTGTTGAAGCTGTTGGCCGAGGCGGTCTCCTCCTGCGGCACCGCGCCCATGATGAGGGCGGGCATGGCGCCGTAGGCGAGTCCGACGCCCGTGTTGCAGACGAGGGTCACGGCGAGCAGGCCCCAGGTGGAGCCCATCAGGGCGAGGGAGGAGCCGTATCCGGCGGCGATGACGAGCGCGCCGACGGAGAGCGTGACCTTGGGGCCGCGGGCGGCCGAGAGCTTGGCGCCGAGGGGCGCCAGGATCATCATCATCAGGCCGGCGGGAGCCATCCAGAGGCCCATGGCCATCATCGACTGGCCGAGCCCGTAGCCGGTCGCCTCGGGCAGCTGGTAGAGCTGGGGGACGACCAGGGACTGCGCGTACATGGCGAAGCCGACCAGGACCGAGGCGGCGTTGGTCATCAGGACGACCGGGCGAGCGGTGACGCGGAGGTCGACGAGCGGGTCGCGGGTGCGCAGCTCCCAGGCGCCCCAGGCGAGCAGCACGACGGCCGCGACGGCGAACAGGCCGAGGGTCGTGCCGCTGCCCCAGCCCCAGGTGGCGCCCTTGGAGACGGCGAGCAGCAGGGAGACGAGCCCGACGCCGAGGCCGAGGGCGCCCGGCAGGTCGAAGCGGCCGGGGGCGGCCGAGCGCCGTCCGGCGGGGACGACGCGCCAGATGAGGGCACCGACCAGGGCGCTCAGTCCGGCGGCGACCCAGAAGAGCACGCGCCAGCTGGCGTTCTCGGCGACGGCGGCGGAGAAGGGCAGGCCGAGGGCGCCGCCGACGCCCATGGAGGCGCTCATCAGGGCGATGGAGCCGCCGAGCCTCTCGGGCGGGAGGAGGTCGCGGAGCAGGCTGATGCCGAGGGGGACGACGCCCATGCCGAGGCCCTGGAGTCCGCGTCCGACGACCATCGGGGCGACGGAGGAGGCGAGGGCGCAGACGACCGATCCCGCGACGAGCGGGAGGACGGAGACGAGCAGGACGCGCCGCTTGCCGAGGGTGTCGCCGAGCCGGCCGGCGACGGGGGTGGCGACCGCTCCGGCGAGGAGGGTGGCGGTGATCACCCAGGAGGCGTCGGAGGCGGTGGTGCCGAGCAGCTTCGGGAGGTCGCCGATGAGCGGCACCACCAGGGTCTGCATGAGTGCGGCCACGATGCCGGCCATGGCGAGGACGCCGACGACGCCGCCTGGGCGGGCCTCGGGCTTGGAGCCGTCCACGGGTTCTCCCTCGGTGCTTTCTCCGGTTTTCCGGAACAGGTATATGCATCATGCACAGCACTTGCACCATGCACAAGTTATGCAGGATGCACATGCCCTCGCGGCAGGAGAGAATGCCCTCATGGACAAGCCCACCCACCTGGTCGAGTTCGAGAGCATGCTGCTGGGACGGCACGCCCATCTGTACGGGCCCCGCGCCCGCGCGGCCGGCGGCCACCTCGACCGCAGCGCGTACGTCCTGCTCACCCGCATCCGGATGCACGGGCCGATGTCCATCGGGCAGCTCACCGAGGCCTTCGGCCTCGACGCCTCCACCCTCAACCGGCAGACCGCCGCGATGCTGCGCGCCGGGGTCGTGGAGCGCATCCCGGATCCGGACGGCGGCATCGCCCGCAAGTTCCGCATCACGGAGGAGGGCGAGCGCCGCCTGGAGGCCGACCGGACCGCGAACATCGAGGGCCTGGAGCGGGTGATGGAGGACTGGTCGCCCGAGGACGTGGCCCGCTTCGCCGCCTACCTCGAACGCTTCAACCGGGACATCGAGCGGCTCGAAGGCCGCCCCTGGCCCCGCCCGTGACCGGGACCGTCGACCGGGCGAGGGTGAGTCGCGCGGTGGGCGCGGCAGTGGCGCCGCTGACAGAATGACCCGTGTGGGCCCGACGTTCTTCGACGACGAGCGGCTGGCGCGGGACGTGTACGCGGTGGTGAGCCTGAGTGCCGGCGGCGAGGATGCCGCCGCGGGCGTCTCCCGGCTGCTCGCCCCCATCGTCGCCCACGACGCGCTCTGTCTGCGGGGCATCGATCCCGTCCTGGGCACCGAGCTCTGCTGGTTCAGCTTCTGGCACGGATACGAGCCCGCGCTGGCCCTTGCCCTCCTCACCCACCGCATCGCGGGGGCGGGCGTGCGCGGGCCGACCGGCACCGCCCGGACGAACAGCGCCGTCGCCGTCGTGGGCGGGCGGTCGCACGACCGGGAGGCGGACCGCATCCTCGCCGCTCACGGGGCGGGCTCGGAGCTGTGGCTGAGGCTCGCCGACCCGCGCGGGGTCTGGGGAGAGCTGCGGCTGCTGCGCGCCTCGGGCGGGCATCGGTTCGGCGAGGACGAGGCCCGTCGGGCCATGCGGCTCGCGCCGGCCCTGGTGGCCGTCCTCCGGCGCTACGGAACGTCCGGCCCGCTGTGTCCCGCCCCGGACGCTCCGGTCCTGCCCGCCGGAGTGGCCATCGTGGGCGCCGACCACCAGGTCAAGGCGGTCAGCCCGCAGGCGAAGGCATGGGTCGAACACGTGGTGGCGCGGAGCGAGCCCGCCGTCGCGGCGGGGGCGTCCGACGCCTGGTTCCGAGCGCTGTCGCTCGCCGCCCGGGCCCGGCACGACGCCCCGGGCCCGTTGGCGTGCATGCCGCCGGCGCGCTGCGGCAGGTGGTTCACCGCCCAGGCCGAGGCCCTCGGCGAGGACGGTGCCGGCGATGTCGCGATCATCCTGCAAGGGGCGACCGGAGACATGATCACGCCGTCCTTCTGCGCCTGGTACGGGCTCACGCCCCGGGAACGCGAGATCGTCGGCGAGCTCCGGGACGGGTCGCCCGTGAAGCGGATCGCCCGGCGTCTCGGGGTGTCCCCGTACACGGTCAACGACCACCTCAAGGCGGTGTTCCGCAAGACGGGCGCGGAAGGCCGCGACGAACTCGTCGCCGCGCTGTATCGCTGACGACGCCGACTCCCCGACCCCTGTCCATCCCCAATGTCAGGGATCCTCCGCGGCCCGACCCCGGCGCACGCTGGAGGTCGAGTCCGAACGAGCCCCCTGTGGGCCTGTTCCCTCCGGAGAGGAGTGATCGTACGGGTACGTGAAACGCCGACTGGTTCACGGTGCCGGGTGCGGCCGTGTTCGACACAGGCAGGCAGATCACGTCGGTGTCTCGTTCCGAGGAGAACGTCGACCTGTTCGTGGTGGGCAACGACCACCGGGTGTGGTCGCAGTTCTGGAGCGCCCAGGCCGGATGGAACCCGGACTGGATGCCCATCCCCGGAGCAACCGCCTTCGACAAGCAACCGGTGGCGACCGTGGGCCGGGACGAGGACCACCTCGACCTGTTCCTCATGGGCAACGACAACCGCGTCTGGACGACCTACTGGGGCGCGGACAGCGGCTGGAGCGCGGACTGGTTCCCCGTACCGGGAAGCGCCGTCTTCGAAAAGGGCCGCCCCGTCACGGCGTCCTCCCGGGTCCCCGGGCACCTGGACCTGTACGTCGTGGGGAACGACAGCCACGTCCGGACGACCTACTGGAGTGCCGAGACGGGCTGGGCCGCCGACTGGTTCGCGGTGCCGGGGCAGGCGGTCTTCGACAAGCGGCAGCGCGTGACGGCCGTGTCCCGCCGGGGCAACCACATCGACCTCTTCGTCCTGGGGGCCGACCACCACGTGTGGTCGACGTACTGGCACCACCGCACTCTGCAGTTCCGGCTGCGGTACTTCATCGAGAAGGAATCGACGGACGACCTCCTGCAGGGCGGTGACGACGAGGTGTACGTCTCCGCGCTCGGCGTGGACTCGGCATCGGTCGTGGCACGGCCGGACGGCACGTACGGCGCCGACGTCCTGAGGGGCGGCGAGATCGGGGACGTGTCCAGCGACGACGTGCGGGACCCCTGGCGCGACCGTCCGCACGTGCTCATGGAGTTCGACATCGACAGGCCCGGCCCCTGGCCCCGGTCGTACACGACCACCCTGCTGGTGATCGAGCACGACGACGGCGACCTGAGGAACGGGTTCGACACGCTCTACGGCGCCTTCGGCACACAGATCAAGGACGCCGTCGTGAAGGCCGCGAGCACGACCGGGGCGGTCATCGCCGGGCCCCTCGTCGCCGGGGCGATCGGCGCACTCGCCGGCGACGTCTTCGACGCGGTGAACGAGAAGACCAGGTCCGGACTGGCGGACGAGTCCTTCACACCGATCCCGATCACGCTCCACGCCGACGGCCCGGAGCAGTTCGCGCGGCACGCTTCCGTGGAGCGCCAACTCACCCAGAAAGTCGAGCAGTTCGGCGGGTCCTACGAGATCCTCTACGACTGGCACGTCGGCTGACGACGGGAGGAGCCTTGCCCGTCACGCAGGCGCCCGGCTGGGCTTCCCGGCCGGACGCCTGCTCCCGGTTCAGGGAGTCGATCAGGCGTCGCGACGCATCGCGGCCTGCCGGTCCGCCGTCGCCAGGGCGGTGTTGACGAGCGCCACCGCGGCGAAGACGAACGCCCACACCGGCCGGTCGACACCGAGGAGCGCGAGCGCCGCCGCGCCGAACACCAGGGCCTTCACGAGCAGAACACCCGCGAGCGGCACCCGGAACCGCGCCTTGGGCGCGGCGAACAGGCCCCAGACGACGGCCGCGACGGCCGGCGCGGCAACCGCGAGCAGCAGCCGGAGCGCCACGCCCTCCGCGCTGTCCCACCCCCACCAGGCCAGTACGGCCAGGGCGGCGAGTTCGAGCAGGAACGCCAGGCCCTCGTTGAACACATGCAGCGGGGCGGGGAGCTTCACCGGAAACCTCTCGACATCGTTCACGCGCGCGGACGGCCCGAGCGTAGACGCTGCTTCCGTCAGAAGTCTTTACCTCCGGCCCCGGCGGCGGTAACTTCCGCCCGACGCAAGATGTTTCAGAAACTTTCCGACAGTGTTTCCAACGGTGCCGATCCCCGCCCCTCCCGCCGGCCCGCACGGAACGCACCTCCGCCTGGAGAATCAGATGAGCCGCACCCCCCTGCCGCTGCCCGGACGCCCGGTGGCCGTCCTGGCCGCGGCCGCCGGTCTCCTCGGCCTGCTCGCCGCACCACCTGACGACCCGTCACCCAGGACCGCCCCGGTCGCGGCGAGCGCCGAGAACACGGCGACGGTCTTCTACTGGACGAAGACGAAGAACTGGGCCGCGTACAACCTGCATTACGCCCCCGACGGCGGCGCCTGGACCACGGTCCCCGGCGTCACCATGGAGCCCGCCTGTACGGACTGGGTGAAGAAGACCGTCAGCCTCGGCACGGCCGCCGGACTCCAGGCCACCTTCAACAACGGCAGCGGCATCTGGGACAACAACGGCGGCCGCAACTACGCCCTGGGGACGGGGAGCATCACCGTCAAGGACGGGGTCGTCGCCCACTCCGACCCCTGCGGGGACACCGCGCCCGCCCCCGCCGCGAAGGCGACGGTCTACTACTCCACCGAGGCGCTCGGCTGGTCCATGGCCAACATCCACTACCAGCCCGCGGGCGGCGCCTGGACCGCCGTCCCCGGCGTCGGCATGCAGGCCGCCTGCGCCGGCTGGTGGAAGCGGGAGATCGACCTCGGGTCGGCCGCATCCCTCAAGGCCGCCTTCAACAACGGCAACGGCACCTGGGACAACAACGGCGGCTCCGACTACACGATCGGCACGGGCGTCTCCACCGTGCGGAACCGCGTGGTGACGGCGAACGCCGCCGACCCGTGCGCCGCGACCCCGCCCGACACCCGGGCCCCCACCGCCCCGGCCCGGTTGACCGCGACCGCAGACGGCGTCTCCGTACTGCTCACCTGGGACCCGGCCACGGACGACCGGGGCGTCACGAAGTACCAGGTCACCCGTACCGGCGGCACCGGCGGCACGGTCGTGACCGACGTCGGCTCCACGGTGTTCTCCGACACGAACCTCGCCGAACGGACCGCGTACACCTACACGGTGAGGGCCGTGGACGCCGCCGGGAACGTCTCCGCCGCCTCGGCCGCGGCGAGCGCCACCACCGGCGACAGGCCGGCCACGCCCGCGACCGGGAAGCCGCTCGGCACCGACCCGCGCAAGGACCCGATCTACTTCGTCCTCACCGCCCGCTTCAACGACGGCGACCCGTCGAACAACCGGGGCGGCAGCCAGCACGTCAAGTCGGGCAACGCGGCCAACGACGACCCCATGTTCCGGGGCGACTTCAAGGGCCTCATCCAGAAGCTGGACTACATCAAGGGCCTCGGGTTCTCGGCGGTCTGGGTCACCCCGGTGGTCCTCAACCGCTCGGACTACGACTACCACGGCTACCACGGCTGGGACTTCTACAAGGTCGACCCGCGCCTGGAGTCCGCCGGCGCCTCCTACCAGGACCTGATCGACGCCGCCCACGCCAAGGGCATGAAGATCTACCAGGACGTCGTCTACAACCACTCCTCCCGCTGGGGCGCCAAGGGCCTCTTCGTCCCGACCGTGTACGGCGTGCGGGACAGCCAGTGGAGCTGGTACTACGACGAGAAGCAGCCCGGTTTCGAGTACGACGGCCTGACCATCGACGCGAAGAGCGGCAAGTCGTACTACAACGGCGACCTGTGGTCGACGGCAGAGCCCACCGGCAACACCTGCGTGAACTGGGGCAAGCCGACCGGCGGCAAGAGCGCCGAGGGCTACACGGTCTACAACTGCCAGTGGCCGAGCCCCACATCGGGCATGTTCCCCAAGGAGCTCTACCACCAGTGCTGGATCGGCAACTGGGAGGGAGAGGACTCCCGCTCCTGCTGGCTGCACGAGGACCTGGCGGACTTCAACACCGAGAACCCGACCGTCCAGAACTACCTGATCGGCGCCTACGACAAGTACATCGACATGGGCGTCGACGGCTTCCGCGTCGACACGGCCGTGCACATCCCCCGCACCACCTGGAACCGCCGCTTCCTGCCCGCCATCCAGGAGCGGGTGGCCCAGCAGCACGGCGCAGAGGCGGCCGCGAACTTCTTCGTCTTCGGCGAGGTCGCCGCCTTCGTCAACGACAAGTGGAACCGCGGCTCGGTCAACCACTCCGCGCAGTTCTACACCTGGAAGGAGCGCAAGGAGTACGACGCCGACGACGCCAAGGCCGCCCTGGAGATGTACGACTACGAGCAGCAGCAGGGCACCGGCAACCAGCCCACGTCCACCAACGCCTTCCTGAACGGGAACAGCTACCACACCCCGGACCACAGCCGCTTCTCCGGCATGAACGTCATCGACATGCGCATGCACATGAACTTCGGTGACGCGCAGAACGCCTTCTCCAACGGCAAGGACTCCGACGACAGCTACAACGACGCCACCTACAACGTCGTCTACGTCGACAGCCACGACTACGGCCCGAACAAGTCGAGCGAGCGGTACGCCGGCGGCACCGACGCCTGGGCCGAGAACATGTCCCTGATGTGGACCTTCCGCGGCATCCCGACGCTGTACTACGGCTCCGAGATCGAGTTCCAGAAGGGGCAGAAGATCGACTGCGGGCCGACCTGTCCGCTCGCGACCACCGGCCGGGCCTACTTCGGCGACCACGTCGCCGGCTCCGTCACGGCCTCCGACTTCTCCCGGGTCTCCTCGGCGAGCGGCCAGGTCGCGACCACCCTCGCGCAGCCCCTGGTCAAGCACGTCCAGCGGCTCAACCAGATCCGCCGGGCGATCCCCGCGCTCCAGACGGGCCAGTACTCCACCGAGGGCGTCTCCGGCGGCATGGCGTTCAAGCGCCGCTACACCAGCGGCCCGACGGACAGCTTCGCCCTCGTCACCGTCTCGGGCGGCGCCACCTTCACGGGCGTCCCGAACGGCACGTACACCGACGCCGTCACCGGCGACGTCCGCACGGTCGCCGACGGCACCCTCTCCCTCGCCGCCCCCGGCAAGGGCAACCTGCGGGTGTACGTCCTGAACGGCCCCGGCAAGA
Organism: Streptomyces sp. NPDC021012; assembly: GCF_044333355.1. Classification (NCBI taxonomy): domain Bacteria; kingdom Bacillati; phylum Actinomycetota; class Actinomycetes; order Kitasatosporales; family Streptomycetaceae; genus Streptomyces; species Streptomyces sp. NPDC021012. The sequence goes on from NZ_JBIRQU010000002.1 coordinate 842,189, forward strand.
TCGGCACAGCGGGCCCGTACCTGAAGTAGAAGCAAGGCCCGACGAGGGGGCGAAGGAACGGAAATCGCCCTCTCGTCGGCATGTTCAAGTCAAGATTTTGTTACACGAACGGGCTTGTCGGACAGAAGACTTCCTTCCGCCCCGTTTGTCTGCGATCTTGCGTCCACCCCACACAACACACGGCCCGGCCGGCGCCACCCGCGCCACCGGGCCATCGGAGGACGCATTGTTTTCCCAGATATCCGGCCGCGTGAGACTCGCGGCGACCGCCCTCGGTGCGACCCTGGCGCTCGCCGGTCCGGTCTCCCTCGCCCAGGCCGCCCCGCTCGACAACGAGCCGCTCGCGGCCTTCACCGCGACCGCCCGGACCAACACCGCGGCGCCCGCCGCCTGGGCCGCGGGCACCCGCGCCTACCTGGTCATCACGGCTCCCGGTGACACCACCGCGGTCCGCGACGCCGTGGCCGCCAACGGCGGTTCGGTCTTCTCCTCCTTCGACGCGATCGGCGTGATCGTCGCGCACTCGGCCTCCGCCTCCTTCGCCGCCACGATGCGCGGCGTCGCCGGCGTCCAGAAGGTCGGCGCGACCCGTACCTCCGACGTCCCCGCCGACGCCTACAACCCGGCGCTCCCGGCCAACCCGGCGCAGGCCGCCGCGCCCACGACCGAGCCCGTCCGCTCGGACATGACGCAGATCAAGGCCGACCAGGCCTGGGCCGTCAACCCGGGCTCCGCCACGGTCAAGGTCGGCATCCTGGACACCGGCGTCGACGACCAGCACCAGGACCTGGCGCCGAACTTCGACGCCGCCGACTCGGTCTCCTGCGCCTACGGCAAGCCGGACACCCGCGTCGGGGCCTGGCGCGACGTCGACCAGCACGGCACCCACGTCGCCGGCACGGTCGCGGCCGCCAAGAACGGCAAGGGCGCCATCGGCGTCGCGCCGGGCGTGAAGATCGCCTCGGTGCGCCTCGCCGAGCCCGGCAGCACGCTGTTCTACGCGGAGAACACCATCTGCGGCCTCGTGTGGGCCGGTGACCACGGCTTCAAGGTCACCAACAACAGCTACTACACGGATCCCTGGCAGTTCAACTGCCCGAACGACCTCGACCAGGCGGCCATCCTGGAGGGCGTGGGCCGCGCCCAGGCGTACGCCGACGGCAAGGGCTCCCTCCAGGTCGCGGCGGCCGGCAACTCCAACGTCGACCTGGCCAACAAGACCACCGACACGTCGAGCCCCAACGACTCGACGCCGGTGACCCGGACCCTCACCAACGACTGCCTCGACATCCCGGCCGAGCTGCCGGGCGTCGTCACGGTCGCGGCGAACGGCACCAGCGGCACGTCCAAGGCCTCGTTCTCCAACTACGGCAGCAACGTCATCGAGGTCTCGGCCCCCGGCGAGTCCGTCTACAGCACCGCCCCCGGCGGCAAGTACGCCACGCTGAGCGGCACTTCGATGGCCTCCCCACACGTGGCGGGCGTGGCCGCGCTGCTCGCCAGCGCCAACCCCGCGTACACCCCGGCGGACATCCGGGCGAAGCTCGGCGAGCAGGCCACCGACCTGGCCTGCCCGGCGGACGCGCGCTGCACCGGCACGACGGCGAAGAACAGCTTCTTCGGCGAGGGCCGCGTGGACGCCCTGAAGGCCGTCGGCGCCACCCCGCCGGCCGGGGCGTACTTCGAGAACCTCAACGACTACGCGATCGCCGACAACTCCACGGTCGAGAGCCCGATCACGGTCAGCGGCGTCACGGGCAACGCGCCGGCCACCCTCAAGGTGGGCGTCGACATCAAGCACACCTACATCGGTGACCTCAAGGTCGACCTGGTGGCCCCGGACGGCACCGTGTACACCCTGCACAACCACACCGGCAGCGGCACGGACAACATCCTCCAGACGTACACGGTCAACGCCTCCTCGGAGGTCGCGAACGGCGTCTGGAAGCTCCGCGTGAACGACAACGCGAGCCAGGACACGGGCCGGATCGACGCCTGGAACCTGACCTTCTGACACCGCGCACCCCCGGACGGGGCCGGAGCCGCCACGGCTCCGGCCCCGTTCCGCGTGTTCCGGAGCAACTGGGGAGTTGCCCCGGCGGAAGAAAGTCCGTACCGGGGGGTAGGCCTCCCCGGGACCCTTGTTGTACGTTCCGTCTAACAAGCTTGCTAGACGCGACGTCTAACAAGCGTCCGAGCCGCTCGCGCGACCCCGAGGAGCCGCACCATGGCCAGCAGCACCGTTCGCCCGGACAACGAAGACCACGACGTCGCCGCGCGGCTGCTCCTGTCGTCCGCGAAGCTGTCGTACGACCCGGCCGTCGACGTGGACTGGGAGACCCCCCTCGACAAGGACTTCCACGGCCAGTGCCCGGAGTGGAGCACCCTCTACGGCACCGCGTACTGGAACGAGATGACGGAGGCCCAGCGCAAGGAGCTGACCCGGCAGGAGGTCGCCTCGATCGCCAGCACCGGCATCTGGTTCGAGATGATCCTCCAGCAGATGGTGCTGCGGGACATGTACGCGAAGGACCCCACCGACCCCCGCTTCCAGTGGGCCCTCACCGAGATCGCCGACGAGTGCCGCCACTCGATCATGTTCGGCCGCAGCTCCGCGAAGCTCGGCGCCCCCGCCTACCGGCCGCGCCGCGCGGTCGTCGAGCTGGGCCGGGTCTTCAAGAGCGTCGCCTTCGGCGAGGCCGCGTACGCGGCGATCCTCGTCGCCGAGGAGGTCCTCGACGTCATGCAGCGGGACTGGATGCGGGACACCCGGGTCGTCCCCTTCGTCCGCACCATCAGCAACATCCACGTCGTCGAGGAGTCCCGGCACATGAAGTTCGCCCGGGACGAGACCCGCAGGCGACTGGCCCGCGCCGGCCGGGCCCGCCGCAACTTCCACGCCCTCGTCATCGCCGTCGCCGCGTACTTCATCGTCACCAGCATGGTGAGCCCCGAGGTGTACGTGCAGGCCGGGCTCGACCCGGAGCGCGCCTGCCGGGAGGCCGCGGCCAACGAGCACTACAAGGCGCAGCTGCGCTCCAGCTGCTCCGGACTCATGGAGTTCCTGGCCTCCGCCCGCCTGCTCACCCGGCCGGCGCTCGCCGTCTACAGGCGCGCGCACCTCATCTGACCCGCACCCCGCACCCCGCACCCGAGCTGAGTCGACGACATGACCTACGCGATCACCCAGACCTGCTGCAACGACGCCACCTGCGTCGCCGCCTGCCCGGTCAACTGCATCCACCCCACGCCCGGGGAACCGGACTTCGGCACCACGGAGATGCTGTACATCGACCCGAAGTCCTGCATCGACTGCGGCGCCTGCGCCGACGCCTGCCCGGTCGACGCGATCTTCCCGGTGGACCGGCTCACCGGACGCCTGCGGGAGTACGAGGCGATCAACGCGGAGTACTACGCGGACCGCGCACCGGCGCCCGCCGCGGACCCGGCCGTGTTCCACACCTGGGGCGAACCGGCCTTCGCCCGCTCGATCCCGGCCGACTTCGCCCCGATACGCGTCGCGGTCGTCGGCACGGGACCGGCCGGCATGTACGCCGCCGAGGACCTCCTCCTGCACACCAACGCCGAGGTGACGCTGATCGACCGGCTGCCGGTCGCCGGCGGTCTCGTCCGCTACGGCGTGGCACCGGACCACCCGGCGACCAAGGGCGCCGGGGAGAGCCTCGCCCGCTTCCACACCCACCCCCGGGCCCATGTGCGGCTCGGCGTCGACATCGGCGTGGACGTCACCCCCGAGGAACTCGCCGCGCACCACGACGCGGTGGTCTACGCGGTGGGCGCGCCCTCCGACCGGCGGCTCGGCATCCCCGGCGAGGACCTGCCCGGCAGCGTCTCGGCGACCTCCGTCGTCTCCTGGTACAACGCGCACCCGGAGACCGGCGCGGACGCCGTGCGGCTCTCCGCCGAGCGGGTCGTCGTGGTCGGCAACGGCAACGTGGCGCTCGACGTCGCCCGCGTCCTCGTCTCGGACCCCGGCGCCCTCGCCCGTACGGACATCGCCGACCACGCCCTGGCCGCCCTGCGCGACGCGCGGGTCCGCGAGGTGGTCCTCCTCGGCCGCCGGGGCCCCGAGGACGCCGCGTACACCACCTCCGAACTGCTCGCCCTCACGCACCTGCCCGGGGTCGACCTGGTCGTCGACGAGCACGACCCGCGCACCGGCGCGGCGATCGACGCGGCCGGACCCGGGACGAAGGCGGCGCTCCTCCAGGGCGTCGGCCGGGAGGCGGTGGACTGGACGCGGGCCCCCGCCGGGGAGCGGCGCCGGATCGTGCTGCGCTTCCACTCCGCCCCGGTCGAGGCCCTCGGGACCGACGGCGTGCGGGCGGTCCGGGTGACGGAGGAGGGTTCGGCGTCCGGTACGGAGATCGCGGCGGGGCTCCTCGTCCGGGCCATCGGCTACCGGGGCGTACCGCTCGCGGGGCTGCCGTTCGACGAGACGACCGGCACCGTGCCACACGAGGCCGGCCGGGTGGCGGGGCTGCCCGGCAGCTACGTCGTGGGCTGGATCAAGCGCGGGCCCTCCGGGGGCATCGGGGCCAACCGGGCCTGCGCCGAGGAGACGATCGGGACGCTGCTCGCGGACGCGGTCGCCGGGGCGCTGCCGAAGCCGACGGGCACCTCCCAGGAGTTCCGCCGTCTCGCGAAGGGGCGCAGCGCGCGGGGGCTCGTCGACGCGCGCGGGCTCGCCTCCATCGACCGGGCCGAGCGGGCGCGGGGCCGGGACGCGGGGCGTCCCCGGGTGAAGCTCGCGACGCTGCCGGAGCTCGTCGCGGCGGCGCGGGGCGGACGGCTGCGCCTGCGGGGCTGAGCCGTTCCTCCTCGGGGATCCGGCCCGGGACGGCGGGCCGGTGCGGCCGGGAAGAGACGGCCGTACGGAGAGGGTCGTACGGAGGCAGTCTTACGGAGACGGTCAGACGGAGACGGACAGCGCCTGGCGGACCACGATCGCGTTGAGCCGCACCGCGAAGGGCACGATGTCGGTCAGGTCGAGCGTGAGGGTCTCGGCCTTCGGCAGCTCGACCGTCACGTCGACGCAGAACGCGAGGGCGTACATGTGGTCCCCGGTCTCCTCGTCCTGGAGGGCGAAGAACAGGTCCCGGTAGAAGCGGGTGCGCTCCCCGGACTCCTCGTAGAAGGAGAGTCCGGGCTGCCCCTCCTGCGCGGCGAGCCCGGTGAAGGCCTGGACGAGCTCCCGCTCGACCGTGGCCCAGAACCCGGCCTCCGCGCACTCCGGCGGCAGCGCCTGGCGGACGGCCTCCTTGAGGGAGAGGACCATCACGAGGACGGGGGCGTGCTCCTGGAGCCCCCAGCCCCGGACCATCCTCACCACGTCGCTGTCCGGGACGGCGGAGGCCGCCCGGTGGATCGCCTCGAAGTCGAAGTTGACGGTCGCCGGGGCGATCGCCTCCTGGAACACCCGGTCGATGGACCGGGCCTGGTCGAGGTGGTCGGGTCCCACCTCGACGACGGTCCTGAAACTGGCGGCCAAAGCTCCTCCTGGATGATCTCGGTGATCAATTCGGTGATCAGGAGGGGTCAGTATGCCGAGGCGCCCGGGGCCGGGCGCGGGGCGTCCGCCGTGCGGACGGTTCAGCCGCGGCCGCGGCGCGGCTTCCCGCCGCGGCCGGAGCCCGCGCCGCCCTTGCGGGACGCGGCGGGCTTCCCGCCCGTACGGGATCCGCCGCCCGGCTTCCCGCCGGTGCGGGACCCGCCGCCGGGCTTCCCGGAGCGCGCCGGCTTCTGCTCCCTGGGCTGCTTCTGGCCCTTCTTCTCCTCCGCGCGGCGGCCCCGGGTGCTGTTCACGGTGCGGCCGCGGACGATGCCGATGAACTCCTCCACCAGGTCGGGCGCCTCGTCCGCCTTCGGCCACGACAGGGCCACCCGCGACTGCGGGACGTCGACGAGGGTCCGGTAGGTGAGGTCCTTGCGGTGGTGCAGCCGGGCCAGGGACTGCGGGACGGCGAGCACGCCGACGCCCGCGGCGACCAGCTCGATCGCGTCGGCGGTCGTCTCCGGGCGCTCCATGGCGGGGCGGCCCGGCGGCCGCTCCCAGCCGAGGGTGTCGTCGAGGGGGTGCAGGACGAGCTCCTCGGCGAGGTCCTCCGCCGACACCTCCTCCACCGCCGCGAACAGGTGGTCCTTGGGGACGACGACGACCGTCGTCTCCGTGTAGAGCGGGATCGCGCTGAGGTCGTCCCCGTCGACGGGCAGCCGGACGAGGCCCGCGTCCACGGAGCCCTCCCGGAGCGCGCCGAAGGCCTCGGCCGGGGTCACGGCGACGAGGGTGAGGGGGACGTCGGGCAGGCGCTCGTTCCAGATCCGCACCCACTTGGCGGGGGTCGCTCCCGGCACGTAGGCGAGCCGGAAGGAGGCGGAAGAAGAAGCGGGGGAAACGTCCGAGCCTGTCACCCCGCCAGATTACCGGTAGCCGCCGTGGTCGGAGCTCGCCCACATGCTCGATACCCTTGACACCATGACGTCGCACCAGAACACCCAGACCATGAAGCCCGCGACCGCGGCGAAGAAGCTGGGTGTGTACCTCGAGGCCACCCCCGCAGAGTTCCAGGAGGGTGTCGTCTCGCGCGCCGAGCTGACCGAGCTCCAGGCCAACCCGCCCGCCTGGCTCCAGGAGCTGCGCGAGAAGGGCCCGCACCCCCGCCCGGTCGTCGCCAACAAGCTCGGCGTCTCCATCGCCGGTCTCGCGCGCGGCGGGATCACCGAGCCGCTCACCACCGAGCAGATCGAGGCGATCAAGCAGGAACTGCCCGAGTGGCTCAAGAAGGAGCGCGCCACCCAGTCGGAGGTCCGCAAGGAGACCGTCCGCATCAAGGAGCGCGACGCCGAGCGGGCGCGCCGCCGCCAGCAGGACGCCTGATCCTCTCTTCCACGCCGGTCCGGTCCGAGTCCCTCGGGCCGGACCGGCGTGGCGTTTCCCCGCGTGCGGGAGGCATTCCCCCATGAGTGACACCAGCACCGCGTACGAGCCGGCGGTCGTCGTCGGGGTGGACGGGTCGGAGCACAGTCTCCGGGCCCTGGAGTGGGCGCTGAGCGCCGCGGAGGGCCTGGGCGCGCCGCTGGTGGTGGCCCATGTGCGCGCCGAGGCGCTCCAGCTCGGCGCCGCCCGCATCGCCTCGCTCGGCACGGCGCCGGAGCTTCCCGACACGGTGGCGCGGGCCGTACGGACGCTGGTGGAGGAGCGCGGGCACCGCGTTCCGGTGCGGTACGACTCGCTCGACGGGTCCGTGACGGACGCCCTGCCGGCGGCGGCGCGGGGCGCGCGGCTCCTGGTGACCGGTTCGCGGGGGCACGGCGGCTTCGCCAGTCTGCTCCTGGGCTCGACCAGCCGGACGCTGGCCATGACGGCGCCCTGCCCGCTGGTCGTCGTCCCGCACGAGGCGCGTGCCGCCGCCCTGGGGGACGGGGCGGGGGCGGGCCGGGTGCTGCTCGGGATGCATCCGGAGGAGACCCCGGACGAGGTGGTGGACTTCGCCTTCGAGGCGGCGCACCACCGGGGCGTGCCGCTGGAGGTGGTGAGCGCGTTCCGGCTGCCCCCGCCGCAGACCGCGCTCCTCGCGGCGCCCTCGCCCGCGCTCCAGGTGCCGCCGCCGCTGCCGCTCGCGGACGACGCGGAGGAGCTGCTGACGGAGGCGGAGCGGGAGCAGGCCGCGCGGCTGCGGCCGTTCGCCGCGCGGCGGCCGGGGGTGGAGGTGGTGCCGGTGGTGGTGCCGGGGGACGCGGCGGGCCGGCTGGTGGAGGGTTCGCGGGACGCGGGCCTGGTGGTCGTGGGACGGCATCACCGGCACCACTTCGGCTCGCTGCTCATCGGGTCCGTCGCCCACGCGGTGCTGCACCACGCGCACTGTCCGGTGGCGGTGGTGCCGCCCGCGACCGGGGAGTCCCGGGCATGACAGTCCCCGGCGGTCCGGGTCGGTTCGCGCGGTCGTCGGCCGTCGCCGACGGCTCCGTGCCCGACCGGCCCCGCCGGGGGCCTGGCCAGAGCCTGGATCAGGGTCACGCGGGCCTTCGGACGTCTCCGTCGGCGGGTGCGGCTCTTTCCGGTTGTCCGGTGTAAGAACGAGTGTCCTCCGTTTTCCGTCCGTTTCAAGAGGTTTCTTCCTTTTTTTACACATCCGGGTTGCTGTCGGTGGCGCCTGGTAGACAGGGCCCATGACGACCGCAGATCACGCCGCCACCGCCCGCCGCAATGTCCAGCCGCCGTCCCCCGGGGCCTCCCTCGGCGCGGGGGTCGTGGTCGTCGACGGGGCGGGCCGGATCCTCCTGGGCCTGGACCGCTCCGGGGTGTGGGAGCTGCCGGGCGGCAAGGTCGAGCCGGGCGAGTCGATCGAGGAGGCGGCGGTCCGCGAGCTGGCCGAGGAGACGACGCTCCGCGCGGACCCCGCCGACGTGGAGGTCCTCGGGCTGCTCCTGGACACCGTGACCTCCACGGCGCTGACCCGGATGACGGCGGCCACGGCGGTGCGCGGCTTCCGGGGCGTGCCCGCCGTGGCCGAGCCGGAGAAGATCGAGCGGTGGGAGTGGACGGACCCGGACCGGCTGCCGGAGGCCCTGTTCCTGCCGTCGGCGCAGGTGCTGCGGATGTGGCGGCCCTCGCTCCCGATCCCCGACGGCCCCTTCCACCGCTATGCCCTGGGCCGCCTTCCCGGCTGAGCCCGGAGTCGCGGTGCGTCACCGCGCGGGCCCCGGCGAGCGTGGCTAGCGTGGCCGGAGGAACACCTCATCGATTCGGAAGTGGGAGTCACCGTCATGGCCGCACGACCTGAAGGCACACCGGTCTGGACCGACGCGATGTTCACCGATGTCGAGGGCGCCAAGACGTTCTACGGCGATGTGCTCGGCTGGACCTTCGGCGAGTCCTCCTCGGAGTTCGGCGACTACACCCAGGCGTACAGGAACGGCAAGGCGGTCGCGGCCGTCGTCCCGCCGATGCCGGGGCAGGACGGGGAGCCGCGGTCGGCCTGGTGTCTGTACTTCGCCTCGCCGGACGTCGCGGCGACGGCGGAGAGGATCCGGGCCGCGGGCGGCACCGTCCTGATGGAGCCGATGCGGGTCGGGGACTTCGGCTCGATGTGCCTCGCGCGGGACCCGTCGGGCGTCACGTTCGGCGTCTGGCAGGGCGGCGAGCACGAGGGCTTCGAGCTGGAGAACGAGCCCGGCGCGTACGCCTGGGCCGAGGTCCTCACCCGGGAGCCGGCGAAGGCCGACGCCTTCTTCACCGAGGTCTTCGGCTACGGCTCCCGGAAGATCAAGGACGAGCACATGGACTACCGGGTCTTCGACCTCGGCGGTCCGCAGCCGGTGCTCGGGCGGATGGTGATGTCGGCGGAGGACTTCCCGGCGGAGATCCCCCCGTACATCCAGGTCTACTTCGCCGTCGACAACTGCGACCTGGCCGTCGAGCGGGCCGTGGCCCTCAAGGGGCGGAAGGTGTTCGGGCCGATGGACAGCCCGTTCGGCCGGTTCGCGGCGATCGTGGACCCGCAGGGTGCCCCGTTCGCGGTGATCGACGAGAAGACGACCGTCGGGGCCATGCCCGAGTTCGAGTGAGCGGGGGCGGGGGGGCGGCCCCCGGGGCCCCCCCCCCCGGGGGGGGGGGGGGGGGGGGGCGGCGGGGGGGGGGGGGGGGCCGCCCCCCGTACCCGGGGCGGGGGGGGGGCGTGGGGTTGGCGGGCCCATGG
>NZ_JBIRQU010000002.1:851917-1006015 GCF_044333355.1 Streptomyces sp. NPDC021012
CGCTGCCCCCCGGGGGGGCCCGGGGCGGGGTCCCCCCCCCAACCCCCCCGGGGGGGCCCCCGCCCGTGGTGTTGGGGGGGGGGGGGGGGCCGCCCCGGGGGCCCCCCCGCCGCCGTGCCTCAGCGGCTGTCGCGGACGGCGACGATGCCGTTGAAGACGCCCACGTACGCGGTGCCGTCGGGGCCGATGGTGATCGGCGCCCAGTTGTTGTCGTAGGACAGGCCGGTGCCGGTGAAGCGCGAGTAGGCGCGCTTGCCGGTGCGGAAGTCGACGGCCGTGAGGTACCAGGCGTCGATGCCCCAGAAGTTGGGGCGCTTCTCGTAGAAGTAGAGCAGGCCGTTGGCCGTGGACAGCTTCGGGACCGTGGAGGGCGAGCGGACGTCGCTCTCCCAGACGGTGTCGCAGCCGCTGCCGTCGGCGCGGACGTCGATCCGGGCCGCGCCGCCGACGACGCTGCGGCCGAGCAGGAGCGTGCTCGGGTTCTCGTAGCCGTAGTTGTTCTCGACGACGAGGCTGTTGCCCCAGCTGATCAGGGAGTTGTCGGTGGTGGAGGCGCCGGATCCGAAGACCGGCACCTTGCAGACGAGCCGCTCGCCGGCGGGGACGTCCGCGCCCCGGCGGTAGACGAGGACGTTCATGCGGTCGTCGGCGTTGTCGGTGATGGCCACGTACTGGTCCTCGGTGCCGAAGAGGTCGGGCGTGGTGCCCGAACCCTGGTTCACCGAGCCGGGCTTGGTGCCGGTCCCCCGGTCGTACGTCTCGCGCCACTGGACGCGCGGGACGCCGTCGGCGTCGGCGCGGAAGCTGTAGAGGGCGTGGTCGGTGACGATGGAGACGCCGTCCTCGGCGACGGAGAAGGAGTTCTGGATCTCCTCGCCGTCGAGCCTGATCGCGCGCAGGGCGCCGGTCGCGGGGGCGACGGTGCCGACGCGGCCGAGGCGGGTCACCCACCAGATGCGGCCGTCCCAGTCCGGCATGACGGAGGTGACGGGGTCGCAGACGCCGCTGGGGAAGAGGTTGGTCCAGCTGACGCAGTCGTGCGGGACGAGGGAGGTGAGGTCCCAGTCGTTCTCGACGGCGAACTCCCAGGACCCGTCCGCCTTCTGGCGGTGGACGATGCGCAGGACGTGCTGGCGGGAGTCGGCGAGGACGACCCGGTCCTGGTCGTCGAGGTAGAAGTAGGCGCCGCCGGAGGTGTCCTTGAAGATCTCGTCGTGGGCGGGATTCCCTTTGCTCCCACACTGGTGGGAACTATTTATGGCATGAGCTTCGACTCCATGCCCGGAGCTGCGCTGGGGCCTCGGGTGCCCTTCGCCATCGGGTTGATGGGGGTGGTATGAGGCAGTTTGTACGTGATTTTCAAGCGGCGAGGCTGGCCGTAGCGGGCACCTGTCTCAAGCACGCGCCGCGCACCGTTTGCGCATGCATCGCCGCGCAAACCACCCATTCAGGGCGCTGGGGAGAAGTGATGCGGGTGATCTCCTCGCCCTCCCCTTCACAGGCCCTCTGAGCTGGCCTTTCGGGGATCCGGAAGCGCTGGGGAGGATCTGGGGAGAACCGGGGTCGCCAACCGCACCTCGCACCTACGCCATCAAGCCCGTTCGCCGGACGGTTCGCCACCCTCTGGACTGCTCGTCGATGTCGCGGCAAATCACCGTGGGTGACAGCGGGCCGGGCCGGTGAGGGGGCCGACCGCCCGCCCCATGGCCGAACTTCCGGGCAGCGCGTCCGCAGACAGCGGGCGGCCCCTGGCCAAGGACCACAAGAAGGCAGGCCAACCATGCTCACCATCGGGATCATCCTCGGCAGCACCCGGCCCCACCGCGTCGGCGACCAGGTCGCGCGCTGGGTCCTCGACCATGCCTCGCGCCGCACCGACGCCCGCTTCGAGCTGCTCGACCTGCGCGACCACCCCCTCCCCCACCTCGACGAGCCGCTGCCGCCCTCGTTCGGCCAGTACCAGAACGAGCACACCCGCCGCTGGGCCGAGACCATCGCCGCATACGACGGATTCGTCATCGTCACCCCCGAGTACAACCACGGCATCCCCGGCGTCCTGAAGAACGCCCTCGACTACCTGTACGCCGAGTGGAACAACAAGGCCCTCGGCCTCGTCTCCTACGGCGCCACCGGCGGCACACGCTCCGCCGAACACCTGCGCCAGGTCGCCGCCGAACTCCAGATGGCCGACGTACGGCAGCAGGTCGTGCTCTCCATGATCACCGAATTCGAGAACTTCACCGTGTTCAAGCCCGGCGACTACAACCTGGGCGCACTCAACACCATGCTCGACCAGGTCGTCGCCTGGACCACCGCGCTCGCACCCCTGCGGACGGCCCCGGCCGTCGTGGCCTGACCGGCCCGCCCGCAATCGGAACCAGGAACCACCATGACCAGATCCCCCGCCGATCTGATGCGAGTGAACCTCCTCGACGTGTTCAACGAACCGGATCCGGTCCGCCGGGCCGCGATCGTCGCCGAGCACTACGCCGAAGACGTGGTGTGGCACGAACCGGACCGCGTCATCCGTGGGCACACGGACCTCACGAAGCGTGCCGAGGAGCTGCGCGCTGAGAATCCGGACTGGGTCTTCCGCCCCACGGGCCCCCCGTCGGGCCTCGACGACATCGGCCACCTCGGTTTCGAGTATGGCCCGGTCGGCCAACCTCCGATGGCAACCGGCATGGACATCGCTCGCACCGACAACGGCGTCATCATCGAGCTCTACACGATCACCACGGAGATCCGTTCGGAGTAGCCCCGATCGCGCGGGATCCACCGAAGAGCCGCCTCACTCAGCCGGCGTTCGCGAGCAACGGCGTGAGGTCGACCGCAGCCGGACGGATCGTCGTGCGCCGCGCGCCGGACTACGAGGCGCCCAGCGGCGCACCCCACGGCAGTCGTCGACACCACCAGGAAACGGGCCGACCAGATGGGGCGGCAGCTCGTGCGCCCCGTCCAGGAGCAGCCCGAGCAGTTCCTCCCCGAAGCTCTCCGAGCGATCCGGGTCCGCGCGGCCTCCGACGGTCATCTTGATGCCTCCAACCAGGCGGCGGGCCGGCGTCCGGGCTGCACGGGCGGCGTGGCTTCCAGGATGCTCCCCGGCGACCGGGCACATCACACGGCTTCCGTGCCCGGCGGCCTTCACGGCCCGGATTCCCCGGCGGGCCGGTTCACGCAGGGCCGGCGCGGCCGGGTCCCGTCGCGCGTCGGGAAGCCCGGCCTGCGACTTCCTCACGGAGCGGAGGACGGCAGCCGAGGGACGGGGCTCTGCCGCCGTGAGGTGCGCAGCCGTGCCCTCCAGTGCCGCCGGCCTGAAGGCCGACGGGCGCGTCCCGCGCACATCGGCTGATGATGGGGGTACGGCCGAACACACGGAGCTGATCATGACGGGTTGGCGCGTCAGGGACTACGCCCAGGACGATCTCGAATCGGTGATCCGAGTCGACGCCGAGAGCGGCACGGCCGAAGAGCCGCCGCTCTTTCCGCTTTCGGACGCCGTGGCGGCCCTCCAGGCCCACCACGCGGCGGTGGTGGCCACCGCGGACGACGTGGTGGTCGGCGCCGCAGTGAGCAGGGTGGACGGTGACCGGGCGTGGATCCTGCGCATCAGCATGGCGCCCGCCTGGCGGCACCAGGGGCTGGGCAGCGACCTGATCACGGCCCTGGAGCACCGGCTGTTCGCCGGTGGCGTCCGAACCGTGCACGCCGTCCTGCCTGACGGCGAGACCGGCGCCACCGCCCTGCACAACTGCGGCTTCGACGCCCGTCCGGGCCTGGTCTTCTTCGAGAAGCGAGGGCAAGTAACCCCGCAGGCGGTCAGCATGCTCGCGTCGCTGGGAGCGGAGCTGCCGCCCGGGAACCTGTGGCAGAAGGTCGCCGGCATGCAGAAGGAGAAGGAGCTCATCGAGCGGCGCCTGGTCCTGCCACTGGCCCATCCCGAAATGGCCGCCCAGCACGGAGTGGAGCCGCCGCGGGCCGTGATGCTCTTCGGGCCGCCCGGGACGGGGAAGAGCACGTTCGCGCACGCCATCGCCAGCCGTCTGGGATGGCCGTTCCTCGAACTGTTCCCCGCCCGACTGGCCGCCGAGTACGGGCTCGCCAGCGGCCTGAACCGGCGCTTCGACGAGATCGCCCGGCTCGACCACGTCCTGGTCTTCATCGACGAGGTCGAGGAGATCGCCGGGACCCGGAGCGGTGCGGACGCGACCGCGGTCGGCGTCGTGAACGAACTACTCAAGGCGATCGTCCGGTTCCGGGGCCAGGACGGGCGGCTGCTCGTCTGCGCCACGAACAACGTGATCACCCTCGACTCCGCGTTCCTGCGGCACGGCCGGTTCGACTACGTGCTGCCGATCGGTCCACCCGACGACCGCGCGAGGACCGCGCTGTGGGAGAGCTACCTGGCCAGGGCGGGAGCGCAGGCCGACAGCACGGCGCTGGCGACCGCCAGCGAGGGGTTCACCCCCGCCGACATCGCCCATGTGGCGCGCACCGTCTCACAGATCCAGTTCGAGCACACCTTCGACACCGGGACCCGGGCCCACCCCACCACCGAGGACTACCTGCGCGCGATCGGCGAAACCAGGCCCACGGTCAGCGCGGCCATGGCCCAGGAGTTCGCCCAGCAGACAGAGGAGTTCGCCCGCATATAGGTGTGCTGCCCGGATCAGGCCGGGCCCGTGGCCCTCCTTCCTCCTCGGCCTCCATGTGCCGGATTCCCTCGTGGGTGAGGGTGACCATCGCCGGGGTGTTGCCCGGCTCCCAGTCGACGGTGATCAGTCCTTCTCCCGCCAGGTATGTGCAGGCGGCGGCCAGGTCTTGCGTTCGCACAGTGTGGCCATGGCCACGTCCTTTCGTGTGTGGGCGGGGTGGGCTCCGGGGCCGGTCGGGGCTTCTCAGATCTCGTCGGAGTGCGCGCAGGTGCCGGCGGGGGTCCTGCCAGCGGCCGGCCACGAGGGGGCGGGGCCGGCTCCGACTCGGCGAGCACGTGGCGCGGCTTCATCGACGGAGCAATCCGCGTCGACAGCCCTGACGTCCCAGGAGGAACTATCGAATTCGGTCAGGACGAGCACCAGCTGGTCCTCCGCGAACCCACGTGCTTCGGCGTCGATCAACTGGAGGAAGGGGGTCGTCAACGACAACAAGGTCAACGTGTCCATGCCGGCGTCGGCGCGTCTCTCCATCTCGACACAGCGGGGATCGACGATCTCGTCGAACTCGACGCGCCAGGTCAGGTCCAGGCCGAAGCTGCCGAGGCGAACCAGTAGCTCAGCCAGCGTCACGTAGTGCTTTCCGTGCCAGGCAGGAAATCTGATCCCCTTCATCCCCGCCTCTGCTTCAGCTGTATCGCGTGCCATGCGGCCCCCTTGTTCAGCGAACAGTAGGCCACGCTCCTGATCAGCTCATACGACCCATCGGACAGGCCCTAGCTGTTCGCCGACCCGTACCAGGCCGACGCCGTCACGCTCCTGGACACCGCCGTCGCGGGGGCGAGCGCATGACCACCACCGGCCTGTACGAGATCGAGACCAGCGAGGGCGACGACGGCACCCCGCGCGCAGTTGTGTCAGCAGAGACCGTGTCCCACGCAGATCGTGTCGCATTACACGAGGGCGGAGCCCTTCATACGTGTCGCATTGTTGCGAGCCATCGTGTCCTTTTCCTGGCTCAAACGCGTGACTGACGTCATGCGGCCGGGGCGGCAAGGGCGATGTTGTTGATCACCGTGCCCCGCGGTCGGTTTGAAGCGATCCGGGACACTCCGGAGCCTCTATGAGACCCGGATCGCTTCAGAACCAGCAGGGGTAGCGAGCTTTCGGAAGTCTTTGGCCGCGACGCTGCGCCGAGCCCGACCGCACCAGACTGGGTCATCGCTTCCTTTGCGCGACTGCCATGCGATCCAGTTCGGCCCGAACTCCCTCTGCTCGCAGCCAGCCGTAACCGGCGTCTTGGAGGAGGCGCAGCAAGCCGTCGATGTCGGCATCGGTCGGGTGCTGCCCGTGCCGGGCAAGAAAACCCTCCAGGTAGGGCGCTGCGGCCTCGTCCCAGTCGACCGCTTCCCGGGCCTCCAGCTCCCAGTCGAGCTCCCACAGTCGGGCGCCGTCGACTCGGCTCCATGAGAGCACGCGACGGCTGTCTGAGGCGACGACGATGTCGTCGACCGGCTGCCGGTGTTCACCGAGGACACGCAGGCACCGTCCGGTGCCGACATCCCACGCCCGGATCTTGAAGTCGCGGCCGGTGGAGATTGCGAAGCGTCCGTCGGCGGTGAATCGGAGCTTGGACGGTGTGTGGTCCGGTTCCTTTTCGAACTGCCGGAGTCGTTCCCCGGTGGCGAGGTCCCACAGCTGAATGGCCCCGGCCTCGTCGCCGGTCAGCAGTTGGCGTCCGTCGGCACTTAGGCCCGCCGAACTCCATTCGACCAAGCCACGCGGCTTGAAGAAGGCTTCATAGCCTGTCGGGTTCTGCGCATTTCCCGGGGGGCGTGGTGCGTCGATCCTGCGGACGAGTTGGCCGTCGGCCACCTCGTGCACCAGCACCGTGTCGCGGTGCACCCCGCCGATCGCGGCCGCAAGGGAGAGCGGACCGGCCCAAGCGACACTGGTGACTCTTTCGTGCATGGTGGACAACACGGAACCCGTGCGCAGGTCCCAGAGCTGAGTCCAGGGATGGCCGCTGAAAAGCGCGTGACTGTCGTCGGCTGCGAAGCGTACCGACCATATCTCGTGTTCGCCCACGTCGAAGGTGTGTAGGCATGCGCCGGTGTCGACCGACCACAGCCGCACCCGGTCGTTCTCACCGGACAAGAGTCGGCGCCCATCGGCGCTCAGGCTGAGGCAGACCCCCATCCCGCCCGACCTGCCGGGGTTCACACGGATCTCGCGCAGTTCGGTGTCGTGCTCGATGTCCCACAGCCGGACCGTGCCGTCGGTGTGGCAGACCGCGGCTACCGTGCCGTCCTGGGAGAGGTCGGCCGACTGGAAGTGCCCGGTGGCAAGCGTCTTGCCGGGCCAGGAGCCGCGTAGGACCGTGCGGATCGATTTGCGGGCCAGCTTTCGCCAGGCGGACAGCACGTGCGACTGACGTTCGTACCCTGCCGTGGCGCGCGCCTGCGTGAGCAGGTCAAGTGCCGCCGGCAGACGTCCGTCGGCCATCGCCTGCTCCGCCGAGACCACCTGCGCCTCCACCTTCTTACTCAGGTTGGCTAAGTCGGTGACGGGACGTGGCCGGCTCAGTTGGAGGATCGCGCTCCCGGTTTCGGCGGTCTTGGGTCCGGCCGGCATCGTCCAGCGCGCGACGGTGCCGTTGTCGCTGACCGAGATCGCACGGCGGGCGTCGCCCGCCAACCTCACCTCGTCCACGTAGCCACCCGTTTCGGGTAGGGCGAAGGTTCGCAGGCAACGGCCGGTGCGCAGATCCCAGAATCGGACAGTCCTGTCCACCTGTCCGCTGGAGAGTAGGAACCGCGAGTCACCGCTGAACGAGAGTGCCCTTACCCCACTGCGGTGTCCTTGGAGCCTGTGGGCGCACTGACCGCTCACCAAGTCCCACAGACGGATGGTCCCGGCTGCGTATCCGCTGGTGACCGCGGAGCGGCCGTCGGGGGATACGCGGAGAAAGCCCGGGGCGATCCCGTCGGGTATGGGCGCGGTCTGCCACCCGCGTCCGCTCGCCGGCTCCCACATCCGAATCCGATCGCCGTCGGCGAAGAGAGCCAGACGCCCGTCAGCGGTCAGGTCGATCCCTGCCCGCCAGCCTCCGTCGTCCTCGTCGTGCAGCACGGTCCGTCCAGCTCCCCAGAAGTCCCAGAGCGTTACCTTCCCTTCCTCCGCCCACAGCACGAACCGTGCGTCGGCGCTGATCCGGACGGTGTAGTACTCGCCCCGAGCCACGAACCCCCTGCCTGGTCGGCGCGGCCGCTCCGTGCGCACCTCGTACAGGCCGCGGCCGGTGGTCAGGTCCCAGATTCGAATCGTGTCGTCCCCGCTCGCGGAGGCACCGACAGTGCCGTCTGGACTGATGTCGACGGCGATCACCGGACGGCTGCTCCCAGAGAGCGTCAGGTGGCAGTGCCCGCTGTCCAGGTCCCACAATCGCACCGTGCCGTCACGGCCGCCGGTCAGCGCGAGCGACGCGTCGGCGGCGATGCGGACTGGGTTCACGATGGACTGCTCGCCGCGCCAGGCGATTGCCGAGGTCTCGGTGCAGCGGGCGTCGACACCCAGGGGGGACCGGGCGGCGCGTAACGCCGCTCTGACGTCCGGTTCATCAGAAGTCTCGTGCAGTACCGACTCCAGCAACGCGCGGGCGGAGGTCAGGTCGCCGCGTTCCAGGTGTACTTGGGCGAGCAGGTGCCGGGCCTGCCAGGAGTCGTCGCCGGCGCGGATGCCGTCGAGTGTGGCGATGAGGTTCTCGTCGGTGATGTCCGCGCGTCGCCACCGCCGCAGGCCGTGGTTGTAGGCCGCCGCCAGGTGCTGCGGATCGGCTTTTGTCGCTGCCGTGAACGACCGGTCGGAATCGCCCGGTCTGCCGAGGTCGAGCAGGGAGAGGGCACGGTTGTTCAACTCGTCCGCCAGCAGTTCGGAGGCCTTGGGCATCTGACGAGGATGGGGGTGTCCCAACGCCCGCTGATAAATCCCGGTCAGCTCGGCGGCGATCTCGGACATCGATCCCGGTCGGTGCGCGGGGTCATGGCGCAGGCATCGTTCCAGCAGGTCGGCAAGGTCCGAGGGCAGGTGAGGCGGGCCGCCGTCCGGGGGAACGCCTTCCGCCTGGGCGCGGTGCTGCGCGAGGACTTCACCCGCGACCTCGCCGGCCCGCCAGGTCGCTCCTCCGGTGAACATCTCCAGTACTGCGACCGCGTAGCTGTAGACGTCGGTGCGCCGACCCAGCGGCAGTCCGTCTACTTGCTCGGGCGAGGCGTATCTCCGGGTGTATCCGCCTGCCGAGACCGGGACACTCACGCCTGGCGCGGTGTCGTCCGCGGCCGCCGCGAGAGCGACGGCGCGTGCCCGGGCGATGCCGAAGTCGGTGACCTTCGCCGTGACGGCGCCTTCCCCCGACTCCTCGATCAGGACGTTCGCCGGTTTGACGTCCTGGTGCACGAGACCTCGGCTGTGCGCGTGCTCGAGGCCCCACGCGAACTGGATCGCGAGATCGAGCATGCGGGCCAGCACGCCGCGGTGGTCCCCGTTGTAGAGCCTCCGGCCGCGGATCCAGTCATGGAGGCTGCCTCCAGGGACGTACTCGGCGAAGACGCGCGGGACTCCGTCGAAGACGCGTACGTAATGGCAGCTGCACACGTGCGGATGCAGCCCCAGCGACACCCAGGTCTCGGCCTCGGTGACGAACTGCTCCCGGCGAGTAGCGTTCCACCACTGCCCTTTCGGGCTCTTAACCGCCAGGTCGGCGCCCCATACGAGATGCCGGACCTGGTGCACCACGCCCATTCCGCCCTGTCCGAGGATCCGCGTCACCCGATAGCGGTCGTCTATGAGGTCACCCTCGCGCCACAGCACCGGATCCGCGTTCACGCATAGTCCGGTTCCGCGGCGACGTCACGCTGCCCCTCGCCGAACATGTCGGTGCCCTCAGTGTCGAACGTCATGACTGGGGATCCTGCGGTGCATCCAGGCTCTAACTGAGCGCCGCTTGAGGAAGATGTCATGACCAGAATTGAAGCACCGGCAGGCAGCATGACGCATACTGATTGCTGCAACCGGCCCGTGGGGCGAGGTATGTAAGAAGCGGGGGAAGCACCTTGGGCTTTCGGTACTACCTCTACGTCAGCGACAGCAAGGTCGACATGCTGCTGCCGCAGATCGATCCGTCGTTCGGCCAGAAGAAGACCAGAGAATTCGGGATCGACGCGAAGGTCGCCAGCTATCGCGATGTCACGGAGAGCACGCCGAACGACGACCGGATCAGTCGCCTGGACCGTGTCGTCAGTCACCTCGAGAAGCACGGTGAGCTGGGGTCGGTCGACGAGCCGGAGACATTCTTCCGAGAGCAACTGGCAATGCGGTGGAATGTGTTGACGGACAGTGACGGCACATCGCTGGCGTACTTCGGTGGTCGCACCGACAGTGGTGTCGTCGTCGGTCTGGGCGGTTCGACGCACCATGTCCTGGGGGCGTCTCCTGATGCCGGGGGCATCCCGACACTCGCCCGGTCCCTGTTGCCCTCGCTACTGGATGGGCTCCGCGTGGACCCGGAGATCGACTCGCTCGTCAACGGCGATCCCGGGCATCGTGCTACTCCAGAAGCGGCGGCTCTGAACGCGGTACGCCGGACCGTGGAAGCGTTGCAAGGGCCGGCGCAGACGATGGAGTTCGTTGCTAAGCGTCTTCTGCACGGGCCGAGTCCGGATCCGGAAGACAGATCCATAGTGCTGCTGGGTTCGCCCCTGTACGTCGCCACTGTCGACTGAGACCGGGCATGGCAGCGGAGGTACGGCTGAGCGTGGCCGTCGTCGGCGCGCAATCCACGACGTTCTCGTATGGCGAGCGAGGCACCGCCATCGTCGGCCGCGCCGCCGACTGCGCCATCGTGGCATCCGCGGACCAGAGGCAAGTATCGCGCCATCACTGCGCGTTCGACATCGACCCGCCGACGGTGCGGGTACGCGACCTCGGGAGCCGGAACGGCACCTACGTCAACGGTGTCAGGATCGACGGTCCCGGCTCCCGGGCACACGACTTGGCCGACGGGGACGAGATACGAGTCGGCACCTTGCTGCTGCGCGTGTCCTCAATTGATGACGGCTTACCCGCCCCGGCCGACGGTGACGCTGACGAACAGATCGACGGTTACACCATCGTGCGGGAAATCGGCAGGGGCGCACAGGGAATCGTCTACCTCGCGCGGCAGCAGGACTCCGGCGAGTCACTTGCCTTGAAGGTGCTCCGGCCCGAGGTGGCTATCCACCCGGAGGCGGTGAACGGCTTCCTGCGCGAGATCAAGAACACCAGAGTGCTCCAGCATCCGAACCTGGTGCGATTCCGCGACGCCGGCTCCACCGGAACGCTGCTCTACTTCGCCTGTGAGTACTGCGAAGGCGGAAACCTCGCCCAACGGGTGATCGAACAGGACGGGACCCTGACCCCCGCCGTCGCCATCGCCCTGATACGCCAGGTCCTCGACGGCCTCGCGTACGCCCACAGCGCCCCCCTGCCCGCGGTGCGCCTCAGTGACGGCACCACGGCTCCCGCGCGGGGCCTCGTGCACCGGGACATCAAGCCACAGAACGTCCTGCTGTCCGGCGCAGGACCCACCCCCGTGGTGAGGATCGCGGATTTCGGGCTCGCCAAGGCCTTCGAACACGCGGGGCTGTCGGACTACACCCGCAGCGGGGCGGTGGGCGGCAGCGTCGCCTTCATGCCACGGGCCCAGATGGTGAACTATAAGTACGCCACGCCCGCCGTGGACGTATGGGCCTCGGCGGCATGTCTGTACTGGGCTCTCACCCGCAGCACCCCCCGGGACTTCCCAGAAGGTACCGATCCCCTTCGTGTGGTCCTGCGTGAGCCCGCAGTGCCGATCCGCAAGAGGAACGCTGCACTCCCGACCGGACTGGCCGCACTGATCGACGACATCCTCGCGGTGGAGGATCCACGCGAGGGCGTCACCCCCTCTGCACAGGAGTTCAGACGCGCCCTGGAGGAGGCGATGTGAGAAGCCTCCGTTCCGGGACAAAGTCGAGCTCGTGCACCAGCAGCAATCTGCTCAAGAAACTCCAACTCAGGGCTAAACCAGCCGATAAGGCTGATGTCCCGCCTCATGTAACCGCTCCTACGGCGGGGAAAGTGGCTGGTCACACGTGTGGCAACCTCATGCGCGCACGGACCTTGACCACCACAAGGGCGTCGGGGCCCTCGTGATACGCCACGGTTGGGCGGCGGCCGCAGCGCGAGGGCGGCTCCGGCTCAGCTGCACGACCCATACGGCGCCGTACCGCTGCGGGCGGCAGGAAGGCGTCGGACATTGCCGAGGCCTGCAGCCTGTTCCCGTAGCCGTTGGATTTCGTCGTGCTGGGCAGCTATCCGGGAAAGGGCGAGGGTCTTGAACGCCGTGAGCTCGGCCAGAGCTTCGTCCCGTTTGGTGACGCGCTTCTGGAGTTCGGCGACCTGGATCTTGAGCCGCTCGATCTGCGTGGCGCGGGGGTCGACGATTTCGCCTGCCTCCTGCAGGGCCGTAAGGCGCCGCGAGGTGCTGGTAGGGGCCAGGGCGCGGGGTGCCGTCCCGGTTTTTCTTCGGGTAGAACGCGGTGCGGGTCACTCCGGCCTCGGCGGCCAGCGCCTTCAGGTCACATCCGCCGCCGGGCGGGAGGTCGCCCTTGAGGATCCGGTCCATCGCGGCCCTGATCGGCGCCGTCATCCCCCCTCCCCCAGCACCGGCTAGCCGCAGTTCGTGATCGACACCTCTGAGCCCACAGCCCGCTCTAAAGCGTGTTGCAGAAGGTTGTGTCCGGGCAGGTCAGGGCCGGTTTCGAGGCCGGTCTGTTCACCTGGCCATGGCGAGGTTGTGCATGTGGGCGACCGCTTGCACCGCGTGGTGGAGACCGCTGCCGCGCTGACGGCAGTCGCGAAGAATCTTGTAGTGCTTCATGCGGGCGAAGGCGTGCTCGACGCGGGCTCTGACTCTGCGGTGCTCGGCGTTGTCCTCCTCCTCGCCCGGCAGCAGGGCCCGTCCGGGCCGTTTGCGGTGCGGGACGACGAGCCCGGTGTTGATGTAGGCGCCGTCGGCCAGCACGGTCACGCCTTCGCAGCGTTGGGCCAGGCCGGAGTCCCGCCATGCCCTCGCGTCCGCGGTGTTGCCCGGCACCGGCCGGGCCGCGGCGATCACCAGCTTGGTGTCGGCGTCGATGATGACCTGCACGTTCGCCGAGAACCGGTAGTTACGCGAGGACGCGCCGGTCTTCCGGTCACGGACCGGGATCAGCGTGCCGTCCACGATCCACAACCGCTCCACCGCGTCGGCCGGGCGAGCGGCCGGCTCGATCGCCAGCAGCGGCCGCAGCCGCTTGATCACCCGGCACACCGTCGCGGGCGAGCAGCCGAACAGCGGCGCGAGCTGCCGCATCGTGAGGTTCGTGCGGTAGTAGACGGCCACCAGCAGCACCCGGTCCGCCAGTGGCAGGCACCACGGCCGGCCACCACCAGGACCGTCCCCGCCCCGTTCCCGGACCACCTTCAGCAACCGTTCGAACTGCCGCATCCGCAGACCCGTGAACGTCTCCACCCACAACGCCTCAGCCCTCAACACCCCACGCATACAGGAGAAATGCCCGGCCGGCAGCCTTCTGCAACACGCTTTAGGCGGTCGCGATCATGAACCGTTCGGCCACCCAACCGGTCACCGCGAAGACGTTCACGCTGACGGCGCTCAACGGACCCGACATCACCTCGATCGACGCGAACGGCAACTTCAGCATCACCGTCCCGGCGGGAACGGCAGTCATGTACCGGTTGAAGGCCGGGAGCACCGCGGCGTACGTGGGCTGGAACTTCGGGCCGTACGGCTCGACCGCCCGTAACGCCACCTCCATCACCGACGGCGACGCGCCGACCGCGGGAACCTGGGACGCCGGCGGCAACACCCTGTCGTCGGACCGGCTGGCCGACAGCTCCCAGCTGCCCGACGGAACGGCCCTCAGCGTCAGGGCCGGGCAGACCCTCACGATCGGCGGCGTTGCCTACACCTGGCGGAACACCACCTCCGGCCAGTTCGACTCCGTCCGCCCCGCCGGACAGACGATCGACTACAACTACGCCGGATCGAAGGTGAACTTCCTCGGCGCCTCCGGCATCGGCGAGGCCGGCGGCACCATCCGCCTGAACTACACCGACGGCACGCCCAGCGACTCGACCTGGGGATTCCCCAGCTGGAACTGCGCGAGCGCGCCGACCTACCCCGCGACGGTCGCGTTCAAGGTGTTCGCACGCAACAGCACCAGCGGCCCGGCGAACACCGGCACCGGATACTGCCTCTACACGAGGTCGGTCGCGATCGCGTCCGGAAAGACCGTGTCGTCGATCACGCTGCCGAACGCGCCCAACGCGCGCATCTTCGCCATCAAGGTGAGCTGACACGCCTGTGCGGTACGAGCTCCGTATCCGGCCGGTCATGCCGCCCGGATACGGAGCAGGCGTCTTCGGCGTACAGGAGAACGCATGACGGACATGACGCGGTTCCGACCCCAGACCGCGCGCGAGTTGAAGTTCCGGCGTCTGGCCGCCGAGCTGCGGCGCAGGCTCCTCGACGGCACCTGGCCCCAGGGCTCGAAGCTGCCCACCGAACATGCGCTGGCCGCCGAGACCGGTCTGTCCGTGACGACCGTTCGGCGCGCCTACGAGGTGCTGGTGGGCCAGCAGCTGGTCGAGCGGCGGCAGGGCGCGGGGACCTTCGCGACGATCCGTCCTGGCACGGTCCGGCCTTCCGGCCGTGCCGTCGGGGTACTGGTGCCCACGGCCACGCTCTACTACCCGCGCGTCCTCCAGGGCATCGAGGAGGCCCTGGCCGTGGCCGGCGCGCGCATGGTCCTCGCCTGCTCCCACTACGACCGGACCATCGAGCGTGACGCGATCGACCGGCTCGTCGACGACGGTGTGGACGGGCTGCTCCTCGTGCCGCTGCTCCACGAGCTCGACGATCCGCTTTCCCGGGTGGCCGAACTCCAGGCCCTGCCGGTGCCCGTGGTGCTGATGGAACGGCGGATCGCCGCCGCCGGCCCACGGGACACCACCGAGCACGTCTGCACGGACCACGAGAGCGGCGCCTATCTCGCCGTACAGCACCTTCACGACCTGGGACACCACAGGATCGGACTGGTGCTGCGCACCGACGGGCCGCCCTCCGTGCCGATCACCGCCGGATACGAGCGCGCGATCGCCGACCTCGGCCTGAGCGCCGCCGAACGAGTCGGCGCACGCACGGACGACTGGGACTTCGGCCGGGCCGATGCGGCGGTCAGGTCCCTCATCGCCGACCGGGCGACCGCGGCCCTGTGCTTCGGCGACCGGGAGGCGTCCCTGCTCCTGGGCGCCGCCCGGCGCGCCGGGCTCCGTGTGCCCGTGGATCTCGCCCTGGTCAGTTACGACAACGAGTTCGCCGATGTCGCGGACGTACCGCTGACGGCGGTCTCCCCGTCGAAGTACCGGCTGGGGCGGCTCGCGGCCGAGATCCTGCTCCAGCGGTTGGCCGACGACGGCGCCGGGCCGGTCCATCAGGTGCAGCTGCGTCCGGAACTGGTGGTCAGGGCCTCATGCGGCGGCATCTCCCCGTGGCTCGCCCACCACACACGCTGACCCCGGACCTGCCCATGGCGGGTCCGGGGTCGGTGTCATCCGGTGAACACGTGCGGCGGGGCCGTTCGTCACCCGCAGGCCCGGCAGAGCTACGGCACGAACACGCCGGCGGGGTCGGCGACTGCGGCAGCCAACCGGCGGCCTGCCTCCCGGAGCCAGTGGGCCGCCTCCGCACGGGCCGTACCCGCCGAGTCGGCGAGTGAGGTGAGCGTGAGCACGGACGGGTCGGCGGACTCACCCGCCACCACTGTGGACGGCACGTCGGCGCGGGCGGCCCGGGCGATGACCTCGCCGACGGCCTTGCCGCGCAGGCTGGTGGCGTCGAACCGGCCCTCGCCGGTGATCACGAGGTCGGCCGAGGCGATGGCCTCGTCGAGGCGGAGGAGGTCCGCGACGGCAGCCGCTCCGGGAGTGATGGCCGCACCCCAGACGGCCGCGAGACCGTAGGCCGTGCCGCCGGCCGCGCCGGCGCCGGGCTGATCCGGGGCGCCGCCGAACAGCTCCGTGAGACGGGTGAGGCCCGCCTCGAGCCGGGCGATCTCCTCGGGACCCGCGCCCTTCTGCGGCCCGTACACGGCGGCCGCGCCGTCGGGCCCGAGCAGCGGGTTGGTGACGTCGGTGAGCAGCCGCACCCCACCGGGCGGGGCGGGGCGGAGACCGTCGCGCTCGATCCGGTGGGCGCCGACGAGCGCGCCACCGCCGTCGGGCAGGGGAACGCCGGCCGTGTCGAGGAGTCGGAGGCCGAGGGCGTCGAGCAGCCCGGTGCCGCCGTCGGTGGAGGCGGAGCCGCCGAGTCCGACGAGCAGGCGGGTCGCGCCGCGGTCGAGGGCGGCGGCGATGATCTCACCGGTGCCCCGGGTGGTGGCGGTGAGCGGGGCGAGGCACCATCCCATCAGCGGCAGACCGCTGGCGATGGCGAGTTCGACGACGGCGGTGCCGTCCGGCAGGAGCGCGTACGCGCCGTCGACGGGCCGGCCGTCGGGGCCGGTGCAGCCGCCCACCCGGTGCAGGGGGGTTCCCGGGTGGGCGGCGGTGACGGCGGCGAGGGTGCCTTCGCCGCCGTCGGCCATCGGACTGATCGTCAGGTGATCGTCCGGTCTGATGGAGCGCCAGCCGTCGGCCAGCGCCTGTGCCGCGTCCGCGGCGGTGACGGTCCCCTTGAAGGAGTCCGGCGCGAAGACGACTCTCACAACGCTTCCACGTACGCGCGGTGACGCTCGAGCATGGTCTGCAGGGTCTGCTCGCCGGGGGTGTTCCAGATCGCCTCGTTGAAGATCTCGACCTCGATCCAGCCCGTGTAGCCGGCGGCGGTGACCTGGTCGGTCATGGCACGGAAGTCGATGTGCCCGTCGCCGACGTGACCCCGGCCGAGCAGGGCGTCGGCCGGCAGGGGCAGGGTCCAGTCGCAGACCTGGTAGGAGGCGATCCGGTCACCCGCGCCCGCCCGCGCGATCTGGGCGGCCAGGTCGGGGTCCCACCAGACGTGGTAGCTGTCGACGACCACGCCGACCTGTTCGGCCGGGAACCGCTCGGCGAGGTCGAGGGCCTGGCCGAGGGTGGAAACGACGGCTCGGTCGGCGCAGAACATGGGGTGCAGCGGCTCGATCGCCAGTCGTACGCCGAAGTCACCGGCGTGCGGGGCGAGTTCGCCGAGCAGGTCGGCCACGCGTTCCCGGGCGGTGGCAAGGTCGCGGCTTCCGTCGGGCAGGCCGCCGACCACCATGACCAGGGTGTCGGTGCCGAGTTCGGCCGCCTCCTCCAGTGCCTGGAGGTTCTCGGCGAGGGCGGTTCGGCGGCCGTCGGGGCCGGGTGCGGTGAGGAAGCCGCCCCGGCACAGGGTGCTGACGGCCAGGCCCGCGTCGCGGACCCGTTTCGCCGCCTCGGTGACGCCGGTCTCGGCGACCTTGTCCCGCCACAGGCCGATCGCCGGGATGCCGGCGTCCGCGCAGCCCTGGACGGCCTCGGGCAGGCTCCAGCCCTTGGTGGTGATCTGGTTCAGTGAGAGCCGTGTCATGCCTCCACCCCCGCCATGGTGAGGAACGCGCGCATCCGGTGGACGGCGAGGTCCGGGTCGGGCAGAATCCCGGCCGCGTCGGCGAGACGGAACAGCTCCACCAGGTGGGGGACGGAGCGTCCGCTCTGCGCCCCGGCGACCATGGTGAAGTGGTCCTGGTGGCCGGACAGCCAGGCCAGGAACACGATGCCGGTCTTGTAGTGGAAGGTCGGCGCGGCGAACAGGTGCCGGGCCAGGGGCAGGGTGGGGCGAGCAGCGCGTCGTACCGGTCCGGGTCGCCGGTGTCCAGGGCGTGCAGCGCGGCGGCCGCCGTGGCGGCGATCGGATCGAAGATGCCCAGCAGGGCGTGGCTGTGCCCGAGTTCGTCGCCGCGGATGAGCTCGGGGTAGTTGAAGTCGTCGCCGGTGTAGAGGCGGACGCCCTCGGGCAGGGCGCGGCGCAGGGCGATCTCGCGGTCGGCGTCGAGGAGGGACACCTTGATGCCGTCGATCCGGTCGGCATGCTCCTTGATGAGGGCGAGGACCGTCTCGGTGGCGCGGTCGAGGTCGGCGGAACCCCAGTAGCCTTTCAGTGCCGGGTCGAACATCTCGCCGAGCCAGTGAAGGATGACGGGTTGCCGCGACTGTCCGATCAGTCGGCCGTAGAGGTTCAGGTAGTCGTCCGGGCCGTCCGCCGCGGCGGCGAGTGCCCGGCTGGCCATCAGGATCGGCTGGGCCCCGGCCTGTTCGACGACCTCCAGCTGCTCTTCGTAGGCGGCCAGGATCTCGGCCAGGGAGGCGTCCGTCGGGGGAAGCTGATCGGTCCCGACACCGCAGGCGAGGCGGCCGCCCACAGCGCGGGCCTCGGCTCCGGAGCGGGTGATCAGCTCCTTGGTGGCGGCCCAGTCGAGGCCCATGCCGCGCTGGGCGGTGTCCATGGCGTCGGCGATGCCGAGGCCGAGCCACCACAGGTGGTGGCGGAAGGCGAGGGTGGCCTCCCAGTCCACGGCGGCGGGTGCGCCGGGGGCGTTGTGCCCGAGGGGATCGGCGACCACGTGCGCGGCGGCGAACGCGATCCGGGAGGAGGACGAGGCGCGATAGGAGGGCGAGGTCCGGTAGGAGCTCGTCGGCCCGGGCAGGTCGAGCTGCTCCGGTGCGCGCAGCCGGTACGTGCCGATGCCGGGAAGCGTGATCTCGGGCATCAGATCTCCAGGTCGGGTACGGCGAGACGGCGGCCCTCGCGGGCGGAGAGCAGTCCGAGTTCGGCGAGCTGGACGCCCTTGGCCCCTTCCAGCAGGTCCCACTGGTACGGCGCACCGGTGACGACGTGCCGGAGGAACAGCTCCCACTGCACCTTGAAGCCGTTGTCGAACTCGGCGTTGTCCGGTACCTGGTACCACTGGTCGCGGAACGACTCGGTGACCGGCAGGTCGGGGTTCCAGACCGGCTTGGGTGTCGAAGCCCGGTGCTGGACACGGCAGTTGCGCAGGCCCGCCACGGCGCTGCCTTCGGTGCCGTCG
Organism: Streptomyces sp. NPDC021012; assembly: GCF_044333355.1. NCBI lineage: Bacteria > Bacillati > Actinomycetota > Actinomycetes > Kitasatosporales > Streptomycetaceae > Streptomyces > Streptomyces sp. NPDC021012. Next base: position 870,738 of record NZ_JBIRQU010000002.1, read on the forward strand.
ACCTGGAACTCCACCAGTTCGTCGCGGTCCACCCGTACCGCCCAGGAGGAGTTGATCTGCGCGGTGATCCCGCCCTCCAGCTCGAAGATGCCGTACGCGGCGTCGTCGGCGGTCGCGGCGTAGGGCCTGCCGCGCTCGTCCATACGCTCGGGGATGTGGGTGGCGGTGTGCGCGTACACAGAGCGGACCGGGGCGATGACGTTGTCCAGCACGTACCGCCAGTGCGGGAACATGTCCAGGATCATGCCGCCGCCGTCCTCGGCCCGGTAGTTCCAGGAGGGGCGCTGCGCCTCCTGCCAGTCGCCCTCGAACACCCAGTAGCCGAACTCGCCGCGGACGGAGAGGATCCGGCCGAAGAAGCCGCTGTCCACCAGGCGCTTGAGCTTGAGCAGACCGGGCAGGAACAGCTTGTCCTGGACGGCGCCGTTGCACACCCCCGCCTCGCGGGCGAGTCGGGCCAGCTCCAGGGCGGCGTCCAGGGATTCGGCCGTGGGCTTCTCGGTGTAGACGTGCTTGCCGGCGGCGATGGCCTTGCGGATCGCCGACTCACGGACCTGGGTCAGCTGGGCGTCGAAGTAGATCTCCGCCAGCGGGTGGGCGAGCGCCTCGTCCAGCGAGGTGGTCCAGTGCTCCAGGCCGTGGCGCTCGGCGAGTGCCTTCAGCTTGTCGGTACTGCGACCGACCAGGATCGGCTCGGGCCAGAGCACTTCGCCGTTGCCGAGGGCAAGGCCACCCTGCTCACGGATGGCCAGGATCGAGCGAACCAGGTGCTGGCGGTAGCCCATCCGGCCGGTGACACCGTTCATCACGATGCCGAGGATTCTGCGGGACATGGGTGGTACTCCTTGCGGTGAAGCGGGGCGGCGGTCAGGCCGTGCGGTGGATGTCCTGTGCCCGCACCGGGTGGGCGAAGGGCAGCCCGGTGGCATAGCGGGCGAGTTCGTCGGCGGCGGCAGCGGCCATGCGGTGCAGCTCACCTCCGAGGGAGCCGGCGATGTGCGGCGTGAGCAGGACGTTGGGCAGCTCGTAGAGCGGGGAGTCCGCAGGCAGCACCTCGGGCGTGGTGACGTCGAGTACGGCGTTGAGGCGGCCGGAGACCAGCTCGTCGACCAGCGCGTCCTGGTCGACCAGCGAGCCGCGGGAGGTATTGATCAGCGTGGCGCCGTCGGGCATGAGGGCGAGCCGGCGGCCGTCGATCATGTGCCGGGTGGACGGCAGCTGCGGGGCGTGGATGCTCACCACGTCACTGGCCGAGCACAGTTCGTCGAGTTCCACCGCACGGACGCCGAGTGCGTCGGCCTCGTCGGGGGCCACATAGGGGTCGTGCAGCAGCAGCTCCAGGTCGAACGGCCGGAGCAGTTCGATCACGCGGCGCCCGATCTGGGAGGCGCCGACGATGCCGACGGTGCGGCGGTGGTTGCCGATGTGACCGTAGGCGGCCTGCCAGTCGTACGGGGCACGCCGCCTGCGGTAGTCGGCGGCCAGTTGGAGCACCTGCTTGTTGGAGAACAGGATGGCGGCGAGGGTGTACTCGGCCACCGGCAGCGCGTTGACCCAGGCGGCGGAGGTGACCTGGATGCCGCGTTCCCAGCAGGCGTCGGTCACGTGGTGCTTGACCGAGCCGGCGGCGTGGATGACGGCGCGCAGCCGGGGCGCGGCCGCCAGGACCCGTTCGTCGATGAGGGGGCAGCCCCAGCTGGTGACGAGGACTTCGGCGTCGGCGAGGGCGGCGAGGGCTTCGGGGGTGGTGAAGTCGTCGAGGACGAGTCCGGGGGCGAGGTCGGCGAGCCGGCTCAGCCGGGCCATGGTGTCCTCGTCGATGAGCTGGGGTGCGAGCCGCGGGTCCATGGCGAGGAGTGCGCGAGGACGGCGCCGGTCGGAATCGGAGCGGCCGGAGGACCCGACGGCTGGCGTGGACTGCTGGGGCACGGGGTACTCCGTGGGGTTGACGGGGCTCGTGGTCGGGGCGGTCACTTGACGCTGCCGGCGGTCAGACCGGCCTTCCAGTGGCGCTGCAGGGCGAGGAAGGCGACGACGAGCGGGATCACGGCGACCAGGGACCCGGTGACGACCAGCGGATAGAACTCGGGGAAGCTGCGCGTCTGCGCGTTCCACGAGTACAGGCCGAGGCTGACCGGGAAGAGCCGGTTGTCGGAGAGCATCACGAGCGGCAGGAAGAAGTTGTTCCAGATGGCGGTGAACTGGAACAGGAACACCGTGACGAAGCCCGGCATCACCATCCGCAGCCCGATCGACCAGAAGATGCGCAGCTCCCCCGCCCCGTCCATCCTGGCCGCCTCCAGGACCTCACCGGGGATGTAGCCGGCGACGAAGATCCGGGAGAGGTACACGCCGAAGGGGAAGACCAGGCTGGGGATGAAGACGGCCCAGAAGGTGTTGACGATGCCGACCTTGGAGGCGAGCAGGTACATGGGCAGCGCGAGCGCTGTCGTGGGCACCAGCACGCCGACCAGCACCAGGCCGAACAGCTTCTCCTTGCCCGGGAACCGGTAGACCTCGAAGGCGTAGCCGGCGCAGACGCAGATGAACGCGCAGAGCAGGGCGCCGCCTCCCGCGTAGAGCAGGGAGTTGAGGTACCAGCGGAAGTAGATGCCGCCGTCGGCGGTGGCCAGGTCGTGCAGGTTGTCGCCGAGGTGGAGGTTGCTCAGCGAGAGGCGGTTGCCTCCCAGCAGGTCCGGGGCGTTCTTGGCGGAGGCGGTGAGCAGCCAGACCAGGGGCAGCAGGGTGTAGAGGGTGACCAGTACGAGGGCGGCGTTGACCGCGCCCTTGGACAGGGACCAGGGTCGGGGCTTCCTGGCGTGCGCGCTCATCGGGCGGCCTCCGTCCGGCGCTCGGACCGGGCACGGCCGATCCGGGTGACGAGGAAGGAGAGCAGGGCGGCGGCGAGTGCGAGCAGTACGGACGAGGCGGCGGCGAGGCCGTAGTCGTTGTGCTCGAAGGCGGCGGTGAACGCGTACATGTTGGGGGTCCAGGTGGTGGTGATGCCCGGGGCCGCGCCGCGCAGGATCATCGGCTCGGTGAACAGCTGGAGCGCCCCGATGACGGTGAACAGGGCGACCATCGTGACGGAGGCCTTGATCAGCGGGATCTTGATGCTGAAGGCGGTGCGCAGGGCGCCCGCCCCGTCCACCAGGGCCGCTTCCAGGACCTCGCGCGGGACGGCCTGCAGCGCGGCGAAGAAGATGATCATGTTGTAGCCGGTCCACTCCCAGACCGCGATGTTGACCACCGACGGCAGCGGATGGCCGAGGAAGTCGATCTGCGCGCCGCCGCCGAGTGCGTCGATGACCGGGCTGATGCCGGGGGTGTACAGGTACGTCCAGACCAGGGCCGCGATGATGCCGGGCACGGCGTGCGGGAGGAACAGCGCCAGCTGGAAGAAGCGCTTGGCGCGGGCGTACACGGAGTCGAGCAGCAGGGCCACGACCAGTGACAGGCCGATCATCACGGGGATGTAGAGCATGCAGTACTGGGCGATCGTCAGGAAGCCGGCCCGGTAGGCCGGGTCCCCCAGCGCTCGGGCGTAGTTGCCGAGGCCGGTGAAGACGTCTTCGGCTTCGCCGAAGCCGAGGCCGGAGCGCCGCTCGGTGAACAGGCTGAGATAGACGGCGTAGCCGACCGGGACGAGCATCGCCGCGACGAACAGTGCGAGGAACGGGGCGATCAGTACGGCGGGGGCCCCGTACCTCCCGCGCCACCGCCCAGTGGCGCGGGAGGAGTCGGTGGTGCGGCTCGTCACTGGGCGACCTTGAGTCCGCGGTTCTGGATCTCGGCGACGGTGCCCTTCTGGGCGGCGTCGACGCCGGCCTGGATGGTGCCGCCCTGGCCGAGCTTGCCGAAGGCGTTCTTCAGCTCGTTGTTGGTGACCCCCATGACGGGGCCCCACTGCCAGGTCGGCTTGATCGACTTGGCGGCGTCGGTGAAGACGCTGTAGATGTCCTGGCCGCCGTAGAAGTCGGTGTTGAAGGCGGCCTTGGCGACCGGTACGAGGTCGGGGGCGGCCGGGTACAGGGAGGAGGTGCCGGAGGCGATGCGCGCCTTGATGCCCTCGGGGGTGGTGGTGGCCCAGGTGGCGAACTCGACGGCGGCCTCCGCCTTCTTGCTGTTCTTGGAGACGGCGAAGGTGGAGCCGCCGAGCATGCCGCTGGCGGCCTTGCCGTCCCAGGTCGGGACCGGCGCGACGGCCCACTTGCCGGAGGCTTCGGGGGTGCTGGCCAGGCTGCTCTTGAGCACACCGCCGCCCCAGGAGGCGCCGAGGTAGCCGGCGGTCTCGCCCTTCTGCAGCGAGGCGGTCCACTGCTGGCTGAACGACGGGTGGAGGCGGACCAGGTCGTCCGAGACCAGCTTCTGCCAGTAGTCGCCGACGCGGTTCGTCTCGGGAGTGTCGATGGCCACCTTCCAGGCGTCGCCGGAGGTGGCGAACCACTGGGCGCCGGCCTGCCAGGAGAAGGCCTCGAAGGGGCTGGGGTCGTCAGGGAAGAAGGTGCCGATCCGGGTCTTGGGGTCGGCCGCCTTGAGCTTCTGCGCGTCGGCCCGGTATTCGCCCCAGGTCTTCGGCGGGGTGGTGATGCCCGCCTTCGCGAAGATGTCCTTGCGGTAGAAGAAGACCTGCGGGGCGGCGTCGAGCGGAAGCGCCCAGCTGGAGCCGCCGAGGGAGGTGAGCTGGACGGCCTGCGGCAGGTACTTCGCCTTCAGCTCCGGGGAGACCAGCTTGCTGATGTCCTGAACGGCGCCCTGGCTGACGAAGTCGGGCAGGGCCGCGTACTCCACGTTGAAGACGTCGGGCGCGTTGCCGGCCTTCGAGGCGTCCGAGATCTTGGCGTAGCCGCCCATGATCCCGGAGGGGATCTGCTCGAACTTGACCTGGACGTCCTTGTGGGAGGCGTTGAAGGCGTCCACGACGTCCTGGGTTCCCTTGGCCCAGCCCCAGAAGGTGATGGTGACGGGCTTGCCGTCGCTCGCCCCGGCGGCATCCGATCCGCTGCCGCCACAGGCCGCGAGGAGCGAGAGGGAGAGCGCGGAGACGGTCGTCACGGCGGCCAGGCGGAGGGCCCTGCGCGGGGAGATACGAGGAGTAGACATGGCGCGGCTCCTGAGGAGGGGGTCGGTATGCCCGAATCGGACGCCTGTCGCTGGGAAAGGAAGGACGTCAGCGAGGCGGTGCCGCCATCTTGCGACCGCATGAGATCGGAGTCAAGAGGAATCGATCAAATGATCTCACTTGATATCCACCGGCAAGCTGCTTTTCGGTAACAGTGCTTGTGTTACCGCTGATCGACCGGAATCCGGGGTGCCATCATCAGATCATTCGGTCGGATCGATCCGAAATCCTGCTTCCCGCCTGCCGTTCGATCAAGGAATGAGCCATGCCCTCGATCCAGCTCCCGCCGGAGGACCGGCGCCTCAGCCCCCACACCGGCTGGACCAGACAGCACTGGGAGGCAGCCGCCGACGGGCTCCTGGCAGCCGTCCAGCCGTTCGCAGGCCCCGGAAACGCTCTGATCAGCCTGCCGGGGCCGGGCCCCAGCATCTCCGGGACCCGCTCCGACGGTCTTGAGGGGTTCGCCAGGACGTTCCTGCTCGCCGCGTTCCGGGTCGCGGGTGCGGGCGGAGACGACCCGCACGGACTGCTGCCCCGGTACGCCGAGGGTCTGGCCACCGGCACCCTGAAGCCGACCACCGAGCGCGACCTGACCGACCGGGACCCGGTCTCCTGGCTCGCCGTCGGGGACCGCAACCAGGCGATGGTCGAGGCGGCGTCGATCGCCCTCGCGCTGCGCCTCACCCGGCCCTGGCTGTGGGACCGGCTCGACGAAGGGGTACGTGAGCGGACCCGGGCCTGGCTGGCCGGCGCCCTGCACCACACCCCGGTCGACAACAACTGGTGGCTCTTCCCCTTCACGGTCGGCGGCTTCCTGGCCGAAGCCGGCCTCGACCACGACGGGGCCGCGAAGGCCGCCGTCGCTCGCGGTCTGGCGAAGATCGAGCAGTGGTACCTCGGCGACGGCTGGTACACCGACGGCCGACCACGCGCCTTCGACCACTACAACGGCTGGGCCTTCCACCTCTACCCCGTCCTGCACGCCCACCTGAGCGGCGACGCCGAGCTGCTCGACACCTACGGCAGCCGCCTCGCGGCGCACCTGGAGAGCTACGCCCGGACCTTCGGCGCCGACGGCGCCCCCATGCACCAGGGCCGCTCGCTCACCTACCGGTTCGCCGCTGCGGCCCCGCTGTGGGCAGGAGCACTCAGCGGGCACACCCCGCTGGCGCCGGGCACCACCCGCCGTCTCGCCTCCGGCACGCTGCGCCACTTCATCGACCGGGGTGCGAGCGGACCGAACGGCCTGCTCTCGCTCGGCTGGTACGGCCCCTACCCGCCGGCGATCCAGTCGTACTCCGGGCCGGCGTCACCGTACTGGGCGAGCAAGGGCTTCCTCGGGCTGCTCCTGCCGCCCGACCATCCGGTGTGGACCGAGCCCGAGGCGGCGGCGCCGGTCGAGCGGGGCGACGCCGTCCACCCGTTGCCCGGTCCTGGCTGGCTCATCCAGTCCACCGCGGCCGACGGTCTGGTCCGCCTGCACAACCACGGCAGCGACGACCAGCCGGTGGACGAGGTGCTCGCCGACGACCCGTTGTACGCGCGGCTCGGCTACTCCACCGCCACCGGTCCGGTCCATGACGGTCCCGCCGACAACCACTTCGGACTGGTCGTCGACGGCGAACTCAGCGAGCGCGGCAGGATCCGCCCACTCGGCGCCGGACCCGGCTGGGCAGCCTCGGCACACCGGCCGCGGATCGGCAGCGCGGAACTTCCCGGGATCGCCGTCACCTCATTGGTCCTCGCCGCGGGCGCCGACGAAATCCACGTCCACCTGGTCACCGGGGCCGCGCCGGGCACCGAGGTGCGGCACAGTGGCTGGGCCGTGGCCGGAGGCGCGATCGAGACATGGACGGACGGCCGCCTGGCCCACGTGGTCGCCGAGACCGCGGACGGTACGCGGCTGGCCTCGGCCCTCCGGTGTGTCGAGGGCCTCACCGCGGCCGCGGCGGCCCGTCGGCTCCCGGCCGGCACGGCCTTCGGCGCCGTGGGCGCGCTGCCCGTGCTGACCGGCCACACCGGAAGAGGAACCTCCCTGTTCGTCGCCGCCGCCCGACTCGGCCACTCCACCTCCCACCCCTCCTTCCGCCTCTCCGACGGCCCGCGCGTGCGCATCGACGGGCCGATGATCCACGTGGTCTGGCCGGACGGCAGCGAGCACGAGGTGCTCCTCGCCCCTGACCGGCCGACCGTCCACCGAAAGGACTGACTCCGTGCGACGCGCCTTCTCCACCCTCGGTCTGCCGGGCCTGCCTCTCACCGAGGTGATCCGACTGGCCACCGACCACGGCTGGGCCGGTCTGGAGCTCCGCTGCGCCCTCGGCGAGCCGGTTCACCCGGGCATGTCCGGGGCAGCACGACGCCGCACCCGCCGCGCACTCGACGCCGCCGGCCTCACGCCACTCGCCGTGGCGAGCTACCTCGGCATCGCCGAGCCGGGTGAGGACGGCCCCAGGTGTCCGCCCTGCTCGACCACGTACGGCTGGCGGCCGACCTGGGCGCCCCGCACGTGCGGGTGTTCCCCCGGGGTGGCGACGGCGCCGGCGAGGCCGACCAGCGGGCCGCCCGCCGCCTCGCCGCGGCGGCCGACGAGGCGCACGCTCTGGGCGTACGCATCCTCCTGGAGACGCACGACTCGCACCGCACGGGGCACGACGTGGCCAGGGTGCTCGACCTCGTCGGCCATCCGGCGGTCGGCGCGCTGTGGGACCTGCTCCACACCTGGCTGGCCGGCGAGACGCCGGCGGCGGGTTGGGAAGCGCTACGGCCTCATCTGGGCTACGTCCAGGTCAAGGATGTGGTCGGCCGGTCCGACCTCACCCCGCTGGCGCTCGGCGCGGGCGTGCTGCCCATCGGCGAATGCGTACGCCTGCTGCCGCCGGACTGCTGGGTGTCGTGGGAGTACGAGGCGCCCTGGTACCCGGACGCCGCCCCGCTGGCCCCGCTGCTCGGCCCGGGCGCGGACCACCTCGGCCGGTTGCGCGGCTGACTCCCGGCCATCCGGTGCCGGTGTGCTCAGGTCGTCCGGGCCGGCGGGCTCACTGCTCCGCGCCACCGCACGAGGTACGGATCTTCAGCTCGGGCATGAGTTCCACGCGGTGGACCGGCAGGTCGTGTCCGCTGCCCAGGCGGTTCAGCAGCAGCTCAAGGGCTGCCGCACCCACCGCCCGCTTGGGCGGCGCGACGGCCGTCAACGGCGGTGCGGCCAGGGCCGCGAACACGTCGTCGTAGGAGATCAGCGCCAGGTCGTCCGGGACTCGCAGGCCACGGGCGCGCAGCAGCGGCACGAGCTGGATCGCGGACTGGTCGTTGTGGACCAGCACGGCGCGCACGCCGTCGGCGACGGCCTCGGCGATCCGGGCGGCGACGTCCTCCATGTCGCCGCCCGGACGCCGGATGTCGACGACGGGCTGCGGTACGAGCCCGAGCAGTCGGGTGGCCTCCTCGTAACCGGCCCGGACCTGGTGGGCCGTCCAGCTGTCCTCGCGGGCGGCCAGCAGCACGGAGTCGTGGCCCAGCGAGGACAGCCGCCGGAGCGCCATCAGCACACCGTGGCGGTGGTCGGAGCCGACCGATTCCAGTTCGGCGAAGGGACTGTCGGGCGCCGCGCGGCGCTCGACGAGCACCACGGGAACCCGCAGGTCCCCGATCCACATGCTGTTCTCGGGGTGGCTGCCGGGCTTCCAGTTGGGAGTGAGGAGCAGACCGTCGACGCCCGAGTCGATCAGCTGCTCCACCTGGGCGCGGTCGTCGGAGGACTCGTAGGCGGAGATGCCGAGCACGAGGCGGGCGCCGGCCGCGTTGGCGGCGGAACGGGCACCGTCGATGATCTCGTCGAAGTACGAGCCGACCGTCGGAACGAGCATGCCGATCACCCGGTGGCTTTGCGCCGGCCCCGGTGCGGCAGTCGTGGTGGCGGGGAGCGACACCGCGCCGTGCGAGCGATGGAGCAGCCCTGCGTCCGCGAGGGCGGCGACGTCCCGGCGCACGGTGACGGCCGCGAGACCGATGCGCTCCGCGAGCTCCACCACGCGCACCGTTCCGAGCTCGCGGACGACGTCCAGGATGTGAGCACGACGCTGCTCGGCCGTGACGGTCATGGCGTCCTCCCCGGGTCGGCGGCCTTCGATACCTGGCCAGATCAATTTGTATCATTCGATCTGGGTGCAGATCAACTAGACCTGGCCGCGGTTCAGTCGGCGATCACCTCCAGCACCGGGGGATTCGCGGTGTTCAGGCGAGTGCGGAGGACGGCGGCCAGGCCTGCCACGCCGAGCGGCTCGAAGACGGCGAGGGAGACGGTGCCGTTGCCACCTGCGGAGACCTGGGCCGCGGCAACCGCACCGGTGACGTCGAGGCCGACCCAGTCGTACCCCTTGGAGAGCGTCCCGGTACCGAGCACGGTGATCAGGGAGGGAGCAGTGTTCCAGGTGACGCCGGTCTCCGTCCAGTCACCGGAGGAGGTCGTAAACGCCTGGAGAGTGGTCTGGGTGCCGGCGGAGTCCTGCACGTTGCCGTACACCCACAGCACGGCCCGGGAGACCCGGCCCGAGAGGCCGGAGACGTCGAAGGCGAGCAGGGACCTGCGGTTGTAGCCGTCGTTCGCGGTGGCGGTGTTCTTCACCACCATGGTGGTGGCGTTGCCGTAGTTGGTGTCGGCGTACGAGCCGTCCCGGACGTACGTGGTCGCGGTGGCGCCCAGATGGGAGGCGGTGGCGTTCGCCGGTGCCGTGCCCGAGGTGCTGAGGGCGACGGCACGCCCCGCGCCCTGTGTGCCGCCGGTCTCGGCGAGCAGAACGACCTGCCCGGAGGTGGTGAGCACCTGGACACCGGACGAGGCCGAGACCGACTTGTAGGTGCTGCGGGCGATCGTGACCCGGACCGTGGCGGCTGCCCGCGTGGGATCGGAGACCACGACGGTCATGCTGCCGCCCTGCTCCTTCATCAGCACCGAGCACGGGCCGTCGACGGTGATCGGCCCGGCGCTACCGGCCGCGAAGAAGTTCGCCATGGTGAGGCCGAGCGGGGGGCAGCTGATCGCCTGGGCCTGGGCGGTGTTGGAGAGGACCGTGACGTTCGGGTTCGCCGCGCGGGCGGCGGCGGCCGTCGCGGTGGCGCCGGGCATCAGCTGGTAGCTGTAGCCCGCGCCGACCGGGTCGGTGCCGTGCTCGAACCACAGGGAGAGGTAGTTGCGGGTGATCGGGATGGTGGAGGACGTGGTGTTGATGTCGGACCAGGCGCCGGTGCGGGCGACGCGCTTGGCCTGGACCGTCGCGCCACCGGGGAAGACCCAGGCGCCCATCCCGCCCACCGCCATGTACCCGCAGTCGGTGAAGGTCTGGGTCCATCCGAGGGTGGCCGGCTGGACGGCGCCGTCGACGGTGAAGACCTGGCCGTTGCCGGCGCCGAGGTTGCGGTTGTCCACGGTGGTCCGGACGCCGGTCCCGTCGGTGCAGGTGATGCCGGCACCCAGGCAGAAGATCGAGTCGTCCAGGCAGAACCAGGACTTCTTGCCGGTCAGGGTGGACTGCAGTCCCCGGACGTCCTGGCCGACGGCAGAGTAGGTGCCGTCGGTGGTGCCTCCGGCCCAGGTCGCGTTCGGGTGGGAGGCGCCCCAGGCACCGCCGGCCGCGTCCGCGAGCGGGCGAGTGGAAACGGTCGTCCCGGGGAGCATGTACGGATCGACGGTGGGCCAGAAGGCGTCCGAGTACTGGCCGTTGCCGTAGGTGTCGCCGTACCAGTGGAGCATCCCGCTGTTGGTGTGCCAGCCGCGCAGGTTCTCGCCGTTGCCGGTCTCGTAGAAGCTGGTGCGGGCCGAACACAGGCTGAGCTGGGCGGACCAGCCACCGCGCCGGTGGACTGCCCGGTCCATGCCGAACACCCGGCTCTCGACGGGTTCGGCGGAAGCCGTGACCGTGGCGTCGTCGAGCAGCGCCTTGGCCCGCGCGAGTTCGGGAATCTCCAGGACCTTGCTGCTCAGCACGGGCGCGTAGTAGTCCCGCTTCAGCCAGCCCTTGACCATCGCCTTCCAGGCCGCGGACTGCGCGGGGGAGGCGAGCCCGGAGGTGGCGAGCCGCAGGATGTCGGAGACGATGCCCTGTCCGCGGGTGTGGTCGTCCTGCTGGATCATCGACGGGTCGCTGCTCGAGACACCGCGGCTGATCCCCCGGCCGGAGACGCCGTCCATGACGAGGCCGTTGTACAGGAAGGGCGCCCAGGCCGTGGTCACCGCACCGAAGACGTTCTGCACGGCGGGGTCGGTGACGGCCCAGGTGGTCCCGGCGAGCAGGGTGAACATCTTGCTCAGGCCGCCCAGCAGGACCTGGCCGTAGGTTCCGGCGTAGGGGATGTACGTGTGCTGGAGGTAGCTGCCGTCGGCGTAGATGCCGTCGTCTTCCCGTACGTACGGGAAGACCGGCGAGAGCGCCTGCTTGGCGGTGCTCAGGGGAGCGGAGCTCTTGCCGAGGACCCCGCGCAGAGCCAGTACCCGGCACAGGTCGACCCTGTTGGCGCCCGTGCTGGTGCCGCTGTACGTGGCGACGGTGGACGCGGGGACGAAGTGGTCGACGGCCGCGCAGAAGGCGGCGGTCTGTGCCTGGGTGAGGCTGGGGTACATCAGCGCGCAGACGTCGAGCAGGCGCTGAGGGGCCCCGATCTGCCAGTCCCACCAGTTGTTGTACGTGGTCGTGGTGGGCGTGTACGCGTGGGCGTGCATCCAGTCCAGGCCCGTGGATATGGCCGAGGCGAGCGCGGAGCTGCCGGTCAGCCCCGTGTTCGCCTGGACGTGGGCCAGCGCCATGGTCCGCAGCCGTGTGTACGTACCCGTCACGTTGGCCGAGACGGTGCCGATCGGGAGGTCGGGCCACAGCGATCCGCCGCTCGGGGCCATCGTGCTCTGGAACGATCCCGCCTGGGAGCCGAGCGACGAGAGCGCTCCGGCGAACGGTGCGGCCGTGGGGTCGAATCCCGTTCCGGTGAGCATCCGCACCCACACGTCACGCATCGAATCGTACGTGTCGGCGGCCCGGGCGAGCTGCGGAGGGAGGAGCTGGGAGGCGGCGGCAGCAGCGGCGCCGGCCACGCCGGTCTGGAGCAGGCGGCGCCTGCTCAGTGTGGTGGGGGTGTTCCCGTGGCCGGGGGCAGGCTGACTGGCATTCACTGGGCGCCCTCCTTGTCGTCCCTCCGAGCGGAGCAGCCCGGAGAGTAAGCGCTTTCTCGCGCAGGAGTCAATGAAACGGGCACCCGATTGATCAAATGACCGAATTCGAAAGAAGTAGGCCATTTGGTCTTGCAACGATCATTTGATCTATCTAGAGTGGGGGCCACGCCGCAGTCGGCTGTCATCCCCGCCGACGAAGGCCGGATCATCCTGTCGTGATCAACAGGGGGTCTGTCGCGTCCGTGCGCCTCTGGCGCCCAGGCCGCGAGGTCGCGGTCCTCCGCGGCCCTCGCCGCCGTACGTCCAGCAATCACCTTTCGCAGCCTTGCGGGTCGAAGCCCCGGGCGTGAAGGAGCTCCCGATGAGCACCATCCAGCAGGCGCCCTCCCCCGTCCGTCCCACCACGCGGAGTGCGAGCGTGCAGCACCTCAAAGCGTTCGACTTCGCGACGGCGGCCGAGATGTCCTCGGTCCCCGTGCTGAGGCGGCTGGCTCGCCGAGTGGTCCAGGGCTGGCACCTGCCCGAATCGGTCGAGGAGGCCGTCGGGCTCATCGTGACCGAACTGGCCTCGAACGCGGTGCGTCACAGCGGCAGCCCCGATGTCGATCTGCGCATCACCCTCGTCGAAGGCCGGCTCGTGCTCCACGTCCAGGACTTCGGAAGCTGGCGGGTCCCCTCACCCTCCGAGCCCGTGGAGGAAGAGGCGTGCTCCGGCCGCGGCCTGGACCTGGTCGCCGCGTTCGCTGCGCATTGCGAGATCGTCCGGACCGCCGGGGGCACCCGGGTCGTCGCCGAGATCCTGCTGCCCGAATGACGTCCCCAGCCAATCGCAGCGTCATCCGCATCCGGCCGGTGCCTTCACCGCACCCCGTTCTCCCGCCCGGGCAGGCGGCTCAGCCCGCCGTCACGGGCCCACGGCCGCCGCAGGATGTGCGGACCTTCAGTTCCGGCAGCAGCCGCACGTGGTGAACGGGCAGGTCGGGTCCGGCGTCGAGGCGGCGGATCATCATCTCCACGGCGACGGACCCCACAGCGCGCTTGGGGGGAGCGACGGCGGTCAGCGGCGGTTCGGCCAGGGCCGCGAACACGTCGTCGTAGGAGATCATCGCCAGGTCGTCCGGCACGCGCAGACCGCGGGCGCGCAGCAACGGTGCCAGCCGGATGGCCTCCCTGTCGTTGTGGACCAGCACGGCACGCACGCCGTCACGGGTCACCGCGTCGGCGATGCGCGAAGCCACCGTCTCCGTGTCCAGGCCGGGACGGTGGATGTCGATCACCGTCCCACGCCCGATCCCGAGGAGGCGGACGGCCTCGGCGTAACCGGCCCGTACCTGGTGCGCCGTCCAGGTGTCCTCACGTGCGGCGAGCATCACCGATTCATGGCCCGACGTGAGCAGATGCCGCAGGGCGAGCAGGACGCCGTGAGCGTGGTCCGAGCCGACCGAGTCCAGCTCCGCCGCCGCACTGCCGGGCGGGGCGATGCGCTCGACGAGCACGGCGGGCACCGGCAGCTCGCGGAGCCACGCCGATTCGCCGGCGTCGCCGCCGGGAACCCAGTTCGGGGTCAACAGGAGTCCGTCGAGCCCGGCGTCGAGCAGCTGGGCGACCTGGACCTGGTCGTCCGCGGCCTCGTACGGCGTGATGCCGAGCACCAGTCTGACTCCCGCGGTCTGGGCCGCGGCGCGGGCCCCTGCGATCACCTCGTCGAAGTAGGGGCCGACGGAGGGGACGAGAATGCCGAACACCCGGCCGCGGGCCATGGCACCTGACGGCGGGGTGAAGTCGAGCGGCAGCGAGACCGTGCCGTGCGAGCGGCGCAGCAGACCGCTGTCGGCGAGTGCGGCCACGTCCCGGCGCACGGTGACCGGGGCGCTGCCGATGCGCTCGGCGAGATCCACCACGCGGACCGATCCCAGTTCACGGACCGCGTCGAGGATCCGGGCACGCCGCTGCTCCGCGGTGATGGCCATGGCTCCCCGTTCTCCCTTCCGTGACCCCGGGGCGAGCGGTGCACAAGGGTGCGCACTCAGTATCACTCGCCCCTGCCGTGCCCGCCGGAGGACGCGGACGGCGCGGTCCCTGCCGGGTGCGGACCGGGCCCCGCTCCGGCCCGCACCCGAGCCTCGGCGCCGGTCGTTCCCCGCGTACCCGCGCATCACGCGTCGCGGATGGTCTCCCCGAGGGTTCCTCGCGGAGCGTGACGTATCGCCGGGCCGCACGGCGCGGCATCCCGCACGTCGGAGCCGCCCATGACCGTCGTCGGCCGTGCGGGCGGTTCCTCGCCAGGCCGCCCCACCGACGGCGCCCTCCTGGGCCGGAGTCGTGCGGCCGCCTGCGCCATGGCCGGGTTCCCCGGGTCCGTAACCGCCTTGCAGCGCTTCGCGCACACGGTGACCCGGAGCTGGGGGCTGCCCGACAGCGCCTGCGACACCGTGGCGCTCATGGTCCGCGAACTCGTCCGCGACCTGCCGGGGTTCGGCATCGGGCTGGACGTCTCCCTGATGCTCACCGCCGACGACGCGAGTGTGACCCTACGGGTCAGGGAGGCCGGACGGCCCCGCCCTCCGGCCCGTGCCGCCGCCGTGCCCGGTGGCCGGGGGCTGTGGCGCGAGGAGGTGCGGGCGGTACCTCGCCGGCCGGTCGGCGGCGCCCGTCTGGAGGCCCGGGTGCTCCTGCCGGAACCGGAACACGCGGCGCCACCGACGAGGCTCCCTGAAGGGGGTACGGAACGCCGACCGTGCCGCGCGTGAACACGGACGAATATGGAAGGAGGCGGACCGGAGATCCCTCCGGTCCGCCTCCGCGGGCGATGCCGCCGTGCCTCGGGGTGGTTCACGGCAACGGCGCCACCTCCCGGGCCTCTCAGACGGCGTCGGGCTTCACCAGGTCCGGCAGCTTGGCGTCGAACAGCTCGCTGAACCGGAGCGAGGGCAGGATGTGGCCCTGGTTCGCCGCGTCGTCGGCGACGCTCGCACCCCAGGTGGAGGAGGCCAGGCGCTGGTTCGGCGTGCCGTGGTGACCGTCGCTGGTGAAGCCGCAGTCGCCGATGATGTAGAAGTTCTGCTCCGAGGCCAGCAGTCGCTTGGCGTTGAGCGCCTCGCCCTGGGAGTGGGTGAGGTAGTAAGTGCCGAACGCGTCGGCCATCAGCTCGGTGCGGCGGGTGGCCTCGGGGCCGGTGAGCGTGGTGTTCGTGAACAGGTGGTCCTCGAACTGCACGTGGTGGCCGAACTCGTGGGCCATGATCGCCTTCGGGGCGACGCCGTCCAGGCCGACCTCCTTCATGACCTCCAGGATGCCGTCACCCATGACGATGCGGTCGGAGACGCCCATCGGGTGGGGTTCGCCCTCCTCGGAGTAGGCGAAGGCGTTGAGGGTCAGGATCGGGTTCATCCCGTTCTTCAGGAAGGGCTCCATCTCGAAGTACGCGGGGTAGAAGGCCTTGGCGAACTCGGTGCCCGCCTCGTCTGTGACGCCGTACAGCCGCGCGATCACCCGTCCCGCGCGCTCCGGGGACTGGAAGATGTCGTTCTTCATCGGCACGAGCTGGATGTCGGAGGACTTGATGTCCCAGAAGGACTTGAGGTCCTTCATCGTGGACGTGGTCTCGTTGGTGTACTCGCCGTTGAGGCCGAAGGTGTTGGTCTTCGACTCGGCGCCGAAGAACAGGGACTCGTACATCGGCAGGTCGAGGAACCCGAGCGCCTGCACGATCGCGAAGCCGAAGCGGTTGTTGATGCCCTCGTAGTGCTTGGCTATGGCCTCCCGGAACGGGGTGCTCTGGCACTGGTAGGCGTTCGGGTCGATGACGGAGTCGCGGACCTGCGTCCACTGGGTGTGGTCGGCACCCGTCTTCTCGTAGAGGGCCTGCAGGCGGTCCTGCCAACCGGCCGGAAGCTTGGCGACGAAGTCGTCCACCGCGGCCTTGACCTTCGGGTCGAGCGCGGAGGTGTCGATTCCCCCGGGAGTGGCAGCGGTCATGGCGGTCGGAGCGGCCGGGTCCGCGTCGGCGGCCGAGGCGGGCACGACGGCGCCCAGCGCGCAGGTGGCGACGGTCGCAACGGTCACGGCCCAGGCGACATGCTTCTTCATGGGGAACTCCTCGGGGCTGGTGTGAACACCGGGTGAAAGATGCGGGAGAAGCCGGCGTCCGGTGTGTGATCACTCTGCGGGCCGGACGCGGCGAGCGGCAGGAGTCCGGGCTGTCACGATCCGGCATGGCAGGAACCTGACGCGGTGAAGGCCCCCCAGCCCCCCCGGACCGGGACGGGCCGGAACCGACCCGTACGTCATGGCGTGTTATCAAGGAGACGTGCATCCCCTTCAGGCCATAGGCCTGCCCGCTTCCGCCGACGACGCGTATCTCGTGCTCGTCGAAGGCGGCGCGCTGACACTCGCCGAGCTCGCCGAGGTCCTGGGCATGTCACCGCGCGAGGCCACCGAGGCGGTCGCGAGGCTGAGTGCTCTCGGCCTGGTGGAGACGGTGCCGGGGGACGGTGACGCGCCGACGACCGTCCGCGCGTGCCCGCCCGGGGCGTCCCTGGAGAGCCTCGCCGACGACCGCGTCCGGCAGGCCGCCGCCCTGCGGGAGAGCTCCGAGGCCCTGTCCCGGTTCTGGCGCCATCACCATCCGGACAGCGCCGGATACGTCGAGGTCGTCCGTACCGCCGCCGCGATCGAGGCGGTCAAGCGCCGCGTCCACGACGAGGCCACGCGGTGCGTCCGCGGTCTGTCCATCGGACTGCCCGTCAACCGGTCCGGGCGCGTCACGATCCTGGACGGCGCGCTGGAGGCTATGGCCGACGGCGTCGAGTACAAGGTGGTGTACCGGGCACAGGCGCTCAACGACCCGGATGTCCGGGAGATCGTCCAGACCTGTGTACGGGCCGGGGAACAGGCCCGCGTCTTCCCCGACCTGCCGCTCAGCCTGACGATCTGCGACGAGGATTTCTGCGTCGTCAACATCCCCTTGCCGAGGTTCGGCCGGGCGCACGCGATGATCGTGCGGCGTTCCGAGCTCCTGGACGCGTTCATCGGCGTGTTC
Source organism: Streptomyces sp. NPDC021012 (assembly GCF_044333355.1). Taxonomy (NCBI): domain Bacteria; kingdom Bacillati; phylum Actinomycetota; class Actinomycetes; order Kitasatosporales; family Streptomycetaceae; genus Streptomyces; species Streptomyces sp. NPDC021012. The sequence continues at coordinate 888,060 of NZ_JBIRQU010000002.1, forward strand.
GAGTCCTACTGGCGGCTGGGCGTCCCCCTGCCCGCCGGCGACGACTCGGTCGGAACGGACGCGGACGCGTCGGCGAACCCGCCCGAGGACGCCCGCCGCCTGCTGACCTGCCTCAGCTCCGGGCTGACCGACGAGTCCATCGCACGGGAACTCGGCGTCAGCGAACGCACCATCGCCCGCCGCATCGCCCGCCTCCAGGAGATCGTCGGCGCCCAGACCCGGTTCCAGCTCGGGGTCCAGGCAACCCGCCGCGGCTGGCTCTGAGGACCGCCGACCCGTACTCGGTGATGCCCGCACGCCCGGCCGGCGTGCGGCTCGTCGGCGGTGCCGACGCGTAGCCGGTGACCGCCGGGCGTGACCGTCCTCGCTGACGCTGCCCCCACCGGCACGGCATCCGTCACGCCGGGCCCCTCGTCCTGCGCGGCCTCGCCCCCACCGACAACGGGAGTACGACGCCCGAGACGGGCGCGTCCCTGGCACCGGTACGTCCCATTCCGCATCTGTGTCCTGCGCCTCTGGACCGCAGGCTGCGCATTCCGTCATACTCCCGCCAGAATCTATGCTCGAAAATGCTCGAAGAGTGGCCAGATCAATCAGCTTCGCGCATAGACGGGTATCGGGCTGCCACTCATCGCCCGGCTTCACCAGGGAGTCACTCCATATGTCCACCACCTGTCGCACCACCATCGAGATCGCCTCGCAGCCGGACACCTGGCTACGGGCGAAGGCGTCACTGGGCCTTCACTCCGAGGTCCTGCCCCGTCGCGGCGAGCGGGTCGCCGTCGTCGGCTGCGGAACGTCCTGGTTCATGGCCCTGGCCTACGCCGAGCTCCGGGAGCGCGGCGGTCACGGCGAGACGGACGCGTTCGCGGCTTCGGAGTTCCCGCACGGGCGCGCGTACGACCGGGTGCTCGCGATCACCCGGTCCGGCACCACGAGCGAGGTCCTCGACCTCCTGGGCCGGCTCAAGGGCACCACGCCGACGGGCGCGATAACCGCCGACCCCGAGACCCCCGTCATGAAGGCGGCCGACACCGTGGCCGTACTCGGGTTCGCGGACGAGGAGTCGGTCGTGCAGACCCGGTTCGCGACCACCACGCTCGCGCTGCTGCGAGCACATCTGGAGGCGGAGGACGCGCTGCCGGCCGGTGTGCGGTCGCTCGACGAGGCGATCGCCGACGCGCGGCGGGCGATCGCGCTGGACCTGGACGCCGAGGTGTGCGCGGCCGAGCAGTTCACCTTCCTGGGCACCGGTTGGACCTACGGGCTGGCCCTGGAGGCCGGGCTGAAGATGCGCGAGGCCGCCGGGGCGTGGACCGAGGCGTACCCGGCCATGGAGTACCGGCACGGGCCGATCAGCATCACCGGACCGGGCCGTGTGGCGTGGGTGTTCGGTCCGACCCCGGCGGGCCTGACCGACGACATCGCCCGCGTCGGCGGAACGCTCGTCGCCGGATCCGTCCACGGACCCGGCAAGCTGGACCCGCTGGCGGACCTCGTCCTGGCCCAGCGGCTGACCGTCCGGCTGGCCGAGGCACGAGGTTACGACCCCGACCGACCGCGCAACCTGACCCGCTCCGTCATCCTCGAGGCCGCCCATGCGTGACGAGACCGAGGAACGGGACTGCGTCATCGCGCTGGACGTGGGCGGGACCAGCATGAAGGGCGCGCTCGTCGACCGCGAGATGAAGGTCCTGCACACCGTGCGCAGGGCGACGCCCCGCCGTTGGGGCCCGGACGCGGTGATCGCCGAGATCGCGACCGTGCTGCACGAACTCGACAGGAACGCCGCCGCACACGGACTGACCGTGCGGGGCGCGGGGGTGGTGGTCCCGGGGATCGTCGACGAGGAGACGCGGACGGCCGTCTACTCGGCGAACCTCGGCTGGCGTGATCTGCCGCTCGCGGACTACCTGGAAGGAGCGTCGGGCCTGTCCGTGGCCCTGGGACACGACGTACGAGCCGGCGGGGTCGCCGAGTGCCGTCTCGGCGCGGCCCGGGGCGCGGACGACGTCTGGTTCGTGCCCATCGGGACCGGCATCTCCGCGGCCGTCTTCTCCGACGGGCGGCCCGTCCGTGCTCGCGGCTACGCGGGCGAGCTCGGTCATGTGGTCGTCGACCCCGGCGGGGAACCGTGCGTCTGCGGTGCCCGGGGGTGCCTGGAGGGTGTGGCGTCGGCCTCGGCCGTAGCCGCGGCGTACAGCGCCCTGACCGGGCGCCGGGTCGAGGGCGCCTCGTCGGTGGCGGAGAGGCTCACGCAGGGAGATCCAGACGCCCGTGCCGTATGGGCCCGGGCCGTCGAGGCCCTGAGCGCGGCTCTGGCCACGGCCACGACCTTGTTCGCACCCGAGGTCGTCGTCCTCGGCGGCGGCCTCGCCGAGGCCGGCGGCCTGCTCCTGGACCCCCTGCGCGCGTCACTCGCCCGCCGGCTGACGTTCCAGCGGCGGCCCGAGCTGGTTCTCGCGGAACTCGGGGACATGGCGGGATGCCTCGGCGCGGGCCTCGCCGCATGGCAGACGGCGGGCGGCGTGTCGTCGGCGCGGTTCCGGCCCTCGCCGACGCCGGAGGTGGTGTCGTGATCCTCACCGTCACGCTCAACGCCGCTCTGGACGTCACGTACGAGGTCGACGCCCTGGTCCCCCAGGGCTCGCACCGCGTGCGTGAGGCATTCGCGCGAGCGGGAGGCAAGGGGATCAACGTCGCCCGCGTCCTGTCCGCCCTGGGAATCCCCACCGTCGTGACCGGTCTGACGGGTGGTCCGACCGGCCGTGCGATCCGGGACGACCTGCGCGCGGCGCAGCTGCCCGACGAACTGGTCCCCATGGCAGGCGACTCCCGTCGTACGGTCACGATCGTGTCCCGTGACGACGGCGACGCCACCGTCTTCAACGAGTCCGGTCCTCATGTCGACATGGCGTCCTGGGCGGACTTCGCCGCCCGGTTCGCCGCACTGGTACGCGACGCCCAGGTGGTCGTCCTCTCCGGCAGTCTGCCTCCCGGGCTGCCGTCCGACGCGTACGGGCGGCTGATCCGCCTGTCCGCCGAGGCGGGGGCCCGCACGGTCCTCGACAGCAGCGGCCCCGCCCTGCTCACGGCCCTTGACGCGCATCCGACGGTGATCAAACCCAATGCCGCGGAGCTCACCGAGGTCACCGGCCACGACGACGTCGAAGCCGCGGCCGGGAGCCTCCGTGCCCTCGGCGCGCGAAGTGTCGTGGCCTCACGTGGACCGGACGGGCTGTACGCCGTCACGTCCGAGGGGAGCTGGCACGCCACTCCCCCGCGCCTCCTGACGGGAAACCCGACAGGAGCCGGGGACGCCTGTGTCGCGGCGATCGCGGCGGGGCTCCTGGCTGGTGAGCCCTGGCCGACCGTCCTGCGCGAAGCCGTCGCGCTCTCGGCGGCCGCCGTTCCCTGCCCTCTGGCCGGCGACTTCGACGCCGCCCTCTACCAGCAACTCCGTACCACCGTTCCCGTGGAGAGAACCCATGCCCCTGTCAGCCACTGACGAGATCGTCGACCCCGCGTACGAGGAGACCACCGGCGTCGGAGCCTTCAACGTCGTACAGATCGAGCACGCGGAGGCCATCGTCGCCGGAGCGGAGCGGGCCGGTCTGCCCGTCGTCCTCCAGATCAGCGAGAACACCGCCCGCTACCACGGATCGCTCGCCCCCATCGCCGCGGCCTCGCTCGCCCTGGCCGGCAGTGCGAGCGTCCCGGTGGCGCTGCACCTCGACCACGCGGAATCGACCGACCTGGTCCGCGAAGCCGTCGACCTCGGCTTCACCTCCGTGATGTTCGACGCCTCCAGACTCCCCTACGAGGAGAACCTGGCGGCGACGCGCGAGATCACGGACTACTGCCACCGCGCGGACGTATGGGTCGAGGCGGAGCTGGGCGAGGTCGGAGGAAAGGACGGTGCGCACGCCCCGGGCGTGCGCACCGATCCGGACGAGGCGGTCGCGTTCGTCACGGCGACCGCCGTGGACGCCCTGGCCGTCGCCGTCGGCAGTTCGCACGCCATGCTCACCCGGGACGCCGAGCTGGACTTCGACCTCATCGCCCGCCTGCGGAACGCCGTCGGCGTCCCGCTCGTCCTGCACGGCTCCTCCGGAGTCGACGACGCGGACCTCTCCAAGGCCGTCGCCGCGGGCATGACCAAGGTGAACGTGTCCACGCACCTCAACCAGACCTTCACCCGGACCGTGCGCGAGTACCTCACCGCACACCCCGAGACCGCCGATCCGCGAAAGTACCTGGGGCCCGCACGCGCCGCCGTGGCGGACGAGGTGGCACGCCTCCTGCGCGTGCTCGCGGGCTGCTGACCTCGGTGCCGAGCTGACCGAGGGAATGACAGGAGGGGCCGTCGCCTGAGCGACGGCCCCTCCTTTACTTCAGCGGGCTCAGTAGACCTCGAGCTCGTAGATCCGCGCGGCCTGGTTGGTCGTCTGGGTCGGCGTGGTCACGTCGATCCGCACGTACCGGGCGGTGCCGCTCACCGAGTGCACCGTCGTCGCCGCGGTGTTGTCGGTGACGGTCGCGACCGTGGTCCACGTGGTCCCGTCCGTCGACGTCTTGATGGTGAACGCCCTGGTGTTCCAGTCCGCCGACTCGCCACCCATCGCCGCGTGCTTGACCACGACCTTGTAGAGCGGCCTGCTCGAACCGAGGTCGACCTGCAGCCACTTCGACGTCGCCGACGTGCAGAACTTGTCGGTGGACCCGCCGGTCATGCTGCCGTTGACGGCCTTCTCCGGGCCTTCCGAGGTCGAGCACGGGGCCGATCCGGTCACGGGCCGCTTCAGTGCGATGTTGGTCAGCGGGTTGACCACGGCCCAGTCGGTCGGCGTCGAGGACAGCGCGACGTCGAGGGTGCCGCCGGACCGGATGAAGCTCGACGCCACCTTCCAGTCGGTGTGCGCCGTGCCGTCCTTGGTGACGGACTGGATGTACTTTCCGCTGCCGACGCCGTTGACCGTCAGCACCACGCCGTCGGCGTTGGTGATGGTCGCACTGGGGAAGAGCGGGCTGGACAGGATCATGTCGCCGGAGCCGGGCTTGTGCGGGAACAGGCCGAGGGCGGCCCACACGTACCAGGCGGACATGGTGCCGAGGTCGTCGTTGCCGGGCAGGCCGGAGGGGCCGGTGGTGTAGACGGTGTCGACGATCTGGCGCACGGTCTCCTGGGTCTTCCAGGGCTTGCCGAGCTCGTTGTAGATCCACGGGGCGTGGATGTCGGGTTCGTTGGTCGGGTCGTACTTCAGGGCGCCGCCACCTCGGACCAGCCAGTTGCCGTTGATGTCGTGGAAGAAGTCGTCGAGGCGGCCGGTGGCGGTGGACTTGCCGCCCATGACGGCCGCGAGTCCGGCGACGTCGTGTGGCACCATCCAGGTGTACGCGGCGGCACTGCCCTGGGCGAATCCGGTCTGGGTGGACGGGGTGAAGCCGCCGACCCAGGAGCCGTCCAGGTTGCGTCCCTGCATGAAGCCGGTGGCCGGGTTGTACACGTTCTTCCACCAGCCGGCGCGGTCGGCCATGACGGCCGCCTCGGTGGTGCGGCCGAGGGCGCCGGCCCACTGGGCGAGCGAGTAGTCCGCGATGGAGTCTTCCATGGTCTCGGCGGCGCCGCCCCAGCAGTGGCAGACGTCGTTGGCCGCGTACTTCGACTGCATGTACTGGGCGAGGTTGGGGCGCTGACCCACGCACTGACCCGGGCAGCCCGCGTCGGACAGACCGTCCGGGTTCGGGACGGTGGCCTGGTTGTAGAGGGAGCTGAAGGCGCCGTTGTAGTCGAAGTTGCGCACGCCCATGGCGTAGAAGGTGGCCAGGGTCACCGCCGACGGGTCGCCGGTCATGACGTGGGTGGCGCCGCTGATGTGCACCCAGCGGTCCCAGACGCCGCCGTTCTGCCGGGCGAAGTTGTACAGCGACTGCGCGAAGTCACCGGCCACCTTCGGTTCGAGCAGGGCGAGCAGCTGGATCTGGGCGCGGTACTGGTCCCAGCCGGAGAAGTTGCTGTACTGCGCCCCTTGGCCGGGCTCCAGGCCGTGCGCGACCTGGTCCATGCCCCGGTACCGGCCGTCAGTGTCGCTGATGATGTTGGGCTGCTGCAGGCTGTGGTAAAGCGAGGTGTAGAAGATCTTCTGCTGGTCGGCCGTGCCGCCGCCGATCTTGACGCGGCCCAGCCTGGTGTCCCACGCGGCCCGCGTCGCGGCGGCCACGCCGTCCACGGTGGTGCCGGACGGCTGCTCGTCCTGGAGGTTGCGCTCGGCGCCCTCCTGCGAGACGTACGAGATGCCGATCCTCATCGTCACCTGGGTGCCGGACGCGAAGGTGACGTAGCCGCCGGAGCCCTTGCCGAGCCGGTCGGCGCCGGTCAGGTAGCCCTCGCCGCCGGTCTGGTAGGTGCCGCCCGGCTGGAGGGTCGCGTCCTTCCAGGTGCCGTTTCCGGCGAAGGGCTGGTCGAACTGGGCCGTGAAGTACAGCCGGTAGTAGGTCTTCCGGTTGTTGTTGGGGGTACCGCCGTTGACGCGGCGGCCGCAGAACGCACCGGTCAGCACCGAGCCGGTGACCTTTCGGTTGGCCACGTCGATGCGCGTCTCGGCGTCCTCGCTGCCGTTGAGCGAGTTGGAGGTGCGGAACAGCAGGTTCGCGGGCTTGCCCGAGGGGAACCCGATCGTGCCGATCGCGGTACGGGTGGTGGCGGCGAAGTCGGTCGTCGCTCCGTTCGCCAGGTTGAGCTTGTAGCGACCGGGCGTCGCGGACTCGTCGGCGTGGCTGAAGTTGCTCGCGTAGACCGCGTCCGTGGTGTCGGCGGTCGGCGACGAGGTCACGTCTCCGGTGTGCGGGAAGATCGGCAGGTCACCCGCGGCGCCCGGGTGGCATCCGGCACCGTTGACGTGCGTGAGGGCGAAGCCGCGCAGACGGGTGGTGTTGTAGTCGTAGCCGTTGGCGGCACCGGTGTTGGTCTGGTCCCCGCGTGTGCTCGTCGGACTCCACGACATCATCCCGAACGGCGCCGTCGCGCCGGGGAAGGTGTTGCCGCCTCCGCTGGACCCGATCAGCGGGTCGACGTGATCGGAAGGCGCGGCAGCGAGGGTCTCCGCCTGGACGGGCACCGCGGTCACCCCTCCCAAGGCGAGGGCGGCGGCGAGGGCAGCGGCCACCGGCCGCCACTTCGTTCTGGGACGTATGCGTGATGGGACAGTGCTCACTGCATTCTCCGGCAGGGTTGGGAGCATCAGCTGCATGGGTCGGATGCGGCAAGACGACCGCCTCCGTGGGCCGCGGGGCCGGGGGGATGTAGCGGGACGGCCTCATCTGCCGGCCCCGCGAGATCGGACCGCGGTATTCGACCGGCCCGATGGACCACTCCCCGGGTCGGAACCCGGTGTGGCGGGGACAAGCTAAATCATTTTGATGAACTACATCAACCCTGCGATGACACCCGGTTTACGAGACATCCGCCCGCAGGTGTCAGCTACCCGTCACGCACACACGGTGGCAGCCGCTCGCGGCGCGAGCAGGGCGGTACGGGCGGCGCCGAGCAGGCCGCCGTGCCGCCCGAGAGTGGACGCGGCCACGGTCACCCGCTTCACGTAGCCGAGGGTGGCGGCGTGTTCGAGGTGCGCGCGCAGCGGGTCGAGGAGCACCGGGCCGGCCGCGGCCACGCCGCCGCCGATCACCACGCGGTCCACGTCGCAGAGCGTGGCGGTGGCGACGATCCCGCGGGCCAGCGCCTCGGTCCCCCGATCGAACGCGGTCACCGCGATGGCGTCCCCGCTCGCCGCGCTTTCCGCGAGCGCGCGGCCGTCCGCGCCGGTCCAACCCTGTTCACGGGCCCAGCGCACCATCGACGTACCGCTGGCGTAGGCCTCGACGCACCCGGTGGCGCCGCAGACACACGGCGGACCGGCCGGGTCCACGACGATGTGTCCGATGTGGCCCGCGTTGCCGCTGGGGCCGGGGTAGGCGGCGCCGTCGAGCACGAGCCCGCCCCCAACCCCGGTGGACACCACGATCCCGAGCATCGACCGGGTGCCGCGCCCGGCGCCCAGCCAGTACTCGCCGAGCGCCGCGGCGATGGCGTCGCCGACGAGGGTGACCGGAACACCCGGAACGGTCTCGGCGACCAGGTCCACCAGCGGGAAGTCCCTCCAGCCGGGGATGTTCACCGGGCTGACCGTGCCGCGCGCGGGGTCGACGGGCCCGGCGCAGGCCACGCCGGCCGCGAGGGGCGCCACGCCGTCGACGATGGCGCGGATCAGCCCCGTCAGCGCCGTGCCGAGCTCGGGCTCGGTCGTCGGAGTGGGCACCTCGGCGTGCCGGAGGACGTGCCCTTCCGCGTCCACCAGGCCCGCGCCGAGCTTCGTGCCTCCGATGTCCACCGCGAGCACGACGTTCTGAGTCATGGGGGTCCTTTCTGTGGTGTCGGTCCGATCCTCGGGATCAGTCCGACAGGAGCGCCGCCAACTGCGGCGAGTAGGTGGAATGCAGGACGAGCGCGGCGGCGCCGACGACGGCCGCGTCCGCGCCCAGCGGGGAGAGCTTCACGTCGACGGCCCGGATGTGCCGGGACATCACGCGGGTGGCGACCGCGGACCGGACGGTGTCGACGTAGAGGTCTTCGAGGTGCCGGATGCCGTGGCCGCCGAGGACGACGAGGTCCACGTCGACGACGTTGACGACGTTGACGACCACCGAGGCGATGTGGCCCGCGGCCTCTTCGAGAACGCCCGCCGCCAGTGCGTCGCCGTCCTTCGCCGCGTCGCAGATCGCGGCGATGCCGATCGAGTCTGGGTCGACGCGGAAGCGTTCCGCGAGCGCGCTCGCGCCACCCGCGCCGAGCCTGCGCCGGGTCTCCGTCCGGATCGCGGCCGGGCTGACCAGGGTCTCCAGGCAGCCCCGGTTGCCGCAGTAGCACTCGAGGCCGCCCGACAGCACTGTAGTGTGCCCGAACTCGCCGGCGTTGAACGAACCGCCCCGGTAGACCTGGTGGCCCAGGACGAGGCCGCCGCCGATGCCGGTGCCGAAGAAGACGTACGCGAAGTTCGCCACGCCCCGCCCGGCCCCCGCCCAGCGCTCGCCGACCGCGGCGGCCGTGGAGTCGTTGTCGAGCGTGACCTCCAGCCCGGTGGCCTCGCCGAGCAGCTGCCGGATCGGGACCCGGTTCCAGTGGGCGAGCTGGGGCGGCGCGACCACGATGCCGTGTTCCAGGTCGATCGGGCCCGGGCAGGCGAGCCCGAGGCCCTGCACCCGCTCGCGCGGCACGTCGGCCTCCGTCAGCACGTCCTCCACCAGATCCGCCATCGCCGCGAGGACCTCGGTCGGGTCCGCTCCCGGCGGTGTCGGGATCCGCTTGGTCACGAGGGGGCGACCCAGCAGGTCCACCACCACGCAGGCCAGCTCGGCCGGGTCGAGGTGCAGGCCGACCGCGCTGCCCGCGTCGGCGTTGATGCGCAGGGTGGTGCGAGGTTTGCCGCCGGTCTTGACGCGGCTGGCCCCGTCCTCGCGCACGATGCCCTCGTCGAGCAGCTTGCGGACGATCCCGGAGACGGTCTGCGGGGTGAGACCGGTGTGCTTGGCGATGGCCACGCGGCTGATGCCGTCGGCGCGCTGGATCTCCTCGAGCACCACGGCCCGGTTGTACCGGCCCACCTTGGGCAGATTCGTACCTGCTTGTCGCACGGAAGATCCTCTCTGTCGGCGCAGCAAGGTCATTCTGCCTCACGGCCGTTGACAAAGTAAATCAATTGGATTTACGGTCCCGCCACAAAGCTGCAACACAGAGGAGCCGCCGATGCCACCCCCCGTCCTGCTCGAGATGCGAGGGATCACCAAGACGTTCCCCGGTGTGAAGGCGCTGGACGACGTCAACCTGGTGGTCCGTACCGGCGAGGTCCACGCGATCTGCGGCGAGAACGGTGCGGGCAAGTCGACGCTGATGAAGGTGGTCAGCGGCGTCTACCCGTACGGCAGCTACGCCGGCGACATCGTCTACGACGGCGGGGAGGTGCGGTTCGACGGCATCCGGGCCAGCGAGCGCGCGGGCATCGTGATCATCCACCAGGAGCTGGCCCTGGTGCCCGGCATGTCGATCACCGAGAACGTCTTCCTCGGCAACGAACCGCGCGGGCGTGGCGGCATCGACTGGAAGCACGCGCGCCGGCGGGCCATGGAGCTGATGGCCCAGGTCGGCCTGGACGAGGACCCGGACACCCTGGTCAAGGACATCGGGGTGGGAAAGCAGCAGCTGGTCGAGATCGCGAAGGCCTTCGCCAAGGACGTACGGCTGCTGATCCTCGACGAGCCCACCGCCGCCCTCAACGAGGACGACTCGCAGCATCTCCTCGACCTGCTGCGCGAGTTCAGGCGGCAGGGCATCACCTCGATCATCATCTCGCACAAGCTCAACGAGATCGAGGCGATCGCCGACTCCGTCACCATCCTGCGCGACGGCCACACCATCGAGACGCTCGACGTCGCCGCGGGCGGGGTCGACGAGGACCGCATCGTACGGGGCATGGTGGGCCGCGAGCTGAACAGCCGCTTCCCCGACCGCACTCCCGACATCGGCGAGGTGTTCTTCGAGGTCCGCGACTGGACCGTGCGTCATCCGGTCTCCGCCGAACGCCTGGTGTGCAAGAACTCCGGCTTCACCGTGCGCCGCGGCGAGATCGTCGGGTTCGCGGGTCTGATGGGCGCCGGCCGTACGGAACTCGCCATGAGCCTGTTCGGACGGTCGTACGGGGTCTGGCAGGGCGGGCACGTGTACAAGGACGGCCAGGAAATCCGGCTGAAGTCCGTCTCGGACGCGATCCGACACGGGCTGGCCTACGTCAGCGAGGACCGCAAGGCGATCGGGCTCAACCTGCTCGACGACATCAAGACCTCGGTCGTCGCGGCCAAGCCGTGGAAGGTCGCCCGGCACGGGATCGTCGACCGGGTCGCCGAGCACCGGGTCGCCGACGGGTACCGCGGCGAGCTGCGGATCAAGACGCCGACCGTGGACGAGGGCGTCGCCAAGCTCTCCGGTGGCAACCAGCAGAAGGTCGTGCTGGCCAAGTGGATGTTCACCGACCCCGACCTGCTGATCCTCGACGAGCCGACCCGCGGCATCGACGTGGGCGCCAAGTTCGAGATCTACGGGGTCATCCACCGGCTCGCCGCCCAGGGGAAGGGCGTGGTCGTCATCTCCTCGGAGCTGCCCGAGCTCATCGGTCTTTGCGACCGGATCTACACCGTGTTCGAGGGGACTGTCACCGGCGAGGTGGCGCGGGCCGACGCGGACCCGGAGCGCCTCATGAAGCAGATGACCACTACGAAGAAGAAGTCGATGTCATGACCGGATTCCAGAACTTCAAGAAGAACCTGTTCGGGGGCTCGACCTCCGCCGGCCGCCAGTTCGGCATGATCTTCACGCTCGTGGCGATCACCCTGCTGTTCCAGGTGCTGACCGACGGGCTCACGCTCACGTCGGGGAACCTGATCGCGGTCGTCAGCCAGTACTCCTACATCCTGATCCTGGCCATCGGGATGCTGATGGTGATCGTCGCCGGACACATCGACCTGTCGGTCGGCTCCGTGGCGGCGTTCGTCGGCATCATCGTCGCCAAGGCGATGCAGCTCTACGACCTGCCCTGGCCGCTGGCGATCCTGCTCGGCCTGGCCTGCGGCGCGGTCATCGGCGCCTGGCAGGGGTTCTGGGTGGCGTACATCGGGGTCCCGGCGTTCATCGTGACACTGGCGGGCATGCTGCTGTTCCGCGGCGGCAACCAGCTGATCGGCAACGCCGACACCGTTCCCGTACCGGAGGGTTTCCGCACCATCGGCGCGGGATACCTGCCGGAGGTCGGCCCCGCCACCGGATACAACAACCTGACCCTGCTGCTCGGTCTCGTCGCCTGCGCCGCACTGGTGTGGCGGGAAGTCCGTACGCGGCGCACCCGGGTGCAGATGGGCGCGCAGCCCGTCCCGCTGTGGGCCTCGGGCCTGCGGCTCGCGGCGACCGTGGGCGTGGTCGTCTTCGCCATGCTGCGGTTCGCCGGCGGTCGCGTCGGCACCAGCCTGCCGGTGTCCGGCATCATCCTCGGCCTGCTGGTGATCGCCTACTCGTTCTACACCCGCAACGCCATCGGCGGCCGGCACGTCTACGCCGTGGGCGGCAACGCCCGCGCCGCCGAGCTGTCGGGCGTGAAGCTCCGGCGCGTCAACTTCCTCGTCATGACGAACATGTCGGTCCTCGCCGCCCTGGCGGGCATGATCTTCGTGGCGCGGTCGGCCGCCTCCGGCCCGCAGGACGGGCTCGGCTGGGAACTCGACGCCATCGCGGCGGTGTTCATCGGCGGTGCCGCGGTCTCCGGCGGCCTGGGCACCATCAACGGCTCGATCGTCGGCGGCCTCGTCATGGCCCTGCTCAACAACGGTCTGCAGCTCATGGGCGTCGGCGTGGACCTGGTGCAGATCATCAAGGGCCTGGTCCTGCTGCTCGCGGTCGCCCTCGACGTCTACAACAAGGGCCAGGGCCGATTCTCCGTACTCGAATCGATCACGCGCCCCTTCCGTCGTCAGGAACCTCCCGCCACGGTACCGGCCGAACCGGTCCGCGAAGGCGACAGGGCTTCGTCCGCGTTCTGAGTCACCCCCCATACGCCGCTCGGCTCCAGCTCAAGCGGCAAGCCAAGAAAGGCAATCGAAGATGCGCAACATGTTCGCCAAGGCCGTCACAGTCGCTGCCGTGGCCGCACTGGCACTCGGCGCCACCGCCTGCTCCTCCGAGCGCGAGGGTCAGGGCGGCGACACCACCGCCAAGGGCTTCGCGGCGGACAGCATGATCGGCGTCGCACTGCCGTCGAAGACCTCGGAGAACTGGGTGCTCGCCGGTGGCCTGTTCGCCGACGGCCTCAAGGGCGCGGGGTTCAAGTCCGACGTGCAGTACGCGGGCTCGACCACCACTGTGGCCGACCAGCAGAACCAGATCTCGGCCATGATCACCAAGGGCGCGAAGGTCATCGTCATCGGCGCCGCCGACGCCGCGCAGCTGTCCACCCAGGTGAAGCAGGCCAAGGAGTCCGGCGCGGTCGTCATAGCCTACGACCGGCTCATCACCAACACGAAGGACGTCGACTACTACGTCGCCTTCGACAACTTCAAGGTCGGACAGCTCCAGGGCCAGGCGCTGCTCGACGGCATGAAGGCCAAGAAGCCGAAGGGCCCGTGGACCGTCGAGCTCTTCTCCGGCTCGCCCGACGACAACAACTCGGCCGTCTTCTTCAACGGCGCGATGAGCGTGCTCAAGCCGCTGATCGACAAGGGTGACATCGTTGTCGGGTCGTACCAGTCCAACATCAAGCAGACCGCGATCCAGGGTTGGAAGGCCGAGATCGCCCAGCAGCGCATGGACTCCCTGCTGACCTCGAACTACAGCCACGGCAAGACGCTCGACGGTGTGCTGTCCCCCAACGACACCCTCGCCCGCGCGATCCTCACCTCCGTCAAGGCCGCCGGCAAGCCGCTTCCGGTCGTGACCGGCCAGGACTCCGAGGTCGAGTCCGTGAAGTCCATCATGGCCGGTGAGCAGTACTCCACGATCAACAAGGACACCCGCAAGCTCGTCGCGGAGGTCATCAAGATGGTCAAGGCGCTGCAGGCCGGCAAGGCCCCCGCGGTCAACGACACCAAGTCCTACGACAACGGCGCCAAGGTGGTCCCGGCCTACCTGCTCCCGCCCGTCATCGTCACCAAGGCCAACGCGGCGGAGGCGTACGCCAACGACCCCAAGCTCGCCCCGCTCACCAAGTAACAGCGCCCCCGCAACAGCACCCCTTCTCGCGCGCCCCCGGCCCCGCCGCGGGGCGCGCGACCGCTTTTCCCCCGAGGACCACCGATGAGCGAACTCCTGCACCTGGACAACCCGATCCGCCCCTACGACTGGGGCTCACACACCGTGCTCGCCGAACTCCTCGGCCGCCCGGCCACCGGCCCGCAGGCCGAGCTGTGGATCGGCGCCCACCCGACCGCCCCCTCCCGGCTGCCCGACGGCAGCTCCCTCCTCGACCGCATCACCGCCGCGCCGGAGCCGATGCTCGGCCCGGGCGAGGACCGGCTGCCGTTCCTCCTCAAGGTCCTCGCGGTCGAACGCCCGCTGTCCATCCAGGTCCACCCCGATGCCGACCAGGCCCACGAGGGCTACGCGGCGCAGCGCGGCTACCAGGACGCCTGGCCCAAGCCGGAACTGATCTACGCCCTCACCCGGTTCGAGGCCCTGTGCGGATTCGCCGACCCGGAGCACTCCGCCGCCGTCCTCGCGTCCGCGGGAGGCGAACGCCTGGAACGCATCGCGGACATACTCACCTCCGGCGGTCTGCGCACCGCAGTCGCGGCCCTCACCACATGGCCCGAGCACGACCGCCCCGCCCTCGTCGCCGAGGTCGCCGCGAGCACCACCGCCGACCTCGTCTGGCCCCGCCGGCTGGCCGAGCAGTACCCCACCGACCCGGGCGTGGTCCTCGCGATCCTCATGAACCACGTGCTCCTGTCCCCCGGCCAGGCCCTCTTCGCCCGCCCCCGCACCCTCCACGCCTACCTCCGTGGCACCGGCGTGGAGATCATGGCCAACTCCGACAACGTCGTACGCGGCGGCCTCACCACCAAGCCCGTCGACGTCACCGAACTGCAGGCGATCACCGACTTCACCCCCTCACTCCCCGAATTGGTCGCACCGGTCCCCCTCGCCAACGGCGAAGCCTCCTTCCCCGCGCCGACCCCCCACTTCCACCTCACCCGGCTCCAACCCTCGGGCACTCCCGTCGAGATCCTCTCCCCGGGACCCTCCGCCCTGCTGTGTCTGGACGGCGAGCTGACCGTAACCCGAGGCCCGGCCACCGAACGCCTCCGCCGCGGCGACTCCGTGTTCCTCCCCTATGCAGGCGGTCCGGCGAGCGTCAGCGGACATGGCCTCGCTTTCCGGGCCTCACTCCCTCGCTGATCCGAGAGCTGCGGAAGCGATATCCGAGAGCCGGCCGCGAAATACGCCCGGCCTATGTGAGGCCGACCTTCGGAGACGTCACCACATCTCGAGAGGCACGTCGCACACGTCCCCGAAGGCCAGGGCTGTTCCCGCGCTCCCGATTCGCCTCGTGGCGTGCCAAGCGGCCAGCCACTCGGTGCTCCGTACGACCGGGGGCGCGGGGTCCTGATTCCATGACGTGCCCCAGGTCAGGCGACATCGCTATGTGAAGCGATCACGCGCCTCGTGGAGGCGGACTCGATTTCGAGGTGAGTAGCCACTTGGAACCGATCCGACTCGACGGCGTCGAACAGTGGATTTCGTCCCGGACGAACACGGGGGCGCCACCGTGGGTCCAACCTTCACCAGGCGCAAGCACGACACCGGTGCGCTGCAAGCTCTGTCCATCCGACAAGAGCACTGGTTCGGCGC
Organism: Streptomyces sp. NPDC021012; assembly: GCF_044333355.1. Lineage (NCBI taxonomy): Bacteria > Bacillati > Actinomycetota > Actinomycetes > Kitasatosporales > Streptomycetaceae > Streptomyces > Streptomyces sp. NPDC021012. Next base: position 903,499 of record NZ_JBIRQU010000002.1, read on the forward strand.
TGCAGATCTTGCTGGGGTCTTCGCCGTCGACGGAGCACCCCACGAGGTACTCCACGAGCAGATCCCAAAGGCCATACCTGGCGGCTGTCGGCCGGCACTCCCGAGCTCCGACGCATGGCCACTGTCTTGACCATGATCCGGACCATACGCGGCCCAATACCTCACCATTGACGCACCGGAACGCTATTCCTGCTGGTCACAACGGTGTCTCGCCTGTACCACCAGCAGACGAAGAAGCTGCTGGGCTCCGATCAAGCAGCCCAGCACCCTGCGAGCGGGCGGCATCCATCCCGCCCACCTTCCGCTACGGTATGCAGTCCCTTGTCTGGTTCGGATGATGCCTCTCGCCAGCGGTGACGCCCCTCAGGAAGTGGTGCCCGCTGGGGAGAATCTGGGGAGGATGAAGGCCGTTGGGGAGCGGCTGGGGAGAATCGACCGCGTAAACCGGCGTCACCATGAAAGCCCCGGAAACGAGCAAACTCGCAGGTCAGCACGGCCAATACAGCCATCTGCGCAGGTCAGCGCCCCGAGGGCGAGGACTTCTTGAAGATCTTCTCGTGGGCGGCGATTCCCTTTGTTCCCACACTGGTGGGAACTATTTATGGCATGAGCTTCGACTCCATGCCGGAGCTGCGCTGGGGCCTCGGGTACCCCTTCACCATCGACTTAATGGGGGTGGTATGCGGCAGTTTGTAAGCGATTCTCAAGCAGGGAGGCCGGCTGTAGCGAGCACCTGTCTCAAACACGCGCCGCGCACTGTTTGTGCATACATCGCCGCGCAAACCGCCCATAGGGGGCGCTAGGGAGAAGTGATGCGGGTGATCTCCTCGCCCTCCGTTCCGCAGGCCCTCTGAGCTGGCCTTTCGGGGATCCGGAAGCGCTGGGGAGGATCTGGGGAGAACGGAGCCGTCAGCAGCACCTCGCACCCATGCCATCAAGCCCGTTCGCCGGACGGTTCGCCGCCCTCTGGACGGCTCGTCGCCGTCGCGGCAAATCACCATGAGTGACCCACGCCGGCGTGCCCCTGGCCTCCGTGGTGCTGCCCATCTTCGGCAACGCCACCAGCGGCGGCACACTGCCCGCCGCCTACCTCCCGGACTGGCTCCACCCGCTCTCCGAGATCCTCCCGGTGGGCGTCGGCGTCCGCGCCCTCCAGGGCCTGTCCCACTTCGACAACGACGGCCTGGCCACCGGCATCGCCGTCCTTACCGCATGGACCCTGGCCGCCGCGGCGGCGCTCTACTGGCGCGATACCCACATCCCGCGCCGCAACGCCGCCGTCGGCTGACACCCTCATCCCCCACGCGCCCACCGGTCCGGCCCATATGCCAGGCCGAGGGACGGATGGGAAGGTCGGGCACGCGCCGACGACGACGTGCGCATCACATGCACCGCGAGGTGCATGACGAGGGATCCCCCAGAGCCCCCTCCGCCACGGAGACCGGGCTGGCCCCAGCCTTCTGCGGCGCGGACACGCCTCTTCCCGCTTGACCGCGCCGGCCAGGCCAACCCCGCGATGTCACACCAAGCAGTCCTATCCGCCCAGGGGCTGTGGCCCGGAGACGGCATGCACGGCATGTCCCCCACAACGATCCGCTGTCTGCGCGAAGGAGGCCGCCAGGTGGTGAAGGCGCCGACTCATCGGTTTGTCGTACCGGCCGTGCTCGATCAGGTCGGTGAGGGTGGCGAGGCGTTCGTCGAGGAGCGCGGTGAGGTGCTGGCGCTGCTTGACGGCGATCGAGCTGAGACGCTGAGTGCTTACGATTGATCGTCAACGAGCATGCGTAAGCCAGGAGTTGACCGACGAGCGATGCTGTCCGGATTGGTTCCAGGGCGAGCAAGCTGGCACGAGCCCAGGTCACGGAGTGGCTGACGCCCCTTGCGGACCGGTTTCCCTCTGTGCGGTTCAAGCGGGAGATCATCCTCGAAGGCGGCGACCAGGACCGCGTCACGCCGACTCTTGCCGAAGTGGCGAGGGCCGCCGGCGGGTCCGCCTTCTCGACCAATCAGGAAGAGGCCCTGGTTTCCGGGCGGGTCGACGTGATCGTGCACTCGCTCAAGGACCTTCCCACCGCCGCCTACGAGGGCACGACGCTGCTTATCACGCCCGGCCCGCGCGAGGACGTACGGGACGTGCTGTGTGGGGCCACCCTCGACGAGCTGCCCCGCGGTGCCCGCGTGGGCACCGGGGCCCCTCGATGCGTAGCTCAGCCACTGGCGCTCCGACCGGACCTGAAGGTAGTTCCGATCCGCGGGAACGTTCCTGGCCGGCTCGCACGCATCAAGGGCCAAGACCGCCTTCACGCCGTTGTGCTCACGGCGGCAGGCCTCAACAGGCCGGCTTGACGCCGGAGGTGCACGAGGTGCTCGACCCCGACGTGTTCCCACCGTCCCCCCGTCAGGGCGCGCTCGGCATTCAGGTGCGTACCGAGTCGTCTGCTGCCCGGCGTGCCGGCCGTCACCGACCTGGCCGCACCATCCTCATCTCCCCGGGGCTGGACATCAGCCTGACCGACCCGCGCATCGCCCTGCTCGAAGACCACGACCCCTGGCTCGCCGTCCCCGGCACACGCCACGCCGGCGACCTCTACCGCGGTGCACTCCCCACCGACCACCCACACGTCAGCCCCTCCTGCCGATCCCAGAAGGCAGCCAGAAGCCGGACCTCGACACACCAAGGGGACACGCCCTACTCGGCGGTGATCCGCAGCACGCCCGTGGTGGTGCCCTGCAGCACCACCCGGCCCGGCGCGATGCTACCCACCATCTGGAGCGTGTCGAAGATGAAGCCCGCCCCGAGGTAGGCCGTCCGCACCGTCCGCCCGGTGGCCGGGTCGATCTCGGCGTACGAGTACGGGTCAAGCACCGAGGTGCTGTTGGTGCCGGGAATCACCGGGTTGCGCAGCACCGTACGGAGCAGCCCGTCTGCGGTGGACAGCCTCGGCACCGCGGCCGACCTGGTCTTGTTGTCCCACTTCAGGTCGCAGCCCGAACCGTCGGCCCGGACGTCCACCCGGCTCAGGCCGCCCCGGTAGCTGTCGGAGGCGGGCACGCTCGGGCCGGCGTCGGCCGGCAGCTTCGGGTACGGGTAGCCGTAGGTGCTCGCGACGAAGATCGAATTGCCCACTGCCACCGGGGAGTTCTCGCTGCCGCTGCCACCCGCCTTGAGCACCGGCACCGAGCAGACCTGCTGACCCGTGTCGGTGCGGTAGACCAGCAGGTTCACCGTCGGCGCGGCGTTGTCGACGACGGTCACGTAGTCGGTGCCGTTGGTCGGCCCGAAGAAGGTCGGAGTGGAGCCGGTCCCCCAGCTCAGCTGGCCCGGCTTGCGCGCCGGGCCCCGGTCGTACGCCTGACGCCAGCTCACCTGCGGCGTGCCGTCCGCCGCCGCGGTCAGCAGGTAGGTGGCGTGCGTGGTGGCCACGGCCGTCCCGTCCGGCGCGGTGGAGATCGAGTTGGACACCCGCTCACCGGTCGGCAGTGCGAGGGTCCGGACCACGTCGTTGCGGTCGTCGGCGGTGCCGACCACCCCCGCGCCGGTGGCGAACCAGACCCGGCCCTGCCAGTCCGGCGACAGCCCGGTGACGGCGTCCCCCTCCGGCACCGCCCCGGCCAGCGACAGCCGGGAGTCGGCGTACAGCTCCCAGCCGCCGGAGGCGGTGCGACGGTGCCCGATCCGCAGCAGGTCCCGGTTGCCGTCCACCGCGACCAGCCGGTCCCGGTTGTCCAGGTAGGCGTAGACACCCCCGAGCAACGACCCCTTGGCCAGCGTCAGTTCGGCCACCGACTCACTGGTCGCCGGATCGAGCAGGTGGACCGTAGGGGCCAACCCGAAGATCTCCGTGCAGAGCGCGACCGGGTAGCCGTCCGCCCCGACCAGCACGGTCGGGCAGGCGGACTGCAACGCCGTCCGGTTCGACCGGATGCTGCCTGCACCCGGCCCCGGCAGCGGGGTGGCGTCGGAGGATCCGGTGTCCCCGTGCATGGTGGCCGTGCCGACCGGGCCCGCGAACGGGTTGGCGGGCGGCAGGGGGCTGTACGAGTCGGCGGCATGCGCCGGGGTGAGGGCGGTCAGCAGGAGGGCAGCCGTAGAGAGCACGGCAGCGCGAGTGGGCAGGCGCATGGGAGTCCCGTCAGAGGAGTGTGGACACAGAGGTGCACTCCGCCCGGCAGGACGAGAAACGGCCCGGAAACACCCGGGCAGGAGGCACCGCGCTCAACAAGCGCGGCGACAGATCGCCGAACACGCACGGGCCAGGTCGACATCAAGCCGACGGCTCAGGTGTGCGTGACGGGTCATGCCCCCATGATCCAGCCCTGGCATCCCGCCGCACAATCCCCGTCTCACGGTACGGAAGGCAACTCAGCTACCTCCCGACCGCGCTCCCGAGGGGTACGGGCCCTCCTCGACGAGTGGGCCGACCTGCGGCCCTACACCTCGAGCAACGAGCGGACCGAAACCCTGGCAGGCTTCCTCCACACCTACAACCACCAACGCCGCCCTACGCACACGACGGACACCCACCCATCAGCCGCGTCGACAACGCTGCGGGTCAATACAACCTAGGCCGGCGTGGGATAGGGAAGCAGGCCGGCGTTGGTATTCTCCCAGGCGGCCTTGAGTTCGGCGAGCAGTGCGGGCTGCCAGGCGGCGTGGTCGGCCCACTCGCTGGGGTCCTGGCTGAGGTCGAAGAGCTGGTCACGGCTGTTGACGAAGGCGTTCTATGCCGCCCTCCTGGAGGGAGGACTTGGCGCCGTTGAACGGCCAGTTGTGGGAGTAGCGTTCGCCGCCGTTGTCGCCGGCGAAGACGACGATCGTGTCGCGCTCCTGCCCGGAGCGCCGCAGCGACTTGAGGACCTCGCCGACCGAGCGGTCCAGGCCCTCGACCATCTGCCGGTACTTGTCCAGGGAACCGCCGTCCAGGTGGACGAGGGCGAGACGGGCGGCGCTGGTGTTGCCCGACCTGACGGCCTTCTCCAGCCGGGCGGCCTCCTCCGTGTCACCGTCGGCGGTCCAAGGCCATTGCGGGGTGGTGAAGTTGAGGTTGAGCAGCCACGGCTTCTCGTGCCGGCGCTCGATGTACTGGCTCGCGCGTTCGGTGAGGATCCTCGTGTAGTACCGCAGGTCGTTGTAGGGGACTTCACCCTCGTAGAGGTCGTACTGCCCGTTGCTGGTGAGCTTGGAGTAGTACTACAGCGCCCCGGCGAAGTTCCCGAAGAGCTCGTCCCAGCCCGACCTCGTCGGCGAGTGGTCGGGCAGGAAACCGCAGTGCCACTTGCCGATCATCGCGGTCGCGTAGCCGCTGTCGCGCAGCAGCCAGGCGAGGGTGGGGTGGATCGGCTCCAGACCTGCGGTGGCGTCCTCGAGGATCGGCTCGTCCAGTCCTGCCCTGATCCGCCCGGGGTAGCGGCCGGTGTAGAGGCTGAGCCGGGTCAGGGAGCAGATCGACGACCCGGCGTAGGCGTCGGTGAACCGCACGCCCTGGGCGGCGAGACGGTCGAGGTCGGGGGGTCCTGATGCCGGGTGAGCCGTAGGAGGAAAGAGCACCCCAGCCCAAGTCGTCGGCCATGATGAACAGGACGTTCGGCCGCTTGGACCGGCGGCCTCGCGCGGCGCGGAACGGCTGCTCCTGCGCGGCGGCCGGGGAGTCGGCTGGCTCCGCGTGCGCGGCGGTGGCGGGCAAGCCGACGGCGGCCGCCGCCCCGGCTCCGAGAGCTCCACCGAAGGCACGGCGGGACAGCTTCTGATCGGGCATGGACACGGTGCGCTCCTGAACAGGGCCCGGCACGAACACGGCGCAGGCCCGGAGTCGAAAGATGAGAGAGCTGGAGGATGGGTGTTCAGGAAACGGGTCGACACAGCGCGCTGGCGACCCGCTGCAGATCGACATGGCGGCGCTCCGCCAAGGGGGTCCGCGGGCCGGCGAACGACGACTGCATTCTTCCGCCCCTCTCGTCCCCCGTCGGAACGCGGCTCAGGTCAGGTCATCACCTCGGGTCCGCCGATAGGTACCGAGTTCCATAGCCGCCGGGCGCAGCGCGTCAAGCCCGGCCGGGTAGCATGGAGCACCCCGACTTCCACGCCCACGACTCTCCGGAGGAAGCAGCCGATGCGCCTTGAGCACGTGATCCTCGGCCTGCTGGCCCTGCGCCCCGCCTCCGGCTACGACATCCGCAAATGGATGGAGGGCAAGGGCAAGTACCTGAGCTACGACGTGCAGCTGCCGCAGATCTACCGCACCCTTCCGCGCCTGGTGGACAACGGCTGGGCGGAGTTCGACCTCGACCCGCGCGAAGGCCGCCCGGACGCCAAGGTCTACCGGCTGACCCAAGCCGGCCGCGACGCTCTCCTCGACTGGGCACGCTCACCGTACGAGCCCTCACCGCGCCCGGCCGACCCCGACTTCCAGCTGCGCTTCCTCTTCGCCGGCCAACTCGGTCCCGAGCACGCGATCGCCGTCCTGCGCACTGAACTCGACTACAGGCTGGCCCACTTCGGGGAGCCCGGCTGGATGGACTTCACCGCCCTCGGCCTCGACCCCATCCCCGACATCGACACCACCTGGGTCCGCAAACTCCACCTCGCCGCCCACCAACACGGCTACGCCTCCACGGCCGCCTACATCGCCTGGCTCCAGCTCACCCTGGCCAGCCTGGAAGCCGAAGCCGGACTCCCGCCCAGCCCCACCCCGTACCGAGGCCCCGCCATGACCAGCCCTGGCACCGGCCCGAAGCCCGAGGGCGGCAACGACCCCGAACCCGGCCACTCACCGGGCCGGCCTTGAGGCACGGATCCAACGGCACAAGTGCCGAGCCATTGATCCAGGCATCGTGACGGCAGCACGGGAGGGGTGCGACGACTACCGCCCCACCTGCTGCGGCTGTTCTCAGTCCAGGCGGACATAGGCGATCCCTGCGCTTGTTGTCGACCCCGGGGCCGGGGACCGCGTCGACCCCGGCGACCCCACCTCGGACCTCGCGGCCCTGCACGGCGTCCTCATGGGCCCCCTGCGAGAGACCCGCACGTCCTCCGAATCGGTCACGTCCATCATGAACGGCTTGATACGGCCTTGATAAGCACGAGCCGAATCCATTGACCCATCGCTCCGCAGGCCCTAGAACACTCATCACATAGATGACAGTGCACATAGAGGGTGGGCCGCAGATGGTGAAGTTCGAGTGCGTGCTGCCCGCGTTGCTCGCCGGGCGCCCCCGGAGCGGTTTCGACCTGGGGCGATGGGTGGAGACGGAAGGGCCTGCGGTCGCGGGCCCACCACAGCCAGATCTACCGGTGTTCGGCCGGATGGCGGACGTCGGCTGGGTGGAGATCGAGGTCGACCCTCGGGAGGGACGGCCGGACGCGAAGGTCCACCGGTTCCAGGACCCGCTGCCCGAGCTGGACCGGAGCGTGGCCCAAGAGGTGGCTGGTGACGGGGTGGCCGCCCCGTCACCAGCCGACACACCCCTTCATGAAGCTGGACTCCCCCGCGCGAGAACCGGGCGACGAGACTGCGGGACACGCCCCCGATGCGCTCGCCGCCTGCTGTGCGCCGGTACGGTCGCGCGGCGGTTCCGACGCCCTTCTGCCGCTGCTCTCCTCACCGCGGCCCCGCCACGACCCCCGGCTGACGGCATGGTGCTGCTGCCCGGCGGCACGTTTCTCACGGGCACGGACGACACGGAAGGCTTTCCCTCCGACGGCGAGGGGCCGGTGAGGTCGGTGCGGCTGAAGCCGTTCCTGATCGACGTCTGCGCCGTCACCAACGACGCCTTCGCGCGGTTCGTCGACGACACAGGGCACGTCACCGAGGCCGAACGCTTCGGCTGGTCCTACGTGTTCGCCGGATTCCTGCCCGCGGCCCTGCGCCGGGGCGCCGCCCGCACCGTGATCACCCCGACAGCACCAGGGGCCACGCCGGATTCCGCTGTGCCCGCAGCGCCTGAACACATCTCACCCGCACCCACCCACCCGGAGACCGTCATGCGCAAGAGCCGCATCTTCGGCATGCCCAGACCCCGCGTCCGTGCCCTCGCCACCGTCCTCGCCGCGCTGACGACGGCGGCCCTCTGCCTCACACCACCGGTTCCGCCCTCGCCGCCCCCACCGCAGGCGTCCATTACGTGGCCCTCGGTGACTCCTACTCCGCCGGCGGCGGTTCCTCCACCACCTACCTCAACGACTGCAACCAGAGCGTCAACTCCTACCCCTACCTCTACGCCCGGCTCACCACCCCCGACACCTTCGCCTTCCTGGCGTGCGGCGCCGCGAAGACCACCGACGTCCTGGCCAACCAGCTGAGTCCGCTGGACAGCACCACCACGCTGGTCAGCATGACCATCGGTGGCAACGACATCGGGCTCGGCACGGTCATGGCGACCTGCCTGTTCGGCAGCGACAGCGCCTGCCTGGATGCCGTCGCCACCGCCGAGACCACCGCGCGCACCGAGCTCCCCGGCAAGCTCGACACCGTGTACGACGCCGTCCGCGCCCGCGCCCCACAGGCCCGCGTCGTCATCCTCGGCTACCCCAGGTTCTACGACCTCACCGTCCCCGCCTGCCCCGGCATCAGCGCCACCAAGCGCACCGCGCTCAACAAGGGAGCCGACGCCCTCAACAACGTGATCCGCGACGAGGTCGCCCAGCACAGCGGCTTCGTCCACGAAGACGTCGCCGACCGCTTCACGAGCCACCAGCTGTGCGACGCCGCCCCCCTGGCTCCATGCCCTCAACTGGCCCATCGGACAGTCCTTCCACCCCAACGCGGCCGGCCAGTCGGGGGCCTACCTGCCCGCCCTCCAGGCCGCCGCCTGATCCGAGCCTCGGTGTGTGCTCCGTGGCGAGCCGCCGCCCGGCCCACTGAGCCGCTCGTCACCACTCCACGCTGCACACAACACCGGCCGGTTTCTCCCTCACGCGGAGAGGATCGCGTGGGCAGACACCGGCCGGTACCGGTACAGGCCAGTCACATGGGAGCGGCGTCCCCGCGGCCCCGCTCGCTCTCCCTCGTGCCCTGCTCCTCGATCCGGCGGGCTTGTCCTTCGGCCGCTGACGCTCCGCCGGGTCAGTGGCACGCTCCGCGGCCTGCTCGATCTCCCCGTCCAGGCCCGCACGGGCTGGGATACCGGAACCGCCGGGCGCCGAAGGCGGGACCGCGTCCGGACTCCGAGTACGCCTGCACCCCCTGTCCCGCGCACGGCGGATCGCGCGCCGCAACCGCCCCGAACGGAGACCAATGGCCCGGGGCGGTGGACAGGTTCGCCTTTCTAGGACGCGTTGGGGCGTGGCCCCGAGGTTGAAGCCCCGGTCGGCCGTTCTGCCGGATCCCCGTGCTCAGCGGCTTTGCGCCAGCGGGCTTCGCAGAACGAGTAGAGGCCGAACAGCACGAGGCCCACCGCGGCGGCGATCAGGAGTACGGGCCCGGCGGGGGTTTCGGCGAACGAACGCAACGCCTCGTCCAGGCCCTTGGCCTCGCTGGGGTCGAACCGCACCGCGGCCAGCAGGACGAACAGGCCGGCCACCGCCGCGAGCGCGCCGCACGCCACTCCGCCGACGGTTCCCAGCACCGCGACGACCCGCCGCGTCGCCGAGCTCATCTCGTCCGTCCGGAGATTCTTCTCGAACTTCCGCATCAGGCCGCGCACCAGGATCACCACGCCCACGATGACCAGAACAGCCCCGAACACCCCGACGATCACTCGCCCACCCGGCCAGTTCAGCACCCTCGCGGTGTACTCCTTCGACGTCTCGTCGCCAGGGCGGCCCCCGGAGGATCCACCGGCCAGCGCCGTCTGCACCACACCGATACAGATCACGGTGTAGAACACCGCCAACCCCAGAGAACCCAGGCGACGCGTCCACTTGTCCCCGCCTTCCCCCGTCTGCCCGAACACGGCCTCCGACAGCCGCCACAGCGCCATCGCCGCCAGCCCCACCACCAGCGCCCACAGCAGCACCCGGCCGAACGGCTGCTCGCCGAGGGTCTCCACCGCGCCGGACCGGTCGGCCTCCTGGCCGCTGTCGTTGCCGAGGCCGATCCGCACGGCCAGAATCCCCACCAGCACGTAGATCACTCCCCGGGCACAGAGCCCGACCCTGGACGCGACCTCCACGGCACGGCTGTCAGCCAGGCGCAGGCCCCGGGACTTGGGCTGGGCGACACTGTCGCCCTTCCTGATGGCCATATCTGGCACCTCCACGTGCCGGATAGAACCGAACAGCGCACCCGTAGAGCGGGGCGGACACGGTGGTCAGTGTTCGACGGCGTCCTTGACCTCCGCCCACGCCTGTTTCGTACCGGCCCTGGTCCGGTCACCGCGGGTCTTCGGTCCCAGGGCGCGATTTCTCCGTCTGTTCTCTCCACGGTAGGGCTGTCCCGTCCCGGAAGTCACCACCCGAGGGCCGGACCTACCCTGGAAACAGGGATCATGATCACTCCTGGGATGTGAGGAAGAGCGGGTGTCACCAGCGCAACGGCACCCCCATCACCGCGCACCTCAGCGAAGGGGGCGGCGTGAGGAGTGTCGCAGGCGCAGGCCGAAGTAGACGATGTCCGCGGCGAGCAGGACGATACCGATGATCAGCAGGTAGAGCAGCCCTTCGGCGGTGGCGCCGATGATGCCCAAGACCATCGCGACGACGAGCACGGCCAGAAAGAGAGTCACGACGGACACCTCCTCGGTCGGGCGGGGCAGCTCAGCGGCGGGCCAACTGCCGCTCGCCGTTCGGCCCCGGCTGGTAGGGCAGGCCGTAGTGCTGGAAGACGGCTTCCTCGTCCTCGAAGGGCAGCACATCGTCCATGCCGATCGAAGGGCAGTCCTTCACCAGCGCCTTGTCGTGGGCGACCTTCACATAGCCCGGCCCGACGATCGCCCCGTCCAGCGGGACGAAGACCAGACGGTGGCGGGTGGGCAGGCCGATCTGGACCGTGACCATGGCCGGCTCGTCGGTGCTGGTGTCCACGTAGACGGCCTCCAGCACTCCGATCCTGTGCCCTCCGGCGTCGAGCACGTCGTGGGTACGCCACTCACGGATATCCGCCATCCCGATCATCCTGAGCCCCTTCGGCCGTGTACATGCCCGATGTGGCCTGCTCACCCCTCCCAGCCTGACTCCTCTCCGCCTCCGACACCAGCGCAGCCGCTTCCGGCCTCCGATGCCGTTCCTCGGGCCGCCAGGCGGCGGCCGCGTGGACAGCTGTTGCTCCTGGCGGGCCGGTACGTTCCTGCGGCGTACCGCCCGGCACCGTGTCCCTGATCAGTTGGTTTCCGTCAATGCCGTGCGCGCGGTGGTGAGGATCTCCTCGGAGAGCGGGGAGCCCTTGGTGGCCCGGGCCAGGACGAGTGCGCCGACCATCGTGCACAGTCGCGTGATGCCGTCCTGGCCGCCCTCGGTGGCGAGCCACTCGGCGAAGTCACTCACTCCCTCGGTGTAAACACGGCGGGCCTCGCGATCTCCGGGTTCGCGCGCCATGTCGCCGGCGAGTGCGGCGGCGGGACACCCGTCCGCTGCCCTATCGCGGTGCTCGATGGAGAGGTAGGTGTCGATCAACTCCTGCTGGGCGGCGTCACGCTGCCCAGCATGCTGCTCGAGTCCGTCGTTGCGGAGCCGGGTGAGTTCGTCGAATGCATGGGCAGTGGCTTCGTCGATGAGTGCCTCCTTGGAGGCGAACTGCTTGTAGAAGCCGCCGTGGGTCAGGCCGGACGCCTTCATGAGGTCGGCGACGCTGACGTGGGTGCCCTGCTCCCGGAACAGCCGGGAGGCGGTTTCCACGACCCGTCGGCGGTTCTCCTCCGCTTGAGCCTGCGATACGCGGCCCATCAGCCACCTCCCAATTGGATGTCGTTTGACATCTATCATAGTCCGAGAGTTAGATTGCAACCGTAATCTAATTAGCGCGGGTCGCTCGATGCCCGCAACGTTGGGAGTAGGCATGGAACTGAAGGACGCGGTCGCGGTGGTCACCGGCGCCAACCGGGGGCTCGGGCGACAGCTGGCCGCACAGCTCGTGGAGCGCGGAGCGACGGTGTACGCGGCGGCCCGCCGCCCCGAGACGGTGGACCTGCCCGGCGTCATCCCGCTGCGGCTGGACGTGACGGACGAGGAGTCGATCAGGGCCGCGGCCCGCACCGCGTCCGACGCGACGCTGCTGGTGAACAACGCGGGCATCTCCACCGCCACGCCGCTGATCGCGGGAGGCCTGGACGCGGTACGCCTGGAGATGGAGACGAACTTCTTCGGTCCGCTCGCCGTAACGCGGGCCTTCGCCCCCGTCATCGAGGGCAACGGCGGCGGCGCCGTGCTCAACGTCCTGTCCGTCCTGTCCTGGCTGCACCCGGCCGACCTCGGGTCCTACGCCGCGGCCAAGGCCGCGGCATGGGCCCTGACCGACGCGACCCGGGAGGAACTGGCACCCCGCGGCATCACCGTCTCGGCGCTGCACGTCGGATACATGGACACCGACATGGCAGCAGGCGTTCCCGCCGATCAGAAAGCCGACCCCGCCGACGTCGCCGCACAGGCCCTGCACGGCATCGAGACGGGACTGCCCGAGATCCTCGCCGACGAGACCACCCGGTACGTCAGGCAGAGCCTGGCCTCTTCACCGAATGCGGCGTGAGACACGTCCCGCCCCCTTCCCCTGCCAACCCCCTCTGTGAGGACACCTGATGCGTTACACGACCTTCGGACGCCGGACCGGACAGCCCGGTCATCGGGCCGCGATCTCACCCAGCTCGACCACTACCTGGGCGCGCTCGACGTCCACCTGACGCCGCAGCAGTTCGCCCGGCTGTCGGAGGTCAGCGCGGTGCCCCTCGAAGTTCCTCACGAGGCGATCACCGGATCCCTGAGCGGCATCCAGGGAGGCGACACCAGCCGCCTCATCGCCCCGGCCGCGCCGGTGAGATGACACCTCCTGCATCGGCGAGGGGCCCCGAGGAGCTGAAGCAAGTGCCACGAAATGTCTCGTACTGGGAGAAGCCCAGGAGAGACAGGGATCCCGCCCCATGCGGACGGGCAACGGAGACGACGATGAAGACCTTCATGATCGAGCGGTACGACGACAAGGCCGGTGTCCGCGCCGCCGATATGCCCGACCCGCAGGTGGGCGCCGACGACGTTATGGTCCGGATCCACGCGGCGAGCGTCAACCCGCTGGACCTCAAGATCCGCGACGGGGACCTCAAGGCGATCCTGCCGTACCGTCTCCCGCTCATCCTGGGCAACGACCTCGCCGGGACGGTGGTCCAGGTCGGATCGGCCGTCACACGGTTCGCGGTGGGCGACGAGGTCTACGCCCGGCCCGACCAGGACCGCATCGGCACGTTCGCCGAACTCATCGCCGTCCACCAGGACGACCTGGCGATCAAACCGGCCACCCTCACCATGGAGGAAGCCGCGTCACTCCCCCTGGTCGCCCTCACCTCCTGGCAGGCCCTGGTCGAACGGGCGCACGTGCAGCCAGGCCAGAAGGTCCTGATCCACGCGGGCTCCGGCGGCCTGGGCACCATCGCCGTCCAGCTGGCGAAGGCGCTGGGCGCGCACGTGGCCGCCACCGCGAGCACGGCCAAGGTCGACCTGGTAAAGGACCTCGGCGCGGACATCGTCGTCGACTACAAGAAGCAGGACTTCGAGACGGTCCTCCACGACTACGACGTCGTCCTGGACAGCCTCGGCGGCGAGACGCTCGAGAAGTCCCTGCAGGTACTCAAGCCCGGCGGGAAGGTCATCAGCGTCGCAGGCCCTCCCGACGCCGCCTTCGCCCGCGAGCTGGACGCCAACGCGATCCTCCGGCTGGCGATGAGCGCGCTGAGCTTCAAGACCCGGCGCCGCGCCAAGCGCCGCCACGTGACGTACTCGTTCCTGTTCATGAAGGCCGGCGGCGACCAGCTGCGCAAACTCACTGCGCTCATCGAAGCAGGAAAGATCCGTCCCGTCGTCGACCGAGTCTTCCCGTTCAATCAGACCCGGGAAGCCATGGAGTACGTCGAGAAGGGCCGCGCCAAGGCCGGCAAGGTCGTCGTCACGATGGCGTGACCCGTTCCGTGTCCGTGCGCGGCGTCGACTTCGTCTACCGGCAGCTCGGCCCGCAGGTCGGCGTACCGCTGATCCTCCCCCACCACCTGGCCGCGGTCCTGGACGACTGGGACCCACGCCTCATGTGCTGATCAGGAGCCGCCCTGCTCGCCAATGGCTGCGCGACCGCGGTAGGGGGCTCTGCTCGGGGCCTGGCCTGCCGCGACCTCCGCCTTGGCGAGGGTGAGCTGAAGCCACGCGATGTACGCGGCGGTGCTGCTGTAGCCGAATTCGTGGGCCGAGAGCTGAATGGCGCGTGCCCACGCGAGGTCGATCTCGGGGACCGGGTCCAATGGGATGGTGGTGAAGTCCATCCATCCGGGTTCGCGGAGTCGGGCGAGTCGGTAGTCGAGTTCGGTGCGGAGGATTTCGACGGTGAGCTCGGGGCCGAGCTGTCCGGCGAAGAGGAACCGGAGTTTGAAGTCGGGGTCCATGGGGCGTGGAAACGGTTCGTACGGTGCGCGGGCCCAGGCCAGGAGTTCGTCGCGGCCGGCGTCGGTGAGCCGGTAGACCTTGGCGTCGGGTTTGCCGTCACGGGGGTCGACCTCGAACTCCGCCCACCCGTTGGCCACGAGGCGGGGCAGGACACGGTAGATCTGGGGCAGCTGCACGCCGTAGCCGAGGTACTTGCCCGGGCCGTCCATCCACTTGCGCATGTCGTAGCCCGAGAGCGGGCGCAGGGCGAGCAGGCCGAGAATGACGTGTTCCAGACGCATGGCGGTCCTCAGCGGAGAGGGGTCGGGGGCTGCTGATGGGGGCTGGTCGGGGCAGCCCACCGGGGCCCGTCCGCCGTGCCGGGCCGAATGTCCTCGGTGAGGTCGCGGGCGATCCGGAAGCCGCAGTTGCCGGCGGAGGACTCGGGGGTGTTGGCGGAGCGGGCGGCGAGCCGGTAGCGGTTGCAGTAGCTGTCGTGGCAGAGGTAGGAGCCGCCCCGGGTGACACGCGCGGTACCGGTGCGCGGGCCGAGCGGGTTGTGCCGGGGCGAGCGACGGTAGTAGGCCGGGGAGAACCAGTCGGCGCACCACTCCCAGACGTTGCCGGCCGTCTCGTACAGGCCGTGTTCGTTGGGCGGGTAGGAACGTACGGGCGCTGTGGTGAGGTGGCCGTCGCTCAGGGTGTTGTGGGTGGGGAAGGTGCCGTGCCAGATGTTGCACCGGTCCTCGCCGTCAGGGGTGAGCGTGTCGCCCCAGGGATAGCGGCGGCCGCGGTGTCCGCCCCTGGCCGCGTACTCCCATTCGGCCTCGCTGGGCAGGCGGGCACCGGCCCAGCGGCAGTAGGCGACGGCGTCGTCCCAGGACACGTGCACGACGGGATGGTCAGGGATCTCCTCCCAGTGGGAGAGCGGTCCGGCGGGGTGGGCCCAGTCGGCGCCGGCGACGTCGAGCCACCACGGGGTACGGGGAGCGCGCCCCAGGACGTCCCGGGCGCGGGCGCGCAGGGCGAGGTGGAAGACGGCGGACGAGCCGTAGCGCTCGGCGTCCGTGCGGTGGCCGGTCGCGGCGGCGAACGCGGCGAACTGGGCGTTGGTGACCGCGGTGGCGGCGATGGCGAAGGGGGCCAGCTCCACCCGGTGCACGGGCTGCTCCCCGTCCGACGGGTATCCCTCGCCGAAGCAGTCGCCCATCAAGAACTCCCCACCGGGAAGGGCCACGAACTCCGCCCCCTCCGCCCCTTTCGACCGGCTCTCCGGCCGAGCGGCGGGCGGGGTGGGTACGGACGGCACCGGCAGGAGTGTCGTGTGCACGGCCGTGCGGCCCGGGGTGCAACAGCTGTCCATGGCCGACTTCTCCTCGCTCCCCGGCTGCGGCTCCGGGACGCCTTCATATGTACGCGAGAACTCATGAACCGGCAAGCCTGAGAGGTTGGCGACCTCTCCGTCAGAGAACGCAAGCAGCGGAGTGATGCGGGAATATTTCAAGTGCGAGAACTGCGGTGCGACATCTTGACACCTTCGGCAACAGCCCTGAAACCTGAGGGGCATAGCTGCTGGCGCACATATCTCCTCGAGCGCTCATCGGATGCCGGCCGCATGCGGCTCCCGCCTTTTTCCCCCCGGAGTTCACCTTGCGCATCATCTATGTGGACGTCGACACCCTGCGGGCCGACCACACCACCCCGTACGGCTACCACCGGCCCACCACGCCTCACCTCCAGAAGCTCGCCGACAAGTCGGTGGTCTTCGACCGCTACTACTGCTCCGACTCGCCCTGCCTGCCGTCCCGGACCGCTCTGACCAGCGGACAGTTCGGGATCACGAACGGCGTGATCGGCCACTACGGCGCCGACGCGCAGTTCCGGCTCGACTCCGGCCACGGCCCCGAACCCGACCGGCCGCTCCTCGGCCAACGCCTCCAGCTCGACGGCTACTACACCGCGGCCGTCTCCGTCTTCGCCGAACGTCACCGCGCGTACTGGTTCCACGGCAACTTCCGCGAGTCCGTCCGCGCCACCGGCAACTGGGGCGACGAGGACGCCGCCGACGTCAACCGCGCCGCCCTCGGCTGGATCCGCAGGCACGCCGAGGACGACGACTGGTACCTCCACCTCACCTACTGGGACCCGCACACCGACTACACCCAGCCCGCCGAGTGGACCGAACGCATGGCGGCCTCCGCCCCTGTGCAGCCCTGGCCGGACGAGCAGACGATCCGGGAGCACGCCGAGATCTACGGCCCCCGCAGCGCCCTGGACCTGCACTACTCGCTCACCGGAGGCGGCGGCACCTCGCCCGTGCCGCACAACATGCCCGACGCGATACGCTCCCGCGCCGACTTCGAGCACCTGATCAACGGCTTCGACGGCGCCATCGCCTACTGGGACCACCACTTCGGCCGGCTCCTGGCCACCCTGGAGGAACTGGGCATCGCGGGCGAGACGGCGATCGTCGTCAGTGCCGACCACGGCGAGGCGTTCGGCGAGCACGGCATGTACGCGGAACACGGGCTGGCCACGGAGTCCGTCCAGCGGATCCCCCTCGTCGTGTACTGGCCCGGGGTCACCGACACCCTTCCGGCCGAGGCCCGCCGCAACGACGACCTCCTGTACAACATCGACCTTGCGCCCACCCTGTGCGACCTGCTCGGCCTCGACGCGCCCGAGGGCTGGCAGGGCGCCTCCTTCGCGGGCGCGGTACGCGGCGAGGAGACCGACTCCCGGCCGTACCTGGTCCTCGGCCACGGCGCCCACACCTACCAGCGTGCCGTCCGCACCCGCGACCACCTCTACGTCCGCACCTATCACCCGGGGTGCTTCAAGACGGCCTGGGAGCAGCTGTACGACGTCACCGACGATCCGTACCTGACGCGTGACCTCCTGGACGAGGAGCCCGCTCTCGCCGGGACGATGCGCTCCCACCTGGCCGAGTGGTGGCACGAGCACGCCGGCCGCCCCGGCTGCCTGCCTGATCCGATGCTGAGCAATCTCCAGGCCGGGCCCGTCTACTACGCGGATCCCACCCGGTACGCCCGGCATCTGCGCGACACCGGCCGGTCCCACCTGGCCGAGGACCTGGAACAGCGTCTGGCCGTACCCCGTGCCTCGGTGCCGGTTCCCTGGCACGCACCGGCGCCACCGCGTTCCGCGGAGCTCTTCGGGCGCTGGATGGAGATCTTCCAGGAACGCGCCACGAAGACGGCGACAGCAGAGGCGACAGAAGGGAAGTCCGTCCGATGAGGGCGATCATGGTGATGTTCGACAGTCTCAATCGGCGCATGCTGCCGCCGTACGGAGGGGACTGGACGCACGCCCCGAACTTCGCGCGCCTCGCCGAGCGGACGGTGACCTTCGACAAGGCGTACGCGGGGTCGATGCCGTGCATGCCGGCCCGCCGCGAACTGCACACGGGGCGCTACAACTTCCTGCACCGCAGCTGGGGACCGCTGGAGCCCTTCGACGACTCGATGCCCGAACTGCTCAAGCAGAACGGCGTGTACACCCATCTGGCCAGCGACCACCCGCACTACTGGGAGGACGGCGGCGCCACCTACCACGGCCGCTACAACTCCTGGGAGTTCTTCCGCGGGCAGGAAGGCGATCCGTGGAAGGGTCAGGTGGCCGATCCGGAGATGCCCGAGGACCTGAAGCGGATGCGCTCGGCCGTATACCGGCAGGACTGGGTGAACCGGCCGCACATGGCGACCGAGGACCGGCATCCGCAGACCCTCACCTTCGACGCCGGCCTGGAGTTCCTCCGCACCAACAAGGACGCGGACCGGTGGTTCGTCCAAATCGAGACCTTCGACCCGCACGAGCCGTTCTTCTCCCACCAGCGCTACAAGGACCTCTACCCGCATGCGTACGACGGGCCGCACTTCGACTGGCCCGACTACAAGCAGGTGGTGGAGACGGACGAGCAGGTCGCGCACGCCGGTTACGAGTACGCCGCCCTCCTCTCCATGTGCGACCACTCCCTGGGCCGGGTCCTGGACGCCATGGACGAGTACGGACTGTGGGACGACACGCTCCTGATCGTCAACACCGACCACGGTCTGCTGCTCGGTGAGAAGGGTTGGTGGGGCAAGGGCGTCCAGCCCTGGTACAACGAGCTGGTCCATCTGCCGCTGTTCGTCTGGGACCCGCGCTCCGGCGGCGCGGGCGAGCGGCGCGACACCCTCGTGCAGACCATCGACCTCGCCCCCACCCTCCTGGAGTACTTCGGCGTCGAGCGCCCGGCCGACATGCAGGGCGCACCGCTGCCCGTCTCCGTCGCGGACGACCCCGTACGCGAGGCCGGCCTCTTCGGCATCCACGGCGGTCACGTGAACATCACCGACGGCCGGTACGTCTACATGCGCGCACCCGTCTCCCCCGGCAACGCCCCGCTGCAGGAGCACACGTTGATGCCGACGCACATGCGCGGCCGCTTCACCCCCGCCGAACTCGCCGACGTGGAGCTGGCCGAGCCGTTCGGCTTCACCAAGGGCCTCCGCACCTTGCGTACGGCCGGCCGCACCTTCGTCAATCCGTACCACCACGGCAGCCTGCTCTTCGACCTGGAGAACGACCCCGAGCAGTTGGACCCGCTCGTCGACGACGAGGTGGAGCTGCGGCTCGCGACGCTGCTGGTGGAGCTCATGCGGGATACGGAGGCTCCGCCCAGTCAGTACGAACGTCTCGGCCTGCCCGCCGAGGGTCCGGTGACCGGCGCGCACCTCCTCGTACGGGCGCAGCGGGACCAGGCCCGGCGGGCGGCGGTGCCCCTGCCTCGCGCCGAGGAGTATCCCGAGGGGCGGCTCTCGCTGCGAACGCCGGTCGCGACGCTGATCGGCGATCCGGTGGCTCTGGAGGTGCTCAAGCGGCACCTGCCGGGGATCGCCGACTCGGAACTCCTGCAGTTCCTGGGGCCGACCCCG
The DNA here is from genome assembly GCF_044333355.1 of Streptomyces sp. NPDC021012. NCBI lineage: Bacteria > Bacillati > Actinomycetota > Actinomycetes > Kitasatosporales > Streptomycetaceae > Streptomyces > Streptomyces sp. NPDC021012. Next base: position 922,924 of record NZ_JBIRQU010000002.1, read on the forward strand.
CTCATCGACATCGCCGCGATGTCGGGCGGAATGATCCCGCCCCACCGGCTGCGCCTGGTCGCCGAGGAACTCGCGCAACTCTGAGAGCCGGTCTCGGACCACAGATGAACGCCGGTGACGGGGCGGCTACCCCGTCACCGGCCAGCCTTTCCTCCCCGCCCATCCAGCGAAGAACGAGACGAAGAAGAGGTGGCGTCTTGCCCGATCTTACCGAGGCACCCGTCGGCACGACGAAGGAGAGAAAGGCCGTCCTCGTGAAGGGCCGCTGGCGCCAGCTGTCCCTGCTCGGCGGCACCATGCTCGTCGAGAACACCGAGGCGAGTCTGATCAGCGGGCTGTTCCCGGTGATCCGCCACTCGCTCGGAGTCTCGCTCGGCGCGCTCGGCGTCCTGACCGCCGCGGGCCGGATCGTCGGCGTGTTCGCCGGCCCGTTCTGGGTGTGGGTCGCCCAGCACTGGTCCCGCAAGGGCGTCCTCGTCCTGGCCACCGGGTTCTGGGGAGTGTGGGGCATAGCCGCGGGCTTCGCCCAGAACTTCACCCAGCTCCTCATCCTGATCACCATCCTCGCCGCCGGGTACGCCGCCTCCGGACCTCTCGCCACGGAAATCCTGGGGGACCTCTTCGACAGCGAGTCCCGGGGACGTGCCGTCGGCATGCTGTACGGCGTCATCAACCTCGCCGCATCCCTCTTCGCCACCCTGAAGGGACAGCTCGCCGCGTTCGACGACGGCTGGCGCTGGGGCCTGTGGGGCATCGGCGCCGTCAACGTCCTGTGCGGTGTCGCCCTGTTGATCTGGATGCGCGACCCGGGCAGAGGCGCGTCCGAGCACCAGCTCGCCGGCCTCGACCGACGGACCCGCGAGGCCCATACCAAGGTCACCATGAAGCAGGTGACCGCGCTCTTCCGGATCCCGAGCCTGGTGGTCCTGCTCGTCTCCCGACTCCTGTCGGGGCAACTTCTCGCCGCGATGTTCGGTGTGATCTTCCTGGTGGACGTCTACGGATTCAGCACCCAGGTCGCCTCCGTCGTCCTCTTCCCCATGGGCATCGGCTTCTTCACCGGCACCGTGCTCGGCGGCTTCCTCGCCGACTGGGCCGTCCGCCGCAACCCGCGCCACGGCCTCGTGGTCATTCTCCAGACCGCTCAGTTCGCCTTCGCGGCAGTGGCCTTCTTCGGCACCCAGCTCGACTGGGGCGGGATCGGTGTGTTCGCCGTCTTCTTCTCCCTCATGGGCCTCGTCCAGGGCGTCAACCCGGTGGTCAACCGACCCATGATCATGGCTGTGACGCTTCCCGAACTCCGCGGCGCCGCCTTCGCCATCTACCTCAGCGTCTTCGAGGCCGTCGCCATCGCCGCGTTCAGCCTCGGAGCCGGCTTCCTCGGCGACGCCTTCGGACTGCGCGCGGTGTTCCTGTGGGTCCTCGTCGGACTCGTGCTCGTCAACGGCGCCTTCCTCACCTTGCTCTACCGCACCTACGCCACCGATGTGGCCCGCGTCCAGCAGGCGCTCGAAAGCCGGCGGCAGGCGGCTCTCGCCGGATAGACCGGGACGGAGCGGACGCTCCCGTCCGCTTCCGGAGCGGGAGCCGCTTCCGGAGGTGACCGGAGATCGACGATCTGCGGCTCGGCCCCGCACACGTCGCAGGTCTCTCCTGGGGCGGGACCGTCGTACGGGAACTCCGTCGTCGCCGTTCGGCTCTGGTCAGGACGTTCCAGGAGGCGATTGCGGACGCCACGCTCGTCGTTCTCCCCGGCACGGGCCATGTCAGCAACATCGAGGAGCCGGAGCACGTCAACCGGGCCGTCCGCGAGTCCGCCGCGCACACGCCTGATCCGACGCCTCAGGAAGGCTCGGACCAGATGTCCATGGGGACGGTGCTCACACTGCGGCCGGCCGGGTCGAGGATGCGGCCCATGCGCTTCACGAAGCGCAGGGAGACCGCCTGGTCGAGCACCTTCAGCTGAGGCAGTGCGCTGGTGAGGCGGGCCTCAAGGCCGCGGATGTCGGGAAGGGAACGGAGCCAGACACTGATGAGGAGGTTCGCCGTGCCCCCGGCGAGACCGATGCACGCCCGGATCTCGGGGACGGCGGCCAGGAGTCTGTTCAGGGCGTCGCGGTCGTCGATCTGGGCCTGGGCCCAGATCGTGGTGGAGATCGGCCAGCCGCACAGGGGCTGGGCGACCTCGCAGCGCAGTTCCAGGTCCTCGTTGGCGATGAGGAGGGCGAGCCGCTTGCGTACGGTGGTGATCCCTACGCCCAGTTCCTCCGCGAGGTCCGTGAGCGAGGTACGTCCTTCGGTCCCGAGGCGCACGGCGAGGAGGCGGTCCCTCGCGGTGAGCGTCTGGGGCGTCGACGGCGACCTGGCCGGCCGCTCGGCGGTGATGCGTGCCCGCTGGCGGGGGTCGAGCGCACGCAGGCGCCAGTCGGTGGCGTGCGTGAAGACATGGGTGCCGAGCTGGGTGCGGGTGGCGCTGATTCCGGGGAGCGTTCCCAGACGTTCCAGCACGTATACGGAGAGCGCGGGAAGCGTGGGCATCGACACCGTGAGCAGGAGGTCCCGGCCGCCGCTGGTGTGATCCACTGTCAGGACGTGGGGCCACTGCGCGAGGGTGTTGGCCACGTCGAGCGCACGGCCGGCCTGACAGTCCACTTCGACGAAGGCCAGGCAGCCCTGGGAGATCTGTGCGCGCCCGGGCTGTGCCGTGATCCACGCGACGCCCGTCCCGGTCAGCCGGGACCAGCGTCGGGCCACGGTGACGGGATCCAGGTCGAGTGCCCGCCCGATGCGCGACCAGGGGGCTCGGGGGTCGATCTGCAGCGTGTTGACCAGGCTGAGGTCGAGCTCGTCCAGATGTGCAGATTCCTGCAAACGATCAGGCATGGAAGAAAGATCCTGCGTTTTCGAGGGGAGTGAGTGCCGAGTATCCATCATCGCTGGCAACCGAGCGACAGCGAGGTGAACGTCAGTGAAAGGGGATGCCGGTGTCGGTGCGCGAGGACGCACGGAGTGTGCAGGGTGATCTGATCCGCCTGCGGCGGGCGCTTCATGGGGAGCCCGAACTGGGCCTGGAGTTGCCGCGTACGCGGGACAAGGTCCTGGCCGCCCTGGACGGACTGCCGCTGGAGGTCACCACGGGGAACCGGCTGACCTCCGTCACCGCGGTCCTGCGGGGCGCTCGTCCCGGCCCCACGGTGCTCCTGCGCGCCGACATGGACGCACTGCCCGTCACCGAACGCGCGGATCTCACGTACGCCTCCCGCACGGACGGGATCATGCACGCCTGCGGTCACGACCTGCACACATCCATGCTCGCCGGCGCGGCACAGCTCCTCTCCGCCCGCCGGGACGAGCTCGCGGGCGATGTGGTCTTCATGTTCCAGCCCGGCGAGGAGGGGCAGGACGGGGCCGGCCACATGCTCGCCGAAGGGGTCCTGGACGCCTCCGGTGAACGACCGGTGGCTGCCTACGCACTGCACGTGACGTCGGCGGGCCAGCCGAGCGGGCTGTTCGCGACCCGCCGGGGCCCGGTCCTGGCGTCTTCCGACAGCCTTCGCGTGACCGTCCGCGGGGCGGGAGGCCACGGTTCGATGCCGCACCTGGCCAACGACCCCGTACCGGCGGCGTGCGAGATGGTCACCGCGCTGCAGACCTTCATCAGCCGGAGGTTCGATCCCTTCGACCCCGTGGTGCTGACCGTGGGCGCCTTCCACGCGGGCACGGCCGGCAACGTCATTCCCGACGAGGCCCGGTTCACGGCGACCGTACGGTCGTTCTCCGCGTCGTCGCACGGCCGGATCAAGGACGGCGCCGCGCAGGTGTGCCGGGGCATCGCGGCCGCCCACGGTCTCGATGTCGAGGTGGACTTCGCCGAGTTGTACCCCCTCACCGTCAACGACCCGGCCGAGGCGGAGTTCGTCGCCGACGTGGTGGCGGAGGTGCACGGAGAGGAGCGCTACGCGTGGGCGCCCCGGCCGGCCACCGGATCGGAGGACTTCTCCCGGGTGCTGGACGAGGTCCCCGGCGCGTTCGTGGTCCTGGGCGCCTGTCCGCCTGACCGGGAGGTGCAGCGCGCCCCGTACAACCACTCGCCCTTGGCCGTCTTCGACGACAGCGTGCTCGGTGACGGAGCCGCGCTCTACGCCGAACTCGCCCTGCGCCGCCTGGCGAAGGCGACACCCGCCGCCTCCTGACCGCACTTCCCGCAGCCCCGCCGGACGCAGCTCATCCACACTGCGCCCCGTCCCCCAGGAGAATCCCGTGCCCGACCAAGCCTCCCCGTCCCCGGCCAGCAGATCCGACGCACCAGAGGCCTCGGCCACGAGCGCCACGACCAAGAGCACCCCCGCCCCGTCCCGGCTGCGCACTGTCATCGGCACCGGTGTGGGCAACGCCCTGGAGTGGTACGACTGGAACGTCTACGCGATCTTCACCCCGTTCTTCGCCTCGCAGTTCTTCCCCTCCGCCGATCCGACCTCGGCCCTGCTGAGCACCCTGGCGATCTTCGCCGTGGGCTTCCTCATGCGCCCCCTGGGCGGCCTGGTCTTCGGCCGGCTCAGCGACCGCAAGGGGCGGCGTGCGGCGATGGTCGGCTCCATCGCGCTGGCCGCCGCCGGAAGCCTGCTGATCGGCCTCGCACCGACCTACGCCACGATCGGCGTGGGCGCCTCGGCCCTGCTGGTGTTCGCGCGGCTCGTCCAGGGCCTGGCCCACGGCGGGGAGCTTCCCGCGGCCCAGACGTACGTGGCGGAGATGGCCCCCCGCGAACGGCGAGGGCTCTGGTCGAGCCTGATCTACATCTCCGGCACCTGCGGCATCATGGTCGCCACCGTGCTCGCAGCGGTCCTCTCCTCCTTCCTCAGCGAGGACCAGCTCCACGCGTGGGGCTGGCGCGTGCCCTTCGTCATGGGTGGACTTCTCGGCCTGTACGCGCTGATCATGCGGCTCCGTCTTGAGGAGACCGACGCGTTCGAGAAGCAGGCCGACACCCCGGACCACGAACCGCGCACGTCGGTGTGGCGCGGCTTCTGGGAGAACCGGGCGGCGTGCCTGCGCGTGATCGGCCTCACCCTGGGCGGCACGGTCGTCTACTACACCTGGGCCGTCTCCGCCCCGGCCCAGGCCATCTCGCTCAAGGGCATCGAGGCCTCCTCCGCGCTGTGGGCGGGCGTCCTCGCCAACCTGGTCTTCCTCGTGGCGCTGCCGCTGTTCGGCGCCCTCTCCGACCGCGTGGGCCGCAAGCCCATCCTGTACGGCTCCTACATCGGCGGAGCCGTCCTGGCCTTCCCCCTGAACTGGTTCATCCAGGACCAGGCCTGGCAGCTGGCTGTGTCCATGACGACGGCCATGCTCTTCATGTCCGCCGGCGCGGCGATCACCCCCGCGGTGTTCGCGGAGATGTTCCCGACCCGGCTGCGCACGACGGGTGCGGGCTTCCCCTACGCGATCGCCGTGGCCGCCTGCGGCGGCAGTGCGCCGTATCTTCAGACATGGCTGGCCAGCAACGGGAAGGGTGACCTCTTCCTCGGCTACACGGTGGTCCTGCTGCTCCTCGCCCTGGCCGTGGTGCACCGGATGCCGGAGACGAAGAACACCGACCTGACGTGACACCGAAGAACGCCGAGGACCACGAGAACGGAGCCGTACCGTGCCGAGCCTGACCAGCAGAGCGATGCCGACCGTGGTGCGGCTCCGTGGGGCCAAGAAGGTGTTCGGCTCGGCGGAGGCCGTCCGGGAACAGGTCCTCGCCCGTTCCCTGCGGCCGACCGGGTACGCCCCACCGGCCGGACTGGAGCGCACGGTCGACCTCTCCGTACGCCGGGTGGCCGGATGGCCCGTCTACGAGGTCACCCCTCGCGGCGCTCTCAGCCCCGGACGGCGGGCGATCTATCTGCACGGCGGCGCGTACATCAACGAGATAGCGCCCCAGCACTGGAAGCTGATCGCCCACGTGGCCGCCGAGACGGACACCCGGATCACGGTGCCGATCTACCCCCTCGCTCCCCTGGCGACGGCATCCGAGGTGGTGCCGGCCGTCACCGACCTGGCCGCCGAGCTCCTCGACAACGCTGCCACCACGGCCCTCAGCCTCATCGGCGACTCCGCCGGCGGCGGGATGGCCCTCGCCGTCGCCGTCCACCTGCGGGACCGAGGACTTCCCGCCCCCGCCCGCACCGTCCTCATCTCCCCGTGGCTGGACGTCAGCCTGACCGACCCGCGCATCGCCCTGCTCGAAGACCGCGACCCCTGGCTCGCCGTCCCCGGTGCGCGCTACGCCGGCGACCTCTACCGCGGCACGCTCCCTGTCGACCACCCGCACGTCAGCCCTCTGCTCGCCGACCTGACCGGACTGAACCCGATCACGTTGTTCAGCGGAACCCGGGACATCGTCAACGCCGACGCCCGACGACTGGCCGCCCGCGCCACGGCCGCGGGCGTCGAGCTGGACTTCCACGAGGCGCCGGAGATGCTGCACGTCTACCCCCTCCTGCCGATCCCCGAAGGCAGAGCCGCCCGCGCCGCCCTCTGCACCGCCCTGCGGAGCTGACGCGGACCCTCAGCGGCTGTCCGGTCGCAGTGCGAGGGGTTGACGCCAGTATTGGTCTATGCCAATTTCTCCTGGGCGCATGATCAGCCTTTCCCCACACGGGTGTTGAAGCAACTCCTCACCCTCGGCACCGTGCTGCCTTCCCCCCATCACCTCCCCGAGAGGAACCCCCATGCGCAACGGAACCAGCCGCCGGAAGACCGGCATGCGCACCGCGCTCGCCGCCACCACCGTGCTCGTCCTCGGCGCCACCGCCCTGACGGTCCTTCCCGCCGCTGCCGCGGACGAGAGCATCGCCGTCCGGTACCGGCACGGCGGCGCGGGCAGCGACCAGGCGGCGCCCTGGTTCACCGTGGTCAACACCGGGACGACAAACATCCCGTTGAGCCAGGTCAAGCTGCGCTACTACTTCAAGGCCGACCCCGGCGCCTCGTACACCTACGCCTGCGACTGGGCCGTCAAGGGCTGCGCGCATCTGATGGGTACGTTCGGCACGCCGGCCACGCCCACCGCCACGGCGGACCGGTACCTGGAGGTCGGGTTCACGGCAGGGGCCGGCTCCCTGGCACCGGGCGCCGACACCGGGGACGTACAGCTGCGCTTCCACCGCTCCGACTGGCAGCCACTCGACCAGTCCGACGACTACTCGTTCGGACCCGCTCAGACCACGTACGGGAACTGGACCAAGGTCACCGCCACCATCGGCGGAGTCCAGGTCTGGGGCACCGCCCCCGCCGGCAACGAGGCAACCCCGACGCCGACCCCGACCGACCCGTCACCCACAAGTCCGACAACTCCTCCGGCCCGACAGGGCGTCCTCTTCGACGACTTCGACTACACCGGCCACACCGACCCGGCGATCACCGCACACGGCTGGACCATCCGCTCCGGCGGTGGCGGCCCCGGCGTCGGCGCGGCGACGTGGGCTCCCGAGAACGTCACCTTCACCAAAGAGGGCACGAACTCGATCATGACGCTGCGCACGTCGACCGCGGGATCCGGCGCGTCGACCCGGCAGACCGAAGTGCACACCGCAGAACGGAAGTTCAAGAACGGCACCTACGCCGCCCGGGTGCGCTTCGCGGACACCCCGACCAGCGGCCCGGACGGCGACCACCTGGTCCAGAGCTTCTTCACCATCAACGACCTCACCGCACCGATGGCGGACGACTACGCCGAGTACGACTTCGAGTACCTCCCCAACGGCGGCTGGGGCGAGACGGCGAACGTCCTCTACACCACCTCCTGGGAGACCTTCCGCCCCGACCCCTGGGAGGCGGTCAACCAGCACACCGAGACCCGCACGAGCCAGGCGGGCTGGCACGACCTCGTCCTGACCATCGACGACACGGGACTCGTCTACTACATCGACGGCAAGGAGTTCGCCCGCCACGACGCCCGCTACCTGCCCGAGCGGCCCATGTCGATCCACTTCAACCAGTGGCTGATCGACCTCGTCGGCCAGACCTCCACGACCACCCGCGCCTACGAGGAGAGGGTCGACTACATGCTCCACGTGAAGGACGAGGTCCTCACCCCGGCCCAGGTGGCCGCGAAGGTCGCCGGCTTCCGCACGTCCGGGACCGCCTTCAAGGACTCCGTACCCAGCTCCTGAACGAACCGGCCGGCGCCGGACTGTGGCGGTGCGACCGCCCGGCGTCGCCGGCCGCCGTCATCGCCGGCCCCGTCACGGGCAGCGAGGAGGTCTCCCTCCTCGCTCCCTACGGTGCGCGGCACGAGTACGGAACGTGACGTGGACCCCGGGCTGCACAGGGACACGACACCGGGCGAGGACCAGGACCCGGCCGCGCGCCTCGTCGGCGACGCCGAAGAGGGTGATCCCGCATTCGGTCGCCGCGTCTCGGAGCGCCTCCACCACCTCGTCGTCCGGGCCGGCCTTGACGGCGACAGCCGACGCCCCGGCGTGTGCCGATCCCATCAGCAGGGGCATCGCGCGCTTCCCACGAGCGCCGATGACCAGCACGAGCTGCCCGCTCCGGTCCGGCGGAGCGTCTTCGGGTTCAACATCGTCCTGTCCCGACTGTCCACCGGTGCAAACGCGCTGGTCGGCCGGTCCCCACGAAGTCCGGGTCCGCCAGGCGCGGTGACGGCTGGTACGGCGAGCGGGCCCACTCCCACAGCGCCTCGCGGCCCGCTTCGGTCAGCGAGTACACCTTCGCGTCGGGCCGGCCGTCGCGCGGGGCGACTTCGAACTCGACCCAGCCGCGCTCGACCAGCTTGGCCAGCCGCCGGTAGATCTGCGGGCCCTGAACCTGGTTTCCGATGTACTTGAGCGGGCCGTCCATCCACTGCTTCAGGTCGTATCCGGAGAAGCCGGTGAGGGACAGCAGTCCGAGGATCATCGAGTCCAGATACATGGCGCCACGTCCCTACCGGCCACGGGGCGCACCGGGAAGCCCCTCCTGGGCCCGGATGCCCAGCCTGCGCAGGACTTGACGGATAGCCCGGGGCGAGTACGCCTTGCCTGCGATGACCGTGTCAGGCCTGACGCTGGGCTGCCCGGCGTCGGCCCGGGGCACCACACCACGACCGATGCAGCTGCCGACCGCCTCTAGACGACACCATCGGTTCCCGACTTGTGAGGTGACTACGCTGCGCGACACGGGCAGCATTCGTGACCTGCTCCCTGACGAGCAGCGATCCGCCCCCAATCCAACTCCCGCTGGGGAGAATCTGGGGAGAATGAGCCGCCCGGGGGGCGGCTGGGGAGAATCGATCGCGCAAAACAGCGTCACCATGAAAGCTCCAGAAAGGAGCAAACTCGCTGGTCAGGCCGCCCAATTTGGACGTCTACGCAGGTCAGCGCCCCGAGGGCGAGGACTTCTTGAAGGTCTTCTCGTGGGCGGCGATTCCCTTTGCTCCCCCAGGGGTGGGAACTATTTATGGCATGAGCTTCGACTCCATGCCGGAGCTGCGCCGGGGCCTCGGGTACCCTTCGCCATCGGCTTGATGGGGGTGGTATGAGGCAGTTTGTACGTTATTTTCAAGCGGAGAGGCCGGCTGTAGCGGGCACCTGTCTCAAACACGCGCCACGCACTGTTTGCGCATACATCGCCGCGCAAACCGCCCATACCGGGCGCTGGGGAGAAGTGATGCGGGTGATCTCCTCGCCCTTCCCTGCATAGGCCCTCTGACCTGGCCTTTTTAGGGATCCGGAAGCGCTGGGGAGAATCTGGGGAGAACGCGGCTGTCAGTGGGCGTTAAGTCCGGCTTCTCTTCGTTCGTGGTCGCTCGATCGGGGTACTGATCGTCGTCTGGGCTGCTCGATGGGCATGTCCATGTTGAGATGCGAGGCGTGAAGAGAAAGCCGTACCTCAGCGACCTGTCGGACGGGCAGTGGGCGTTGATCGAACCGATGATCACGGCCTGGAAACAGGAGAGGGTGACGCGGTCGGCGACCGGGGATCCCGGTTCCTGCGACCTGAGGGAGGTTGTGAACGCGATCTTCTATCAGAACCGGACGGGCTGTCAGTGGCGCATGCTGCCGCATGACTTCCCGGCCTGGTCGGCGGTGTTCTACTACTTCGGCCTTTGGCGTCAGGACGGGCTTGACCAGCGGATTCAGCAACTCCTTCGCTGCCAGGTGCGGGAGAAGGCCCGCCGATTAGAGGACCCGTCCCTCGTGATCATCGACACCCAGTCCGTCCGCGCCGCGGCGGGTGTCCCCAGGACCACGACGGGGCTGGACGCGAACAAGAAAGTCTCGGGGCGCAAGCGCGGACTGGCCGTCGACGTGCTGGGATTGATCATCGGCGTCGTCGTCACTGCCGCCTCAGCGCACGACAACGCCGCCGGCACCGCCCTGCTCGACCAGGCCGCCGAACGGTGCGGGATGCGCCTGGAGAAAGTGCTGGTGGACCAAGGATTCAAGGACGAAGTCATCGTTCACGGCGCACTGCAGGACATCGACGTCGAGATCGTCCGCCGCAACCCCGCCGACCAGGGAAAAGGGTTCGTCCCGCAGCCGAAGCGGTGGGTGGTCGAGCAGACGAACGGCACACTGATGCTGCACCGCCGTCTGACCCGTGAGTACGACCACCGGCCCGACACCTCCGCCTCACGCGTCTACTGGGCCTCCACCGCGAACATGGCCCGCCGCCTCACCACACCCACCCCCGCCTGGCGCGACACCATCGGCCTTGCCGCGTGAACATCACCGAACTCCTGGCGGACCTTCACATCCGGGAGAACGAGGCCACGGCCCGGGCGGACGAACTCCGCAATCAGATCGCGCACCTCACCGCCACCCTCACCGAAACCGAAGCGCGTCTTGCGGACCTGGCCACCACCCGCAAGATCATCACTGAACTCGCACCGACCGGGACCGAACCTAATCCGCCTGAATCGAGCACCGCCTACCAGGCAATCGTGAGCGCCTTCAACCAGCACCCCGATCGGGTGTTCCGGGCCCGTGAGCTGCACGAACTCCTCAACATGCCCACCGACGACGCCTCCGTCAACATCACCCGCAGCCGCCTCGGACGCCTCACCCGCCAAGGCTTCCTCACTCAACCCGGACGAGGCCGCTACCAGAAACGGACTTAACGCCCACTCAGCAGGCGCACGAAGGGGAGGGGCTGTGACAGACCGAGAGTGACTGATCGGGTTATCCAAGGAGCTTGGGAAGATGCAGAGTCCAGCCGGACAGGACAAGGGCCTGTCCGTGGAGGGAAGCGGAACGTCGCTGAGGGACCGGGTGCATGGGCATGGCTTCTTACGATCCTGACCACGAGGTTCGGTCTCGGGGCTTCGAACCGTTGGAGCCCTACCCGGGAACAGGTGGTGTCCCCTGGCGCTGCCGTTGCCCTGCCGGTCATGAAGTCGACGTGATCCTCCATCGGCTCCGTGCGGGCGCGTCCGGATGCTCTACGTGCGGACGGGCACGTGCAGGGCGGTTGCGTAGTGAAGCGGCCGAGGCCAGGCACACCACCGCCATGCGGGCGGCCGGATACGAGCCGCTGGAGCCCTACCCCGGGAACGGGAAGCCGTGGCGGTCCCGGCACCTGGCATGCGGAAGCATTGTCTCCCCGAGACCGGCGTACCTCAGCGCCGGCCAGGTCGGGTGCACGGAGTGCGCGAAGGAGAGCCGCCGGGCGATCTTCCAGGAGCGCGCGGGCGGGGCCGAGCGGGCCGAGGCGGACATGCGGTCGGTCGGTCTGGAGCCGCTGGAGCCATACCGCAACAGTCAGACGCCGTGGCGCTGCCGCTGCACCGCGTGCGGGGCCGTCGGCGCACCGCGGCTGTCCGCGGTCCGGAACCTGATCAAGGAGAAGGCCGCGTCGGGCTGCGCCACGTGCAACCGCAGGACGCGCGGCCGGCGGCAGCGCGAGGCCAACGCCGAGAAGGCGGAGGCCATGATGCGCAACGCGGGGTACGAGCCGCTGGAGCCGTATCTGTCCGCCGCGGCGCCGTGGAACTGCCGTCACGCGGCGTGCGGCAAGGTGGTCCGGGTAAAGGTGTCGAGCGTCCGTAGCGGCTACGACCCGTGTCCGGTGTGCCGGGCGGAGGGGTACAGGCAGCGGGCTGCTGCCCGCCGTACCGACCCGGCCGAGGCCACCGCCCTGATGCGGGCGCACGGCTTCGAACCTCTGGAACTGTATCCCGGCTCTTCAGTGGGCTGGCGCTGCCGCTGCACCACCTGTGGGAAGGAGTCGAAGCCCCTGTACTCGGGGGTCAAGGGTCGCGGGTACCGTTGCGGTCACTGCGCGGGAAGTGCACCGCTCAACCCTGCGGCGTGCGCGGCCGAGATGCGGGCGGCCGGGTTCGAGCCGCTGGAGCCGTACCCCGGCAGTGACAAGCGGTGGCTGTGCCGCTGCCCGGCAGGCCACGAAGTGCATCTTCGGCTGACCGGTGTCCGTACCGGCAAGGGATGCCGCATGTGCGCCACCCACGGAATCGACCTGGCCGGGCCGGCGAAGCTCTACGTGATCACTCACCGGGAGTGGAACGCGGTCAAGGTCGGCATCGGCGCCTGCACCGGCTACAACTCCCGCCTCCTGCAGCACGAGCGCCAGGGGTGGGAGCTGTACCAGGTCGGCGACTACACGACCGGCGCCGCCGCCTACGACGTCGAACAGGCTGTATTGGACCGCCTGCGCGGCGCCAAGCTGTGTCCGTTCCTCACCAAGGACGTCATGCCGAACGGGTGGAGCGAGACCTGCTCCGCCGACCGCGTCACCGCGGACGCGATGTGGGCCATGGTCGAGGAGGAGACCCGCCGCGCACCCGGCGCCTACGTTCCCCGGGCCGGTGCCCGGCCCCGTGCCGCTGTCCTGTTCGACGCGGAGGCCGCCGCCGAGGAGATGCGCGCCCGCGGGTACGAGCCGCTCGTGCCATACCCGGGCCGCACGAACGCGACCTGGCCCTCCCGGTGCACCACGTGCGGGCACGAGGGCCGACCCACCTTCAACGCCGTACGCAACGGGGGCCAGGGCTGCCGCATCTGCCGTACCAGAGCGGCGCAGGCCAAACGTGCCGCCGCAACCGCCCCCAAGGCGGTTGAAGTGATGCGCGCGGCAGGCTTCGAACCGCTGGAGCCCTACCCCACGAGTCAGACCCCCTGGCGCTGCCGCTGCACCACATGCGGCCGCGAGAGCACCCCCACCTATTCCAACGTCAACAACGGAGGGAGCCGCTGCCGCTTCTGCTCCTCCAGATCATCGAACGCCGAGCAAGCCACGGACGAGATGCGCGCGGCCGGGTTCGAACCGCTGGAGCCCTACCCCGGCCGGACCACGGACCCGTGGCACTGCCGCTGTTCCTGCGGGAACGACGTCATGACGCGTCTGTCCTTCGTCCGGTCAGGAACAACGGGGTGCAAGAAGTGTCCCCGGGCCGGCGGCCGGACCGATCCGGCGAAGGCCGCCGCCGAGGTTCGAGAGGCCGGGCTCGAGCCTATGGAGACCTATCCCGGAAAGACCACCGACCGGTGGCGCTGCCGCTGTGCGTGCGGGACCGAAGCCACGGTGACCTTGACCGACATCAGGCGAGGCCGAACCAGGTGCGGAACATGCTCCAAAGACCACGCCAACTGATCGGCACGTACCGCAGCGTCCCCCTGACGGCGCCCGCTCCTTCGCTAGGCATACGAGGCACCGGTGTCTGGAGGCACCTGCCGCACTGCACGAAGAAGCCCGGCACCACGCAGTACTCAGCTGATAGAGGCCGGTACCCCGACGTTCGCTCGCAGCCCATTTCAGTACAGTGTGTAACCACCGCGCGAGCCCCCAATGGGTGCCTCACCAGTCGAAACACCGCCGGGAACCGGAAGCCGCCGGGGAGGATCTGGGGAGAATGAACCTGCGCCGGGGAGGATCTGGGGAGAATGAACCTGCGCTGGGGAGCGGCTGGGGAGAATCGACCGCGTCAAACGGTGTCACCGTGAAAGCTCCAGAAAGAAGCAAAGGCGCAGGTCAACGCTCTTCAGAGGCTTATCCACGCAGGTCAGCGCCCCGCGGGCGAGGACTTCTTGAAGATCTTCTCGAAGTCGAGGCGGGTGACGGCCTCGACGGTGGAGGAGCGCTGCGGCAGCTTGTACTCGGCGAGGGTGGCCAGGGTGCGCGGGTCGAGGAGCTTCAGGAGGAAGCCGCTGAAGGTGCCGCAGACGGTGACCAGGCGGCCGGCGGCGTCGAAGGTGACGGTGGCGCACTCGCCGCCGAGGGCGGCGATCTTCTCGCTGGTGACCTCGGGGTCGCGCCCGAGCGGCCCGGACCAGGGGTAGGTGGCGCTGCCGGCGCCGTCGGCGTGCATGCCGCTGCGGCCGTTGGGGGCGAGGTGCGGGTGCTGGACGGGGCCCTTGCCGGGCACGGGCCGGGCGGTGGCGGGGGCGCCCTCGTAGTGGTCGACGAGGCGGAACCCGGGGGCGAGGGGGATCTCCTCGGCCTGGGCGACGGGTGCGGCGCCCGCCAGGAGGGTCGCCGCGAGCGCGGCGATCAGCGCGAGCGCGCGTCCTCGTCTGCGGGGCGGTGGGGTGGTCAAAGCGGCTCCTCGGGGTTCTGACATGTGTCGCGCCGGCGGCCGACGCTAGGCCCGAGTGCGTGAAATGTACATGGAACTGCCCTGTGTTTCATGGGCAGTTCACGACACCGAAACGATCAAGGCCGGAGGCTGGAGACCACCTCGGCGGTGGCGGCCACGCCGTTGTGGATGGTGGGCGCCATGCCGGTGCCGGCGAGGGAGAAGCCGAGCAGGGCGCAGACGAGGGCGTGCGTGAACTTCAGGCCGCTGTTCCGCACGAAGATCACGGTCAGCACCAGCAGCAGCACCACGACAGAAATGGAAACGGCCATCGCTCTCACGTCCCTCCGTCGCCGCAGCGGAATTGCGGCGTTCGGCGGACAGTGTGGCGGAATGAGCGGTCCGTCCGGGCGTATGGCGGGTCGGCCATACGGGTGAGATTCGGTCAGGGCGCGGCGGGCAGACAGTCCTTCCATTCGACGGTGCGGTCGCACCAGCGGTTCAGCAGGACGCGGTCGTGGCCCACGGCGAGGAGGCCCGCGCCGGTCTCGGCGCGGTAGGCCTCGACGGCGGCGACGAGGGCCGCGGTGGTGGAGGCGTCGAGCATGGCGGTCATCTCGTCGCAGATCAGCCAGCGGGGGCGGAGGGTCAGGGCGCGGGCCAGGCAGGCGCGTTGGAGCTGGCCGTCGCTGACCTCGTGGGGGCGGCGGCCGAGGAGGTCGGGGGTGAGGCCGACGGCCGGGGCGAGGGCGGCGACCCGTTCGGCGGCCTCGGCGCGGCGGCCGGTGGCCCGCAGGGGTTCGGCGATCAGGTCGGCGAGGGTGAGCCGGGGGTCGGCGGCGGTGCGGGGCTGCTGGAAGACGACGCCGACGGCGGTGCGCCGCTCGCGCGGGGCGCGGTGGCGCCAGGCCCGCACCTCGGTTCCGTCGAGGACGAGGCGGCCCTCGTCGGGGCGGTGGAGGAGGGCGGCGACCCGGGCGAGGGTGGATTTGCCGCAGCCGCTGGGGCCGAGCAGTCCGACGGACTCGCCGGGGGCGAGGGTGAGGCTCGCGCCCCGGAAGACGGGCTTGCGGGGCTCGTATCCGGCGGTGACGGAGTGGAGTTCAAGCACGGGGCCGCTCCGGGTGGTGGCAGGCCACGCCGGCCGCCGGTTCGGGGCGGGTGGCGCAGCGGTCGGTGGCGCGGGGGCAGCGCGGGGCGAAGGCGCAGCCCTCGGGCAGGGCGGAGAGTTCGGGCGGCATCCCGGGGATCGGGGTGAACGCCCGGTCGGGCAGGGCGTCGAGGAGTCTTCGGGCGTAGGGGTGGCGGGGTCCGGTGGGGCCGAAGAAGCGGTGGGCGGGGGCGACTTCGACGATCCGGCCCGCGTACATGACGGCGACGCGGTCGGCGACGCGCGCGGCGGCGGTCAGGTCGTGGGTGATGAGGAGCAGGGCGCGGCCCTCGTCGGCGTGGCGGCGGAGCTCGTCGGCGGTGCGGTCGACGAGTGCGCGGTCGAGGCCGGTGGTGGGTTCGTCGGCGAGCAGCAGCCGGGCGTCGCCGATGAGGGCGAGGGCGGTGGCGGCGCGCTGGGCGAGTCCGCCGGAGAGCTCGTGCGGGTACCGGTCGAGGTGTCCGGCGGGGAACGCGGCCCGGTCGGCGGCCTCCTCCGCGGCCGCGCGCCGCCCTCTCCGTGCGGTGGAGGTGAGGGCGCGGACGGTCTCCTCCAGGTGGGACCGTACGGTGCGGACGGGGGTGAGGTGGGCGGCGGGGCTCTGCGGTACGAGGCCGACGCGCCGTCCCCGTACGGTGCGGGCGAGGGTCCTCTCGTCGGCGGCGAGCAGATCCGTGCCGTCGAGGAGGGCCGTGCCGGAGGTCTCGGCGTTTCCGGGGAGGAGGCCGAGGAGGGCGGAGGCGAGGACGGACTTCCCGCAGCCGGACTCGCCGACGAGGGCGAGGCACTCCCCCGCCGCGAGGTCGAAGTCGGCGTCGCTGACGGCGGCGACGGTCCGGCCGCCGCGCAGCCGGAAGCGGACGGTGAGGCCGCGGACGCTGAGGACGGCGTCCTCGGCCCGCTCGGCGGTGACGGCCTGGAGGGCGCGCTCGACGCGGGAGTTCACAGCATCAGCTCCGATCGGCGGCGCGGGTTGAGGCGGTCGCGCCAGACGCCCGCGAGGCCGGCGATGGCGAGGGTCGGGACGATGAGGAGGAGGCCGGGGAAGAGGGTGGGCCACCAGTCACCGGCGAGCAGCGAGGTGCGGGCGTTCTGGACGAGGGTGCCGAGGCTGGCCCGGTGGCTGGGGAGGCCGAGGCCGAGGAAGGAGAGCGCGGACTCGTGCCACATGGCGTGCGGGATCATCAGGACGGCGGCGAGTCCGGCCTGCGGGAGGACGGCGGGCAGCAGGTGCCGGACGGCGACGCGCCACCGGGAGGAGCCGCCGGAGATCGCGGCGTCCACGTACGGCCGGGTGCGGAGCGAGAGGACCTCGGAGCGGACGATCCGGGCGGTGGAGAGCCAGTGGGTGACGGCGACGGAGGCGATGACGGGCCAGACGCCGGGCCGGAAGAGGGCGACGACGAAGATGCCGAGCAGCAGGTGGGGCACGGAGGAGAAGGCGTCGACGAGCCTCATCAGCCAGCGGTCGGCCCGGCCGCCGAGCGCCCCGGCCGCGGCCCCGACGGCGGTGCCGACGACGGTGGCGACGAGCGCGGCGACGAGTCCGACGAGGAGCGAGATCCGCAGGCCGTGGACGCAGCGCAGGAGGAGGTCGCGGCCGAGGTCGTCGGTGCCGAAGGGATGGTCCCAGGACGGCGGGAGGAGCTTGCGGGAGAGGTCGACGGCCTGTTCGTCGAGCTGGACCAGCGGGGGCACGAGGAGGACGGCGAGGAGGAGCGCGCCGACGGTGCCGGCGGAGGTCCACAGCCGCAGGCGGTGGGTGCGGGGGTCAGCCATCGAAGCCCACCCTCGGGTCGGCGAGCCCGTACAGCAGGTCGGAGAGGAGGTTGCCGAGGAGGACGGCGGCGGTGGCGAGGACGGTGAGCGCGGCGAGCAGCGGGAAGTCGACGGAGGTGGCGGCCGTGACGGTGGCGGCGGCGATGCCGGGCCAGCTGAAGACGGTCTCCACGAGCAGGGCTCCGGTGATGAGTTCGGGGACGCGGGAGCCGACGAGGGCGAGCACGGGGAGCATTCCGGAGCGCAGGGCGTGGCCGGTGAGGACGGTCCGTTCGCCGAGGCCGCGGGCGCGGGCGCCGCGCACCGGGTCCTCGTCGAGGGCGTCGCCGACGCCCTGGCGGACGTACAGGAAGAACCAGGGCAGTTGGGAGAGGCCGAGGACGAGCGCGGGCAGCAGGAGGTGGCGGGCGACCTGATCGAGGGTGACGGTGTCGCTGGTGGTGTCGGTGAGTCCGCCGGCGGGCAGGGCGCCGAGCTTCAGGGCGAGGAACCAGATGGCGAGGAGGCCGAGCCAGAAGGCGGGGGCGGCTTCCAGGGTGTACGCGGCGGAGCCGGCGGCCCGGTCGAGGAGGCCGCCGCGGCGGCGGCCGGCGAGGACGCCGAGGAGGGTGCCGAGGACGAGGGCGACGGCGAAGGCGGTGGCGGCGAGGAGGACGGACCAGCCGAGGCGTTCGCCGATGACCTCGGCGACGGGGCGGCGCATGGCGACGGAGTCGCCGAGGTCGCCGGTGAGGGCCGAGGTGAGCCACTCCCACCAGCGGGTGAGGAGGGGCAGGTCGGCGCCGAGGTTGGCGCGGAGCTGGTCGAGGTTCTCCTGCGAGGCGGTGAGTCCGGCGGTGCCGGCGTAGGCCTTGACGGGGTCGAAGGGGGAGGCTTCGGCGACGGCGAACACGGCGAGGGTGACGCCGAGGAGGACGGGGACAGCGGCGAGGGTGCGCCGTCCCGTCATCCGGGCCATGGCCCCCCAGGGGAGGCGGCGGCTCACTTCTTCCGCTCCCCCGGGGACTTCGGCTTCCAGCTCTCGACGTTCCACCAGGGGCCGGAGGCGAGGCCGTGGTCGTGCGGCTCGGTCTGGGTGGACAGGCCGTCCCAGCCGTCGTTCACGACGTAGAGGTGGTCGATGTGGGTGAGGAAGGTGTAGCCGGGGTTCTTGGCCAGTTCGCGCTGGACGGTGTCGTACGCGGCCCGCCGCTTCGCGGGGTCGTTCGTCCGGCGGCCGTCCTCCAGGGCGCGGTCGACGGTCCTGTTGTCGTACCACGCCATGTTGTTGAAGCCGTCGCCGCCGAGGGTGGACTTCAGGAGGAGGTACTGGTCGAAGTCGGGGTCGCCGGGCGAGCCGCCGCCCGCGAGGACGGCGTCCGTCTTCATGCGGGGCTCGATGACCTCCCAGGTGCCGGCCTGGGTGGTGATGTCGATGCCGGCCTTCTTGGCGTCGGAGGCGTAGGCGAGGGCGTGGTCCTGGCGGAGCTTGTCACCGGAGAGGTACCAGAGGGGGAAGGCGGCGCGGACGCCGTTCCTCACGCGGATGCCGTCGGGGCCGGGCTTCCAGCCGGCCTCGTCGAGGATCCGCTCGGCGCCGGCGAGGTCGTGGCGGCGCTCGGTGCCCTTCGCGAACCAGGGGCTGTCGGTGGGGACGGGCCCGTAGGCGGGCTTTCCGGCGCCTTCGAGGATCTTGTCGACCATGGCCTGCCGGTCGACGGCGAGGTCGAGGGCGCGGCGGACGGCGGTGTCGCCCGCGACCGGGTGGTGGGTGGGGAGGGTGACCGTGCGGTAGTCGAAGGTCTTCGCGGTCCAGGTCTTCTTCGCCTTGTCGCCCTTGAACGCGGCGGCGAGGGCGGGCGGGAGGATCGCGCCGTCGAGGTCGCCGGCGCGCAGGCGGGTGGCGCGGACGTCGTCGTCCTTGATGATCGCCATGGTCAACTTCTTCACCGCGGGCGCGCCGCCCCAGTAGCGGGGGTTGGCCGTGAAGCCGAGCTTCTCGCCCCTGGACCAGCCGGTGAGGACGTACGGGCCGGTGCCGATGGGCCTGCTGGTGAACGGGCCGGTGTTGACGTCCTGCTTCGCGGTGATGTGCTCGGGGGCGATGGCGTGGACGGTGCGCTCGGCGAAGGGCGCGTAGGGGTACTTCAGCCGGAAGACCACGGTGTGGTCGCCGGCCGCCTCGACGCTCCCGAGGGCGTCGAGTTCGGTGCGGGAGGGGTTGTTCGTCCTCGGGTCGAGGATCGTCCGGTACGTGTGGACGACGTCCTTCGCGGTGAAGGGGACGCCGTCACTGAAGGTGACGCCCTTGCGGAGGGTGTACGTGTAGGTGAGGCCGCCGTCGCCGACGCGGGGCAGCTCCACGGCGAGGGCGGGTCGCAGCCTCATGTCGGCGTCGAAGGCGAGGAGCCCGTCGAAGATCTTGGAGTTGCCGTCCTTGCCGTAGCCGAGGAGGGGGCTGAGGGTCTCGGGCTCGTAGGCGATGCCGACGACCACGGAATCCTTGGGTCCGCCGGAGCCGCCGGCGGTGGGGCCGGGGTTCGAGCAGGCCGCGGTGGTGAGGGCGAGCGCCCCCGTGAGGATCGCGGCCGCCGCTCTGCGGATGGATCGGGCGGTCATCGTGCCCACACCCCTTTTGAAGATCAACTGTTATTGCGAACAGGTTGCAATTAAACAGCAGGTAAAGGGGTGCGGGCACAGGGGGTCCTTACCTGGGCGCGGGCAGGTCCACCAGGGCGGCGATCGCGTCCTGGTGGCGGCCCGCCGAACCCAGCGCGATCTGGTCGGACTTGGCCCGCTTCAGCGCCAGGTGCGCCGGGTGCTCCCAGGTCATGCCGATCCCGCCGTGCAGCTGCACGCACTCCTCGGCGGCGCGGACCGCGACCTTGGAGCAGTGGACCTGGGCGACCGCCACGGTGAGCGGCGCGTCCGGACTGCCGGTGGCGAGGGCGTCGGCGGCGGCGCGGGCCGCCGCCCTCGCCCCCACGACGTCCAGCCAGAGCTGGGCCATGCGGTGCTTCAGCGCCTGGAAGGAGCCGACGGGCCGGTTGAACTGGTGCCGCTCACGGGTGTACCGGACGGTCTCCTCCAGGCACCGTTCGGCGAGCCCGAGCTGCTCGGAGGCGAGCAGTCCCGCCCCGGCGAGCAGTCCGCGCCCGACGGCCGCGCGGGCCGCGTCGCCGTCGGCGAGCCGGGTGCCGCTCCCGGGCGGCGTGGTGACGCGGGCGAGCGGGCGGGTGAGGTCGAGCGGGGTCTGCGGCTCGACGGTCGCCTCCCCGGCGGGTACGGCGTACAGGCCGTCGGCGCGCGGGACGAGGAGGACGTCGGCGGCGAGGGCGTCGGCGACGCCCTCGACCACGGGGGCCTGCGGCTCCGCGTCCGACGTTCCGGCCGGGAACACCTCCGCGTCCGGTGCGGTCGACAGGGGTACGGCGAGCACCGCGACCGTCCGGCCGCCCGCGAGCTCCGCCAGGAGCCCGGCCGCCGGGCCGTCCCCCTCCCCCGCGGGACCGGCGGGACCCACCAGGCCGAGGAGCGTCTCCGTGGCCACCACCGCGCTGGTGAGGTACGGCAGCGGGGTCACCGCGCGGCCCAGCTCCTCCAGGACCACGGCGGCCTCGCGGTGGCTCGCGCCCTGGCCGCCGAGCTTCTCGGGGACGAGGAGCCCGGCGGCGCCGATGTCGCCCGCGAGGGACTTCCAGAGGCCGGGGACGTACGGGTCGGCCGTCTCGATCCGGTCCAGCAGCACCTGGTGCCCGGCCCGGTCGGCGAGCAGGGCCCGGACCGCCGCCCGCAGGTCGTCCTCGGTCTCGGAGTACAGGAGATCGGTCTGCGCTGTCATCGGGCCAGGTCCTTCCAGGCGACGTCCTTGTCGTTGCGGGGCTCCGGGGGCAGGCCGAGGACCCGCTCGGCGACGATGTTCAGGAGCACCTCGCTGGTCCCGCCCTCGATCGAGTTGCCCTTGGAGCGGAGGTAGCGGTAGCCGGCGTCGCGGCCGGTGAAGTCGACGAGCTCGGGGCGCCGCATCTCCCACTCCCCGTACAGCAGGCCCTCGTCGCCGAGGAGTTCGACCTCCAGGCCGCTGATGGCCTGGTTGAGCCGGGCGAAGCCGAGCTTCATCGCGCTGCCCTCGGGGCCGGGCTGGCCGGCGACGAGCTGCTGGCGGAGGCGCTCGCCGGTGAGCCGGGCCACCTCGGCGTCGACCCAGAGGTCGAGGAGGCGCCGGTGCAGCTCGTGGGTGCGCAGCTCGGGGCGCTCGCGCCAGGTCGTGGCGAGCTTCCCGATCATGCCGCCCTCGCGGGGGACGCGGGCGCCGCCGATGGAGACCCGCTCGTTCATGAGGGTGGTCTGGGCGACCCGCCAGCCGTCGCCGACCTCGCCGAGGCGGTGGGCGTCGGGGATGCGGACGCCGGTGAGGAAGACCTCGTTGAACTCGGCCTCGCCGGTGATCTGGCGCAGCGGTCGGACCTCCACCCCGGGGTCGGTCATGTCGCAGACGAAGTAGGTGATGCCCCGGTGCTTGGGCGCGTCCGGGTCGGTGCGGGCGATGAGGATGGCCCAGCGGGCGAGGTGGGCGCTGGAGGTCCACACCTTCTGCCCGTCGACCACCCAGTCGTCGCCATCGCGTACGGCGCGGGTGCCGAGGGCGGCGAGGTCGGAGCCGGCGCCGGGCTCGCTGAAGAGCTGGCACCAGACCTCCTCGCCGACCCAGAGGGGCCGCAGGAAGCGGGACTTGACCTCTTCGGAGCCGTACGCGAGGAGGGTGGGGGCGGCCATGCCGAGGCCGATGCCGATGCGGCGCGGGTCGTTGTCGGGGGCGCCCGCGGCGGCGAGTTCGGCGTCGACGACGGCCTGGAGGGCGCGGGGCGCGTCGAGTCCGCCGAGGCCGACGGGGTAGTGCACCCAGGCGAGTCCGGCGTCGAAGCGGGCCTTCAGGAAGTCGGTGCGGTCGGTCGTGGCGGGCGGATGCTCGGCGAGCAACGTCCTCACAAGGGAACGGAGTTCCTCGGCGTCGGTCATGCGTGGGCTCCTTCCGGGAGGACGACCAGGCGGCCGGTGGTGGTGCCGTCGGCGACGCGCTGGACGGCTTCGGCCGCACGGGCGAAGGGGACGCGCTCGCCGATGAGGGGCTTGATGAGGCCCTTGGCCGCGTAGGCGGTCAGGGTCTCGTGGCAGCGGCCGATGGAGGCCGGGTCCTTCGCCGCGTACAGGCCCCAGTGGAGGCCGAGGACCGAGTAGTTCTTCACCAGGGCGTGGTTGAGGGCGGGGGCGGGGACGGTGCCGCTCGCGAAGCCGACGACCACGATCCGGCCCTCGAAGGCGACGCACTTGGCGGACTGCTGGTAGGCCTCGCCGCCGACGGGGTCGTAGATCACGTCGGCGCCCCGGCCGCCGGTGGCGGTCTTGACGGCGGCGACGACGTCCTCGGAGCGGCGGTCGACCACCAGGTCGCAGCCGAGGGCGCGGGCGATGGCGGCCTTCTCCGGTCCGCCGACGACGCCGATGACGGTGGCGCCGGCCGCCTTGCCGAGCTGGACGGCGGCGCTGCCGACGCCGCCGGCCGCCGCGTGCACGAGGAGGGTCTCGCCCTCCTTCAGGGCGGCGCGGCGGTGCAGGCCGAACCAGCCGGTCTGGTAGCCGATGTGCAGCGCGGCGGCCTCGGCGTCGTCGAGCGCCTCGGGGGCGGGCAGGAGGCCGGCGGCGTCGGCGAGGGCGTACTCGGCGAAGCCGCCGTGCGGGAGGGCCGCGGTGGTGACGACCCGGCGCCCGTCCTCGGTCTCGGCGCAGACCTCGACGCCGGGGGTGAAGGGCAGCGGGGGCCGCACCTGGTAGTGGCCGCGGCAGAGCAGCGCGTCGGGGAAGTTGACGTTCGCGGCGCGGACCCTGAGGAGGACCTGGCCGTCGCCGGGGGTGGGCGGTTCCACCTCCTCGCGGCGCATCACCGCCCCCGGTTCGCCGTTCTCGTGCACACGCCATGCCTGCATCCGGAATGCCTCCTCCGTACCGAGCGGTCGGTGGCATACTAAGCGGTCGCTTGCTCGCGGGGGAACGGGTCAGCCGGACTTCTTGGGGCGTGCCCGCACGTGCATGCGCTCCCCCTGGGGCCCGTACAGGCTCAGGAACTCCACCGGCGCGTCCCCGGCGGGGCCGAACCAGTGCGGGACGCGCGTGTCGAACTCGGCGGCCTCCCCGGCGGCCAGGACGACGTCGTGCTCGCCCAGGACGAGCCGGAGCTTCCCGGAGAGCACGTACAGCCACTCGTACCCCTCGTGCACCCGGGGCTCCGGGGCCTCCTGCGGCTTCTCCTGGATCACCTTGTACGCCTGGAGCCCGCCGGGCTGCCGGGTCAGCGGGTACATCGTCCGGCCGTTGCGCACGATCGGCTTCGCCTTGACCCGGGGGTCGCCCACCGGTGGGGCGCCGACCAGCTCGTCCAGCGGGACCTGGTGGGCGCGGGCGAGCGGCAGCAGCAGTTCGAGGCTGGGCCTGCGCTGCCCGGACTCCAGGCGGGAGAGGGTGCTCACGGAGATGCCGGTGGCGGCGGAGAGCTCGGCCAGGGTCACGCCGCGGTCGCGGCGGACGCGGCGGAGGCGGGGGCCGACCTCGGTCAGGACGGCGTCGATGCGGTCGTCTTCGGTCATACGGCCAGTCTTGCAGAAACGGCAAGTTTCCTTGCCGGAAATCCGTAATCGGAACGACCCTTCCGGCATGAGCACGCACACACACGACACTGACGAGCGGTACGACGCGGTGGTGGTCGGCGGTGGCCCGGCCGGGCTCGGCGCGGCCCTGATCATGGGCCGCTCGCGGCTGCGCACCCTGGTCGTCGACGCGGGCGAGCCCCGCAACGCTCCGGCCGCCCACATGCACGGGGTCCTCTCCCGGGACGGCATGAGCCCCGCCGACTACCTCGCGGCCGGCCGCCGGGAACTCGCCGCGTACGGCGTGGACGTGCGGGACGGCCGGGTGACCGGCGCGGCACGCGACGGCGACGACGGCTTCCTCGTGTCGCTGGCGGACGGCACGCGCATGCGTGCGCGACGGCTCGTGGTGACGACCGGGCTCGTCGACGAGCTGCCGGAGATCGAGGGAGTGGCCGAGCGCTGGGGCCGGGACGTGGTGCACTGCCCGTACTGCCACGGCTGGGAGGTCCGCGACCTGCCGTTCGGCGTGATCGCCCACCCGGCGATGCCCGCGCACCAGGCGCTGATGGTCTCGCGCTGGTCGAAGGACGTGACGCTCTTCCTGCACACGGCCGGCGGGCTCTCCGCCCGGGACGCGGCGCTGCTCGACGCGGCCGGGGTCGAGGTCGTCACCGGCGAGGTCGCCGGGCTCGCCGTCGAGGACGACCGGCTGACCGGCGTCCGGCTCGCCGACGGGCGGACCGTGCCGCGCTCGGTGGTCTTCGTCGGGGCCCGGCGGCTCGCGGCGCGGGACGCCGTGCTGCGGGAGCTGGGCGCGGAGCTGCGCGAGACCCCGTTCGGGGAGTTCGTCGCGGTCGACGAGACGGGCCGGACGAGCGTTCCCGGCGTCTGGGCCGCCGGGAACGTGACGGGACCGCAGGAGCAGGTCGTCAACGCGGTGAGCCGGGGCTACCGGGCGGGCGTGGCGATCAGCAACGAACTGCTGTTCGCGGATCTGGAGGAGGCCGCGGCCCGTCGCCCGGCCGGATGAAACGCGACACCTCGGGCTGCGCCGCGGGGGCCCGCGGGCGAGGATCGGCCATGGTGACCACATTCGGCCACGGACGACGCAAGGACGGGACACCTCCCATGCTCGGTACGCAGTTCACCAAGGGCTCACCCAACTGGCTCGACCTCGGCAGCCCGGACACCGGTGCCGCGGCCGCGTTCTACCGCGCGGTCTTCGGCTGGGAGTTCCGGTCGGCCGGCCCGGACTCCGGCGGCTACGGCTTCTTCCAGCAGGACGGCGCCACGGTCGCCGCCCTCGGCCCGCTCACCGAGGAGGGCGCCCACAGCGCCTGGACGGTGTACTTCCAGACCCCCGACGCGGACGCCACCACGAAGGCCGCCGAGACGGCGGGCGGCACCGTCCGCGTCGCGCCCTTCGACGTCATGGACGCGGGCCGCATGGCCTGCCTCACCGACCCCGCCGGCGCCGAGTTCGCCGTCTGGCAGCCGGGGACGGTGAAGGGCCTGGAACGCACCTCCGCCACCAACACCCTCCTCTGGGCCGAACTGCACGTCCCCGACCCGGAGTCCACGCTCGCCTTCTACCGGACCCTGTTCGGCTGGCGCTGGTCGCGGATGGACGCGCCCGGCATGACCTACCGGGTGATCTCCACCGCCGAGGGCGACCAGGAGGAGGCCTCCTTCGGCGGCGCCGCCGAGGTCCAGAACGAGGGAGATCCGTCGCGCTGGGTCCCGTACTTCACGGTGGAGGACCCCGACGCGGTCTCCCGCACGGCCCAGGGCGGCGGCGGCTCGGTGGTGCTGCCCGCCGCCGACATCCCCGACGTCGGCCGCATCGCCTGGCTCGCCGACCCCTTCGGCGCGGTCTTCGCGGTGATGAAGCCCATGCCGAGGGGATGAGGGGCCGCCCGTCAGCGGCCGAAGAGTTCGAACGCCACCGCCGGGCGGTCGCCGAAGCGGGCGGAGGCGCGGGCCGTGGCCTCGGTGAGGAAGGAGCGGACGTACTCCTCCGGGTCCTGGTCCGTCAGGGCCTCGATGTAGGCACGGTGGCAGAGGAGGGAGCGGACGGCGCGGTCGAGGCCGGGGGTGGCGTCGACGGCGTGGGTCGGGGTGCTGGAGGCGGCGACCGCGACCCAGCGGACGCCGTTCCAGGGATCGAGGCCCCGGTCGGTCAGCTCGGGGAAGATCCAGCGGTTGCCGGCGTCGGCGGCCGCGTCGAGGGTGGCGCGGCCGACGGCCAGATGGTCGGGGGTGTTCCAGGGGGCGCCCGGGTGGCCGCCCCAGGTGTCCCGGTGGTTGAGGGTGATCACGAGTTCCGGGCGGTGGCGGCGGATCGCGGCCGCGATGTCGCGGCGGAGGTCGAGCCCGTACTCGATCACGCCGTCGCGGTGGTCGAGGAACTCGACGGTGTCCACGCCGACGACGGCGGCGCTGTCCCGCTGCTCCTGCTCGCGGAGCGGGCCGCAGACGTCCGGGGCGAGGGTGTCGATGCCGGCCTCGCCGCGGGTGGCGAGGACGTACGCGACCTCCTTCCCCGCGTCCGTCCACGCGGCGACGGCCGCCGCGCAGCCGTACTCCAGGTCGTCGGGGTGGGCGACGACGCACAGCGCGCGCTGCCAGTCGCCGGGCATCTCCAGAAGGTCCTGTGCATCCGTGTCGATCATGACCGCAGGATACGGGTCGCCTCCGACACCGTCGGGCGGAACGCTCCCGCCAGGATGACGGACCGTGAGATGTGGCGCGGGCGGTCGGGGTTGAGGCCGCGCCGGTCCGCGAGGGCGACCGCGAACCGCTGGGCGCGGACGAGGGCCGCGACCGGGTCGATCGCGTCGGCGGCGAACAGGGCGCCCGTGGACTCCACTTCGTCGCGCAGGCCCGAGGGCTCCGGGCCGATGCAGCAGACCAGGCTCGCGCGGTCGCTGATGCTGATCGGGCCGTGGCGGTACTCCATCGCCGCGTACGACTCCGTCCACGCGCGGGCCACTTCGCGCAGCTTGAGCGCCGCCTCGTCGGCGAGCCCGACGGTCCAGCCGGTGCCGAGGAAGGTGAACTGGCCGCGCCGCTCCCAGGCGGCGGGCAGCGCCTCGTACAGGACGAGTTCGGCGTCGGCGATCGACGGGCCGAGGTCCACGCCGAGCCCGGCGCGCAGGAGTTGGAGGGCGGTGGTGGCGAACCGGGTCTGGACGACGGAGCGTTCGTCGGCGAAGCCGAGGTCGACGATCCGGTCGGCGAGCCGCCCGGCGGGGCTGTCGGGGACCCCGGTGACGACGAGCGTCGGGATGCTCCCGGCGGCGCGGGCGAGCAGGTCCACCACCTCCGTGGTGGTGCCGGAGCGGGTGAGGGCGACGATCCGGTCGTAGCCGCGGCCGAGCGGGGTCGTGTCGGAGGCGGGGAACGCGTCGGTCTCGCCCGCGCCGAGGGACTCCCGCAGGGCCGCGTAGGCGCGGGCGATGAAGTACGAGGTGCCGCAGCCGACGACCGCGACGCGCTCGCTCCGGGCCGGCAGCAGGCCGGTGTCGCGGTCGGCGATCTCGGCGGCGCGGCGCCAGCAGTCGGGCTGGCCGGCGATCTCCGCGCTGACGTGGGTGCTCATGGTCCGGGTCCTCTCCTAGCCCTGGGACCCTCACGGGTCCGGACCGAGTTGTATCCCCGCGTGACCAGAGCACACCATGAGCAATCCGTACTCACTTCTTGGACTTTTGCGGGTTGCCCTCCGCCCGTCCGCCGCAGGAGGCGCGGACCACCAGGCGCGGTCTCAGCTGCACCTGGTGGAGCGGGGCCGCGTCGCCCTCGGCGAGCCGCCGGAGCAGGATCTGCGCGGCGAGGCGGCCGAGCTGGTACTTGGGGGGCGAGACGGCCGTCAGCGGGGTCTCGGCGACATCGGCGAACTCGTTGTCGTAGCTGATCAGGGCGAGGTCCTCCGGCACCCGGAGCCCGGCGCGGCGGGCCGCTCCGAGCAGCAGGGCGGCCTCCCGGTCGCCGAAGCAGAGCGCGGCGGTCACGCCGGAGGCGCGCAGCGCGGCGAGCGCCCGGTCGGCGCGCCGCGGGTCCCAGCGGGCCATCACGTCCCGCTCGGGCGCCGGGGCGGCGGGCAGTCCGAGGTCCGTGAGCGCGCGGGCGAAGCCGGACTCGATGGGCGCGGTGGTGGGCGCGTCGGTGCGGGCGACGAGCCCGAGCCGCTCGTGGCCGAGGGCCCGCAGGTGGCGCACGGCGTCGTAGGCGCCGCCCTCGTGGTCGGTGCAGACGTGCTCGGTGGGGTCGCCGGGGCCGTGGGCGGCGAGCCGGCGCTCGACGAGGACGGCGGGGACGGGCAGGGCGAGGAGCTCCTCGGCGCGCCGTCCCGGGTCGGTCGCGGTGTGCAGGCTGGGGACGAGGAGGAGGCCGT
Organism: Streptomyces sp. NPDC021012; assembly: GCF_044333355.1. Classification (NCBI taxonomy): domain Bacteria; kingdom Bacillati; phylum Actinomycetota; class Actinomycetes; order Kitasatosporales; family Streptomycetaceae; genus Streptomyces; species Streptomyces sp. NPDC021012. The sequence continues at coordinate 951,393 of NZ_JBIRQU010000002.1, forward strand.
GGACGCCCGCGGACAGGAGCCGTTCGACGGCGGCGTCCTCCTCGGCGGGGTCGTAGTGCGAGCAGGCGAGGACGAGCCGGGCGCCGGCCGCCGCGAGTTCCTTCTCGATGCCCTGGAGGACGCGCGGGTAGTAGAAGGTGGTGTCGGGGACGAGGACGCCGACGATCCTGCGGTCGGCCCGGTCCCGCTCGGGCCGGTGGGCGGCGAAGGTGCCCGCGCCCTGGCGGCGTTCGACGAGGCCGAGGGCGACGAGGTCCTCGTAGGCGCGGCGGACGGTGGTGACGGACAGGCCCGTCTCGGTGGCGAGGGCGCGTTCGGTGGGGAGCTTGCTGCCGGGCGGCCAGGTGCCGTCGAGGATGCCGCGCCGCAGCTCCGCCATGAGGGTCCGGAACTTCAGCTCCCGGCCGGAGGCCGGTGTCTCGCGTGCCGTCATCCGGACCCCCTGCGCCCTTGCTGCTCGATTGCGCGCCGAATCCTATGCCCCGGCCGTCAGATCCCGCCCCGGGCGAGGGAGAGCAGCCGGTCGAGGACGCGCGGCCCGCCGGCCCGCACCCCGTCGTGCTCGTACTCGTCGGTCACCCAGGTCCGCAGGCCGCGCACGGCGCGCGCGGTCTCCAGGGAGTGGGCGGTGTCGACGTACATGTCGTCGTGGTAGACGGCGGCCGCCACCGGCACCTGGTTGGCGGCGAGCCGCTCGGGGTCGTACAGCGGCGCCCAGTCGGCGCGCGCGGCGAGCAGTCCGGCGGTCTCGCGGAGCGGGCGCAGCGCCGGGTCGGTGGTGAAGTGCCAGGGGTGGACGGTCTCGCCGGTGAAGAGCGGGGTCGCGCCCTCGGCGAGCGCCGTGCGGGCGTCGAACTCGGGGTGCTCGGCGCGGACGCGCTCGGCGGCCCAGTCGGTGGGCCCCCGGCCCTGGGCGTAGATGGCCTCGTGGAGTACGGCGTAGAGCGGGTGTGCGGCGTACGAGAGGTGCGCCTGGACCTGCTCCAGGAAGGCGTCGGAGAGCGCGGGCCCGCCCGGGGTGGGCACGAAGGCGCCCTCCAGGAGCAGGTGGAGCTGGTGGGTGCCGTCGCCGGAGCCGAGGAGGATGCCGAGGGACTGGAAGGCCTCGGCGGTGAGGAGCCCGCCGCCGGGGAGGGTGACCTCGTGGTCCAGGAGGTGGGCGACGATCGCGCGGGCCCGTTCGGCGTCCTGGGGGTAGCGGGCGAAGTGGGCCTCGTTCTTCCGCCGGACGCGGGGGTAGGCGGCGCGGTAGACCTCGTCGGCGGTGGCGTCCAGGGAGGGCAGGCCGCCGGTGATGAGGACGGTGTCCAGGCCTTCGGGGGCGGTGGACAGGTAGTGGGTGGCGCAGAAGCCGCCGAAGCTCTGGCCGAGGACGGTCCAGGGTGCGCCGCCGGTGAGCCGGCGCCGGATCAGCTCGCAGTCCCTGACGATGGAGTCGGCGCGGAAGTGGGCCAGGTACTCCGCCTGCTCGGCCGGGCCGCCGCGCAGCGGCAGGGTCTGGCGGTTGGCGGGGGTGGAGCGGCCGGTGCCGCGCTGGTCCAGGAGGAGGACGCGGAACTCCTTCACGGCGCGGCCGAGCCAGGCCTGCGGGCCGATGAAGCGACGGGCGCCGAAGCCGGGCCCGCCCTCCAGGTAGACCAGCCAGGGAAGCTTCTCGCGCCCCGCTCCGGCCTGCCCGCTCGCGACGACCTCGCGGCCGAAGACCTCGATGCGCTCGCCGTCGGGGCGGTCGTGGTCCAGGGGGACGGGGAAGCGGTGGTCGGTGAGGACGAGGCCCGGCTGGCGGTAGGTGGTCAACGCTGTTCCTGTTCCTGTGCCTGTTCGTACGCCCCCGCGAGGACAGTGGATCACATGGCGGGGGCGTACGAGGGCTCAGGACTCGGGCTCAGGGCTCAGGGCTCAGGGAGCGATCGGCAGCTGCCGCTTGTGCTCGGTGAGCTCGTAGCGGCGGACGATGATGGCGTACGCGGCCTCCGCGACCGGCTTGCCCTCCAGGAAGTCGTCGATGTCGTCGTAGGTGACGCCGAGCGCGTCCTCGTCGGCCTTGCCCGGGTCGAGGGTCTCCAGGTCGGCGGTGGGCGTCTTCCACACGAGCGAGGCCGGGGCGCCGAGCTCGTCGGCGATCGCGCGGACGCGGCGCTTGGTCAGGCCGGTCAGCGGGACGACGTCGGCGGCGCCGTCGCCGAACTTGGTGAAGAAGCCGGAGACGGCCTCGGCGGCGTGGTCGGTGCCGACGACGAGGCCGTCGTGGGCGCCCGCGACCGCGTACTGGGCGATCATCCGCTGCCGGGCCTTGATGTTGCCCTGCACGAAGTCCTGGTGGTGGGCGTCGCGGAAGGTCGTCCCGCCGGCGAGGCAGGCCGCCAGGGCCGCGTCGCTGGCCGCCTTGACGTCCACGGTGAGGACCCGGTCGGCGCGGATGAAGCCGAGCGCGGTCTGCGCGTCCTGCTCGTCGGCCTGGACGCCGTACGGCAGGCGCATCGCGTAGAAGGTGGCGTCGTGCCCGGCGGCGCGGGCCCGCTCCACGGCGAGCTGGCAGAGCCGGCCGGCGGTCGTGGAGTCGACGCCGCCGCTGATGCCGAGGACGAGGGAGCGAAGGCCGGTGGAGGTGAGCCGCTCGGTGAGGAACGCCACCCGGCGCTCGATCTCCGCCTTCGGGTCGAAGGCCTCGGCGACCTGGAGGTCCCGGGCGATCTGCTGCTGGAGGGCGGTGGGCGCCGGGTCGGTCACGGAGGTCTCCTCATCAGGGTCGGTCGACGGTGTACCCGCTGGTACGGGGTGCACCGGGGTCGACTCTACGCGCCGCCCGACACCTCCCGGGCCGATGCCTCCGGGGTGCACAGCACCTCGACCCGCTGGACGAGGTTGTTCGCGAAGCCGCCGCGGTTCCACGGTCCGGTGAGCGGCTGGACGTTCCCCGCGGCGTCGGTGGCCCGCACGGTCAGGTGGCGCAGCCCCGGCGTCGCGGTCCACAGGGCGCGCCAGGCGGACCAGGCCCACGGGTGTGCGGGGTCCCGTTCGATCTCCGCGTCGGTCCAGACCGCCCCGCCGTCCTCGCTGATCTCGACGCGGACGACCGGGCCGTGCCCGGACCAGGCGCGGCCGACGAGCGGCACGGAGCCGGGGCGCACGACGCGGGTGCGGGACATGAAGTCGGGGAAGCCCGGCGGCACCATCAGGGCCCGGGGCGCGATGAGGGTGACGGGCTCCCCCGGGTCGTCCGGCTCCCGGCGCAGGCGGTAGGCGACGCTCTGCTGGAAGCCGGTGTACGGGGTGTCGCCGAGCGTGATGTCGTGGAGCCACTTCACGTGCGCCATGCCGTACCAGCCGGGGACGACGAGCCGGAGCGGGCTGCCGTGCTGCGGCGGCAGGGGCGCCCCGTTCATCGCGTACGCGACGAGGACGTCCCGCGCGGGGTCGGCGGCCGTCGCCAGGGGCAGGCTGCGGCGGTAGTCCTGCTCGACGCCGCGTTCCACCCCGTGGTCGGCGCCGGTGAAGACCGCCTCGGCCGCGTCCTCGGCGATGCCCGCCTCCGCGAGGAGGGCGGCCAGCGGGACGCCGGTCCAGTCGGCGGTGCCGACGGCCTCGTCCAGCCAGGGCTGGCTGACGGGGCGGGGGCTGAGCCGGGCCCGGCCGTTCCCGGCGCACTCCAGGGTCACCCGGCGGGTGACGGCGGGCCGGGCCCGGAGCGCCGCCAGGTCCAGGTCGAGCGGCCGCAGGACCCGCCCGCCGACGGTGAGCCGCCAGCCGTCGGCCTCGGTGGCGGGGATGTCGTAGTGCGTGAGGACGTAGTGGAGGCCGGGCGGGGTCACCTCGTACCGCAGGGCCTCCAGCGGCAGTCCGTGGTTCCGGGCGGCGAGGGCGAGCTCCTGCGCGGTGATGCCCTCGTCGGGCCCGGCCACGCGCCCCGGGGTGCTGATGTCGCCCAGACCGCTCAGGGATCCGTCCATGCCCTCATCGTCCGCCCGGGTGGGGTGCCCGGCACGTCGGGTCGCGCCGGTCCTGCCGGGGCCGCGCCCCGCCCGGCGCCCGGGCCCGGTCAGGCCCGCCGGAAGCCTCACGAGGCCCGGCACTGCCCCTCCCGGAAGCCGCGCGAGGCCCGGCACTGCCCCTCTCGGACGCCGCGCGGGGCCTGGCGCCCGGGGGCCCCGTCACCCCTGCCGGGCGCCGCGCAGGGCCCGTTCGAGGCCGTCCTGGGGGAGGCCGGTGAGGGCGCGGGCGAAGATCTCCTGGTAGGCGGGTTCGCCGAGGGTGGCGCGGGCGGAGCCGGTGTACTTCTCGCGCAGGGCCCGCAGGCCGGGGAGGCCGCGCCGGGGCTGGCCGGTGGAGCGCCAGTAGGCCTCGCCCGTGCCGGAGACGTCGGCGGCGCGCTCGCCGTCGCCGGCCGCCGCGAGGGCGGTGGCGAGGACGTCGAGGCCGAGGGCGACGCCGAGGCTCGCGCCGAGGCGGCGGGTGCCTTCGAGCATGGCGCGGGCGTGGCCGGCGGCGGCTGCCGGGTCGCCCTCCAGGAGGCCGGTGAGGGCGAGCTGGTATTCGAGGGCGGTACGGGTCCAGTGCTCGTCGAGTGCGTGGCACAGGTCGCGCAGGTGGAGGGCCCGTTCCCGGGCCTCGGCGAGGCGGCCGAGGCCGGTGAGGGCGAAGACCCGCACGAGGTGGCAGCGGAGCCGGGCGGCGGAGTCGGCGGGGCCGCCCGGGGCGGCGTCGAGGACGTGGCCCACGACGACGTACGCGGCCGCGGGCCGTCCGGTGGTCAGGGCGAGGAGCCCGGCGAGGGCGGCGGCGTCGAGGGTGAGGTCACCGGGCCCGTCGTGCCCGGCCTGCTCGGCGTGCTCGGCGTACCGGGCCTCGCGGGCGCAGCTCTCGCTCACCTCCTGGGCGGGGCGGGACTCGCCCTGGAGGACCAGGGTGACGCCGAGGGCCCACAGGGCGCGGGCCCGGACGCGGCCGCGGGCCCCGCTGAGGAGCAGGGCCTGTTCGAGGCCGCCGCGGGCCTCGCGGAGGCGGCCCCGGCAGGACCAGGCGAAGGCGACGGCGCCGACGAGGTCGAGGGCGGCGTCGGGGTCGGTGCGCAGCAGCCGGTCGAGGGCGGTGCGCAGGTCGGTGTGGTGGGCGTCGACGGTCCGGTACCAGCGGAGCTGGCGGGCGCCGTGCCATTCGGTCTCCGCCCGGCGGGCCAGGTCCCGGAAGTGGGCGGCGTGCCGGTCGGCGACCGTACCGGTCTCGCCGGTCCGCTCCAGCCAGGTCGCCCCGTACTCGCGGATGGTGTCGAGCATCCGGAACCGGCCGGCGGCGTCGGGCGGGCGGACCACGGAGGAGCGGACGAGTCCGTCGAGCGCGCCGGGCAGGACCGTGGGGTCCAGGGGGCCGCCGCCGCACACGGCGGTCGCGGAGGCGAGGTCGAAGGGGCCGCGGAAGACGGAGAGCCGGGCCCAGAGGAGGCGTTCGAGGGGGGTGCTCAGCTCGTGGCTCCAGCCGATGGCGGCGCGCAGGGTCTGGTGGCGGCTCGGCCACACCCGTTCGGGGTGGGCGAGCAGGTCGAAGCGGGCTTCGGGCGGGGCGTCGAGGCGGGTGCCGAGCTGGTCGCGGACGGCTTCGGCGCCCTGGAGGCGGATCTGCGCGGCGGCCAGTTCCAGGGCGAGCGGGATGCCTTCGAGACGTACGCAGATCTCGCCGGCGGGTCCCGCGGCGGGGAAGTCCTCCCCGGCGGCCCGGCGGAGCAGTTCCAGGGCGTCGGCTCCGGCGGGCGGCAGGGGGTCGAGGGCGACGACCCGCTCGCCGGCGACGCCGAGGGGGCGCCGGCTGGTGGCGAGGACGGTGAGTCCGGGGGCGGCGGCGAGGAGTTCGGCGACGAGCCGGGCGCAGGGTCCGGCGAGGTGCTCGCAGGAGTCGAGGACGAGCAGCAGCCGGTCGTCGGCGAGCCGGCGGCGGAGCCCGGTGGTGGCCGCGCCGGGGGTGTGGTCGGCGAGGTCGACGGAGTCGGAGACGAGTGCGACGAGGAGCCGGTCGTCGTCGAGCTGGGACAGGTCGGTCCACCAGGCACCGTCCGGGTACGCGTCGGCGGCGCGGTGCGCGGCGCGCAGTGCGAGCCGGGTCTTGCCGACTCCCCCGACGCCCGTCACGGTGACGAGACGGTGCTCCGCCAACGCGGCCGACACGCGCTCCAGTTCCGTGCGGCGCCCCACGAAGCCGGGGTTCTCGTCCGGCAGATGTCCACGCACGGGAGCAGTGTCCCTCATGTGCGCGCCGAACGGGCCGCTGGCACCGGTTCGTTACGGCCCGGACACCCTGTACCGGTCCGGCTTTAATTCGTTTGACCTGGTCACGGGTGCGCGCTGCACTGTGGCGGGGCCACGGGGCGTGGTGCCCGCACGACCGGGGAGGCAGCGGTGCCCATGGAGATCCGTCCCACGACCGACGAGGACCTCGGGGTCTTCGTCGACACGCTCCACACCGCGTTCGGCCGCTTCCCGGAGACGCCGGCGGAGGACGGCGGCGGGGTCTGGTGGTCGGCGTTCGAGATGGACCGCGGTCTGCTCGCGCTGGCGGAGGACGGGCGGCCCGTGGGCACGGCCAACGCGTACTCCTTCGAGCTCACGCTGCCCGGTGGGGCCGTCGTCCCGGTGGGCGGGGTGTCCGCCGTCGGCGTGCTGCCCTCGCACCGGCGCCGGGGCGTGCTCACCGCGCTGATGCGGCGTCAGCTCACCGAGCTGCGGGCCCGAGGGGAGTTCCTCTCCGTACTCCTCGCCTCCGAGGCCACGATCTACGGCCGGTACGGGTACGGTCCCGCGACCTACACGGGCCGGCTGACGGTGCCGCGCCACCGGGCGGCCCTGGCCGCTCCCCGGGCGGGCGACGCGGACGGCGGCTCGGACGTCGGCGCGGACGGCGGCTCGGTCGAGGTGCTGCGGCGTGCCGAGTGCGGCGGGATCCTGGAGGAGGTCTACGACCGCTACCGGCGTGCGACGCCCGGCGCGCTGTCCCGGCCGCACCGCTGGTGGACCCGGGGCGCGGGGCAGCCGCCGGTCGCTCCGGCCCCGCGCCACGTCGCCGTCCACCGGGACCCCGACGGGGTCCCGGACGGGTACGCGAGCTACTCGCTCGGCGAGGACGGCACCCTGACGGTCGACGAGACCATCGCCACCGACGACGCCGTCTTCACGGCCCTGGCCCGGTTCCTGCTCGGCCACGACCTCGTCGACCGGGTCGCGTTCAAGCACGTCCCGTCCGACCATCCGCTGCGCTGGCGGCTGGCAGACTTCCGCGCAGCCGAGGCGGGCGGCGACACCGACTGGCTGTGGGTGCGGCTGCTGGACGTCCCGGGGGCGCTGACCGCGCGCGGCTGGTTCGCGGACGGCGAGCTCGTCCTCGACGTCGACGACCCGTTCCTCGGCGAGCGCGGCCGTCATCTGCTGACCGTCAGGGACGGCAGGGCGGAGTGCGTGCCGACGGACCGGGAGCCGGACCTGTCGCTGGACGTGCGGGACCTGGGCTCGGTCTACCTCGGCGGCACCGCGCCGAGCACGCTCGTGCGCGCCGGGCACGTCCGGGCCCGCCGTCCGGGCGCGGCCGCCCTCGCCGACGCCCTGTTCCGGGGCGAGCGCGCCCCGCACTGCCTGCACTGGTTCTGAGCGCGCGGCGCGGCGGGGTCATCCTCCCTTGACCGTCACCTCGACCGAGTGCCATCCCTGCGCCCCGTCGGGCATGGTGTCGGTGCGCCGTTCCGGCTGGGTGGCGCCGGTGCCGTCGGTGGCGCGGACGGTGAGGGTGTGGCGGCCGGGGGTGGCCGCCCAGGGGTGGACCCACTGGCGCCAGGTGTCGAGGCCGTCCTGCGCCGCGAGCCGGGCCTCCTGCCAGGGGCCGTCGTCGACCCGTACCTCGACCCGGCGGATGCCCCGGTGCTGGGCCCAGGCGACCCCGGCGACCATGACGGTGCCGGCGGCGGGGCGGGCGAAGGCGTGCGGGGTGTCGATGCGGGACTGGGTCTTGACGGGGGCCTGGGCCGCCCAGCCGCGCGGGACCCAGTAGGCGTCGTACGCGGCGAAGGTGGTGAGCTCGATCGACTCGATCCACTTGCAGGCGGAGACGTAGCCGTACAGGCCGGGGACGACCATGCGGACGGGGAAGCCGTGGCTGAACGGCAGGGGTTCGCCGTTCATCCCGAAGGCGAGGAGGGCGTCGCGGCCGTCCATGACGGTCTCGACGGGGGTGCCGATGGTCATGCCGTCGACGGAGCGGGCGACCAGCTGGTCGGCGGGGCCGCCCTCGGAGGGCGGGCGGACGCCGGCCTCGCGGAGCAGGTCGGCGAGGCGGACGCCGAGCCAGCGGGCGTTTCCGGCGTACGGGCCGCCGACCGGGTTGGAGACGCAGCACAGGGTGATGTCCCGTTCCACCACCGGCCGGGCCATGAGCTCGCGCAGGGTGACGGTGCGTTCCTCGCGGACGCCGCTGCCGTGGATCCGCAGCCGCCAGCGGTCGGCGTCGACCTTGGGGACGACGAGCGCGGTGTCGACCCGGTAGAAGTCGCGGTTCGGGGTGACGAAGGGGCTGATGCCGGGGACGGGGAGCTGTGCCCCGGCGGGCACGGCCGGTGCGGGGGACGCGGGCCGGGGCAGGCGCAGGGCCTCGCGGGAGGCGGTGGCGTTCTCCTGTACGGGGGTGCCGACGGCGCGGGCGACGGCGGCGGCCCCGGTCGCGGCGAGTCCGGTGGAGGCGGCGACGATCAGGAAGCCGCGCCGGTCCGCCCGGGCAGTGCCGGGCCCGGGGGCGAGGAGCCGGCCGATCAGGACGTACAGCAGCAGCGCGCCGGCGGCGCCTCCGACGAGGGAGGGCACGGCGTCCGTGACGGATTCGGAGTCGGGGCGGGTGACGGCGGCGACGGCTCCGAGGAGGCCGAAGGCGCCGACGGCCGCCGCGCCGAGCGCGCGGTGGCGGAGCGCGAACAGCCCGATCCCGAGGGCGAGGAGGGCGAGCAGGAGCAGGATGCCGAGTTGGAGGACGGTCTTGTCGTTCTCGCCGAAGGCGCGGATCGCCCATTCCTTGAGGGCCGCGGGGGTCCGGTCGACGACGGTGCCGCCGACGGCCACGACGGGGCCCGCCTCGGGCCGCACCCAGAAGGAGGCGAGGTCCGCGACGGCCAGGGAGACGTACGCCGAGACCAGGCCGCCGAGCGCGGCGAGGAGACGGTCGGTGCGGGTGGGCCCGCGGTCTTCGGGGCGCGGCTCGGGCGCGGTCCTGGTGGCGTTCATGGGGGAATTCTCGGCGCACCGGGGCGCCCGGACGGGCTCCTTCACCCGGATGGGCCTCAGCGGGTGTCCGGGTGCTCGCCCGGCACCGCCAGGTCCTCCACCGCCTCGACGCCGACGACCGCGCCGGTGGACTTCTTGCCTCGCCTGAGCCGGCGTTCGAGCCAGGAGGCGAAGGTGGTGAGGGCGAGGTTGAGGAGGACGAAGACGACGGCGACGACGGTGAAGCAGGCGATCGTGTTGGCTCCGTAGTTGGCGCTCATCGGGCGTACGGAGGCGAGGAGCTCGGAGAAGCCGAGCATCGCGCCGCCGAGGGCGGTGTCCTTGACGATGACGACGAGCTGGCTGACGAGGGCGGGCAGCATGGCGGTGACGGCCTGCGGCAGGAGGACGTACAGCATCGTCTGGCCCTTGCGCATGCCGATGGCCTTGGCGGCGTCGGTCTGGCCGGCGGGGAGGGCGAGGATGCCGGCGCGGACGACCTCGGCGAGCACGGAGGCGTTGTAGAGGACGAGGCCGGTGACGACGGCGTACAGGGGGCGGCTGTCCGGGCTGATCCCGGTGAACTGGGAGTAGGCGGCGTTCGCGAAGAGCATCAGGATCAGGACGGGGATGGCCCGGAAGAACTCGACGACGGTGCCCGACACCGCGCGGACGGCGCGGTGGTCGGAGAGCCGGAGGATGCCGAGCAGCGCGCCCAGGGGCAGGGCGATGACCATGGCGAGCGCGGCGGCGATCACGGTGTTCTTCAGGGCGGGCAGGAGGTACGTCTCCCAGACGCGGGGGTCGGTGAAGAAGGGCGCCCACTTGGCCCAGTCGAGCTGGTCCTTGTCGGCGAGGCTCGCCACGACCCACCACACCACGGCGGCCAGGCCGATCAGGAACAGCAGCGTCCACAGGAGGTTGCGCCGCCGGGCGCGCGGTCCGGGGACGTCGTAGAGGACGGTGGGCTTGTCCTTCACCGTTTCACCGCCACCTTCTTGGCCAGCCAGCCGAGGAGGAGGCCGGTGGGCAGGGTGAGGCAGAGGAAGCCGACGGCGAAGATGGCGGAGATGAGGAGGAGCTGGGCCTCGTTCTCGATCATCTCCCGCATGAGCAGGGCCGCTTCGGCGACGCCGATGGCGGCGGCGACGGTGGTGTTCTTGGTGAGGGCGATGAGGACGTTGGCGAGGGGGCCGACGACGGAGCGGAAGGCCTGCGGGAGCACGATCAGACGCAGGACCTGGGGGAAGTTGAGGCCGATGGCGCGGGCGGCCTCGACCTGTCCGAGGGGGACGGTGTTGATGCCGGAGCGGAGGGCCTCGCAGACGAAGGCGCTGGTGTAGGCGGTGAGTCCGAGGACGGCGAGCCGGAAGTTGATGGTGGTGAACCGGTCGGCGCCGAGGCTGACCCCGAGGGTCTGGAAGAGGCCGAGCGAGGTGAAGACGATGATGACGGTGAGGGGGATGTTGCGGACGATGTTGACGTAGACGGTGCCGAAGCCCCGCATGAGGGGGACGGGGCTGACGCGCATCGCGGCCAGCAGCGTCCCCCAGACGAGGGAGCCGATCGCGGAGTAGACGGTGAGCTGCACCGTCACCCAGAAGGCTCCGAGCAGGTCGTACCCCTGGAGGAAGTCGAACACGGCGACCGGCTCACTGGACGACGACGCCGATCTTCGGGGCGGGTTCCGCCTTGTACCCGGCGGGGCCGAAGTTCTTCTGGACCGCCTTCTCCCAGGAGCCGTCGGCGACCATCTTCTCCAGGGCCGTGTTGATCTTGGCCTTGAGTTCGCTGCCCTTCTGGACGCCGATGCCGTAGTTCTCGTTGCTCAGCTTGAAGCCGCCGAGCTTGAACTTGCCCTTGAACTCGGGCTGCGAGGCGTATCCGGCGAGGATCGAGTCGTCGGTGGTGATGGCGTCGATGACGCCGTTCTCCAGGCCGGTGAGGCACTCGGAGTAGCCGCCGTACTCCTGGAGCTGCGCGTTCGGGGCGATCTTCGTCTTGACGTTCTGCGCGGAGGTGGAGCCGGTGACCGAGCAGAGCTTCTTGTTGTTCAGGTCGGACGGCGTCTTGATCGAGTTGTCATCGGCCCTGATCAGGACGTCCTGGTGGGCGAGGAGGTAGGGGCCCGCGAAGTCGACCTTCTCCATCCTCTTGGGAGTGATCGAGTACGAGGCCGCGATGAAGTCCACGTCCCCGCGCTGGAGCAGGGTCTCCCGGTCGGCGCTCTTGGCCTCCTTCCAGACGATGTCCTTCGGGTCGTGGCCGAGCTGCTTGGCGACGTACGTGGCCACGTCGACGTCGAAGCCGGTGTACGTGCCGTCCGGGGTCTTCAGGCCGATGCCGGGCTGGTCGAACTTGATGCCGACGGTGATCTTGCCGCCGTCGTCCCGGCCGGGGAGCGCGCCGGCGGCGCCGTGCGCGAATCCGGCGGAGGTGAAGGAGAGGACGACGGCCGCGGCGACGGCCACGGTGGCCCTGCGGGTCCTGAGCGGGTTCATGAGGATCACCTCGGGGGCTGCGACAGATCAGTGGTGGAGGATCTTGGAGAGGAAGTCCTTGGCGCGCTCGCTGCGCGGGTTGCTGAAGAACTCGTCCGGGGTCGTCTCCTCGACGATCCCTCCGTCGGCCATGAAGACGACGCGGTGGGCGGCGGAGCGCGCGAAACCCATCTCGTGGGTGACGACCACCATCGTCATGCCGTCCCGGGCCAGCTGCCGCATGACCTCCAGGACCTCGTTGATCATCTCCGGGTCGAGCGCGGAGGTCGGCTCGTCGAAGAGCATCACCTTCGGATCCATCGCGAGGGCGCGGGCGATCGCCACGCGCTGCTGCTGGCCCCCGGAGAGCTGGGCCGGGTACTTGTCGGCCTGGGAGGCGACGCCGACCCGGTCGAGGAGGACGCGCGCCCGTTCCTCGGCCTTCTTCCGCTCCTTCTTGCGGACCTTGATCTGACCGAGGGTCACGTTGTCGAGGACGGTCTTGTGCGCGAAGAGGTTGAAGGACTGGAAGACCATGCCCACATCGGCCCGCAGGGCCGCCAGTTCGCGTCCTTCCGCGGGCAGTGGCCGTCCGTCGACGACGATCTCCCCCGCGTCGATGGTCTCCAGGCGGTTGATCGCCCGGCACAGCGTCGACTTCCCCGAGCCGGAGGGCCCGATGACGACGACGACCTCGCCGCGGTGGATCGTGAGGTCGATGGACCGGAGGACGTGCAGGGGGCCGAAGTGCTTGTCGACCCCGCGCAACGCGACGAGCGTGTCGCCGCCGTCCGGGACGGGCATGGCACCCTCCAGGGTCACGCCCCCGCTTGCCGCTCCCTCCCCACGTTCATGCTCCGCCCTCCGCCCGGCCCGCGCACCCGGACGGAGCAGTGCACGGAAGGTGAGCGCGGGACCACCCTTCGGGTCGGCACCCGGTCGGCCGTTCCGGACCCTGCGTCCGGGGGCGGGCGGGCCCACACTGGGGGTGGGAGCCGAGTGTGCGAGGAGGGTCCGCCATGACGAGAGCCGCGCCCAAGGTCAGCACGTTGCCGCCGGAGCACCGGGAGCGTCTGATGGCCTTCGCCGAGGATGTGTACTTCGAGTCCGGCGACCGCCTGTTCGAGGAGCAGCAGCATGCCGACCGCTTCTGGATCGTCAAGACGGGCGCGGTGACGCTCGACGCGAAGGTGCCGGGCCGAGGGTCGCCCGTGATCGAGACCTTGCGCCACGGCGAGCTGGTCGGTCTCTCCTGGCTGTTCCCGCCGTACCTGTGCCAGTCGGGGGCCGAGGCGATGACGCCGGTGCGGGCGTACGAGTTCAACGCCCCGGCCGTCCGGTCGATGTGCCACTCGGACACGGAGTTCGGCGCCGCGGTGATCTTCTGGGTGGGTTCGATCCTCGCCCACCGTCTCCATGTGACCCGGGTCCGCCTCCTCGACCTGTACGCCCCGCACGGGAGCGGCATCCTGGCCTGACGGCGGCGCGTGCGCCCGTGCCCGGCGCCGTGACGGCTTTCACGGCGCCGGGCGGGGTCCTAGGCGAGCAGGACGTCCGCCAGGTCCGCCCGTCCCGTGACGCCGAGCTTGCGGTAGATCCTGCCGAGGTGGTTCTCCACGGTCCGCACGGACAGGACGTACGCCGCGGCGATCTCCCTGCTCGTACGGCCGCGCGCGGCCATCAGCGCGATGTCCCGCTCCCGGGCGCTCAGCGGCACCGCCGCCGCGGCCCCGGCGAGCCCCGGCGTGGCCGCCTCCTGGCACCGGCCGCGCAGCGCCAGGGCCCGGGCGGCGGCACGGGCCGCGCTCGCGGCACGGTCCCGGCGCCGCCACGCCCCGGCGGCCTCCCCGAAGACCTCGGCCGCGTACAGGTGCAGGCCGAGCCCCGCCATCCGCTCCGCGACGGCCTCCAGGTCCGCCGGATCGGGTTCTCCCACCCGGGCCACCGCCGCCGCGTGGGCGGCCCGGACCTCCGCGAGCTCGCCCTGCACGAGCGCGGTCGCCGCCGCCAGCTCCGTCCCCGCCTCCGCAGCGGAGTCCGGCGGCCCCCAGCGCACCACGTCATGGAGGAGCGCCGTCGCGACGGTCGCCTCACCCCGCGCGAGCGCCGCACGGGCGCCGTCGAGCATCAGCTCCCGTGCTGGACCGGCGGCTCCGCGCAGCAGGAGCACCCAGCCGTGGGCGCGGAGGGTGTCGGGCTGGCAGAGGGGCGTGTACGGGGCGGGGGCGGGCGGCAGGCCTTGCGCTCCGGGTTCCTGGGCGGCCGTCGGGCCCTCCGACGCGTGGGCGGGCGGCAGGCCTTGCGCTCCAGGTGTCCGGGCGGCCGTCGGGCCCTCCGACGCGTGGGCGGGCGGCAGCCCCCGTGCTCCGGGGACCTGGGCGGGCGGCAGGCCTTGCGCTCCGGGTGTCCGGGCGGGTGTCAGGGGTTCCGTTCGTGGCTGCGGGGGCGGGGGCAGTGCCTCTGCCTCGGGGGCGATGCGGCCCGTTTGGGCGGAGGCGAGGACCAGGCCGGCCAGGGCGCGTTGTTCGGCGAAGGGCTGCCCGCAGAGTCGGGCGAGGGCGCGGGCCTCGCGGAAGTGGGCGAGGGAGTCGGTGACGAGGCCGCGTTCGAGGGCGATGCGGCCCCGGACCCAGGCGAACCAGACGGTGAGCGCGGGGACCGCGTCCCGCATCGCCTCCTGGCCTTCGAGGGCGGTGCGCTCCGCCTCGTCGAGGCGGCCGGACTCCAGGAGGGCCGCCGCCACGAGGTACAGGCTGCGGGCCGGGTAGTAGGCGGTCCACCGGTCGGCGAGCCCGGACTGGACGGCGTAGGCGTGGCGGCCGGTGCGTACGGCCTCGTCGACGCGCCCCTCGGAGAGCCGTACCCGCAGGTGGGCCTGGAGCAGCAGCACGTCGGTCTGGTTCCACGCGCCGCCCGCGTCGTCGCCGGGCTTCGGGTCGGCGCCCTCCGCCAGGGCCAGGACCGCGGCGGCCTCGTCGTTGCGGCCGACGGCGCTCAGCAGCCCGGCCCGGCAGGCCGTGAGCGCGGGCCGGGTCCCGATCCGGTCGGCGGCCCGGTCGAGGACCCCGAACGCGGCGGGGGCGTCGCCGAGGCCGTAGAGGTGGTGCTGCGAGAGGGCCGCCGCGGCGGACTCGACCTCGCCGGGCGTACGGGCCTCGCCGAAGGCCCGCTCCAGGACCGGGATGCTCTCGCCGAACTCGCCGCGCTGGCCGAGGCCTTCGCCGAGCAGCAGTCCGGCCACGACGTGCGGGCCCTGGGCCAGGGCGGCCCGGGCGAGCCGGCACATGGTGTCGACGTCGCCGTCGTCCAGGGCGTGCCCGGCCGCGCGGACGAGCAGTTCGGGGTCGGCGGTGCCGGTGGCGTCGAGCTCCCAGCGGGCGAGGGAGAGCGCGTCGCCGTGCCGCCGCGCCCCGTACCCCCGTACGCGTCCGGCCTGTTCGAGCAGGAGGGAGCGGGCGAGGAGGCGGGGGGTGCCCCGGCGCAGGAGCAGGGCATGCCAGGGGTGGGCCAGCTGGACCCGGCCGCGCCGGTCGTCCTCGGTGACCGTGACGAGCCGCTCCTCCTCCAGCGCGGCGAGGGCCTCGGGCGTCACCCGCGCCAGGGCGTCGGCGAGCCCTAGCGGGCCGCACAGGGCGAGCAGCCGCAGCAGGGTGCGCCGGTCCTCCGGGAGGGCCGGGAAGCGCCCTTCGGCGGGGGCGTCGAGCGGGGTGTCGTCCAGCGGTCCGGTGAGGCACCACACCTCGTCCACGGGCCGCAGGGTGCCCTCCCGCACGGCGGCGCGCAGGATCTCCCGGGTCCACAGCGCGTTGCCCCGGCCCGCCTCCCACAGGGCCCGTACGGCGGGGGCGGAGACGGGGGCGCCGAGCGTGCCGGCGAGGAGCCGCGCGGTGGTGGCCCGGTCGAAGGGGCCGATGCGGAGGTGCTCCACGGCGTCCTGGTGCCAGAGCGAGCGCAGCGCCTCGGGCCAGTCGGCGTCCTGGGGCAGGGTGGCGACGAGGAAGAACCCGGTGGCCGCGTCGGCGGCGAGCGCGGACAGCAGGGTCAGCGAGGAGGCGTCCAGGTGGTGGAGGTCGTCCACCAGGAGCAGCACCCGGGGCCGGCCCGCCGGGGCGGCGAGCAGCTTCCGTAACTCCTGGAAGTGGCGGCCGAGTTCGCCGGGGAGCGCGGGACCGGTGAGATGGGGGGCGAAGGCCGCGAGGGGGACGCGCGAGGCCGCCTCGCTCACCGGGAGCCGCACGGTCCGGTGGTGCGCGGCGACCTCGTCGGCGAACTCCGCGGCCAGCCTGCTCTTTCCGACGCCGCCCTCCCCCGTGACGACGACCCCCCGGCAACCGGGCCTGCGCAATCCGCCGCGCAGACGCTCCAGTTCGGCGTGGCGCCCGGTGAAGGGCAGGGGCGTTCCACCAAGGGACGTTCCCCCCACGGGCGTTCCGCCGAGGGGCGTTCCACTGGCGGACAGGGCTCTTCCGTCGCCCGTCACCGGCCTCCCCACCCCCTTCTCCGTCCTTGTTCCGCTTGTCCGTTGAGTAGGTGTCCGCCGGGGTTTGAGTAGGTGTCCACTCTGTCGCCGTTCCCCCTGGCGGCGGAGGCTATGCGACAGGCGGGCACCACGACCGAAAGCCCGCAGGTCGTCGGAAGTGCTTCGGGGGGAGTACGACATGAGCGCCGTGCCGGCGTCGGGGGGATCCGGGGAGCTCGTGCTCCTCGGCGAGGGCTGTACGGGTACGGGGGCCGACGGCCTGGCATCGCTCGCGGTACGGGGCGGCTGGCGGGTCCGGGCGCTCACCCCGTCCACGGGGGACGGGGAGGACGCCTGGACCACGCCGCTCACCGCCTTCCTGGCGGCGCCGGACAGCCCGGACCAGATGGTCCTCGTCGCGGAGGGCCGGGCCTGCGGCGCGGTGTTCGCCCTCGCGGACCGGCATCCGGAACGGGCGGCCGCCGTGGTGGCGCTCGCGCCGGAGCCCGCGGCGGACGTCCCGGCGTCCGGGCTCGCCTGTCCGGTCCTGGTGCTGCCGGGCCCCGGCGACGGGTCCGGGCGGGCCGTCGAGCGGTTCCTGGCGCGGCTCGTCACGGGCCCCGGGGAAGAGGTCCGTCCCGTACGGAACCGGGCGCTCTCCCCCGCCGACCTGCACGAGCCCTCGGTCATGCGCCGGTTCGCCGGGGCCGGGCCGGTCCACCGGCTCGCCTCGCCCGGCTCCGTACCGACCTGGGTCGTCACGGGGTACGAGGCGGCGCGGGCGGTCCTCGCGCATCCCGGGCTCCGGGGGGACACCGCGACGACGGCCGGATACCGGCCGCAGCCACCGGAGTTGGCCTCCCTCCATCCCGGCGACGCCGACACGATCACGGTCGGCGCCGGGGAGCACGCCCGGCTGCGCGGGCTCGTCGAGCGGCACCTCACCCCGGAGTGGACCGACTCGCTGCCGCCCCGGCTGCGGCGGGTCACCGACGGGCTCCTGGACGCGCTGCCCCGGGACCGGGAGGTCGATCTGGTGGCCGGGTTCGCGGTCCCGCTGCCCGTGGCCGCGCTCTGCGCGCTCCTCGGCGTGCCGGAACCGGACCGGCCGTACCTCGCCGACTGGCTGGTCCGGCGGGTCCCGACGCCGCCGCCCGCCGCGCACGAGGACGTCGACGCCTACCTGGGCGGGCTCGTCGCGGAGCGGCGGAAGCGGCCCGCCGACGACCTCCTGAGCAGGATGTGCGAGGCCGTCCGCGACGAGGACGTGGTCGCGGCGGCACGGCTGCTGCTCGTGTCCGGGGCCCGGCCGACGACGACGCTCCTCGGGAACGGCGTCGCCGCGCTCCTCGCCGACCGCGACCGGTGGCGGCGGCTCGCCGGGGATCCGGACGCCGTCGCCGGGCCGGCCACCGAGGAACTCCTGCGCCATGTCACCCCGTACCCGGTGGGGTTCGCGCGACGGGCCGTCGCACCGGTGGAGGCGGCCGGTGTCCGGATCCCGGCGGGGCACCGCGTCCTGACCTCCCTGACGGCCGCGAACCACGACCCGGCCGTGCACCCCGGGGAGCACGACGGGCCCGACCTCGGACGCGCTCCGTACCCCCACGCCTCCTTCGGCCACGGACCGCATGCGTGCCTCGGCGCCGGTTTCGCCCGGGCGGTGGTCCGCACGGCGCTCGGGACGCTGGCCGGCCGGTTCCCCGGCCTGGACCTGGCGCCCGGCGCCCGGGAGCTGCACTACCGCAGGAGCCGGGTGCGGTACCTGCTCGCGCTGCCGGTCGTCCTGGGACCCGAGCACCGCGCGTAGCCCCCCTCTTCTTCCCTTTCCTTCCTTCTCGCACGGGAGACGTCCGCATGGAAGCCACCACGATTCCGGAGCTGATGGCCTACTGTCAGGCCGATCCGGCCTACTTCGAACCGCCGTGGCACATGCGGGACGGGGACAGTCTGTTCGCGGCCGGGAAACGGCCCTGCCCGCCCGGCTGGCGCCGCCGCGCCAACGGCCTGTGGACGGTCGTCGAGCCCGAGGACGGGCACCTGCCCGAGCAGGGCTGGAAGATCCACGTGTCGGCCACGGCCGCCGACGCGGACACCGTGTGCGACCTCGTGTCCGCGTTCTGCCTCGCCCGGGGCGTCACCTTCAAGTTCCTCCGCAGCGGGGCCGCGCTGCGGCTCCTGAACAGCAAGTACGCCGACCGGGGCGGCAGCGGCAAGCTCCTCACCCTGTACCCGGCCGACGACACCGTGCTCACGGAGCTGCTTCCGGAGCTCGCGGCGCTCCTGAAGGGCCTCACCGGCCCGTACGTGCTGAGCGACGTCCGGTACGAGGACTCCCCCGTGTACGTCCGGTACGGAGCGTTCGTCCCGCTGACGTACACGGCGCCCGGCGGCGAGCTCGTGTACGCCGTGCGGGCACCGGACGGCACGCTGGTGCCGGACCGGCGCGACCCGGTCTTCACGGTCCCGGAGTGGGTGACGGTCCCGGAGGTGCTGCGCGCCTCGGTCGAGCGCCGCACGGCGGGCGGGGAGGAGTTCCCGTACCTGATCGAGAAGTCGCTGCACTTCTCCAACGGCGGCGGGGTCTATCTGGCCCGGGCCCGGGAGGGCGGGGGCTACGTCGTCCTCGTGGAGGCCCGCCCGCACGCGGGGCTCGACCACGACGGCGCCGACGCCGTCGCCCGGCTCACCCGGCAGCGGGAGGTACTCCAGCGGCTCGACGGCCTCGACTGCGTGCCCCGGGTCCTCGGTCATCTGGTCGTCTGGGAGCACCACTTCCTCGTCGAGGAGTACGTCGAGGGCGAGACGCTCCTGGAGGAGGTGTTCGCCCGCTATCCGCTCGGCAGCCCCGAGCCCTCGGCCGGGCAGCTCGCCGAGTACACCCGGTGGGCGACCGGCGTCCTCGCGAAGGTGGACCGGGCGCTGATGTCCGTCCACGCGCGCGGGGTGCGCTTCGCCGACCTGCACCCGGCGAACGTCATCCTGCGTCCCGACGGGCGCGTGGCCCTCATCGACTTCGAGATCGCCGGCGACCTCGACGACCCGAAGCCCCCGGCGCTCGGCGCGCCCGGGTTCACCGCGCCCGAGGGCATGTCCGGGCGGGAGGCCGACGAGTACGCCCTGAACTGCCTGCGGCAGTGGATGTTCCTGCCGATCAACCCGCTCCAGGAGCGCGACCCCGTCAAGTACGCCACCCTCACCGAGGTCATCACCGCGCACTTCCCGGTGCCCGAGGGCTTCGGCGCCCGTCTCGTCCGCAAGCTCGGCGAGGGCCGGGAGCCCTTCGGGGAGGACACCGCGGCCCGGCTGTTCGCCGGGGCGCCCGAGGACTGGCCCGCCGTCCGGGACGCGCTCGTCGCCGGCATCCGCGCGAGCGCGACCCCGGCCCGTACGGACCGGCTCTTCCCCGGCGACCCGCAGCAGTTCGGCACGGGCGGCATCGGCGTGGCCTCCGGGGCCGCCGGGGTGCTGTGGGCGCTGCGCCAGGCGGGCGCCGACGTGCCGGAGGAGTACGGGGAGTGGCTGGCGGCGGCCGTGCGGCGGGTGAGGGAGCCGCGCCCGGGACTGATGGACGGCCTGCACGGCGTGGCGGCGGTGCTCGACGCGCTCGGGCGCCGCGACGAGGCCCTGGAGGCGCTCGGCCGGGCCCGCGCGCTGCACACCGGTCTGCGGGCGCCCGGAGTGCACTCGGGTCTGGCGGGCGCCGGGCTGAGCCTGCTCGGGTTCGCCGGGCTCACCGGCGACGGGGAGCTGCGCGCGGAGGCCCTCGGCATCGGCGAGACGCTCGCCGCGGAACTGGGACGCGAGGGCGGCTCCTCGATGTTCCCTCCGCAGGGGCGGGTGGGGCTCGAACACGGGCTGACGGGCGTGGCGTACTTCTTCCTGCGGCTCCACGAGCTCACCGGCGACCCGCGCCACCTCGACCTGGCGCGGACGGCGCTGCGCCGCGAGACGGACCGGGGGCAGTTCCTCCCGGACGGGGGCTTCCGGCTCCTGTACGGCAACCGGCACCTGGTCTACCTCGGTCCCGGCAGCGGCGGTCTCGCGCTGGTCCTGGCCCGGTACCTCGCGCGCGTGCCGGATCCGACGGCCCCGGAGGCGGCGGAGTTCGCGCGGGTCGTCGCCGGGGTGCGGCACGCCTGCCGGGCGCCGTTCGTCCGCCATCCCGCGCTGTTCATGGGGCGGGCGGGCATCATCGCCACCCTCGGTCTTCTCGACGTGCCCGAGGACCGGCCGCACGTGCGCGAGCACGTCCGCCGGCTGTCCTGGCACGCCGTCTCCCACGGAGGCCACCCGGCCTTCCCCGGCAACCAGCTGCTGCGCCTGTCCATGGACCTGGACAGCGGAAACGCGGGTGTGCTCGTTGCCCTCGGCGTCGCGTTCGAACGGAACGCGTCGATCGTCCCCTTCCTCGATCTGCGGGCGCCCGCGACCGGGGAGCCGTCCACGGAACACGGGAGGAGGTGAGAGAGATGGCCTGCGTTCTCCAGCTGCAGTCGCTCGGCGAGGCCGAGTCCGCGCACCCGTGCAACAGCATCGTGACCTCCTACAAGGGCACCTGCTGACGGGTCCGGTGCCGGGGCCGTCCCCCACGGCGGCCCCGGCACCGGCACACCCTCCCGACCCGCTGCGAGGAATCCCGTGAACACACCGCCCCCGCCCGAGCTCCCTCCCGAGGAACCCACGGCATCCGTCCGGCGCGTCCTGCTCGACCACGTCCGGCCCTCCTGGCCGGCGCTCGCCCTCGGCGGTCTGCTGAGCCTGGTGACCGCCGCGGCCGGTCTGACGATCCCGCTCGTGGCGGAGCGGCTCATCGACGGGCTGACCCACGACCGGTCCCTGGACGGCGTGCTGCTGGCGATGGGGGTCCTCGTCGCCGTCACCGCCCTCGCGGGCCCGGTCGCGCAGTACGTGCTGCGCCGGGCCGCCGAGACGGTCGTCCTCACCGCGCGGCGCCGTCTCTCCTCGCACGTGCTGCGGCTGCGGATCGGCGAGTTCGACCGGACCGAGCCCGGCGACCTGATCGCCCGGGTCACCTCCGACACGGCGCTCCTGCGGCAGGTCACCACCGACGCGCTCGTCGGCACCGCCACCGGGGTCCTCACCCTCGCCGTGACCACGACGCTGATGTGCCTGCTCGACCCGGTGCTCACCGGGATCACGCTCGGCGTGCTGCTGCTCGCCGGCTGGGTGGTCCGCACGGTCATGGCGCGGGTCAACGAGGCGGGGACCGCCGCCCAGGAGTCGGTGGGCCTGGTCGGGGCGGCCCTGGAGCGGGCGCTCGGCGCGCTGCGCACGGTGAAGGCCTCCGGCGCGGAGGACCGCGCCGAAGCGGCCGTCCACGAGGCGGCCGAGTCCTCTTGGCGGGCCGGGGTGCGGGCCGCGAAGTGGCTCGCACTCGCCGGGAACACCGCCGAACTCGCCGTGCAGACGGCCTTCTTCACCGTCCTCGCGATCGGCGGCAGCCGGGTCGCCTCCGGCGCCCTGGACGTCGGCCGGCTCATCGCCTTCCTGATGTACGTGTTCTACCTGGTGCCCGCCGTGCAGCAACTCGTCGGCGGCGTCAGCCAGTACCACCTGGGGGCGGCGGCGGTGCACCGCATCCGCGAGACGGAGGCGCTGCGCGCCGAGCCGAAGGGCCGGGGACCGGGCCCGGAGCCCGACGGCTCCCCCGTACCGGCCTCCCTGGAGTTCCGCGACGTGCACTTCCGCTACGGTCCCGAACTGCCGCCCGTGCACCGGGGGGTGAGCTTCTCCGTGCCGTCCCGGGGCACCACGGCCTTCGTCGGACCGTCCGGCGCGGGCAAGACCACCCTCTTCTCGCTCCTGGAGCGCTTCTACGAGGCCTCGGCCGGCAGCATCCTCCTCGACGGGCGCCGCCTGGACGGCTGGGACCTGCGCGAACTGCGCTCCGCCATCGGTTACGTGGAGCAGGACGCGCCCGTCGTGTCCGGTTCCCTGCGGGAGAACCTGCTGCTCGGGCGGCCCGGCGCGAGCGGCCCCGAGCTCGACCGGGTGCTGCGCACGGCCCGTCTCGACGAGTTGGTGGAGCGCCTGCCGGAGGGCCTCGACACGCTGGTGGGACACCGCGGCACCCGGCTCTCCGGAGGTCAGCGGCAGCGGGTGGCGATCGCCCGCGCGCTGCTCCGCCGCCCCCGGCTGCTGCTCCTGGACGAGGCGACGTCCCAGCTGGACGCGGTGAACGAGGCCGCGCTGCGGGACACCGTCGCCGACGTCTCGCGGACGACGACCGTCCTGATCGTGGCGCACCGGCTGTCCACTGTGGCCATGGCCGACCGGATCGTCGTGCTCGACGGGGGTGTCGTACGGGCCGTCGGCACCCACGCCGAACTCCTCGCCGGCGATCCCCTCTACGCCGAGCTGGCCGCGACCCAGTTCCTCGAACCCACCGCCTGAACCCCGAAGGAGATCCGCCCGATGGAATGCCCGCATGCCGGATCCGTCCCACTGCCCGTGATCGGCGCGGAGATGCTCCGGGACCACGCGGCCCTGACGCGGCTGCGCGAGAGCGGCACGGTGGAGGTCAGCCTCGGCGGCCGCGAGGACGGTCTGATGGTCACCCGGTACGAGGTGGCCGCCGCCGTCCTGGTCGAGCCCGCCCTGCGCGGCGAGCACCCGCTCGCCGTGTCCATGCGCACCGGCGCGGACGAAGAGGCCTGCGACGAGGAGCAGTTGTTCTTCCTGCCGACCGAGGAGCACCTCAGGCTGCGCCGTACGGTCTCCCGTCAGCTCACCCACCGCCGGGTCGCGGCGCTCGTCCCGCGCGTCCAGCGGGAGGCCGACCGGCTGCTCGCGGCCGTGCCGCCGGGCGAGGCCGTCGACCTGGTGCGGGTGTTCTCACGCCCGTTCCCGGTCGCGGTGCTCTGCGAACTCCTGGGCATCCCCCGGGAGGAGCGGGGGTACGTCCGCGACTACCTGTACGGCTGGGTCGCGGAGTACGGCGGGGCGAGCACCGTCACGGAGAGCGCGGGCCACGCGCTGTCCCGGTATCTGAAGGAGCTGATCGCGGCGCGGGCCCAGGCGCCCGGGGACGACCTGATCAGCGCGATGCTCCGGCAGGGCAGCGCGGACGCCGAGCTGCTGCGGGAGGACGTCCTCGCCGCCGTCCGGTTCCTGCTCGTCGCGGGCCACCGCCCGGTCACCCGGCTGATCACCGACGGCCTGGAGCTGCTGCTTCGGCGGCGGGAGCACTGGGAGCGGCTCGTGGCCGAGCCCGGCCGGCTCGACGCGACGGTGGAGGAGCTGCTGCGCCACGTCACCCCGACGACGCTCGCGTCCCGGTACGCCGCGGCCGCGACCGAGGTGGACGGGGCGGCGCTGGCCGGCGGCGGCGGGGTGCACTGCGCGCTCGCGGCCGTCAACCGGGATCCGGAGCGCTTCGAGGACCCGGACCGCTTCGACCCGGACCGCTACGATCCCGGCCGTTCCGACTCCGGCCGGGCGCCCAACGCCCACCTGGCCTTCGGGCTCGGGCACAAGCACTGCCTGGGCTCGGCGCTCGCCCGTGCCGAGCTCCGGATCGCCTTCGGCGCCCTGCTCGCCCGCTTCCCGCGCCTCGCCCTCGCCGATCCGGCCCCGGGCGCCGAGGAGGAGCCGGAGCGGCGACGCCTCTGGGTGGTCCTCGACCCGGACGGCGACCACGACCCCGTACCGCGCTGAAGGAGCCGACGTGGAGATCCCCGACCACCCGCTGGAAGTCCTGTGGGACATCACGTACGCCTGCCCCCTGCGGTGCACGCACTGCTACTCCGAGTCCGGGCGGCGCCCGGCGCGCCGGCTCTCCGGCGAGGACATGCTGCGGGCCGCCGACGCGATCCTGGCCCTCGGGACGGAGGGCGTCTGCCTGGCGGGAGGTGAACCCCTGCTCGTGCCGGAGCTGTTCGCGGTCGCGGAGCGGTTCACGGCCGCCGGGGTGCCGGTGTCGCTGTTCACCGGCGGCTGGACGCTCGACCGGGCGTCGGCCGAGGCCGCCCTCGGCGCCTTCACGGCGGTGAGCGTGAGTCTCGACGGGGCGACGGCCGCCGTCCACGACCGGATCCGCGGCCGGCGCGGCTCCTTCGACCGGGCGGTGGCCGCCCTCGGGCTGCTGACCGGGGGCGGCGGTGCCGCCGTCGGCGTCGACTACGTGGTCATGCGGAGCAACGCCCATCAGGTCGAGGAGTTCCTGACGGCCGTCGCGCCCCGCTTCCCGGGCCTCGGGCAGGTGTCGTTCGGGGCGGTCGTCCCGGAGGGGCTCGCCAGCCGGGCGGGTTTCGCGGAGCACGAGCTGCTGTCCGAGGAGCAGGTGCGGCTCCTGGGCAGTGCGGAGTACGGGCGGCGGCTCCAGGAGCTCGCGCCGCCGGGCGTCCGGGTGACGAGCACCGACAACCTGGCCCTGCAGATGCGTCCGGACCTGATCGCGGCGGGCGTGTGCCTGCCCGTGCTCCAGATCGAACCGGACGGCGCGGTGCGGGCGATGGCGGCCTACGAGGGGACCGTCGGGAACGTCCTGACGGATCCCCCGGCGGAGCTGTGGCGGCGGGCCGTCGCCCGCTGGGACGACCCCTTCGTGCGGGAGGCCCTGGCGCCGGTGCGGACCATGCGGGAGTGGGCGGAGGCCACCCGGGCCATCGACCTCCGCTTCGGCACGGAGGCCGACCGGCGGCGGATCGCCCGCCGACCCGCCTTCGTCCCGGGCGGCTGAAGGCTACCGGGCGGTACGGTGGAGGTGCAGCAGCGCACCATCCCGTACACACTCCAGCGAGGAGCGGCGAGGCCCGCATGAGCGACCCGAGGACGGCACGCGAGGCGATCGCCCTCGTCACCGACGACTTCAGCGAACTCGCCTTCGACGAAGGCCCCTTGACCGGTGACGGGCCGCTCGGCTGGCCCGGCTACTCCGCCGCGCACGCCCGCGCCGCCGACCGCACCGGCGAGACCGAGTCGGTGGTCTGCGGCACGGGCACGGTGGGCGGGGTGACGGCGGTGCTGATCTCCTTCGAGTTCCGGTTCCTCGGCGGGTCCCTCGGGGAGCGGACGGGCGCGCGGGCAGCCGCCGCCCACGCCCTGGCCCGGGAGCGACGGCTGCCCGTGGTCGTCCTGCCGGCCACCGGCGGCAGCCGGATGCACGAGGGCATGCGCGCCCTGCTCCAACTCCAGCGCCTGGCCGGCGAGTCGGAGCGCACCCGGGCCGCGGGGCTGCCGCAGATCGCCGTGCTGCGGGATCCGACGACGGGCGGCGGCTGGGCCACGCTCGGCGCGGGCGCCGACGTCGTCCTCGCCCTGCCGGGCGCCCAGGTCGGCTTCGCCGGCTCCCGTGTGCGGCCGCCGGACGCGGACCCGGCCGCGTACACCGCCGAGGCGCAGCTCGCCCACGGCCACATCGACGCGATCGTGCCGCCCGGCGCGCTGCGCGAGACCCTCGGGCGCTGGCTCTCGCTGCTCGTCCGCCCCGCCGAGGGCCCGGTCCCCCCGCCGTCCGCGCTCGGCGCCCCGGACGCCTCGCCCGAGGTGAGCGGCCGGGAGGCCGTGGCGCGCGCCCGGCACCCGGAGCGGCCCCGGGCCGGTGCGTACCTCGACGCCCACTTCACCCTCCGCGAGGAGATCTCCGGCGACCGGTGCGGGGGCGTCGACCCGGGCATGCGGTGCGGCTTCGGGCGGCTCCCCGACGGCCGTACCGCGGCCTACGCGGCGCAGTGCGGCACCGCGACCCGCCCGGCCGGCTTCCGCACGGCGGCCCGCCTGGTGCGCCTGGCCGACCGGCTCGGGATCCCGGTGCTCACCCTGATCGACACGCCCGGCGCGGCGAACGACGCGGCGGCGGAGCGGGCGGGCGCGGGGACGGCCATCGCCGATCTGTTCGCCGCCGTCGCCTCCGCCCGTACCCCGCTGACCTCGCTGCTCATCGGCGAGGGCGGCTCGGGCGGCGCCCTCGCCCTCGCCGCCCCGGGCAACACCTGGGCGACGCCGGACAGCTACTTCTCCGTCATCGCGCCCGAGGCCGCCGCCGCGATCCTCAAGCGGGCCCCCGAGGAAGCGGCGACCACCGCCGACCAGCTCCGTCTGCGCCCCCGGGACCTGGTCGACCTGGGCGTCGTCAGGGGTGTGGTGGAGTGATCCCGATCGGGTGAACGGCGGGCGCGTGCCGCGCCCCGGGGCCGTCGTGGACGGGAGCATACGGAGGACACACCTCCGCCTCTAGGAAAGGCCGCTGCCGTGCGCCGTGCCCTGATCGTCGTCGATGTACAGAAGGACTTCTGCGAGGGCGGCGACGTCCCCGTGAAGGGCGGGGCCGGACGTGCCGTCGCCATCGCCGATCTCATCCGGGACTCCGACGGGCGGTACGCGCACGTGGTGGCCACCCGCGACCACCACATCGACCCGGGCGGCCACTTCTCCGACGAGCCGGACTTCGAGAACTCCTTCCCGGTGCACTGCGTCGTCGGCACCGAAGGGGGCGAGTTCCACCCGGACTTCGCGCCCGTCGTCGACTCCGGCGAGGTGCACGAGGTCTTCTACAAGGGTGCCCACTCGGCGTCGAAGAGCGGCTTCGAGGGCTTCACCGAGGGCGGCACGCCGCTGGGCGACTGGCTGCGCGAGCGCGAGGTCGGCGGGGTCGACGTCGTCGGGATCGCGACGGACCACTGCGTGAAGGCGACGGCCCTCGACGGCGCCCGTGCCGGCTTCGACGTGCGCGTCCTCCTCGACTACACGGCGGGGGTCGCCGCCGGCACGACCGCCGTCGCGCTCGACGAGCTGCGCGCGGCGGGCGTCGAGCTCAGCGGCGAACCGGTGGTCCTCGCCTGACCCGGTGTCGTCGACGCGGTCCCTGCCGGCCCTCGGCGCGCCGGCAGGGCTACCGCGGCTGGATCGCGGAGGCGTAGACGTGGTCCGGGGTGACGATCGACGTGATCGCGCGGGCGAGCAGCGTCGAGGGCTCCTGGCCCTGGCTGGTGATGTCGGTGTTGATCATGATGACGAGCGTGGCGTCCCGCTCGGGCAGGTACACGGTCACCGTCTCGTAGCCGGGGATCGAGCCGTTGTGCCCGATCCAGCCGTTGGCGTCGAAGATGCCGAGGCCGTAGCTGAGGCCGGGGAAGCCCGTCGGCAGCGTCCTGAGCCGCTGTGCCTGCGTCTCGGGGCTGAGCAGTTCGCCGGTGGCGAGGACCTTCGCCCAGTGGCGCAGGTCGCGCAGGTCGGAGATCATCGCCCCGGCCGCCCAGGCCCAGCTGGGGTTCCAGTCGGTGGAGTCCACGACCGCGCCGCTGAGCGTCTGGTTCGTGTAGCCGCGGGGGTGCGGCTCGGGGAACTCCGGGCCGGTCGGGAAGAGCGTGTGGCGCAGGTGGGCCGGGCGGAGCACGCGGTTGCGCAGGAACTCGGGGAGCGGCCGGCCGGTGACCTTCTCGACGACCAGGCCGAGGAGCACCAGATTGCTGTTGGAGTACTCGAACTTCGCGCCCGGCTTGAACGTGTTCCTGTGCTTGAAGCCGTACGCGAGCGCCTCCTCCGGGGTGAAGTGGCGCTGCGGATCGCTGAGCAGGTCGTGGATGAAGTCCGGGTCGGAGGTGTACGGGAAGAGGCCGCTGCGCATCTCGGCGAGGTGGCGCAGGGTGATGCGGTGGCCGTTCGGCACTCCGTGGACGTAGCGGGCGATGGGGTCGTCCAGGCCGATCCGGTGGTCGTCGACGAGCTTCAGGAGGGCGGTGACCGTGAAGGTCTTGGTCTCGCTGCCGATGCGGACGAAGCCGTCGGTGGTCATCGGCTCGCCGGTGACCTTGTCGGCGACGCCGGTGGCGTGGAGGTAGCCGCCCCTGCCCGGCATCCAGAGGCCGACGGCGACGCCGGGGATGCCGGCCTGCTCGCGGACGTCCTCGATGGCCTTGTCGAGCCGGGCGGTCAGTTCGGGTCCGAGTCCGCCCGGCGGGCAGTCGTCCTCGCCGTGCCGCTGGGCGGTGACGGCGTGGGCGGCGGTGGCGGGCGCCGCCGTCACCGGCGTCATCGGCGCGAGGACGGAGGCCACGAGCAGCGTCGCCGCGAACAGCCGTCGGGAGGGGGTACGTCGCATGTCGGGGGTGCCTCTTCCGGGTCACGAGGGCTTCGGGACGGCCACATCACCACCGGGGGCCGGGGCGGTGGCCCTCCCCTCCCGTACGGGGGCGGCGAGTCCACCCGTACGGGGTCACGCGCGTAACCGGGACGGCCCCAAGGCCCGGATGCCGGACAATGGGCACCCCGACGACCTGGAGACGAACGAACCATGACGCTGAACGAGGGCCGACGCGTGCGACTGGCGGTGGATCTCCGGCTGGGCGGGCCGGTCACCGTCTCGGACACGGGGGCGGAAGCCGGGTTCCTGGCTCTCGCGGCCGGCGCCGAGGGCACCGTCGAGCGGGTGGACGAGGACCGTCCGCAGAGCCGGGAGGTCCGCGAGTACGAGCGGCTCAAGTCCCTCCTGGACGACTTCGGCCACCAGATGCCCCCGGCCAGCAGGCGGCAACTGGAGGAGCAGGTCGAGGCCCTGGAGCCCGAGTGGACCGCGTACCAGGAGCGCAGGCTCCGTCTGACGGTCCGCGTCCGCTTCGACAGCGGTCTCGTCCTCGACGACGCCCCCGGAGACCTCTTCACCGCCTCCCCCTGACCGTTTTTTGCGGTCTCCGCAAAATTCTTTGCCGGTGTCTCTCCCCCGTCCGAGTCTGGGCAGCGTCAGCGTCCGTCTCGTCGAAGGGGGAACTCACGTGCGCACGACATCCCTGGCCGCTCCACCCGTCCCGCTCAGCGCGCGCCGCCGCTGGACGGTCCTCGCCGTCTGCGCGCTCAGCATGTTCCTGGTGGGCGTCGACGCCACCATCGTCAACGTGGGACTGCCCGAGATAGGCAGGGGCCTCGGCACGGGCACCCGCGGGCTCGAATGGGTCGTCGACGCCTACACGGTGGTGATGGCCAGTCTGCTCATCGTCTCCGGCGCCCTCGCCGACCGCCTGGGACGCCGCCGGGTCTTCCGCCGCGGGCTGCTCGTCTTCGGTCTCGCCTCCGTCGCCTGCGCCCTCGCCCCGTCCCTCGGGGTGCTCGTCGCCGCCCGGGCCGTCCAGGGGATCGGGGCCTCGATGCTGAGTCCGGTGGCGCTGGCGATCGTGGTGGCCGCGATGCCCGACCCGCGTGAGCGGGCCCGCGCGATCGGGGTGTGGGCCTCGGTCTTCGGGCTGAGCATGGCGGCGGGCCCGGTCACCGGCGGGGCGCTCATCGCCGCGTTCGGCTGGCGCGCGGTCTTCTGGTTCAACGTGCCGGTGGTCGTCCTCGCGCTCGTCCTGGTCGCCCTGTTCGTGCCGGAGTCCCGCGGGGAGCGCGCCCGCCGCCTCGACCTGCCCGGTCAGGCGCTCCTCACCGTGCTGCTCTGCCTCACCGTCGGCCTCCTCATCGAGGGGCCCCGCATCGGCTGGTCGTCCCCCGCCGCCCTCGCCGGGTACGCGCTGACCGCGGCGGCCGTCGCCGGCTTCGTCCGGGTCGAGCGGGGGCGCGAGGAGCCCCTGATGGACCTCGGCCTGTTCCGCCGGCCGCCGTTCGTCACGGCGGTGCTCGGCGCGACGGCCGTCTTCGTCGCCCTCAACGTGACCCTGCTGCTCAGCACCCTCTACCTCCAGCACGGCCGTGGCTGGACGCCGCTCGCGAGCGGCGCCGCGACGCTGCCCATGGCGCTCGGGGCGACGCTGTGCGCGCCCTGGTCCGGTGTCCTGGTGGGCCGGGTCGGGCCCCGGCGTCCGCTGCTCCTCGCGGGCGGGTTCACCACCGCCGGCGGTCTGTGCCTGGTGGGCCTGGACGGGGACACGGGCGTACCGCTGATCCTGCTCGCCTTCCTGCTCATCGGCATCGGCTTCGGCTTCGCCAACGCGCCCCTGACCAACACGGCGGTCGGCGGTCTGCCGCCGTCCCGGGCCGGGGTGGCGGGGGCGATCACCTCCACCTCACGCCAGGTCGGCGTGGCGGTCGGCATCGCCGTCGCCGGCGGACTCGTCGCGGGCACCGGCCCCGCCGGTCTCGCCGCCGCGGCCCACCCGGGATGGCTCCTCGTGTCGGCGTGCGGGCTCTTCCTCCTCGTCGTGGCGCGCACGGCGGGGACCCGGCGCTAGGCCGCCTTTCCCCAGTCTTGGACGGACGCTTGACGTCCGTTGTACGGGGGCTTCCCCGCGCGCGGCGAGAGTGGCAGCACCCCGGAACGCACCGGCGTCCGGGGGACGTTCACTCGAAGCAGGAGCCTCTGATGAAGCGCATGCCACGTACCCCCGCCCTCCTCGCCGGCGGTCTCGCCGTCGCCGCCCTCGGCACCTTCGCCGCCGGGGTCGGCGTGGCGCAGGCCGACGGGAAGGACGGCCGGCAGGTCGAGGTCAGGGAGAAGGACAACCGGCGCGCCAAGGCCACCGAGCGGGAGATCGCCGGCCTGTTCGACCGCTGGAACGCGGCGCTGCGCTCCGGCGACCCGGAGCGGGTCACGGACCTGTACGCCGAGGACGCCGTCCTGCTGCCGACCGCCTCCCCGCGGATCCGCACGGACCACGCGGAGATAGCCGACTACTTCGAGCACTTCCTGCAGAAGAAGCCGCGGGGCGAGAAGATCCGTACGGAGATCGACGTCCTCGACTCCGATTCGGCGATCGACGCCGGTCTCTACCGCTTCCACCTCACCGACCCGAAGACCGGTGTCACCAAGCCGGTCGAGGCGCGCTACACCTATGTGTACGAGAAGCGCGGCGGCACGTGGCTGATCGTCAACCACCACTCCTCGGTGCTCCCGGCCGAGGGCTGATCCACCGGGGTCCTTCGGCCGCGGTCCGCAGCCCGATCCGTACGCACAGTCCGCCGCCGGGCGCGTCCCGCAGGGCCACCGCTCCGCCGTCGTCCGTGACCAGCTGCTTGACGATGGCGAGCCCCAGGCCGGAACCGGAGCGGCCGGTCAGCCCCTGGCCGCGCCAGAACCGGTCGAAGGCGCGGGCCTGTTCGGCGGCGGACATGCCGGGGCCCTGGTCGAGGACCTCCAGGACCGCTTCCTCGGGGCCGCCCGCCTCCAGCCGTACGGTGATCGTCCCCCGGTCCGGGGAGACCTCCAGGGCGTTGGAGAGCACGTTGTCGAGGACCTGGTCGAGGTTGCCGGGTCCGGCGAGCACCCGTGGCGGGGCCTCGGTGTCGCCGGTCAGGACGATGGTCACCCCGCGTTCGTCGGCGGCGGGGCGCCAGACCTTCAGCCGTTCCTCGACCAGCTCGCGCAGCGCCAGCGGTTCGGGCGCGGACACCTTGGCCTCGGCCCGGGCGAGCACGAGGAGGCCGCTGACCAGGCGGCTCATCCGTACGACCTCGGCGGTGGCCTGCTCGACGTCCTCGCGGACGAACTCGTCGTCGACGCCGTCGGCGATGTTGTCGAGCGAGAGGCGCAGCGCCGTCAGCGGGGTCCGCAGCTGGTGCGAGGCGTCCGCGACGAAGATGCGCTGCGAGGCGACGAGGGTGTCGAGGCGTTCGGCGCCCTGGTTGAGGGTGCGGGCCAGGGTCTGCGTCTCCTGCGGGCCGGTGACCGGCGAGCGGGCGGTGAGGTCGCCGTCGCCGAACCGGCTGGCCATGTCGTTGAGCTGACGCAGCGGCTTGGTGAGCAGCCGGGCGACGATCGCGCCGAGACCGGCGGCGACCGCGAGCACGCCGACGGCGAGGATCGCCCGGAAGCCCCAGATCCGCCACAGCCGGTCGCTGAGGTCGGCGGTGGCGTACCGGACGCGCACCGCGCCGACGATCCGTTCCGGCTCCCCCGCCTCGCGGCGGGCGTGCACGGGCACGGTGACGACCAGTTCCGGCCCCCACACGAGCCGGGACCCCCAGTCGACGGTGGTCCTGCCCTGTGCCAGCGCCGCGCCGAACGCCGGGTCGTCCGGGTGCGCCGGCAGCGGCAGCGGCGGCAGCGCGCTCCTGCCGTCGGCGGCCACCACCTCGACCGTCCCGGGCGTCTCGTCGGCGTACGCCGCGGACATCCGGGCGAGCGCCTGCCGGGCGGGCGCGTCGCCGTCCCCGAGGAGCAGCGCCATCGTGGTGGCCTCGCGGCGTACGGACTCCTCGGTGTCACCGCGCAGCTGGGCGGTGAGCGTGAACGCGACGGGCACGGTGAAGGCGGCGAGCGCCACCGCGACCAGGGCCACGTAGCTGACGATGAGGCGTCTGATCACAGGCGGTCCACGGGCTCCACGACCAGGCGGAAGCCGACGCCGCGGACCGCCTCGACGGTCACGGCCCCGGCCAGCTTGCGCCGCAGCGCCGCCACGTGGACGTCGAGCGTCTTGGTCGGGCCGAACCAGTTGGCGTCCCAGACGGCTTCCATGATCTGCTCGCGGGACATCAGCGCGCCCGGTTCCTCGGTGAGGAAGGCGAGCAGGTCGTACTCCTTGGGCGTCAGCGCCACCTCGGCGTCGTCCAGCCACACCCGCGCGGCCTTGCGGTCGACGCTCAGCCGGGCGCCGTACCGCTGGGGTCCGGTGGGCTGTTCCGCCGGCCGCACCCTGCGCATCACGGCCCGGATCCGGGCGATGACCTCGCGGACCCCGAAGGGCTTGGAGACGTAGTCGTCGGCGCCGATCTCCAGGCCGACGACCCGGTCGGTCTCGTCGCTGCGGGCGCTGATCACGATGATCGGCACGTCACCGCGCCGCCGCAGGGCCCGGCAGACGTCGAGTCCGTCGGTGTCGGGCAGGCCGAGGTCGAGCAGGACCAGGTCGTACGGGGTCGTGACGGCGAGCCCCGCCGTCCCCGTGGTGACCCACTCCACCTCGAATCCGTAGCGCAGCAGGCCGCGCCGCAGGGACTCCGCGACCGGCTCGTCGTCTTCCACAAGGAGTACACGCACGGGGAAACCCTAATTCGGGTTCCGTACACCCGTTCACCACCGGGGAGCGGCCGTCAGATGCCGGGCCCGTAGCCCGGGTCGGGACCCTGACGGGGCTGCCACCAGGTCGCGAGGCCCCACAGCGCGAGTCCGGCGGCGGCCGCGCAGACGAGCGCCGCCGCCCACGGCCGGAGCCACCGGGTGGCCGCCGCCCAGACCAGCGGAGGGCCGACGAGACCGGTGAAGAGGATCAGCGGCAGGTCGACGAGGATCACGCCCCAGTCCCGGGCGTGGCTCTCGAAGCCGCCGTCGATGCTGTACGCGGCCCGGGGCAGCGCGAAGGCGCCCGCGACCACGACGCCGACGACGGCGAGCAGACAGCCGACGGCGCTCACCGCCAGGTCCCGCGATTCCTGTGACGGGTTCTCGCTCATGCCCGGGACGGACGCCGGGCGGCGCCGCCCGGTTCCGGGTCCTGGGGCCTGTCCGCCCCTTCGCGTCGGATCGGGCCGGGTCGTCCGGTGCGTGCGATCGGCATGCGGCGAGCGTGCGGGCTGGACCCGACGGGAAGGGACGGACAGGCCCTAGTGCCGGGTCAGGGTGATCGCGGTCAGCGCCAGTCCCTCGCGGACGAGCCAGCGGCCGGTGAAGTGGTTCCGCCGGGTGTCGCCGATCACCGGGCCGGGGACGAGGAGCCGGGCGGTGAACGTGCCCGAGGCCGCGTCCCCGGGGGCCTGCTCGAAGTCGACCGACGCCTCGTCGAATCCGAGCTCGCTCCGGGTCAGCGGGTACCAGGTCTTGAAGACGCTCTCCTTGGCGCTGAACAGCAGCCGGTCCCAGGGGACGTCCGGCGCGCGGTCCGCCAGCGTCCGCAGCCGGCTGCGTTCCTCGGGCAGGGACACGCGGTTCAGGACCCCTTCGGGCAGGGGGGCGGCCGGTTCCGCGTCGATGCCGAGGGACAGCACGTCCGTGGTCCTGGCCAGGGCGGCGGCCCGGTATCCCGCGCAGTGGGTCATGCTTCCGGCCACCCCGTGCGGCCATTGCGGCTCCCGGCGCGGGCCCGGCACGAGGGGCGTCTCGGGCAGGCCGAGGCCGCGCAGCGCGAGCCGCGCGCACAGCCGTACGGTGGCGAACTCGCGCTGCCGTCCGACGACGGCGCGCGCGACGGCGGCGGCCTCCTCGGGGAAGAGCGTGACGGGCTCGGTGTCGTCGCGCCGCCAGGCGGAGACGACGGCGTCCGGAAGCAGTTCCGCGATCATCCGGCGCGCTCCCCGTCCTCTGCGGCGACCCGGTGCCGCGCGCTCGGCGCGGGGGGCGGGGCGATCCAGTACCGGCGCTTCGTGCCGTACTCGCTCGTCCGGACGTCCTCCAGGACGCCGCCGCCCAGCTCGATCGTCCGCGCGGAGCCCGGGTTGTCCTCGTCGCAGGTGACGAGGACGCGGTCCAGGCCCAGGTCGCGGGCCCGGAGCAGGAGCTGTCCCAGGGCCCGGGTCGCCACGCCCCGGCGGCGGGCGGACGGCCGGACGCTGTAGCCGATGTGGCCGCCGGCCTCGTGGAGGAAGTCGTTGAGCGAGTGCCGCAGCTCGGCGGCGCCGAGGCAGGTGTCGCCGTCGACGATCCACCGGTACGTGGCGTGGACCCGGCCCGGGGCGGCGGGCACCGTGGTGTCGCCCTGCTCGCGCAGCCGCGCCGCCCAGGCGGCGAAGACCTCCGGCCGGTCGAGGCCGGTCTCGGGGGCGAGCCGCAGCCCCGCCCCGTCCTGCCGCGCGCCGGCGGGCCATTCGGCGTACGCCTCCGTCCAGGCCGCATGCAGGCGGGCGGTGGGAGTGATCAGTTCGAGCATGGATGCGACAGTACCGGCCCCGTCCGGCGGACTCGGCGGTCCGCCCGCACGATCCCGCGCGCACCAGCGGGACTCAACCGCGCGCGTCCCGGAGCGCCGTGCGGACCGACCAGACCACCGAGACCAGCGGGACCGCGACCACCGCGCCCACGACGCCGGCGGCGATCGAACCGGCGGTCACCGAGATGGCCACCACCAGCGGGTGGAGCCGCACGGCCCAGCTCATGACGAGGGGGTGCAGCAGATGCCCCTCGATCTGGCCGATGACGACGATCAGGGCGATGACGATGCCCGCGATGAGCGGGCCCTTCGCGGCGAGGGCCACGACGGCGGCGATCGCGAGGGCGATCGGCGAGCCGATCAGCGGGACGAAGGCGGCCAGGAACTCCAGGAGGGCGAGCGGCACGGCGAGCGGGACCCCGAGGATCCAGAGGGCGAGGCCGACGAGCACCGCGTTCACGGCGGCGACCAGGACGATGCCGTGCGTGTAGCCGGTGAAGGTGCTCCAGGCCGCCCGCCCGCCGATGCCCACGCGGTCGCGCACCGACGCCGGCAGCTGGTCCTGGAACCAGGCCCACTGGCGGTCCCCGGAGTGGATGAAGAAGACCGCGCTGAACAGGCCGAGGGCCAGCGCGGTGAGGACGGCGACCAGCTG
Source organism: Streptomyces sp. NPDC021012 (assembly GCF_044333355.1). Classification (NCBI taxonomy): domain Bacteria; kingdom Bacillati; phylum Actinomycetota; class Actinomycetes; order Kitasatosporales; family Streptomycetaceae; genus Streptomyces; species Streptomyces sp. NPDC021012. The sequence continues at coordinate 986,903 of NZ_JBIRQU010000002.1, forward strand.
GCCGGCGCCGCTCACCGCCTCGCTGAGCAGGGCCGAACGGTGGCTGGAGAGGAACTGCCCGATCTTCTCCTGCACTCCGGAGAGCGCGTCCGGGTCGAGCCGGAACGGCGGCCGCTCCAGCCAGTGCTCGATCCGTCCGACGCCGTCCTTGAACTCGCGTACGAGCCCCGTCCACTCCCCGGCGACCGCCTCGCCGACCAGCGCGAACACCCCGAGGACGAGCGCGATGCCGCCGAGCAGGGTGAGGGCGACCGCCGCCGAGCGGGGCAGCACCCGGGCGGCCAGGTCGGCGACGGGCCGGAGCAGCGCGGTGATCACCAGGCCGAGGAAGACGGCCACGCCGATCTCGTGGAAGCGCCCGAGCACGGCGAACAGGCCGTAGACGAGGAGGCCGACGACGAGCAGCCGCCACGCGTAGGCGGCGGCCGTACGGAGGAAGGGGCTGACCGTCGGGGGTGTGCCTGGCTGCATGGCCATCGACGTACCACCGCCGGATCGCCGGGCCACGCCCCGGGCACCGGATTCGCCCGACCCGGTCGCGGCATTCGGCCGTCCGGGGCGCGCGGGGGGGCTTTGCGGAACGTCGGCCTGTCGTCAGGAACGCAGCGGAGATCAGGATCACAGCGGAGATGCGGTGAAGGCCGGGGGGCGGTGCCGTGCCCGTGGGCAGAATGGGCCCCTCGATCCGGCGTCTTCACTCTCGGGGGAACGTGACGTGTCCAGAGTCAACCGGTGGTGCCTCGTCCTGGCCGTGGCCGCGCCCCTCGCGCTCGCGGGATGCAGCAGCGAGCCGCCGCCGCTGGAGTTCGGCGCGGCGAAGCCCTCGGGCCCGAAGCTGGACGCGCGGCCGGCCGCGAACAGCGCGCTGCCGCTCGCTCAGTGGCCGAACGCCTGCGAGGTGCTGAGCGACACGGAGATCCGGTCGATCCTTCCGCAGGCGACCGGCTTCGCGCGGGAGCCGGTGAAGGTCACGATCATCGACTTCAACCCGTTGTCCGAGTCCGATCCCGGCACGACCGGTGACGTCCCGGCGGGCGGCTGCGAGTTCAGGTTCGGGCTGCCGTCCGAGTACGAGAGCGAGCACAACAGCAGCATCAAGGTCACCTTCACGGCCGTCGCCGATCCGGCGCTCGTCGGGCGGCACTACGCCGAGGACCTCGCCGACGCGCGCAAGCGGGCGGGCGAGGGCGCGTACAAGAAGGAGTTCCGGGACCTCGGCACCTCGCTCGGCACCGACGGCTGCTTCCTGCCGGACGTCTCCGACGGGCCCACCTGCCACCAGGGCCCGTACCAGTTCGAGGTGAGCGGCATGTCCACCGCGGACGGCGTCGGCGAGTACCCGCGGTCGAAGCGGAACTGGACCGAGAAGGTCCTCACCGAGGTCGTCCGGACGCTGGGCCCCCGCATGCGATGACCGTGACCGGGTGCGTACCGGCGAACGCCGCGACGGCCGCCCGTCCTGGGTCGGTCCACTCCCGGACCCGCAGGCCCTCCTGACCGCCCGCCTTGAACCGGGCCTCGCCGCGCACCCAGAGGCGGAGCAGGGCCGCCTCCGGGTCCGGGCCGGCCTCCGCCTCCCGCAGCTCGGACGCGGTCAGGAGCCGGCGCAGGACGGGAAGGGGGCCGGGCCTGCGCGCGGCGGGCTCCACGTCGACGCCGACCGGGCCGGGGCCGACGGCCGCCGCCGCCAGACCGTCGGCGTGGCTCAGGCTGACGCCGAGTCCGGGGTGGCGGCTCACGTACGGGCGGCCGTGCCCGTACCGTCGGCATCCGTCGCAGAACTGGTCCGGGCCGCAGGCGTGCGGCGGGAGCCCGGTGAACCGGGAGACGCACAGCCGGACGAGGAGGCGGGCGGCCAGCACGTCGTCGCGGCGGCGCGGCACCCGGATCCGGTCGAGCCGTCGCCGCTCCCAGGGCGCGAGCAGGCCCTCGTGCAGTCCGGGGTGGTCCAGGACCTCCCCGGTGGTCGCCACCACGGCCAGCGCGGGCGAGGGGTCACGTGGCGGCACTCAGGAAGCGCTCCTGGACGCGCCCGATGGTGCGGAAGTCGTCGATGGTGACCTCCTGGAGGTCGATGGAGCTGCCGGACAGCTCCTCCAGGAGGTCGATGAACTCCAGGAAGTCCATGGAGTCGATGAGCCGGGCCTCGATGAGGTCCTCGTCCACGTCGATGGGGCCGTCGAGGCCGGGGTTCTTCTCGTGGAGCCACGCGGCGATGGGATCCATGGGGGCGCTCCTTGCTGTGCCGGGGTACGGGGTCGGGGAGGTCGGGAGGAGGGGTCAGGCGCGCGCGTCGCGCAGCCGGTCGAGGGCCCGCTCGGGGGTGCCGTGGGCGAGGACCATCGCATGCACCCAGCGTTCGACGCCGAAGGCGACGCAGGCGCTGTAGGCGGGGCCTTCGGAGCCCGCGCGGATGTCGAGGCGCTCGCCGAAGAAGTTGCGGTGCCGGTTCACGGAGGCGATGGCGGTGCCGTCGGGGGCGCTGAACTCGTGCTTGACGGGGTCGAGCGCCATGAGCCGGGCGCGGGAGCCGCCCTTGTCGTAGAAGGGGTCGTCGGCCACGGCGCGGTCGAGCCCCAGGCCGAGGCGTCCGGCCAGTTCCTGGATGAACTCGGCGCCGTGTTCCAGGTGCTCGAGGGAGCCCTGCTTGGTGCCGAGGTAGAGGACCTCGCGCATGTGGAAGCCCCACAGGCGGCGCAGCCCGTCGTAGTGGGTCTCGTTGCGGAAGCAGCGGCCGGCCGCGGAGAGCCGCAGTCCGCCCTCGCCGACGTCCCGGCCCTCCAGGGAGAGCAGCAGGCCGTAGCAGGTGGCGGAGGGCAGGAGGTGGCCGGTCGGCCGGAGCGGCAGTTCGCCCGGGGCCTCTCCGGCGGCGAGGCCGTCGAGCGCCTCGGGGGCGAACCGTCCGGCGGAGACGCCGAGATGGGGGAAGTTGCGGAAGAAGTCGAGGCGCGCGAGGCCTTCGACGGAGAGCAGCGGCGGGCCCACCACCTCGGGGGCGGAGAGGCGCGCGGCCAGTCCGGTGAGCAGTTCGTCGAGGCCGTGCAGCAGGGCGGTGTGGACCGGGTCCAGCGTGATCAGGCCGGGACCGGGGCTCTTGAGGCCGCCGTCGGGCAGGACGGCGATGCCGGGTGTGCTCATGGAAAAGCTCCCTCTGGGCGTGGGCGAACAGTCACGGCGTGGGGTCCTCGTCGACCGCGGCACGGCGGAGAAGCCGCCTGACGCTCCATCAGGGGCGGGACTGCGCATGGCGACCCTAAGCCAGCCCGTCGATGGTTGTCTAGACCAAAGCCGTCGCCCTGACGAGTCGCCTGTGCCGACAACTCGACACGCCGATCGAACACTTGACAGAAGAGATGGTCTAAACCAATTCTTCTGAACGACGTGGCCGACTGACCTCCGGCCACCGCCTCTGGAGGAACCCATGACGACACCCGCTCCGCCCCGCCGCGCCCGCCGCCCCCATCTGCACCGGGCGGCCTCCGACCTGCCGTACTTCAGCGCGGACGGGGAGTCGTACCTCGCGCAGACCACCCTGCGGGAGCTGCGGAAGTCCCGGCCGCTGCGGGTGCTCTCCGAGGAGGACTTCGCCCACTGGCAGACGTACGGCTACGTCGTCGTCCGCGAGGCGATCCCGGCGGAGGCGGCGCGGCGCCTGCTCGACTTCGCCTGGGACTTCCAGGGCCTCGACCCCGACCGGCCGGACAGCTGGTACGAGGACCGGCCGTTCCGCTCCAAGCTGGACCAGCAGCTGCACGTGTACGGCTTCGTGGAGGCGTACCACCACCAGCTGCTCTGGGACAGCCGCCAGTCCCAGCGGGTGTACGACGCCTTCGTGGACGTGTGGGACTGCGAGGAGCTGTGGGTCACCCAGGACCGGCTCAACCTCAACCCGCCCAATGTGCGCAACCGCGACCGCGCCCTGATCGAACCCACCGACCGGGGCTTCGACATCGACCTGCACTGGGACATCGACACCACCCTCGGCGTGCCCCCGCAGCGGGTGCAGGGGATCATCGCGCTCAACGACACGAGCCCGGAGTCCGGCGGCTTCCAGTGCTGCCCCGAGCTCTTCCGCCGGTTCGAGGAGTGGAAGCTCGGCCAGCCCGCCGACCGCGACCCCGTCCGCCCGGCCGTGGACCGCGCGGAGTTCCCCGTCGTCCGGCCCGATCTGCGCCCCGGCGACCTGCTGATCTGGAACGGCCTCCTCGCCCACGGCGTGGCCCGCAACACCTCGGCGGACCAGGTACGGGCGGTCCAGTACCTGTCGATGATGCCGGCCCTGGAGGAGCACGCGAAGCTGCGGAAGTCCCGGGTCGAGTCCTGGCGGCACCTGCGCACCCCGCGCTGGAACCGCACCCTGGTCGGCGACCCCGTCCTGCACGAGTCCAAGCGCTACCCCACGGCCGTCCTGAACGAGCTCGGGAGCCGTCTGCTCGGCCTCACCTCCTGGCACGACACGGGCGAGGCCACCGACGAGGTCGCGGTCGCGGGCAGGGGCTCCGGCGAGGGAGCGGGCGAGGAGTCGGCGTGCGCCGTGTCTGCCTGACCCTGCCCACCCACCGCGCCTGCCCCGGGACGATCCGGGCCGTCGCGGAGGAAGCCGCCCACGGCGCCCGGCACTTCGGCGTCGAGGTGCACCTGCTGATCCTGGACTCCTCCGCTCCCCCGGTCCTCGCCGAGCACCGGGGGACGGTGGCCGCGCTGCCCCGCGTCCCCGGCGTGACCGTCCACCACCTCGACGAGGCCGCGCAGCGCTCCTTCCTGCGCGAGACGATCGTCCGCTCCGGCGCCCCCGAGCCGGAGCGGCTGCTCGGCCTGATGCTGCCGTCCCGCGTCTCGTACGGCGCCTGCACCAACCGCGCCTTCCTGTTCGCGGAGGCGCTCGGCTGCGCGTCGACGCACCGCAGGGACTCCGACAGCCGCTACCAGCACCTGGACGGGGAGCCCGTCTTCCCCCTGCACCACGAGCTCACCGCGCTGGGCCGGCCGGCCGCCGAGGTGGCGGGGCTCGTGTCCCGGAGCAGGATCGACCCGGCGTCCGCGCACCGGCCGGTGGCTCTGGTCGGCGGCTCCTTCGTCGGTGAGATGTCCGTGGACGTCGAGGAGATCCACCGGCTCGACCCGCTCGTCTACGAGGACGTCATCGGCCTGTCCGTCCCCGACGGCTATCCGGAGATCTGGCGCGGGAACCTCATCGCCGAGGCGTTCCGGGGCGCCGGGACCGCCGCGTTCACCGGTGACCTGACCACGCTCACCACCGTCAGCCCCACGCGCGTCGACATGTGCAACATCGCCCTCGCCCGCGAGGTGTACGGCCGGGTGCCGCTGCCGCCCGCCACCGACACCATCGGCAGCGACTACTTCCTGCTCCACCTGGTCCACGACGCCCGGCTGCCCGGCGTGCTGCACAACCGGCACATCGTCAACTTCCACACCGGCGAACGGCGTTCCGACAGCGGCTTCCTCGACTACCAGCTGAGGTTCGCCAAGTTCCTGCTCTCGGCCCCGCACCTCCACTCCGTGTACGCGGGGACCAGGGCGGCCGGCGATTCGCTGCTCGACACCGGGGGCGGGCTCCGCGCCTCCGCCGTCGCCGCCCTCGTCCGGGAGAGCACGCGCCTCGATCCGCTGGAGAGCGCCGAGCGCCTCGACGTCGTCGACCGCTCCTACCGCAAGCTCGGCGGCCGCTACGCCGAGGCGGCCGACTTCCTGGCCGCCCGCCGCGAGCGGCTCGTCGACGAAGTCCGGGAGGACATGGCGGAGTTCGCCCTCCTGATCGACAGCTGGGCGGACCTCGTCCACGAGGCCGCTTCGGGGGGCGTCGCATGACTCACACGACTCACATGACGAAGACGTACACGGTCACCGTCCGCCACGAGGGCGGCGAGACGCGCCGGGGCCCCGTCACGATGGGCCAGGCCAACATGATCCGCTGCATGCTGCGGGACGAGCCCGAGCACATCAACATCCACGCCGTGTGGCCCGTCCCCGGGGGAACCACGACGGAGTCGGCGATCGACGCGCTGCGCGCCCTGGTGGTGCGGCACGAGGCGCTGCGCACGACCTTCCCGCACGCGCCGGGAGAGGTGCCGCGCGAGCAGGTCGTGTCGTCCGAGGGGGAGTTCACGGTCACGGTCCTCGACCACGAGGAGCTTCCCCCCGAGGGGTACGCCGAGGACGTGGCCCGCCGGGCCCGTGTCGACCGCTTCCACCTGGACCGGGACTTCGGCCTGAGGATCTCCCTTATCGCCGTGGAGGGCGTGCCGCTGTCCGTCGCCCTGGCGGCCAGCCACGCCGTGACGGACATCAGCGCCCTCTCCGTCCTGGAGGAGGACTGGCTCGATCTGCTCGCCGGCCGGACGCTCCCCGCCGTGACGGCCTTCACGCCGCTCGACCTCGCCGCCGAGGAGGCGACCCCGGGCGGGCTCCGCAAGGCCGAGGCGTCCCTGCGGCACTGGGAGCGGATCATCCGCACCGGCCCGCAGGCGATGTTCGCGGAGCCGGGCGCCGTGGGCACCGAGGTCGAGGCGGAGCAGCTGACGCTCCGCTCGACGCGCGGCGCGCGGGCGCTCGCCCTCGTGGCCGAGCGCACGGGCGGCCTGCCGTCCACGGTGCTCCTGACGGCCTGGTGCGCGCTGCTCGCGCACCGCACCGGCCAGTCCTCCTGCGTGGCCGCCGTGCCGACCTCCAACCGGTTCCTGCCCCGGCTCGCCCGCTCGGTGAACACCGTGTCCCAGGACGCGCTGCTCTCCCTCGACGTGCGGGTGCCCTCCTTCGACGCGCTCCTGCGCGCGGCGTGGGGAGCGGCGCTCAACGCCTACCGGCACAGCCGGTTCGACGCGGCCCGCCTCTGGGAGATGATCGACGCCGTCACGTACGAGCGCGGCAGCCGCTTCGCGCGCGACGTCGTCTTCAACGACGTCAGCGCCCTCCCCACGGGATCCACGGAGGACTCCGACGGGCCCGGACTCGACGTGGTCCGGGGGCCGGCGCAGGTGCTGCCGGCCCGTGTGCTGACCTTCGTCCACGAGACGGCGCCCGTGCTCCGGCTCGGCCTGTGGGTCGATCCCGCGCTGTTCGCGCCGGACGAGGCCGAGGGCTTCCTCACCGGTCTCGTACGCCTCCTGGAGGCGGCCGCGACCGGGGACGTGCCGCTGGCGGAGCTCACCGGGGTGACGGGCGTCCGGCCGGTCGAGCGCGGTGGGAACTGGCGCCGGGTGGACGGCTCGTGGGTGTCGCCGCCCGAGGTGGCGGACCTCCTGAGCCGGGCGCTGGGAGGCGTACCCGTACACGTCGCGCCGGAGGGTCCGGACGAGGAGGGCCTCACGGCCTTCCTCGCCTGCGGCGGCTCCCCGTTCACCCCGGCCCAGGCGCATGCGGCGCTGATGGAGGCCCTCCCGGGCCACCCCGGCGTGCTGGCCCCGCGCCGGTACGTGATCGTGCGGGACGCACCGGCCGGGGCGGACCGCACCGGCGCGTGGCTCCGGCAGCCGATTCTCATGGAAGGGGCCGGCCGGGGCCGGCGGGTGTGACATGACGACGAACCATGACGTGACCGTGGAGCGGGAGGAGGACTCCCTTCCCAGCCCGTGGCGTTCGCATCGCTTCCGGCTGTTCTTCGCCGCCCGCAGCACCTCGCTCCTCGCCGACGGCATGCTGATGGTCTCGCTCACGACCGCCGTGCTCGGCGCGGGGTACGGGGCGGCGGGCGTGGGCTACGCGCTGGCCGCGTGGATGACGCCGATCGTCCTGCTCGTGCTGTTCGGCGGCGTGCTCGCCGACCGGTTCACCCCGCAGGTGATGATGGTCGGCGCCGACGTGGTGCGGATGGCGGCCATGCTGGCGCTCGCGGTGCTGCTCGCCGCCGGCGACATGCGGCTGTGGCACATGATGGCGCTGCTCGCGCTCAGCGGCGCCGCGACCGCCATGTTCCAGCCGGGTCTGGCGAGTCTGGTGCCCCGGGTCGCCGAGGACATCCAGCGGGCCAACGCGCTGCTCCGGATCTCGGAGTCGATCTGCACCCTGCTCGGCCCCGGTGTCTCCGGCCTGCTCGTGGCGTACTGGAACGTCGCCGGGTCCTTCGTGGTCATCGCGGCCGCGTACGCGTGCAGCGCGCTCGGCCTGGCGCCGCTGCGGAAGCTCTGCACGGCCCGGGACGAGAGCGACGAGCCGATGCTGCGGCGACTCGCCACCGGATGGCACGAGTTCCGGTCCCGTTCCTGGCTGTGGGGGGTCATCGCCGTCTGGGCGGTCTACGGGCTGTTCGTCTTCGGCCCGGCCCTGCCGCTCGGCGCGGCCCTGCTCACCGAGCAGCACGGCGCCGGCGGCTACGGCTGGATCGCCTCCGCCGACGGCGCCGGCACGATCGTCGGCGGACTGCTCGGCATGAGGGTCCGGCCGCGCCGTCCGCTCGTCGCGGGCGCGTGCGCCATGTTCTTCTTCTCCCTCAACCCCCTGGCGCCCGCCCTCGGCTGGTCGTTCACCGTCACCGCGCTCACCGGTGTCGTGGCCGGCTGCGGCTTCGCCTTCTGGGGCGTCATGTGGGCGACGAGCGTCCAGACCCACATCCCCCTCGCCGTCATGAGCCGCGTCTCCGCCTACGACGTCGCCGGATCGATCATGGTCATCCCCCTGGGCCGCGCCCTGTCCGGCCCGGCCGCCGACAGCCTGGGCGCCGACCGCGTCCTGCTCTTCTCCTCGGCCGTGGGTCTCGTCCTGATCGCCGTCATGCTCTCCGTGCCGGCCGTCCGGGCGCTGCGCCGGGCGCCGGGGTAGGGGCACCGGGACGGACGGCGGGCTCAGGGAGCGCCGAGCGCCATCGCGAGGGCCACCACGGCGAGCAGCCCGAGGTACGCGCACGCGTGGAGGCGGTCCGGGATCCGGGGCGGGCGGCGGCGCAGGACGGCGATGACCGGCAGGGCTCCGAGGAGCAGGGCCCCCGCCGCGTACGGGTCGACCAGACCGACCAGGCCTGTCCCGGGGCCGGTCGCGAGGGCGGCCGGGGGCGGGGAGGCGGCGAGGGAGACCGCGACGGCGGGGAGGGCGACGGCGAGGGTGAGCGGGTTCGCCAGCGCGGTCGCGACCTTCATGGGGTGACCGGCCCGGCGCATCGCGGGGACGGTCATCACGCTGCCGCCGACCCCGAGGAAGGCGGCGACCGCGCCGATCGGGGCGCCGGCCGCGGCCGGCAGGCCCCGCACCGGCGCGGTGCCCGTCCCGCTCGCGGTGCGCAGGAAGCCGGGCCGGAGCAGCAGGTCGAGGGCGGTCAGGGCGATGTACGCGACGAACGCCCAGCGGGCCAGGGCCGGCGGGGCGAAGCGGGAGGCGTACGCCCCGGCGCAGGCGCCCGCCGCGAGCAGGGGCAGCAGGGCGCCGCTGCCGCGCAGGGCGAGGAGCACGGGCCGTGGGGTGACGGCGGTGGCGAAGGCGGCGCTCACGACCATCACGAGGGCCGAGGTGGCGGTGGCCACCGGCAGGGCCGCCGTGCCGAGGGCGGCGTCCGCCCACACCACGACGGGGACCGCCACGAACCCGCCGCCGAACCCGAACAGGACGGTCGTCGCCCCGGTGAGGAGCCCGATCGCCATCAGCGTCACCATGTCCATGGGGCAAGACCATCAGGTCGCCGGGGGTTCCCGCATGCGATGGCCGGTCGTCTTCCTTCGCGTCCCGGCCAGTACGGTGGGCCGGTGAGGAACATCCCGCTGGACGACGTCGACCACCTCGACCGGGCGGTCCTGCCGATCGGCACCGACTATCCGGCCGGGCGGGTCCTGGACTGGCACGAGCACCGGCGGGCGCAGTTCCTCTACGGGGCCACGGGCGTCATGGTCGTCGACACCGCCGACGGGACGTGGACGGTCCCGCCCGAGCGGGCCGTCCTGATCCCGGCCGCCACCCCGCACCGGGTCCGGATGCTGGGCGTGAGCACGTGCAGCCTGTACGTGGAACCGGGCGCCGTCCCGTGGTGGCCGGCGCGCTGCACGGTCGTGGACGTGCCGCCGCTGCTGCGCGAACTGCTGCTCGCGGCCGTCGAGTTCCCGGCCGACTACGGCCCCTCGGGACGGGAGGGCGCCGTCGCGACGCTGCTGCTGCACGAGATCGCCGCGCGCTCCCCGCTCCCGTTCCACGTCGCGCTCCCCGCCTCCGGGGACCTCGCGGCGCTGTGCCGGGAGTACCTGGCCGCCCCGGACGCCGCGGTCACCAACACCGAATGGGCGGCCAGGTCCGCGCTGAGCGAGCGGGCGTTCACCCGGCGCTTCCGCGCGGAGACGGGCGAGAGCCCCGCCGTCTGGCGCTCCCGCGCCCGGCTCCTCGCGGCCGTGCCCCTGCTGCGTACGGCCACGGTCAGCGAGGTCTCCGGCCGCCTCGGGTACGCCTCCCCCGCCGCGTTCACGGCCGCGTTCACCCGCTCCTTCGGCACACCGCCGTCCCGCTTCACGGCGGGCCGGGGCTGAGGCCTCCGGCCGGGCGGCGCTCCAGAAGATCCCGCCGCGTCAGAAGACGTCGCCGAGCAGGTCGAAGAACCAGCTCGTCAGGACCGCCAGCAGGACCGCGACACCGAGGAGCACCACGGTGCCCCAGGAGCAGCCGCCTCCGGACCCCACGTGGTGCTCGTCCTCGCCGCCCACCTCGACGTCGAACAGGTCCATGCCCTACCCCCCGCATCGTGACGCGCGGAGCCCCCCGGCGCCGCCGGAACCACTGTCACACGCCGGGCGGCGGCCGGGGGCCCGGTCCCGTACTCAGGCGCCCGGGTACGGATACTCAGCCCGGCGGGGCGGCCCGTGTCGTGGGAGCGGGCCCGGCTTCCGTACGATTCCCCCCGTTGCCACTCTTACGTCTGAAGGAGATCCCCATGGCCCAGGTCACGCTGAAGGGCAGCCCCGTGCAGGTCAACGGCGCTCTGCCGGCCCCCGGCAGCCAGGCCCCCGACTTCACGCTCGTCGCCGAGGGGCTGGCGGACAAGTCGCTGAAGGACTTCGCCGGCCTGCGCAAGGTCCTCAACATCTTCCCGAGCGTCGACACCCCGACGTGCGCCTCCTCCGTCCGCGCCTTCAACGAGAAGGCCGGACAGCTGGACAACACGGTCGTCCTCTGCATCTCCGCCGACCTGCCCTTCGCGCAGGCCCGCTTCTGCGGCGCCGAGGGCCTGGAGAACGTCAAGAACCTCTCGACGCTCCGCGGCCGCGAGTTCCACACCAACTACGGCGTGGAGATCGCGGACGGCCCGCTGGCCGGTCTGACCGCCCGCGCCGTCGTCGTCCTCGACGAGAACGACACGGTGCTGCACGCGCAGCTCGTGGGCGAGATCGCCGACGAGCCGAGCTACGACGAGGCGCTCGCCGTCCTGAAGTAGTCAGCTGCCCGACAGGGCACCGAGGAGCCCTCCACCGTCGCCGGTGGAGGGCTCCTCCTCGTTCTCCGGGGCTCAGGCGCAGCCCGGGCAGAGCCCCCGGTACGTCACGTCCGCCTTCGAGACCGTGAAGCCGAAGCGCTCCTCGGGCGGCAGGACGGCGAGCGGGTCCCCCGTCGGGTGGACGTCGCGGATGATCCCGCAGTTCGAGCAGACCAGGTGCTGGTGCGGGCGGCGCGCGTTCGGGTCGTAGCGCTTGGCCCGTCCGTCCGTGGAGAGCTCGACGACCTCCCCCAGGGCGACCAGCTCGCCGAGGGTGTTGTAGACCGTCGCCCGGGCGATCTCCGGGAGGCGTTCCACCGCGCGCGCGTGGACCTCGTCCGCCGTGAGGTGCACATGGTCCCCGGCCAGGACCTCGGCGACGACCCGGCGCTGGGACGTCATCCGCCAGCCACGCGCGCGCAGTCGCTCCAGCAGATCGCTCATGTCTCACCTCATCGTCATCGTCAATCGGGCAAAATTGGCGTTGTTCTTGACTTGGACTTCGTCCATCGTAGGATCGGTTTCGTAAATGGCCAAGGGACAGGAAGACTCCAGCACGGCGGGAGAAGCACACGTGAGACCCGCGCCAGGCCCGTCCGCCGAACGCACTTCCTGAGCACTGTGATCCGCCAGGTCCGGAAGGATTCCCATGTCTGAGAACCACGAAGCAATCGTCACCGACGCGAAGGCGGAGGGCCAGGGCGGCTGTCCGGTCGCGCACGGCCGCGCTGCCCATCCCACCCAAGGCGGTGGCAACAGCCAGTGGTGGCCGAACCGGCTGAACCTGAAGATCCTCGCCAAGAACCCGGCCGTGGCCAACCCGCTCGGTGAGGACTTCGACTACGCGCAGGCCTTCGAGAGCCTCGACCTGGCCGCCGTGAAGCAGGACATCGCCGAGGTGCTGACCACCTCGCAGGACTGGTGGCCCGCCGACTTCGGCCACTACGGCCCGTTCATGATCCGGATGGCCTGGCACAGCGCCGGCACCTACCGCATCAGCGACGGCCGCGGCGGCGCCGGCGCCGGCCAGCAGCGTTTCGCGCCGCTGAACAGCTGGCCGGACAACGGCAACCTGGACAAGGCGCGCCGTCTGCTGTGGCCGGTGAAGAAGAAGTACGGCCAGAACATCTCCTGGGCCGACCTCATGATCCTCGCGGGCAACGTCGCCCTGGAGTCGATGGGCTTCGAGACCTTCGGCTTCGCCGGCGGCCGCGCGGACGTGTGGGAGCCCGACGAGGACGTCTACTGGGGCCCGGAGACCACCTGGCTCGGCGACGAGCGCTACACCGGCGACCGCGAGCTGGAGAACCCGCTCGGCGCGGTGCAGATGGGCCTCATCTACGTCAACCCGGAGGGCCCCAACGCCAACCCGGACCCGGTCGCCGCGGCGCGTGACATCCGCGAGACCTTCCGCCGGATGGCGATGAACGACGAGGAGACCGTCGCCCTCATCGCGGGCGGCCACACCTTCGGCAAGACCCACGGCGCCGGCCCGGCGGACCACGTGGGCGCGGACCCGGAGGCCGCCTCCCTGGAGGACCAGGGCCTCGGCTGGAAGAGCACCTTCCGCTCCGGCAAGGGCCCCGACGCCATCACCTCCGGCCTGGAGGTCACCTGGACCACCACGCCGACCCAGTGGGGCAACGGCTTCTTCAAGAACCTCTTCGAGTACGAGTACGAGCTGACGAAGAGCCCGGCGGGCGCCCACCAGTGGGTCGCCAAGAACGCCGAGGCGATCATCCCGGACGCGTACGACCCGGAGAAGAAGCACCTCCCGACGATGCTCACCACCGACCTGTCGCTGCGCTTCGACCCGGTCTACGAGCAGATCTCGCGCCGCTTCTACGAGAACCCGGACCAGTTCGCGGACGCCTTCGCCCGCGCCTGGTACAAGCTCACCCACCGCGACATGGGTCCGGTCGTGCGCTACCTCGGCTCCGAGGTCCCGTCCGAGGTGCTGCTGTGGCAGGACCCGCTGCCGGCGCGCACCGGCGAGCTCGTCGACGCCGCGGACATCGCCTCCCTCAAGGAGAAGATCCTCGGCTCGGACCTCACGGTCACCCAGCTGGTCTCCGCCGCCTGGGCCGCCGCCTCCTCCTTCCGCGGCAGCGACAAGCGCGGTGGCGCCAACGGCGGCCGCATCCGCCTGGAGCCGCAGCGCAACTGGGAGGTCAACAACCCGGACGAGCTGGCCCAGGTGCTGCGCGTCCTGGAGGGCGTCCAGGAGTCCTTCAACTCCGCGCAGAGCGACGGCAAGCACGTCTCCCTCGCCGACCTCGTCGTCCTCGCGGGCGTCGCCGCGGTCGAGAAGGCGGCCGCCGACGCGGGCCACCCCGTCGAGGTGCCGTTCACCCCGGGCCGCGTGGACGCCACCCAGGAGCAGACGGACGTCGAGTCCTTCGCCGCCCTGGAGCCGACCGCGGACGGCTTCCGCAACTACCTGGGCAAGGGCAACCGCCTCCCGGCCGAGTACCTGCTCATCGACCGGGCGAACCTGCTCACCCTGAGCGCGCCCGAGCTGACGGTCCTCGTCGGCGGCCTGCGCGTCCTGGGCGTCACGCAGCCGCAGACCTCGCTCGGTGTCCTCACCGAGACCCCGGGCAAGCTGACGAACGACTTCTTCGCCAACCTGCTCGACCTGGGCACGGAGTGGAAGTCCACCTCCGCCGACCAGACCACGTTCGAGGGCCGTGACACGGCCACCGGCGCGGTCAAGTGGACGGGTAGCCGCGCCGACCTGGTCTTCGGCTCCAACAGCGAACTGCGCGCGCTGGCCGAGGTGTACGCGAGCGACGACGCGAAGGAGAAGTTCGTCAAGGACTTCGTGTCGGCGTGGGACAAGGTCATGAACCTGGACCGGTTCGACATCGCCTGATCCTCGCCGCTGGTTCCCAGCGCGACTCCGGGGCCGGCCCGGGTGGCTTTCACGCCACCCGGGCCGGCCCTTTCGCGCCGAAACCCGTCCCCTGACACCGTCCTGACGCCGCGTGGGACAACCGAAGGGGGTCCGTCACCGTCCTCACGACACGAGAGGGGCGGCGGGAGGGCCGGGAATCCGGCCTCCTCCCGGCGCCCCGACGAGACCGATCGTGAGGAAGACCGCTTTGATACGTGTCACACGCGGCGTGACCACCGCCGTGGCATTGCTCGCCCTGACGGCGGCGGCGCCCTGGCCGGCGTCCGCCCAGCCTTCACCCGGATCACCGTCGGCGGCCCCGGGGGACCGCTTCGACGGTGTCCTCCTCCCCGAGGGCTGGCGGATCACCGGGGACGGTACGGGCAGGCAGCTGGTCTGGACGTCGCCCGAGCGCGTGCCCGTGGGCGACGCCCGGGTCGAGTTCCGTTCCGGGGACCGGCTCCTCGGCCATCCGCTGCCCCGGCCCGACGGCCGCTCCTACGCCCTGCCCCTCGACGGCGTCCGGCTCGACGGGGGCGCGGAGCTGCGGGTGACGGCCGGCGGACGGAGGCTCGACGCGGCGGGACGCGCCGGCGCCGCCACCGAACGCCCCCTCGCCCCCGCCGCCGTGAACCCGGCCCCGCTGCCCGCGAACCCGGTCGACCCCGGAGTGCCGGGCCGCTACCGGACCGTCGGCGGCGAGTACGCCCTGCGCTCCGTGCGCCTGCCCGGCCTTCCGCAGCCCGTCGAGATGCGCGCCACGGTCGTCGGCCCCGCCGACGCCCCGGGGAAGCGGCCGGTGACCCTCTTCCTGCACGGCCGCCACGCCACCTGCTACACCCCGGGCACGGAGGACGTCCGGCTCGCCTGGCCGTGCCCGGCGGGCACCCGCCCGATACCCAGCGAGCAGGGATACCTGCGCGCCCAGCGGCTCCTGGCCTCCCAGGGGTACGTGACGGTGTCCATCGCCGCGAACGGCGTCAACGGCCAGGACGGGGACATCGAGGACGCCGGCGCCCAGGCCCGCTCCTCCCTGGTCCGGCTGCACCTCGCCCGCTGGGCCGACTGGGCCGCGAACCGGGCCTCCGCCCCCGCCGCCGTACGGAAGACCGCGCCCGCCGACCTCTCGCGGGTGCTCCTCGTCGGGCACTCCCGGGGCGGCGAGGGCGTCAACCGGGCCGCGCTCGACAGCCTGAACCCGCCGCCCGCCGCCCAGGACGGCTACCGGGGCCCCGTACGGTGGAAGATCCGCGGCAACGTCCTGATCGGGCCCACGGTGTTCGGCCAGAACCCGGTCCCCGACGTGCCGTCCACGACCATCCTGCCGGGCTGCGACGGCGACGTGTCCGACCTCCAGGGCCAGATCTACGTCGACGGCACCCGAGGGGTCGGCAAGGGCGCCGCCCTCCACAGCGCGGCCTATGTGATCGGCGCCAACCACAACTTCTTCAACAGCGAGTGGACTCCGGGGCAGGCGAAGGCGCCGGCCATCGACGACTTCTCCTCCGAGGACGGGACCGACCCGGTCTGCTCCCCCGGCACGGCGACCCGTCTGACGGCCACGCAGCAGCAGGCCGTCGGCGCCACCTACATCGCGGCCTCCGCCCGGCTGTTCGTCGGCGGCGACGACGCGGTCCGGCCGCTGCTCGACGGCACCGGCCGCCGCGCCCCCTCGGCGGGCCCGGCGCGGGTCCTCACCCACGCCGTCGGCGCCCGCCGCACACCGGCGTTCCTGCCGGGCTCCTCGGTCACCGTCTCCGGCGGCGGCCGGCTCTGCGCCCAGGTCGACCCCGACGCCGCCCGCGCCTGCCTGTCGCCCGAGGAGGGCTGGTCGCCGCACTTCGCGTACTGGGAGACGGCCTCCGAACCGGGTCGTGACGCCGTCGCGTTGAAGTGGACGGGCACGGGAGCCCGGGTCACGGTCCGCCCGTCCCGGCCGGTCTCCCTCGCCGGCGCCCAGTCCCTGGCGCTGCGCGTGATCGTCCCGCCCAACAGCACCGGCACCGCGCTGGACGTCGCCGTCACCGACGGCTCCGGCCGCCGCGCCCAGCTGGGCCGCGTCCGCGTCGACGGACTGCCGGGCAGCCCGCGCACCGCCGCGTACTGGAGCCGCGAGGTCCGCGTACCGCTGTCCGCCGCGACCCGCGCGGGCCTCGACCTCAAGCGGATCGGCGCGCTCGAACTGACCCCGCGCGGCGGCGCCGGCCGCGCCTGGCTCATGGACGCCTGGGGCTGGCGCCCCGGCACCCCGGCGGTGAACCCTGCGCCGCTCACGCGCGTCGACGTCGGCCGCCTGACGGTCGCGGAGGGCGACTCCGGGGTCCGCACCTACCGGGTGCCGGTGACGGTCTCCGGCCGGGGCAGCGGGCAGGTCCGCCTGTTCGTCCCCGTACCGGGCACCGACCGGGTCACGTCCCGCACGGTGACCGTGCGGCCGGGACGCCACGACATCGACGTACCGGTCGAGGTGCGGGGCAACACGCGCTACGGCTACGACGTGCGGTACGACGCCTTCGTCAAGGCGGTGCGCGGCACCGTGGTCGGAGCGCACCGGGGCGGCGTGACCGCGCGGAACGACGACACCATGCCCGCGATGCGCCTGACGCCCGTCGCGGACGACGTGACCGAGGGCTCGGCCCTGAGGTGGCGGGTGACGCTCTCCGAGCTGGCCGACGTCGAGATCTCGGGCGGGATCCTCCTCAAGCCGGTCACCGACGGCCAGGAGCTGTCCACCAAGGACGTGGACCCGGCCTGGCTGGAGGCGAACTTCGGGGAGAAGCCGGATCCCGCGAGGCCGCTGTCCGCGACGGTCGAGGGCGACACGAGCCTGTGGCTCTCCGTCCCCGCCGGGCAGACGACGGCGGAGGTGAGCGTCCCCACCGTCCGCGACGGGGCCGCCGAGCCGACCGAGTCCCTCCGGGCCGCGCTCTTCACGTACGACGAGTCCTGGGAGCGGGTCCCGGGCCCGGAGTTCACGGGCAGGGTGCGGGACGCGGCGTGAGCTGACACCACCTGCGCCACACCATGGCGCCACATGACACCACTCGGTGCCATGTGGCGCCATTTCGCGTCTACGCAGGTCAGAGTGGGTGTCAAGCAAAGACACCCCTTGCATCTCGCCTTGAGGCTTGCATATGGCGCCATAGTGGTGCCATCATGACGTCATGGACCTCACCCCGTATGTCGACACCCTCCGCCGCGAGCTCGCGGTGGCCGCCGAAGCCGGTGGCGAAGAGGCGCGCGAGCTGGCCGAGCGGCTCACCGCTCCCCTGGAGTCGGCCGCCCGGCTGACCATGCTCAACGTGCTCTCCGCCGCGACGGACGAGATCACCCGTGAGCTCGCGCCCGGTTCGGTCGACGTACGGCTCCGGGGCCTCGACCCCGACTTCGTGGTGACGCCGCCGCCCACCGGCGGCGCCCCCGCGGAGCCGGACGCCACCACCGAACCCCTCCCGGCCCCGGCTCCCGCCGAGGGCGACGAGGGCGGCACCGCCCGCGTCAACCTGCGCCTGCCGGCCCACCTCAAGACCCGCGCCGAGGAGGCCGCGGCCCGCGAGGGCCTGTCGGTCAACGCCTGGCTGGTACGGGCCGTGTCGGCGGCGGTCGGCCCCTCCCGGCCGCGCACGCCGGAGAAGTCCCAGAGCACCGGACAGAGCATCACGGGCTGGGTGCGCTGACCGCGTCCCACCCTCACCGCACTTCACCCGCACCACTTCACCCACACCGCGTCCCACCTGCGGGGACGACCTGAAGACCCAAGAGGACGGGACAGCCATGCCTTCTTTCGACACGCCCGCACCGATCTCGGTCACCGCCTACGTCTACGCCGGCTCCCTCCAGTTCACCGCGAGCGACCGTCCCGACACCGTCGTCGAGGTACGGCCCCGCAACCCCAAGAAGGACCTGGACGTACGGGCGGCCGACCAGACCGAGGTCACCCACGCCGGCGGCGTCCTGACCATCACCACCCCCAAGGCCAACCTGCTGGGGCGCGGCGGAACGGTCGACGTGACGGTGGAACTGCCCACCGGGTCGCGGATCGACATGACCGGCGCCGCGGCCACCCTGATCGGCGAGGGACGGCTCGGCGAGGTCCGCGCGAAGACCACGGCCGGTGACGTCCGCCTCGACACCACCGGCCCCCTGCACCTGAACGCGTCGCACGGCCACACCACCGTGGAACGGGTCGAGGGCGCGGCCGAGATCACCAGCAGCAGCGGCAACCTGCGCATCGGCCTCATCGACGGCCCCGCCGTCCTGAAGAACTCGAACGGCGCCACGACCGTCGACACCGTGACCGGCGAACTGCGCGTCAGCGGCGCCAACGGCAGCATCGACATCGCGCACGCCGAGTCGTCGGTCACCGGCACCGCCACCAACGGCGCCCTCCGCATCTCCGAGGTCTCCCGCGGTGAGGTCCGGCTGGAGACCTCCAACGGCTCCATCGAGATCGGCATCCGCTCGGGCACCGCCGCCTGGCTGGACGTCACCTCCCAGCGCGGGCACGTACGCAACACCCTCACCGCCTCCGAGGCCCCGGAGGAGACCGAGGAGACCGTCAAGGTCCGCGCGCGGACCAACTGGGGCAACATCGACATCCGCCGCGCCAAGGCCTGAGCACCACCTCCGCTCCCCAGCCCCCTCATCCCTCATCCCTTCCTCAGGAGGGCCTCATGCCTACTTCTGTCATGCCCATGCCCACAATCAAGCCCTCGGCCATCGCGGCGAGCGGGCTGCGCAAGTCCTACGGCGACAAGACCGTCCTGGACGGCATCGACCTCACCGTCCCCGAAGGCACGGTCTTCGCCCTCCTCGGCCC
>NZ_JBIRQU010000003.1:0-12920 GCF_044333355.1 Streptomyces sp. NPDC021012
ATGCGGGGCGCCGCCGGGGCCTCCCGCCTCCTCGTGGTCTTCCAGCCGCACCTGTTCTCCCGCACCCAGGAGCTGGGCAAGGAGATGGGCGACGCCCTGGCCCTCGCGGACGCCTCCGTCGTCCTCGACATCTACCCGGCCCGCGAGGACCCGATCCCGGGCATCACCAGCGAGCTGATCATCGCCGCCGCCGAGCGGGCCGGTGCCGCGGTGACGGCCGTCCACGACAAGGAGACCGTCCCCGAGGTCATCGCGGGAATGGCCGCCCCCGGCGATCTCGTTCTCACGATGGGCGCGGGCGACGTCACGGACCTCGGTCCGAAGATCCTCGCCCGCCTGTCGAACTGAGGGAGTGGACGAACGATGGCGTACGAGGTCGAGAAGCCGGACGAGGAATGGCAGGCCCAGCTGACCCCGGCGGAGTACCAGGTGCTCCGGCTGGCCGGCACGGAGCCCGCCTTCCGCGGTGAGTACACCGACACCAAGACGAAGGGCGTCTACTCCTGCCGTGCCTGCGGGGCGGAGCTCTTCACCTCGAACGAGAAGTTCGAGTCGCACTGCGGCTGGCCGTCCTTCTACGACCCGAAGGACAGCAGCGCCGTCGAGCTGATCGCCGACACCTCTCACGGCATGATCCGCACCGAGGTCCGCTGCGCCCGCTGCGGCTCCCACCTTGGCCACGTCTTCGAGGGCGAGGGCTACCCGACCCCGACGGACCAGCGGTACTGCATCAACTCGATCTCGCTGCGGCTGGAGCCCGAGGAGGGCTGACAGCGACCCGAGAAGGGCTGACACGGCCGTCCGGCCCCGCCCCCGCCCCCGGAGAGACCCCGGGGGCGGGGGCATCTGCGTTTGACATCCCCTGACAGCGCATCAAGAGTGCGTTTCTGGAGCTATCCGAGATATCAGAGATCTCGGACATCTGGATGGGAGTCAGGAATGCGTTTGTGTACCGACCGTGGGCGCCGTGGCGTCGTCATGCCCGTGCTGGCCGCCGCACTGGCCATTCCGCTGCTGTCCGCGACCTCCGCCGTGGCGTGTCCCGGTCCCGACCCCGTCGCCGGCACCGGTACGGTCAGCCGTTCCGGCGGGACCGTCACGTTCGTGCCGGTGGCGGGGGCGGCCAACCGGGTGACCTTCTACGTCGCCACCGCGCCGCTCCTGCGGGTGTCCGACCCGGGCGGCATCACCGCGGGCCCGGGCTGTACGCAGACCAGCCCGCAGACGGCGACCTGCGGGGAGATCGCCGGCATCACCGGCATCCACGCGGACGGCGGCGACGGGGACGACCGGCTCGCGGCCGGGGCGGACCTGAACATCCCCGTCGACTTCGACGGCGGACCCGGCCGGGACATCCTGGTCGGCGGTACGGCCGACGACCACCTGGTGGACCCCGACGGCTGGCCCACCCGCCCCACCCAGGCCACCTTCCGGGGCCTCGCCGGCAACGACACCATCGTCAGCCGCAACGGCGGCTACGACCGCGTCGAGTGCGAGGGCGGCAACGACACCGTCACGGCGGACCTCGCGACCCTGGACACGGTCACGAACACCTGCGAGACGATCAACCGAGGCTGACCGCCGCCCCCCGAGTGGGGGAACCCTCTCAGTGGACGGAGAAGCCGCCGTCCACGAACAGGGACTGGCCCGTCACGTACGCCGAGGAGGCGCTCGCCAGGAAGAGCGCCGCGCCCGTGAAGTCCTCGGCCAGGCCGTTGCGGCCGACCAGGGTGCGGGCGGCCAGGGCGGCGACCTTCTCCGGGTCGGAGGAGAGGCGCTGGTTGAGCGGGGTCATGACGAAGCCGGGGACCAGGGTGTTGGCGGTGACGCCGTACGGGGACCAGGCCTCGGCCTGCGAGCGGGCCAGCGATTCCAGGGCGCCCTTGGAGACTCCGTACGCACCGCTCTGCACGAAGGCGCGGTGGGCCTGCTGGGAGGTGATGTGGATGATCCGGCCGAAGCCCCGCTCGGCCATGCCGGGGCCGAAGCGCTGACCGAGGAGGAACGGGGCCTCCAGGTTGATGGTCATCGTCGTGTCCCAGACCTCCTCGCCCAGCTCGCCGAAGGGCGGACGGAGGTTGATCCCGGCCGAGTTCACCAGGATGTCCGGCTCGCCGAACACGGCCGCGGCCGCCTCCGCCCCCGCCTTGATGCCCTCCCGGGTGCTCAGGTCGGCGCTCACCCACGCCGCCCGGCACCCCTCGGCCGTCAGCTCGTCCACGGTCGCGACGAGCTCGGCCTCCTTCCGGGCCAGGACCACCACGCTCGCCCCCGCCCGCGCCAGGGCCCCCGCGATGGCCTTGCCGATGCCCGAACTCCCGCCCGTGACAAGGGCGGTGCGCCCTTCGAGGGAGAACAGCCCGGAGAGGTAACCGGCGGGGGTGGTGCTCATGGATGTCGCTCCTCGTGTCGGTGGAGGGCAGGTACACGCATCCTGGCACACGTGTTCGCGGGGCGAGGCAGACGAGGAGGGGCCCGGCCGGTCGGCCGGGCCCCTCCGTCGTTCGGGGCGGTTCGGGGCGGGTCAGTTCTTGCCGGTGACGTAGAGGGGCTTCATGTCGACGACGGTCCCGGTCACGGTGTGGCCGAGGCCTTCGCGGGCGGCGTTGGCGAGCAGGCCGGTGTCGGCGTCGGCCCGGTGGGCGTACAGGCCGCCGAGCTTGTGGGCGCGGGCGTATTCGGCCTTGGCCCTGACGGTGCGCGGAGTGTCGAGGGAGACGAACACGCCGCTGTCGGGGTTGTGGAGGAAGTCGGCGTCGGCGACGGTGTCGGTGTACAGGGCGAAGCCGTTGCGCGCCCCGCCGTTCTCCAGGTCGAGGTAGTTGCGCAGGAGGTCCGCGGGCTCGCTCTCGCCGGACTTGAACGTGCCGACCGTGGTGGCGCCGGGGTAGGGGTCGTACCCGCCCTTCAGCGGGGAGGTGGACGCGATCTCCGCCCGCTGGGCGTTGCGGCTGGAGGTCGCGTACGCGAGGTGGATGGCGCCGGGGGCGATCTTCAGGTCCTGGATGAGGTACGACACCGCGTCGTCCACGCTGGGCGCGTCGGGAGCCTGGGGATCGCGGCGCAGCGGCGCGTGGTGGCCGAGCTTGTCGGACCACGGGCTGCCGAAGAAGTCGAAGGCGAGGAGGTTGAGCCGCCCGGCGCCGGCGTCCACGAGCAGGGGGACGTTCGCGGCCTTGATCTTCTCGACGGTGCCGGCGACGGCGACGGCGATCTCGACGCCGCCGGGCACGATCGGGTCGAGCTTCTGCTTGACCTCGCGGATCAGCCGGGCGTAGTTCTCGGGGTCCTCCGGCCCGTACACGTTGTCGGACGCGCCCATGGCGCCCGGGAACTGCCAGTCGAGGTGGAGGGTGGTGAACATGGGGAAGGCGCGGAAGATCCGGGCCAGCGAGTCGGCGAACGCGGTACGGAGCCCGGGCTCCTCGGCGACGTGGTGGAAGGCCTGGCTCATCTCCCAGCCGCCGACGTTCAGTCCGACCTTCAGGGCCGGGTTGCTCTTCTTCAGACCGGCGACGGCACCGAGCAGGCCGTGCGCCTTGTCCTGGGTGAAGTGGGGGGCGGCGTCGTTGCTGAACCACCCGTTGAAGCCGAAGCCGATGTAGGCGAGGACGTCTCCCCAGGCGTCGGTGAACGTGGCCTTGCCGCGCTGACCCGGCAGGCCGTCCTGGCTGGAGGCGATCCCGAAGTCGGCTGCCGCGCGGTCGATCACGTCCTTCTTCTCGCCTTCGTCGCCGACGATCCCGACGGCACCGACGACGAGTTCGTCGAAGGCACCGGCCGGGATGCGCGCGATGTCGGCGCCGGGCCCGCCCTCCTGGTAGCCGACGTTGGCGTCGCCCGGGTGCTGGCCGTAGCGGGAGTCGTAGGTGGCGTCGGCCGCGACGTACCCGGACAGGATCAGGCCGTTGCCGCCCTGGTAGGTGTTGAAGACCGTCTTGGCCGCACGGCGCGGCGTGTAGGACAGCTTGACGTCCTCCCTCGCCGGGTCGAAGCCGTTGACCTCGTAGGTCTTCTCTGCCGCTCCCTTGCCCCACACCTCGCCGTTGACGTCGGTACCCGGGTCGGAGGCGTTGACCAGATCACTCACGATGACATCCCCTCAGCCGCGCGCGATCGCACGCGATGCGTATGTCGGCCGCCGGGCATACGAACAGGCGGCGGCGCGGACTCAGGGCACGATCCTGGGTGACGCCTGGTCAGATCTGTCCGGCAACTTTCGATCTTCACTCGATGGAGTGGTAACACCCGGGACATGCCGATCGCGCGCGTACGGAGTGCTCCCCGGAGGCGCCTTCGCGTGCCGGGCGGCCCGCCGCGATCGGCGGCCGCCCGGTGCGGTCGTGCGGAGGACGTCAGACCAGCCGACCGAGGAACTCCGTCCAAGTGGCGGGGGAGAGCGCGAGCTGAGGGCCGGTGGGGCGCTTGGAGTCGCGGACGTGGACGGTGGTGGGGCAGGAGGCGACCTCGACGCAGTTGTCGCCGTCGCCGCTGCTGTAGCTGGACTTGTGCCAGGAGAGGGCGACTTCTACGCAGTTATCGCCACTGCCGCCGCTGTAGCTGCTCTTGAACCAGGCCAGTTCAGTGGTGCTCATAGTGCTCCTCGGATCTCCCGCAACAGGCCCACGGATGCTTCTACAGACAGAGCCTGTGTCCGCATCCTGGCATATCGCTGCTGGAGGATGCTGACCACTTTGGGGTCGGAGATGAGCTGGCCTGTCTCCTGGCCCTCGCAGTACGCGTACCAGGCGTTCTCCTCGGTCTCCAGGAGATACAAGGGGCCGTCGAGGCCCGCGTGGTGTCCGCGCGACTGCGGCATGACCTGGATGTCGATGTTGCGCCGCTCGCCGAGGGCGAGGATGTGGTCGATCTGCTCGCGCATGACCTCCGGTCCAGCCACCTGGCGGCGCAGTACGTGCTCCTCGATGATGAAGCTGAAGATCGTCTCAGGGCGCTCCGTGAGGATGCGCGTCCGCTCCATGCGTCGGATCAGGTTCGACTCGATCTTGTCGTCGCCCATCGCCGGGATCTGTTCCTCGAAGAGCGTCCGGGCGTAGGCGGACGTCTGGAGCAGGCCCGGCACGAGCCGGTTCTCGAACGTGTACAGCGTCACCGCCAGCGGCTCCAGGTCCGCCCATTCCTCGAACCACTTCGCAAGCCCCGCCTTGCGCGTCAGGTGCTTCGCCGCCGCCTTGATGACGCCGAACGCGTCCAGCACCTCCTCAGACCGGTCCACGAACCTCTTCGACGGCAGACGCCGCCCCTGTTCGATCGAGGCGATCATCGGGACCGAGTAGCCCACCATCGGGGCGAACTGTTCCTGCGTCAGGCCCGCCCGTTTGCGGAAGGCCTTGACCACTTCCCCGAAAGCCTTCAGGCTCTCCGACGTCTCCGGTTCGCTTCCCTTCGGGACCTCGTCCGTCACCCCGCCACCTCCCGTACCCGTGTGCTCGCGCTGAACGGAACAAGGCTCACCGATAGTCACCGGTACAGTCCAGAGCGTGAACCCGTACGCTGCGCAGCGTACGAGTTTCTGAGCTGGTAACTCGGCCTGGGGGTCGCCATATTGACCCCATGACCTCCCCCGTGACCCGCGAACACGCGGTTACCGTACGTGTGTTCACTCAGCGTTTCAGCTCGACGCCACGTGGTGCCCGCCTCGCTCGACGGCTGGCTCTCCATCAGCTCGACCGTTGGCGGCTGCCGTACGGCTCCGAGGTCTCGGAGACCGCCGGGCTGCTCGTCGCCGAGCTCGCCGCGAATGCCGTGACCCATGGACGGGTGCCCGGGCGTGACTTCGAGCTGACGCTCGCGTACGCGCCCGGGCTGTCGCTCCGGATCGACGTCTCCGACACCCGGGGCGAGCGACGGCCGACCGCCGTCGCCCCGGGGTCGCTCGACGAGGGCGGGCGGGGGCTGATGCTCGTCGAGGCGCTGGCCTCGCGGTGGGCGGTGCTCGACCGAGTACCGGTCGGGAAGACCGTGCGGGCCGAGCTCGACCTCAGCCGCTGTACTGCTGTGCCGTGAACGGCACTTTTCTCCTCGGGGCCGCCGTCCCCTTTCCGTCGCTGATCACGGACCGCGCCGATGCCTTCCGGGACGGCGGCGACGTGGAGGGCGGCCTGGTGGGCGCGGCCCGGGCTAGAAGGTGTTCAGTCGGAGCTGGAGTTGGCATCCGCCGGGCCGGTCGTCGGTGTCGATGCGGAGGGTGATTTCACGGTCGTTGTCCACGGGACTGAAGCCGCCCGGGAGCGGGAGGGCGTTTCCGCATTGGGCGCGGTCACCGTCCGAGGCGTAGTTGATGTTGAGTGACGTGCTGGTGGGGCTCGTGAGGGCGAACGTGAGATCGCATCCGCCCTGCCGGTTGTCGGTGTCGATCCGGATGGCGTCGCCGAAGGTCGGGGACGTCGTCGTGATCGGCAACTTGTGGGTGCCTTGGTTTCCGCATTGGCCGGGGTCGCCGCCGGGGGTGACCTTGAAGGTGTAGGTGGCGGAAACGCCCGTCATGACGTTGCCGGGGTCGTAGATGCCGAAGGCGAGCCTGCAGCCTCCAGGGCGGGAGTCCGTGTCGAAGCGGATGGCTTCGGTCGGGTCCCCGGGGAACTTCCACTGCTCGCCCGTTCTTCCGCCGCACTGGCCGGGGTCGCCGTCGGGGTTGAACTGGATCCCGATCTGCGGGGGGATGAAAAGTTCGCTGCGAGCCTGGGCGAGGGGCGCCGGTACGACACTGACTGCGACCGCCGTCGCGGCAGCGGCGGAAAGTACCAGCACTCTCTGTGTGATGCCCTTCATGGCATCGATTCCTTCCGTACGGAGGGCAAGATCCACTCAAAGCACAGGATTCCGGCGCTCCGGACATAACAAACCCGCTACCGAAAGCAAGGAAGGGCACACCGCCCGATCGGCCCAGTGACGTGGGCGAGAGCCGCGCCGAGATCGGCGCGACCCGGTCCGACCGTTCCTGTGGGGGCGGCCCCTACGGGCTGCGGGCAGGTCGCCGCCGAGACGACGACCTGCCCGCAGCTGTCCGCTCGTACGCCTCTACGGGGCCGGGGCGTACCCCGCGGGACGGGTGGTGAAGGTGCCCCGGCCCTGGGTGCGGCCGCGGAGGCGGGACGCGTAGCCGAAGAGTTCGGCCAGCGGGACCGTCGCCGAGACCACGGCCGTACCGGAGCGGGTCGTCTGGTCCGTGACCCGGCCGCGGCGGGCCGCGAGGTCGCCGAGGACGGAGCCGACGGACTCGGCGGGGACGGTGACCGTCACCTCGGCCACCGGCTCCAGGAGGGTCATGACGCTCGTGCGGAGCGCCTCGCGCAGGGCGAAGCGGCCCGCCGTGCGGAACGCCATCTCCGAGGAGTCCTTCGGATGGGTGGCGCCGTCCGTGAGCGTGACGCGGACGCCCGTCACCGGGTGGCCGCCGAGGGGGCCCTCGACGAGGGCGTCCCGGCAGCCGGCCTCGACCGCGCGGACGTACTCCTGCGGGACGCGGCCGCCCGTGACCTTCGACTCGAAGACGAACTCGTCGTCCGTCGGCTCGATGTCGATGACGACGTGGGCGAACTGGCCCGCGCCGCCGTCCTGTTTGACGTGCCGGTAGAGCAGACCGGTGACGCCCTTCGTCACCGTCTCCCGGTACGCCACCTGGGGACGGCCGACCGTGACCTCAAGGCCCCGGTCGCGCCGCAGCTTCTCCACCGCGACCTCCAGGTGGAGTTCGCCGAGGCCGGAGAGGACCGTCTGGCCCGTCTCCGGGTCGGACCGGACGACGAGCGAGGGGTCCTCCTCCGTCATCCGGGCGAGGGCCGTCGCGAGGCGGCCCGTGTCCGTGCTGCGGCGGGCCTCGACGGCGACCGAGACGACGGGGTCGGCGGTCGTCGGGGGTTCGAGGACGAGGGGCGCGTCCGGGGCGCACAGGGTCGCTCCGGCGCGGGCGGACTTGGGCCCGACGACGGCGACGATGTCGCCGGCGCGTGCCTCGTCCACCTCCGTCGCGCGGTCGGCCTGGACGCGGAGGATGCGGGAGACGCGTTCCGTGCGTCCTGCGGTGGTGTCGAGCACGGTGTCCCCCTTCCTGAGGGTGCCCGCGTAGACGCGGAGGTAGGTCATGCGGCCGGTGGCGGTGGCGTTCACCTTGAAGGCGAGCGCGGTGAACGGGGCGTGCGGGTCCGCCGGGACCTCGCCGCGCACGGGCGGCATGTCCGACGGGGCCGGGAGGTACGCGACGACGGCGTCGAGCAGGGGCTCGATGCCACGGTTGCGGTACGCCGAGCCGCACAGGACGACGACGGCGTCCCCGGAGAGGGTGAGGTCGCGGAGGGCGGCGGTCAGGGTCTCCTCGGAGAGGGTGTTGTCTTCGTAGAACTCCTCCAGGGCGCCGGGGTGCAGCTCCGCGACCGTCTCCGCCAGGCGGTGGCGGCGGCGCAGGGCCTCCTCCCGGAGTTCGTGCGGGACTTCGGACTCGGTGTACGTGTCGGCGCCGTCGGCCCACACGTACGCCCGCATCCCGACCAGGTCCACGACGCCGGTGAAGCCGTCCTCGCGGCCGATGGGGAGCTGGACGGGGAGCGGGACCGTGCCGAGGCGCGTACGGATCGACTCGACGGCGCTGTCGAGTTCCGCGCCCGCGCGGTCCAGCTTGTTGACGAACGCGATCCTCGGGACGCCGTGGCGGTCGGCCTGGCGCCAGACGGTCTCGCTCTGCGGCTCGACGCCCGCGACGGCGTCGAAGACGGCGACGGCGCCGTCGAGGACGCGCAGCGAGCGCTCGACCTCGTCGGAGAAGTCGACGTGACCGGGCGTGTCGATCAGGTTGATCCGGTGGCCCGTCCAGTCGCAGCTGACGGCCGCCGCGAAGATCGTGATGCCCCGGTCCCGTTCCTGCGGGTCGAAGTCCGTGACGGTCGTGCCGTCGTGCACCTCGCCGCGCTTGTGGGTGGCGCCGGTGAGGTAGAGGAAGCGCTCGGTGACGGTGGTCTTGCCGGCGTCGACGTGGGCGAGTATGCCGAGGTTGCGGACGCTGTGGGTACGCATGGTGGTGCCTTTCGCTGCTGCGTGGAGTACGGGGCAGCGCGATTCCCGGGACGGTCAGGTCGTCACGTCACGGGTCGGCGATGGCGGGCGCGCAGCCGCCACCGGCCGGAGCGAGAGGCGAGGATCACGTCGAAGCGGCGCGTACGCACGGTCGGCTCTCCTCGGTAGACACACTCGCGGCACGGCACACCGGTCGGTGTGCCGTGCCGCGAGTGTAGGGAGCGCCGCCGCGCGGGCGACACCGAATTATTCGGCTTCTTCGGCTTGTTCGGCTTATTCGGCGGGCTGGAGGAGGTCCCAGCGGTTGCCGTAGAGGTCCTCGAAGACGGCGACCGAGCCGTACGGCTCGTGGCGGGGCTCCTCCAGGAACTTCACGCCCGCCGCCGACATGCGCTCGTGGTCGCGGGCGAAGTCCTCCGTGTGGAGGAAGAAGCCGACCCGGCCGCCGGTCTGGTGGCCGACGGAGGCCTCCTGCTCCTCGTTCTTGGCCTTGGCCAGGAGCAGTCCGGTGTTGCCGAGGCCGCCGACGCCGGCCGCGCCGCGCGGGCGGACGACGACCCAGCGGCTCCCGTCGCCCCGGTCGGTGTCCTCGACGAGCTCGAAGCCGAGGGCGTCGGTGTAGAAGGCGATGGCCTCGTCGTAGTCACGGACGACGAGAGTGACGAGTGCGATGGACGGCATTTCTTCAACGTAATACGCGGAACCGGCGGAATCTATTCGCGTCGACCCGCGTCGTGGCCGGGACGACCCTTGCGGGGGGAGGGGGCGAACGAGGGTCGGGGAGAGGGGTGGGGGAGGGTCGGCCCGAGGGTCCGTGTCCGCGCGGCGCGGGCGCGTCGGCGAGGGGTGGTCTCGTCGGCGAGGGGTGGACTCGTCAGCCTCGTCAGCGAGGAGTGGTCGGCGGGGTCGCGGCGGTCTCCCCTTCCCCGGGCGTGCGCGCCCACGCGGCCCGGCGGCGGGTCTCGCTCTCCTGGGCCATGCGACGCAGCAGGGCCAGGACCGGTTCCAGGAGGAGGACGACGATGGCGGCGTGCTCGGCGAGCTTGAGCCGGTCCTCGGCGTCGTCGAGCTCTTCGAGCCGGTCGACGTCGAGCTTCGCGGCGGCGGCGGCCAGCTCGGCGTAGGGCAGCAGCTCCTCGGTGCCGTACTCGACGCCGAGGCGGCTGAGGTCCATGAGGCTCGCGGCGAGGGCGCGGCGGTGCGGGGAGTCCGGGGAGACGTCCCAGCCCATGGCGCGTACGAGCTCGTCGACCCGGGGCGCCTGCTCGTCCACCGCGTCCGTCTCGGCGGCGTCGACGGGCGTCGGCAGCGCGTAGTGCACGACGCCGAGCGTGGCGAGCGGGTCGAGGGGCTCGTCGATCGCCGCGAGGACGTCGCGGGTGGCGGCGATGGACAGGCCGCCACGGGAGGTCAGGGCGCGGATCAGACGCAGGCGCTGGACGTGCTCGTCGCCGTACAGGGTCAGCGTGGCTCCGAGCGGGCGGCCGGGCGGGAGCAGGCCTTCCCGCAGGTAGTACTTGATCGTTCCGACCGGCGTTCCGGACAGACGGCTCAGGTCAGAGATCTTCATGGGCACTCTCGCTCGACGCTCTTCGGGTGTGATCAGTCTCCCAGGCCCCCGAATGGACAGCTCCACTAGAGAGTGCCACTCTCTAGCTAGAGAGTGAAGGTTTCTAGTGTCATCGCTGAGCAGCGACGACGCCCCACCGAAGCGGAGCCCCCTGTAATGCCCGAACCCACCCACCCGCTGCGCGTGAGCGCACGCGGGCTGCTGAGCCGGCGCGGCGTGTGGCTGCCGTCTGCGGTGATCCTCGGCCTGCTGTCGTTCGTCCTGTCCCTGCTCTACCTGGGCGCCAACAACGACCCGGTCGGCTCCACGAAGGACCTGCCGATCGCTTTGGTCGACACGGACAAGGGCACCCAGGTGGGCGGCAAGCCGATCGACCTGGGCGCGCAGATCGCCGCGAAGATCACCGGCGCGGCCGACCTCAAGGAGAAGGTCGACTGGAAGCAGGTCGACCGCCGCACCGCCGACGACCTGCTCGCCCGGGGCAAGGTCTTCGGCGCCCTCGTCATCCCCGACGACTTCTCCGCCTCCGTCGCCGCGCTCGCCGGCCCCGCGCAGCGCACACCGCACCCGCCGACCATGACGGTCCTCACCAACCCGGCGGCCGGAAGCTTCGGCTCCTCCATGGCCACCGAGATCAACCGCAAGGTCGTCGAGACCACCTCGGCGGAGGTGGGCAAGCAGCTGGGACAGGCGGCCGCGCACCAGGCGGCGCAGGCCGCGCGGGCGACCGAGGCGCAGGCGGCTGCGGGGAACGTCGCTGCTGGGCAGGCAGCTGCTGGGCAGCCCGCCTCCGCGCAGGCCGCCTCCGGGCACCCCGCCTCCGCGCAAGCTGCCGCCTCCGCGCAAGCTGCCGCCTCCGCGCCCGGTGCCGCCGCGCAGCTGATGATCGCCGACCCCATCCACGTCTCCGTCCAGGAGGGGCACCCCCTCGGACAGCACAGCGGTCTCGGCCTGAGCGCCTTCTTCTACGCGCTCGTCCTCGTCCTCGGCGGGATGCTCGGCGCCAACGTCATCCACATGCAGGTGGACACCGCACTCGGCTACGCGGCCAGCGACAAGGGCCCCTTCCGTATCGTCAAGCCCCTCCAGCACGCCACCCGGGTGCACCACTTCCTGGTCTGCTCGGCGCTCATGGTCGTCCTGTCGATGCTGACCTCCGCGCTCGCCATGGCGGCGGCCGTCGGCGTCATCGGCATCGACGCCTCGAACCTGCCGATGCTGTGGCTCTTCGGGACCTGCGCCACGGCCGCCATGGGCATCACCGCGCTGGCCCTGCTCGCCGTCTTCGGCACCCCCGGCCCGATCGTCTCCATGCTGGTCCTGATCGGCCTGGCCGTCCCGTCGGCCGGCGCCACCATTCCGATCCAGGCGCTCCCGGACTTCTACCGGTTCCTGGCCGAGTTCGAGCCGTTCCGGCAGGTCGTCGACGGCGTCCGGTCCATCCTCTACTTCGGGGCACAGGCCGACGCCGGACTCGGCCGCGCCTGGACCATGGTCGGCATCGGCTTCGCCGCCTCGCTCGCCCTCGGCCTCGTCTTCACCCGCCTCTACGACCGCCGGGGCCTGCACCGCTCGACCCCGCACCTGGCGCAGCCGGTCCCCGTCGGCTGAGTGCCCGGGGGAGGCGGTGGTGCGAGAATGCCCCGCATGGACGCGCAGGAGTTCGACCGGCTCGCCACCCGGGCGCGGGCGCTGGCCGTGTCGGGGGAGCGGCGGGTCCTCGGCCTCGCCGGGGCGCCCGGGGCCGGTAAGTCCACGCTCGCGGCGCGGCTCGTCGCCCGGCTCGACGGGCTCGCCGTGCTCGTGCCGATGGACGGGTTCCATCTGGCGCAGGCCGAGCTGGAGCGGCTCGGGCGGGCCGGGAGGAAGGGCGCGCCGGACACCTTCGACGCCGCCGGGTACGCGGCGCTGCTCACCCGGCTCCGTACCCCCGTCCCCGGCACCACCGTCTACGCCCCGGCCTTCGACCGCTCCCTGGAGGAGCCCGTCGCCGGGGCGATAGCCGTCGCGCCGGAGGTGCCGCTCGTCGTCACCGAGGGGAACTACCTGCTGCACGACGAGGGGGCCTGGGCCGGGGTCCTGCCCCTGCTCGACGAGGCCTGGTACCTCGACCTGGACGCCCGTCGTCGCGTCCCCCGGCTCGTCGAGCGGCACGTCCGCTTCGGCAAGGACCGGGAGCGCGCCGAGCGCTGGGTCCACGAATCCGACGAGGCCAACGCCCGTCTGGTGGCCCGGGGGAGGGACCGGGCCCACCTGGTCGTGAGGATGAGCTAGCGGGACGGCTAAGGCCCCCGCCCCGAGGGTGAGTTGGCGGGGAGGT
>NZ_JBIRQU010000003.1:13017-184072 GCF_044333355.1 Streptomyces sp. NPDC021012
GGTCACGGCCCCCCTTCCGATGGTGGGTCGGTGGGACGGCTACGATCTCCGTCCTGAGGGCGAGTCGCCGGGACGGCTAAGGCCCCCGCCCCGAGGGTGAGTTGGCGGGGAGGTCACGGCCCCCCTTCCGATGGTGGGTCGGTGGGACGGCTACGATCTCCGTCCTGAGGGCGAGTCGCCGGGACGGCTAAGGCTCCCGCCCCGAGGGTGAGTTGGCGGGGAGGTCACGGCCCCCCTTCCGAGGGTGAGTCGCCGGGACGGCTAAGGCTCCCGCCCCGAGGGCGAGTTGGCAGGACGGCTGCGACCTCCATCCCGAGGGTGAGTTGGTGGGACGGCTACGATCCCCGTCCCGAGGGCGGGTCGGGGGAACGGCTACGATCCCCGTCCCATGGACGTGGACATGATCGAGCTGACCTACCGGCCCACGCGGGCCGACATCCTCGCCGGGGTCCTGGTGCGTGAGCGCCTCCGTCGCCTGCACCTCGTCCGCTGGGGTTTCACGGCGCTCTTCGGGGCGGCCGCCCTGCTGTCCCTGGCCGCGCGGGAGGCCACCGCGGTGTCGGCCGTACTGGCCGTCTTCTGCGCCCTTCTGATCTGGGCGATGCCCCACTTCCAGGCGCATCACGCGCTGCGTACCGTCTCCTGGCAGGGGGAGTACCGCACGTCCGTCGGCGAGTCGGGGATCACGGCCGAGACCGCGCACGTGACGCTCCTCCAGCGCTGGTCGGTCTTCCGCGGCTACCGAGAGACCCGCGACCACCTCGTGCTGCTCAGCCGCGACCCGAACATCCTGCTCGTGGAGGTGCTGCCGCTGCGCGGGCTGAGCTCCGCCGAGGACGCGGAGCGGCTGCGGGAGCTGCTGGAACGACAGTTGACCCGCCTCTGAGGGGCAGGGGGACGCGCTGTTAGCCTGCTCGGCATGATCGGGAAACGCGCGAGGCTCCGCATATCCGGCTTACCGAGATCGAGCGGCCCGCAGCGTGCCCTCATCGTCGCGAGCTTCGTGAGCCGGGTGGGCAACGGTCTGTTCAACACCGCCGCGATGCTCTACTTCACGCTGGTCGTGCACCTGCCCGCAGTGCAGGTCGGCCTCGGCCTCACGATCGCCGGGCTCGTCGGGCTGCTCGCCGGGATCCCGGCCGGGAACCTGGCGGACCGGTACGGGCCGCGTACGGTCTGGCTGACGGCCGCCATGGCGCAGGCCGTGACGATGGCCGCGTTCGTCCTCATCGACGGCTGGGCCACGTTCACGCTCATCGCCACCCTGGACCGGCTGGCGGCGACGGCGGGCAACGCGGCGGGCGGGGCGCTCATCGCCCGCGCCGGAGGGGAACGCCCGGCCGCCTTCCGGGCGAGGCTCCGCACGTTCGTGAACATCGGCGTGGTCCTGGGCACCCTCGGCGCCGCCTTCGCCGTCACGGTCGACACCCGCGCGGCGTACACCGTGCTGATCCTCGCCAATGCCGCCAGTTTCGCCGGGGCCGGCCTGATCGGCCTCGTCGGCGTCCCGAACTACCAGCCCCTGCCCCGGCCCGAGGAGCACCGCCGCTGGGCCGTCCTGGCCGACCGGCCGTACGTGACCTTCACCGCGCTCTACGGCGCCATGGGCCTGCAGTACCAGACCGTCGCCCTGCTCCTGCCGATCTGGCTCGCCGCCCACACCGACGCCCCCCGCTGGACCGTGGCGGCGGTCAACGCGGTCAACAGCGGGGTGTGCATCCTGCTCCAGAGCCGGATCGGCTCCCGCGTGGAGACGCCCCGCCAGGGCGGCCGGGCGTTCCGTGTCGCCGGGCTGCTCTTCCTGGTCAGCTGCCCCCTGATGGCCCTGACGGCGGACGTCCCGGCCTGGGTCGCGCCCGTGCTCGCCATCCTCGCCGTCTGCGTCCACAGCCTCGGAGAGGTGTGGGAGTCCTCCGGCGGCTGGACCATCGCCTTCGACCTCGCCCCCGACCACGCCCAGGGCCAGTACCAGGGCTTCTTCGGCATCGGCTTCAACGCCGGGCAGGCCCTCGCCCCGGCCGTCCTCACGACCGCCGTCCTCGGCCTCGGCCACGCGGGCTGGCTGCTCCTCGGCGCCTTCTTCGCCGCCGTCGGCGCGGCGGGCCCGCCCGTGGTCGCCTGGGCGGAACGCACCCGCCGCCCCCACCCCGGCACGGCCGGCGCGGAGGAGGTCAGCGCTGCCAGAGGAACGCCGCCTCGCCGCAGTGCTGGCAGCTGAAGACGTAACCGAGGCCCCCTCCGCCGAAGTTCGCCGCGGTGGCGTAGTCGTGGCCCTCCTCCAGCTGCGCGGTGAACGCCATGTGGCGGGCGCAGGCGGGGCAGACGGGGGTCTCGTCGTCCTGGAGCCACTCCGGGGCGCCGCCCAGGCGCCCCAGGACCGGTCGACGGGTGGGGGCGTGCTCGGGGTGGGGGAGCAGAGCGGTGACCGCGCCGAGGGCCGTCTCGCCCTCGGGCGGAACGGCGGCCGGTGCGAGCTCGCCCCGGAAGAGGAAGGCGGCGTTGCCCCCGGAGGTGGCGTCCCAGTCGTCGCACATGCCGGGGTCGTTCTGGCAGAAGAAGACCGCCACCACGCCGAACGGCATCGGGAGGTGGACGAGGAACTGCATGGGCCCGCCGCACTCGCCGCACCGGGGCCAGACGAAGCCGTCCGGGACGAGCGGGACGCCTCCGGTGCGCGGGACGGGCGCATCGGCGGTCGTCGTTCCGCCGTGGATCAGGAGCATGCCGACAGCCTACGGTCGGCATCCGGAGCACGATTCCACGGACGGGGGCTAGTGGGCCTGGAGGACTCCGACGCCCGCGTGCTCCGTCGCCGCCACCGCCAGCGCGCGGACCAGCGGGTGCGGGCGGGTGCCGTCGCCCGAGAGCTCCGGCTGGAAGAGGGTGGCCAGGAAGAACGGGTGGGAGGGGAGTTCGGCGATGCGGATGCCGCCCTCCT
This sequence comes from Streptomyces sp. NPDC021012, assembly GCF_044333355.1. NCBI lineage: Bacteria > Bacillati > Actinomycetota > Actinomycetes > Kitasatosporales > Streptomycetaceae > Streptomyces > Streptomyces sp. NPDC021012. Next base: position 15,956 of record NZ_JBIRQU010000003.1, read on the forward strand.
CGTCGGCGCCCGTGAAGCGGAGGCCGTGGGCCCGCAGGGTGTCCAGGTGGCGGCTGTCCGCGCCGTAGTTGCAGTGGTAGCGCTCCGTCGTCCGCTCCGCGCCCAGCGCCTTCTCGGCGAGCGAGCCCGGGGTGACGCGTACGACGCCCTCGTGGCCCACGAGCGAGCAGGCGAGCGGCGCGATCAGCAGGTCGTCCGGGTCCGCCGAGGGGTCGTTCTCGGCGTGCGCCGCCCGCTCCAGACCGCAGACGTCCCGGGCGAACTCGATCAGGGTGTGCTGGAAGCCGGCGCAGGTGCCGAGGAACGGGATGCGGTCCTCGCGGGCCGTGCGGATCGCCGCGAGCGCCCCCGCCTCGCTCGCGTACGGGCTGCCCGGCAGCACCCACACCGCGTCGAAGCCCCGCACCGCGCCCGGCGCCTCCGCGTCGACCGTCGGGATCCAGTACGCGTCGAGGGTGAGCCCGTCCCGCTCGGCGAGGGCGTCCAGGAGGAGCGGGATGCGGACGTGCGAGCGGACGTGCGGGGAGCGGTCGCCGACCAGGGCGATCCGGGGGGTGTACGTGTTGGTGTTCATGACCGCCATGCTGGGCGGCGTCCCTCGTTCACGTCCAACGATGATTCCTGCACTCTCCATCGCGGATGCTTATCCTCACCCGGCTAGGGTGGGCGCATGACGAACGATCACGACTGGGAAGCCCGCGTCACCGCGCTCTGGGAGAGCCTCGACGCGCACGAGCCCGCCGACTTCCGCGCCCGTGTCGCCGCACTCGCCGCCGAGCGGCCCGAGGACGACGCGGCCGCCGTCTTCGAGCTGGGCGCCGCCCACGACTCCACCGGCATGCCCGAGGAGGCCGTCGTCCACTACCAGCGGGCCCTCGACCTCGGCCTCACCGGACTGCGCCGCCGCCGGGCCGTCATCCAGCTCGCCAGCAGCCTGCGCAACCTCGGCCGCCCCGACCGCAGCGTCGAACTCCTCACCGCCGAGCGCGCCCTCCCCGCCGACCGGCTCGACGCCGACGAGCAGGCCCTCTCCGGCGCCGTCGACGCCTTCCTCGCCCTCGCCCTCGCCGACACCGGCCGCGACCGCGAGGCCGCCTCCCTCGCCCTCGGCGCCCTCGCCCCCCTGCTGCCCCGCTACAACCGGTCCCTCGCGCACTACGCCAAGGACCTCCTGAAGACGCGCCAGGGCTCCTGAGTGGACCCGCACCTCCTCCGCACCTTCGTCACCGTCGCCCGGCTCGCCTCCTTCTCCGACGCCGCGCGCGACCTCGGCTACACCCAGTCCGCCGTCTCCCAGCACATCGCCGCCCTGGAGGCCGACCTCGGGCTGCCGCTGCTCACCCGGCGGCCCGTCGCCCCCACCCCCGCCGGGGAGCGGCTCCTCGAACACGCCGGGGCGCTGCTGCTCCGCCTCGACGCGGCCCGCGCCGACCTCGACCGGTTCGCCGCCGCGCCCCGCGCGACCCTGGACGTCGCCGCCTCCCCGCTCGCCCTCACCCCCCGCACCCTCGCCGCCCTGCCCGCCACCGGGGCCACCCTGCGCGGGCTGCCCCGCGAGGAGGTGCCCGCCGCCGTCGCCACCGGAGAGGCCGACGCCGGACTCGTCGACGGCATCGCCGCCCCCAGCGACCCGCTGCGGCTCACCGACGTCGCCCCGCTCGCCGCGACCGCCGTCGCCGAGGAACCCCTCGCGGTCGTCCTGCCCGCCCACCACCCGCTCGCCGGACGCCCCGGCGTCCGCCTCGACGACCTCGTCGACGCCCGCTGGCTGGACGCCCCCGACGCGGGCATCCCCCTCGACCGGCTGCGGGCCGTCCACGGCGGGCCCGCCGGGCGCGGCTTCCGCGACGCCCTGCGCTACGAGGGCACCGACACCCGCACCCTCGCGGCCCTCGCCGCCGCCGGGCACGGCCTGGCCCTCCTGCCGCTGCCCGCCGCGCGGGAGGTCCCCGGAGCGGCGGCCGTCCCCCTGGTCGCGCCCCGCCTCGTCCACCGCACCGAACTCCTCCTCCCGGCGGCGGCGGGCGGCGAACCCACCGGACCGGTGGCCGAGTTCGTACGACGGCTCAAGCGCTGACACCCGCAGTCGCTACCCTGTGCGCAACGGCGACGGAAGGCGGACGGGCGTGGGGTGGCTGCGACGAGGACCCAGGCGGGACGGCGACGACGCACCGAGGGACCCCGAGTTCGCGTACTTCTCCCAGCGCGAGGCCGCGCTCTTCCGCGGCCGGGTCCGCGAGACCTTCGCCGAACTCGGGCTCGAAGTCACCGTCTACGCCGACCACGTCATCGACGACAAGGGCCGCCGCTTCGGCCTCGGCAACCTCGCCGCCGTCTGCCACCAGGACCGGCGCGGCCCCCGCGTCTGGCCCGGCATGATCCACCGCCACGTCGGCCTCGTCGTCCGCGCCCTGGACGGCCCGTCCGCGCTCGACACCCTGCCGCCCGAGCAGATCCGCGCCCAGCTCTACCCCCGGGTCGTCAGCGGCGACGGCATCGACGCCGCCTCCTTCGGCTACGCCAGGACCGTCGCCCCCAACCTCTACGAGGTCCTCGCCCTCGACCTGCCGGAGAGCGTCATGATGCTCACCGACGAGGCCCTCGAACGGCTCGGCGACCACGCGCAGCTCCGCGACCGGGCCCTGCGCAACCTGCGCGGGCTGCCCGTCGAGGAGCACGAGACCGTCCGCGACGCCGACGGCATGTGCTTCGAGGTCATCCTCGGCGACTCCTTCTACACCGCCAGCCGCGTCCTCGACCTCGACGGCGTCGCCCGGCGCGTCACCGGCCTCCCGCTCGGCGAGCACGGCGCCCTCGTCGCCCTGCCCTTCCGCCACCAGCTCGCCTTCCACCCCATCCGGGACACCTCGATCATCCCGGCCCTCGGCGCGATGGCCTCCTTCGCCGCCGCCGGGTACGAGGACGTGCCGGGCGCCATCAGCCCGTACGTCTTCTGGTGGCGCGGCGGCACCCTCACCCAGCTCAGCGAGCACGACGAGGAGCGGGGCGAGCTGCGGATCGTCGTCGGCGACGACTTCCACGCCCTCCTGGAACGGCTCATCGCACAGGGGCCCGACCGCCACTGAGCCCAGGCCCCGACCGCCACTGAGCCCAGGGCCCCGGCCACCGCTGACCGGTCGCCCCGCTCCGGTATCCGGTCGCGCCCCGCGCCCCCGCCCGGCAGGATGCTGTACGTCGCACCGGACGCAGACGTCGAGGAGAAGCCACCATGTCGGAACAGGTCGTGCCCTTCACCGCGGACGACTACCGGGCCCGGATGGCCCGCGCCGCCGAGTCCGCCGCCGACGCCGGACTCGCGGGCGTGCTCGTCGCCCCCGGACCCGACCTCGTCTACCTCACCGGCTACCAGCCGACCGCGATCACCGAGCGCCTCACCGTCCTCGTCCTCGCCGCCGGTCAGGAACCCGTCCTCGTCGTCCCCACCCTGGAGGCGCCCGACGCCGAGAAGGCCGTCGGCGCCGCCGCGCTGACCCTGCGGGACTGGACCGACGGCAAGGACCCGTACGCCGTCACCGCCCCCCTCCTCGACGTCGACGGCCGCTTCGGCGTCAGCGACAACGCCTGGGCCATGCACCTCCTCGGCCTCCAGCAGGCCCTGCCCGGCACCTCGTACGTCTCCCTCACCGAGGCCCTGCCGATGCTCCGGGGCGTCAAGGACGCCCACGAGCTGGCCAGGATCGCGGCCGCCGGGGCCGCCGCCGACCAGGCGTACGGCGAGATCCTCAAGGTCCGCTTCGCCGGTCGCAAGGAGACCGACGTCGCCGCCGACCTCGCCCGGCTCCTCATGGAGTTCGGCCACTCCCAGGTCGACTTCACCGTCGTCGGCTCCGGCCCCAACGGCGCCAACCCGCACCACGAGGCCGGCGACCGGACCATCGAGCGCGGCGACATGGTCGTCCTCGACTTCGGCGGCCTCAAGCACGGCTACGGCTCCGACACCACCCGCACCGTCCACGTCGGCGAGCCCACCGACGAGGAGCGCCGCGTCCACGACCTCGTCCGCGAGGCCCAGCAGGCCGGCTTCGAGGCCGTCCGCCCCGGCGTCGCCTGCCAGGAGGTCGACCGCGCGGCCCGCAAGGTCATCACCGACGCCGGCTACGGCGAGTACTTCATCCACCGCACCGGCCACGGCATCGGCGTCACCACCCACGAACCCCCGTACATGATCGAGGGCGAGGAACTCCCCATCGTCCCCGGCATGTGCTTCTCCATCGAACCCGGCGTCTACCTCCCGGGCCGCTTCGGCGTCCGCATCGAGGACATCGTCACGGCCACGGAGGACGGCGCGGGCCGCCGCTTCAACAACACCCCGCGCGAGATGGCGATCGTCGAGTAGCGCCCCACCGGCCGGATCAGCCGTCGGCCAGGACGATCGCCGACTCGCCCGGGAGGCGGAGCAGTCCGTCCGCCGCCGGGGCGTCGACCGGGTCCCAGGAGGCCAGGACCCGGTCGCGGCCGTTGGAGCCGAGGGGGATGACCGCGGGCTCCCCGCCCAGGTTGACGGCGACCCGCAGGTCGCCGCGCCGGAAGACCAGCCAGCGGGCCTCCTCGTCGAAGGCGACCTTCACGCCCCCGAGGTCCGGGTCCGTCAGGTCGGGCAGGGTGCGGCGCAAGGCGATGAGCTGGCGGTGCCAGGCGAGGAGCCGCTTGTGCGGGTCCCGTTCGCGTTCGGAGCGGTCGAGGACCGAGCGGTCGCGGGTGGCCGGCTCCTGAGGGTCGGGGACCTCGTCCTCGGACCAGCCGTGCGCCGCGAACTCCCGCTTGCGGCCCCGCCGTACGGCCTCCGCGAGCTCCGGGTCGGTGTGGTCGGTGAAGTACATCCAGGGCGTGCTCGCCCCCCACTCCTCGCCCATGAACAGCATCGGCACCGAGGGGCCCGTGAGGACCAGCGTCGCCGCGCAGGCGAGCAGACCGGGGGAGAGCGAGGCCGAAAGGCGGTCGCCGAGGGCCCTGTTGCCGATCTGGTCGTGCGTCTGCGCGTAGCCCAGGAAGCGGTGGGCGGGGGTGCGCTCCCGGTCCACCGGACGCCCGTGGTGGCGGCCCCGGAAGGACGAGTACGTGCCGTCGTGGAAGAAGACCCGGGTGAGCGTCTTGGCGAGCGCCGCCATCGGGGCGCGCGCGAAGTCGGCGTAGTATCCCTGCGATTCGCCGGTCAGGGCGGTGTGCAGGGCGTGGTGGAAGTCGTCGTTCCACTGGGCGTGGACCCCGAGGCCGCCGAGCGTGCGGGGGGTCGTCGTGCGCGGGTCCGCGAGGTCGGACTCGGCGATCAGGAAGTGCTGGCGGCCCTGCTCCTTCGCCAACTCGTCCACGGCGGACGACAGTTCCTCCAGGAAGGTCAGTGCCCGCGTGTCGGCCAGGGCGTGCACCGCGTCCAGCCGCAGCCCGTCGATCCGGTAGTCCCGCAGCCAGGCGAGCGCGCTCCCCAGGAAGTACGCCCGCACCTCGTCCGAACCCGGCGCGTCCAGGTTCACCGCCGCGCCCCACGGCGTGTGGTGGGTGTCCGTGAAGTACGGCCCGAAGGACGGGAGACGGTTGCCCGACGGGCCCAGGTGGTTGTGCACCACGTCGAGGACCACGCCCATGCCGAGCCCGTGCGCCGCGTCCGTGAACCGCTTCAGCGCCTCCGGACCGCCGTACGGCTCGTGCACCGCCCACGGCGCCACCCCGTCGTACCCCCAGCCCCGCACCCCGGGGAACGGGCACAGCGGCATCAGCTCCACATGGGTGACGCCGAGGCCCGCGAGCTCCCCGAGCCGCGCGGCCGCCGCGTCGAGCGTGCCCTCCGGGGTGAAGGTGCCGACGTGCAGCTCGTACAGGACGGCGCCGCGCAGCCGCAGCCGCGGGGACCCGTTCCGCCAGGCGTACGCCGAGTGGTCGACGACCGCGCTCAGCCCGTCCGGCCCGTCGGGCAGCCGGCGCGAGCGCGGATCGGGGAGCACGGGCCCGCCGTCGAGCGAGAAGCCGTACCGGTCGCCGTCCCCGGCGGGCACCACGCCCGACCACCAGCCGTCCCGCTCCGCGTCCCGGTCCAGGGGATGGGCGGAGCCGTTCAGCTCCAGCGTCACCCGGTCACGGGCGCTCGGCGCCCACACCTCGAAGAGCACGGGAATCCCCTCGTCGACGGTCACTCACGCACGGTTACCGCGACCATCCTGGCAGTCAGGAACCCGACGCGCCCGGCACGTCCCACACGTAGTTGACCGCGTGCTCGAACGCCACGTAGCCCGCGCGGGCGAACGACGCCGCCATCGGCACGTTCCCCAGGTCCGTCGCCGCCCGGATCCGGGGCACCTCGGCGGCGGCCAGGATCCGGGTCCCCTCCGCCAGGATGTCGTCGACGTACCCGTGCCCGCGATGGGCGGGCAGCACACCGATGTACGCGATCGTGTGGTGGTAGTTGTTCCGCGCGGGGACGACGAAGCCGACCGGCTCGCCGCTCCCCGGCAGCTGGGCGACCCGCCACCACGCGCGCGGCGAGGAGTAGTTCCCGAGCTCCTCGTCGAAGTGCAGCTCCGCCGCCTCCCGCGCCGACAGGCCCGAGGCCAGGTCGGCCTGCCCGTGCGCGTCGAGCGTGCCCTCCATCACCGGCGTCATCAGCGCCACCAGGTCCTCGCGGTCCCGCACAGGACGGAACTCAAGACGACCCTTCGGCTCCGGTACGGGGGTGCCGGGCCGCCACTCCAGACGCAGCCGCTCGACCAGCGGGCGCGCGCCCGTGCGCTCCAGGACGGAGAACACCGACCCCAGGAGCGCCCGGGTCTCCGGCACCTCGCGCCAGTCCGCCGGCATGAACCGCCCGAACTCGGGGCGCCGCGCCCCCGCCGGGACCACCGCGGCCGTCGCCGTCTCCAGGAGCCGCAGACCGACCTCGGCGCGCTCCTCCTCGGACAGCTCCGGGGCGAGGTCGAAGAAGTCGAGCGCCTGCGGCCCGGCCCCCGGCGTGCCCGTCCACCAGGCGAGCCGGCCGAGGAGCCGGTCGCCGTCGAGCGCCACCCACATCCAGCCGGGGAGGCGGCGGCCGGTGGCGAGGTCGTCGGCGAGCTCGTGGTCGAGCGAGTACGTGAGGCGGAGGAACAGGTCGAGTTCCCCGGGCCCGTCGAGCGGGCGGATGACGAGGTCGGTGGTGGACGGTGCGGAAGACGTGGTCACGTCGTGGTTCCCCCGGGGGATCTGTGGTTGCAGAGCCCGCAGACCGTAACAGCGATGTCGCCGTACCGGTACGGAGTTTCCAGGTCAGCGGCCCTTCTGGACACGTCGGGGCCGACCGGCGGACAATCAGTTGCGTGACGACCCCTTTCGAGCTTCCGGCGAACTCTCCTCGGCTGACCGACGCCGAGCGGGACCGCGCGCTGGGGCTGCTCCGTGAGGGCGCCGCTCAGGGCCGCCTCTCGCACGACACCTTCCTCTTCCGGATGGAGCGCGCGCTCCAGGCCCGGCGGCCCGACGAACTCGCCCTGCTCACCGCCGACCTGAGGACCGAGGGCACCTGGACCCGGCGCGTCGTCGGCGCGGTCGAGAAGATGTCCGCGTTCACGGCGCGGATCGGGCGGGCCTGGAGCGCCGAGCGGCTGCCGAAGCTGCTCCTGCCGCACCCGGGCCCGTATCCGCTGCGGATCGGCCGCGACCCGGTCAACGGGCTGCGGCTCAGTCACGAGACGGCCTCGCGGCTGCACGCCGAACTCTCGCTCCAGAGCGGGACCTGGGTGCTGCGCGACCTCGGCTCGACGAACGGCACCACCGTCAACGGACGCCGGGTCACCGGCGCCGTGGCGGTCCGGCCGGGGGACGTCGTCGGCTTCGGCCAGATGTCCTTCCGGCTGTCGCACGACTGAAACGCACGGCACGACTGAACCGCACGGCACAAATGAACCGCACGGCACAGCTGAAATGCACGGCATGGGCTGAATCGGACCTCGTGGGCGTTCACCCGTTCGGCGGTACGCGGCGGGCGGTGGGGCCCCCGCGATGATGGGCTGGGCAGACGCGCGCCATGATCTCCGGCCGCGGCACCCACCGCCGACCGACAGGGGGCGCGATGAGCGACGAGCCGAAGCGGGGCACGGGGAACGACCTGCCTTCCGGGGGCCGCCCGCCTTCCGGGGACCGCCTGTCTCCCGGGAACCGCCTGTCCTCCGGGGATCCCTGGACGCGACTGCCGTCGATGGCGCCGGCGCCGCCCGCGGGGGCGGCCGTCCCCGGGCGGGTACGGACCCTCGCCGACCCGGCCGCCGCCGGGCCCGTCCCGCCCGGCGGGCGGACCGTCGCGCCCAGTCCGCTCGACCCCGGCGCCTCGCGCGACCCGCACGGGATCCACCGGACCCTGCGCGAGGAGTTCCCGCTCACGTACGACCCGCTGCTGCGGGCCTGGGTCCTCAGCCGGTACGCGGACGTGGCCGCCGCCCTCACCGACGCGCGCTTCACGCACGGGCACCGGCCCGGCGACCCGCCGTGCGCGCGGGCCCACGTCGACGTCGACATCGAGGCCCTGCGCGCGGTCACCGAACGGACGGCCTACGTCCTGGCCCGCCGGATCGCCGAACGGCCCCAGGCCGACCTGGTCGCCGACTTCTGCCACTGGCTGCCCGCCGGAACCGTCGCCGCCGCCGTCGGCGTGCCCTACCGCGACATGATGCGGCTCGTGCGCGGCCGGGCGGCGGGCGCGCTCGCGGGGGAGTGCGGCGGCCAGATCGCCGTACGGGAGAAGGCGCTCGCCTCCTTCCTCGGCAACGTCCTCGCCGATCCCGACCAGGTCGCCGCCCTCCGCGACGCGCCCGCCGGTCTGGTCTCCCGCGCCTGGACCGAGTCGCTGCGCCGGGACCCGCCCGTGCAGATCGCCGTGCGCCGCACCGCCGCCGAGGTGCCGGTGAGCGGCGGTGTCATCCCGGCGGGCGCGTCCGTCGCCCTGCTCGTCGGCTCGGCGGGACGCGACCCGGAGCGGTTCCGCGAGCCCGATCGTTTCGATCCCTTTCGCAACGACCCGGGCCAGCTCACCTACGGGTCGGGCTTCTGCCCGGCGGTCCTCCTGGCCGGATTCGAGGCCGAGTACGCCCTGCGGGCCCTCTTCACGGCCATGCCCCGCCTGCGTCTCGCCGACGGCTTCCGTCCCGTGTCCACGGGCCTCATCACCCGCGCTCCCCGCAGTCTCATCGTCCGGCCGGGCGGCTGAGAGGCCCCGTCCCCGCTGCTAGGGTGACGTGCGCCCGTCAACCGGACGCTTGAACTGCCACTTTCCACGGGGATTTACATATGAACATGCGCCATGTCCGTGCCATCGCCGTCTTCGGCGTCGCGGTCGTCGCCCTGACCGGCGCCCGCGGCTCGCACGGCGGCAGCTGCGGCGGCGGCCACAGCTCCGGCAGCCACAGCAGCAGCAACCACGGCGACGACCACGACGGCACCTCGGGCAGCGGCTCCGGCGGCTCCGTGTCCGGCAGCACGGGCAGCGCCGACAAGGCCATCCGCGATCTGACCGTCGACTCGTGCAAGTACGACCCGGCGACCAGGAACCTGGTCGCCCGGATCACCGTGAAGAACGACAACACGTTCGACTACGACTACGACTTCACGACGGAGTTCAAGGGCGACACGGGCACCGGTGTCGCCCCGGCCAGCGTGAGGACGACCGCCGTCGCGGTCGCCGCGGGCGCCTCCAAGAGCGTCGACGTGTCCACCCGGTACCCCGGAACCGGTGACGCCTCCGAGTACACCGAGTGCTGGGTCACGCGGGCGTCCCGCTCCTGACCTCGGACGCGGCCGGGTTCGTACGGCCCGGCCGCAGCACCGAGGCGAGCAGCAGGACGCCGGGGAGAACTCCGGCGACGGTCCTGATCGCGACGACCGGGAGGTCGAGGGCCGCGAGCGCCAGGCCCGCCGCGCCGCAGACCGCGATCGAGGCTCCGAGCGCGTGGAGCGCGGGCCTGCGCCAGGCGACCGCCAGGCCGAAGAAGTGCACGCCGACGACGAAGGCGATCCAGCCCACGGACGCCTCCGGGGCATGCAGCACGCGGGCGATCACGAAGAGTCCGGCCGCGAGCCCGGCCACCTCGACCGCCACCACGTACCAGTAGCGCCGGCCGAACCGGGTGCCGGATTCGGCCGGTGCCGATGTTGTTGCCGCCGCCCGGCCGCGCCGCCCGAGGACGGCCACCCAGAGGAACCCGGCGAGGGACAGCAGCCGTAGCGGCGCGGCGACCGCCGTCGGCAGGGCGACCGCGTTGGCCTGGATGAACACGAGTCCGAACGCGGCGCCGATGATCCGCCCGGTCTGATCTTTCGTCATGATCATCAGCTTGTCATGGCCGTGGCATCACGACTCACTCCACCCGGGCCAGCAGCGCCACCGGCCGCTCCTCGAACAGCTCCGCCAGCTTGACCTCCGTCGCCGGGCCGCCCGTGAACTCCCGTACGCCGTCGAGCGCGTCGGTCCAGCGCCCCTCGGGCAGCACCAGCTCCGTGTCCTGCCAGCCGCCCGCCCGGGCGAGCCGCAGGGAGAGCCGGGTCACGGCCGTGATCACCCGGCCGGAGCGGGCGAAGGCCAGGCAGTGCGCGGCCGCCGGGCCCTCCGCCGCCAGCGGGACGTACGTGCCGCCCGGGCCGAAGGCCTCCGGACGCGCGCGCCGCAGCCGCAGCGCCGCCCGGACCAGAGCGGTGTGGTCGTCGTCCGCGCCGACCGCGAACGGCGCCCGGTTGTCCGGGTCGACGAGCGCCCGGTACTCCCGCTCCGTGTTCTGGTAGAGCTCCGGCACCCCCGGCATCGTCAGCTGCGCGAGCAGGGCGCCCAGGGCGTGCGCCCGGATGTGCGGCTCCAGGGCGAAGGCCGCCGCCGAGGCCGCCCGGAGCGGGATCCGGCCGGGCCCGGCCGCCGCGAACTCGGCCACCGCCCGCTCGTACGCCGCGTCCGGCTCGGTCCAGCTGGTCCGCAGCCCCGCCTCCCGTACGGACTTGAGGATCGCCGGAACGAGCCGGTCGGGGTCCGGGGCGCCGAAGCCGAAGGCCGTCTGCCAGGCCGTCCACGCCACGTGCGGATCGGGCGCGGGCACCCCCGAGACCTCCGCGAGGAGCTCCGCCCACACCTCCGGGCACTGGGCGAGCACCGCGATGGCGGCCCGGACGTCCGCGCTGCGCTTGGTGTCGTGGGTGGAGAGCACGGTGCCGGTGCCCGGCCAGTCCCGGGCGATCCGCAGGCAGTACGCGTGGAACTCCTCCACCGGCACCGCCGGACGCCCCGCGTCCCCGCCGACCTCGTTCGCCGAGAGCAGCGGCGTGTACCGGTAGAAGGCCGTGTCCTCCACGGACTTGGCCCGCAGCGCGGAGGACGTCTGCGCGAACCGCGCGCGGAACGCCCGGTGTTCGGGACCGTCGCCGAGCGCGCCGAGCGCCAGGTCCCGCACGACGTCGACCGCCGCCGCCTCCTCCGGCACCGCGAACGCGGCCTTCGCGCCGCGCGCCGCCTCCGGGGTCAGCACCTCCTCGCCGCCCGTCCGGTAGGTCCGGTAGACGGGGACGCGGACGAGGAGCTCGCGGACCGCGGTGCGCAGCGCCCAGGGGGCGTGGTCCCGCAGCGCCGGGTCGGCGGCGCAGATCCGGCCGGCGATCCGGGTCAGCGCGGCCGTCTCCGAGGCCAGGTCATGGGTGACCACCTCGTACGCCGCGCGGCGCTCGGTCGCCTCCCAGCGGCCGCCCCGGTCCCCGGCCTTGCCGACGAACTCCCGGTAGACGTCGGCGAGTTCGGCGACTCCCAGCGGGTCGGTGAAGACGCCGTCGAGCCGCCGCAGCGCGTCGTACCCGGTGGTGCCCGCGACCGGCCAGGAGGCGGGCAGGGTCTCCGCGCCCGTGAGGATCTTCTCGACGACCGTCCAGCAGCGCCCGCCGGTCGCCTCCCTCAGGTCCTCCAGGTAGCCCTGCGGGTCGGCGAGCCCGTCCGGGTGGTCGATGCGCAGCCCCTCGATCACCCCGTCCGCGACCAGCTCCACGATCTTCGCGTGGCTCGCCGCGAACACCCCGGGGTCCTCCACCCGCACCCCGATGAGCTCCGAGACGGTGAAGAAGCGCCGGTAGTTGAGCTCGGTGCGGGCCAGCCGCCACCAGCCGAGCCGGTACCACTGGGCGTCGAGCAGCTCGTCGAGCGGCAGGTCCTCGGTGCCGGGGCGGAGCGGGAACTCCTGGCCGTCCAGGTGCAGGGAGCCGTCCGCGACCCGGAACCGGTCCCGTACCTCCGGGAGCCGCGCGGGCAGCACCGGGAGCAGCAGCCGCCCGTCCCCGGCCCGCCAGTCGACGTCGAACCAGCGGGCGTACGGCGAGTCCGGGCCGTCGCGGAGCACGGCGCGCAGCGCTTGGTTGTGCCGGGGGGAGGCCGCCATGTGGTTGGGCACCAGGTCCACGACCAGGCCGAGGCCGTGCGCCCGCGCGGTCGCCGCGAGTGCCCGCAGCCCCTCCTCGCCGCCCAGTTCGGCCCGTACGCGGCCGTGGTCGGTGACGTCGTAGCCGTGGGTCGAGCCGGGCACCGCCTCCAGGACCGGGGAGAGGTGCAGATGCGAGACGCCGAGGCCGGCCAGGTGCGGCACGGCGCGCTCGGCGGCCGCGAACGGGAACTCCGGCTGGAGCTGGAGCCGGTAGGTCGACGTGGGTGGATTGGGCGTCATGCGAACGTACGTACCCCGCCGGAGGGCTTCTGTGTCATCGCCCCATGCGCCCGTTCGAGTGCATCGCGTTACGTTCGCGTGATGCTTCGGATGTATCGCGACACGCTGTCCCTGCTCGGACCGGCCCTGCCGGTCGTCTCCTTCCTCGGCCGGCTGCCCACCGCCATGTGCCAGCTCGGCAGTCTGCTCCTGGTCGCCGAGACGAGCGGCTCGCTCGCCACCGCCGGCCTCACGGGCGGGGCGCTCGCCGCGGGACAGACCGTCGCCGGGCCCGTCATCGGCCGGCTCGCCGACCGGCACGGACAGCGCGGGGTCGTCCTCGCGGCCTCCCTGGCCAACGCGGTCGCCGTCACGGCCCTGGTCCTCGCCGCCCTCGCCGACGCGCCCACCGGCGCGCTCATGGTGCTGGGCGCGCTCGCCGGGGCCACCGTCCCGCAGGTCGGACCGCTCGCCCGGACCCGCTCCGTGGCCCTCGCCCGCCGCTCCGGCGCGGACGACCGGCTCGTCGGCGCGGTGCTCTCCTTCGAGGGCACCCTCGACGAGGTCTCCTTCGTCCTCGGCCCGGCCCTCGTCGGCCTCGCCGCCGCCCTCGCCCACCCGGCCGCCGCGCTCCTCCTGGCGGCGCTGCTGCTCGCCGTCTGCGGGACGGCCTTCGCCCTCCATCCGACGGCCCGGGCGATCGCGCCGGCGGCTTCCACCCGTACGAGTGCCGCCGAACGGACGCGGCTGCCGGGATCCGCGTACGCCCTGCGCGTCACGATGGTCCTCCAGGGCGCCATGTTCGGCGCCTCGCAGGCCGGGATCACCGCCCTCACCGAGGAGCTCGGCGTCCCCGCCCAGGCCGGGCTCGTCTACGCCGCCATGGGCGTCATGAGCGCCGCCGTCGGCCTCTCCATGGCCGCCGTGCCCGCCCGGATCGGGCTCACCACCCGCTGGCGCGCCGCCACCGCCGGGCTCGTCGTCCTCTCCGTACCGCTGCTGTTCGTCGGCTCCCTGGGCGCGCTGTACGCGGTCGTCATCGTCCTCGGCGCCGCCTACGCCCCGCATCTGATCACCGTCTTCGGGCTCACCGAGCGGACCGTGCCGGCCACCCGGCTCGCCGAGTCGATGGCCTTCCTCACCAGCGGGATCGTGGGCGGTCAGGCCCTGGCCCTCGCCGTCTCCGGCCGGCTCGCCGAGGGGCAGGGCGCCCCCGCCGCCTTCGCGGTGGCGGTGGGGGCGGGCGCGGCCTGCGCGGTGCTGTCCTGGACGGTCCGGGTCGCGTCTCCCGTGCGGGAAGAACTCACGCCGGCGGCGTGAGCCCCGTACGGGAAGCACTCAGGCCGGCCTCCGCAGCACCGTCAGGCTGAGCGGCGCGAGGGTCACCCGCTCGCCGGCCGTGATCTCCGGGCCCTCCTGCGGCGGCATCCCCTCCGGGTCCGAGGTGTCCACGACCATCCGCCAGCAGCGGCCGTGGCTGTCCGGGACCGCGAACTCCAGCTCCTTCGACGAGGCGTTGAACATCAGCAGGAAGGAGTCGTCGGCGATCCGCTCGCCCTGGGGGCCCGGCTCCGAGATGGCGTTGCCGTTGAGGAAGACGGTCAGTGCCTGGGCGTGCGCCGCCTGCCAGTCGCGGGAGGTCATCTCCTCGCCCTCGGGCGTGAACCAGGCGATGTCGGTCAGCTCGTCGTGGGTGCCCTCCACCGGCCGGCCGTGGAAGAAGCGGCGGCGCCGGAAGACCGGATGCTCCCGGCGCAGCCGGACCATCGCACGCGTGAAGCGCAGCAGGGTGGCCTCCGCCTCGCTGTTCTCCTTCGGCCACCGCACCCAGGAGACCTCGTTGTCCTGGCAGTACGCGTTGTTGTTGCCGCCCTGCGTCCGCCCGAACTCGTCGCCGTGGCTGAGCATCGGCACGCCCTGCGAGAGCATCAGGGTGGCGAGGAAGTTGCGCGTCTGGCGGGCGCGCAGCTCCGCGATCCCCACGTCCTCGGTCTCGCCCTCCACCCCGCAGTTCCACGACCGGTTGTAGCTCTCGCCGTCCCGGTTGCCCTCGCCGTTCGCCTCGTTGTGCTTGTCGTTGTACGAGACGAGGTCCCGCAGGGTGAAACCGTCGTGGCAGGTCACGAAGTTGACCGAGGCGAGCGGCCGCCGCCCGTCGTCCTGGTACAGGTCGGAGGAGCCGGTCAGCCGGGAGGCGAACTCGGCGAGCGTGCGCGGCTCGCCCCGCCACAGGTCCCGCACGCAGTCCCGGTACTTGCCGTTCCACTCGGTCCACAGCGGCGGGAAGTTCCCCACCTGGTAGCCGCCCTCGCCCACGTCCCACGGCTCGGCGATCAGCTTCACCTGGCTCACCACCGGGTCCTGCTGCACCAGGTCGAAGAACGAGGACAGCCGGTCCACCTCGTGGAACTGGCGGGCCAGCGTGGCCGCCAGGTCGAAGCGGAAGCCGTCCACGTGCATCTCGGTCACCCAGTACCGCAGCGAGTCCATGATCAGCTGGAGCACGTGCGGGGAGCGCATGAGCAGCGAGTTCCCGGTGCCGGTGGTGTCCGTGTAGTACCGGGGATCGTCCGCGAGCCGGTAGTACGAGGGGTTGTCCAGGCCCCGCATGGAGAGCGTCGGGCCCAGGTGGTTGCCCTCGGCGGTGTGGTTGTAGACCACGTCGAGGATGACCTCGATGCCCGCCTGGTGCAGTGCCCGGACCGCCGACTTGAACTCCAGGACCTGCTGGCCCCGGTCGCCCCAGGACGCGTAGGCGTTGTGCGGGGCGAAGAAGCCGATCGTGTTGTAGCCCCAGTAGTTGGAGAGCCCCGCGTCCACGAGCCGGTGGTCGTTCACGAACTGGTGAACGGGCATCAGTTCGAGAGCGGTGACGCCCAGTTCCTTCAGATGGCCGATGACCGAGGGGTGCGCGAGGCCCGCGTACGTCCCGCGCAGCTCCTCCGGAAGGTCCGGGTGCAGCATCGTCAGGCCCTTCACGTGGGCCTCGTAGATCACCGTGTGGTGGTACTCGGTGCGCGGACGCCGGTCGTCGCCCCAGTCGAAGTAGGGGTTCACGACCACCGAGGTCATCGTGTGCGGCCCCGAGTCGAGGTCGTTGCGCGCGTCCGGCCGCCCGAAGGGGTAGCCGTACACCGCCTCGCCCCACTTCACCTGCCCCGACACCGCGCGCGCGTACGGGTCGAGCAGCAGCTTCGCCGCGTTGCAGCGCAGCCCGCGCTCCGGCGCGTACGGGCCGTGCACCCGGAACCCGTACCGCTGACCGGGCATCACGCCCGGCAGATAGGCGTGCCGCACGAACGCGTCGGTCTCGCGCAGCTCCACCGCCGTCTCCGAGCCGTCGTCGTGCAGCAGACACAGCTCGATCCTGTGGGCGGCCTCCGAGAAGACCGCGAAGTTGGTGCCCGCTCCGTCATAGGTGGCGCCCAGGGGGTACGCCTGTCCCGGCCAGACCTGCATGGATACGACTCTTCCTCTTCTGTCCGGGTTTTGTAGGTGTTATTCGGTCAGATCCTGCCCGAAAGAGCAGCAACCTCCTAGGACTTCGCCCCGTCCTACCGGGTGACCGCAGACCATGAGGGGGACAGAGGGGGAAATGTGTACGAAATAGTCCGCCGCCACCTGGGGAAGGTGGTGGCAGGGGCGGCCATGGCGGTGACGGGAACCGCCGTCGCCGTGGCGATCAGCCTGCCGGGACAGGCAGGGGCGAACGGGGCCGCCGGAACCGGAGGGGCCATCGGCATCGCCGGAGCAGCCGGCACGAGGGCAGGGGGAGGCCCGGACGGCGCCTCCCCGCAGGGGGAGGCGGACGCACGGGCCGCGGGCTCCGCGCCGCAGCCGGCCACCGTGGCCCCGCCCCCGGCCGAGGGGGCCAAGGGCGTCGGCAGCGACCCGCTCACCGACGACGAGCTCGCACGGGCCGAGGCACTGGCGCTGACCCCGCCCGCCGCCTCCGCCCAGCACGACGTCACGGGCGGCCGGGGCCCGCAGCGCCTCGGCACCCGACTCGCCGACCCGCTGCCCGGCGACGCGTCGCGCCGCGCCGAGGTCCGCCTCTACGACTACGGGCGGGACGAGCTCATCACCGAGACCGTCAACCTCGACACCGGCAAGGTCGAGAAGTCCGGCACGCAGCGCGGGGTCCAGCCCTCCGCCCACCCCGACGAGCTCCGTGAGGCGCTCGAACTGATCCTCGCCAGTCCGCTCGGCAAGGGCGTCAAGGAGGACTACGAGGACGCCACCGGCAAGGAGCTCACCTCCAGCCGGCAGCTGTGGTTCAACGGCGACGTCTACCGCACCTACCGCGAGAGGAACGTGCCCGCGCAGCTCGCCCGTTGCGGGGAGCACCGGTGCGTCCGGCTCGTCACCAAGGTCCTCAACGGGGCCTGGATCGACACCCGGAACCTGATCGTCGACCTCTCCGCCAGGACCGTCACCCGCGTCGGCTGACCACCGCCGCACCGGTCCCCGGCCCCACGACACGTACGAGGGAGTACGTCCGCATGTCCATGCAGCTCGACCCGCGCACCCGCAAGCGGGGCGCCGTCCTGGCCGCCGCCGTCCTGCTCGGCACCGCCACGGCCGCCGCGGGCCCCGCGACCGCCGCGCCCGCCCCGCCGGCCCCGACCTCGCCCACCACGCCCGACTGCTCGGTCGCGTACCGCATCACCCAGAAGCTCGACGGCGGCACCACCTGGCGCATGTGCTGGCGCTACGACACCGACGCCGGGCTCACGCTCGACAAGATCACCTACCAGCCGCCCGGCGCCGCCGCCCCCATCAGGGTCCTCGACAGCGCCCGGCTCGCCCAGATCCACGTGCCCTACGACGACGGCGGCGCCGAGTACGACGACCTCACCGGCGCCGGCTTCGGCTACGGCCTGCAGAACCTCAAGCCGGCCGAATGCCCCGGCGGCACCCTCACCACCGTCAAGGTGACCGACGTCGGCAACGTCAAGGGCCTGTGCACCACCACGCGCGCGCGTGGACACGCGTACCGCATGGCCAGCGACGGCGGCACCAAGGTCTGGCAGGCCCAGGCCAAGGACCTGCTCGTCTACACCGTCAACAAGGTCGGCTGGTACGAGTACATCACCGAGTGGCGCTTCACCGCCGACGGCACCATCGGCGCCAACGTCGGGGCCACCGGCAGCCTCTCGCCCGTCGACTACAACGCCACCGACGGCCGCGGCTGGCCCCTCGGCAAGGGCGCCAAGGGCTACGCCACCAGCCACGCCCACAACGTCTTCTGGAAGCTCGACTTCGGCCTCGACGGCTCCACCAAGGACCGGATCGAGCAGTTCGACTCGGCCGTCACCGCGCCCACCGGCGGCGGCGGACCCACGGTGAAGACCACGAAGACCGTCGTCACCAAGGAACTCGCCGGAGACGCGAAGAACATGCGCTGGTGGCGGGTGGTCAGCGGCACCGGCAAGAACGCCGACGGCCACGCCCGCTCGTACGAGATCGTGCCCGGCCACACCGACACGCACGCGGGCCGCGGCTTCACCAAGCACGGCGTCTACTTCACCCAGTCCCGCGCCTGCGAGAAGTTCGCGAGCAACAACATCGGCAACTGCGGGCAGGGCGCCCCGGACAGCGTGGACAAATGGGTCAACGGTGAGACCCTGACCAAACCGTCCGTGTGGGTCAACATCGGGTTCCACCACATCGCCCGGGACGAGGACCAGCAGCCGATGCCCGTCCACTGGCAGGGCTTCCAGCTCGTGCCCAGGGACGTAACCGCTATGAATCCGCTCACTCCGGCAGATCTCGCCTCCCAGAACGGGCAGCCCGATCTGGGGAGTTGAGGAAGCAGCCTGACGATCCTGCTGCACCGCCCTCCGCTCGCGGAGTACCCTTCCTTGATCGTTGTCACATGGTCATCCAGTCCGCCGGAACGGGTGTCCGGGAGCAGAAGGCGGTGCGCGGGTGAGCTCGGGAGGTCTGGAGCTTCCCCCAGGGGACGCGGGTCACGAGGGGGGCCCGGCCGACCCCGCGGAGGCGCCGCCCGGAACGGTCGCGCCGCCGGGCTCGGCCGTCCCGCCGGGCGTCGTCCTGCCGCCGGGCGCGGGCACCCCGCCCGGCACGGTCACGGTCGGCCGGCCGGTGGAGATAGGCGCGGAGCTCGACTGGGACGCCGAGGCCTGGGGCGAGGTCCGCACCCGGGCCCAGCGCGCGGGCCGCGCCTACATCTGGCTCAACCTCGTCGAACAGCGGCTGCGGGCCGTGGTCGCCGCCGTCCTGCGGCCCGTGTACGAACCGGTGCACGGCGAGGAGTGGGTGGTGGCCGCCGCCGGACCGGCCGGCCAGGAATGGGTCCAGCGGGCGGTCGCCGTCCGCGAGGTCTCCCGGCGCAAGGGCTACCTCCTCGACCCGGCCGACGACAACGTCCTGAGCTTCCTGACGCTCCCGCAGCTGCGGGAGCTGATGGTGCAGCACTGGCCGTGCTTCGAGCCCTACTTCGACGACCGGCGCGAGGTCGAGCTCGCCCTCGACGAGCTGGAGGTCACGCGGAACGTGGTCTCCCGCAACCGGGCCCTCTCGCTGACCGTCCTCGCCCAGTCCGAGCGGGCCTCCGCCCGCATCCTGGAGATCCTCGGCAGCGGCGCCGGAGTGCCCTCCGCCGACCGGCTGCCCGTGGACGCGGTCGAGGACCTCGTCGGCGACCGGTACGCGGACGTCGTCTCCGTCCACCCCGACCGGGTCCGGCTCCAGCGGCAGCTGCCCGCCGAGGACCTCTTCGGCGGGGCCCGCCGCCTCGACGCCACCGGCATAGGCCTCAATCTGCTCGTGCAGAACTTCTCCGGCCGCCGCATGGTCCGCCTCGCCGAGTCCGGCTGCCGCACCCGCCTCCTCTTCCTCAACCCGGCGAGCAGCGCCGTCAAGCGCCGCGAGCGCGAACTCGGCCTGAAGAAGGGGGAGCTGAGCCGCTCGGTCGAGATGAACATCCTGCACATGCGACGGGTCCGCTCGAAACTGCGCGACCCGGGCGCCTTCCAGATCCACGTCTTCGACGAGACCCCCCGCTTCACCGCCTACCTGGTGGACGGCGACGGGCCCGACGGGGTGGGCGTCGTCCAGTCGTACCTGCGCCGGGCCCGGGGCATGGAGGCCCCCGTCCTCGTCCTGCGCGGCGGCGGACGGAACGTCGTCCGGCACGGGCAGTCCGCCCGTGACGGAGATCACGGACTCTTCGAGACGTACCGGGAGGAATTCGAGTCGGTCTGGCTCGACTCCCGGCCCGTCTCCTGACCCCCTCCGGCGCATCCGGAGGGGGCAGCGGGGGACGTTGTCAGTGGCGCGTGCGAGGGTGGTGAACACCACGGGGGAGATCACGTAAGGAGGACCCGATGGCTTGGCATGGGGAACCGCTGGTCGGCTTCGACCTGGAGACGACCGGCACCGACCCGCTGGAGGCCCGTATCGTCACGGCCTCGATCATCGAGGTCGGCGGCGGGGGGCAGGTCGGGAGCCGACGGGACTGGCTCGCCGACCCGGGCGTCCCCATCCCGGAGGAGGCCTCCGCGATCCACGGCATCAGCACCGAGCGCGCGGCCGCCGAGGGCCGCCCGGCCCGCGAGGTCGCCGACGAGATCGCGAAGATCCTCGCCGCGTACTGGGAGGACGGCGTCCCGGTCGTCGCGTACAACGCCTCCTTCGACCTCACGCTCCTCGCCGCCGAGCTGCGCCGCCACGGGCTGCCCTCCCTGGAGGAGCGGCTCGGCGGGACGGCCATCGGCCCGGTCGTCGACCCGTACACCATCGACCGGGCCGTCGACCGCTACCGGCGCGGCAAGCGGAACCTGGAAGCCGTCTGCGGGGAGTACGGCGTGGTCCTCGAAGCCGCGCACGAGGCCGCCGCCGACGCGCTCGCCGCCGTCCGGGTCGCCATCGCGATAGCCGAGCGGCACCCCCAGGTGGCCGCCCTGAACCCGGCCGAACTGCACGAGCGGCAGATCGGCTGGTACCGGGCCTGGGCCGAGAACTTCCAGGACTTCCTGCGCCGCAAGGGCGACGCGGAGGCGGTCGTCGACTCCACGTGGCCCCTGCGGTCGGCGGTCACGGTGGCCGGCTAGGAGTTCTCCTTCAGGAAGGAGAGCAGCAGCTCGTTGAGCTTCTCCGGCTGGTCCAGCTGGAGCCAGTGGCCCGCGTCCTCGACCCGCTCGTAGCGCCAGGACCCGGCGACGTACTCGCCCGTCCCGGACATCGAGCGCTCGGTGAGGAAACGGTCTCCGGTCGACCAGACGCCCATCACGGGGACCGACTCGGGCAGCGGCACCGCCGGCGGCTCGGGGCCGAACTGGACCTCCGCCGTCAGGCCCGCGCGGTAGACGTTCAGCGCGGCCGTCAGCGCGCCCGGCGCGCGCAGCTGCTCGATCACGGCCTCCGCGTCCGGGTGCTCGCCCAGCATGTCCCGCAGGTTGGCGAAGCCGTCCCGCGTCAGCCAGTCCTCGGCCACCCCGGCCAGCTGGAACAGCAGCATGTACCAGGAGCGCTGCTTCTGCTCCCAGCCCGCCGACCGGATCGCCGCCAGATGGCCCACGGACAGGATGCTCAGGCTCCGCACCTTCTCCGGGAAGAACTGGGTCACGGCCTGCGCGATGCCCGAACCCCAGTCGTGGCCCACCAGATGGACCCGGTCGAGGCCGAGGCGCGCCAGGAGCTCGACCAGGTCGCCGACGTGCTTGCCCGGGTGGAACGCCTCCGGGCCGCCCTCGGGACGGTCGGAGGCGCCGAAGCCCCGCAGGGTGGGGGCGACGGTGGTGAAACCGGCCGCGTTCAGCGCCGCGACCTGGTGGCGCCACAGGTGGTGGCTGTCGGGGAAGCCGTGCACGAGCAGTACGGCCGGTCCCTCCCCGCTCACCTCGACGTCGAGGGTCACCTCGGACAGTTCGACTCGCATCCCAACACCCCGTTCGCTACCGGCCGGTTCGACGGGCACCATGATGTCAGAACGGGTACCAGCGGACCTCGGGGTCGCCGTCCCGCAGCGAGGCCACCCGCCGCTCGAACTCGGCGAGCGCCTTCGGGTTCGAGGGCGCGTGCTGCGCCACCCACGCGCAGCTCGCGGTCTCCCGCGCCCCGCGCAGCACCGCGCACCCCTCCCACTCCCGCACGTCCCAGCCGTACGCCTCGGTGAAGGCCTCGTACGCCGCCGGGTCCAGGCCGTACCGGTCCCGGGAGAGGGCGAGGACCACGAGGTCGTGCTCCCGCAGGTCCGAGGAGAAGGTCTCCAGGTCCACCAGGACCGGCCCTTCGGGCCCGACGTGGACGTTGCGGGGGAGGGCGTCCCCGTGGATCGGGCCCGGGGCCAGGTGCGGGGTGAGCGCGGCCGCCGCCGGGGCGAAGGAGTCGCGCCGCTCCCGCAGGAACGCCGCGTCCGCCGGATCGATCGCGTCCCCCGCGAGCCGCAGCCACCGCTCGACTCCGCCGAGCAGCTCACGGCGCGGGAGGGCGAACCCCGCCGGCTCCGGCAGCGCGTGGACGGCCCGCAGCAGCGGGGCCAGATCACGGGGCTCCGTGGGCCGCACCGCCTCCGGCAGCCGGTGCCAGAGGGTGACGGGATGCCCGTCCACCAGGCGCGGCTTCTCCTCGGCCGCCCGGACCGCCGGGACACCGGCGTCTTCCAGCCAGGACGCCAGCGCGAGTTCCCGCCCGGCCCGCTCGAACAGCTCCGCGTCCCGGCCGACCTTCACCACCAGACCGCCCACCGCGAAGACCGCGTTCTCGCCCAGGGCCAGCAGCCGCGCCTCCGCGACCGGCAGCCCCGCGCCGTCCAGGATCTCCCGTGCCCGCGCCTCGTCCATCGACCTCTCCCTCACCGGTGTCTTCGCGCCAAAGTCTCCCATCCGCGCAGCTCCCGGTCCTCGCCCGCTATCGGCGCAGATGACGGATTCGCCATTACGAAACCTTGTTGAATAAGTCACAGATGGGTGAAGGGTCTTCTCCGGGCCCCCTCCATCGGACAGGGTTCGAACCGGCCACCGTGCCGCCCCCCACGAGGCGCGGTGGCCGCCCTAGATTGGGATCATGACGAAGACATACGCGGCCCTGCTCCGCGGCATCAACGTGAGCGGTCGACGCAGGGTCCCCATGGCGGAGCTCCGCGCCCTCCTCGAAGGCCTCGGGCACACGGACGTCCGCACCTACCTCCAGAGCGGGAACGCCGTCTTCGCCACCGACTCCGGCGCCGGCGAGGAAGAGCTCAGGACCACCCTGGAGGACGCGATCGAGGAGCGCTTCGGCTTCCGCGTCGACTGCCTCGTCCGCGACGGCGGCTACCTCGCCGCCGTCGCCGACGCCTGCCCCTTCCCGGCCGCCGAACTGGAGGGCAGGCAGCTCCACGCCATCTACTACTCCGAGCCCGCCGACCCCGAGCGCTTCGCCGCCATCGACCGCGAGGCCCACCTCCCCGAGGACTTCGCCCTCGGCGACCGCGTGCTCTACCTCTACACCCCCGAGGGCCTCGGGAACTCCAAGCTCGGCGAGGCGGTCTCCCGCCCGTCCGTCGTGAAGGGCCTCGTCGCCACCGGCCGGAACTGGAACACCGTGGTCAGGCTCGTCGAGATGACACGGGAGCACTGACCCCGAAGTGGCCCAGTCGGGAGATCTCCGAATGGCCCGTGGCAGCGGGCCAACTCCCCACTAGATTCATACCCATGACGAGCACCGAGACCACGAACCGCCCCAGCGTCGACTTCTACTTCGACCCCGCCTGCCCCTTCGCCTGGATAACCTCCCGCTGGATCCTGGAGGTCGAGCGCCACCGGGACATCGACCTCCGCTTCAAGGTCATGAGCCTGTACTTCCACAACGAGGGCAACGAACTCCCCGACTGGTACCGCGAGCTCGTCGACGCCTCCATCGGCCCGGTCCGGGTCGCCGCCGCGGCCGCCGAGAAGTACGGCGACGAGATCCTGAGCCCGCTCTACACGGCGTACGGCACCCGCATCCACGAGCAGAAGAACAAGGACTTCGACGCGGTCGTCGCCGAGTCCCTGGCCGAGCTCGGACTCCCCGCCGAACTCGCCGCCGCCGCCCACGACCCGGCCTACGACGAGGCCGTCCGCCGCAGCCACGACGCGGGCAAGGACCCCGAGGCCGAGGGGTACGTCGGCACCCCCACGATCCACGTCGACGGCACCGTCTGGTTCGGCCCCGTCCTGCGCGCCATCCCGCGAGGCGAGAAGGCCGCCGAACTCTTCGACAGCTTCCGCGTCCTCGCCTCCCACCCCGACCTCTTCGAGATCAAGCGCACCCGCACCGGCGGCCTCGACTTCAGCTGACCGGGCCCCTGTCGCGAAAGTTCAAGACCCGGCGCCCGGCCGCTCCGTACCGTCGACGGCATGAACGAGATCCACACCCACCTCACCGTCTGCGCCGCCGAAGCGAGCCGGGTCGCCCGCGGCGTCACCGCCGAACAGCTCGGCACCCCGTCCGTCTGCGCCGACTGGACGGTCCGCGAACTCGCCAACCACCTGGTCCTCTACTCGGCCCACGGCCTCGAACACCGCGCCCTGCGCACCCAGCTCCCCGAGGAGACCGTCCAGCGGGACTTCGCCACCGAGGACGGCTGGGCCGAGGCGTACGCCGCCCAGCTCGACCGGGCCCTGGCCGCCTGGGAGAAGCCGGAGGCCTGGGAGGGGGACGTCGACATGGGCGGCAGCGCCCTGCCGGCCACCGAGATCGCCGCCATGCTCGTCGAGGAACTCGCCCTGCACGGCTGGGACCTGGCCCGCTCCACCGGACAGGACTTCACCCTCCCCGAGGGGACGGCGGTCTTCCTCCTCGACGTGGTCGGGCGGTACGCGGAGATGTACCGCCAGTACGAGGGCTTCGCCACGGCCGTCGACGTACCGGACGACGCCCCGGCGCTCGACCGGGCGCTGGCGATGAGCGGGCGGAACCCGAAGGACTAGGCGGTCCGGGCGACCGGCCGGGCCGCCGCCTCGTACCGCTCCAGGAGCAGACGGGCCAGTTCGGGGGAGGGACCCAGGACGTCCGCGAGGACGTCGGCACCGGCCGCGCCCGCCGCGATGCGGTCCGGGAGGCGGCCCGGGGCGATGACGTACGGGGCGACGGCCACCCGGTGGACGCCCGGGTCCGTGCGCAGGGTGCGGACCGCGTCCTCCGTGCGGGGAAGGCCCCCGGCAGTCACAGCGGAGGCGAACGCGGGCCGCACGGAGCACCAACCGGTGCGCCGCAGCTCCCGCGCCGTTTCTGCGATCACCGCGATCGCCTCCGGGTCTGTGGAGCCCGCCGAGGCCAGGACGACCCCGGTCGTGGGCTTGTCGGCGGGCGTGAGGCCCGCCTCGTACAACCGCCGCTCCACCGCCGCGATCAGCAGCGGCGAGGGGCCGAGGACCTCCGCCTGGCGGACGGCCAGGGACGGGGGAGCCTGGCGCAGCACGGCGGGGATGTCGGCCTTCGCGTGGAAGGCCCGGGTGAGGAGCAGCGGCAGCGCCACGACCTCCCGCACCCCGTCCGCCGCGAGCCGGTCGAGGACGCCCGGCACCGACGGCAGGTTGAAGTCCAGGAACGCCGTCTCCACCCGCAGCCCCGGCCGCAGCGCACCGGCCCGGCGCACCAGCGCCTGGACGGTCGCCGCGTGCCGCGGGTCGCGGCTGCCGTGGGCGATCACGAGGAGGACAGGGCGGTTCATGGTCAGGCCTTCGTGAGCAGGCCGCGGCGGCGCAGGACCGCGCGCTCCAGCGGACTGAAGATGAGCAGGTCGATGGCGATGCCGACGATCAGGATCAGGATGATCGCCAGGAAGATCCCGGCCATGTCGATGTTGTTGCGACCGTTCTCCAGGAGCTGGCCGAGGCCGAGGCCCAGGTCCGGCGAGGAGGCGATGATCTCCGCGGCCATCAGCGAGCGCCAGGAGAACGCCCAGCCCTGCTTGAGACCGGCCAGGTAGCCGGGGAGCGCGGCCGGCATCACGATGTGCCAGGCGCCCTTGAGGCCCGTCGCGCCGAGCGTCTGGCCCGCCCGCAGGAAGAGCGGCGGGACCTGGTCGACGCCGGCGACGAGGCCGTTGGCGATCGACGGGACGGCGCCCAGCAGGATCACCGCGTACATCATGCTGTCGTTGAGGCCGAGCCACAGGACGGCGGGCGCCACCCAGGCCACCGAGGGCAGCGACTGGAGGCCCGCGAGGATCGGGCCGATCGCCGCGCGCACGAACTTCACGCGGGAGACGAGCAGACCCAGCGGGGTGCCGATGGCGAGCGCCAGGAGGAAGCCGAAGAGGGCCCGGGAGATGCTGGTCCAGAGGACCTGGAGGAGCGTGCCCTCCAGCCACATCGCGGTCAGGCTGTCCCACACCGCGGACGGGGCGGGCAGCTTGTAGTCGTCCGTCACCTTCAGGGTGACGAGCAGCTGCCAGACCACCAGGACGAGCACGACGGCGACGACCGGCGGCAGCACCTTCTTGACCAGCACCTGGCGGACCGGGAGCCGCGAGACGTTCACGGTGTCGAGGGCGTCCAGGCCCGCTTCGAGACCGGCCAGGTCGTCGGTGTTCGGGCTGATGTCAGTGCTGGCCATGACGGCGGATCTCCCCACGCAGGTGCTCGGTGATCTCGAGGGACAGCTCCGCGACGGCGGCGTCCTCGATGCGGCGCGGCTGAGGGATGTCGATCTTCCACTCGTGCGCGATCCGGCCGGGCCGGGACGAGAGGAGGACGACGCGCTCGGCCAGCCGCACGGCCTCGCGCACGTTGTGGGTGACGAAGAGCACCGACAGCTTCGTCTCCCGCCAGATCCGGGTCAGCTCGTCGTGCAGCACGTCCCGGGTGATGGCGTCGAGCGCGGCGAACGGCTCGTCCATCAGGAGCAGGTCGCTGTCCTGGGCGAGCGCGCGGGCCAGCGCGACCCGCTGGCGCATGCCGCCGGACAGCTCGTGGACCCGCTTGTCGTACGAGCCGCCGAGCCGGACGAGGTCGAGCAGCCGCTCGGCCTCCCCGCGCCGCTCGGCCTTGGCCACCCCGCGCAGCCGCAGGGCCAGTTCGATGTTCTTGCCCGCGGTGAGCCACGGGAAGAGGGCGTGCTCCTGGAACATCAGGGCCGGCCGGCCGCCGGGGGTCTCGATGGACCCCGCGGACGGCCGGTCGAGCCCGGCGACCAGGTTGAGCAGCGTGGACTTGCCGCAGCCCGAGGCGCCCAGGAGGGTGACGAACTCGCCGGGGGCGACATCGAGCGTGATGTCGTCGAGGACGAGCTGCCCGCCGGCGGGTCCGCCGAAGGACTTGGAGACGTGCTCGATGCGGGCGGCATGGGTCACCGCCGCACGGTCCTCGGCCTTGGCGAGCGTCGTGGTCGTGGCCATGGTCGTCACCTCCTGGGTTTCAGCTGCGGGCTGTTACTTCGCGCCGAGACCGGCGTCGGAGACCTCGGGCTGACCCGCGGCCTTCAGGACCTTGTTGAGCGGCTTCAGGTCGTAGATGCCGGACAGCTCGGGCTGCTTCAGGAGACCGGCCTTCACCGCGTGGTCGGCCTGGGTCTGCAGGGTGGCCGCCAGCGGGTCGTTGGTGAACTGGATGGACGGCCACGCGGCGTCGATCACCTTCGCGCCCAGCGCCTTGCCCGAGAGGGCCTTCAGCTTGGCGTTGGCCGAGGCCTTCGCCTTGTCCTGGTTGGCGTTGATCCACTCGTTGGTCTTCACCGAGCCGCGCAGGAACGCCTCGACGACGTCCGGGTGCTCCTTCAGGAACTTCTGCGACACGATGATGTTCGTGATGACGAACTTCTTGTCCGGCCACAGGTCGGACTCGTTGAGCAGCACCTTCGCGCCCTCGCTGACCAGCTTCGACGCGGTCGGCTCGGGTACCCAGGCGCCGTCGATGGCGCCGGAGGAGTAGGCGTTCGGGGTGACCTTGTTGTCCGTGCGGACCACGGAGACGTCGCCCTTGCCGCTCTGGGCGTCGACCTTCCAGCCCTTCTCGGAGATCCAGTTGAGGAAGGCCACGTCCTGCGTGTTGCCGAGCTGCGGGGTGGCGATCTTCTTGCCCTTGAGGTCGTCCGGGGTCTTGATCTTCGCCGGGTTCACCACGAGCTTCACGCCGCCGGAGGCCGCGCCGCCGACGATGCGGAGGTTGGTGCCCTTGGTCTTGACGTAGCCGTTGATGGACGGCGAGGGGCCGATGAAGCCGATGTCGATGGAGCCGGCGTTCAGCGCCTCGATCTCGGACGGGCCCGCGTTGAAGGTGGTGGGGACCAGCTTGGTGCCGCCCAGCTCCTTCTGGAGGATGCCCTCCTGGTCACCGACGAGCGCAGTGGCGTGCGTGAGGTTGGGGAAGTACCCGAGCCGTACGGTGTCGGCGGAGAGCTTCTCGCCCTCGGCGGCCGCCTTCTTCGGGGCGTCGTCCTTCGCGGCCTCGGAGCCGTAGCCGCAGGAGGCGAGCGCGCCGATCAGCAGCGGCAGGGCGGCAGCGGCGGCGAGGCCGCGGCGCAGGGTGGTACGGGTGGTGGCAGGCACGGGTGGAGTTCCCCTCGATTCGACTTCTCAGCGAAGTCTGCGTCTATGTCTTTCGGGGTGGAGCAGGTGGTGCGGGTGGAGCCGGTTCGCACCGCACACGCGGTACGTCGAGGTCAGCACGCACATCGCGCGACACCTCCCATGCCCGCGCCGAGGGCGCCGGAGCCGACCCGGCCGCCCTCCTTCGCGAAGGTGGCGTAGACGTTCTGTCTCATCTCAGAAATCCCACCCTTCTTCCTCGTCGACCGCGGCGACGGCCTTGGCCGTGGCGAAGGAGTCGCCCGCCATGCCGGCCGCGAGCGTGGTGCCGTCCGCGGGGTCGATCAGCAGGAACGAACCCGTACGGCGGGAGTCCGCGTACGAGTCGAGCGCGAGCGGCTCGGCCGTGCGGACCTTGACGCGGCCGATGTCGTTGGCGACCAGCTGCCCGGGGTTCGGGTGCTGGGACAGGTCGTCGAGGGTCAGCCGCGAGGGGATGTCCTTGACGATCGCCTTGACCGTGCGCGTGGTGTGCTTGAGCAGGACCCGCTGGCCGACGGTGAGCGGCTGGTCCGCCACGTGGCAGACCGTCGCCTCGACGTCCTGGCTGGTGGCCGGGGCGTCGCCGCTCGGCGCGAGCAGGTCGCCGCGCGAGATATCGATGTCGTCGGCGAGCCGGATCGTCACCGACTGCGGGGCCCAGGCGATGTCCACGGACTCGCCGA
The DNA here is from genome assembly GCF_044333355.1 of Streptomyces sp. NPDC021012. Classification (NCBI taxonomy): domain Bacteria; kingdom Bacillati; phylum Actinomycetota; class Actinomycetes; order Kitasatosporales; family Streptomycetaceae; genus Streptomyces; species Streptomyces sp. NPDC021012. The sequence continues at coordinate 44,782 of NZ_JBIRQU010000003.1, forward strand.
GCGCGTCGATGGCGCTGATCGTCGACTTCTTCCCCGAGGGCAGGACGGTGATCTCCTCGCCGACCCGGAAGGCACCGGCCGCGATCTGACCGGCGTAGCCCCGGTAGTCGGGGTGCTCGGCGGTCTGCGGGCGGATCACGTACTGCACCGGGAAGCGGGCGTGGCAGGCCGTCAGGTCGTGGCTGACCGGGACGGTCTCCAGGTGCTCCAGGACGGTCGGGCCGCCGTACCAGTCCATGTTCGCGGACGGCTCCACGACGTTGTCGCCGGCGAGCGCCGAGATCGGGATCGCGGTGATCTCCGGGACGCCGAGCTCGGAGGCGTACGTCGTGAACTCCTCGGCGATCGCGGCGAAGACGGACTCCTGGTAGTCGACCAGGTCCATCTTGTTGACGGCGAGGACCACGTGCGGGACGCGCAGCAGCGCGGCGACCGCGGCGTGCCGGCGGGTCTGCTCGACGACGCCGTTGCGGGCGTCGACGAGGACCACGGCCAGCTCGGCGGTGGAGGCGCCGGTGACCATGTTGCGGGTGTACTGCACGTGCCCGGGGGTGTCGGCCAGGATGAAGCGGCGGCGGGCGGTCGCGAAGTAGCGGTAGGCCACGTCGATGGTGATGCCCTGCTCGCGCTCGGCCCGCAGGCCGTCGGTGAGGAGCGCCAGGTCGGGCGCCTCCTGGCCCCGCCTGAGGGACGCGGCCTCGACGGCCTCCAGCTGGTCGGTGAGGACCGACTTGGAGTCGTGCAGGAGCCGTCCCACCAGGGTGGACTTGCCGTCGTCGACGGACCCGGCGGTGGCGAAACGCAGCAGGGTGGTGGCCGAGACGTCGGCGAACTGCTCGGTGGACGTGCTCATTAGAAGTACCCTTCGCGCTTGCGGTCTTCCATCGCGGCCTCGGACATCTTGTCGTCGGCGCGGGTGGCACCCCGCTCGGTGAGGCGGGAGGCGGCGATCTCGGCGATGACGGCGTCCAGCGTGGTGGCGTCGGAGTCGACGGCGCCGGTGCAGGACATGTCGCCGACGGTGCGGTAGCGGATGAGCCGCGTCTCGACCGTCTCGGTGTCCTTGGGGCCGCCCCACTCGCCGGCGGTCAGCCACATGCCGTTGCGGGCGAAGACCTCGCGCTCGTGGGCGAAGTAGATCTCCGGCAGCTCGATGCCCTCACGGGCGATGTACTGCCAGACGTCCAGCTCGGTCCAGTTGGAGAGCGGGAAGACGCGGACGTGCTCGCCGGGGGCGTGCCGGCCGTTGTACAGCTGCCACAGCTCGGGGCGCTGGCGGCGCGGGTCCCACTGCGAGAACTCGTCGCGCAGCGAGAACACCCGCTCCTTGGCGCGGGCCTTCTCCTCGTCGCGGCGGCCGCCGCCGAAGACGGCGTCGAAGCGGTGCTGCTGGATCGCCTCGGTCAGCGGGACGGTCTGCAGCGGGTTGCGGGTGCCGTCGGGGCGCTCGCGGAGCTTGCCGGCGTCGATGTACTCCTGCACGGAGGCCACGTGCAGCCGCAGCCCGTGCCGGGCCACCACGCGGTCGCGGTACTCGATGACCTCGGGGAAGTTGTGCCCGGTGTCGACGTGCAGCAGCGTGAAGGGGACCGGCGCGGGGGCGAAGGCCTTCAGCGCCAGGTGCAGCATGACGATGGAGTCCTTGCCGCCGGAGAAGAGGATCACCGGCCGCTCGAACTCGCCCGCCACCTCACGGAAGATGTGGACGGCCTCGGACTCCAGGGAGTCGAGGTGCGACAGCGCGAACGGACTGTCCGTGGTGTCGTGGACGTGGGCAACGGTCGTCATGCGAGGCCCCTCTCGGTGAGCAGCGCGTGGAGCTGCGCCGCGGACTCCTGCACGGTCTGGTTCTGGGACTCGATCCGGAGATCGGGGTTCTCGGGCGCCTCGTACGGGTCGTCGACGCCGGTGAGGCCGCTGATCTCGCCCGCGGCCTGCTTGGCGTAGAGGCCCTTCACGTCGCGAACGGAGCAGACCTCCACCGGGGTGGCCACGTGCACCTGGACGAAGGCGGTGCCCTCGGCCTGGTGGCGCTTGCGGACCGCCTCGCGGCTGTCGTCGTACGGGGCGATGACCGGGACCAGGACCTTCACGCCGTGCGAGGCGAGCAGCTCGGCGACGAAGCCGATCCGCTGCACGTTGGTGTGCCGGTCCTCGCGGCTGAAGCCGAGGCCCGCGGAGAGGAACTCGCGGATCTCGTCGCCGTCGAGGATCTCGACGGCGTGGCCCTCCTCGCGGAGGCGGCCGGCCAGCTCGTACGCGATGGTGGTCTTTCCGGCGCTCGGCAGGCCGGTGAGCCAGATGGTGGCACCGGTCACGTGGTTCTCCTGAAGTGTCTGAGTGTCCGTCATCCGTGCAGCCCGCATTCGGTCTTGGCCCGTCCCGCCCAGCGTCCGGCGCGGGCGTCCTCGCCCTCCAGGACGCGGCGGGTGCAGGGAGCGCAGCCGACGGAGGCGTACCCGTCCATGAGGAGCGGGTTGGTGAGGACGCCGTGCTCCGTGACGTACGCGTCGACGTCGTCCTGCGTCCAGCGGGCGATGGGGGAGACCTTGACCTTCTGCTGCTTCTCGTCCCAGCCGACGACCGGGGTGTTCGCCCGGGTCGGGGACTCGTCGCGGCGCAGGCCGGTGGCCCACGCGCCGTACGCGGTGAGGCCCTCCTCCAGCGGCTTGACCTTGCGCAGCGCGCAGCACAGGTCGGGGTCGCGGTCGTGGAGCCTCGGACCGTACTCGGCGTCCTGCTCGGCCACGGTCTGACGCGGGGTCAGGGTGATGACGTCGACGTCCATGACGGCGTCCACGGCGTCGCGGGTGCCGATGGTCTCCTCGAAGTGGTAGCCCGTGTCGAGGAAGACGACGGCCACGCCGGGCTTGACGCGCGAGGCGAGGTGGGCGACGACCGCGTCCTCCATGGAGGAGGTGACGCAGAAGCGGTCGCCGAAGGTGTCCACGGCCCAGCGGAGGATCTCCAGTGCGGAGGCGTCCTCCAGATCGCGGCCGGCCTGCTCGGCGAGTGCCTTGAGGTCGGCCGCGGTGGCGTCCTGAGTGACCGTCATATCTGTTTCCTCCCAGTGCTGCTGTCCGAAGTCGCCGGGGCGAGGAGCCCCAGGAACTTCAGCTGGAAGGCTCGACTGCACGCGGCGCATTCCCAGGCGCCGTGACCCTGCTCGTTGGGACGCAGGTCCTCGTCCCCGCAGTAGGGGCAGAAGAAGGGGGCCGCACGCTCGCTCACAGTGCCTCCTCGTTCGCTTCTCCGCCCACGCGGCGCAGAGGTGCGGCCTTCGTCGTCGGCTGCGGCCCGGCGGCCGCGTGCGCGTCGCTCACGACAGGGCCTCCTCGGAGGCGCGGGCCGCCCAGGTCGCGAAGCGCTCGCCGGTCTCGCGCTCCGCCTGGAAGCGCTTGAGGACCCGCTCCACGTAGTCCGGGAGCTCGGCGGCCGTGACCTTGAGGCCGCGGACCTTGCGGCCGAAGCCGGCCTCCAGGCCGAGGGCGCCGCCCAGGTGGACCTGGTAGCCCTCGACGCGGTTGCCCTCGTCGTCCAGGACCAGCTGGCCCTTGAGGCCGATGTCCGCGACCTGGATGCGGGCGCAGGCGTTCGGGCAGCCGTTGATGTTGATCGTCAGCGGCTCGTCGAACTCCGGGATGCGGCGCTCCAGCTCGTCGATGAGCGAGGAGCCGCGGCCCTTCGTCTCGACGATCGCGAGCTTGCAGAACTCGATGCCGGTGCAGGCCATCGTGCCGCGCCGGAACGGCGAGGGGGTGACCCGCAGGTCCAGCGCCTCCAGGGCGGAGACGAGCGACTCGACCTGCGCCTCCTCGATGTCGAGGACGAGCATCTTCTGCTCGGCGGTGGTGCGGACCCGGCCGGAGCCGTGCGCCTCGGCGGCCTCGGCGATCTTCGTCAGGGTGGCGCCGTCGACCCGGCCGACGCGCGGCGCGAAGCCGACGTAGAAGCGGCCGTCCTTCTGCTTGTGGACGCCGACGTGGTCGCGCCAGCGGCCGGCGGGCTCCTGCGGGGCGGGGCCGTCCGTCAGCTTCCGCTTCAGGTAGTCGTCCTCCAGGACCTGGCGGAACTTCTCCGGGCCCCAGTCGGCGACGAGGAACTTCAGACGGGCGCGGTTGCGCAGCCGGCGGTAGCCGTAGTCGCGGAAGATCGAGATGACGCCCTCGTAGACGTCGGGGACCTCGTCGAGGGAGACCCAGGTGCCGAGGCGGACGCCGAGCTTCGGGTTGGTGGACAGACCGCCGCCGACCCACACGTCGAAACCGGGACCGTGATCCGGGTGCTCCACGCCGACGAAGGCGATGTCGTTGATCTCGTGCGCCACGTCGAGCAGCGGCGAGCCGGAGACCGCGGACTTGAACTTGCGGGGCAGGTTGGAGAAGTCCCTGTTGCCGACGATCCGGCGGTAGATCTCCTCGATGGCGGGGGTGCCGTCGATGATCTCGTCCTCGGCGATGCCGGCGACCGGCGAGCCGAGGATGACGCGCGGGGTGTCGCCGCAGGCCTCGGTGGTGGACAGGCCGACCGCCTCCAGGCGGTTCCAGATCTCGGGGACGTCCTCGATGCGGATCCAGTGGTACTGGACGTTCTGCCGGTCCGTGATGTCGGCGGTGCCGCGGGCGAACTCCTCGGAGATCTCGCCGATGACGCGGAGCTGTTCGGTCGTCAGCCGGCCGCCGTCGATGCGGACCCGGAGCATGAAGTACTCGTCGTCCAGCTCCTCCGGCTCCAGGACACCCGTCTTGGTGCCGTCCAGCCCCTGCTTGCGCTGGGTGTAGAGACCCCACCAGCGCATGCGTCCGCGCAGGTCGTTGGGGTCGATGGAGTCGAAACCGCGCTTCGAGTAGACCGTCTCAATACGTGTCCGCACATTGAGACCGTCGTCGTCCTTCTTGAACTGCTCATTGCCGTTGAGGGGGGTGAAGTGCCCCACGGCCCACTGGCCCTCGCCACGGTGGCGCCCGGCCTTGCGGCGGGCGGTGGCAGGGGTGGGGTTTTCCGGGGTGGCGGCCATGGCGTTTCGTCCTTCGGGACTGCGAGAGGGCGGCTCTGACCTGCACACTCGCGCTCAGGTCAGAGGGGGGCGCGTCAGTGCGCAGCAGGGTGGGGCAGAGTCGGGCTTGAAAGAAATCGCGGCGGTGCTGGTTCTCTCAGCGCGCCGAACAGATGGCGCTGGACATGCGGCCGAGGTCGACGTGCCGCCGACTCACCAAGGCAATTCCAGTTCCAGACATGACGGAAGCGTGTCACGGGACTTTGGACCCAGTCCAGCATCGTCCAGGATTTGGACATAGATGTCTTGATGGGTGAGACGCTGTGTCGTGGGTCACGCGAAAGGGGCCCCGTCGGGGCCCCTTTGCCGTGGTCGGCGCGCACGGCCGACGCGGGTGGCCGGCGCGTGCGGCCGGTCCGGGCGGCCGGTGCGTCCGGTCGGCGCGTGCCTCAGGCGTGGGCGCCGGGCCACGGGCCGGGGGTCTCCGACTCCTCGACCTCCTCCACCTTGGTGTCGAAGAGCCGGAAGCCGCGCCGCTCGTAGTTGGCCATCGCGTGCGGGCCGTCGAGCGAGCAGGTGTGCAGCCAGACGCGCTTCGTGTCCTCCCGCCCCGGCCAGCGCTCGGCCAGGTCCCAGGCGCGCGCCGTCCCGAAGGAGAGGAGGTGGCCGCCGATCCGGCGCCCCCGGAAGGCGGGGATCAGGCCGAAGTAGACGATCTCGACGACACCGTCGGCCTGCGGGTCCAGCTCCACGTACCCGGCCGGCGTCCCCCGGTCGTACGCCACCCAGATCTCGGCCCCCGGCTTCTCGACGATCTCCTGCCACTGCTTGTACGTGAGCGGCAGGCGGTCGTTCCAGCGGATGTCGCCGCCGACCGCCGTATAGAGGAAGCGGCTGTACTCCGGCGAGGGGACCTCGGCCCGCGCGATCGTGATGTCGTCGCCCTCGGGGGCGGGGGAGGGGCGGAGATCGGACGGCGAGGTCTGTTCGAGGGACCAGGTGGTGAGAGTGATGCTCATGAGGTCATCGCATCATGCGGAGCGCCGGATTCCCACCCCCGTTCGGCGTCGGCGGACAGGCTGTCCGCCATGCGGACAGGGCCTCGGGGCGCATGCCCCGGAGGCGCATGACCTCGGAGGTAATCGACCCCCGCACCGCCCTCCCGGCAGGGTGAGCGCACCGGGACGGCACACGGCCGCACCCGGCTTCCGACGACACGAGGGGTACGACATGGGTACGGGGCGGCGTGGACTGGCGGGCATCGCGATGGCGACGGCGCTCGTCGCCGGAGCGGCGGTCACCGTGACGACGGCGGAGGCGCTGCCGGGCGGAGCGGCCACGGCGGCGCGCGGCGACTGCCCGGCGGCGCGGCAGAAGGTCGAGCGGCTCGAGGGCCGCGTCACCCCCAACGCCTGCGCCTTCATGGAGAGGCAGATCGCCTTCGGCGAGATGCCGACCGGCACGCCGCCCGCGCCCGGTGACCTCGCCCACCCCCGGGTCCGGGCCTACCTCGACATCTTCGACCCCGAGGCCACCCTCTGGGAGGCCGGGAGCGCCCCGCAGCGCGGCCGCACCACGATCGGCACCTCCATCACCGGCTCCCTGCGCCTGGCACCCGGCCTCACCTACCGGGGCACGGACGTGGTCGCCGACGGCAGCACCGTGATGTTCGGACAGTGGAACGAGGTCACCCTCAAGGGCCGCACCGTCGCCTATCCCCAGATCGCCCGGAACGTCCTCGGCGACGAGGGCCGCACCCTCCAGGCCCGCCGCTACTACGACCGCGCCGTCCTCTTCCGCGACACCCTGCCCGAGGCGGCCCCCACCCCGCTCTTCGCGGGCATCACGGACGAGGGATCGCCGGGGGACGGCGAGCGGCCCGGGGCCGAGCTCCGACCCGAGGCCGAGGCTGACCTCCGGCCCGAGGCCGGGGCCGACCTCCGGCCCGGGCCCGGCTTCCGGGCCCGGCCCGGGGAGACGGCGGAGCGCCTCGCCGCCTGGAACGCCGGGGACGTCGACGCGCTCCTCGCCCGCGCCGGGGGCGCACGGCTCAGCGGGCCCGGGCTCGCCGCCCCGCTGGTCTCCGAGGCGGGCAGGCGCGCCTACCTGGAGCGCCTCTTCGCCACCGCCGACCTCGACCTCAAGGCGGGCCAGGTCGCCGTCGGCGAGACCACCACCTATGTGGAGTGGCACGGGACCGCCTCCGTACGCGAAGGCGGGGCGCTCCGCACCGGTGTCCCCTTCGGGATCGTGGAGCGCTTCGGCCCCGGCGGGGAGTGGGAGCTGTACTTCGACACCCTGCCGCTGGTCGCGACCCAGGCCGAGATCGGCGCCCTCTTCCAGGAGCTGGCCTCCTAGGGCCGGTCAGGCGGGGGTCGCGGCGCGGACGGCGGGGGCGGTGGAGTGCGGCAGCAGGTCCTCGGGCCGCTCCGGGCGCAGGACCTCCACCTCGACCTCCTCCCGGAAGCGGTACGGGCGGTGCGCCAGGACCCCCGCCAGGTTCCGCCGCACCCGGGACATCTCGGCCCGTACGGTCACCGTGCGCGTACGGTCGCCGAACACGTCGTCCGCCAGCTCCGCGGCCGTCCGGCCGTCCCGGTGCAGCGCCAGGACGTAGAGGAGCTCCGCGTGGCGCGGGCTGAGCTCCTGCTGCCAGCTGCCCGCCACCCCCGAGACCGCCACCGTCCAGCGGCGCGGCCGGCTCAGGTCCAGGACCACCCGACTCGCCGCCTTCTCCGAGCCCGGCTCCTCGGGCCGGCTCTCCTCCTCGACCCGCAGCAGCCAGCCGCCCGGCAGCGGCTCCACCGCGCACACCCCGAGCGAGGGCAGCCAGATCCGGCCCGCCCCGAACGACTTGGGCAGCGGGATCCGGTCCACCGGCGCGAGCCCCGTCACCGCCGCCGTCCAGCCGTGGGCGTCCACCGCGACGGCCCGGCCGCCCACCCGGCACAGGATCGGCGCGGCCACCGCCCGCAGCCGCTCGATCGAGCGGTGGTGCCGCTCCCGCATCTCGGCCTCGGCGAGCTGCGCCACCGAGCCGACCAGGGCCAGCATCGCCGGATGGAAGCTGGACGCGGGACCGCTCACGTCCAGGATCCCCAGGAGCCGCTGGTCGCGCGGATCGTGCACGGGCGCGGCGGCGCAGGTCCAGTTGTGCAGCGACTGCACGTAGTGCTCGGCGGAGTGCACCTGCACCGCCCGGCGCATGGCGAGCGCCGTGCCGACCGCGTTCGTCCCGGTGGCGTGCTCGTCCCAGGCGGCGCCCTCCTCCAGGCAGATGCCGTTCGCCCGCCGCAGCACCGCGGAGTTCCCCTGGCGCCACAGCACCCGGCCGTGCTCGTCGGTGACCACCATGATCTGGAGGGAGGCGTCGGCGATGCCGGCGAGCCCGCCGCTCAGCGTCTGCATGACCTCGGAGAGGAGCGTGCTCCTGCGCCGCTCCTCCAGCTCGTCGCGCCGGAGCAGCACGCTGCTCGTGTCCTGGTCGGGGTCGAGACCGAGGCGGGCCATCCGCTGCCAGGAGGCGTCGATCACCGGGCGGGGCGCGATCGGCGGCCGTCGGCCGGCCAGGGTCTCCTCGCGCACCCGGTGCAGCAGCCGGGTGGCCTGGGCGGCGTCCATGGAGGCGAGCCGCTTCATGTCGAGCTGCGTGTTGTTCATCGGTCTCTCCCAGCCACCCGGGGTGCTGTATCGGTTCTGCACGGGGCAGATGTCCGGAGTGTCGGTGCCCATCGTGCCGTCCGGGACCACCCGGCGAGGCCCGGTTCGGGTAATCCTGCAACCCTTTGCAACTCTGGCGACCGACCGCCCTCCTGAGTGAGGGTGGTGCGAGCGGCGGGTGGTGCCGTGTCGGCGCAGCACCACCCCCGCTTTTCCGCGCGTACCGGCCCGGTTCAGCCGCCCGGTTCAGATCTCCACTTCAGATCTCCACCCGTGCCCGCTCCACCAGCGCCCGCAGATCCAGCGTGTGCGGGAGCGTCCCGAAGGCCGCGCCGCCGTCCCCGCCGAGCCGCGCCGCGCAGAACGCGTCCGCCACCTCCGGCGGAGCCCAGCGCACGAGCAGCGCCCCCTGGAGCACCAGCGCGAGCCGCTCCGCGAACCGCCGCGCCCGCGCCTCGATCCCCTCCAGGTCCGCCAGTTCGACGAGCACGCCCCGGATCGCCCGGTCCAGCCGGTGGTCCGCGCCCCGCGCCTCCCCGACCTCGCGGAGCAGCGCGTCGAGCGCGGCGGGTTCGGTCCGCAGCGCCCGTACGACATCCAGCGCCTGCACGTTCCCCGAGCCCTCCCAGACCGAGTTGAGCGGCGACTCCCGCAGCAGCCGGGGCATCCCCGACTCCTCCACGTACCCGTTGCCGCCCAGGCATTCGAGCGCCTCCGCCACCACCGGCACGCACCGCTTCGTCACCCAGTACTTCGCCGCCGGAACCGAGATCCGCAGCAGGGCCGACTCCTCCTGGGTCCCCGCGTCGTACGCCGCCGCGAGCCGCATCCCGAGGGCCGTCGCCGCCTCCGACTCCAGCGCCAGATCGGCCAGTACGTTCCGCATCAGGGGCTTCTCGACGAGCGGACCGCCGAAGGCCGAGCGGTACGAGGCGTGGTGCACGGCCTGCGCCACCGCCTGCCGCATCAGCGCCGCCGAACCGAGCACGCAGTCGAGGCGCGTCGCCGCCACCATGCCCATGATCGTCCGGATCCCGCGCCCCTCCTCGCCGACGCGACGGGCACAGGTCGTGCCGTCGAACTCCACCTCGGCGGAGGCGTTCGACCGGTTGCCCAGCTTGTCCTTGAGCCGCTGGAGCGCGAACGCGTTGCGCGAACCGTCCGCGAGGACCCGCGGCACCAGGAAGCAGGTCAGCCCCGCCGGAGCCTGCGCGAGGACCAGGAAGGCGTCCGACATCGGCGCCGAACAGAACCACTTGTGCCCCGTCAGGACGTACTCCCCGTCGGCCGCCAGCGGCCGGGCCTCCGTCGTGTTCGCCCGTACGTCGCTGCCGCCCTGCTTCTCCGTCATCGCCATGCCGAGCAGCGCCCCCGGCTTCTCCGCGACCGGCCGCAGCTCCCGCTCGTACACGTGCGAGAGGGCCGCCGGCTCCCAGACCGCCGCGAGCTCCGGCTCGGCGCGCAGCGCGGGCACCGCGGCATGCGTCATCGACAGCGGACAGCCGTGCCCCGCCTCCGCCTGCGAGGCCACCAGGAACCCGGCGGCCCGCCGCACATGGCCACCCGGCCGGCCCCACGCGTCCGTGAGCCCCGCCGACACCGACCGCCCCAGGAGCCGGTGCCAGGCCGGATGGAACTCGACCTCGTCGATCCGCCGCCCGTACCGGTCGTGGGTCCGCAGCCGGGGCGGGTTGCCGTTCGCCTGCTCCCCCCACTCCCGCACCTGCTCCGAACCTGAGGCCCGGCCGAGCAGTTCCAGCTCCTCCCGCGCCTCCGTCAGGAGCTCCGGCGCGAGATGCCGCTCGACCGCCTCCGACAGCGCCCGGTCGCTCGTGAAGACGTCGTATCCGGTCAGGGGAGGGGCCTGATTGGTCACGGTGTGGGTGCTCGCTGCCATGCCGATACGGTAAGCAGGTGCAGGCAGCAAGAGAAACACCCGAACGGCCCGAGCGGCGGCCCTGGAGCAGGCTCCACCGCGCGCGCGTCCTCTACCGCAACGTCTCGAAGCGGAAGATGGTCTGGCTGCTCCTCAAGGACACCGTCAACTCGTGCATCGAGTACCGGATCCTCGGCCTCGCCGCCGAGGCCGCGTTCTTCACGCTGCTGTCCCTGCCACCCCTGCTGCTCGGCCTGATCGCCGTCCTCGGCTACGCCGACGACTGGACCAACACCGACACCGTCGCCAGCATCCGGGAGAACATCCTCCACGCGGCCGGCACGGTCCTCTCCGACCGGGGCGTCCACGAGGTCGCCGAACCCCTCCTCGACGACATCACCCAGGGCAAACGGCCCGACCTGATCTCCCTCGGCTTCGCCATCGCCCTCTGGTCCGGCTCGCGCGCCGTGAACGTCTTCATCGACACCATCACCGTGATGTACGGACTCGACGGGCGCCGCGGCATCGTCAAGACCCGGCTCCTGGCCCTGCTCCTCTACATCGCGGCGCTGCTCATCGGCGCCGTCGTGCTGCCGCTCGCGGTCGTCGGCCCCGACCGGATCGTCCAACTCGTCCCCTGGGGCACCGAGGTCGTCGCCGTCCTCTACTGGCCGATCGTCATCCTGCTCTCCATCGCCTTCCTCACCACGCTCTACCACGTGTCCGTGCCCGTCAGATCGCCGTGGATCGAGGACATCCCCGGCGCCCTCATCGCGCTCGGGATGTGGGTCCTCGGCAGCTTCCTGCTGCGCATCTACCTGACCAGCCAGGTCGAGGGCCCCACCATCTACGGCTCGCTCGCCGCCCCCATCGCCGTCCTCCTCTGGATCGGCATCTCGGCCTTCGCGGTCCTCGTCGGCGCCGCCGTGAACGCCGCCATCGACCGCGTCTGGCCCTCCGTCGCCACCGCCGCCGCCCGCGAGGCCAACGAACGCGCCCGCGCCGCCCAGGCCGCCGAACTCGTCGCCCGCGTGCGCGCCGAGGCCGAGGACGTCGACGAGGACGACCCGGACATGCCCTCCGAGTTCCCCGAGCGCTGGTCCAAGTTCCTGCCCCCGGACGACGTGAAGTCCCGCCTCCACTCGGGCTGGGAGAAGGACTGACCTCCCCCGGGGTCCTAGGCTCGGAGGGTGTACGAGGAGCGCCCCGCCCTGCTCGACGGAGCCGTGCTGTGGACCCGGACCGCCGCCGGCCCCACGGCGGAACGGCCTGTCCTGCCCGACGGCTGCATGGACCTGATCTGGGCCGACGGGAGCCTCCTCGTCGCCGGACCCGACACACGCGCGTACGTGCCCGGCGAATTCGCCGCACGGTACGCGGGCATCCGCTTCGCCCCGGGGGACGCCCCCGGCTTCTTCGGCGTGCCCGCCCATGAACTCCGCGACCGCCGGGTCGCCCTCGGCGCGCTGTGGGGCGAGGCGGAGGCGCGGCGGCTCGGCGAGCGGATCGCCGAGGCCCCCGACCCGGCCGCCGCCCTGGGGGAGCTCGTCCTGCGCCGGGCCGCCGAGGCCCCCGCGCCCGACCCGCTCCTGCGGGCCGTCGTGGCGCGCCTCGCGGCGGGCCGGGCGGTCGCCGAGACGGCCGAGGCGGTCGGGCTCGGCGTCCGCGGGCTGCACCGGCGCTCGCTGGACGCCTTCGGCTACGGACCCAAGACCCTCGCCCGCGTCCTGCGCCTCCAGCGCGCGCTCGCGATGGTCCGGGCCGGGGTGCCGTACGCGGAGGCCGCCCTGCGCGCGGGCTGCGCAGACCAGGCCCACCTGGCCCGCGAGACCCGGGCCCTGGCGGGCACCACCCTGAGCGCCTACAAGGCCTCCGTGTCCGCTTCCGTGTCCGCTGTGTCCGCGAAGAGCGAGACCCCGCTGCCGTCCGGGTCGAGGACCACGGCGTAGCGCTGCCCCCACACGGCGTCCCAGGGCTTCAGATGCCCCCGGTACCCGGCGGCGACCAGCTCCTCGTACACCGCGTCCACGTCCGCCGGCGTCCCGCACCGGAAGGCGAGCTCGACGCGGTTGCCGCCCGCCGGGCGCGTCCAGCCGGGATCGAAGGAGCGGACGACGTCCTCCGTGTCCCAGGCGATCCGCAGCCCGCCGGGCAGCGCCGCCTCCACGTGCGGGGCGGACTCGGCCCCGGCCGGGACGTCCAGGCCCAGGCGCCGGTAGAACGCGAGCGAGGCGGCCATGTCGGAGACGACGAGACCGACGAGGTCGAAACGGGGAGCGATACGGGGTGCTGTGTCCATGACGCCACGGTAGGCAGGGGACCGGGAGGGGGTCTTGTACGAATCGGACGTGGCTCCGGCGGGGGCTGGTTAGGGTCGGGCCATGAGCACGCGCGCGTACGGACGGACGTCCTGGCCCTGGGCCGCGGCGGCGATCCTGCTGTTCTGGCAGACCTGGTTCCTCTTCCACGTGTACGCCACCGAGAACTCGGGCGTGCGCTGGGACTGCGACTCCGGGGGCTGCGGCACGAACGACCTCGCGGGCCCGGCGATCCCGTTCGGGGTGATCTCGGGACTGGCCGCCGCCGTGTTCGCCGCCCCCCGGCTCGGCCTCGGCGGCGCCGGGCTCGCCGCGCTCCTCGCCGCCTTCGGGCTCCTCGTGCGCCGGGAGGACGACCACGCGCTCCTCGCCGCGTACGGCATCGCCGCGCTCGGCGTGGCCCTCGTCACGGCCGGCGCGGTCCGGGCCGTGCGCCGCGGGCCGACGGCGGAGGAGGACGGACCCCCGCGCCCGCGTGGCCGGCCCGCCGTCGCCGCCCTGCTGCGCGCGCTCATCGCACCGGGCACCCTGCTCGCGGCCGTCCCGGGGACCCTCGCGGTCACCGGCCTGGTGCAGGGCGCCCTCGACGGGCCGCGCTGGATCATGATGCTCGGCCTCAACGGCACCGTCGCCCTGCTCGTCGCGCTCGGCACGGCCCGCCTGAACCACCGCCCCGGCGTGGCTCATGGCCCCGTCCCCGACGAGAGGGCCGCCCACGCGCCCGCCCGGCTGAACGCCCTCACCACGCGCGGGACCGCGTTCGTCTACGACCTGACCGTACGGCCCGAGCGGGGCGCCCCGTACCGCATCGAGGTCGAGCACCCCCTCGACCTCCAGGACGTCCGCGTCCACCGCGCGGCCCTCGTCCGCCACGACCCCCGCCGCCCCTGGCTCGTCGACCTCCCCCAGGACCCGCCCGCCGCCGCCCTCGCCCGCGCCCGCGCCACCGCCCGCACCGAGGACCCGCCCACCGCCCCGCGCCTCTGGACCCCGCCCCCGGGCACCCCGGCCCTGCTGGCCACCGGAGTGCTCACGGCGGTCGTGATGACCCTGCTCGCGACGGCCTGGGACGGGGCCTGAGGAGAGGCCTGGGGCAGGGCCTGGAAAAACCCGTGGCGCGCGCCGGAGCGCTCCGGCTACGGTGCGACACGTACGCGAGATCGCGAGAAGACGCGATCGCGAAAGACACAGGAGGTGTGACTGATGGCTGTCGTCACGAAGGGCCTCGCCCACACGCGGATGTTCATCCACACCACCTCCGCGGCCACCGGCTGACCTCACTCTTCCGTCTTTCAGCGCCGGGGCCGCCCCTGTGAAGGGTCCCCCTTGTCTTTCCCGCTTTCTTCCGTTTCCTCCGCTTCTTCTTCGCTCGACGCCCACGGCTGGGACTCCGGCTGGGCCGCCGCCTTCGCGCCGTACGCCGCCCAGGGGCTGATCCCGGGGCGCGTCGTCCGCGTCGACCGCGGTCAGTGCGACGTCGCCACCGCCGAGGGCGTCATCCGCGCCGACACGGCGTTCGTGACCCCGCACGACCCGCTGCGGGTCGTCTGCACCGGTGACTGGGCCGCCGTCGACCCGGAGGGCGCGAGCGACCCCCGGTACGTACGGGCCTGCCTGCCGCGCCGTACGGCCTTCGCGCGCTCCACCTCCTCCAAGCGCTCCGAGGGACAGATCCTCGCGGCCAACGTCGACCACGCCGTCATCACCGTCTCGCTCGCCGTCGAGCTCGACCTCGGCCGGATCGAACGCTTCCTCGCCCTGGCCTGGGAGTCCGGCGCGCAGCCGACCGTCGTCCTCAGCAAGGCCGACCTCGTGCCCGACCCCGTCGGGCTCTCCTACCTCGTCGAGGACGTGGAGACGGTCGCGCCCGGCGTGCAGGTGCTGCCCCTCAGCTCCGCCACCGGGGAAGGGCTCGACGTGCTCGCCGCGACCGTCGCCGGGGGCACGACCGTGCTGCTCGGCGTCTCCGGCGCCGGCAAGTCGACCCTCGCCAACGCGCTGGTCGGCGAGGACGTCATGGACGTCCGGGCCGCCCGCGACGTCGACGGCAAGGGCCGCCACACGACGACCACCCGCAACCTGTTCGTGCTGCCCGGCGGGGGAGTCCTCATCGACACCCCCGGACTGCGCGGTGTCGGGCTCTGGGACGCCGAGGCCGGTGTCGGCCAGGTCTTCTCCGAGATCGAGGAGCTGGCCGGGGACTGCCGCTTCCACGACTGCTCCCACGAGTCCGAGCCGGGCTGCGCCGTGACGGCCGCGATCGAGGACGGCTCGCTGTCCGTGCGCCGCCTGGAGAGCTACCAGAAGCTGATCCGCGAGAACCGGCGGATCGTGGCCAAGACCGACGCCCGGGTCCGCTCCGAGATGCTCAAGGAGTGGAAGCGCATGGGCCGGGAGGGCCGCACCGCCATGGAGATCAAGCGCGGCGGCCGGGGCCGGTAGGGCCCGTCCGGCGGCCCGTCGCCCCGACCCGATCGCGGTGTCCGAAAACCGCGAGCCGGGTCGGGGCCGCTCCCGCACACTGGGAGCCATGAGGGACGACGACACCCGCTACGAGGCGGTCAGCAGCAGGGACGCCCGGTTCGACGGAGAGTTCTTCTTCGGCGTCCGGACCACCGGGATCTACTGCCGGCCCAGTTGCCCCGCCGTCACCCCCAAGCGGCAGAACGTCTCCTTCTACCCGACGGCCGCCGCCGCCCAGGGCCACGGCTTCCGAGCCTGCCGCCGCTGCCGGCCCGACGCCGTGCCCGGCTCCGCCGAGTGGAACGTCCGGGCCGACGTCGTCGGACGCGCCATGCGGATGATCGGCGACGGCGTCGTCGACCGCGAAGGCGTCCCCGGACTCGCCGGACGCCTCGGCTACAGCACCCGGCAGGTGCAGCGCCAGCTCACCGCCGAGCTCGGCGCCGGACCCGTCGCGCTCGCCCGCGCCCAGCGGGCGCACACCGCGCGGCTGCTGCTCCAGACCACGGGCCTGCCCGTCACCGAGATCGCCTTCGCCGCCGGATTCGCCAGCGTCCGCCAGTTCAACGAGACGATCCGCGCCGTCTACGCCCGCACCCCCACCGCCCTGCGCGCCGAGGCGGGCAGCGGCGCGGGAGCCCGTACCGCCCTCGCCGCCGGAGTGCCGCTGCGGCTCGCCCACCGGGGCCCGTACGCGGCCGGCGAGGTCTTCGACCTGCTCGCCGCCGAGGCCGTGCCCCGGGTCGAGGAGGTCGTCGGCGCCCCCGGCGCCCGCACCTACCGGCGCACCCTCCGCCTCCCGTACGGCACCGGCGTCGTCTCCGTCGACGAGCGCTCCGGCGGGCGCTGGCTGGAGGCCCGCATCCACCTCGCCGAGCTGCGCGACCTGACCACCGCCGTGCACCGGCTGCGCCGCCTCTTCGACCTCGACGCCGACCCGTACGCGGTCGCCGAGCGCCTCGGCGCGGCCCCCGGGCTCGCCGCCGAGGTGGCCGCCCGGCCGGGCGTGCGCTCGCCGGGGACGGCCGAGCCCGAGGAGTTCGCGCTGCGGACGGTCCTCGGCGCCGAGGAGTCGGCCCGGCTCGTCGAGCCGTACGGTACCCCCCTGGCCACCGCCTGCGGCACCCTCACCCACGTCTTCCCCGAGCCCGCCGCCCTGACCGGCCACCCCGTCGCCGGGCCGCTGGCCCGCGCCCTCGCCGACGGAGCCGTACGCCTCGACCCCGGCGCCGACCGCGACGAGGCCCAGCGCGCCCTGCTCGCCGTCCCCGGCGTCACCGCCGAGGCCGCCGCGCTCATCCGGATGCGCGCCCTCGGCGACCCGGACGTCGCCCTCGGGGACGGGCGGGAGGCGGAGGAGTGGCGGCCGTGGCGCTCGTACGCCACCCGCTACCTCGGAAGGGGCCCCGACCGGTCGTA
The DNA here is from genome assembly GCF_044333355.1 of Streptomyces sp. NPDC021012. Classification (NCBI taxonomy): domain Bacteria; kingdom Bacillati; phylum Actinomycetota; class Actinomycetes; order Kitasatosporales; family Streptomycetaceae; genus Streptomyces; species Streptomyces sp. NPDC021012. The sequence goes on from NZ_JBIRQU010000003.1 coordinate 61,514, forward strand.
GTCCTCCAGGCCCCAGCTGTGGACCCGGCGCGGGTGGATCCGGACGACCTCCTCGCTGAAGGAGGGGCCCAGCAGGTGCGAGCCCACCAGGAGCTCCGCCTCGCCGCGGATCTCGATGCCCCGCACCCGCCAGGGGCGGACGCTGACGAGGTCGTCGACGACGAGCGCCACCTTCGGGTTCTTCCGCAGGTTGCGCCACTTCTTCGTCCCGCCCATGCGGATCCCGCCCACCAGGACGGTGCCGTCCTCCTGCGGGAAGTAGACCACCGGGTTCGCCTGCGGCTGCCCGGACGGGTCCACGGTCGCCATCCGGCCGAGCTTCCGGCCCTCCGTGAGATAGGCCCGCTCGGCCTCGCTGAAGCCCTCGAAATCCCTCATGGCCCCATGATCGCGCGGCCCGCCCCGCGGCGTATCGGTACGGGGACGGGTCGCGGCTCGGACCTTCGACCTAGCCCCAGAACACCGCCCCCGCCCACGCGCCCACGATCAGCAGGCAGGCGAAGAGCTCGACGAGCACGCTCGTGCCGACCGCCCGCATCACCGTCCGGGTCGCGGCCCTGGCCTGGCCGTGGCCGCCGAGGCGGAGCCGTTCCGAGAGGTAGATCCCGCCGACGAAGCCGGGGATCGCGCCCACCACCGGGATCAGGACGAAGCCCAGGACGGCGCCCACCCCCGCGTACGCCACCATGCGCCGGGTGATGCCGACGCCCCGCAGGCGGCGCGGTGGGAGCTGCCAGACGATCACCTGGGTGAGGAGGAGCAGGCCGGTCGAGGAGGCGAGCAGGATCCAGGCGAGGTCCGTCCGCTCGTGCAGCGACCACCAGAGCATCGCCGCCCACACCAGCCACGTTCCCGGCACGCCGGGAGCGAGGACCCCGAACAGGCCGAGCAGCATCACCGTCGCGATCATCAGGAGCTGCCACACACTCACGCTGCCCAGCGTGCACGACACTCGGGATTCCCGCAGGTCGCGAAGGGCGGACGGGCTACGGGGCACGAGGTACGGGGAGAACGCCGAGGACCCCGGCGGTCCCGGTACCGGCCGCGGCCAGGGCACCGCCGCCCCCGGTGTCAGCCGCGTGCGACCCAGCCCTTCTCGTACGCGTGCCAGCCGAGCTGGAGCCGGGTCGTCACCCCGGTCAGTTCCATCAGCCCCTTCACCCGCCGCTGCACGGTCCGCAGCCCCAGGTCCAGCTGCTTCGCCACGCTCGCGTCCGTCATTCCCGCGAGCAGCAGCGACAGGATCTCCAGGTCCATCACGTCCGGGCCCGGCGCCTCGTCCTCGGTGATCTGCGCGCCCGCCCCGAGCCGCAGCGGCAGCGCCTCCCGCCACACGGACTCGAACAGGCCCATGAGGGATTCGAGGAGCCCGCTCGCGTGGACGACGATCGCCGCGGGCTCGGCGCCCCGCCCGGTCAGCGGCACCATGGCCAGGGAACGGTCGGCGACGACCAGCTTCGTGGGGACCCGGTCCGCGACCCTGATCTTCTCCTCGCGGCCGAGCGCCGCGGACAGTTCGAGCAGCCCGGTCGGCAGGGTGAGCACCTCGCGCTCGATCACCACCCGGTAGCGGACCCCGCGCCCGGCCGCCTGCTCCTCCGCGTCGTTCTCCAGGCCGGAGACCACGAGCGGCTTGCCCGTCACCAGGGCGCAGACCTCCTCCTGGGCGCCCAGCTGGAGCTGGAGGAAACGATGCGTCACCGCGCTCGCCCCGGTCACCACCTCCACCAGGTCGTGCACGGCCGCCTCCTCGGCCTCCGCCCGGTACTCCTCGGCGAGCAGCGCGGCCGCCAGCTCCGCCTGCTCCAGCTCGTGGCGCTGCTGGGTGAGGAGCGCGCCGAGCGCGACCCCGGGCGGCGCCGCGACCCACCGGCCGGCGCGGGCCGAGGACTGGGCGGCGAGCCCCTGCGACTCCAGGCGGCGCAGCGCCCGCTCGGTGTCCTGCTCGGGCAGGGCGAGCCGGTGGGCGAGATCGGCGACCTCGGCCGCGCCCAGCGCGACCAGGGCGCGGTACGCGGACTCCTGGCGCTCGTCGAGACCTATCGCTCCCAGCATGGTTGCCCCACCCCTCGCCGCACCTCCGGGGAGGCGTCCCGGATCTTTCGGGGACGTTCGCCGGAGGGATTCGTTCCGTTGGTGACCTGGCGGGAAACGGCCACGGCGTATTCCCGCCTCTCCCATCATCCCTGTACCGCCCTCACCTCTGCCAATGTGGCGCCACCGCAGCACCAACAGCCTCCGGCGAAGGGCTCTTCACGCCCTTTTTCCGGAATCAGATGGGGAGAGCGATGCGTCCGATTTCGCGTACGGCCCTGGGGGCGGCGACCGCCGTCGTCCTGGCCGTCACCGCGGTCGCGCCGTCCATGGCGAATGAGCCGCAGGACGGCACGGCCGGCAAGCGACCGCTGGTCGGCAGCGAGGCCTCGGCCCGCGCCGGAGCCAAGAGCGCCACGGTGACCCTGGTCACCGGCGACCGCGTCCTGGTCACCCGGGACGCCGAGGGCGACCCGGCGGCCACGGCCCTGCCCCGCGAGGACGGGACCGTCCCCCTCGTCCAGACCCGCCGCTCCGGCCAGGACCTGTACGTCTACCCCGAGGACGCCGCCGCCGCGCTCGCCGCCGACCGCGTCGACGAGGAGCTCTTCAACGTCACGGGGCTGATCCGCCAGGGCTACGACGACGCCGCCACCGCCACGCTGCCCCTGATCGCGGTCTACGGCTCCGACCTCGCCCGCTCCGTCCCCGCCGCCCCGCGCGGCGCCAGGCGCGGCCAGGTCCTCAAGGCCGTCGACGGCGTCGCGCTCAAGACGGAGAAGAAGCAGGCCGCCACCTTCTGGGCGGAGATCAGCGCCCCGAACGCCCGCTCCGCCTCCGGCCTGAAGAAGCTCTGGCTCGACCGCAAGGTGCAGGCCACCCTGGAGCAGTCGACGAAGCAGATCCACGCCCCCGAGGCCTGGGCCGCCGGCTACGACGGCAAGGGCACCAAGGTCGCCGTCCTCGACACCGGCGCCGACGCCGAGCACCCCGACCTCAAGGGCCGCATCGTCGCCTCGGAGAACTTCACCGACTCCGACACCACCGACGACCACCAGGGCCACGGCACCCACACCATCTCCACCGTCGGCGGCTCCGGCGCCGCGAGCGACGGCAGGAAGAAGGGCGTCGCCCCCGGCGCGGACCTCCTCAACGGCAAGGTCCTCAACGACTCCGGCTCCGGCGCCGCCTCCTGGATCATCGCGGGCATGGAGTGGGCCGTCGCGCAGGGCGCCGACGTCGTCTCCATGAGCCTCGGCAGCCCCGTACCCACCGACTGCACCGATCCCATGAGCGTCGCCGCCGAGGAACTCGCCCAGAACAAGGGCACGTTGTTCGTCATCGCCGCCGGCAACTCGGGCCCCGCGCACAACACGGTCTCCTCGCCCGGCTGCGCGCCCGGCGTCCTCACCGTCGGCGCCGTCGACCGCGACGACTCCACCGCCTGGTTCTCCAGCCGCGGCCCGACGATCGTGAACCACACCCTCAAGCCCGAGATAGCCGCGCCCGGCGTCGGCATCTCCGCCGCCGCCGCGGGCGGCCGGGGCGTCTACGCGTACCAGTCGATGTCCGGTACGTCGATGGCCACCCCGCACGTCGCCGGCGCCGCCGCCATCGTCAAGCAGCGCCACCCCGACTGGACCGCCCAGCAGATCAAGGCCGCCCTCGTCGCCTCCGCCGACAGCGGGGTTCCCGGCGACGTCCGCGAGGTCGGCGGCGGCCGTCTCGACGTCGAGGCCGCCATCGAGCAGACCGTCCTCGGCGCCCCCGCCGTCCAGGGCGGCACCTTCGACTGGCCGCAGGACAAGAGCGACCGCACCACCGTCTCCGTGCCGTACACCAACACCTCCGACGCACCGGTCACCCTCGACCTCGCCGTCGAGAAGGTCACCGGCAACGACGGATCCGCCGTCAAGTCCCCGGTCGCCCGCCTCGGCAGGCGCACCGTCACCGTCCCCGCCGGCGCCACCGCCGAGGTCCCGCTCGCCCTCGACCCCGACGCCCGCCTGGAGCGCGCCCAGTACGGCGACGTCACCGGACGCGTCCTCGCCACCGGCCCCGGCGGCATCCACGTCTCCACCCCGTTCTCCCTGTACGTGGAGCCCGAGACCGTCACCCTCCGCGTCAAGCTGATCGACCGTCAGGGCAACCCGGCCTCCGGCGCCTCCTCCCTCGACGTCATCGGCACCGACACCGCCAGCGGCGAGCGCCGCTTCAACGACGGAGCCGCCGACCAGGTCTACCGCCTGCGCCCCGGCAGCTACTTCCTCTCCTCCTTCGTCACCACGCCCGACGAGGGCGAGGGCGCCACGCTGAACGACTCGCTCAGCTACCTCGGCCGCCCGCAGGTCGAGATCAAGAAGGACACCACCGTCGTCCTCGACGCCCGCAAGGCGCACAAGCTGTCGGTCAGGACCGACCGGGCCTCCGAACCCCGCGGCGCCACCCTGGCGTTCGCCCGCTCCTGGGACGACTTCTGGCTGCACGCTGGAACCGCCGCAGGACCGCGCACCATCCGCGGCTACTACGCCTCCGTCGAAGGCAAGGCCGACGAGGGCGACTTCGAGTTCGGCAGCTACTGGCGCGCCGCCGCCCCGCAGCTCACCTCGCTGACCACCGGCGACGGCACGGTCCTGCACCCGCTGACCGGCTCCCTCGGCTCCGACAACCTCGACGGCACCGGCTCCGCCCGCCTCGTCGACGCCGGAACGGGCACGCCGGCCGAGCTCAAGGCCGCCGGGGTCCAGGGCCGCATCGCCCTCGTCCGGCTCCCGGACGACACCACCTTCGCGGGCACCCTCGCCCGGAACGCCAAGGCCGCCGGCGCCGTCGCCGTCGTCACGTACCACTCGGCCCCCGGCCGCTGGTACCCGAGCGGCGGCTTCACCGGCAACGGCCTGCCGGTCCTCTCCGTCCCGTCCACGGAGGCCACCGCGCTCCTCGGCGAGCTGGCCGCCGGAGAGGTCACCCTCTCCTGGAAGGGCACCGCGAAGAGCCCGTACCTCTACAACCTCGCCTTCCCGGAGACCGCCGCGATCCGCGACGACAAGGAGTACCGGGTCCGCGACGCCGAGCTCGGCCGCACGGACTCGACCTACGGCTCGGCCGGCATCGCCACCGACTTCACGGACTTCCCGGCCGCCTACCGCCCCAACGGCGTCGGCATCTCCTTCGGCTCCCTCGAAACCGTCCCCGCGCCCGGCACCCGCACCGAGTACTACTCCGCCGGTGACACCGCCTGGCGGCAGATGGTCAACAGCAGCTTCCCCTTCGGGGAGGTCATGATGGGCGCCCTCCGCACGTACACCCCCGGCGAGCGGCGCACCGAGAAGTGGTACGACGGCGTCATCGCCCCCACCGCGCCCCGCGACGCCACCGGGAAGCCGGTCCTCGCAGCCGAGCGGCAGGGCAACCTCATCGGCTTCGCGAACGCCATGTGGGGCGACCGCACCCACTACGCCGAGCCCGGCTCCTTCGGCGACATCGGGAACCTGCGCCTGAGCCGCGACGGCGAGCTCCTCGGCGAGAGCAGCTGGCCGTCCGGAGTGTTCGAAGTACCGGCCGAAGCCGGGACGTACACGCTCGAACAGAACACCATGAAGATCGGCAACAGGGTCTGGGCCCGCTCCCTTTCCGTCAACTCGGTGTGGAAATTCACCTCCAAGCTTGACGAGAGCGTCTATTCTCAGGGCATCCCGATTCTCTTCCCCCGGTACGACCTTCCGGAGGACGGCCTCAAGACCCTCGCCGCGACCGACGGCCAACACATCGGCCTCAGCGCGACGGGTCACGCGGGCTACACCCCCGCGGCGCTCACCTCGGCGAAGCTCTCGTACTCCTACGACGGGGGCACGACCTGGACCGAAGCGCAGGTCACCCAGCAGGGCGACGGCTGGACCGCGACCGTGAACCACGCGGGCGCGACCGGCAAGCAGGTCACCCTGAAAACCGAACTGACGGATGCCAACGGCAACTCCGTCACCCAGACCGTGGTCCGCGCCTACGACGTGCGCTGATCACGCCGGTCCGCCGGGCGTCCTTCCCGTGGGGGGTGGGGCCGCCCGGCGGACCACCCATTCGCAGCAACGGTTTTTCTGGTGTCCCGTTTTCGGACGCCGCCCGCGGTGGACAATAAGGGCATGACTCAGCAGGGGGACAACTGGTGGGACAAGCTCTACGACGAGTCGGCGCCGGACACGGCCCCGACGGTCTCGGGTGACACGCTCGACGACCACTTCGACACGACACCGCGCGCGACGCCGCCCCGGACGGACCGCACGCCCCGGGCGGACCTGACGCCGAAGCCGGAACCGGCGACCACGCCGCCGGCCCGGCCCGCGGCCTCCGTGCCGTCCGGCCCGCCCCCGGTACCGCCCGGGCCCGCGGTGCCCCCGTCGCCGCCGCCCCCGCCGCCCTCCAGCCCGAGCAGGCTCCCGGAGCCGCCGCCGCGGCCGGCACCGCCCGCGCCGCCCGTGGCCTCCGCGCCTCCCGCGCCCCGGCAGGTGCCCCCCGTGCCCGGTTCGGCGCCCTGGGAGGCGCCCGAAGGTGCCGGGCCCCGGACTTTCCCGGGGCCGCCGGCCCCGCCGCCTCCGTCGCCGGTCGCCGCGCCCGTCGAGGCGCCCACCGTGCAGGTGCCCTTGCTGCCGGAGGTGGAGGGGGAGTCGGAGGAGGGTCCTGAACTCACCGTCGAGATCGCCGTGTCCGTGCCCCGGCCCAGGACCGGGTTCGTCGGCAGCAGGCCGCCCACGTACGAGGCGGAGCCCACCGCGCTGCCCGTCGCCCGTCCCGGTGAGCTCGGCGAACTGGTGGCCGACACCGTCCTCGACGGCGCGCGCTACGGCACCTGCACCCTGCGCGCCGCCTCCGTGCGCGGCGACTCGGCGCGCTACCGGGGCGAACCCCGCCGCGACGCCCTGCTCACCGCGCGCTTCGGGCACGACGAGGCCGCGCTCGTCCTCGTCGCCGTCGCCGCGGGCTCCCGCGCCGCCGAGGACGCCCATGTGGCCGCCGCCGACGCCTGCCACTGGATCGCCGAGGCCGTCTGCCGCAGCCACGCCCGGCTCTCCGAGGACATCAGGTCCGGCCGCCGCGGCGACCTCAAGTCCGGACTGCACCGGCTCACCGACCGGACCTACGGCAAGCTGCGGACCCGCGCCGCCGAGCGGGGCCTCGCCCCCGACGAGTACACCGCGACCCTCCGCTGCCTCCTCCTCCCCGCCGACCCCGAGTGCCGCACCCGGGTCTTCTTCGGCATCGGCGGCGGCGGTCTCTTCCGGCTCCGCGACGGTTCCTGGCAGGACCTCGAACCGCTCCTGCCCGAACCGGCCGCCGTCACCGGCGCCCCCGTCGTCGGCTTCGGCTCCCCGACCGCCGTTCCCGAGGCGTCCGAGGACGGCGACCGGTTCACCATGGACCTCGGCATCACCACCGCCCCGCCGCTCATCGAGGAGCCCGTACCGGCCCCCGCCGAGCCCTTCCGCTTCCGCGCCTCCGTGGCCCGCCCGGGTGACACCCTCCTGCTCGCCTCGCCCGGCCTCGCCGAGCCGATGCGCGGCGAACCCGCCCTCGCCCACGAGCTCGCCGCCCGCTGGGCCGACCCCGAGCCGCCCGGCCTCGCCGCCTTCCTCGCCGACACCCAGCTGAGGGTGACGGGTTACGCCGACGACCGCACGGGGGTGGCCGTCTGGGAGGCGTAACCCGCCGGGCCGTGTGTTGATGGAGCCATGGCCAAACAGAACGTGGCGGAGCAGTTCGTCGACATCCTCGTCCGCGCGGGCGTCCGGCGGCTGTACGGCGTGGTCGGCGACAGCCTGAACCCGGTCGTCGACGCGATCCGCCGTACCCCCTCGCTCGACTGGATCCAGGTGCGGCACGAGGAGACCGCCGCCTTCGCCGCGGGCGCCGAGGCCCAGATCACCGGCGGCCTCGCCGCCTGCGCGGGCTCCTGCGGGCCCGGCAACCTCCACCTCATCAACGGCCTGTACGACGCCCACCGCTCCATGGCCCCGGTCCTCGCGCTCGCCTCGCACATCCCGTCCAGCGAGATCGGCCTCTCCTACTTCCAGGAGACCCACCCCGACCAGCTGTTCCGCGAGTGCAGCCACTACAGCGAGCTCATCTCCCACCCGAAGCAGATGCCCCGGCTGCTCCACACGGCGATCCAGCACGCCGTCGGCCGAGGCGGCGTCAGCGTCGTCTCGCTGCCCGGCGACATCGCCTCCCAGCCGGCCCCGGAGAAGACGGTGGAGACCGCGCTCGTCACCACCCGGCCCACCGTCCGCCCCGGCGACACCGAGCTCGACGCCCTCGTCCGGATGATCGACGAAGCCGACCGGGTGACGCTCTTCTGCGGCAGCGGGACGGCGGGGGCGCATGCCGAGGTGATGCGGTTCGCCGAGCGGATCAAGGCGCCGGTCGGGCACGCCCTCCGCGGCAAGGAGTGGATCCAGTACGACAATCCGTACGACGTCGGCATGAGCGGACTCCTCGGGTACGGCGCCGCCTACGAGGCCACCCACGAGTGCGACCTGCTGATCCTGCTCGGCACCGACTTCCCGTACAACGCCTTCCTGCCCGACGACGTGAAGATCGTGCAGGTGGACGTCCGGCCCGAGCACCTCGGCCGCCGCTCCCGGCTCGACCTGGCCGTCTGGGGCGACGTCCGCGAGACCCTGCGCTCCGTGACCCCGCGCGTCCGCGCCAAGACCGACCGCCGCTTCCTCGACAAGATGCTGAAGAAGCACGCCGACGCGCTGGAGGGCGTCGTCAAGGCGTACACCCGCAAGGTCGAGAAGCACGTCCCGATCCACCCCGAGTACGTCGCCTCCGTCGTCGACGAACTGGCCGACGACGACGCGGTCTTCACGGTCGACACCGGTATGTGCAACGTCTGGGCGGCCCGCTACCTCTCGCCCAACGGACGGCGCAGGATCATCGGTTCGTTCAGCCACGGCTCCATGGCGAACGCCCTGCCGCAGGCGATCGGCGCCCAGTTCACCGACCGGAACCGCCAGGTCGTCTCGCTCTCCGGCGACGGCGGCTTCTCGATGCTGATGGGCGACTTCCTGACCCTCGTCCAGTACGACCTGCCCGTGAAGGTCGTCCTGTTCGACAACTCCTCGCTCGGCATGGTCGAGCTGGAGATGCTGGTCGCCGGACTCCCCTCGTACGGCACGACCAACAAGAACCCGGACTTCGCCGCCGTCGCCCGCGCCGCCGGGGCCTACGGCGTCCGCGTCGAGAAGCCCAAACACCTCGCGGGCGCCCTCAAGGACGCCTTCAGGCACAAGGGACCGGCCCTGGTCGACATCGTCACCGACCCCAACGCGCTCTCCATCCCGCCCAGGATCAGCGCGGACATGGTGGCCGGCTTCGCGCTCTCCGCCGGGAAGATCGTCCTGGACGGGGGAGTGGGCCGGATGCTCCAGATGGCCCGCTCCAACCTGCGCAACGTGCCCAGGCCCTGAGGGAGTGTCCGTCGTCACCTCATGAATGCGGACGGTGACACGGGGCATGCATCCCCGTGAGCCTGTTCGACGCGACCTGTGGGTGGGGGATATGGCCGGGGAGGCACGACAGCCGACTCAACTGCTCAGAAAGGTGGGATGCGCGGATCTCACCGCGGTGCCGGAGGTGCGACATGCCTTGCGTGAACTGCTGCGGAAGTGGGGCGGACCGGGCGCCTCCGACGTGGCCGAACTGCTCACCAGCGAACTGGTGACGAACGCCCTGGTCCACACCGAGCACGGGGCCGTCGTGACCGCGACGGTCGTCCCGGAGCAGCTGAGGGTCGAGGTCCGCGACTTCGTGCCCGGACTCAAACGGCCGCCCGTACCGCCCGCCGACGACGGTACGCACGGCCGGGGACTCGTCCTCGTCCAGGAGCTCGCCGACTCCTGGGGCGTCGAGGACCACGGAGTGGGCAAGGTGGTGTGGTTCGAACTGAACGGCGGGGCCGCCTGAGAGGCGGCCCCGCCGGATTTCCGTGTCGGCTCAGCCGAACTGCTGCTCCAGGTCCTTGAGCTTGCGCTCCAGGGAGTCGAGACGGGGCAGCGCCTGGGTGTCGTCCTCGGCGGTGAGGTCCACCGTCCGGGACTCGCCGGGGCGGGGCTCATCGCCCCTCACGGCTTGCAGGGAAGGCCGGGGTCGAAGCGGCAGCTGTCCGGGGTCCGCTATGGCGGGCTCCGCGACGGCGGCCTGCACGGCGGCCGTCGCGGAGCCCGAACCACTGCCCGCACCGGGGCCCTGGCCGGTGCCGGAAGAGGCGCCCAGTGCCGCCATCTCGACCTGGCGTCCGCCGCCGCGGCCGAGCCCGAAGGACCGGTGCTGACGGTTGATCGCCTTGAGTCTCGCCCGGTCCAGCTTCACCTGGTCGCGCCGGCGGAGCCGGTTCTGCTCCTTCTCCCGCCGGTCCTCGCGCACCTCGTCGACCGCCTCGTCCAGGGTCCGCACGCCCTCCAGGAGCATCAGCGACCAGGCCGCGAAGGTCTCCCGGGGTGCCCTCAGCCACCGCACGATGCGGATCTGCGGCAGCGGGCGGGGCACCAGGCCCTGCTCGCGCAGCGCGGCCCTGCGGGTCTGCTTCAGCGCCCGGTCGAAGAGGACCGCCGCCGAGAGGGACATGCCCGCGAAGAAGTGCGGAGCCCCGTCGTGACCCATGCCGCGCGGTGCGTGGACCCAGTTGAACCAGGCCGCCGCGCCCGCGAACAGCCAGACGAGCAGGCGCGAGCCGAGGGCCGCGTCGCCGTGGCTGGCCTCGCGGACCGCGAGCACCGAGCAGAACATGGCCGCGCCGTCGAGGCCGAAGGGTACGAGGTACTCCCAGCCCCCGGCGAGGTTCAGGTTCTGCCGGCCGAAGCCCACGAGGCCGTGGAAGGACAGCGCCGCCGCGACGGCCGCGCAGAGGAAGAGCAGCCCGTACGAGGCGAATCCGTAGACGGCCTCCTTGCGTCTGCGACGCTCCTCGCTCCGCTCCCAGGAGTCGTCGGCCGCGGTCTGGTCACCGGCGCGCTTCCCGCGCGCGAGCACCGCCACCGCCGTCAGGACCCCGGCCACCATCACGCCGCCCGGAAGCAGCCAGTCCAGCGATATGTCGGTCAGTCTCATGCGGTGTCCCTTGCATCGCAGTAGGGCGTTTGGCGGCCCATACTGGCCGACCCCATGGGGCGCTCAAGGGGTTTCCGGGCAAGAGCACGCCATCGGGGTCGCGGGGCATACGAATAGGTGCGATCTGGTCGAACGCGCGTACAGGGAAAGGGGTTTGAGTTCGATTTACGGCACTCGTACGGGTGGCGTAATCCCTCGGGGTTCAGGCGGTCGCGGCCAGCCGGCGGACGCGCTCGGCGTCGCAGGTGCGCGGGCAGGTGAGGCAGGTGTCCTCGGGGCGCAGCGTGTAGAAGAAGCAGCAGGCGGCCCGGTCGCGGGTGGCGCGCGGAGCGCCGTCCGGCCCCTCGGACCCGGGCAGCTCGCGGAAGGCCGCCCCGCCCGCGTACGGCTCGTACGGCTTGGGGGTGCCGGGCAGGAGGAGTTCGAGCTCGGCCCTCGCCCGCCGCTCCTCGCCCAGCAGGGCCGCGACGTACCAGAGGCCCTCGACGATCTCGTCCGTGGCCATCCCCCACAGGGCCCGGCGGCCGCGCCGCATCCGGGGCCCGAAACCATCGAGGACGGCCTCGAAGTGCTCGGCGAGCGAGGCGCGCACCTCGGCCCGCAGCGCCTCCTCGCCGTCGACGACCCGGGCGCCGGGCAGGGCCGCCGCGGGGTCGCCCGGTAGGCAGGAGAACTCCTCCACCCGGACCACCAGGCGGCCGGTCGTGCGCTGGAAGGCCACGTTCCGGACGGGCAGGCGGGGCACCCGGCGGTCCAGGAACCACGGGACGGTGACGAGGAGGCAGGCGGGCCAGGCGTACCGGTGCAGTCCGAAGCTCGCGACGACGTCGGGGCGGGCCCGGGTGCCGTAGTCCCGCAGCACCTGCGCGTCGTCCCAGGCGAGGAAGGCGTCGAGGGCGGGGCCGCCGGCCGCCAGCGCCTCCGCGCCCACCCAGCCCGCGCCGTCCGGCAGCCGTTCGCCCCGGCCGGGTTCCTCTATCCGCAGGTTGGGGAAGACCTCCGCGAGCCGGGCGTAGGAAGCCGCGACGGGCGAGGCGAGGGGGGCGGGCAACAGGGCGGGGACGGTCATGCGGACCACCGAATCGCGAGCGTTGGCAGGTTAGCCTTACCTTACCCGATTCGGGGTGGCCTCCCACCTGCGGAGGCGGCCCGTATGCCCCGGATGTCGGTCCGTTCGCCTATGGTGCACAGAGGACCCGGGCGACGCGAGCCGAGCCCGGCACGAGGCCGCAGGAGGGACCCGGGTGGAGCAGGGCGCAGCGCGCGAGCGGACGACGGACCGACCGTCCCCGCCCTTCGTCGACGCCACGGGCCCGCTCGGCGCGTCCGCACGCGTACCGGAACAGCAGACACGCGGCACGGAGACCGCCCGAGGCGAACACACCCACGGCGAGCCGACCTCCGGTGCCGAGGGCAGGCGGGACGGGTTGGCGGCCGGTACGCCCCGCGTCGAGTCGGGGGCCCTCGGGCCCCGGGTCGTGCACCGGCACTCCGTTCGAGGGCAGGTCCTCGAAGCGCTGCGTACGGCCCTCGTCGGCGGTGAGCTCCGGCCCGGCGAGGTCTACTCCGCCCCCGCGCTCGGCGAGCGCTTCGGGGTGTCCGCCACGCCCGTCCGCGAGGCCATGCAGCGCCTCGCCGTCGAGGGGGCGGTCGAGGTCGTGCCGAACCGCGGCTTCCGGGTCACCGAGCGCACCCCCCGGGAGCTCGCCGAGCTCGCCGAGGTCCGGGCGCTCATCGAGGTGCCCGTGATGCTGCGGCTGGCCCGCACGGTCCCCGCCGCCCGCTGGGCCGAACTCCGGCCGCTCGCCGAGGCGACCGCGACAGCCGCCGCCCGGGGCGACCGCGCGCACTACGCCGAGGCCGACCGGGCCTTCCACCGGGCCGTCCTCTCCCTCGCCGGGAACGAGCAGCTGCTCGCCGTCGCCGACGACCTCCACCGCCGCTCCCAGTGGCCCCTGATCAGCGCCCCCGCCCTCCGCCACGGCGACCTCGTCGCCGACGCCGCCGAGCACACCGCCCTGCTCGACGCCCTGATCGCCCAGGACCTGACCGTCGTCCAAGCCCTCGTACGAGAGCACTTCGCCGGATCGGAGTGCTAGGGGGCGCCGTGCCGGCCGGGCTCGTGGCGCCTGGCACCCGCACCTCGCCGCGTTGTCGTCGGTCGCCGGCGCTCCGCGTCGAACTCCCTCCTCCGCCTTGCGGGGCACGGCACCGGACGCCGCTCCCTGATCCGGCCTGCCCGACACGGCACCCCCCGAGCCCCGGGCGACTAAGGTCGGAGGCGTCAGCCGCTCGCACCGCGTCGCCCGTGAGGTGTCCCATGCCGTCCGCGCCCCCGTCCCCGGCATGGGACGGTACGGAAGCCGAGGCCAGTGAGCTGCTCGGCTGGCTGACCGATCCCGAGGCGCCCCGGCTCTGCCTGGTCACCGGGGCCCCGGGCAGCGGCAAGACGGCCCTGCTCGGCTGGCTCGCCGCGTACGGACCGCGCTCCGGCCGGTCCCGCCGCCGGGCGCACCGGATGCTCGTCCCGCTCGCCGGGCAGAGCGCGCTCGGCGCTGCCTGGACGATCGCCGACCGCCTCGGCGTCGTCGCCCGCTCGCCCGGCGACCTCGTCCACGCCCTCGCCACCAGCGAGACGCGGCCCGCCGGCCGGACCGTCCTCCTCCTCACCGACCTGCACGCCGCCGCCGAACCCGCCGCGCTCACCCGGCTCATCGCCGAGCTCGCCGGGGTCGGGAGGGTCCGCCTCGTGGTCGAGGCCCGGAGCGGCACCCCGGCCCCCGCCGTCCTGCGCGCCGAGCGCCGGACCACCGTCGTCGACCTCGACGGCGAGCCGGAGACCCCCGATACCGCCTCCGCGGAGCCCGCCCCGCCGCTGCCGGACCTCTCCGACCCGGCGGCCGTCTGCGCGGCCGACCCGCTGCTCGTCACCACCGCGTACGTCACCGGCGCCGCGCTCGCCGGGGTGCCGGGCACCCTCGACGGGCCCGAACCGTCCGCCCGGCCCGGCGAGGGCACCGCCGACGGGCACGGCGGGCTCCGCACCGCCTGGATGCGCGCCGGACAGTCGCTCTGCCGCGAACAGGCCCCGGCGGAGCGGGCGTTGGTCCTCCTCGCCGCGCTCGGCGACGGCGCCGACCCCCGGCTGCGCCCCGCACTGGCCGAGCTCGCGGCGGGCGCGCCCTGGCGGGTCCGATGGGCCCGCCACCGCGGAGACCTGAACCCGCCCTGGCCGGGCCCGGTCGCCGTGCTCGGCGCGGCGGGCGGCCCGCTGGAGGGCACCCTCCTCGTCGGCGATCCCACCGGCACCGTACGGCTGCTCCACGAGGCCGACGCGAGTCCCGCCGGGCGCCTGGCGCATGCCGTCCCCGGCCGGATCACCGCGCTCGCGCCCGCGCCGGACGGCACGGTGCTGCTCCTGGACGACCGGGGGCGGCTGCATGCCGTACGGGGGACGGCGCCCCGGCCCCCGTATCTGGAGCGGCTCACCGAGGCGGTCTCGGCGACCCTGGCCCGCCATCCGGGCACGGCCCTCGCGGCGATCGCGGGATCGGTGGTGGTGGGGGACCGGCTGGGCTCCGTCCACGCCTTCGGCCTGACGGGTCTTCACCAGTCGGCCTCGCACAGCGGCCGGGTCACGGCCGTCGCGGCGGTCGAGTCCGAGACCCCGTTCGTCTGCTCCGGCGGCGCCGACGGGAGCGTCCGGCTCTGGACCCCCGGCCGTGACACGCACTCCGAGCCCCTCGCCGAACGGCCCTCGCCGGTCGTCTCCCTGCATGCGACGGAGACCCCGCACGGGCCGCTGGTCGCCGCGGCCTGGGCCGACGGCCTCGTCGAACTCCACCGCCCGGAGGGCGGCCCGACGCTCTCCTTCCGTCCGGGCCCCCCGGTCCGCGCGGTCGCGGTCACCGGTGCCGGCTCCCTGCTCGTCGGCACCGACGACAGCCTGGTGTGCCTCGCTCCGAAGGAGAAGTGACGGGACATCACCAGGCTGTCAGCACAAGGGACTTCAGGTGGCGGGCCGGGGTGTCAGCTGGGCCGACAGCCAGGTCGGCACCCCGCCGAGGAGTTGGAAGAGGCGCCGGGCCTCGGCGCGCAGGCGGCCCGCCTCCGGTTCGGTCTCCGTGGTCGCCAGGGCCGTGAGCGCCGGGGCCGTACCGACCAGGTAGCCCAGTTCCTCGCGGATCCGCAGGGACTCCGCGAAACCGTGTCGCGCCTCCGCCAACTCCCCTTCGCGCAGGGCGAGTCCGGCCAGGTGCCGCCAGGTGAAGGAGAGCAGGAGCGAGTCCCCCTGCGCCGTCGCCCCGGCGTGTGCCCTGCGGTACGCGGCGCGGGCCGCCTGCGGGGAGTCGCCGAGGTTCTGGGCGATGAGCCCGCGCCGGAAGTCCAGGAGCGGGCGGCGGCCGCCGGAGGGGGCGATCAGGGCCGCCGCCCGGCCCAGCGCCATCCGGGCCTCGTCGGCCCGGTCGCGTACGCCCAACAGCGTGGAGGCGTAGGCGAGATAGCCGCGTTCGCAGGCCGCCGCGCCGCGTTCCTCGTCGGTGCCGGCCACCGCCTCGGCCGCGCGGAGCGCCTCCTCGGCGTCGGCCCAGCCCTGTTCGGTGTAGAGGCAGCGCTCGATCAGCAGCGCGGCCCGTTCGAGTGCGGCCGCCGGTTCGGACGCGTGCGGCGCGAGCAGCGCGGCCGCGTCCGTCCAGCAACCTCGGGAGCGGAGACGCCATATGGCGGTCTCCACGGGTGTCTCCTTGCCGTAGGCGAGGGACGGATCTTCGCCACCCCTTGATTCGGAACCAGACATGGCGGTATCCGCCACATTGCCCTCCCCGAGCGCGCCATCGAGCTGTTGAGTAGGACGGCATCTCAGCACGAACGGCAGTACCCGGCCAAGGGGTCGGGTGAAAAATTTCACAAACTCGAGCCGGGGTGGAGAGCCGCGCCCCGACCCGGTCCGGCCGGCCGGCGAATCGCCGATCGGCCCGTGATCAAGCCGCTGATCAGGCCCGGGCCCGGTCCGCGGAACCTGACGCCGAAGGCCCGCCGAGGGCCCGGACGCCACTCCTCCGGACTCGCCCGAAAGAGTGAAGCGCCGGGGCCCTGGGCGGGCCCTGGAACGTGCGGATCAGCCGGTGCGCGAGCCCGCTCAGCTCATCCGCAGCGCGAGGAAGAAGTCGAGCTTGTCCTCCAGGCGGGAGAGGTCGCGGCCGGTGAGCTGCTCGATCCGGCCCACCCGGTAGCGCAGCGTGTTCACGTGCAGGTGGAGGCGGGTCGCGCAGCGGGTCCAGGAGCCGTCGCAGTCGAGGAACGCCTCCAGGGTCGGGATGAGCTCCGCCCGGTGGCGGCGGTCGTAGTCGCGCAGCGGGTCGAGGAGGCGGGCCGTGAAGGCGCGGCGGACGTCGTCGGGCACGAACGGCAGCAGCAGCACGTGCGAGGCCAGCTCGTGGTGCCCGGCGGCGCAGACCCGGCCCGGACGGGCGGCGGCCACCCGGCGGGCGTGCCGGGCCTCCTCCAGGGCCCCGCGCAGGCCCTCCGCCGACGCCACGGCCGCGCTGACGCCCAGCGTGAGGCGCCCGTCGCCGTCGAGACCCGAGGAGAGCGGCGCCCGTACGGCGGCGAGCAGCGCGTCCGCATGCAGGCCCAGGGCGGGGGCCGGGCCCTCGTCCTCGCTCTCCGGCAGCGGGCCCGCGGCCAGCGGGACCAGGGCGATCGCCTCGTCGCCGCTGTGCGCGACCGCGATCCGGTCGGCCGACTCGGCGCCGACGGTCGCCGGGTCGACGAGGATCTCCTCCAGGAGCGCCTGCGCGACCGGCCCGCTGTCCACGGGGGTCTGGCCGGCCTCCTGCTCCCACTCCACGCGGGCGACGACGACCTGCCAGTGCGGGGCCGTGCCGAGCCCGGGCAGCAGCACCGGGGCGGCGACCCGCAGCCGGGCCGCGATCTCGGCGGGCGCGGCGCCCGTCTGCACCAGCTCCAGGACCTCCTGGGCGAGCCGGCGCCGTACCGTGCGGGCCGCGTCGCGCCGGTCCCGCTCGACGGAGATCAGCTGGGTGACGCCCTGGAGCAGGTCGAGCCGGGCGGCGGGCCAGTCCCCGGCGTCCGCCTCGACGGCGAGCAGCCAGTCCGACAGGACCGTCTCGCGCACGTCCCGGGAGGCGGGCGCGGCGCCCCGGCCGGTGTTGCGGATCGGGAAGAGCGAGTACGTGGACCCGGCGACGCTCAGCCGGTGCGGGCCGCGCCGGCCGGTCCGGGTGGCGGCCAGGTGCTCGCCCGCCAGGGTGGCGGCGAGCCCGGCCTCCAGGGGCTCTCCCGCGCCCGCGATCTGGCGGCCGGTGGGGGAGAGGACCCAGGCCCGCAGGTCCAGGTCGGAGCCCAGGAGGTCGAGGACGACCTCGGGTCCGCCGCCGGCCGGCCCGGAGGTCATGAGCCTCCTGTGGCGGTCGACGACAGCCGCCAGGTCCCCGGCCCGCTCGCCGGAGACCTGTCGAACAACGTGCTCGGTGATCGTCGCGAACGCAACGGACTCGTTCACTGCGAACAGCGGGAGCCGGTGGCGCAAACACGCCGCCACGAGATCGTCGGGGACGGGACCGAGCTCGGCCTCGCCCGCGGCCAGGGCGGCCACCCCGGCCGCGGCCAGGATCCGGACGAAGGGCTCGCTGTCGGCGGGCTCCGCCCGCCAGGCGAGGCCGGTGAGCACCAGCTCGCCGCCGGACAGGTACCGGCTGGGGTCCTTGAGGTCCGTCGTCATCACGCCTCGGACGGTCCGGTCCAGCTCGTCCTCGCCGCCGAGCAGGCGCAGCCCGAGCGCGTCGTTCTCCAGCAGTGCGCGCAGCCGCATCGTGTCGCCGCCGTTCCTTCGTTCGGTGATGGTGAAAGTGTCGTGTTGTCGACGGTGGCGCGGTGCCACCGTTCCCAGGGGGAAACGGTGAGGTTTCCGTTCTCCGCCTTTCGTTCGAATCTACAAGACGACGACGGGCACCAGCCAACTCCTTCATGGTTTCGGTGACTGCACCCGGGCGATCGTGGCTTGTGTACTAGGCCACACACCGCGTGAACAGCACATGAACACGTCGAGGGCCGGCCGTCCCCCCGGACCCACTGCTCGACCCCCGAACACCAGAATCACTTAGAAGAGAGCCACCATGGACTTCCTTCGCCCCGCCAGCTGGGAGGAGGCGCTCGCCGCCAAGGCCGAGCACCCCACGGCCGTGCCCATCGCCGGTGGTACCGACGTCATGGTCGAGATCAACTTCGACCACCGGCGTCCCGAGTACCTCCTGGACCTGAACCGCGTCGAGCTGCTGCGCGAGTGGGAGGTCGGCGAGGAGAACGTACGCCTCGGCGCCTCCGTCCCGTACACGCAGATCATGGAGAACCTGCGCGCGGAACTCCCGGGTCTGGCCCTGGCCTCGCACACGGTCGCCTCCCCGCAGATCCGCAACCGCGGCGGCGTCGGCGGCAACCTCGGCACCGCGTCGCCCGCCGGTGACGCCCACCCGGCCCTGCTCGCCGCGGGCGCCGAGGTCGAGGTGGAGTCGGTGCGCGGCAACCGCTTCATCCCGATCGACGAGTTCTACACGGGCGTGAAGCGCAACGCGCTCCAGCCCGACGAGCTCATCAAGACCGTCCACATCAAGAAGGCGGACGGCCCCCAGCAGTACTCCAAGGTCGGCACCCGCAACGCGATGGTCATCGCGGTCTGCGCCTTCGGCCTGGCCCTGCACCCGGAGACCCGGACCGTGCGCACCGGCATCGGCTCCGCCGCGCCGACCCCGATCCGCGCCAAGGAGGCCGAGGCCTTCCTGAACGCGGCTCTGGAGGAGGGCGGCTTCTGGGACAACGGAAAGATCATCACCCCGTCGATCGCCAAGCAGTTCGCCGACCTCTGCTCGGCCGCCGCCAACCCGATCGACGACGTCCGTGGCACCGCCAAGTACCGGCGCCACGCCGTCGGCATCATGGCTCGCCGCCAGCTCGGCTGGACGTGGGAGCAGTACCGCGGCGCGGGCCGCACGCTTGAGGGAGCTGCATAACCATGCGCGTCAATTTCACGGTCAACGGTCGTCCGCAGGAAGCCGACGACGTCTGGGAGGGCGAGTCCCTCCTCTACGTTCTGCGTGAGCGTCTGGGCCTGCCCGGCTCCAAGAACGCCTGCGAGCAGGGCGAGTGCGGTTCCTGCACCGTCCGTCTCGACGGAGTGCCGGTCTGTTCGTGCCTGGTCGCCGCCGGCCAGGTCGAGGGCCGCGAGGTCGTCACCGTCGAGGGCCTGGCGGACTACGCCAAGCAGCGTGAGGAGCATGCCGGCTGCGCGAGCGGCGCCTGCGGCACCTCGGTCGACGAGGCCAAGCGCTGGGAGGCCAAGCCCCAGGACTCGCAGACCGGCGAGGGTGTCGAACTCTCCCCGATCCAGCAGGCGTTCATCGACGCCGGCGCCGTCCAGTGCGGCTTCTGCACCCCCGGTCTGCTCGTCGCGGCCGACGAGATGCTGGAGCGCAACCCGTCCCCGACGGACGCGGACATCCGCGAGGCGCTCTCCGGCAACCTCTGCCGCTGCACCGGTTACGAGAAGATCCTCGACGCGGTCCGCCTCGCGGCCGCCCGTCAGGGAGAGGCGGTCTGACCATGGCTGGCACCACCACCGGCATCCCCGGCAACGTCACCCAGAACCACACCAAGGGCGGCGTCGGCGAGTCCACGCTCCGCCCGGACGGCACCCTCAAGGTCACCGGCGAGTTCGCCTACTCCTCGGACATGTGGCACGAGGACATGCTGTGGGGCCAGGTCCTGCGCTCCACCGTCGCGCACGCCGAGATCGTGTCGATCGACACCTCCGAGGCCCTGAAGGTGTCGGGCGTCTACGCCGTCCTGACCCACGAGGACCTGCCGGCCGCGAAGAACTACGGCATGGAGTTCCAGGACACCCCGGTCCTCGCCTACGGCAAGGTCCGTCACCACGGCGAGCCGGTCGCCCTCGTGGCCGCCGACCACCCGGAGACCGCCCGCCGCGCCGCCGCGAAGATCAGGGTCGAGTACCGGGAGCTCCCGGTCATCACCGACGAGGCCTCGGCCACCGCCCCGGACGCGATCCTCGTCCACGAGAACCGCACCGACCACGCCTTCGCCCACGTCACGCACCCGAACATCGTGCACCGCCAGCCGATCATCCGGGGCAACGCCGCCGAGGCCGCCAAGCGCGCCGACGTGATCGTCAAGGGCGAGTACACCTTCGGCATGCAGGACCAGGCCTTCCTCGGCCCCGAGTCCGGCCTCGCCGTACCGTCCGAGGACGGCGGCGTGGACCTGTACGTCGCCACCCAGTGGCTGCACTCGGACCTCAAGCAGATCGCCCCCTGCCTCGGCCTGCCCGAGGAGAAGGTCCGCATGACCATGGCGGGCATCGGCGGCGCGTTCGGCGGCCGCGAGGACATCTCGATGCAGATCCTCGCCTCCGTGCTCGCCCTGCGCACCAACAAGCCGGTCAAGATGGTCTACAACCGGTACGAGTCCTTCTTCGGGCACGTCCACCGGCACCCGGCGAAGCTCTACTACGAGCACGGCGCCACCAAGGACGGCAAGCTCACGCACGTGAAGTGCAAGATCGTGCTCGACGGCGGCGCGTACGCCTCCTCCACGGTCTCGGTCGTCGGCAACGCCTCCTCCCTCTCGATCGGCCCCTACGTCGTCGACGACGTGGAGATCGAGGCGATCGGCCTCTACACCAACAACCCGCCCTGCGGCGCCATGCGCGGCTTCGGCGCGGTCCAGGCCTGCTTCGCCTACGAGGCGCAGATGGACAAGCTCGCGGCCAAGCTGGGCATGGACCCGGTCGAGCTGCGCCAGCTCAACGCCATGGAGCAGGGCACGATCATGCCGACCGGCCAGGTCGTGGACTCCCCGGCCCCGGTCGCCGAGCTGCTGCGCCGGGTCAAGGCCCGCCCGCTGCCGCCGGAGCGCCAGTGGGAGACCGCCGGTGAGAGCGCGGACGTCCGCGCGCTGCCGGGCGGCCTGTCCAACACCTCGCACGGCGAGGGCGTCGTACGGGGCGTCGGCTACGCGGTCGGCATCAAGAACGTCGGCTTCTCCGAGGGCTTCGACGACTACTCGACCGCCAAGATCCGCATCGAGGTCATCAACGGCGAGGCCGTCGCCACCGTCCACACCGCCGCGGCGGAGGTCGGCCAGGGCGGCGTCACCATCCACGCGCAGATCGCCCGTACCGAGCTCGGCGTCCAGCAGGTCACCATCCACCCCGCCGACACCCAGGTGGGCTCGGCCGGTTCGACCTCCGCGGGCCGCCAGACGTACATGACCGGCGGCGCCATCAAGAACTCCTGCGAGATCGTCCGCGAGAAGGTCCTGGAGATCGGCCGGCGCAAGTTCGGCTCGTACCACCCGGCCTGGGCCAACGCCGAACTCCTCCTGGAGGGCGGCAAGGTCGTCACCGACGGCGGCGAGGCCCTCGCGACCATCGCGGACGTCCTGGAGGACCAGGTCGTGGAGGTCGAGGAGGAGTTCCGGCACCGTCCGACCCAGGCCTTCGACATCGTCACCGGCCAGGGCAACGGCCACGTCCAGTACGCCTTCGCCGCGCACCGCGCGGTCGTCGAGGTGGACACCGAGCTCGGCCTCGTCAAGGTCATCGAGCTGGCCTGCGCCCAGGACGTCGGCAAGGCGGTCAACCCGCTCTCCGTGGTCGGCCAGATCCAGGGCGGCACCACCCAGGGCCTGGGCGTCGCGGTGATGGAGGAGATCATCGTCGACCCGAAGACCGCGAAGGTGCGCAACCCCTCCTTCACGGACTACCTGATCCCGACGATCCTCGACACGCCGACCATCCCGGTCGACTACCTCGAACTGGCCGACCCCAACGCGCCGTACGGCGTCCGGGGCATCGGCGAGGCCCCGACCCTCTCGTCCACCCCGGCCGTCCTCGCGGCGATCCGGGCGGCGACGGGCCTGGAGCTCAACAAGACGCCGGTCCGCCCCGAGGCGCTCACCGGCACCCTGTAGGACTCTCCGGGCGGTGCGTGCCTCCCAGGAACGTCACACTTCCACCGCCCACACCGCCCGGAGCACTCCCTCGACGGAGTACCCGCACCACCCGCAGTACCCGCTTCACAGCAGTACCCCGTTCGTCTCGGGCCGTCCCCCGGGTCGTGCAGCCAACTCAATATCCCAAATCCCGCAGCTTCACGTCAGAGCTTCGAAGTCTGATGCGGGTGCCCCTTTGAACCTTGGGAGTAGGCCCCATGACCCAGTCGTCTGTGGAGCCCAAGACCACCGCGGAGGACGCGGGCTCCGGCTCGCGCAACCCCGCCGGACGTTCTTGGCTCGACCGGTACTTTCACATCTCGGAGAGAGGATCCACCGTCGCGACGGAGATCCGCGGCGGCGTCACCACCTTCATGGCGATGGCGTACATTCTCCTGCTCAACCCCCTGATCCTCAGCGGCAAGGACGTCAACGGCGATCTGCTCGGCCAGCCCGCGCTGATCACCGCCACCGCCCTCTGCGCGGCCGCGACCACTCTCCTGATGGGCTTCTGGGGCAAGGTCCCCCTCGCCCTCGCCGCCGGTCTGAGCGTCTCCGGTGTGATGGCCTCCCAGGTCGTCCCCGTCATGACCTGGCCGCAGGCCATGGGCATGTCCGTGGCGTACGGCGCCGTGATCTGTCTCCTGGTCGTCACCGGCCTCCGCGAGATGATCATGAACGCGATCCCGCTCGCCCTGAAGCACGCCATCACCATCGGCATCGGCCTCTTCATCGCGATCATCGGCTTCGTGAAGGCCGGCTTCGTGCACGAGAACCCCGCCCCCGGCGGCGGTCCCGTCACCCTCGGCCCGGCCGGTGAGCTCCAGGGCTGGCCCGTCCTGATCTTCGCCTTCACCCTGCTGCTGATCTTCGCGCTCCAGTCCCGGAACGTCCCCGGCGCCATCCTCATCGGCATCGTCGCCGGCACCGTCGTCGCGGTCATCCTCAACGCGGTCGCCGACATCCCGGCCAAGGCCTGGTTCTCCGGCGCGCCGGAGCTGCACGGCAGCGCGGTCTCCGCACCGGACTTCTCCCTCATCGGGAACGTGTCCTTCACCGGCTGGGGCGACGTCGGCTACATCACGATCACCATGATCGTCTTCACCCTGGTGCTCGCCGGCTTCTTCGACGCCATGGCCACCATCCTCGGCGTCGGCACCGAGGCCAAGCTCGCCGACGACAAGGGCCGGATGCCGGGCCTCTCCAAGGCGCTCTTCATCGACGGCGCCGGCGGCATCGTCGGCGGCATCGGCGGGGCCTCCGGCCAGACGGTCTTCGTCGAGTCCGCGACCGGCGTCGGCGAGGGCGCCCGTACGGGCCTGGCCTCCGTGGTCACCGGCGGATTCTTCGCCCTCTGCCTCTTCTTCACGCCGCTCACCGCGATCGTGCCCCAGGAGGTCGCCGCCGCGGCCCTGGTCGTCATCGGCTCGATGATGATGCAGAACGCCAAGCACGTGGACTGGAGCGACCGCGCCGTCGCGATCCCGGTCTTCCTCACCGTGGTCCTGATGCCGTTCACGTACACCATCACCACGGGTGTCGCGGCCGGTGTGATCTCCTACGTCGTGATCAAGACGGCGCAGGGCAAGGCGCGCGAGGTCGGCGGCTTCATGTGGGGCCTGACCGCGATCTTCATCGTGTACTTCGCGATCCATCCCATCGAGAGCTGGCTCGGCGTCAGCTGACGCCGCACCGCAGCCCTCCCCACACCTTCCAAGGAGAACCCAGATGCTGGACATCGCCGAAGAGCTGCACCGGTGGGTCGAGCAGGGACGCGCGTTCGCCGTCGCCACCGTGGTGGCGGTCGGCGGCAGCGCGCCCCGGCAGCCGGGAGCCGCGCTCGCCGTCGACAGCGAGGGCACGGCGATCGGATCGGTCTCCGGCGGGTGTGTGGAGGGCGCGGTCTACGACCTGTGCGTCCAGGCCCTCGAAGACGGCAGGACCGTCGTCGAGCGCTTCGGCTACAGCGACGAGGACGCCTTCGCGGTCGGCCTGACCTGCGGCGGCATCATCGACATCCTCGTCACCCCGGTCCGCGGCGGGGTCTTCCCCGCCGCGCTGGCCGCCGCCGTCTCGGGGGAGGCGGCGGCCCTGGCCCGGATCGTCTCCGGCCCCGAGGAACTGATGGGCCAGGCCCTCCTGGTCCACCCCGACGGCTCGTACGAGGGGAAGCTCGGCGGCCACCCCGAGCTGGACCGCACCGCGGCCGGCGAGGCCCGCGCGATGCTCGACGCGGGCCGCACCGGCACCGTCGGGATAGGCGAGGACGGCAGCCGCTGCGGACAGCCGCTGACCCTCCTGGTCGAGTCCTCCGTCCCCGCCCCCCGCATGATCGTCTTCGGCGCCATCGACTTCGCCGCCGCCCTCGTCCGCGTCGGCAAGCTCCTCGGCTACCACGTCACCGTCTGCGACGCGCGGCCCGTCTTCGCGACGCGCGCCCGCTTCCCCGAGGCCGACGAGATCGTCGTCGAGTGGCCCCACCGCTACCTCGCCTCGACGGAGGTCGACGGCCGCACGGCCCTCTGCGTCCTCACCCACGACGCCAAGTTCGACGTCCCCCTCCTCCAGGCCGCACTGAGGCTTCCCGTCGCCTACATCGGCGCGATGGGCTCCCGCCGCACCCACGAGGACCGCAACGAGCGCCTCCGCGAGGTCGGCGTCACCGAACTCGAACTCGCCCGCCTCCGCTCCCCGATCGGCCTCGACCTCGGCGCGCGCACCCCCGAGGAGACCGCCCTCTCGATCGGCGCCGAGATCGTCGCCAACCGCCGCGGCGGCAGCGGCGTCTCCCTCACCGGCGCCCACACCCCGATCCACCACGACGTTCCCCGCGAACCGGACGGACGCATAGGTTCGGTCGCATAGCTCCGTTCCCCGTACCGCACCCGCGCCGACGGATGGATTCCCGGTGTGGACCCGCTCACCGCCGAAGACCCGACGCACATAGGTCCGTACCGTCTCGTCGCCCGACTGGGGGCGGGCGGGATGGGCCTCGTCTATCTCGGCCGCGACGACGTCGGCCGTACGGTCGCCGTCAAGGTCGTCCAGTCCGAGTACGCCGCACAGCCGGAGTTCCGCAGACGCTTCGCCCGCGAGGTGGCGGCCGCCCGGAGGGTGGGCGGGAGCTGGACCGCCGACGTCCTCGACGCGGACACCGACACCGGGGTCGCGGTGCCCTGGGTCGCCCCCCAGTACATCGCCGGCCCCGACCTGACCACCGTCGTCGCCAGGGACTTCGGCCCGCTGCCCGAGCACTCCGTCCGCGTCCTCGCCAACCGCCTCGCCCTCGCACTGGGCGTCGTGCACGAGGCGGGCCTCATCCACCGCGACCTCAAACCGTCCAACGTCCTGGTGACGGTGGACGGGCCCCGCGTCATCGACTTCGGCATCGCCCGCGCCATGGACAGCCTGGCCGGGGACAGCCTGCACACCCGCACCGGCATGCTGATCGGCTCGCCCGGCTTCATGTCCCCGGAGCAGGTCCGCGGCCTCGAACTCACCCCCGCCAGCGATGTGTTCTGCCTCGGGGCCGTCCTCGTGTACGCCGCAACCGGTCGCCTCCTCTTCGGCGCCACCGACACCGGTCTGAACGCCCACCTCTTCCGGGTCGCCGAGGAGGAGTCCGACCTCACCGGCGTACCGGAGTCGCTGCTCGGCCTGGTCCGCGCCTGCCTGGAGAAGGACCCGGCCGCCCGCCCCACACCCGAGCGGATCGTCGCCCTGACCGAGGGGGGGCGACGGCGGGGTGTGGCTGCCGGGCGAGGTCCTGGCCCAACTGGGGAGACACGCGGCGCAGTTGCTGGACTACGTGCCGGCGCCGCGGGCGGAGCCGCCTGCGGCGGAGCCCGCCGCCCGGCCTGTCGCGCATCCGGTCACGGAGACGGCACCCGACGGTGCGGTGCCGTGGCCCGGCCCGAGACGTGCCCCCTCCCCGGCGCGTCCGCCCGCCCCCGCGTACACCCCGACGGCTCCGGCGCCCGAGGTGCCCGCACCGGCGCCCCGGCGCCCGAAGGGCCTGGCCGTGATCGTGCTCGCGCAGCTGGCTGCGCTGTTCGGCACGATGACGCAGGATCCCTTCGACTTCGACTTCGGCCGGGACGCACCCGAGTTGTACGCCTTCGCGGTCCCCTTCGGTGCGCTGCTGCTGCTCGGCGGGCACCTCGCCGACCGGCTGGGCGGCCGACGGATGCTGGGCGTCGGCCTGACGGGTCTCGTGGCGGCCTGGGTGCTCGGCGGTTCGGACGGCGCCGCACTGATCGTCGGCCGCGTCCTCCAGGGCGGGTTCGCCGCCCTGGTGACGGCGGCGGTGCTGACCCTGGTGGCCACCGCCTTCCCCGAACCCGGGGCGCGCGTCAGGGCTTTCGGTGTCTACGCCACGGCCGGTATCGGCGGGGCGGCCGTGGGGCCCACGGCCGTGGAGATGGAACAGAAGGCGTTCATGGGCCTCGTCGTCATCCTCGCCGTGATCGCCCTGGTCGGGATCCGCGTCCTGCCGAAGGACCGCCCGCACCGCACCGGCACCCGTCTCGACCTGCCCGGAGTCCTGCTCGGCACCCTCGGGACCGCCGCGCTGCTGTACGGCTCCGTCAAGGCGTGGCCTGAGTGGGGCTCCCCCCTGACCCTGGGCCTGCTGGTGGGCGGAGCGGTGCTGCTCGTGGCCTT
Source organism: Streptomyces sp. NPDC021012 (assembly GCF_044333355.1). Classification (NCBI taxonomy): domain Bacteria; kingdom Bacillati; phylum Actinomycetota; class Actinomycetes; order Kitasatosporales; family Streptomycetaceae; genus Streptomyces; species Streptomyces sp. NPDC021012. Next base: position 88,343 of record NZ_JBIRQU010000003.1, read on the forward strand.
CCTGGGGTGGCAGAGCGCCGCGGCGGACCCGCTGCTGCCCCCGTACGTCCTCAAGGACCGCAACCGGCTCGGCGGCCTCCTCGCCGTGTTCCTCTCCGGTGCGGGCATCCTCTCGCTGATACCGTTCCTGGGCTTCATCCTGATGGCGGAGTTCGGATACAGCCCGGCCCGCGGTGGGATGGTGGCCATGGCCCCCGTGATCGCGGCGATCGCCGTCGGCGCCACCCAGGTCTCCCCGCGCCTGCTGCGCCGGGGTGTGGCGCCCCGCCTCCTCATCGTCGCCGGCCTGGTGACCACGGCGCTCGGTGCGGCCCTGACCATGGTCGGCATCCAGAGCGGCGTCGCGTACGGGACCCTCCTCCCGGCCATGATGCTCATGGGTCTGGGCATCGGCCTGCCCTTCGCGCCGCTCTTCGCCACCGTGGTCGCCGCCGGCCTCGGGCGGCACACCGGCGCGGCCGCCGCCGCCGTCGCCACGGCCCAGACGCTGGGCACGAGCCTCGGCACGGCACTCGTCATCGACGACGGCGTGCGGCCCTGGTGGGCGCTCGTCTTCCTGTTCCTGCTGCTCGCGGGTCTCGTCGCGGGCCTGATGGTGACGGCCAAGGGCGGTGACGGACAGGCCCTAGACGCCCAGTAGGCCCCGCAGATGGGCGCAGGCGTCCGCCTCGGTCGCGTGCGTGGCGACCGGTTCGTACGTGCCGCGCTCGTACACCCCGGTCTCCCAGCCGCCGGTGCTCCTGCGCAGGTAGACGAAGTCGGGCGGGGTGGGCGTCGGTTCGTGGACGTCTTCGATCCAGTAGTACGCGGCGGGCACCCCGGTCTCCCGGAGTGCCCGTTCCAGCGCCCGGCGGTCGGTCACGCGGGGACGCGTACCAGGTAGCCGTTGTCGAGGAGCCACTTCACGTTGAGGCGCTGGCCGTCGCCCGGGTCGAGGAAGGCGGGGTCCAGCTTGATCTGGCGGCCGCCGCCCGGCTGCTCGAACCAGGGGGCGATGGAGCCCTCCCAGACGACGAACTCCCTCGTCACCTCGTACAGGTGGTAGTCGCAGGGGAAGGCGGCGTCGCGGGTGTTGAGGTTCTGCGGGGGCAGGGCGCGCTTGGCGTAGTCGTCGCCGGCGGGGGCCAGGTAGCCGCCGTACTCCGAGCCGAAGCGGTCCAGGCGCTCGCCCTCCTCCAGGAGTTCCGGCGCCTTGTCGACGGTGCCGTTGACCTCGGCGAAGCCGTCGTTCGGCGGGTACTTCCAGCTGCCCGTGTCGGCCGGGCCCTCCCAGTACTTCTTGAGGAAGTCGGCGGAGGAGAGCTGCCCGGTGCGGTGGTAGCGGTTGAGGAGCGGGCCGACCGGCTCCTGCCACTTCTTCGGCAGGAACTTCGGGCCGAGCCGCTTGTCGCCCTCGAACTCCCCGGTGCAGGGGGCCGGGGGAGCGGCGACGGGCTTCCCGGCGGGGGCGGCCTGCGCCGCGGGGGCCGCGGCGAGGGCGGCGGTGACGCCCATGGCGGCGAGGACGGTACGGATCCTGAGGACGGTACGGCTGCGCTCCACGCGGAGGCTCCCTGGGGTGGGGTGGAGTGGTCAGTGGCGCCGCACACAGTAGTGGATCACCTGCGCTGAGTGATCGAACGCGGGCGGAAACCGGCCATGCGCGTCCGGTGGGTTCGGTCAGGCCCTGCGGAGGCCGCTGAGCAGCAGTTCGGCCAGCTGGTCGTACGCCTCGGCGTCGGCGAGGCCGGTCGCCGCGGCCACCTGGCGGCGCTGGATGCGGACCATCACCGAGGAGATGACGTCGGCCGCGAAGGTCACGTGCACCTCGCGGAACACCCCGGCCCGCACCCCCTCCTCGATGAGCTGCTGCACCCGGCCGGCCGCCGCGCGCGTATTGCGCTCGTACACCTCCGCCGCCGGCTCGAAGGCCGCCACGTCGTCGAAGAACTGCGGCGAGACGGGGGCCAGCTCGGCCGAGACCGCCCGGAGGTACGCGGCGAGCCGCTCGGCCGGATCGCTCGCGGCGGCGAGGACCGCCTCGACCCGGGCCGTGGCGCGCCGGAAGAAGTGCACGACCGCCGCCCGCACCAGCTGCTCCTTGCTGCCGGCCAGGCCGTACAGGGTCCGCTTCGAGCAGTGCAGCCGCGCGGCGAGGTCGTCGAGCGTCAGCCGGGCGAAGCCCTCGCCGACGAGGAGGGCGACGAGGTTCTCGAAGAGGGCGGAGCGCCGCGCGGCTCCGCGGCCCGTCAGCTGCGGGGCATCGGCGGCGGAGGTCTCGATCACCCCGCCAGTATTCCAGGCCGCCGTTCGAGGGGGTTACGTCAGCACCCTTCTGCGCTACGCTAACCGGTACTGCAGTACCTCCCCCAGTACCACTTTGCGCGCCGCTGGAGTCGCCATGGATGTCGACCGCCTGCTTCCCACCCCCGAGGCGGCGGACCTCATCGCCCTCACCCGGGAGATCGCCGACAAGGAACTCTCTCCGCGGGTGGACGAGCACGAGGCCGCCGAGACCTATCCCGAGGGGCTCTTCGCCACCCTCGGCGAGGCCGGGCTCCTCGGCCTGCCGTACCCCGAGGAGTACGGCGGCGGAGGCCAGCCCTACGAGGTCTACCTCCAGGTCCTGGAGGAGCTCGCCGCGCGCTGGGCGGCCGTCGCCGTCGCCACCAGCGTCCACACCCTCGCCAGCCACCCCCTGCATGCCTTCGGCACCCCGGAGCAGAAGGAGCGCTGGCTGCCCGCGATCCTCGAGGGCCGGACCATCGGCGGCTACAGCCTCTCCGAGCCGCAGGCCGGATCCGACGCCGCCGCCCTCACCTGCAAGGCCGAGCGCCAGGAGGACGGCAGCGGGTACCGGGTCACCGGCACCAAGGCCTGGATCACCCACGGCGGCAAGGCCGACTTCTACGCCCTCTTCGCCCGCACCGCCCCCGGCAGCCACGGCATCTCCTGCTTCCTCGCCCCCGGCGCCACGGAGGGCCTGAGCTTCGGCGCGCCCGAGCGCAAGATGGGCCTCCAGGCCGTGCCGACGACCGCCGCGTACTGGGACGGCGCCCTCATCGAGGAGGACCGGCGCATAGGCGACGAGGGCCAGGGCCTCCAGATCGCCTTCAGCGCCCTCGACAGCGGCCGCCTCGGCATCGCCGCCTGCGCCACCGGCCTCGCCCAGGCAGCCCTGGACGCCGCCGTCGCGTACGCCAACGAGCGCACCACCTTCGGCCGCCGGATCGTCGACCACCAGGGCCTCGGCTTCCTCCTCGCCGACATGGCCGCCGCCGTCGACGCGGCCCGCGCCACCTACCTGGACGCGGCCCGCCGCCGCGACCTCGGCCGCCCCTTCAGCCGCCAGGCCAGCGCGGCCAAGCTCATCGCGACCGACACGGCCATGCGGGTCACCACGGACGCCGTCCAGGTCTTCGGCGGCTACGGCTACACGCGGGACTTCCCGGTCGAGCGCTACATGCGCGAGGCGAAGATCATGCAGATCTTCGAGGGCACCAACCAGATCCAGCGGCTGGTCATCAGCCGTGGCCTGGCGACGGCCCAGAACTCCGCGCGGTAACCGCCCGCAGCGTCGTGTACGCGGCCCAGGCGTCCAGGAGCGGCGGCATCGCCGATCGCCGGCGCCCGGGCCCGTGCGTCACCGCGTACCGTACGGCCGCCGGGGTGGCGTCCGGGAACGCCGAGCGGAGCAGGGCGACCGCCCCCGTGACGAAGGGCGCGGCGGCGCTCGTACCGCTCAGGAGGACGGGGCGGCCGTCGAGGCCCACGCCGGGGACGCGGTCGCCGGGAGCGCCGACTCCGTTGCGGCCGATCGAGATGCCCCGGTTGGAGCGGGGCAGGGGGCGTCCGGCGTGGTCGTACGCGACCACCGGGATGACCCACGGGTGGTCGGTGAGCGGGGAGGAGCCCGTCCGGCCCTGGTTCCCGGCGGCCACCACGACGATCACGCCCCGGTCGGCGGCGTGACCGAGGGCCGCATCCAGCGCGCGGTCGCGGACACCGGAAGGCGCGGGCTGGGCCAGGCTCAGGTTCAGGACGTGGGCGCCCGCGTCGACGGCCTCCGTGATCGCCTCCGCCAGCTCCGCGACGCGTACGCCAGCCAGGCAGGTCGCGGGGCCGCCTTCGGTCGGATGGTCCGTGAAGAGGGGCCGGGACAGCAGCGTGCAGCGCGGGCACACGCCCCGGTCCCCGGCGAGGAGCGCGGCGACGGCGGTGCCGTGGGCGCAGCACACGTCCGCGCGGGCGCAGGATCCCGCCCCGGCGGCCGGACGCAGTTCCCGGACCGGACGGCCCGCGAAGGCGGGGTGGTTCGGGGCCACGCGGCCGTCGATCACGCCGACCACGACCGAGGACCGGCCGGAGGTGCGCGCCATGAGCGGCGTGAGTTCGACCAGGTCCAGGGGGTCCATGCGTACCTCTCTCCACCGCTGCCGGGGGACTAGTAGGTGTACAGGTGGCCGTACGGGTCTACGGGGCCGACCGGTTCGCACTCGTAGTGACACCTCTCCGAGCAGGCGTTCAGGCAGTCGCCCGCTGCGTAGGAAGGGCTGTCCTGGCACTCGTCGGCGCAGAGGTTCGAGCACATCGTGTCGCAGTGGGCGTCGATCTGCGGGCGGAGCAGGTCACCGGGGGCGGTGGGCCGGGCGGTCGGGAAGGCCCGGGTGAACCCTGGCAGGCTCATGGCGACTCCAGCAGGGGAGGAGCCGGTCGCCCGGCGTTGCGGGGGCCGGGCGAGCGTTCTCGTGGGCACTCTCGTGCGCGGGTTCGAATCGGGGGACGCCCGTCAGGCGTCACTACCACGGATCCTTCGAGCAGAACGCGTCCAGGCACTTCCTCACGCACTTGCGGAAGTCATGGCTTCCTCTGCAGTTGTTGCGGCAGACCGGGCCCAACTCCAGCTCGCAGAGGGCGTCCTGAGGGCGGACCAGATCGCCGGTCCGTGTGTCGCGCGTCGGCGGTTCGACGGCGAATCCGGGGATGCTCATGTCCGTTCGCCTCCTTCTCTCTTCCTTCTCTCTGTCGCCCGGGCCGGCGTTGCCCGGGTCAGCGGACGAAGTACTCCTGGAACGGTGTCACCAGGAAGGGGAAGAACCCGGCGAGACCCACGCGGACGAAGTACTTCTCGACCACGTTGGTCTGGAGGTCGGTGTAGGAGAACACGACCGTGATGACGGCCTGCGACCGGGTGCTCAGCCGGGAGGGACCGGCTTCCACCGAGGAGAGGACGCAGCCCGCCGCGCGCTTCTCGTTGGTCTTCTGGTACATCTCCTGGCAGCGCACCGTCAGGTAGTTGAGGGCCCGGCCGACCGGGTCGGTGCCGGCGTTGTCGCTGAGCTGGAGCAGCCGGTCGAGCAGGGATCCGACGACCTTCGCGAACTCCTTGCGGGAGGCGCCCTGGGGGCGGTCGATCGCGCCGATGAGTTCCTTGCGGTCGAACCCCCAGGTCTTCACCACTCTGACGACGGGGACGGAGAGACCCTGGCAGGCACTCGGGGGCGCGATCGGGCCGAGCGCGCCGACCACCACGGCGAGGTCGCGCCCGTCGGCCACCGGACGCAGCGCCTCCACCAGCTCGTCGAGACCGGTGGGGTCCGTGGCCTCCAGGATGTAGGTGTCGACGCCCTGGACGGACAGGACGAAGCACATCTGCCGGGCGAGATAGCGGTTCTCCGGGGCGGAGAGCACGCGGTACATCGCGTCGGCGTCGGTGCTGTCGGTGTGCCCGCCGGCCCCCGCCACCTGGAAGAACTCGTGCTGGACCGAGATGTCGGGGAAGACGGCACGGACGCGGCCGAGCACATAGACGTAGCCGTCGTCGGCGTCCCCTCCGTCGTCGGGGGAGGCGGCCGCGGTACAGCCGCAGGACGACTGGACGACGGTCGGATCGTCGGCGCGCGCGGGGCCGGGGTCGCGCGCGGGCCCGGGATCCTCCGCCGCGAGCACGGGGCCGGGCGGAGCGGGCCGGGTGTCGGTCTCCGGAGAGAGGCCCGCGGCGGGGGCAGTGTCGATGATCTCGGGGTTCATCAGTCACTCCTCACACGCACTCTGCCGGGCCGTCAGAAGCGAGGGCGCTCACGGGGACCGCCCGTCGGGCAGGCGTCGCGCACGGTGCCCGGAGGTACCGGAACAGCGGCTCAGCGGTCCGGCCCGCCACCGATCGTCATCCACCGGTTCAGCGCCTCGGCCCGGCGGCCGCAGCCACCGCAGGGGCGGATCCCCATGGCCGAGGTCGCCCGGGCGACGGCATCGCCCAGCCCGATCTCCGTACCCTCGCCGCCGGGCCGCGCGAAGCCGGGGATGCGGACCCGATGCCGGGGGCCGTCGTGGCGACGGCTGTCACGGGAGTCGTGTGCCGTCCCCTTCCGGGGCTCACCCCGACTGCTCGTTGAGTGGTCAACCATCCTGCTCACATCCAGGACTTGGGCCGTGCGGCGCCGACCGCGCGCTCCCACCCCTTTCCAGGCTCCTCCCGAACGGCGCCGCCCGCACGCCGACTCGGGCGGGCCGGGGCCTTACTTACCGAGCGTGGCGACACCGGCCCGGGCGAACTTCTCGTCGAGGTCACCGGACGGGGCGCCGGCGACGCCGATGCCCGCGATCGGGGCGCCCTTGGCGGTGACGGGGGCGCCGCCGGCGAGGAAGAGGGTGCCGGGGATGTCCTTGAGGGTCGGCGCGTTGGTGAGGCGCTTGGCCAGCTCGGAGGTCGGGGCGTTCCAGGACACGGCGGTGTACGCCTTCTTCACGGCCGACTCGTAGGACTGCGGGCCCGCGCCGTCGCCGCGCAGGGTGACGATCGTGTTGCCGTTGCGGTCCACGACCGCGACGGACACCCGCTGGTTCTCCTTCTCCGCGGCCTCCAGCGTCGCCTTCGCCGCCTTCGTCGCGGCCTCGATCGTCAAGTGGGTGGAACGCGTCGTGTTCTTGTTCTTGGCGTCGGCCTCGGCGGCGGCCGGAGCGGCCGCCGCCTCCTCGCCGGTGGCGCTCGCGGAGTAGGCCCCGAAGCCGCCGAGGGCGAGGGCGGCGACGATCGCGCCACCGGTCACGACACGGGTGCGCGAGGAGGTCTTCTTCACGTGCTTCATGGGATCTGCTCCAGTGAAATCGGGGAACCGCGGGGGCCGTCGGGGACGCCGTGGCCCGCTCTGCTTCCCATCCTGGTGCCGTACCCTGCCGCCGCCCGTCGTCGTCCCGGCTGCACCCGGCGCCCCGGGTGGTCGACCCCGGGGTCATCCGATCGGTCGACCCCGTGCCTCCTCTCCCCATGAAGCGGCCAGTTCGGTGAAGGCGCCCGCCGCCGCGCTCCGGTAGCCGGCCGCGCGCCGCAGCAGCGCCACCGCGCGGGACGGCAGCGAGGGGGAGAGCGGCACCGGGCTCAGCCAGGGATGGTCCCGGGTGACGGCGTCCGGCAGGACGGTGGCCAGTGTCGTACGGCGGACGATCTCCGTGAGCGCGGTCACCGAGTCGGCCTCCACCGCGATCGTCGGCCGGACCCGGTGCTCGGAGACGTACGCGTCGATGTGCAGGCGGGTGGCGAAGTCACGGTCGAGAAGGGCGAGATGATGGTCGCTCAACTCCTCCGCCCGTACCGGGGTCCTCCTCGCCGCGAAGGGGTGCTCGGGGCCCACGACCAGGCCCAGGGTCTCCGTGAACAGCTCCACGGCCTCGATGCCCGCGAGGTGCTCGCCGTGGAAGGCGATGCCGAGGTCGAGCCGGTCGGCGAGGAGTTCGGCCTCGATGCGGTCCTGCGGCAGCTCCCGCACCTCCACGCTGATGCCCGGATGGCGGGTGTGGAAGTCGGCGACCAGGGGGCCGGTGAGGTACGCGGTGAAGGTGGGGGTGACGGCGAGCCGGAGGTGGCCCCGGGACAGGTCCTGCACGTCGAGCACCGCCCGCTCGCCCGCCGCCAGGTCCCGCAGCGCCCGCCGGGCGTAGCGCGCGTACGTCTCCCCGGCGTCCGTGAGGCGCACGGTACGGCCGGTGCGGTCCAGGAGCTGCGCCCCGAGGGCCTTCTCCAGCTGCTTGACCTGCTGGGACAGCGTGGGCTGGGCGATGCGGAGCTCTTCTGCCGCGCGGGTGAAGTTGGCGTGCTCGGCGACGGCGAGCAGATAGCGGAGATGGCGGATTTCCGGCTGCATGCGGCCGACTATAGATGTCATCTATAGCTGATATCGACAGTAGGTCTTGGACGCTATAGGTGCTGGTCGTGCACGGTGGGGACATGCCTCACTTCGCCGAGGGAATCGCCCGCTTCCAGCGGGAGGTCTTCCCTGCCAAGGCCGGCCTCTTCGCCCGCCTGGCCACCGCCCACCGGCCCGGCACGCTGTTCATCGGCTGCTCGGACGCCCGCGTCGTACCGGAGCTGATCACCCAGACCGATCCGGGTGAGCTCTTCGTCATCCGCACCGCCGGCAACCTCGTCCCCGCCCACACACCGGGCGCCGACGGAGTCACCGCCGCGGTCGAGTACGCCGTCACCGTCCTGGGCGTACGGGACATCGTCGTCTGCGGACACTCCGCCTGCGGCGCGATGACCGCGCTCGCCGAGGGCCACGACCTGAGCGCCGCGCCCGCCGTCGCCGCCTGGCTGCGGCACGCCGACGCCTCCCTCGCCCGCGCCGCCGCCGGCGGAACGGCCGACGTGGCCGCCCTGGTCCGGGAGAACGTCGCCGCGCAGCTGGCCAACCTCGCCACCCACCCGTCGGTGGCCCGCGCCCTGGCCGCGGGCCAAGTGCGGCTGCACGGCTGGGTCTTCGACATCGCCGACGGCACCGTCGAGGAACTCCCCGTCGCGGCACGCCCCGCGCTCGCCGCCTGATCCCCCCGCGTTTCCTTCAGAAAGGACGTACCTCTCATGGTGCACGCCCAGTTCGACCCCACCGCCCGCCGCGCCCTCGCGGTCGCCGCCGTCGACGCCAAGATCCGCAAGGACCTGAGCTGGCAGCAGATCGCGGACGCCGCAGGCCTCTCCGTCGCCTTCACCACCGCCGCCGTCCTCGGCCAGCACGCCCTGCCGGAGGAGTCCGCGAAGGCCGTCGCCGAGCTCCTCGGCCTCGACGAGGACGCGGTGCGCCTGCTCCGTACGATCCCCACCCGCGGCTCGCTCGACGGCACCGTCCCCACCGACCCGACCATCTACCGCTTCTACGAGATGCTCCAGGTCTACGGCACCACGCTCAAGGAGCTCGTCCACGAGCAGTTCGGCGACGGCATCATCTCCGCGATCAACTTCAAGCTGGACGTGAAGAAGGTCGCCGACCCCGAGGGCGGCGAGCGCGCCGTCATCACCCTGGACGGCAAGTACCTGCCGACCAAGCCCTTCTGACGAGAGGTCAGTCAGCGGCCTCGGCGCCGAGGAGGGCCAGGGAATCTGGCCACAGGGCGTCGAGGCGGCCCGGGTCGTCGTACAGCTTGGCGAAGAGGACCCGGCCCTCCAGCTGGGCGACCAGGGCCCGCGCGGCCGCGCCGGGGTCGGCGACCGTGACCTCACCGCGCGCGCGGGCCTCCGTCACGGTCTCCGCGACGAGGGCCGCCTGCTCGTCGAAGATCTCCCGCAGCCGCGCGCGGACGCTCTCCGTCCGGGTGCTCAGCTCCAGGGCCAGGTTCCCGAGGAGGCAGCCCGTGACCGTGCCGCAGCTCTCCCGGCCCGTCCGCAGCTCGGCCTCCGTGGACTCGTACAGCCGCCGCAGCCGCCGGAGCGGCGGGAGGTCGTCGCCGAGCGCGCGCGACCACTCCGCGCGCTGCCCGGCCCAGTGCTCCTCGACGACGGCGAGGGCGAGCTCCTCCTTCGACGCGAAGAAGTAGTAGAAGCTGCCCTTCGGCACACCGGCCGTCGCGCAGATCTCGGCCACGCCCAGGGCGGAGTAGCCGCGCGCCAGCATGAGCGTCCGCGCGGCGGTCAGGATGCGCTCGCGCGCGTCACTCGTTCGCCCCATGGCGAGAGTGTACGACCGGTCGACTACTTCCTCCCCCGTGTGCGCTCGGCCTCCGCTTCCGGGGGTGCCGCACACGGTTCTATGGTGGGCGGCGCAGATCGCGCGGACCGCGCGGTCCCCCGCGGGCGCGCGCCCGATCCGGCGGCCAACCCGGCGGCAGGGTCGTACCCGCACGACACGAACGAGGAGTTCCATGGACATCGCCGGCTCCGCCGCTCTCGTCACCGGCGCCGCTTCCGGCCTCGGCGCCGCCACCGCCGCCGCGCTCGCCGCCCGTGGCGCCACCGTCTACGGCCTGGACCTGGACAAGGCCGTGGCCGCCGCCGGGCCGCTGCCCGAGGGCGTCCGCCTGCTCGCCGCCGACGTCACCGACGAGGACCAGGTCCGCGAGGCGCTCGCCGCGATCGACGCCGACGGCGCCGAGCTGCGGCTCGCCGTGAACTGCGCCGGCATCGCCCCCTCCGCCCGCGTCCTGGGCCGCAAGGGGCCGCACGACCTCGACCTGTTCCGTACGGTGCTCAACGTCAACCTGCTCGGCACCTTCAACGTGATGCGGCTCGCCGCCGAGGCCATCGCCCGCCACGAGCCCGACGAGCACGGACAGCGCGGCCTCGTCGTCAACACCGCCTCGATCGCCGCCTTCGAGGGCCAGGTCGGGCAGATCGCGTACGCCGCCTCCAAGGCGGGCGTCGCCGGGATGACCATCACCGCCGCCCGCGACCTGGCGCAGTTCGGCATCCGGGTCGTCACCATCGCCCCCGGCATCGTCGACACCCCGATGATGGCCGGCTTCGGCGAGGACGTCAGGGCCGGTCTCGCCGCGAGCGTCACCTTCCCGCAGCGCCTCGCGCGCCCGGAGGAGTACGCCCGGCTCGTGACGATGATCGCCGAGCACGACTACCTCAACGGCGAGACGATCCGGATGGACGGCGCGCTCCGGATGGCGCCCCGCTGAGCCCTGGCTGAGCTCCCGCTGAGCCTCCGCTGAGTCTCCGTACCCCCGGGACAGCACTCGGTGTCGGAAGTATCCGGCACCGAGTGCCGCGCGGATGCGCGGCGAGTGTTAGGTTCGGGCCATGGGAACAGCGTCGACGAACTCCACGAAGCCCGCGATGCGGGACTCCCTCATCGCCGCGGCCTTCCAGCTCTTCCTGGAGCGGGGCTACGAGCAGACCACCGTGGACGACATCGTCACGCTCGCGGGCGTCGGCCGGCGGTCCTTCTTCCGGTACTTCCCCTCGAAGGAGGACGTGGTCTTCCCCGACCACGAGCAGTGCCTCGCCGACATGACCCGCTTCCTCGCCGCGAGCGCCGACTCCGACGACCCGGTCGTCCGCGTCTGCGACGCCGCCCGGCTCGTCATGCGGATGTACGCCGAGAACCCCGACTTCTCCGTGCAGCGCTACCGGCTCACCCGCGAGGTGACCGGACTGCGCACCTACGAGCTGTCGGTGGTCTGGCGGTACGAGAAGACCCTCGGCGACTACCTGCGCACCCGCTGGGCCGACCGCAGGGACGGCACCCTGCGCGCCAACGTCGTGGCGGCGGCCGTGGTCGCCGCCCACAACCACGCCCTGCGGCACTGGCTGCGCTCGGGCGGCGAGGGCGACCCGCTGGCCGAGGTCGACGGGGCCCTGGAGTTCGTGCGCGCGACCTGGGCCGGCGGCCAGGCGGCGGACGCGCCGGCCGGGGAGACCGAGGACGTCGTCGTGGTGATCACCAAGCGGTCCACCCCGATGTGGCGCGTGGTGCGCGAGGTGGAGTCGAGCCTCGGGGAGGACTGAGGGGCGCCTGAGGCCTTCAGGGTTCTCAGTATCTCTAATTGAGGGAACTCAGGTCTTTATTTGATGGCACTCAGTGCCATATCTTTGCTCCATGCACGGTCGAGCCGCCGAGTGCAAGGAGAAGGCATCGTGTTCCACACGGGACTGAGGAGCGGGACAGCCGTCCAGGCCGAAGAGTCGGCCCCCGACTCCGAGCTGTACTTCCAGCGCTGCCGCTGGTGCCACACCACCACGTTCCAGCGCCTGCTCTGTCCGACCTGCGGGTCGACCGACCTCGCGCCCGAACTCAGCGACGGCGAGGGCGTGATATCCGTACGCCGCGGGGTCGCCGCCGCCGATGCCGACCTCTGGCCGGTCCACATGACCGAGGGCTTCGTCGTCCGCTGCCGGGTCGACGGACCGCTGCACGCCGTGCGCCCCGGGGTCCGGGTCAAGGTCTCCGGCACCGCGGTCTCCGGGCGCAGGCCGGTCGTCCGGCTCTGCGAGGAGGTCCCGCTCGACGGCTGGTACTGAGCCTCCGTACGACGAAGGGGTGGGTGGCACAGAGTGCCACTCACCCCTTCTCGCGCTTCGGGTGGATCAGCGCGCGGCGATCTCGTCCGTCAGCTGCGGCAGCACCTCGAAGAGGTCGCCGACCACGCCGTAGTCGACCAGGTCGAAGATCGGGGCCTCGGGGTCCTTGTTGACCGCGACGATCGTCTTCGAGGTCTGCATGCCGGCCCGGTGCTGGATCGCGCCGGAGATGCCCGCCGCCACGTACAGCTGGGGCGAGACCTGCTTGCCGGTCTGGCCGACCTGGTTGGAGTGCGGGTACCAGCCGGCGTCCACGGCGGCGCGGGAGGCGCCGACGGCCGCGCCGAGCGAGTCGGCCAGCTTCTCGACGACCGCGAAGCCCTCGGCCGCGCCGACACCGCGGCCGCCGGAGACCACGATCGCGGACTCGGTCAGCTCGGGGCGGCCGGTGGAGACGCGCGGTGTGCGCGAGACGACCTTGGCGGCGTTGCCGGTGAAGGCGACGGCCACGTTCTCGACCGTGCCGGCGGCCGGAGCGGCCTCCGGGGCGGCGGAGTTCGGCTTGACGGTGATGACCGGGACGCCGTGCGAGACCGTCGACTTCACCTGGTACGAGGCGGCGAAGACGGACTGGGTGGCGACCGGGCCGTTCTCGCCGGCCTCCAGCTCCACGGCGTCGGTGATCAGGCCGGAGCCGAGGCGGAGCGCGACGCGGGCCGCGATCTCCTTGCCCTCGCCGGAGGAGGTCACCAGGACGGCGGCCACCCCCTTGTCCTTCGCGATCTGGGTGAGCGCGTCGACCTTCGGGACGACGAGCTGCTCGGCGAACTCGGCGCCGTCCGCGACGTACACGGTGGCCGCGCCGTACTCGCCGGCCGTGGCGGCGATCGAGGCGGCGGCCTCGCCGGCGCCGAGGACGACCGCCGTGGGCTCGCCGATGCGGCGGGCCAGCGTCAGCAGTTCGAGGGCCGGCTTGCGGACCGCACCGTCGGCGTGGTCCACGAGAACCAGGATCTCAGCCATGATTCCTTGCTCCTGAGGTGGGGTGACGGTGGGTCAGATGAACTTCTGGGTGGCGAGGAACGCGGCGAGCTGCTTGCCGCCGTCACCCTCGTCCGTGATGATCGTGCCCTGCGTGCGGGCCGGGCGGGCGGCCGCCGAGTCGACCAGGGTCCAGGACCCGGCGAGGCCGACCTCGTCGGCGTCGATGTCCAGGTCGTCCAGGTCCAGCTCCTGGACCGGCTTCTTCTTGGCGGCCATGATCCCCTTGAAGGAGGGGTAACGGGCCTCGCCGGACTGGTCGGTGACCGAGACGACGGCCGGCAGCGGGGCCTCCAGGTGCTCGGTGGCGGCGTCGCCGTCACGGCGGCCCTTCACGAGGCCGTCCTCGACGGAGAGCTCCGACAGCAGGGTGACCTGCGGGAGGCCCAGGCGCTCGGCGAGCAGGGCGGGCAGGACGCCCATCGTGCCGTCGGTCGAGGCCATGCCGCAGACGACCAGGTCGAAGCCGGTCTTCTCCAGGGCCTTGGCCAGGATCGCGGAGGTGGCGATGACGTCGGAGCCGTGGATGTCCTCGTCGTTGACGTGGACGGCCTTGTCGGCGCCCATCGAGAGCGCCTTGCGCAGGGCGTCCTTGGCGTCGTCCGGACCGACCGTCACGACGGTGACCTCGGCGTCGTCGGACTCCTCGGAGATGCGCAGGGCCTGCTCGACCGCGTACTCGTCGAGCTCCGACAGCAGCCCGTCCACGGCCTCGCGGTCGGTCGTCAGGTCGTCGGCGAAACCGCGGTCGCCGGTCGCGTCGGGGACGTACTTCACACAGACAGCGATCTTCAGGGTCACGGCCTGTCTCCTTTCGAGAGGCTGGTGGTTACGGGAGGTTGCGGGCCATGACGATGCGCTGGACCTGGTTGGTGCCCTCGTAGATCTGGGTGATCTTGGCGTCGCGCATCATGCGCTCGACGGGGTAGTCGCGGGTGTAGCCGTAGCCGCCGAGGAGCTGGACGGCGTCGGTGGTGACCTCCATGGCGACGTCGGAGGCGAAGCACTTGGCGGCGGCGCCGAAGAACGTGAGGTCGCCGTCGACGCGCTCGGACTTGGCGGCGGCGGCGTAGGTGAGCTGGCGGGCCGCTTCGAGCTTCATGGCCATGTCGGCGAGCATGAACTGCACGCCCTGGAAGTCGGCGATCGGCTTGCCGAACTGCTTGCGCTCCTTGACGTAGCCCTTGGCGTAGTCGAGGGCGCCCTGGGCGATGCCGATGGCCTGGGCGGCGATGGTGATGCGGGTGTGGTCGAGGGTCTTCATGGCGGTGGCGAAGCCGGTGCCCTCGGCGCCGATCATGCGGCTGGCGGGGATGCGGACGTTGTCGAGGTAGACCTCGCGGGTCGGGGAGCCCTTGATGCCGAGCTTCTTCTCCGGCGCGCCGAAGGACACGCCCTCGTCGCCCTTCTCCACCACGAACGCGCTGATGCCCTTGGAGCGCTTGTCGGGGTCGGTGACGGCCATCACCGTGTAGTACTCCGAGACGCCGGCGTTGGTGATCCACCGCTTGACGCCGTTGAGCACCCAGGAGTCGCCGTCGCGCACCGCGCGGGTCTTCATGCCGGCCGCGTCGGAGCCCGCGTCGGGCTCGGACAGGGCGTAGGAGAACATCGCCTCGCCGCGGGCGAGGGGGGCGAGGTACCGGTGCTTGAGCTCCTCCGAGCCGGACAGGATCACCGGCAGCGAGCCCAGCTTGTTGACGGCCGGGATCAGCGAGGAGGAGCCGCAGGCGCGCGCGACCTCCTCGATCACGATCACCGTGGCCAGCGCGTCCGCGCCGGCGCCGCCGTAGGCCTCCGGGACGTGCACGGCATGCAGGTCGTTGGCGACCAGGGCGTCCAGGGCCTCCTGCGGGAACCGGCCCTCCTCGTCCACCGCCGCCGCGAACGGCACGATCTTCGCCTCCGCGAGGGCACGCACCGACTCCCGAAGCATGTCGTGCTCCTCGGAGGGCCGATACAGGTCGAAGTCCTTACCCATGATGTGGAGCTCCCCTAGACGCTTGTGGCACTGAGTACCCTCAGCAAAACACACTCAGTGCCATGACGCCAGAGCGCCCCGACGCGGTTCCGTGTCGGGGCGCTCTCCATACCGTGCGGTCGGTTTTCTCGACCCTACGGCTCCTCGGCGTTCAGCTCGTCCCTGCGTCGCCGGTCCTCCTCGTACCGGGCGCCGAGCTCCCGCGCGTACTCCTCGGTCAGCCGGAGCCCGGTCAGCAGCGCCGGCGTGCAGACGCTCGGCATGTAGTGCTGGAGGAGGACCGAGACGCGATGGAACAGGTCGGTGCGGTCGCACAGGACCTGGGACATTGCCTGGACCCCGGAGTAGGCACCCGAGAACAGCGCGGCCGAATCCGTGACGTTGACGTGGGGGAGCAGCTCGCCGCGCGCCTTCGACACCATCAGGATCTCCGAGAGCTGGTCGATCCACGCCTGGAACGGGGCGACCCGGTCGATCCCGGTGGCACCGCTGTCCAGGGCCAGGGCGACGCTCGCCCGCACGAGCGGGTCGCGCTGCAGCCGGTGGGCGAGCAGGAAGGCCTGGTCCGCGAGCTCCTGGAGCTTGATCGCCTGCGGCGCCAGCGGTACGTCGAGCATCTGCGCGTCCAGCACCCCGAGGGCGAGGTCCTCCTTGGAGGCGAAATGGAAGTACAGCGCCCCCTTGGTCACCCCGGCGCGCACCAGGATCTCTCCGATGGTCGTGCGCTCGTAGCCCCGCTCGGCGAAGACGGCCGCGGCCGATTGCAGGATCGCCTGCCGGGTCTTGATTGCACGCGCTTGCTGCGCCAAGGCGCCTCCCGCTGTATCGCTGTCTGTGCTCGTGGTGTGACGTGAAGGATTGAAAAGAAAACCGCGCTGTACGTACCCTAGGCCGGGCGGGCACGCCGCCCTGGGGCGCGGGGACGCGAGGGGGATCCATGGAGCAGGACGCTCGGGGAGCGACGGCGCAGGTTCCCGGAGAATTCGTCCACCGGTCGGACCCCGCGGACATCTTCCCCACGGGCTGGACCCGCCTGGCCGAGAACCGCTTCTCCGTATCCGCCCACTGGCCCGCCGTACATCCCTTCTTCTCCCCGGTGGCAGGTGACCGCCACGACCCCGTACTGGTGGCCGAGACGATACGCCAGAGCACCATGCTGCTCGCTCACGCCGAATTCGGGGTACCCGTCGAGGATCAGTTCGTCATGTGGGGCCTCCACTACACGGCCGACGCCGAGACGCTCGCCGTGGACGGCCTCTCCTCGGAGGTCACCCTCGACATCGTCTGCTCCGACCTCGACATCCGCCGCGGCGCCCTCCGCAGCCTGCGCACCACCATCGTGCTCACCCGCGACGGCCGGCACCTCGCCACCGGCGGCCTCCAGACCCGCTGCACCTCGGCCCTCGCGTACCGCAGGATCCGGGGCGAGCGGATGGCCATGATCGGCCGGCCCGTCCCGCTGATCACGGGCGTGGCCCCGCGGCTGGTCGGCCGCGAGGACGGCAAGGACGTCGTCCTCGCCCCGGGCACCCGCCCCGGACAGTGGCAGCTGCGCGTCAACACCGTCCACCCGACCCTCTTCCGGCGCCCGAACGACCACGTGCCCGGCATGCTGCTCCTCGAAGCGGCCCGGCAGGCGGCGACGGCGGCCCTCGGCGACGGGGCATGCCTGCCGACCGAGCTGGACGTCTCCTTCGTGCGCTACGCCGAACTCGACAGCCCCTGCTGGATAGAGGCCGAGATCCTGCCCGGCTCCGCCTCCGGGGCGGCCACCGTCCGGGTCACCGGCCGGCAGGACGGGGAGCCCGTCTTCCTCTGCACGCTCACCTCTCCGTCCCGGGCCCTGGCGGTGGCCGGAGCCGGCTCCGGCGCCCGTATGACGGGCTGAACCGGACCGGACCGAAACGGAACCATGGGGCCACGCATCCTCATCACCGGCGCGACCGGATTCATCGGCGGCCGGGTGGCGGCGAAGGCGGCGGCCGCGGCGCGGGCCGCGGCCGGCCCCGCGCACGTGCGACTGCTCGCCCGCCGCCCGCTCGACCCGCCGGTCGGCCCGGGGGCGGAGACCGTCCCGGGCGACCTCCGTGACCACGCCTCCCTGCGCCGCGCCTGCGAGGGCGTCGACGTACTGATCCACTGCGCCTCGGCGATCGGCGCGGACGAGGACCTCGCCCGCGCGGTCAACGACGAGGGGACCCGGGCCCTGGTCGACGCGGCCGTACGCGCCGGGGTGACCCGGATCGTCTCCCTGAGCACCGCCTCCGTCCACGGCCGCGGACCCTTCCGGGCGGCGGCCCCCGGCACCCTGCCGCTCGCCCCGGGCTCGGTGACCAGCCGCACCCGGGCGGCGGGGGAGCGGTACGTCCTCGACGCGGGCGGTACGGTCCTGCGGCCCCACCTCGTGTACGGCACGGGCGACCGGCAGCTGATGCCCGGCGTCGTCCGGCTGCTCGCCGCCCTGCCCGGCCCGCTCGACGGCGGTTCCTCGCTGCACTCCATGATCGACGCGGACGGTCTGGCGGGGGCCCTGCTCGGGGCGGCGCTCTCCCCGGGGACGCGGCCCGGACCCCGCTACGTCAACCATCCGGAGCCGGTCCCGGTGGCGGAACTGCTCGCGACGGCCGAGGCGGTCCTCGCCGGACGGTCAGGGCCCCGGGGGCCCGCGGTGGACATCGCCGGGGCCCGCGCGCTGCTCGCGGACCTCCCCTTCGCGCAGCACCACCTCGCCATGCTCGCCAGTGACCACTGGTTCGCGGACGACCGGCCCTGGCGGGAGTGGGGCTGCGACCCGGGGCGGGGTTTCGCCGCGACGATCGCGGACCACCTGCCCTGGTACCGGGGCCTGCCCGTCCCCTCCTGACGCGGGACGTCTCCGCGCGGAACCTCCGCGCCGTCCGGGCGGCTACGAGCTCTGACTGCCCGCGGGTTCGAGTCCGGCGAGCGACTCCGGGTCCGTCAGCATCCGGAACAGCGTGTGCCACAGGCCCGTGACGGTCCGGGGCGACAGCCATTCGCCGTTGTCCCGGCCGAGGGTCTCCAGACCGATCGTGGCGGCCACGATCGCGCGGGCGAGGTCCTGGTGGCGCCCGGCGCCGGCGGCGAGCAGGCCCTCGTCGGCCGCCTCCGCGAGCCGCTGCTGCACGCAGCTCTGCCATTCCTGGCGCGGGTTGAGCTCCGTACGGGCGTCGTCGGCGCAGCCGAGCCGGAACCCGGCGCGGACGACGACGTCCTCGCGGAGCAGGCGGGCCAGCGCGTGCGAGGTGTCGGCGAGGTTCTGCAGGGCGTTCGACCGTCGTCCGTACACGATCCGGGCGGTGCGGCGCAGGACGGTGGAGGCCTCGTCCTCGACGGCGGCGGCGACCGCCGCCTTGTTCTCGAAGTGGAAGTGGAGCGCGCCGGGGCTCACGCCCGCTCCCGCGCTGATCGCGGACAAGGTGGCCAGGGCATAGCCGTGCTGCTCGAACTCCCTGGCCGCGGACCTGATCAGCGCGTCGCGGGTCCGTGTGCCCCGCTCTTGTTTGGTCACCCATGGCTCCCGTAGCACCAAGCGTCTCAGCGGCAGAGGCCCGCGCCCCACCGCGCCGTACCGCTCGACGGAATGAAACCGACTGCTTGGTATTGTACGAGGCCGGCACTCGCCGACACGGCTTTTTCCTCAGCGCTCCGGCTGCCCCGGCGGCGCTCCCCGCGCGGGGCGGCCGGTGGTCACCCGGCCGTCGTCCCGTACCGGGCGAGGAGACGGGCCCGGCGGGAGGGCTGGAGGTTCGCGCGGGTCACGTCCCCGCCGTAGTGGGCGAGGACCCGGTGGTCCATGACGCGCCGCCAGAGCGGGGGCACGTACGCGAGGACGATCATCCCCGCGTACCCCGTCGGCATCTCGGGGGCCTCGTCGAAGTGGCGCAGCGACTGGTAGCGCCGGGTGGGGTTGGCGTGGTGGTCGCTGTGCCGCTGGAGGTGGTACAGGAAGACGTTCGAGGCGATGTTGTCGCTGTTCCAGCTGTGGCGCGGGGCGCAGCGCTCGTACCGGCCGCTCGCGGTGAGCTCCCTCTTGAGGCCGTAGTGCTCGGTGTAGTTGATGACTTCGAGCAGGCAGAAGCCGAAGACCGCCTGGACCGCGAGGTACGGCAGGACGCCGGGCCCGAAGGCGAGCGCGAGCGCCGTGAAGAGCGCGAACGACAGGGCCCAGGAGCTGAGGACCGTGTTGCGCGGGCTCCACGCCGACCGGCCCCGCCGTTCGAGCCGGCGCTTCTCCAGGCGCCAGGCCGAGGTGAGGCTGCCGAGGACGGTCCGGGGCAGGAAGCGCCAGAAGCTCTCGCCGAGCCGGGCGCTCGCCGGGTCCTCGGGGGTGGCGACGCGGATGTGGTGGCCGTGGTTGTGCTCGACGTAGAAGTGGCCGTACCAGGTCTGGGCGAGCGCGATCCGGGAGAGCCTGCGCTCCAGGACCTCCGTCTTGTGCCCCAGTTCGTGGGCGGTGTTGATGGCGATGCCGGCGACGCCGCCGAGGGTGAACGTCAGCCCGATCCGGTCCGCGAGGGCGAGGTCGCCCCGGGTGATCAGCCAGCAGCCGAGGACGAGCCCGGCGTACTGGAGGGGGAGGTAGAGGTAGGTGCACCACCGGTAGTAGCGGTCCTGTTCCAGGTGGGCGATGGCGCTGTCCGGCGGGTTGGCGGAGTCCTTGCCGATCAGGTGGTCGACGACCGGGAAGGCCACGTACAGGACGAGGACCCCGGTCCACCAGAAGAGACGGAGCCCGGTGGCGTTCACCAACCCCCAGGAGAGGAAGGGGAAGGCCGGTATGAGCAGGCCGAACAGCCAGAGCCAGCGCTTGGGGTCGCGCCAGGCGGCGGGGGCTTCGGGGGAGTCGCTGTGCAGGGCCAAGGCCGGCTCCTCGGGGAGATGGACACTTCACATGCCTACTGTCCAGTTGATAGACGGATCGCCTGTCGGACGTCAATGCTCTGGACAGGGACCGGTGGATAAAGTGGGGGCACGATGACACGTTTCCGCGAGAGTGTTCGGTCCCTCCTGCGCGAGCAGGTGCTCGACGCCGCCTACCGGCTCGTCGCCGCCGACGGCTGGGGAGGGCTGCGCATGGCCGGGATCGCGCGGGCCGCCGGCATCAGCCGCCAGACGCTCTACAACGAGTTCGGCTCGAAGGAGGCCATCGGGCAGGCCCTGGTCCAGCGCGAGCTGGAGGGCTTCCTGCTCGGTATCCAGCGCGAACTCGACGCCCACCGGAGCCAGTTGGAGGCGGCGGCCGCGGCGGGCGTCGGCTACACGCTCCAGCAGGCCGTGGACAACCCCCTCATCAAGGGCGTCCTGCTCGCGGCGCGCGGCGGCGAGGACGATCTCCTCGCCTACCTCACCACCCGCCCGGAACCCGTCTTCGGCACGGCGATGACGATGCTCGACGCGTACGCGACCGAGGCCTGGCCCGACGTCGACGAGGAGTCCCGCGGCCTCGCCGTCGAGACGATCGTCCGCCTCACCGTCAGCCACATCGTCCAGCCGGTGGGCCCGCCGGAGGAGTCCGCGCGGCGCATCGCCAGGATCACGGCGCGGATCGCGTACCCGGGCGGGGCCTGAGCCGGAGCCTTGCCGGGAGCCGGGAGCCGGGAGCCGGGAGCCGGGAGCCGGGAGCCGGGAGCCGGGAGCCGGGAGCCGGTGCGGATCGCGTACCCCGGCGGGGGTGCGTGCTCCGGCGGGGCCTGACGCGGCGGGAACCGGGGAGTGGCGGCGGCCGACTGCCTCGACGTGACAGAACCGTCGGGCCCTTCCACCTCCTGGGGGAGAACCATGAACCGCCGCAACCTGCTCCGCGCCACCACCGCCCTCGGCGCCACGGGCGCCCTCGCGGGCGTCACGGGAACCGCCACCGCCACCGCTGCCGCCACGGCCGCCGCCGCCGCGTCCGAGCGCCGCCCGCTCCGGGTGCACCTCGTCCTCTTCGACGGCGTCGAGGAGCTCGACTTCGCCGCCCCCTACGAGGTGCTCTCCGCCTCGGGGTTCTTCTCCGAGCGTCCGGTGGACGTCCGGTACGTCTCCGTCGACGGGCCCGGCACCGTCACCGCCGCCTTCGGCACCGAGGTCCGCGTCGAGCACCCCTGGGCCCCGCGCGAGGCCGACCTCCTCGTCGTGCCGGGCGGCGGCTACGCGCGCCGGGACAGCCCCGGCGTCTGGGCCGAGCTCGACCGGGGCGTCCTGCCCCGCGCCCTCGCGGCGGCGGTCCGGCCGGGGCTCACCGTCAGCGCCCTGTGCACCGGCGTCATGCTGCTCTCGGCCGCCGGGCTCACCCGGGGCCGCCCCTGCACCACCCACCACAAGGCCCGACCGGACCTGGAGCGGCAGGGCGGCGTCCTGAAGGGCGCGCGCGTGGTGGACGACGGCGACCTGGTGACCGCCGGCGGCGTCACCTCGGGCCTGGAGCTCGCCCTCTGGCTGGTCCGCCGGGAGCTCGGCCCCGAGGCGGCGAACGGCCTGGAGGCCATGCTGGAGTACGAGGCCCGCGGCACGGTCTGGGTCCGGCCGGACTCGCGCTGACGAAAAGGGCGAGGGCGAAAAGGGTGAGGCCCGCTGCCGGAAACGGGGGATCTTCGGCAGCGGACCTCTGTTGAACATTGTACTAGATCGTTAAGGGTGGTGCGCCGTCCGGAGGGCGGCGGTGGCGAAAGGCGGCCGGGCGGGGTACATCTCCCCTGAGACATCTCCCCGAGGCGACGACGAGGAGGCCGCCGTGGAAGGCAGAAGCAAAGGGATCGTGCACTCCTTCAACCGTCTCGCCGGGTACGGCTTCGTCGTCCCCATGGGGTCCGAGGAGCAGGTGTACTTCCGCGCGGAGGACATCGAGAGCGCGACGCGGACGGTCTCCGAGGGGCAGCAGGTCTCCTTCGTCCTGGTCCTCGGAGACGGCCGCTTCGAGGCCAGGGAGCTGCGCGTCTGACACGGACCGGGCCCCGGGGCGGGGGCGCCGCCCGGTGGTACTGTGCCGAGGCCAGTCGCACCTTTGTACGCACCTGAACGGGTACGTGCACGGGTCAGGGAATCCGGTGGAAGACCGGAACTGACGCGCAGCGGTGAGGGCGACGGGCGGAGCATCGGCCACTGGGCGGCACGACGGGCCCGGGAAGGCGCCCCGTCCGGCCGACCCCGAGTCCGAAGACCTGCTGGCGGCCCCGGCGGCACGCCGCCGCCCGGGGAGGACCGTACGACAGGCTCCGCGTATGAGCCGTGGCCGCAGAGGAAGTTCCCGTGCCGCTCGCACACCCCGTCCGCTCCGCCGTGCTCGCCCTGGCCGGCGTCCTGCTCCTCACCGCGACGGTGACCGGCTGCGGAGGCGGGTCCTCCGCGCCGTCCGGGAAGAGCGCCCCCGAGCACGGGTACCCCGTCACCCTCGACGAGAACTGCGGACGGCCGGTCCGCGTCGACCGCGCCCCGCGCCGGGCCGTCGCCCTCGACCAGGGGGCGGCGGAGATCATGCTCTCCCTCGGCCTCGCCGACCGCATGGTGGGCACCGCGACCTGGACGGACCCGGTGCTCAAGGGACTTGAGCGGGAGAACGCGAAGGTGCCGCGCCTGGCCGACCGCTACCCCTCCTTCGAGAAGGTCCTCGACACCGAACCCGACTTCGTGGCCGCCTCGTTCGGGTACACCCTCGGCAAGGGCGGAGTGGCGCCCCGCGAGCGCTTCGAGCAGCTCGGCGTCCCCACGTACCTCTCGCCCACCGACTGCGTCGGCAAGGACAACAGCGGCGACGGCGACGGCGTCCGCACCCGCCCCCTCACCATGGAGACCGTCTACGGCGAGATCCGCGACCTGGCCCGGGTGTTCGCGGTCCCCGAGCGCGGCGAGAAGCTCGTGGCCGGGCTCAAGGCCCGGGTGGCGAAGGCCACGGCGGCGGCCGACTTCACCGACGCCACCGTCCTCTACTGGTACTCGGACTCCAAGTCGCCCTACATGGCGGGCTGTTGCGGAGCGCCCGGGATCGTCACGAACGCGCTCGGGGCGAAGAACGTCTTCGACGACACCCGCGAGGAGTGGCCCCAGATCAACTGGGAGACCGTCGCGGACCGCGACCCCGACGTCCTCGTGCTCGGCGATCTGACCCGCCGCGCGCAGTCCGCCGAGAGCGCCGCCAAGAAGATCGAGTTCCTGGAGTCCGACCCCGTCACCCGGAACATGGCGGCCGTGAAGCACAAGCGCTACGTCCTGCTCAGCGGCCAGGCGCTCAACCCCACCCTCCGCACCGTCGAGGGCATCGAGAAGGTGGCGGCCGCGCTCCGCTCGTACGGTCTCGCGAAGTGAGCACGCCCCTCCTGGCAACCCGGCCGGCCCGGCCGGTACGCCTCACGGCGCTGCTGTGGACCGTGGCCGGGCTCGTCCTGCTCGGCCTGTCCGTGGCCGTGGCCATCACCATCGGCCCGGCGGACATCGGCGTCGGCGAGGTCGGGTCCGTGGTCGCCGCCCACCTCGGCGGCGGCGCCTCCGAACTCTCGCCGATCCGCGACGGGATCGTCTGGGACCTGCGGCTGCCCCGTACCCTCCTCGCCGCCGTCTGCGGCGCCGGACTCGCCGTCTGCGGGGCGGTGATGCAGTCGCTGCTGCGCAACCCGCTCGCCGACCCCTTCGTCCTGGGCGTCTCCTCCGGCGCCTCGACCGGCGCGGTCGCGGTCGTCGTCCTCGGTGTCGGCGGCGGCCTCCTCTCCGTCACCGGCGGGGCGTTCCTGGGGGCCGTGGTCTCCTTCGCGCTCGTGCTGCTGCTGAGCCACACCCTCGGCGGCTCGACGGACCGGGTGGTCCTCGCCGGCGTCGCCGCGATGCAGCTCTTCTCCGCCCTCACCTCCTTCGTCGTGATGACCGCCGCCGACGCCGAGACCACCCGGGGCGTCCTCTTCTGGCTGCTCGGCTCGCTCTCCGGGGCCGGCTGGAGCGAGGTGCGGGTGTGCCTCGCCGTCCTCGTGGCGGCCCTGCTGATCTGCGGCGGGCACGCGCGGACCCTGGACGCCTTCGCCTTCGGCGAGGAGGCCGCCGCCTCGCTCGGCGTCGCCGTCGCGCGGACCCGGCTCGTCCTGCTGTGCGTCACCGCCCTCCTGACGGCCGCCCTGGTCTCCGCCGCCGGCGCGATCGGCTTCGTCGGCCTCGTCCTGCCGCATGCCGCCCGCGCGCTCGCCGGCCCCGGGCACGCCCGCCTGCTGCCGGTGACCGCCCTGGCCGGGGCGGTGTTCCTCGTCTGGGCCGACACGCTCGCCCGCACGGTCCTCGAACCGCAGGAGGTCCCGGTGGGCGTGGTGACCTCGCTGATCGGCGTACCGGCCTTCGTCCTCGTCCTGTACCGCACCAGGAGTGCGCGATGAGCCCTTCCGCAGACGCCGGACTCCGCGCCGAGCGGGTCTCGCGCACGGCCGGCGGCACCCTCGTCCTCGACGGGGTCAGCCTCACCCTGGCCCCCGGCACCGTCACCGGCCTGCTCGGGCCCAACGGCTCGGGCAAGTCCACTCTGCTGCGCCTGCTCGCCGGCGTCCTCGCCCCCGACTCCGGGTTCGTCACCCTCGACGGCGAGCCGCTGGACGGGCTCGGCCGCCGCGCGGTCGCCCGGCGCCTCGCCACGGTCGAGCAGCAGGCCGACACCCAGACCGACCTGACCGTCGCCGACGTCGTACGCCTCGGCCGCATCCCGCACCGCAGGGCCTGGACCCCGCCCTCGGAGGCGGACGAGACCGCCGTCCGCACCGCCCTCGAACGGACCGGGCTCACCGACCGCGCCCGGCAGCCCTGGCGCACCCTCTCCGGCGGCGAACGCCAGCGCGTCCAGATCGCCCGCGCCCTCGCCCAGGAACCGCGCGAACTCCTCCTCGACGAACCCACCAACCACCTCGACATCCAGCACCAGCTGGACCTCCTCGCCCTCGTCGCGGACCTCCGCCTCACCGCCGTCGTCGCCCTCCACGACCTCAACCTCGCGGCCATGTACTGCGACCGGCTCGTGGTCCTCGCCCGGGGCCGGGTGGTGGCGGGCGGCCCGCCGGAGGAGGTCCTCACCGAGGAGCTGATCGCCGAGGTCTACGGGGTCCGCGCCGCCGTGACCCGGCCGGGACCCGACGGGCGCCCGCACATCCGCTTCCTCGGTACGGTGGGCGCATGTCCGAGCCCGTAGACGCCACTGGTCGCTCCCACCCGCACGAGCGGACCCCGGGGGCACGCGAACTCACGGCGGCGGCCGAGGTGTTCGGTCTGCTCTCCGACCCCACCCGGCTCCATCTGGTGTGGCTGCTCACCCGGGGCGAGGCCGACGTCACCGCCCTCACCGAGGCCTGCGGGGCCGCACGGCCCGCCGTCAGCCAGCACCTCGCCAAGCTGCGCCTCGGCGGGCTCGTCACGACCCGCAAGGACGGCCGCCGGGTCGTGTACGCGATGCCGGACGGGCACCTGAAGCGCCTGGTCGTCGAGGCGATCAGCCGCGCCGACCACCAGGTGACCGGGGAGCCCTGGCACGACTGAGACGAGCGGCGTAAACATGTGCGCACTCGTGCACGCGTCGGCTACGGTGGAGACCTCAGCCGTCCGCCGTCGCCGACCGGGGGCGTCCTCATGCTGTCCGTGCTGCGCAACCGCACCTACCGGCGCCTCTTCTGCGCGCAGGTCGTCGCCCTCGCGGGCACCGGCCTGGCGACCGTGGCGCTGAGCCTGCTCGCGTACGACCTGGCCGGGGCCGACGCCACCGCCGTGCTCGGCACCGCCCTCGCCCTCAAGATGGCCGCGTACGTGACGATCGCCCCGCTCGCCGGCGCGCTCGCCGACCGCGTGCCCCGGCGCGCGCTCCTCGTCTCCATGGACCTGGCGCGGGCGACGGTCGTGCTCGCCCTGCCGTTCGTCACCCAGGTCTGGCAGGTGTACGTCCTGATCCTCCTGCTCCAGGCCGCCTCCGCCACCTTCACCCCGGCCTTCCAGGCGACGATCCCGCAGGTGCTGCCCGGGGAACGCGACTACACCGAGGCCCTCTCGCTCTCCCGGCTCGCCTACGACCTGGAGAGCCTGGCCAGCCCGGTACTCGCCGCCGCGCTGCTGGCCGTCGTCCCGTACGACTGGCTGTTCGCCGGCACGACCACGGGCTTCCTCGCCTCGGCCCTCCTCGTACGGACGACCACCCTGCCGACGCCGCCGGAGCACGGGGATCCCGGGGCCGCCGGGGCTGCCGGGGCGGGCCGGGGCGCGGGTGCCGTCCCGGCCACCGGGGCGAGCCGGGGCTCGGGTGTCGTCCCGGCTGCCGGCGCGGGCCGGGGCTCGGGTGCCGTCCTGGCCACCGGCGCGGGCCGGGGCTCCCGTGCCGCCTCGGCCGTCGGTCGGCTGTACGCCAAGGTGGCCTTCGGCGTGCGGCTCGTCCTCGCCACCCCGCGCCTGCGCGCGCTCCTCGCCCTCGACCTCGCCGTCGCGGCGGCCGGGGCCGTGGTCCTGGTCGACACCGTGCTCCTGGTCCGCGACACCCTCGGCCGTCCCGCCGGGGACGTGCCGTTCGCGCTCGGCGCGTACGGCGCCGGGTCCATGGCCGTGGCGCTGCTGCTGCCGCGCGTCCTCGGCCGGGCGGACGACCGTGCGGTCATGGTGCGGGCGGCCTTCGTGCTGCCCGGGGCCCTCGTGCTGCTCGCCGTGGGTCTCGCCACCGGCGCCCGGTCCTGGCCCGCGCTGCTCGCGGTCTGGCTGGTCGTCGGGGCCGCGGGCTCCGCGGTGCTCACCCCCGGCGGCAGGGTGGTGCGCCGCTCGGCCGACGGCGGCGACCTGCCGGCCGCGTTCGCGGCCCGGTTCTCCCTCTCGCACGCCTGCTGGATGCTCGCCTACCCGCTCGCCGGCGGACTCGCCGCCTGGGCGGGGCCCGCCGTCTCGGCGGCCGTGCTCGCCGCCCTCGCCCTGGTCGGGGCCGTGGGCGCGGCGTACCTCTGGCCCCGCGAGGACCCGGCCGAGCTGGAGCACGTCCACCCCGAACTCCCGGCGGGGCACCCGCACCTGGCCGGGTCCGGCGGGCGCCACGCGCACGCGTACCACATCGACGCGCTGCACCGCCGGTGGCCGACGCCGTCCGGTCAGCGCGGGAGCCGCATCTCCAGACCGTCCAGGACCACGTCCAGGCCGTAGGCGAACTTGGCGTCCCGGATGGCGACCGGGTCGACCACCGCGTGGGCGGCGGCCTCGTCGTAGGCGGCGGCGAGGTGGTCGTGGTCGGCCGCCGCCCGCTGCGCGGCGGGCATGAGCCGGGCGATGAACCCGGCCTCGGTCTCCCCGGAGCGGGCGACCGTGGAGAGCCAGGCGGCCTCCGTGGTGCTCATGCCGATGACGTACGACAGGAGGGTGTCGATCGCGCGGCTCGGGTCGGGGAAGCCGGCGGCCGTGAACAGGGCGGCGAGCCGCTCCGAGTACGACATCAGGTTGGGTCCCAGATAGGCGAGGCCCGCCTGCCCCAGGGTCGACGAGAGCCAGGGGTGGCGCAGGGCCGTCGCGCGGAAGGACCCGGCCGCCTCGGTGGCGGCGGCCCGCCAGGGGCTGTCCGCGGGCGGGACGACGATCTCGCCCGCGACCTCGTCCACGGCGAGCTCCATCAGCTCGTCCTTGGTGGCGACGTGGCGGTAGAGGGAGGTCGCGCCGGCGTTCAGGCGGGCGCCGAGCTTGCGCATGCTGAGCGCCTCGATGCCGTCGGCGTCGAGCATGGCGACCGCCTCGCGCACGATCGCGGCCCGGCTGAGCGCGGGCTGATCGGGGGCGGACTGCTCGCGGGCCCATACGGACGGGACGGGGTTCGCCTTGGCGGCCATGGTCCTCCTTCACTGCGCATCCACTGCGTACGTCGTGCGCATCCAGCGTACAGCTCTCCAGTGTTGCGAACAGTGTGCGCAGCTGCGTACAGTGTTCGCATCGAAGGAAGACGGACGAGAACCGAGGGGGAACTCCCGATGGAAACCCGCAACCCACGCCGCTGGTGGATCCTGGTCGTGCTCTGCCTCAGCACCCTGGTGCTGGTCGTCGACAGCATGGCGCTCACCGTCGCCGTCCCCTCCATGACCGGGGACATCGGCGCGAGCGCCCAGGACATCCAGTGGATCCTGGACTCCTACATCCTGGTCTTCGCAGGACTCCTGCTCACCTCGGGAAGCCTCGGCGACCGCTTCGGCCGCCGGAAGGTCATGGTCCTCGGCCTGCTGCTGTTCGGCGCGGCCTCACTCGCCGCCACCGTCTGCGCCAGCCCCGGCGAGGTCATCGCCGCCCGCATCACCATGGGCGTCGGCGGCGCGCTGATCATGCCCTCGACCCTCTCCATCCTCATCACCGTCTTCGACGAGGACGAGCGGCCCCGCGCCATGGCCGCCTGGGGCTCCGTGTCCATGCTCGGCCTCGTCGGCAGCCCCGTCCTCGGCGGCGTCCTGATCGACCACTTCTCCTGGCACTCGATCTTCTTCGTCAACGTCCCGGTCGTCGCCCTCGCGATCCTCGCCGCCCTCACCCTGATGCCCGAGTCCAGGGGCCCCTGGCAGAAGCCCGACCCGCTCGGCGCGGTCCTCTCCGCCGTCGGCATGACCGCGCTCATCTGGTGGATCATCGAGATCCCGCAGCACGGCGCCTTCGAGGGCCGCTCGCTCCTCACCCTCGCGGTCGCCGTCGTCACCCTCGCCGGATTCGTGATCTGGGAGAACGTCACCCCCGAGCCGATGGTGCCGCTCGTGCTCTTCAAGCACCGCAACTTCAGCGGCGGTTCGCTCTCGCTGACCCTCGTGCAGATCGGCAACGGCGGACTGCTCCTCGTCCTCACCCAGTACCTGCAGTTCGTCCTCGGCTACTCGCCCGTCAAGGCCGGCCTCGCCTTCGTGCCGCTCGCCGTCGCCGCCCTCATCGGCAACGGCGCCGGCGCCGGCCTCGCCGCGAAGACCGGCAACCGGCTCCTGATCCTCGCCGGGATGCTCGTCATGGCCGGCGCCTTCGCCCTGCTCACCACCGTCGACGCGCAGTCCGGCTTCACCGTCCCGGCCGTCGCCCTCGGACTGCTCGGCCTCGGCGCCGGGCTCGCGATGCCCGCCGCCGTCGGCGCGCTGATGAGCACCATCCCCGAGGAGAAGGCCGGCGTCGGCTCCGCCCTCAACGACACCATCCAGCAGGCCGGCACCGCGCTCGGCATCGCCATCCTCGGCTCGCTCCTCACCAGCACCTTCGCCGCCGAGATGCCGGCCGACGCCCCCGAGCGGGCCAAGCAGTCCATCGGCGGCGCGCTGGCCGCCGCCCGGGGCGACGCCGGACTGATCGCCGCCGCCCGCGAGGCCTTCGCCTCCTCGATGTCCACCACCTTCACCATCAGCGCCGTCGGAGTCCTCGCGGCGGCCGTCCTGGCCACCCTGGTCATGCGGGACACCAAGCCCGCGACCGAGCCCGCCTCCGCCGACGGGGCGGAGGAGAAGACGCTCGCCGCCTGACCCCCGTACCCGCGGAAGAGACGGAAGAGCCGGCGCCCCAGGGCGCCGGCTCTTCCGTCACGAGGCCCTGAGGACCAGCGGATCAGACGAGGACCGGCAGGGTGTGCGGCCGCCGGTGGCTCGGCGCGGAGCCCTCCTCCCCGGCC
The DNA here is from genome assembly GCF_044333355.1 of Streptomyces sp. NPDC021012. Taxonomy (NCBI): domain Bacteria; kingdom Bacillati; phylum Actinomycetota; class Actinomycetes; order Kitasatosporales; family Streptomycetaceae; genus Streptomyces; species Streptomyces sp. NPDC021012. The sequence continues at coordinate 118,172 of NZ_JBIRQU010000003.1, forward strand.
GGATCCCGCTCCTCGCCGCCGGTCAGGGCCGCGACGAGGGAGGCGCGGGCCCGGGCGACCCGGGACCGTATCGTGCCGACCGGGCAGCCGGTGGCCTCGGCGGCCTCCGCGTAGGAGAGGCCGAGGAGCTGGGTCAGGACGAAGGCCTCGCGGCGCTCCGCCGGGATCGCGGCGAGGAGTTCCGCGAGGGCGATGCCGTCCTCGAAGCCGGGGAGCCCGCAGGGCTGCGCCCGCTCGGCGGCCGTCTGCCAGTCGTCCTGGTCCGAGAGCCGGGGCCGGGCCGCCGCGCGCCGCAGGCTGTCCACGACCGTGCGGCGGGCGATGGAGAGCAGCCAGGTGCGGGCGGAGGAACGCCCCTCGAACCGGGGCAGCGCGGTGAGCGCCCGCAGGAAGACCTCCTGGGTGAGGTCGTCCGCCGCCTGCCGGTCGGCGCTGAGGTACGCCACGTACCGCCAGACGTCCCGGTGCAGCGCCCGCACGAACAGATCGGCCTGGGAAGGGGAACCGTCCCGGGCGGCCAGCGCGAGACGGGTCGTCGCCGCGTCGCTCTCGGGCGAGGGCAGGGAGCGCGAGGAGCTTGTGCGCGCGTTCACAAGGTCGTGGTGGGCAGGGTTGTTCCGGGCAAGAGTCATCGCCGAAGGTCCTTACGGGCAAGAGGGGTCCGGCGCGCCGACCGGGCGCCGCCGGTGAGTCGTACGACCCGCCGCGGGGCAGGCCGATGCCCGGGGCGAGGAACGGGCCCGTCGCCCCCGGGGATCCGGCTGTCAGAAGACAGCGATCGCCCGGGGAGGCCCTCGGGTGAGCAGCGCGCGTGCGAGGAGGAGACGCCGGGGAACCCGCCCGCCGCCGGACCGCGCACGCCGGACGCGCGGCCGGTCCACGGCCACGGGCAGCACCGCGAGGAGCAGCAGCAGGGGCCGGAAGACCCGGGCGGGCACGGTGCGCAGCAGCCGGAACACGGCCCGCTCGCCGTACGCGAGCCAGAGGCCGCTGAGCAGCGCGGCGAGGAGGTGGGCCGCGAGCATCCCGGCGGAGGAGGTCAAGTCCGTCATGTCGTGGCCGGCGGGCGCGGCACTCCGCCCCGTGGCGGAGTGGCCCATGGCGGCGTGTACCAGGGCCATGTGATCCATCGTCAGGCGACCTGTGCCGGCGCGGTTCATCGTCATTCCGGCCATGCCGACGTGGTCCATGGCCGTGTGAGCCGCCGTCGGTGCGGCGACGGACGTCTGCGACCGCGAGAAGAGCAGGTGCAGCGCCGACTGGAAGGCGACGGCTGCGGAGGTCACGGCCAGGAGCCCGCGTTCACGCCCGCCGAGTACCCACGCGGCCACCGCCGTTCCGGCGAAGGCCGCCCCCAGCGTCCCGCCGGGCATGGCGCGGCCCGACATGAGGACGTGGCCGATGGCCGCGAGCAGCACGCAGACGGCCGCGAACAACGCGGCCCGCACGGCTCGGGAACATCGGCCTGGTGTCATGGCGCGCCCATCCTTGCACCCCTTCCGCAGGCATGCGGGCGGGCAGCACGACCACGGCCGCCCCCTCGACCTGTCCCGCACATGCCTACGCGAGATGTGGCGCGTCCCACAAGACCGCCCCGGGAACTCCCCCGCCCCGCGAGCCGACTTCCTCGGACGAAGGTCGAAGGCCGACGGCTGGGGAGTCCTGGACCCGGCCGCCACGGGAAACGGGAAGGGGAGGCGTGTGGGAAGCGGGAGAGCGGCGGCGCCGCCCGGGCGCGGCGGTGCCCCGGGCCGAGGCGGCGGCACCGGCCGGGGGCTGACCGCGCTGCTCACGACCGCCATGGCCTTCTCGATGATGCAGCTCTACCTCCTCGGCGCGCTCGGGCCCCGCCTCGTCGACCGACTCGGCGTCTCCGAGACCGAGTTGGGCCTGACGACGACCGTCGGGTTCGGGACGGCCGCCGTGCTCTCGCCCGTCGGCGGCCGCGTCGTCGACCGGGTCGGCCCGCGCCGCTCCCTGGTCGCGCTGCTCGCGCTCTCGGCGGTGGCGCTCGGACTCATCGGCGCCGCCCCGGGCGTGGGCCTGCTGCTCGCCGCCGTCGCCCTCGGCGGTGTGCCGCAGGCGCTGGCCAACCCGGCGACCAACAAGGCGATCCTGGCCGCCGTGCCCGCCGCGCGGCGCGGCGCGGTCACCGGGACGAAGCAGTCCGGAGTGCAGCTCGGGGCCTTCGTCGCCGGACTCCCGCTCGCGACGGCCGCCGGTCTCGTCGGCTGGCGGGGCGCGGTCGGTGTGGCGGCCGGCGCGGCGCTGCTCGCGGCGGCGTGGGCGTGGCGGGCGCTGCCGGCGGCCCCCGTGACGGACCCGCCGGCGGTACCGACGCGGGCGGGGGAGGCAGGAGGAGGGCCGGTCGCCTGGCTGGCCGGGTTCTCGCTCTTCCTGGGCGCCGGGATCGCGTCCGTGAACACGTACCTCGTGCTCTTCGGCGTCCAGCGCCTCGGCATGGGCCCGGCGGTGGCGGGCGCGCTGATCGCCGTGCTCGGCGTGGCGGGCATCGCGGGCCGGATCGGATGGTCGCGGGCCGCCGTGCCGGGCCGCGCCGAGTGGCTGCCGGGAGCGCTCGCGGCCGGTGCGGTGGGGGCGGCGGCGCTCCTGGCCGCCGCCCCGTACGCGAAACCGCTGGTCTGGGCGGCCGCCGTCGCGGTGGGCGTCTTCGCGGTCTCCGGCAACGCCGTCTCCATGGTCCTCGTCATGCAACGTTCCGCCCCGGGCCGGGCCGGGCGGGACTCGGCGCGGGTGGCCGCCGGGTTCTTCGCCGGATTCGCCCTGGGGCCGCCGCTGTTCGGGCGACTCGCGGAGAGCGGCCGGTACGGGACCGGCTGGGCCCTGGTGGCCGCCGAGTTCGCCGTGGCCGGGGCGGTCGCCCTCGCCTGGGCCACCGGGGACCGCCGCCGGAGGGGCCGTGAGTGAACTCCGGTGGGCCGACGAGGCCCTGGAGGCGGTGCTCCGGCGGGCCGGTGAGACGGCACGGCAGGTGGGGGAGCGGTTCCCGTTGTACGCGGACCCCGCCGACGGGCACTGGACCACGACCGGCCGGGGCTCCTGGGCGGGCGGGTTCTGGGCCGGGCTGCTCTGGCTGCGGGCCCGCCACACGGGAACGGCCGCCGACCGCGCGGCGGCGGCCGCATGCACGGCCCGCCTCGCGCCCTGGACGGAGGCGGACACCGCGACCCGGGGCCTGATCCTCTGGTACGGAACGGCACTCGGCGACGACGGGGAGGCCGAGGCCCTGCGCGCACGGGCGGCGCGGTCCGTACGCGCCGCGTACGACCCGGCCCTCGGCCTCGTCCCCTGGGGAGCGGCCCTCGGCGGCCCCCGGGCCCGCGCCCGCGCGGACGGGGTCCCCGGCCTCGTACCGCTCCTCGCCTCCGCCGGGGCCCGGGGAGACGCGGTGGCGGCGGGTCACCTCCACCGCCACCTCGACCTCTGCCTCGGCGGCGCGACTGCCGAACGCCCCTCCCCTTCCTGGGATTTCACCGAGGCGTCCGGCTGGCACGCCCGCCCCGAACCGGAGGTCGGCTGGAGCCGGGGCGAGGCATGGCTGCTGCTGGCCGTCGCCGACGCGCTGCTCCGCGCCCGGACGCCGCCATGGCGACCGGAGAGACTGCGCGGGGCCGCGCAACTGCTCCTGGAACAGGGCGGGTTCCTGACCGGACCCCTGGTCCCGCCCGCCCTCGCCCGACGCCCGGACGGGCCGCTCGACACCTCGGCCGCCGCGATCGGCGCGGTCGCCCTGCTGAAGCTGGCGCTGCTGCCCGGACCGGAAGCCCCCGCGTACCGCGAGCGCGCCGAGGACGTCCTCCGCCACCTGACCCGGACCCACCTCACCCCGCCCGGCACGCCGCACCCGGCCGGAATGCTCCGGGACGGCTGCTACGACGCGGCCTCGGGCACGGCCGTCCGCCACGCGCTCGTCTGGGGCGACTTCTTCCTGGCCCTCGGTCTCGCGGCCCTGCGCGGCCACGTCGACCTCGGGCGGGTGTAGAGCACGGGAGGGGCCGTACGCGGGGCGTGTCGGGTCGCCGGGCGCGAGCGGGCAGGTGGTTACGTGGCGCGGACGACCCCGAACCCCCTGGGCCCGCCGTGACGCGGCGGCCCGGAGCCGTACCTCCCGGAGGAGAACGCCATGCGGATCCACGTGACCAGTGTCTTCGTCGACGACCAGGACAAGGCCCTCGGCTTCTACACCGAGAAGCTGGGCTTCGTGAAGAAGACGGAGGTCCCCCTCGGCGACTACCGCTGGCTGACGGTCGTCCCGCCGGAGGCCCCCGACGGCACCGAACTGCTCCTGGAGCCCGACGCGCACCCCGCCGCCAAGGCGTACGCGAGGGCCCTCCTCGCGGACGGCATCCCGGCCACCTCCTTCGCCGTGGACGACGTCCGCGCCGAGTACGAGCGGCTGCGCGCCCTCGGCGTCCGCTTCACCCAGGAACCGACGGAGGCGGGCCCGGTCACCACGGCGGTGCTGGACGACACCTGCGGCAACCTGATCCAGATCGTCCAGCTGCCCTGAGCGCCGGGCGGCCGGGCGCGGGTGCGGGAGGCGGCCGCCCTTTCCGGCGGTCAGCCGACGTGGACGCGGGGGCGCCGCTCCCGGTCGGGCTCCGCCTCGCGCAGGACTTCACGGGTGACGGGGGCGATCTCGCCCTGGCCGAAGAGGAAGAAGCGGAGGAAGTTGGCGAAGGGGTTGCCCTCGGTCCACTCGAAGTAGATGTGCGGGCGGACGCCGGTGAGGTCGCGGGCGTGCAGCAGCAGGGCCGCGAGGGCGTTGGGTACGGAGGAGGATTCCACGGTCAGGACCCGGAAACGGTCGTGCAGCACCTCGCCCTTCACCGTCAGACCGGCCTCGAACTCGGAGGGATCGGTGACCGTGACCTCGACGAAGACGAAGTCCTCGGTGCTGGGCAGGTCGTTGTCGGCGCGGATCTGGTCCTTCTTCGCCCGGTACTCCTCGACGTCCCGGTTGTCGGGTTCGTTGGCGATGAAGCGGGGGGTGCGGCGGGAGATGTCCTGGATGAAACGTTCCGCCATCTCGTCGAGCTCGATGTGGGTGACACGCAGCTCGAAGGCCCGCCCGAGCCGGGAGAGCAGCGAGATCAGGATGATGCCGGCGATGAAGCAGGCACCGATCTTCACGCCGTCCGGGCGTTCGATGACGTTGACGACGGTGGTGTAGAGGAAGACGGCGGAGATGACGCCGAAGCCGATCGTCCAGCCGCGCTGGCCGGCCTTGCGGGCGGCGATGGTCACCGCGATGGCGGCGGAGCAGATAAGGACGAGGACGCCGGTGGCGTAGGCGCCGCCCTGGGCGTCGACGTCGGCGTCGAAGATCCAGGTCACGAGGAAGGCGACCAGGGTGAAGACGATGACCATGGGGCGCACGGCGCGGGCCCAGTGCGGGGCCATGCCGTACTTGGGCAGGTAGCGCGGCATCAGGTTGAGCAGACCGGCCATGGCGGAGGCGCCGGCGAACCACAGGATGGCGATGGTGGCGACGTCGTAGACGGTGCCGAAGGTGTTGCCGAGGTACTCGTGCGCCAGGTAGGCGAGCGCGCGGCCGTTGGCGTTGCCGCCGGACTCGAACTCCTTGGCGGGGATGAGGACGGTGGTGATGAAGCTGGTGCAGATCAGGAAGACGCTCATGATCAGCGCCGCGGTCGTGAGCAGCTTCTTGGTGTCGCGGATGCGGCCGGTGGGCTTGTCCTCGGTGTCGCCCTCGTCGCCCTTCACGTGCGGCATGACGGCGACGCCGGTCTCGAAGCCGGACAGGCCGAGCGCGAGCTTGGGGAAGACGATCAGGGCGACGCCGACCATGGCGAAGACGTTGCCGTGCTCGGCCGTCAGCGCGGCGGTCCAGTCGGTGACGACGTGGCCCTCGGTCAGGACGTGCCACAGGCCGGTGATCACGACGACCACGTTGAGCGCGAGGTAGACGCCGACGAGGACGACGGCGACGCCGATGGCCTCCAGGAAGCCCTTGAGGAACACCGCGCCGAGCAGCGCGATCAGCACCAGCGTGATGATCATCTGCTTGTCGTGCAGCGCCGCTTCCAGGTGCGGGTTCTCCACCAGGTGGGTGGAGGCGTCGGCCGCCGACAGGGTGATGGTGATCAGGAAGTCGGTGGCGGCGAAGCCCAGCAGGGTGAGAACGAAGAGCTTGCCCTTCCAGAAGGACAGCAGACGCGACAACATCGCGATCGAGCCCTCGCCGCGTGGGCTCTCTTCGGCCACGCGGCGATAGACGGGCAGGGCGCCGGCCAGGGTGACGATGACGAGGACGATCGTGGCGACGGGGGAGAGCAGCCCGGCGGCCAGGGCGGCGATGCCGGGCTGGTAGCCGAGGGTGGAGAAGTAGTCGACACCGGTCAGGCACATCACCCGCCACCAGCGCTGACCCTGGTGCCCGGCGTCCGGCGCCGTCTCCTTGGGCCGGGAGGGCTTGCCCTTGCCCATGTCGGACAGCCCTTCCAGCATCCACGCGCGCAATCGGGCGGAGCGGGCGTCGCTTGTGGTGGCCATCGGGTGTCCCTGGGGTGCTGTAGGTGTCGACTTTCGGCCATCAGTACGGATGGCCGGGCAAGCCTAAGCAGACGTCGGGCCGCCGATGGGGGGTCACGCGTCAGGGAAGCGTCAAGATCCCCCTGTCGGACGTCGTACTTGTCACACCGGAGGCCCTCGCCGGCCCCGGCCCCGGCCTCAGCGGCTGCCGAAGGCCTGCGTCCAGTAGGGGCCGCCGGAGGTGTGGAGGCCGATGCCGATCTCCTTGAACCCGCAGTTCAGGATGTTCGCCCGGTGGCCGGGACTGTTCATCCAGGAATCCATCACCTGCGCCGCGGTGGTCTGGCCCTTCGCGATGTTCTCGCCGTACGACGCCCACGCGTAGCCGGCGGCCGTGATCCGCTCGCCGGGGCCGTCGCCGTCGGGGTTGGTGTGGTCGAAGAAGTCCCGCGCGGCCATGTCGTCGGAATGCCCCTGGGCGGCCTTGGTCAGCAGGGGGTGCTCGGTCAGCGGCCCGCAGCCCGCTTTGGCCCGTTCCTGGTTGACCAGGCCGATCACCTGCTGCGCGGTCGAACCGGAACCGGAACCGGAACCGGTCGTCGCCTGCGTGCGGGTGGGGGTGGGCGCGGCCTTGGGGGCGGTCGTACGCGTCGGCCGGGGCGGCGGCGAGGTGCGGGAGGTGGCCGGCGTGGGGCGCGAAGGTCCGGGGGTCCTGTGGGCGGACGTGGACGCCGTCGGTGAAGGCGTGGCCGGGGAACGGGTGGCCGAGGGGGAGGCGGTCGCCGAGGGCGCGGCGGTCGTATGCGAGGCGGGCAGGCCGGCGTCGGCGGTCGCGGCGAGGGTCGTGCCGCCGGCCTCCGCACCCTTCCCCTCGTCAGGGCCGGTGGTCAGCAGGAAGGTGCCGCCTGTGACGGCCACCACGGCCAGGCCCGCCGCGAGGACGGCGCGCCTGCGGCCCTGCCGCCGCTGCCGGCGCCGCCGGCGGGCGGCACGGGAGCTCCGGGCACCGGGACCGGCGGCTGACCCGGCCCCGCCGCCGGCACCGTGTCGCGCGACGGGGGCCCCGGCGTTCACGGGCGCTGTGGCTGTCGCTGTGCCTGCCGGCGCGACGGCGTCGAAGCCGGCCCGCTCCCGGAGGTTCGCGAGGAGCAGCGCGGCCGGGGGCACCAGGAGCAGCCCGGCGAGCAGGCCCTCCGCCGGTACGAGCCCGCTCCACAGGCCGGCGCAGTGGGCGCACGCGCGCGCGTGCCGGGCTATGCGCTTGCGCCAGAGGGCGGACGGGCGGCCGTCCCAGGTCCCGGTCTCGTACCGCAGGGTGGGGCACGGCGGGTTCTGCGACAGGGCCCGCACGACGACCCGGGCGGCCTCCAGCCGGTCCTTCATCCGCTGGACCCGCACGGCGGTGTGCTGCGGCGACAGCTGGAGGGCGGAGGCCACCTCGTGGCGGCTCAGCTCACCGGCGCATTCCAGCCACCAGAGGGAGAGCAGCTCCCGGTCGTCCGGCTCCATCCAGCGGCTCGCCTCGGCGGTCTCGCGCCGCTGCCCCGACAGGTTCAGCCGGACCACGGCGAGCTCCGCGAAGTCGGCGCCCGGCTGCGCGATCTCACGGGCGTCGTCGAGGCCGCCCGCGGGGAGGCCGGCCCGCTGCTGCCGGTGCCAGTGGCCGCGGACGCCGTTCATGGTGATGGCGACCAGCCAGGACCTGAAGCTGTCCGGGGAACGCAGGTCGCCGAGCCCCGCGAGCGCCCGCAGCATCGTCTCCTGGACCACGTCGTCGACGTCGTGGTGACCGTTCATCGCCCGCCCCACGATGTTGTAGACGAGGGGCAGGTGGAGCGCGAGGAGCCGGTCCTGCGCCCGCGGGTCTCCGCTCTGTGCCGCCCTGACCAGTTCCGTACCGTGCTGTGCGCCCATGCTCCGTGTCACCCTGCCCGTTTCCGCTGTCGTCGACCGCTGACAGAGGGGAGATCACGGGGAGGGGGCCGGATAACAGGAATCCGCGGGGGAGATCCGGGAACCTCCGGTCCTCCGTAGAGGAGGCCAGGGCGCCGTCCCGCTCTTCGTGGCTTCCGCCAGTACGAGGTTCCGTGCCGCTCCGGCAAGACTGCCGGGGCATGACGGATCACCAGGCACGACCGAGCACTGGGGAGGACCGCGCGATGAGCGTGCAGCAGTACGACGAGATCGGTGAGGCGTTCGAGGGGTTCAAGTCCCTGCCGTTGACCCGGTACGGGGAGGTGCCCAGCTTCCTGGGCCTCGTCGGCGACGTGAAGGGCAGGTCGGTCCTCGACCTCGCCTCCGGCACCGGCTTCTACAGCCGGGAGTTCATGCGGCGCGGCGCCTCCGAGGTGCTCGGCATCGACATCTCGGGCGAGATGGTCGCGGCGGCACGGGGCTTCGAGGAGCGCGAGCCGCTGGGCGTGCGGTACGAGGTGGGCGACGTGTCCGAGCTGCGCGAGCTCGACCGGCGCTTCGACATCGCGCTGGGGGTCCAGCTGCTCAACTACGCGCCGGACATCGCCGCCATGGAGCGGATGTGCCGCCATGTGCACCGGAGCCTGAACCCCGGCGGCGAGTTCTTCGTGCTCGCACAGAAGCCCGACTACCGCTTCGACGGGCCGTCCCTGGCCAAGTACGGCTTCCTCTGCGAGGCGACCGGGGAGGAGATCGAGACGGGACCGCGCGTCCGGATCACGGCGCTGCTCGACCCGCCGATCTCCTTCGTCGGCGCCTGCCCTCGACGCGAGGTCTACGAGGACTCGCTGCGGGCGGCCGGATTCGGCGAGCTGGCCTGGGTCCCCCTGGAGGTGTCCGAGGCCGGCGTCCGCGAGTTCGGCGCGGACTTCTGGGCGGACTGCCTCGCCAACCCGCCCTTCGAACTGCTGCGCTGCCGCGCCTGACGCCCGCCCCCTGACGCCCGCCCCCTGACACCTGAGGTCCGGCCCCGGACGTCCGGCTCCCGAGCCCGACGTCCGGCGCCGGACGCGCACCCTGGTGACCCGATCTCCCGCACCCGCCCCTACGGTGGTCGGGTCCTGCCGCTCCCGTCCGCTCGGCGCCGACGCGGACGACTACGTGCTCGGCGCCAACGTGGCGGGCTTCCTGAAGGTGGCGGAGGCCATGCAGGCGCAGGGCGTCATCTGACACCTGCGGGGAGGTAGCGGCGAGGGTCCCCCCGTGACACGTGCGGGGAGGGCGCGGCGCGGGTCCCCGTGACACGTGCGGGAAGGGCGCGGCGCGGGTCCCCTTGACACCTGCGGGGAGGTAGCGGCGCCGGTCCCCGTCGCGTCACCCGTGCGGCCCGGCCGGGATGCCCTTCCGGCCGGGCCGTGCGCAGGGTGGTACCCCGGACTGTGCTCGCGGCCGGACACCACGAAGGGGGCCCCATGGGCAGGACGCACGGAGGCGGGGCCGCGCGGCTGCTCGCGCGGCTGGCCCTGCTCGCGGCGGCCGGTTCGCTGGTCGCCCTCCTGTTCGCGCTGGGCGACGGCGGCCTGGTGGTGGTCGGGGCGGGGTTCCTCGGTCTTGTCCTCTGCGCCGTCGGCATCTGGTGGTTCGTCGCGCACCGGGGCGCGGTGCGCCTCCTCGGGGCGCTCCTCGCGGTCGCCGCCCCCGTCGGCGTCCTCGTCCTCTTCGTCCACGAAGGCCTGTGGCCGATGGCGCTGGCCCTCTGCCTGTGCTGGGCCGCGACGCTGGCCTGCGCGCGGGCGGCGCTGCGCCGATCGCGGCCGCCCCGGCCGACGCGGGCGGTCGCGGCGCGCCGGCCGGAGCGACCGGTCCTGATCATGAACCCGAAGTCCGGGGGCGGGAAGGTCGGCCGCTTCGGCCTCGTCGACCGGGCGGAGGAGCTCGGCGCCCGGGTGATCCTGCTCGACCCGTCCGCCCCGGCCGACGTCGCCGCCCTGGCCCGCGACGCCGTGGCCGAGGGCGCCGACCTGCTCGGCGTCGCGGGCGGCGACGGCACCCAGGCGCTGGTCGCGGCGGTCGCCGCCGAGCACGACCTGCCGTTCCTCGTGATCTCCGCCGGCACCCGCAACCACTTCGCCATGGACCTCGGTCTCGACCGCTCCGACCCGACGCGGTGCCTCGACGCGCTGACCGACGGCGAGGAGCTCCGGATCGACCTCGGCGACGTCGACGGCCGGCCCTTCGTCAACACCGTCTCCTTCGGCGTCTACGCCGATGTCGTGCAGCGCCCCGAGTACCGCGACGACAAGGCGGGCACGGCCCTGGCCCTCATGCCGGACCTGCTGCTCGGCGACGGCGTACCACGGCTCGACGCGCGGATCGACGGCACGCCGCTCTCGTCCCAGCAGGCCCTGCTCGTCAGCAACAACCCGTACGTCTCGCCCGACGAGCTGAGCGGCGGCGGCCGCCGGTCCAGCCTCGACGACGGCGAACTGGGGGTGCTCGGGATCCGGGTGGAGGACGCGGCACAGGCCGCCGACCTGGCCGTACGGGGTTCCCAGTCCACGGGCCTCACCGTCCTGACCGCACACCGCGTCGAGGTGACGGTCGCCGACGCGGAGGACATCCCGGTGGCGGTCGACGGCGAGGCGCTGCGGATGCCCACCCCGGTCGTGTGCACGCTGCGCCCGCGAGTCCTGCGGGTCCTGGTGCCGCGCGACCGCCCGGGTGTCCCCGCACCGGTGCCGCCCGTGCGGTGGCGGCGGATCCTCGACCTCGCGTTCGGCCGTGCGGACCGGCCGGCGGAGGCGTCGCCGTAGGGCCTGTCCGGCGGATCACGGCCGGGCCGGGCCCGCTGAGCCCGGCCCCCGGCGTCAGGCGCGGGGGAGGGGGCGCTGGTTCCAGCCCGCGACCACCGGCAGCCCGTGCTCCGTCGACAGCCGGCCGACCGTCGCCGTCATCAGCAGGAACAGCCGCCCGTCGGACGCCGGCAGGCCCAGGTACCGGGCGGTGAGGACCCGCAGCAGATGCGCGTGCGCCACCACCACACCGTCCTCCCCGGAGCCCGCGAGGAGCGGCGCGACGCGCGCCAGGACCCGGTCGGCCCGCCGCCCCACGTCCTCGACGGACTCACCCGGCCGCCCGTCGGGGTGCGGGGGCACGCCGTCGCGCCAGAGCGACCAGTCCGGCCGGGACTCGTGGATCCGGGCCGTGGTCAGCCCCTCGTACCCGCCGTAGTCCCACTCGCGCAGGTCCTCGTCCGTCTCGACGTCCCGCAGCCCGGCCAGCTCGGCCGTGCGCCGGGCCCGTCGCAGCGGACTGCTCAGCACGAAGGCGAACGACCGGCCCGCGAAGGACGGCGCGAGCGTCCGAGCCTCCGCCTCGCCGTCCGGCGTGAGCGGCAGATCGGTACGGCCGGTGTGCCGCCCGGAGGCGCTCCACTCCGTCTCGCCGTGACGGACGACAAGGAGGTCTCCCATGTCCCGCTGCTCCTTCCGGATCGTGGCTACTCGACCGGCTTGCCGGGCTGGTCGTGGGTGGAGCAGTGGATCCCGCCGCCTCCGGTGGCGATGGTGTCGATGTTCAGCTGCACGACGTCCCGCTTGGGGAAGTGCTCCTGGAGGATGCCCCGGGCGCGGTCGTCGGCCTTCCTGTCACCGAACTTCGGCATGTAGACGGCGTCGTTGCCGACGTAGAAGTTGGCGTAGGTGGACAGGAAGTCGTCGGTGTAGCCGGTGATCAGGTCGGGGTCGGGCTGCGGGAGGTCGATGACCTCGAAGCTGCGGCCCTGGGCGTCGGTCGCCTCGCTGAGCACGGCCTCGGCCTGGTCCGAGGAGCGCGACCAGGAGTCCGCCGGCATGCCAGGGAACGCCCGGTCGAGCAGGATCACGCCGGGCGCGGTGAAGCGGACGAGGCTGTCGACGTGGGCGTCGGTGATGTCCTCGCCGCGGACGCCCTTCAGCCAGATCACCTTGTCCATGCCGAGGAGCTCCTTGAGCTCGGCCTCGATCTGGGCGCGGGACTTGCCCGGGTTGCGGTTGTCGTTGACGATCGAGCTCTCGGTGATCAGGAGCGTGCCCTCGCCGTCCGTCTCGAAGGAGCCGCCCTCGGCGACGATCGACGTCTGGATGCGGGGGATCCCGTACTTCGACAGCAGCTTCCGTCCGACCAGGGCGTCGTTGTTGTGTACCTGCTTGTTGCCCCAGCCGCTGAAGTTGAAGTCGACTCCGGCGACCTTGCCGCCCTCCTCGACGAACACGGGCACGGTGTCGCGGGCCCACAGGTCGTCGACGGGGAGGGGGATGACCTCGACGCCCTTGCCGCAGGCCTTCTGTGCGGCGGCCAGCTGGTCGGGCCGGGCCATCATCACGACGTACTCGTACTCCGAGACGGCCCGTGCGACCCGGGCGATGTCCTGACGCACGTAGGGGAGGTCGTCCTCCCACACGGACTCCAGGGCGGGCCACGACATGAAGGTGCGGGCGTGGCTCTCCCACTCGGCGGGCATGCGGATCTCCTCGTCGCTTCCCGTGGTCGGGTCGGTGGTGCCCCCGGCCCCGGACGGGCCGGATTCGCCGGGGCCGCAGGCGGCGGCGCCGAGGGTGAGCGCGCCGATCCCGGCGAGCACGCGCAGGGCCGAGCGGCGGGAGGGGAGGAAGTCGGACATCGGGGTCTCCGATCGTGAGGGGCGCGGACCGCGGCTCCGTGCCCCTCAACAGGGTGCACGCACGGTCCTCTGAATCGCTGGTTACGCCTGGCCGGATATGACCTTCGTGTCGCCACTCTGACACTGACTGAAAATTCAGTCAAACTGGATGGCGAGGTCGTTCTGGATGGCGGGGTCGTTTCCTCCGCGGGGCCCGCGCCGGGCGTCCGGTGTCAGCGGCCGAGTCGCTCGACCTCGGTGGAGACCGCCTCCTTCACCAGCTCGCGGGCGTGGTCCAGCGGCAGCGCGCCGCTGAGCCAGCGGGTGCTGAGCCCTTCGAGAAGGCCGGTGAGCCTCTCCGCGGCCGCCGTGAGGGCCGGTGCGGGGGTCGACGGACGGATGCGGCCCAGGAGGTCCGCGACGTCGTATATCCAGGTCAGTGTGGCCCTGGCCAGATCTTCGCGCAGCTCGGGCTCGAAGATCGCGCTGGCGCGCAGCTCGCCCCAGGCCGTGCTGTTCTCGCGGACCTCGGGGAGGTCCTGGAACTCCAGCAGCAGGGACTGCTCCAGCTCCTGCAGGGCGTCGCGCGGGCCGTCGGGACCGTCGTGTCCGTCGGGGTGGCCGGGTCCGCTCGCGTCGGACGTGTACCGGTCGGCCCGGTCGCTGATGAACTCCAGGGTGTGGCGCAGGACGCCGGCCCGGTCCTTGAAGTGGTAGTAGATCAGCGCGGTGGACACCCCGGCCTCGGTCGCCAGCTCCTCCATGCGCAGCCCGCGCACTCCCCGGCGGGCTATGACCCGGGCGGCACCTTCCAGGATGGCCCTTCGGCGGTCCGTCGACACGTGATCCCCCTCTTGAGTGGTCTGAACCAACAGTGTCGCATATTGACTGAATCTTTAGTTAGAGCCAGTATGCGTCCGTCGGATCGGTCGCATCGTTCGACACGCGTCCTTCGTTCCGCCTCGCCGAAAGAGCCACCGCATGTCCGCTCAGCTTCCCGACGCACAGCCCGCTCCCGCCCACGCGGCTCTGACGGCCGACGACCCCCGGGAGATCGGCGGCTACCGCCTCCAGGCCCGGCTGGGCTCCGGCGGCATGGGCGTGGTGTACCTGGCCCACACCCCCGGCGGCCGTCCGATCGCCCTGAAGGCGGTACGGGAGGAGTTCGCGGGAGATCCCGAGTTCCGCCTGCGCTTCGCCCAGGAGGTGGCCAGCGCCGAGCGCATCCACGGCCTGTTCACCGCGCAGGTGGTCGCGTCGGGCGTGGACGCCCCGACCCCGTGGCTCGCCACCGCCTACATCCCCGGTCCGTCCCTGCACCAGGTGGTCCAGCGCCACGGACCGCTCCCGGCGCGGACGGTGCTGCTGCTCATGGCGGGCATCGCCGAGGCCCTCCAGGCGATCCACGGCGCGGGCGTCGTCCACCGCGACCTCAAGCCCGCCAACGTGCTGATAGCGGAGGACGGGCCCCGCGTCATCGACTTCGGCATCGCGCGCGCGGCCGACGCCGTCGCGCTGACCGGGGTGGGCCTGAGCATCGGCACGGCGGCGTTCATGGCCCCCGAGCAGGCGCTCGGCCGGCCGGTGTCCCCGGCCACCGACGTCTTCGCGCTCGGCGCGCTCATCGCGTACGTGGCGAGCGGCGAGACCCCCTTCGGGGAGGGGCCGGAGTCGGCCGCCCTGTACCGGGTGGTCCACGAGCGGCCGGACCTCGCCCGCGTACCGCACGACCTGCGCGATCTGCTGGCCTGGTGCCTCGCCAAGCGGCCGGAGGACCGCCCCGCGACGGTGGATCTGATCGCCGCCGTCCACGCCCACCCCCTGGTGGGGGGCCGCCCGGAGTTCGCCGAGGGCTGGCTGCCCCAGTCGGTCAGCAGCGAGGTGGTGGGCCGGGCGGCGCGCCCGGCACCCGTCCACGCGCAACCCACCCTCGCGGCCCCGGCCCCGACCCTGGCCCCGGACGTGTCGCCGTCCCCGGCCCCAGGTCCGCCCCCGGCTCCGACCCCGGTCCCGGGCCTGGCCCCGACCCCGCCCCCGGCGTTTCCGTCTCCGAGGTCCGGTGCCGCGGGCGCTCCGGTCGTGGAGCCCTCCCGGCGGCGGGCGCGGAAGGGTCGGCGGCGCCTGGTCGTGGCGGCTCTCGCCGTGCTCGCGGTCCTCGTGGCTGCCGGGGGCGTCGTCCGTCTCCTCGACGCCCGGTCAGGGGGAGGGGACGCGGGCTACGGCCCGTCGTATCCCCCGGCGGACTCCTACGCGCCCGGCGGCAAGGAGGTGGAGCTGACCCTGCCCGACGCCACGTACGAGTTCGACCTGAAGTCCGGGAAGGTCGTTCCCGCGGACACCGCCGCCTGGTACCTGGCGCGCGACCGCTCGGAGTTCGTCCTGCCCGAGGACAGCGACGCCTTCGTCTCGCCGGGGGAGGAGCTCACCCCCGCCGACTGCGTGCGGGGCATCGACACGGAGCCGGCCACCCGGATCGCCTTCGCGGACCTGGCCGACGAGCGGCCCTTCTGCGTCCGCAGCTCCGACGGGCGGGACATCGTCGTCGTACGGCTGCTGGAAGCCAAGGTCGACGGCGGTCCGGTCATGGCGGCCTTCGAGCGCTACCGCAGCGAGCGGTAGAGGGCATAGTCCCGAAGTGATCATTGACTGAATTTTCAGTCTGCGGAACGATGCGTGGAACACCCGCCCCTCCCTCAGGCAAGGAGTCCCATGGACACGCCCACGACCTCCCGACGCCGGCTGCTCCAGTTCGGTGCCGCGGCCCTCCCGCTCGCGGCCCTCGGGTCGGCGCTTCCCTCGGCCGCCCACGCCGCCACCGCTCCCTCGGGCGCCACGCTGCGGATGCCCGCGGAGCACGACGCGCACGTGCGGACCTTCATGGCCTGGCCCGCGCTGTCCTCGGTCTGGTACCCGTACCTCAGCGGCGTGCGCGGTGACATCGCGCGCGTGGCCGACGCGATCTCCCGCTACGAGCCCGTCGTGGTGCTCGCCCGCCCCGAGCAGGCGGCCGACGCGCGGTACCAGTGCGGAGCCGGTGCCTACTACGGCATCGAGGTGGTCGAGATGGCCAACGACGACCTGTGGATCCGGGACTTCGGCCCCACCTTCGTGGTCGCCCCCGGCGCCGTCGCGGGCGTGGACACCAACTTCAACGGCTGGGGCAAGACCGGCACGAGCTACTACCAGCCCTACGCCAACGACGCCGCGGCGGCCGCGACCCTGCTCGGCCGGTACGGCGTCCCGCGCGTCCAGGCCGGGTTCGTCGGGGAGGGCGGCTCGCTGGAGACCGACGGCCAGGGCACCCTGCTCGCCACGGTCAGCTCGCTCGTCAACGCCAACCGCAACCCGGGCATGACCCAGGACCAGGTCGAGCAGGCGCTGAGGTCGGCGCTCGGCATCGACAAGGTGATCTGGGTGCCCGGACTCGCCGGCCAGGACATCACCGACTGCCACATCGACTGCCTGGCCCGCTTCGTCGCACCGGGACAGGTCATCCTCGACCAGCCCGGCCCCGGCACCGACCCCAAGTGGGTCGCCGTCTACAACGAGACCAAGCGGATCCTGCTGGGCGCGACCGACGCGCAGGGCCGCCGCCTGACCGTCACCGAACTCCCCGGCCCCGACCGGCGGTACATCCGCGGCAAGAACAGGGGCCCCGCCTTCCTGTCCAGCTACACGAACTACTACACCGCCAACGGCGCCGTCCTCGTCCCCCAGTTCGGCGACAGCTACGCCGACGGCGTCGCCTACAACATCCTCGCGGCCGCCTACCCCGGCCGGACCGTCGTCCAGCTCGACATCGACAACATCGCGACCGGCGGTGGCGGCATCCACTGCGCCACCCAGTCGCAGCCGGTCGCGCCTCCCGCGTAGCACCCGACCGGCCCGAGGGGGCGACGAAAGGCACCCGTTCCTCACCCCCGGCCCCGGCCCGCCCCCTCGTCAGGGCCGTGATTCCGCCGACCGGGCGAGCCCGGTAAGGTTCGGGCCATGGCGTCTCGCAGCACTCAGATCCTCGAAGCCGCCGCCCGGGTGATCGCCCGGCGCGGGGTCCGCGGCCTGCGCGTGGAGGAGCTCGCCGCCGAGGCGGGGGTGTCCACGGCGCTGATCTACTACCACTTCAAGGACCGCGCCGGGATCCTGAGCAAGACGCTGGAGTTCATCAGCGACCGCGCCGAGCGCTACACGACCGACCGCGATCCGGAGGCCGAACCGCTCGGCCCGCGCGAGGAACTGGAGCAGACGCTCCTCCTCGAACTCCAGGACACGACCGAGGTCAGGGAGAACAGCACCGCCTGGGGCGAGCTGCGGGCCAGCGCCGTCTTCGACGACCTCCTGCGCGAGGACCTCGCGCGATCCACCCTCGTCTGGGTGCAGGAGGTGGCTGCCCTCCTCGGCCAGGTCAGGCCGATGGCCCCGGCCGTCGCCCTCACGGCGTCCGCCGAGCGGCTCACCGCCCTCCTGGAGGGCCTCAGCATGCGCTGGCTCAGCGGCACGCTCCAGATCTCCCACGCCCGGACCCTGATGAACGAGGCCATCGACGCGGAGATCGAGCGCCTCGGCCGCCCGTGACGCGGCGCCTCCCGACACACCTCCCCACCAGGTGACCTGACAGGTCGTACGGCTCATGGCCGACCGAGTCGGCACCGGGCGGCACAAGCACGTCCGCAATCTTGACTGATATTTCAGTCAGTGTGAGAGTGGGTGCCCTGCACCCACATCCCTCTCCCCTCCATGGAAAGGACGGGACCCCTTGCGTGTGACCAGGCTCTTCCCCCAGGGGGCGACATGCCCCTGACCCCCACCGAACGGGACCGGCTGCTGCTCTTCACGGCCGCCGAACTCGCGCGGACGCGCCTGGGGCGCGGACTGCGGCTCAACGTGCCGGAGGCGACCGCGCTGATCGCCGACACGGTGTGCGAGGCCGCGCGGGACGGCCTCCACCTGGCCGAGGCCCTCGACCGGGGCCGCGGCGTGCTCGGCCCGGACGACGTGCTCCCCGGCGTGACCGACGTCGTGACGGAGATCCAGGTCGAGGCGGTGTTCGACGACGGCACCCGGCTGGCCGTCATCAGCGCCCCCTTCGGCGACGTGGAGCACGACGACGGCGCCCCCGGGGCCGTCCTGCCCCACACGGACACCCTGCCTGAGCCGGAACCGGCGCTCACCCTGCGGGTGCGCAACACGGCCTCGGTCCCGGTCAGCGTGACCTCGCACTTCCACTTCTTCGAGGCGAACCCGCGCCTCGACTTCGACCGGGCCGCCGCCTACGGCATGCGGCTCGCCGCCCCGGCCGGATCGTCCACCCGCTTCGACCCCGGCGCCGTCGTCGAGGTCGGACTCGTACCGATGGGCGGGGACCGGATCGCCATCGGATTCGCGGGCCTGGTCGACGGGCCGCTGGACGCGCCCGGCGCGAAGAGCGAGGCCCTGAAGCGCGCCGCCGCCTGCGGCTACCTCGGAGCGGAAGGGGCGGAGCGATGAGCAGGCCCACCAGGCACGGCGACCACTGCTCGCCCGGCGCCAGCCGACACATCGACCCGCACGAGTACGCCACCGTGCACGGCCCCCGCGCCGGCGACCGGGTCCGGCTCGGCGACTCCGGGCTCGTCGTCCGCGTCGAGTCGGACGCGCAGGCGTACGGCGACGAGTTCCTGGCCGGCTTCGGCAAGACCGCCCGCGACGGCATGCACCTCAAGGCCGCGGCCGTCCGGGACACCTGCGACGTCGTGATCACCAACGTGCTGGTCATCGACGCCGTGCAGGGCATCCGCAAGGTGTCCATCGGCATCCGCGAGGGCCGGATCCACGCGATCGGGCGGGCCGGCAACCCCGACACCCTCGACGGCGTCGACGTCGTCGTCGGCACCGGCACCACCATGATTCCGGGCGAAGGCCTGATCGCCACCGCCGGAGCGATCGACACCCACGTCCACCTGCTCTCCCCGCGCATCATGGAGGCGTCCCTGGCCTCCGGCGTCACCACGATCATCGGCCAGGAGATCGGGCCGAGCTGGGGTGTCGGCGTCAACTCGCCCTGGGCCCTCAAGCTCGGGTTCAGCGCCTTCGACGCCTGGCCGGTCAACATCGGCTTCCTGGCCCGTGGCTCCGCCTCCGACGAAGCGCCCCTGGTGGAAGCCCTCGCGGAGGGCGGCGCCTGCGGCTTCAAGGTCCACGAGGACATGGGCGCCCACACCCGGGCCCTCGACACGGCCCTGCGGGTCGCCGAGGAGCACGACGTCCAGGTCGCCCTGCACAGCGACGGCCTGAACGAGTGCCTCTCCGTCGAGGACACCCTCCGCGTCCTGGACGGCCGTACGATCCACGCCTTCCACATCGAGGGCTGCGGCGGCGGACACGTCCCCAACGTCCTGAAGATGGCGGGCGTGCCGAACGTCATCGGCTCCTCCACCAACCCCACCCTGCCCTTCGGCCGCGACGCGGTCGCCGAGCACTACGGGATGATCGTCTCCGTCCACGCGCTCAAGACCGACCTCCCGGGCGACGCGGCCATGGCGCGCGACCGGATCCGGGCCGGGACGATGGGCGCGGAGGACGTCCTGCACGACCTCGGCGCGATCGGGATCACCTCCTCCGACGCGCAGGGCATGGGCCGCGCGGGGGAGACCGTACGGCGTACGTTCGCCATGGCCGGGAAGATGAAGGCCGAGCTGGGCCCGATGGAGGGCGACGGCGCGCACGACGACAACGCGCGCGTGCTGCGCTACATCGCCAAGCTCACCCTCAACCCGGCGATCGCCCACGGCCTCGCGCACGAGGTCGGCTCCATCGAGGTCGGCAAGATGGCGGACATCGTGCTGTGGCGCCCGCCCTTCTTCGGCGCGAAACCGCAGATGGTCATCAAGAACGGCTTCCCCGCCTACGGGGTCACCGGCGATCCGAACGCGGCCACCGACACCTGTGAGCCGCTCGTGCTCGGGCCGCTGTTCGGCGCCCACGGGGCCGCCCCCGCCGAGCTGTCCGTCGCCTTCGTCAGCCGCGCCGCCGCCGAGTCGGGCTCGTCCGGCTCGCCGTACGACACCCTGGGCACCCGGCGCAGGCGTGTGGCCGTACGGAACACCCGCGGCATCGGCCCGGCCGACCTGGTGCGCAACACCCGCCTCGGACAGGTGGACGTCGATCCGCGCAGCGGTCTCGTGACCCTGGACGGCGCTCCGATGCGCTCCGAGCCCGCGCAGCAGGTCTCGCTGAGCCGCCTGTACTTCCTCTGACCCCGGCCGACCGACCCTCTGGTCCCAGCCGACCGGCCGAAACTCCAAAACCATGTCACTTCTCTTGACTGAATTTTCAGTCGAGTGAAGGATGATGTTCACACCGCGTACCCGTCCCCCCCCGCGCTTCCGCCCGGCCGAGCCGGCCGCCGCCGACGGGTACTTCTGGCGAAACGAAGAGAGACCCGTGATGACTGCATTCCGTATGCCTGCCGAGTGGTCCGAACACGAGGGATGCCTCATGGCCTGGCCCGTCCGTGAGGACCTGTGGGGCAGCGTGCTGGACGACGTCAAGGAGGAGTACGCGAACGTCGCCCGCGCGATCGCCGAGTTCGAGCCCGTGACCATGGTCGCCCCGCCCGGCCACGGGGAGGACGCCCGTACGAGGTGCGGCGACGGGATCACCGTGGTGGAGCTGGCGCAGGACGACTCCTGGTTCCGCGACTCCGCCCCGCTCTTCGTGCTCGACGGCGAGGGCAACCGCGCCGGAGTGGACTTCCGCTTCAACGCCTGGGGCCGCAAGCACAGCCCGTACGACTCCGACGACCGGGTCGGCGCCCTCCTCCTGGAGCACCTGGGCGTCGAGCGCATCCCCTCCTCCATGATCCTGGAGGGCGGGGCGATCACGGTCGACGGCGAGGGCACCCTGATCACGACCGAGCAGTGTCTCCTGCATCCCAACCGGAATCCCGGCATGAACCGGGACGAGATCGAGGCCGAGCTGACATCGCAGCTCGGCGTCAGCAAGGTTGTATGGCTGCCGTACGGCGGCCTGCTGGACACCGAGACCGACGGCCACGTCGACGGTGTCTGCGCCTTCGCCGCTCCGGGTACCGTGGTCGTCTCCCTCCCGGACGACCCCGAGCACCCGGACTACGCCCGGATGCGGGCCAACCGCGCCGTCCTGGAGGCGACCCGGGACGCCCGCGGCCGCCGACTGGAGATCATCGACGTCCCCCAGACCGCGTTCGTCGAGATGCCGGACGGAGCCGTCGAGGTGTCGTACCTGAACTACTACGTCGCCAACGGCGGCGTCGTCGTCCCGGTGGCCGGGCTGCCCCAGGACGAGGCGGCGCTCGCCGTGATCGCCTCGGCGTACCCGGGCCGCAAGGTCGTCCCGGTGCAGGCGGTCGCGATCGCGTTCGGCGGGGGCGGGGTGCACTGCATCACGCAGCAGATCCCCGTCGCACGCCCCTCCGTCGCGTAGACGCACGGACCCGTAGACGCACGGACCCGTAGACGCACGGACCCGTGGACGCGTAGAGCGACCCGCCGCTCCTGACGGGCCGGCCCCGCGGCCCGTCACTCCCTCCGCACCCCTCACGGAAAGACAGCGCGACGATGACGACTCCCCCTGTCCAGGGCCTCAGACGGCCCTCCCACCGTCGCGGCCGGACCGCCGCCGCGACCGCCGTCCTGTCCTCGTTCGCCCTGCTCGCGGCCTGCGCCGGTCCGCCCGGGACCGGCACGGGCGGCGCCGGCGCGGGGGTGAAGCTCTCCGCCTCCACGCCCCCGGCCCGCGGCGGGATCGACTCCTTCACCTGGGCCGTCTACGCGGAGCCGCCCACCCTCGACTACACGGCCGCGTTCGACTACCCGCAGAACACGATCCTGTCCAACGTGTGCGAGAGCCTGATGCGCTGGACGCCGGGGCTCACCACGGAGCCCGGCCTCGCGCGGAGGGCCTCGAACCCGGACCCCACCACCTGGGTCTACGACCTGCGCGCGGGCGTGCGCTTCCACGACGGCAAGGTGATGACCGCCGACGACGTGGTCTACAGCCTCGGCCGGCAGCGGGACCCGAACAACGCCGCCGCCTGGGCGCAGACCTTCCAGAACGTCTCCTCGATACGGAAGACCGGCCCGCTCCAGGTCACCGTCAAGCTCAAGAAGCCGGACTCGCAGTTCCCCCAGTACATGGCGACCGCCGCCGGCGTCGTCGCCTCCGAGGCGGGCGTCCGGGCGGCCGGCAAGGACTACGGCACCTCCGGCGGCCTCGCCTGCACCGGCCCGTTCAAGCTCGGCACCTGGAGCAAGGGCCAGTCGATCGAGCTGGACCGCTTCGACGGCTACTGGGGTACGAAGGCCAAGGCGAAGAAGGCCGTCTTCAAGATCCTGACCGACCCCTCGGCCCGCACCAACGCCATGCTCAGCGGCGAGATCGACGGTGGCTACCTGATCCCCACCGAGAGCTACGGCCGGCTGCGCGACAGCGGCGTCGGCACCCTGTACTTCGGCGAGGGCCTGAGCACGGTCAACATCGACATCACCGACATGCACGGCCCGCTCGGCGACCTCCGCGTCCGCAAGGCGCTCTCCCTCGCGCTCGACCGCTCCGGGTTCGTCCGGGCCGGACTCGGCGGCGCGGGCACCGTCACCACCTCGCCCACCACCCGCGCCGTCTGGGCCGGGGCCTCGGAGCAGACCCGGAAGGACGCCTTCGGCGCGCTGCCGCCCGCCGCCCAGGACATCGAGAAGGCCAAGGCGCTGATCAAGGAGGCCGGCGCCACCGGGAAGGCGCTGACCGTGGCCACCAGCCCCATCGGCCAGGACGTCTCCCTCCTCGCCACCGCGATCCAGGCCGCCGGGACCCGGATCGGGCTGAAGATCAACCTCAGGACGATCGCCCCCAACGCCTTCACGGCGCTGTTCACCGACCCGAAGGCGCGCGAGGGCATCGACATGTTCCCGCTCACCTACTACGACTCGGTCACCGACCCGCTGGACCTGCTGCAGAACTTCAAGACCGGCGCCTACATGAACTTCGCCGACTACAGCGACAAGGCCTACGACGCCCTCGTCGACCAGGCCACCGGCGTGTACGAGCCGGACCAGCGGATGAGGATCGAGGTCGAGCTGCAGAAGCGGGTCGCCGAGCAGCTGCCGTGGATCCCGGTCGCCGAGTGGCCCACCGCCGTCTTCCTCAACAAGAGGATCACCGGCGCCCCCACCACCATCTCCTACATGTACCACCCGTGGGCCGCCGGCATCGGCGCGGCGGACGCGGGAGCCGCGAAGTGAACTTCCTGAGATTCGCCGCACGCCGGGTGGCGGAGATGGCCGCCACCCTGCTCGGCGCGTCGTTCGTGGTCTTCGGCGCCATGTACCTGGCGCCGGGCGACCCGGCCAGCTTCCTGCTCTCCGGCCGCTCCGCCTCGCCCGAGGCCCTCGCCGCGATCAACGCCCAGTACCACCTGGACGACCCCTTCTTCGTCCGCTACCTCCGCTGGCTCGGCGACCTCGCGCACGGCGACTTCGGGCGGTCCATCACCTACCGCACCGACGTCTCCCGGCTCCTGTCCGACCGCCTCCCCACCACGCTGCTGCTCGTCGTGATGGCGCTGCTCGTGGTCGTCGTGGTCGGCCTCGTCCTGGGCTGGATCTCCGCCGTGCGCGGCGGCGGCACCGACGCGGCCGTCCTCGTCGGGACCACGCTCGCCGTCGGCACCCCCTCCTTCGTCGCCGCCGTCCTCCTCCAGGGCCTGTTCGCCGTGAACCTCGGATGGTTCCCCAGCAGCGGGTCCGGCGACGGCCTCCTCGACCAGGTCTGGCACCTCACCCTGCCGGCGATCGCGCTCGCCCTGTACCTGATCGGCATGCTCGCGCGGGTCACCCGCTCGGCCATGCTGGAGGCCCTCGACAGCGAGCACGTCACCGTGGCGCGCAGCCGGGGCGTCCCCGAGCGCCAGGTCATCCGCCGCCACGTGTTCCGCAACTCCCTGGGCACCGTCCTCACCACCGGCGGCCTCATCGTCTCGACGCTGCTGGTCTGCACGATCCTCGTGGAGACCGCCTTCAGCATCGGCGGCATCGGCCAGCTGCTCGAACTGTCCACCTCGACCAAGGACTTCCCGACGGTCCAGGCCATCTCCCTGATCATCGTCGCCCTGTTCATGATCGTGAACCTCATCGTCGACCTGCTGCTGCCGCTGGTCGACCCGCGGATCACCCTCGGAGCGAGGAGTTCCTCCGCATGACCGCCGTCCTGACCCGCCGGCCCGGCCTCGCGAAGATCCGCGCCGCCCGGTCCCCGCTGTACCTGGCCTGCCTCGGCCTCGTCGCCCTCGTCACCGCCGCCGCGCTCCTCGCGCCGTGGCTCGTCCCGTACGACCCCAACGCCGTCGACCTCGGCAACGCGCTGGCCGGACCCTCCGCGGAGCACCTGCTCGGGGCCGACGCCGCCGGGCGCGACACCCTCTCCCGGCTGCTCCTCGGCGCCCGCACCTCGCTCCTGGGGCCCCTCGGGGTCGTGGTCTTCTCCACCCTCGCCGGAATCGCGGTCGGCATGACCGCGGGCTGGCGGGGCGGCTGGCTCGACTCCGCCCTGTCGCGCAGCACCGAACTGGTCTTCGCGTTCCCCGGCATGCTGCTGGCGATCCTGATCATCTCGATCTACGGCGAAGGGCTGCTCGCCCCCGTCATCGCGCTCTCCGTCGCCTACCTGCCGTACGTCAGCCGACTCACCCGCTCCCTCGTCCTGGCCGAACGCAGACGCCCGTACGTCAGCGCCCACCAGGTCCAGGGGCACTCGGCCCTCCAGATCTGCCTGCGCCACATCCTGCCCAACATCGCCCCCGTCGTCCTCGCCCAGTCCACCATCAACTTCGGCTACGCGCTGATGGACCTCGCCGGCCTGTCCTTCCTCGGCCTCGGCGTCCCCGCCCTCACCCCCGACTGGGGCCGCATGGTCTTCGACGGCCAGACCGCCATCCAGCAGGGCTACCCGCTCTCGGCGGTCCTGCCCAGCGTGTTCATCGTGCTCACCGTCGTCGCCTTCAACGTCGTGGGAGAACGCTGGGCCGACCGCGTCGCCAGGAGAGACCGATGACTTCCCCGTACACGCTCCACGTCCAGGGGCTGCGCGTCACGCTCCCCGGCACCGCCCGCCCCGTCCTCGACGGCGTCGACCTCCACGTCGCCGCCGGCGAGACCGTCGCCCTCGTCGGCGAGTCCGGCTCCGGCAAGACCCTCACCTCGCGCGGCGCGCTCGGCCTGCTGCCCCCCGGGGCCGTCGTCGAGGGCCGGATCCGCGTCCTCGGACAGGACGTGCTCGCCATGAAGGGCGAGCAGCTGCGGGCGCTGCGCACCGACACCGTCGCCATGATCTACCAGGACCCCCGCGCCGCGCTCAACCCCCTGCGCCGCATCGGCGACTTCCTCACCGAGAGCGTCACCCTGACCGGCCGGATGTCCCGGGCGGACGCCGGCGCCCGAGCCGCCGAACTCCTCGAAGCGGTCGGCCTGGACGGCTCCGCGCTGGACAAGTACCCCGGCCAGGTCTCCGGCGGCATGCTGCAACGCGTCGTGATCGCCGCCGCGCTCATGGGAGACCCCGAGCTCCTCCTCGCGGACGAGCCCACCACGGCGCTCGACGTCACCACGCAGGCCGAGGTCATCGCCCTCCTGGCCGAACTGCGCGCCCGCTTCCGCACCGGACTGCTCTTCGTCACCCACGACCTCGACCTCGCCGCCGCCATCAGCGACCGCGTCTACGTCATGTACGCCGGCCGGATCGCCGAGAGCGGCCCCGCCGAAGCCCTCTTCGCGCGGCCCCGGCACCCGTACACGGCCGCCCTGCTCGCCTCCACCCCCCGCCTGGAAGCCCCGCGGGGAAGGCTCGCCGCCATCGACGGGCAGCCCCCCGACCTGCGCCGCGAACTGCCCGGCTGCCCGTTCGCCGCCCGCTGCCCCCTCGCCACGGAGGTCTGCGAGCGGCAGAGGCCCGAGCCGGCCACCGCGCCGGACCTGCCCGCGCACCGGGCCGCGTGCCACCACAGCGACCGACTCCTGGAGAGCCCCGCCGATGCCTGAGAACGTCCTGGAGGCCGTCGGCCTCCACCGCGCCTTCGGGAGCGTCCGCGCCGTCGACGACGTGTCCTTCGCCCTCCCCGAGGGCGGCTCCCTGGGCATCGTGGGCGAGTCCGGCTCCGGCAAGACCACCACGGCCCGGATCGTCGTCGGTCTCGAAGGGGCCGACGCCGGGGAGATCCGGGTACGCGGCCGGGCGCGCGGCGCGCGACACCGCGGCCGGGCCCGGCGCCTGGCACGCGCGCGCGAGGTCCAGATGGTCTTCCAGGACCCGTACCTCTCCCTCGACCCGAGGACCAGCGTCGAACAGGTCCTGCGCGAGACCCTGCGCCTGCACTTCCCCGGCACCGACCACGACCGGCGCGTCCGCGAGCTCCTCGACCAGGTCGGACTGGGCACCCGCGCCGCCGACGCCCGGCCCCGGCAGCTCTCCGGCGGCCAGCGCCAGCGCGTCGCCATCGCCCGCGCCCTCGCCGTGGAACCGGCCGTCCTCGTCCTGGACGAGGCGGTCGCCGCCCTCGACGTCTCCGTCCAGGCGCAGATCCTCAACCTCCTCGCCGACATCCGGGAGGAGACCCGGATCGGCTACCTCTTCATCACCCACGACCTCGGCGTGGTCCGGTGCGTCACCGACGACGTCATCGTCATGCGCAAGGGGCGCGTCGTCGAGGCGGGCCCCACGGCCGAGGTGCTCGCCGCGCCCCGACACCCCTACACGCGGCTCCTGCTGGAATCCGTACCCCGCCCCGGCTGGGACCCCCAGGCGATCGCCGCCGCCCGCCGGGCGCTCTGACGGCCCCGGCCGTCCCGCCCCCGCTCCCGGCGTCCGAAGCACGCGGCCACGAAGGCCCGTCGACACAGGAGGTCAACCATGAACGAACACACCGCCGGCCGGCACGCCAGCCGGGGCCTGAACCGGCGGGGCTTCCTCGTCACCGCCGGAGCGGCCGCCGCCGGGGCCGCGCTCGCGACGACCCTCCCCGAACGGGCGGGCGCCGCAGCGGGGCCCTTCCGGGTCCCGATCGAGGACGTCCGCCACACCCGCACCTGGATGGCCTGGCCGGACAGCACCGCCATCTGGGGCGGAAAACTGGGCGGCGTCCAGGCGGACATCGCGCTCATCGCCCGTACGATCGCGCAGTACGAGCCGGTCGTCCTGTGCGCCAACTCCGGCAGCGCGGCGAAGGCCCGCCTGATGTGCGGCCCCACCGTCACCGTCATCGGCTCCATCCCCGTCGACGACTGCTGGATGCGGGACACGGGCCCCGTCTTCCGCACCGACGGCCACGGCGGTCTCGACGCCGTGGGACTCAACTTCAACGGCTGGGGCGGCAAGCAGACCCACGCCAGGGACGCCCTCGTCGCCGAGCGGATCGCCTCCTACGCGGGCGTCCCCTTCACCTACGCCGACCTGGTCGGCGAGGGCGGCGCCATCGAGCAGGACGGCGCCGGCACGCTGATGGCGACCCGCAGCAGCCTGGTGAACCGCAACCGGAACCCCGGGATGTCGGAACGCCGACTGGAGGCGGCGATGTGCGAGGCGTACGGCGCGTCGAAGGTCATCTGGTTCGACGGCGTCTACGGGCAGGACATCACCGACGACCACGTCGACGCCACGTCCCGCTTCCTCGCCCCCGGCGAGGCCCTCGTCCAGATGCCGCCGTCCACCGACACCGACGCCTACGCCCGCGACGCCCGCCGGCAGTACGGCACCCTGTCCGCCGCGACGACCGCCACCGGCCGCCCCATCGACACGATGCGCCTCCAGGGCCCCGACTACAACCGGATCCGCTCCACCAACCGGGACTTCCTCGCCTCCTTCGCCAACTTCTACCTCTGCAACGGCGCCGTCATCAGCGGTCAGTTCGGGGACCGGCGGGCGGACGAGGCGGCCAGGGCGACGCTCGCCCGGCTCTACCCGGACCGCGTCGTCGAGCAGCTGGACATCGACCGCCTGGGCACGGGCGGCGGAGGCATCCACTGCGTCACCCAGCAGCAGCCCGCCGCCTGAGGGCTGTCCAAACCATTGACTGAAATTTAAGTCAATCTCTAAGGTGGGCGCACCGTACGGCGCCGACGGGCCACCGGGCGCCGTACGGATTCTCCGATGCCCTTCTGAACCTGAACGGGAGCCCACATGGGGCCTGTCGACTCACCCACGCCTGATTCCGCGCCGCACGCGGGCATCGAACGGCACTCGATCGACTGGGTGCCCCTCTCGGAACGGCACGGAAAACCGTCGAGCGTGGGGGCCATCTGGTTCGTCGGCAGCCTCAACCTCACCGGCCTGGCGACCGGCGTCGTGACCCTGTCCATGGGCGCCTCGCTCGTGTGGACGGTGGTCGCCACCGTCCTCGGCTCGCTCTTCGGCACCTTCTTCATGGCGTTCCACTCGGCCCAGGGGCCCCAGCTCGGACTGCCCCAACTCGTCCAGTCCAGACCCCAGTTCGGCTACCTGGGCGCCGCGCTCACGGTGTGGGTCTTCGCCCTGGTCAACTACGTGGCCTTCAACACCTCCGACGCCCTGCTGTCCGGCCAGGCCATGAACCTGCTCACCGGTGTCCCCAACACCCTCGGCTACCTCCTCGCCGCCGCGGTGGCGACCGTGATCGCCCTCTTCGGGTACGAGTGGATCCACAAGATCAACAAGTGGCTCACCTGGCCCTTCGTCGTGATCACCGCGGCCGTCACCGCGTCCGCCCTGTTCGGCGGCGGGCTGCCGGACGGCGTCTGGAACGCGGGCCCGTTCGAACTCGCCCCGTTCATGCTGGTGTTCGTCTTCGTCGCCGGCTTCCAGCTGGGCTGGGCCCCGTACGTCTCGGACTACTCGCGCTACCTCAGACCCGACGTCTCCGTGCGCAGCACCTTCTGGTGGACCTATCTGCCGAGCGCGGTCTCCGGGATCTGGGTGTTCGTCCTCGGCGCCGTGGTCTCGGCCGCCGCTCCCGAGGGCACGGACCCGGTCACCGCCCTGAAGCTGTCGGCCGACCGGCTGTTCGGCGGGTTCGGCACGGTCGCGGTCGTCGTCCTGCTGGTCGGGCTGCTCTCCATCATGGCGATCAACCAGTACGGCGGCAGCCTCACCATGATCTCGATCGTCGACTCGTTCCGGCCGGTCGAGCCGACCCGGACCATCAGGATCGTCACGATCGGCATCATGCTGACCGCCGTCGGGACGGTCTCCACGCTCGTCGGCATCGACCAGTTCAACTGGTTCTTCGCCAACGTGGTGGTGGTCCTGACGTACCTGTTCATCCCGTGGACGGCCATCAACCTGGTCGACTTCTTCTTCGTCCGGCGCGGCCAGTACGTCGTGAAGGAGATCTTCAACCCGCGCGGAATCTACGGCCGATGGGGCTGGCGCGGAAACCTCGCCTATGTGATCGGCCTGGCCTGCATGGCCCCGTTCATGGTCATCACGGGCCTGTTCGTCGGGCCCGTCGCGGAGCGCCTCGGCGGCGTCGACTGCTCGGTCCTCGTCGGCCTGCCGGTGGCCGGAGGCCTCTACTGGGCCTTCGCCCGGAGTCTCGATCTGGCCACCGAACGCCGGATGGTCAGGGAGGAGGGCCTGCTGGACCGACTCCACTGAACATCCCACCGCACCACCCGCGCCTGCACGTACAGAACCTTCGAAACCCTTGAGAGAAGGAGCACCACGTGAAGACAGAGCACGACGGCGACCGTCCCGCCCTCAGCCGCAGAACCCTCCTGGCCCGCACCGGAGCGGCCGCGGCCGCCCTCGCGGTCGGACCCGTCCTCGGCGGGATCCAGCCCGCCATGGCCGCGTCCTGGCGCGTCCCCGGCGAGGACGAGTCGCACAAGCGGACCTGGATGGCCTGGCCGTCCAGCTCCACGATCTGGGGCAACCTGCTGTCCAAGATCCAGGCGGACATCGCCAAGCTCGCCAAGGAGATCGCGAAGTACGAGCCGGTCGTCATGTGCGCGGACGGCTCCTCGGCCGCCTCGCAGGCCAGGACCGCGTGCGGTTCCACCGTCACGGTCATCAGCTCCATCCCCGTCTCGGACTGCTGGATGCGGGACACCGGCCCGCTGTTCCGCGTCGACGACGCGGGCGGCCTCGACGCCTTCGGCCTCAACTTCAACGCCTGGGGCGAGAACGCCACGACCTTCTACGGCCTCCCCGCCTCCGCCTACTCCAAGGACCGCACGGTCGCGCCGAAGATCGCCGCCTACGACGCCGTCCCGTTCGCGAACGCGTCCGTGGTCGGCGAGGGCGGCGGCATCGAGTACGACGGCGACGGCACCCTGATGGCCACCGAGAGCTGCTGGCTGAACGGCAACCGCAACCCCGGCAAGACGCGCGCCCAGATCGAGGCGGAGCTCCTGTCCCGCTTCGGCGCCTCCAAGATGATCTGGCTCCCCGGCGTCACCGGCCAGGACGTCACCGACGGCCACATCGACGGAACCGCCCGCTACATCCGTCCCGGCGTGGTCATGGTCCAACTGGCCGGCGCCGTACGCCCCGACGTCTGGACCGCCAACGCCCAGGCCATCCGCGACACCCTGGTCAACGCGACCGACGCCAGAGGCCGCCGCCTCCAGGTCCTCACCATCGAAGGCCCCGACACCCTGCCCCGCGTCCAGGCGGGCAAACAGGCCGACTTCCTCAGCTCCTACATGAACTGGACGGTCACCAACCAGGCCATCATCACCACCCAGTTCGGCGACACCACCAAGGACGCCGCCGCCAAATCGGCCATCTCCGCCGCCTACGGCCGCCCCGTCGTCCAACTCAACCTCGACAACCTCTACGGCAACGGCGGCGGCGGCGCCCACTGCGTCACCATGCAGGAACCCAACCGCTGACCCACCGGCCGACCCGACGGCCCGGGTCCCGCCCTCGGGACCCGGGCCGTCCGGGGACCCGGTCCATGTCGGTCTTCTGTGCCCGTCCGAGCGCGGTGTTCTCCTTGTTTCGGCCCGGGGACGGTTCCCCGGTGCGTCTGCCTGGGGGTCCAGGCGGCTCCACGAAGCAGGGCGTCATGACCGGCCGGGCCGGCGAGAGCGCCGCTCTGTTCACCCCGCGTGGTGCGCGGGATGCGATGGGCACGAGATGCCACCGCATCCCGACGGTCGCCACGGTGGTGGCGAGTCCGGTGAGGACGAAGTGATCGCCCAGACGGAGACCTTCTTGAAGTCGTCGCCCTTAACGCGCTGACCTGGGGGGTAGTTGTATGAGCTGTGCTGACCTGTGGCTTCGCCCACTCCTTCATCTGGCAGAGGCGGCGGCCGGTTGTGGAGCAGGCAGGATTGCGTGTGACGGCCCTTGCTGCCCCTGGCACGTGCGGTAGCGTCCGCGCAGGCGCGCGGCTGACGCGGTCGCCTGGGCGACTGTTAGGGAGCAGCGATGACACCGCGGCCAGGGGGCGAGACGGACAAGTTCGGCAACCGCTACGAGGGGGCCTGGACGATCAGACACGCACTGTACGTGCTGCTGGGCGCGGGAACGTCGATCACCCTGGAGCCGGGCTCTCCGCTGGGGGACGGCGTGGAGTTCGTCTACCGCCATGATGGTGGGACTCAGGTGCACCAGGTCAAGCGGCAGAACCGGAACGCGAACAGCTGGAACGTCGCTTCCCTCCGCGACAAGGGCGTGTGGAGCAGCCTGCAGTCCCACGTGGACGCGGGCCGCGCGTTCCACTTCGTCTCTCTGGTCCCCGCGCGTGCACTCGACGAGCTCGCCGACCGTGCCCGCCGCTCCGACACCTTTGCCGCCTTCGAGGTTGAGTGGCTCACCGACGGACTTCAGGGTTCCTTCGACGCCCTTGCCGCGGCCGGCGTCTTCGGCTCGGCCGCGACGGCCTGGCGCATGCTGCGAGGACTGTGGGTGGAGTGGCACAACGAGCGGGACCTCGTGCACACCAACGCGGTTCTGGCCGAACAGGTCCTTGCAGGGGCCCCGGGGCGCCTGGCGGCTCTCGGGCTCGGTGATCTCCTGCTGAACAGTCTGGGGACCACGCTCGACGTCCGGGCCATCAGCGCCCGGTTGGGAGAGTACGGGCTGAGGCGTATCAACCGGACGGACGGCGCCGAGGCGACGGATGCGGTGGGCGAGGCGACGCGTCGGTGGGCATCGAGCGTCGAACGCGCTTTGTTCCGCCCGGCCATTCCCCGCGAGACGACCGATCAGCTGGTGGAGCAGGTCCTGGGCGACGCGCAGCAGGTCACCGTTCTGACGGGTGCGGCCGGCGGCGGGAAGAGCGCGGTGCTGCATCAGGCCCTGGACGCCCTCACCAAGCTGGACACCCCGGTGCTCGCCTTCCGTCTCGACCGGTTGGCGCCCTTCACCTCCACCCATGAGCTGGGTCTGCGAATCGGGCTGACCGGGTCGCCGGTCAGCGCGCTCGCAGCCGCGGCGAAAGGGCGCCGCTGTGTGCTGATCGTGGACCAGCTCGACGCGATCAGCATGGCATCGGGCCGCATCCCGGAAACCTTCGACGCGGTGGCCGACCTGATGGACGAGGCGATGGCGTACTCGGCCATGCGCATCGTCCTCGTGTGCCGGAAGTTCGATGCCCAGGCGGATCCACGGATCCGTCGGCTCACCGCATCAGACCGCTGTGCGCACATCACGGTCGGGGTCCTCACCGATGCCCAGGTCGATGCCGCGCTCGCGAGCATGGGCCTGGCTGCCTCACGCGTCACATCGTCGCAGCGCGTTCTGCTGCGGTCACCGCTGCACCTGGTCCTTCTGGCCGAGGTCGCGGACCAGGAGGAAGCCCTCTCCTTCCGCACGACTCGGCAGCTCTTCGACGCCTTCTGGGACACCAAACGAAAGGACTGCGCACACCGCCAGCCTTCCGTACGCTTCCACGAGGCCGTCTCGGCCGTCGTGGCGGCCATGAGCGCACGGCAAAGACTCTCCGTTCCTGACAGCCTGCTCGACGCGGACGCCCTCGCATCGAGTGCGGACGTGCTGGTGTCGGAGCACGTCCTCGTACGCGAAGGCCGGCAACTTGCCTTCTTCCACGAGAGCTTCTTCGACTACGCCTTCGCGCGCGACTGGCACCGGCGGGACGAGAGTCTGGTCACCTTTCTCGCCGGTGGGGAGCAGGAGCTCTTCCGACGTGGACAGGTACGGCAGGTCCTCGACCATCTGCGGGACCTCGACCCGGAGCGGTTCGTCCAAGAGGTCGAGGGACTGCTCACCAGCCCGGAGATCCGCTACCACCTGAAAGACGTCACCTTGGCCGTGCTGCGCGGCCTGGAGGCCCCCACCGCCGGTGAGTGGGAGGCTGTCGCGCGCGTGCTGGACACCCGTCCCCTCTTCCGGGACCAGCTCGCGAGCGCGGTCGGCAACGCGGCGTGGTTCCGGCGCGCGGATGACGAGGCAGCGCTCGACGACTGGCTGACCAGCGCCGACGAAAGGGAACAGGAGTGGGCGGTACGAATGATGGCCGCCAGCGCCGATACCTTTCCCGACCGGGTGGCCCGCCTCCTGGAACCGCACACCTCGGACCCTCGGTGGGGATCCTGGCTGGCGCGGATCGTCCGCTTCGCGGATCTCGCCGGCAGCAGAAGCCTCTTCGACCTGTTGCTGGACGGGGCGCGATCGGGACTCCTCACTGGACGCGAACACCTCGTCTGGAGCTCGGTGCAGGACCTTGCGGGTAAACAGCCTTCCTGGGCAGTCGAGTTGATCGAAGCGACGGTCTCGGATCGCCCGGACGCGCTCCGGCTCGAAGACGACGGCAGGGTCGGCGTTCTACTCACCCGGGACGACTCGGCCCTGCGTTTCGTCGCGGCTGCCGCAGTGGGTGCTCCGGAGGAATTCTGCGCCCGGATCCTGCCGTTTCTCCTGGCCGCCATGGCCGCGACCGCGCTCCCACCGAAGGATGGCTGCCCGGTCTACGACAGGCACTTCGCGTTTCGCTATCCCGACGACCGGCCCAGTAACTTGGGTGATGCCTTGCTCCAAGGCGCGGCCAAGGCGCTGCGGACCGTGGCGAGCCAGGACCCCGCCCGCGCGCGTGGCCTGGTGACAGGGCTCGCGAGCGTGCCGTACGAGGCGGCTCAGTGGCTCCTCTACCAGGTCTTGATCGAGGCGGGGCCCGCTCTCGCCCCTTGGTCCGTGGAGATCCTTCTGCAGGGCCGACACCGCCTCCTGTCCGGCTACGGATCCAACGTCGTGTGGGGGGCCCGCGAGGTTCTGCGTGCCGTTGGGAATGCCCTGCCCGACGACACACTCCGGCAGGTGGCCGACACGCTTCTCCACTTGCGCCTTCCTCCGGACGACGAGCTCTCGCCCTGGCATGAGTTCACGCTGCTGACGGCGCTCCCCGAAGACCGGCTGTCCGAGCGAGCACTGCGCCGGCTCGGAGAACTCCGACGGCGTCACGACGACATGCGGGAACCGGACGAGCCGGAAGGGGTGACCGGCGGGTTCATCGGACCGCCCATTTCGTCGGAGGCGGCCCAGTACATGAGTGACGACCAGTGGCTGGGCGCCATGAGGAAGCACAGTCGGGACCGCACCGACTGGGAGACCTTCACCGGAGGGGCCCGGGAACTGTCCCACGTGCTGAGGAGCATGACGGCGGCGGCGCCCGGCCGCTTCTCGCGACTCGCCGTCCAGATGGACTCGGGGATGCACCCCGCCTACGGAGCATCGCTCCTTCTGGGCCTTGGAGACGCGGAGCCCTACGGCGACCCGGATACCGTCTTCGCGGCGGTCCGTCACTTCTCGGCTCAGCGCAAGCCTGCTCATGACCGATGGCTCGGCTGGGCGATGCGGAAGTACCTCGCCTCAGTGCCGCTCGACCTCGTGGAGACGCTCCTGGATCGCGCGCTCGGCGTCGACGGCACCGGTGACCGGGCCGACTCCGGTGACGTGATCGGTGGGGGTGAAGGGGACCTGGGAAGCGAACCGGGCGCCGAGTACGACCTCCTTACCGCAGGGATCAACACCGTCCGCGGCAGCGCCGTCGAGAGCCTGGGCGACCTGCTCGTCCACGCCTCCGATGGCTCCCGGGCCGCCCTGGTCGTACCTCACCTGCGGAGAATCGCCGCCGACCCTTCGCTTCCCGTCCGGGCGTGCGCGGCTCATCTGCTGCATGCGGCGCTGCGGTACGACCGCCCCGCAGTGGCCGAGGCCTTCGCCGTGCTCGTCCGGGCTCCCGACCGGCTCCTGGCTTCACGGACGGTGTTTCGCCTGCTCGTGGCCCTCTGCCACGGGGACCCGGTGGGGTACGGACCGGTGAGAGAGCGGATGCTGCGTTCCCCGGTGACAGCGGTGCGCCGGAATGGTGGACGGGTGGCGGCGCTGGCGGCGATGGAGTGGGAGACGACGGACCTGCTGGCGGAGGTGCTCGCAGGGGAAGACGGAGCACAGCGGCAGGGCGCCGCGGACGTGTGTGCCCAGCGTCTCGTGAACACCGGGGACCAGGCCTTGGCGCATCACGCACTCGTCCAGTTCTTCCACGACCCGGAAGAAGGCGTGCGAGAAGCCGCCGCCGTGGTGGCCGTCGTGTTGAGGGGCCGACGGCTGGGGCCCGTGCGTCGCACGGTGACCGCACTGATCGATTCCAATGCCTTCGCGCCGGCTCTGCCGCAGTTGCTGATCACTCTTGAAGAGGCCCCCGACCGGATCGACGATCTGGTACTCGCCTGCGTACGACGGTTCCTCACCGTGTTCGGTGCCGCCTCGGCCGATCTGGCCACTCGCGCCGCTGCCGATGCCCACCACATCGGGGAGCTACTGGTCCGGGCCCATGCCCAGGCAGCCTCGGCTGCCCGCCGGTCCGAGATCCTCGATCTGCTGGATCAACTGCTGCTCCGTGGGTCCTATGGTGTGGCCGAAGCGATCGGTAGTGTCGACCGAGGCTGAGGCACCCCGAGAAGAGACCGGCAGGTGCTTCAGGGCATGCGCCGTCGTGCGCCCCGAAGTGCACTCGTGACACCGTCCGTTCGGGTGGAAGTCGCGGATCGCCGCACCGGGCGCGTGCTGTGCTGTGCGCATGATTCGTGGCTTGGACATGGATGGTCACGCGCCGTTTCTCGACACGCTGACGGAGGGGGCCCGCAAGGCCTTCGCACGGCTCGGGACGCAGTGCAGCTTTGCCGTGGGGGACGTGCTGATCCATGAGGGTGATCACGCACGGGAGCTGATGGTGCTCCACCAAGGAGTGGTGAAGGTGACCGGCGGACTGGACGGAGACCGGTCGGCGCTCATGGACGTGAAGAACGAAGGGGACGTGGTGGGCGAGGTGGCGGCGATGGGCCTCGGGCCCAGGTCGGCGACCGTCACCGCCGACCGAGAGGTCACCGCCACCGTCGTTCCGAGTCACGAACTGCTGCCCTTCCTACGCGCCAACCCCGAAGCGGAGTTGGCCCTCAAGCTGATGATCGGCCGCCGGCTCCGCCGTTCCGAGCGCTGGCCACTGGACTACGGCAGGCATTCGGTCTCGGTCCGGGTGGCGCGCCTGCTGGTCGAGCTGGCGCAGTCGCACGGGAAGCCGGGCAGGAACTCGGTGCGCATCGATGTGAGGCTGTCCCAACCCGAACTCGCCGACCTCGTCGGATCCACCACGGACACCGTGCAGAAGGCGCTTGCTCAGCTACGGAGCAAAGGACTCATCTCCGCCACGTGCGAACGGCAGACCTATGTAAGTGACATGGCCGGACTGCGGCGGGCGGCTCGGCTCGGCCCGGTGTCATGTGTCGACCTGTCAAGAAATCCGTAAAAACGCGGGATTCTGGCACCTAGCTCCTCCTTCCTCGGACAGTTGGCGTGCAACGCACCCGACAAACACTGGAAGGTGACGAGCTGTCATGAGTGAACCCGTCTTTCCCCTGCCCTCCGGCAGCACCCCGCGCCGCCGGCTGTGCCTGGCGGTGGACATGGAGCAGTACAGCCTCCTCGACACCCGGACCCAATCTGCCGTGCAGTCCGACCTGGTCCGGGTGCTGGACGAAGCGGCGACACTGACCGGACTGGACCGCGGAGCCTGGGCTCGCCAGCCGCAGGGCGACATGGAGTTCGCAGTCCTCCCCGAGACCACCCCGGAAGCTGTGGTCCTGGGGCCTTTCGTGCACCACCTGGCGGTCCGCCTGGGCGCCCTCAACGCGCGTTCCGCAGCCCCCCGTGTCAGGCTCCGGCTGGCCGTCGACACCGGTGTCGCTCCGGACGCCGCCCTCGGCCACGCCGGCCCCGCGCCCGTCGCCGTGGCGCGCTACGTGAACGCGCCCCAGGTGAAGGCCGTGCTGGCCGTCCTCACTTCGGCGGATCTCGCCGTCATCGTGTCGGACCGCCTGTACCAGGACGTCGTACGGTCCGGACAACTCGGCCTCGATCCGGCGCAGTACGTTCGCGCCCACGTACAGGTCAAGGAGTTCGGAGGGTACGGCTGGATCCGCGTGCCGGGCCATGAACCGGACGACATGCGAGCGGCCGTCGACGGCGGGCGCGAGCCGCTGCCGAACGCTCCCGTGGAGAAGCGGGCGAACCTCTCCCAGCACGTTCGCCATGGCGTCGCCGTAGGCCGGGACGTCCGCGGCGACCTCAATCTCGGCCTGCCTGCGATGCCCACAGCGGACGGTCCCGGGCACGCGCGGTGACGGCCCCTCACAAAGCCGGGTTTCGGTTCGAAGGGGACAGAACCCAATGGGCGGACTACGGGGTGAACATCGGCAACAACCTGTACGGCGACATCTGCATCCACCCGCCCACCCTTGTGGCCACCCCGTCGTGGTTCCGGCCCGGAACGGCGATCCCGATCTCGGTCGAGAGCCTCGTCGCCGTGCGGTCGGCGCTGAACGCCCTTGCGAGCGCCTGCGAGCGGGCTGCCGAAGAGCTGTCGTACCCGGGCCTGATGGGACCGGAAAGGAGAAGTGATGAGAAGGACTGACCCCGACGGCGTGTTCGCGCTGATCACAGCGACGCTTTTCAGGGCTCCCGGAGGCATGCGGCGCCTCCTCGTGGTGAATGACGGCCACCGCCCTGTACGACTGTCCCCGGAGGACTGCCGGAAAGCTCTGTACGGGTCGCAGCGCGACGAGGGCCTGCGGACGGCGATCTGGCGACAGGCAGTGACGGAGGCCCAGCAGGAGCCTCCGGGCGGCGACGCCGAGGGGAGACTGCTGGTCATCTGGCTGGCGATGCCCGGCTTGCACCGCAACCTGTACCGGATCCTGCGCTGCTTGAGGGTCGAGCGCGCCGACTTGGAGGCGGAGGCCGTACTGGCCCTACTCTCTGCCCTCGACACCGCGGATCCGGATGATCCGGACATGGGCGGACGTCTGATCAAGGAGGCGGTGAACCGGATGTGGGCCTACGCCGACCGCATCAGGAGGGAGGTCCCCGTCGTGGACATCGCGCGCTTCGCGGCCGCCCGCATCGCCACGGTTCCCGAGGAGGAGCAGCAGCGGTCGGCCGAGACGTGGGAACTGCACCTCGAACCCCCGCCCCGTGCCGACGGCCTGTGCGCGACGATTCGCTTCGCCGAGTCGCGCATGCGGAGGGAAGGCGAGCGGCTCGGGGCACTCGCCCACTCCGCGGGCTTGCGCGACGTGGTGTTCCGGGCCCGGCGGCATGAGGAAGCGACTCTTGTCGGCACGCTCGTGCTGCGCCCTGCGGGAGCCCGGCGGTGAGCCCCCGGTCCGGCCCGCCGCTGAGCTTCGCGGAGGCGTTCGATCTGCCCCTGAGCGTCGACCTGCGGACCGCTGCCCGCGCGTTCGGAGTGTGTCCCGACACGGCGTACAAACTGATCCGCAGCGGCTCCTTCCCCTGTCCGGTGCTACGCATCGGGCGGCGCTACCGCATCCCGACCGCGTACCTGTTGCGCTCGCTCGGCATCGAGGAGCGTCCCGTGTACGCCGTTGACCTGGAAGCCGGCGCCTCGTACGCGGCCACGCTCGACGCCACCGACATCCCTGGAACGGAGGATCCCTCATGAACGTGTCGCCGACCTATCGGCGGGTACCCGAACGGTGCCGGACGTGCTTCGTCATCGGTCCCATCGGTGATGCGTACGCCGCTCACGGCACCCCCGAGCGCGAGTCCTACGAGCACCACCTCGAGATCTTCGAGCAGGTGATCGCGCCGGCCTGCGCGAAGTACGAGATCGATGCCGTACGTGCGGACGGCATCGCGCACGCCGGTGACATCAACGAGCAGATCTGCCGGCACGTCATCGACTCCGACCTGGTCATCGCGGACGTCAGCGGTGGCAACCCCAACGTGATGTACGAGTTGGGGCTGCGTCACGTCACCGGCAAGCCGACCATCCACATCGGGGAGGCCGGACAGTTGCCCTTCGACATCGCGTCGATCAGAACGATCCGGTACGAACGGGCACGCAGCCGCCAGGCCGGAGCGCGCCGGGAGATCGAGACCGCCTTGGAAGCCGGGCTCAGGGACGGATTCGAAACCCTCACCCCGGCGCGGGTCGTGAGAGCGCTCCAACCGGCCGAGGAACCGGCGTCCTCCGCGGGGAGCACGGACGCAGACGCCACGGCCGACGAGGATCCCCCTGGCCTGCTGGACGACTTCGCCGCGATCGAAGACGGGATGGACGAGATGACTGCTCACCTGGTGGCCATCACGAAGGTGATGGAGACGATCCGGACGCTGACCGAACAGAGCACCGGCGAGATTCTCGACCTCACCCAGGCGGGCGCCCCCGCGAGCGCCCGGCTCGCGGCGGCGACCCGCTACGCGGAGTCGCTGAGCGCACCTGCCGGGGAGATGAGGACCGTCGCCACGGCCTTCGCGGAGCGGATGACGACGGTGGACAGCGGAGTGAGGGCCGCGTTGAGCCTGATCGAGGCGACACCGCCCGACGAGCGAGGCGAGGGGACGGACGCGTTCCTGGAGCAGCTCATCAACTTGGACGAGGTGGCCCGCACGGGACTGTCGCAGTTCGGTTTTCTCGGTACCTCCGCGAGCGGCCTGGTTCGTTGGAGTCGACACCTCCGCAAGCCGGTGAAGGACATCTCCAGCGCGGTGCAGGAGATGACCTCCGCCGTCACGTGCATGGGTGAGTGGGCCGGCAAGGCCCGAGAACTGGCGCAGGGCGCCACAGGGTGAATCTGCACGGCAGGGACCCGGGCCCCAGAAGTCCGGTTCCCTGCCGCGTTATTTGGCTGTTCATGGATGGTAATGATCTTGCCTCGCCGGTCCTCGCCGGTCCTTGCCGATACGCCGGAGTAGTCGGTGAAGCCCCTGCCTGGCCTGGTCGAGAAGGTCGGCAGGCGGGCGCGGAAGCCGGACGGGGCATCTCGTGGAACCATCGGGCACTGCGCCTCAGGCGGCCTGTCAGTACCGATCGGCAGTATGGAGACAGAAGCGGAAAGCCGGAGGGGCTCGTGAAGTACTGGCTGATGGTCACCGGGGACAAGTCGGCTCCCTCCGGGGCAGCACACAACCTGGAGGCATGGGACTCCTCCTTGTCCACGGTCACCGGTAGCGAAGTTGAGGAGGGTGATCCCGTCCTGGTGTGGCGTGGTGGCCGCGGCGGCGGGGCGGTTGCGGTGGGTGAGATCGCCAGCACCAGCACGGTTCCCTCAGACGACTTGCTGAGTCTGGTCAGATCGAGGCGAGACGAAGACGGTTCGGTTCCAGCCCTCGGGCGAGCCGTACTGCGTCTTGGCAAGCTTATGTTGGCCACGCCGATCTCAGCTGACAAGCTGCGCGCAGCGGGCCTCGCACGAGTGGCGCAGCGGGCACGATCGGCCGGAGGTGACCATAAACTTGTGCCTCTCGAGCTTCCTGAGAAGCAGTGGCGTGAGGTACTCCGGCTTGCTGAGGACGCAGAGCCGCCCACCAGTTGGCCGGCCGCGTGGAATATCTCCCCTGGTTCTGTCGTACGACGCGCAAAGCTGCATGAGGTCTACGGGGGCAACCCGAGGTGCATTGTTGGCTCCAGCGCGAAGACGCCGAACGTACTCCTCTTTGTCGACCGCAGTCGTTCGGGTGAGCTGGCTTCGCAATGGAATGGGTCGGTACTGCTGGCACCCGGGCAGAGTCAATGGGCCGACGGAATATCGCTGGAGAATCGAGCGGTGCTCGCACATCTGCAGCGTGGCGTACCGGTACGCCTCTTCTTGGTGAGAGGAGCCGAATGTCTGTACGTCGGCGAGGTCGGAATCGATATCGAGCAGCCGGTAGAGCGCTGGGTAGTAACCGGCCAGCGGGAAAGGAAAATTTTTGACCGCGTGATCCGTTGGGACGTTCGGACGCCGATTTTCCGGCTTCGCCTCCTCAACGGCGCACGCGCTCTCCTGGATGACGCAGACCCGTTTCGGCAAGCTCCTCGGATGAGTCTCAGCCTGCACCCAATGGGTGATCAGCCGGTTGTCGCCGCGCTTCGCGAGCTGCTGGTTTTGGTGTCGAGTGATCCCACTGTCGCAGCCTCGTTGAGCGAGCTCAGCGAGGTACAGATGCTCGCAGTATTGGCTCAACGCGCTAGGCGGCAGGCGGATCTGGTCGAGCTCCGTGAAGCGGCCGACGACCCTGGTACCAGCGAGCGCGACCTGCAGAGGCTTGTCCAGCGCATGACTTGGATCTTCGGCGGCGAATTCCTGCCGGGCACCGCCCGTCGAAACCTCACTCTGAGGGATCAGCTTGACCTGACTCTGGTCCGTCCTGACGGCACTCTTCATGGTGTCGAGCTCAAGAAGGCCAACATCGACCGTCTCGTGACCGGGCAGCGCAATCACTTGATCGTGGGACACGAGATCAACAAGGCCGTGGGGCAGGCTATGAATTATCTTCGGGAACTTGACGAGAAGCGCTCCCAGCTCTTGGTCGATCTGGGCATCGACGCCCGCCGCGCCTCGATGACTGTGGTAATCGGGAATAGCGCGTTCGTCACCAATGGCGCTACTTCAGCGCAGGTCGACGAGACCCTACGCACGTACAACTCCCACCTCACCCGGGTGAGCGTAACCACGTATGACCGTCTGATCGGGAATGCACAGCGAATGCTTGACCTGACGGCGGCGTCCAGCGTCTATGGGTCGTGACAGCGCTGGTAGGCCCTCGATCGGTTGCCAGACAGGAGGTACACGCCCGATCGCACCACCACCTGTGTCACGGTAGAGCCGAGTGAGCCTCCCTTGACGATGCCGAGCCACATCAGCTCGTCGGGATGGGTCGGGCCGAGGAGGCCAACAACTCCGGACGCCTTCCTGAGCTACCCGATGGGCGGGGTGGCGAGCGTCATCATGCTCCGATGGCAGCGAGACAACCGGCCTTGGGCAAGACGCCGCGGGTGGAGGCGAGCCGTCTGCCGAGCTCGGCGAGGGCGACAGTGGTGCTGTTCAGAAGGAAACGGGCCGCGTTGGCAACGCCGGCCGCGCGGGCGGGGGCCGAGGCTGGTGCGGTGCGGTCGAAACTAGTCCATGTCCAAGCAGGGCGAGCCGTGCTCGGGGCTGATGCGGCACGGCGGCAGTGAG
Source organism: Streptomyces sp. NPDC021012 (assembly GCF_044333355.1). Lineage (NCBI taxonomy): Bacteria > Bacillati > Actinomycetota > Actinomycetes > Kitasatosporales > Streptomycetaceae > Streptomyces > Streptomyces sp. NPDC021012. Next base: position 160,697 of record NZ_JBIRQU010000003.1, read on the forward strand.
ACCTCCCGCAACGGCCGAACGTCCTCACGCATGCGGCTGCTCGCCCGCGCGCCGCAAGGGAGAAATGCGGTGTGCGTCAAATGACCTGTTCCCGTGGAATGCGGTCAGCGGCCACTATGCCCGGCGCCGCCGCCCCGGTGAGGCGGAGACGTCGTGCTCGACTGGCCGTCTCCCGCCCATTCTCCTCGGGATGTCTCTGAGGGCGATCTCTAAGATTTGCTCATGCTAAGTGAATCAAGGTGTCGGGGTAGGTGATCGCAGTCAGCCTATCCGCTTGAAGACCACGTACAGACTCGTGCACACCACCGCCATCAGTGCCACTGTGGAGGGGTGCCCCCCCCGCCTAGTGCGGCTCCGGCGTATTGTCGAAGTTCATTCCGTAAGTTGTTCCCACCAGCGTGGGTGCAATAGAATGGCGGCCCACAAGGAGATTTTCTTGGAGTCGTCACCCTCGGACTGCTGACATGCGCAGATATCCGCATGAGGTGTACTGGTCTGCGACTTCGCTCGTTTCCAGCGATTTCACGATGATGCCGATTCGCGCGGCCGATTATCCCCAAACGCCCACAGGCCTTGGCCCCGAATCTTGAACACGTCTCTGTGGCTTGGGCCAGGGTAGTTGTTGTCGACGGCAAGGCGTTCTCGTAGGCGATCGGAGATCGTTGGCCGAACCCCTGCTGACCTGCTGACCTCAGCGAAGGCCCTGCTCGTGCACTGCGATCCGTGATCGGTGTGCATGACCGCTCCGGTGAGACTGCCGCGGGTTCGCTCAGCGGCCGCCAGGGCATCGGTGGCGATGGCCCACCCGGCCGGCCGGCGTGAGGACAGGTCGATGACGGTGGCCGGACAGAGCGGCTTCGCGCCGCTGACCGGCAGGTACGTGATGCCGCCGACGTACTTCGTGTCCACCGCGTCGGCGGTGAAGTCACGACCCATCAGATCCGGCGCCTTCGCCGCGGCCTGGTCCGCGACGGGGGTGCGGTGTCGGCGGCGCGGACGCACGCCCTCGAGCCCGACGGTCCGCGTGGTCCTGGCGACACGCTTGTGGTTGATCCGTGTCCCCTCGTCGCGGAGCTCGACGGTGGCCCTGGGGGCTTTGCAGGTGCCGTCGGAGTCCTGGTGGACCTCGCGTATCCGATCAGCGAGCTCTGGCTCGGCAGCCTGGCGGACCGTCCGCGCGGCCGCGGTGCGGCGCCAGTAGCAGAAGCCGGAGCGGGAGAGGCCGAAAATGACGCGGAGCCGCTTCACGCCGGACCGGCGCTGGTGATCTTCGGCGAACGGGCAGCGGTTCACCAGCGCGTCTCCGCCGCGAAATGCCGGGCCGCCTTGCGGAGGATGTCGCGCTTCTCCTCCAGGTCGCGGATCCTCTTGCGGGCTGCGCCCAGCTCCGCCTGAACGCAGTCGTCACCCGACTTCGCCGCGGTCGTCGGCGCGGCCTTCTTCGAGGAGCCGGAGCGCCGCCCGTCGGCAGCCCGGACCCAGTTCCGCAGTGTCTCGGTGTTCACTTCCGGACCGGTGGCGACAGACTTGATCGTCGCGCCCGGCCTCGACCGGTACAACGCGACCGCGTCCGCCTTGGACCCGGCGGGGTAGTACTGCCTCCCCACAGGGACTCCGTTCCCCTGGACCATCAAGATCCAAGTCTCTCCGGCGTCCAAAATCCGGGGTCAAGGCCCGTCCGTCATGAACAGACTTGCCTGGCTGCCGCGCCGGCAGTGTGGTGCGAGGCTTGAGTGGTGCAGATTCGGCGCATGGGCGAAGCTCCCCCTCGAAAAGCACGGTGGGTCGCCGATGGGCTACGACGAGCCGTTTCGGCCTTAACAAGAGCAGGTGCCGGCACTCGCGGCCGAGCAGCGAGCTGAGCTGGACCGCCACGATTGCTTTTGGTCAACGTCATCTGATCGTCGATGCCGCCCGCGACATCGGCGTACAACTCGTGGGTCCGATGTGCACCGGGGTGGACGTGATGGGAAGGCGACACGTGCTGTCCGATGAAGTCTGGCGCGACCTGCGCAGTCAAGGTGTGACAAGGATGTACTCCGAGCGCAGCGTGATGCTGCGGCAGGGATCCCCGGGGACGCACCTCCTCGCCCTCACCTCTGGGTTGGCCAAGGTGGTTTGCCGAGAACCGAATGGCGCCAGGACGTGGCTCGCGTTTCGAGGGCCGGGGGACCTCCTTGGAGAAGTCTCGGTCTTCAACGGAACCTCACGTACGGCGGACGTCATTGCCCTGACGCCTTGCACCGCTGTCGTTCTGGACGCACAACGCTTCGTCCGGTTCGTCGAGGAGCGCGGACTGGTCATGCATTTGATGCGTCAGGCACTCGCCAGGATGCGCGAGTCCGACATCTACCGAGCCGAACTGCAGACCTTGCCCTTGGTCGTGCGACTGGCGCGCACGCTGCTGAGGCTGGCCGTGCTCACTGATCAGATGCCTGGGAGCAGCCCCGTCCGGCTAACGGGGCTGAACCAGGAAGAGGTCGCGCAGGCGATCGGCGTGACACGCAATGCGGTTATCAGCGGGTTGGGACAGCTGCGGGCCGTCGGGCTGGTCGAGACAGCGCGGCGGGTGATCGTCATCAGGGACGTGGAAGCCCTGCAGCGCTGGGCGGCGACCGACTGAGGGCGGCAGTCTGTGACCCGGGACACATCCCGTGCGCCCAGTGCTGTGCACTCGGCGGAGCGGCGCGGATGGAACCTCGAAGCAGCCCGACTACGGCTACTTGCCGGACTGTCCGTGAGGAGACCCCGTATGTCTGTACCCGTGCCTGTTCCGTACGCCGAAAGCCGACCGCTCCCGCCCTACCGCGCCCTGTTCGCTGTTGACGCGAAGGACTTCACCGGCCTGCCGGCCGCTCAACACGGCCCGGTCAGCCAGCTCATTCCTCAGTTGGTGGACCAGGCCCTTGAGCGGGCCGACCTGCACCAGCTGCGCGATGCCCAGCGTTTTCCCGCCAATACGGGGGACGGCGTCGTCTTCGGGTTCGATCCGGTGCACCTGCCCTTCGTGCTCTGGCCGTTCCTGGGCGTCCTCGACGACGTGCTCGGTTCGTACAACCGGCAGGCCGTCGGTCCGCGGATCAGGCTCCGGGCCAGCATCCACGTTGGCCCGCTGCCCGATGGGGGTGAGCCCGGGGACGGCAACGGCACGGCCCGCAACGACATGCACCGGCTCCTGGATTCGCGTCCGGTCAAGGCCATCCTCGCCGCAGCGAGCGAGGAGGTGACCCACCTCGCCGCAATCGTCTCGGAGCGAGTCTACGAAGACGTCGTGTTGGGCGCCTACACGGGGCTCCACCCCGACCGGTGCGTCGAAGTGTCGGCCACCGTCGAAGGCAAGAACTTCTCGCAGCGGGCCTGGCTGTACGTTCCTTCGCCCTCCGGGAACCTTGTGCGGGCGGGTATCCGGCCGCGTGAGGAACCCGTAGCTGCGGTGCCGACGGCGCTCGCCGTGGCACCGGACAAGGGTTCCGGAACGGAGTACAGCGGAAACTTCCAGCATGTCGGGGAAGGAGCCGCAGTGATGGGCAACGTCGGTCGTGACTTCACCTATACCGCACCCGCGACCACGTACCGCGGAACCAACCAGCACTGGGGCAGCGGAGACAACGTCGCGGGTGACAAGCGAACCGGCGACGGGAGCGACCGGTGAACGCCGGGCCCGGCCCGGCCGCCGAACCGGACATCCAACCGGACACCGTCCAGCCTGATCCGTCGGTTGTCTCGGGAGTTGGTCAGCGCAGTGCCATCCATGAGGGCCGCCAACGGGTGGACAGCGGAGTCGCGTTGATGGGGAATATCGGCGGCGACTTCACGTACTTGAACATCAGTGCGTGGAGCGACGAAGCCACCGAGCGAATCCTCAAGCCGCGCCTGCGCGAGGGGCCTTATCCGGCGGAAGAGGTACGCGACAGGCTGTACGGATTCGTCGAGCCGCCGTCGTATGCACGCTGCCGGAAGGTGCTGGACAGTCGGATCGTGCTGCTCAAGGCGAGGGCTGGAACGGGCGCCGACACGGCGGCGTTCGCCCTTCTCGCTGAAAGGCACGGAGAGGGTGGTGTCACGGGCCTGGATGCGATGGCGGACTTGTCGACGTGGCGGCCGAAGGCCGGCCGCGGGTACCTCCTACAGGGTTTGCCGGCGGCATCCGCCCGCTCTCTCGACGGCGTGCGACTGGCGGGCCTGGCCGGGGCCTTGCACGACGCCGGGGCGCACTTGGTCGTCACGATGGCACAGGACGCCCGGTTGCCATCAGGCACCAGCCGGTGGGAAGAGGTACATGCCGCGCCCGGACCGCATGAGGTAGCTGAGAGGCGACTGCGGCTCGTGGCCGCTGAAGGAAGGCTCGACAGCTCACAACTGGATGCCGCACTGGGGCACCTGGCCTCACCTGAGTGCACCGACTACCTCTCGGCACATCCGCTGCCTGGCGACGCAGTCGACCTGTCGGACGGGCTGCGGCAGTGTGCGGAGACGTCGGCACCGATCGGGTCCGTGCTCGAGGAACTCCTGACCGGCACCGAGGCCGCCGCCCGTTCCGCGCTCGCCAAGGCCCGACACAGTGCCGCCGAGGTCTCGTTGATGGCGGCCGTCGCTCTGCTCGCGGGACAGGACCGCACGGTGATCGAACAGTTCGCCACAGCAATGCGCCCTCTGCTCAGTGCGCGTCCTGCCAAGCCGGGGCAGAAGGAGGTCCTGGAGGATCAGCCGTCGGATGTCCTCGGCCCCTCGTTCGGGGATCGGCTCGAAGCCATCGGCGCACGTGCACTGGCACCTCGTAGTTCTCCCGCCGACCGGTACCGCTACCCCGTGCAGCAGATCGTCTTCTCCGGCAGGCACCGCTCCGCGACACTCCTGCGCCATCTTTGGCTGGACTTCGAGGGCATGCCAGACGTGCTGTGGGGGGCGCTGGAGCAACTGCGCTATCAGCCGGGTCTGGATGTGGCCGCCGGAGAAGCGATCGGCCGGGTGCTCGCACATGCCACCGGCCCCGGCGCGCTGACGCAGCTGCACCGCTTCGCCTCCTCGGGCGACCGCTGGCGCCGACGTCTGGTCGCAGTCGCGCTGGGAGAGATCGTCCAGCACCCCCTGGTGTCCGGTGCGGTCAAGGAGCAGATGCGCCGGTGGAGCCGGTCATCTGCCGTTCTCCGCTGCACGGTCGCCGAGACATGTGCGGGTAGCTACGGTCTCGCCCGGCCGACCGCAGCCCTCAAACTTCTGGACACCGTCCTCGACGGCTCCTCTCCGGAGTTGGACGCGAAACTGCGTTCCACCGTCTCCTTCGCGCTGGGCGCCCTCCTCACCGAGGAGGCGAACCACATCGAGGTCCTGGAGACGGTGACGAGGTGGTTGGAAGCCGGCCGAGGAACCCCCCGTCATTCGCTGGCGGTGCACGTGATCCACTCCATGTCGCTCTCGACGTTCCCCCAGCCGGGCACACCGGGTGCCGTACGCATGAGTCTGGCCCGGACTCTGGAGCGCCACCCCGCGCAGGGCTTCGCGCTCGTCGTGCTGGGTCTTGACGACCCGGCCACGTACGACGCGGTGGCCCAAGGACTTGGGCGGGTCGAAGCCGACCCCGACATGTTCCAGAGGACGGCCTTCGACCACTTGCTGAGCGAGCTCTCCCGTACCGCTCGCCAGCGGCGGGGAGTCATCCGTTTCCTACTGGCGCGCCATCGAGACCACACGAATGCATCGCGAAGGAGGAGTGCGTCATGAGCAGGCCACTGCTTACGCCAGTCCGGTCATCCCCCGTTCGGAAGCTGCTGCGGCAACGGTTCGGATCGTCTTCAGAGCGCGCGCTCGTCTTCCTCTCGGATGAGGAGGGGGACCGCCTCGAGCCACCCCGAGGTGGAGACATCTGGGGATACCCCCGACCGTCGATCGGGGCGACCTTCCGCCAGGAGTTCGATTTGATCGGGTGGGTCTCGCTCTCGGAACGCCGGATCGTGGTGGAGGTGTCACGCCGGGGCCCCGTGACATCAACGCCTGCGCGAGCGCGCTACGAAGTCGCCTGGAACGTCAGCAACCCAGTGCTCGCGGCACGGAGTGGTCTCACGGAGGACGCCGCGCGTCGGCTTATCGACCATGCCATCCGTGGAAAATCCGGACTGCCGGGTGCTTCAGACCCTCTTCGACAGCCGCCGACCCTGTACGGGACCGCTCAGGTCGAGCCTCCCGGTCAGCCAATGAGTATCGACGGGACGGGCCTGACCTACTGGTTCCTGGACCCCCCAGCCGGCCTTCTGCCGGCTTCGAGCCATCCTGCCGAACTCCTCCTTCCACCGGGCTTCGGCGAGGCCCACCGCGAGGCGTACCGCTTCTACCGCGAGGTGGTGGCCGGCGGGCCGGTCGGTCTGGCGGCGCTCTGGCTGCTCCACCATCCCGACCAGGCCAGGGAGGTACTCGACTGGACGGTCGCACACGACAAGCTGCTCACCGAGCGGGACGGATGGGAGCGGACGTTGGCCGCAACGCTCCAGGGACTGACGAAGGAGGACCGGGGCTTCGTCGGGGTGAACCTGGCGCGCCTCCTCAGCGAAGTCGGCGTACCCCAGGGCGATGAGGTATTGCGCAGGATGGGGGACGCGGGCGAACCGCGCAGCGGCATGAACGGCTTCCACGGAGGGGCGCCGTGATGCGGGCTCCACTGTCTCGCCTCGCCCATTTGAGAGCCCGGCCCGAACACCATTCCTCGGACGCGGACCACGTGGTGGTTCTGTCGCGAGAACTCATCGCACAGAACTATTTGGAGATCGGCCGGGCTGACGGCAAGGCGGCCATTCTTCTGGCTACTGGAGGGACACTCTTCGGGCTCCTTCTCGTACGGCGTCCCCTCGATGTCTTGTGGGCCGTCCCTTTGTGGTGGACGGCAGCGGCCACCACGACCGGGGCGCTGGTCTTCCTGCTCCTGGCTCTCGCCCCGCGCCGTGGGGCGAGAGCCGACGAGAGGCGCGGCCTCCTCGCATACTACGAAGACGTGGTGCGTGCAGAGATGCGCGCCGACTTGTCGACTGGGCTCAGGCGGGACGGCGCGGATCCACAGCCCCGGCTACTCCGTGCGCTGAGGGAGACCAGCAGAATCGCCCGAGCCAAGAACCGCTGCGTGCGGTACGCCATCGTCATGTTGCTACCGGCGATCACCGCGGCCTTCCTGGCCGTTGTGCTCGGTCGCTGACCAGCCTCGAGTGGGGGGTTCGGTGCTGCTGTACCTGGGCCCGCAAGGCCTTGCTCGGCTACGTCGTTCGGCATCGTCGTGACTACGTTGCGGGGAAAAAACCGTAGCGCGGCGCGCCAAGGGACTTGGCTAGGCGAACAGAGTGGCTCTGAACCTGGTCCGGATCTCGGTCAAGGGTCCGCGGTCGCGGGTGAAGTGGACCTTGTTGGTGAACAGGACAGCCCAGCAGCTCTGGGCTGGGCTGATTCACATGCCCGTGCCGACGAAGCCGTAGTTGACCCAGACGTCCTCGGCCGGGTTGGTGCCATGGGCGGGGTGCCAGAAAAGGCTTTGGGTGGGAGTGAGGGAGCCGGTCCGGAGGTGGAGGGAGCCCTTGATCCAGGCGGGGCGGAAGGCCGTTTGGGTAGGGGTGAGCATGTGGCGGAGGAAGAGGATGAGGTCGTCGAGGACGGAGAAGGTACCGGCGATGCCCCGGACGACGCCGAGAAGGCGGGCGGCTAACTGGGTGTTTCGTCCCTGGATTTGGTCTTCACGTGCCTCGCCAGGTGGGTGTGTTTTCCTCGGCGAGGCGATCAAGCGTGCGAGGCAGTTCGTTACAGCCAATCCCGCTTCTTGAAGATCACGTACAGGCTCGTACACACCACCGCCATCAGCAGGATCGCGAACGGATACCCTGCCGCCCAGTGCAGCTCCGGCATGGTCTCGAAGTTCATGCCGTAGACCGTTCCCACGAGGGTGGGGGCGAAGAGGATGGCGGCCCACGAGGAGATCTTCTTGAAGTCGTCGCCCTCAATGCGCTGACCTGCGTGGATCGTTGCATGAGCTGTGCTGACCTGCGAGTTTGCAGCTTTCCGGGGCTTTCACGTTGACGCTGTCTTATGCGGTCGATTCTCCCCAGCCGCTCCCCAGGGCGGCTCGTTCTCCCCAGATTCTCCCCAGCGGCAGCTGCCTTGAGGGGCGGATCCGTGCTGGCCAGGGGCGGGATTCGCGTGCCGCTCGCGTCGCGCAGCGTAGCCGAGTCAGGGGTCTGTAGCCGGTGGCCCTTGCTCGTTCCGACGCGACTATTCGTGGTCGCCGTGTGGCCCTTCATCGAAGAGGTCGGTCAATCCATGCCGCGGGGGCTGATCGGTCCCGGCGACGGAGTGCTCGGCGTCGGCGGCGTGGAGGACTTCACGGATCAGCAGGTCGAGGTCGTCCGTGGTGGTGCGGTAGTTGCACAGACAGGCGCGCAGGACGGTGCGGCCCTGGACGGTGACGTGGCGAGGTAGACGCGTCCCTTGTCCTGGAGTCGGCGGGCGATGCGGGTGTGTAGGGCATCCGGCTCACCTCCGTCCGGGTCGGTGATCCGGAAGCAGGCGACCGGCCACGGGCCGCCTTCCAGGAGTTGCAGCCGGGGTTCGGCGGCGATCCGCTCACGCAGCCCGTCGGCGAGGGTCAGGTAGTACTCGATCAAGCCGGTGACGCCGTCGCGGCCCAAGTGGTGCAGGGTGGCCCACAGGCCAAGGGCCCGGGTGCCGGGACGGGTCAGCTCGATCGTGGCATGGGACAGCCAGGGCAGCGCATCCGGTTCCCCGGCGGTGAGGCAGGAGGCCTGGTGGGCGAAGGCGGTGTGCAGGTGCTCGGGATCCGGGAGGAGCAATGCCCCGCATCCCACCGGCACGCTGAGGGTTTTGTGCGGGTCCACGGTCAGCGAATCGACGCCGCCGACGCCCACGTATCTGGGTGCCAGGGCTGGCACGGCGGCGCCGAGTCCGCCCCAGGCCCCGTCCGCGTGGTTGACCTGCTCCGCACGCGCCGGCTCGCCCCGTCTGAACCGCGTCGTCGCTCGGGGCATCGAGAACCTCTACGTCATCGGCATGGACGAACTGTTCGCCAAGGACGCCGAGTTCTCGCTTGACAACTTCGTGGGATCGCTGACCAAGCGGGTGCTGAGCTTCGATGCCCGGAGCGAGAAGCTGCGGACCCACCGGCGGCGCGCCCACTCGGCCTCAAGCCGGGCGAGCGCACCTGACGACACACCTATCCGGAAGGTGTACCGGGCATGCCCGGCCTTCGTCTCGGCTGTCGCCGTCATGATTCAGAACCCAAGAGCCCCGGATGACAACGGAAGAGAGCGAGGGTCAGAACGGGTGCGCGGAGAACTCCGCCGCTGCGTGCTCCGGTCCGAGGACCCATTCCGCCCCGGCCTGAAGGCCGGGGCGTCTGGGGAGAAGCCAGGTGAACTCACCGAGTTCAGCCCGACCGGCACCTTCGAGAACACCGTCCCCCATCGAAGCCGTCATCGACACCAGGCCGTAGCCGTCCGCCCGCTTGAAACACCGCCGGCCTGCCCCGCCGCCCCCTGCGGCACACGACTCGGCAGGCCGGCTCGCGGCGAGGTGCCAACGAGACGGGCGACGGGATGTGTCAGTAGGTCAGGACGACGCAACCGTTCGCGCCGGGGAGGCTTTCGGTGTGCTGGTGGGCAAGTCCGTTTGCGGAGCCCGATCCGCCCGCTCCGCCGCTGCCCGCACCGGCTCCGCAGCTGCTGGGTGGAACGGCCCCGGGTGCGCCGCCGGTGCCTCCCGCGCGGGTATCGGCATTCGCTGCGGCGCCTGCCTGGCCCGTGTAGAGGTCGGCGAAGCTGCCGACGCACCAGCTCATTCCGCGATCGCCTCCTGCGCCTCCGGTGCCGGGAAAGGCGTTCGCGCTGTGGTGCCCGCCGGCGCCGCCCTGCGCACTGGCGCCGCCGGTTGTGCCGTTGACCGTGACGGCGGAGTTCCCACCGGATGCGCCGTCTCGGTCCAATCCACTGGCCGGCCCGCCGGCGCCGCCCGCGGCGACGGTGATGGTGATCCTGTCGCCGGGCTTGACGGGCAGGAAACAGGAGGAATTCGCGCCTCCGCCTCCGCCACCGCCGCCTGGCTGGGCCGTGCCGTCCCCGAACGCGGGGCCGGATCCAACGCCGCCGCCCCCGCCGCCCCCGCCGGTCAGGCTCACCGCGATATAGGTCACGTCGCTGGGCACCGTGACGGTGTAGGTTCCCGGCGTGCTGTAGGTCCGCGTCTCAAGGGCGTGGGCGGGAGCGGCGGTGGCCAGGGACTGCAGTGCCCCGGCCATCACCATGAGACCGACGACCCCCGCTCGCGTACGGCAGATGGAACGAAGGCGGGACCGGCGCCGCGCGCCGGGGATGGTGTCCATATGCAGTACGTCTCCTTTTGTCCGTCCTGTCAGCCGAGGCCACACCGTAGGGCTTCAGGGCTCGGCCGGGCGGAGTTGAAGGACCGGTTCACCCGTACGAGCTCCCAGCGGGGGTGCCCCTATGCGTTTGGTCAAGGTCGAAGGTCAACAGGTACGTCTGGTCGAGGGCCGGCCGAGCCGGGCTGGCTCGGTGCCAGACAACACTCCAAAGCCCTCACCGGCCTCGTCCCCATGGGCGCCCGCTTCTACAACCCCACGACCGGATGCTTCCTGTCCACCGACCCTGTCCACGGTGGTGGAGACTGCGCCTCCACCACCTAATCGGCCGGCTCTTCGACGCCGGGCGCCGCCCGATCCGCCAGCCTCATGTCGTCCACAACGCCGCGCGCGGCCGAAGGGATACCACCGCACTGCGCCCGGCGCTGTTCATCGGCGCGGCGGAGGAGACAATGAAGGTGATGGTTCCCCTGGACGGCCACACCCTGGACCCCGCTCCTGCGATCCTCTGATGGCCTACACCCTGAACGTGGCGGGCCTGACGGCCTGACGCATACAGGGCGGCATCTATCCCCCTGATAGTGATCACGGAGTTCTCGGCGGCGAGGCCGCATCCCGAACCGCCATTCCATCGGATGACACGGTTCGGCCAGACGAGTGGCAGCCGCCGCCGCAAGCCCCCGCCGGCGGAACCGGTGTTCCAGGATCAGTGCCGCCGCCGTCTCCGGCGGCGGCTGCTTTCCACCGCGTCTGTGCCGTGTGATCGGATCGACCACGGCTGCTCGAGGAGTCTCACCCCATGCGTTCACGCGTCATCGCCGTCACGGCCGCCGCGCTCGCGGCCACCGCGGCCCTCGCGCAACCCGCCCACGCTGCTCCGCTCGTCGACGGGGTCTACCGGTTCGCGGCTCTCACGGACGGCAAGTGTCTGGTCTGGCCCAAGTCACACGCGAGTATCGGCGTGGTGTCGCTGGGCGACTGTGCGGAGACCGCGTCCACCTCGGCGAACTGGCAGGTGCTGCGACGCTCCGACGGAATGATGGAAGTCTCCCCGTCGGGCTCGGACCCGCGCACCTGCCTGAAGGTGACGTCGTACCACAGCGTGTCGGTCACCAACTGCGGTGACAGGTACGCCGAGTGGACCGTCTCCTACGGCTCCGACGGGCCCGGCAGCGTGGTGTGGGCCGACATCGAGCACACACCCGGCGACTTCTCACCCTCGTACGGAAAGGTCGTGGACGATCCCGGCGTCACCGGCCGAATCGTGGTGAGGCAGGCCCCCATCGAACCGCACTACTGGGCATTGCAGCCGGCCGGATAGCAGTCGTTCGGGCCGATCGCGGTCTCGGTCAGGCGTGCGGCAAGCTCGTTTCCGACCACGCGCGTCCGCAAGCCCGCTCCGTGGCCGATGCTGCCGGTGTGCTGCTGCTGGAGCCGGTAGAAGCAGGCGCCGACGATGCAGGCGCCGATGCCGTACGCGGCGCCTCTCAGGGCGCTGGAGAGTACGGCGCTGCGTCGACGGGAGATCCACCGGCGGGCACGGTGGATGCGCGAGGTGCTGTTCCGCGGGGTGGGGTGGCGGTTACTGTTCATGGGGCGTGCTCCGTTCTGCGGGGTGCGCGATGGAGGCGTTCCCGTTCGTCGACGCGTCCGGTCCACGGCTCGTGTTGATCGCGCTGGCCTTCGGCGGCACCGCGATCGCCATCCCCCTCCACTACATGACGACCGCCGAGGTCGTCCCCCCTGCCCAGCGCGGCGCCGTCTTCGGCGTTGTCGCCGGTATCGGCACCCTGTCGGGCCTCGTGGCGCCGTTCCTGACCGGCCATCCGCCCAGAGCGGGACACACGACGCCTGGGGCCCGACATCGGGGCCCAGCCCTGAAGTGCGTTGCGGAAGGGGCGTGTCCGGGCAGGTCGGGAGCGCTTTGGGGGCGGCTCGCTGTCCATGCTCACGAATGAGCCCGCGCCTCCGGAGAGGTTGCTGCGTATCCCGGGGTTGTCGAACCCCAGGCCCGTCCGTCGCCCTCCTTTGCGCGGAGCCCCCGCTTCGTCCTTTGCCGATCTCACTGTCCGTGATGTGGTCCGACGCCGTCCGGTTCCGCAGACGCCGCCAAGGGGTAACCCGCGTTGCTCCGACGTGCGGCTGACAGACCCGCGAGCCCGGTCGTTTCTCCCCGGATTCTCCCCAGCGCTCGTTTGGATGCCAAAACCGCTGGTCAGGGACTTGTCAGGGGTGCGGGTCCACGGTCAGCGAATCGACGCCGCCGAGTCCGCCCCGGGCCCCGTCCGCGTGGTGCCACATCCCTAGGCTCCGGCACGGGTCCGTGACCGGTTCGAGCGGGTCGACGGCCCCAGTGACGGTAGTGCCCAGCGTGGTGACGGTGCAGATGGCAGCAGACCCGCGTCAAGGTCGGCGGCGACCGCGGCGTGCAGCGCGGTGGTGTCCAGCCGGTTGTACGCATCGGTGGCGACGAGGCGCGACCGGTGGGCAGGCAGACCGATGCAGGCGGCTGCCTTGACGACGGACATGCGCGCCTGGGCGCTGTAGTAGAGGGTGAGGCGGGCGTGGTCGCGGTCGAATGCGGGGCCGTCGCCGGAACCGCGCCGGGTGAGGAACCAGGTTCGGGCGGGTCCGGCGGATCAGCCGTGCGGCGTCAAGGAGCTGTCAGGAGAGGCGCGGGCAGCGCCAAGAACGCGCCAGGAAGGGCAGACATGCCCAAGGCGGGAGCGGACGCTGAGCGGAGCTCAATTCCGAAGGAGTCCGTCCGCATGACCACCTTGACCGCCGAGAAGGACGCCGTACCCGGTGCCGAGGAACCGCCTGATACCGGGGCGCGACACAAGCTGACCGCCGTCACCGGGCTGGCGGCGCTGTCGCTGGACGCGATGGCGTCGGTGGCGTACGGGCCCGAGGCCGTCGTGCTGGTGCTGGCAGCTGCCGGCGGGTATGGGCTCGGGTTCACCATGCCGGTGACGCTGGCGATCGCGGTTCTGCTGGCCGTGCTGGTCGCCTCGTACCGGCAGGTGATCGCCGCGTTCCCGGACGGCGGCGGTTCGTACGCGGTGGCCAAGGCGCACCTTGGCAGGCGGACCAGCCTGGTCGCGGCGGGCTCGCTGGTCCTCGATTACGTGCTGAACGTGGCCGTGGCCGTCACCGCCGGTGTGGCCGCGCTGACGTCCGCCTTCCCCGGCCTGTACGACGACCGGCTGGTCATCTGCCTGGGCGTGCTCGTGCTGATCACCGCCGTGAACCTGCGCGGGATCGTCGACTCTGCCCGCGCCTTCATCGTCCCGACCGCCGTCTTCGTCTGCGCGATCCTCGTCATCATCGCCATCGGTCTCTTCCGCGACGCACCGGCCTCCACCGAGGCGTCCGCAGGGCACGCGTCCGTCCTGGCGGACAACGCCACCACCGTCGGCGCGCTCCTGCTCCTGAAGGCCTTCGCCTCCGGCTGCTCGGCGCTGACCGGGGTGGAGGCCATAGCCAACGCGGTGCCGTCCTTCCGCGCCCCGGCCGCCCGGCGAGCCATGCGTGCGGAGGTGGCCCTCGGTGCCCTGCTCGGTGTGATGTTGATCGGTCTTTCGGTGCTGATCTCCCGTTTCGGTCTTCAGCCGGTGGAAGGCGTCACGGTGCTCGCCCAGCTCGCGGATGCCTCCCTCGGCCACAACTGGGCCTTCTACGTGGTCCAGTTCGCCACCATGGTGCTGCTCGCGCTGTCCGCGAACACCTCGTTCGGCGGTCTGCCCGTCCTGCTGAAGCTGCTGGCTCGTGACAACTACGTGCCGCATGTCTTCGGGCTCAAGGCGGACCGGCAGGTGCACCGGCACGGCGTCGTCTGGCTTGCCCTCGTCTCCGCGGCGCTGCTTGTGTTCTCCGGCGGCGACACGAACACGCTCGTCCCGCTCTTCGCGATCGGCGTCTTCGTCGGCTTCACGATCGCGCAGACCGGGATGGTGCTGCACTGGCGCGCCACCCGGCAGTGGGGCAAGGCCCTGCTCAACGGCCTGGGAGCGCTGCTCACGGGCGTGTCCGCGGTGGTCGTCACCGCCGCCAAGTTCCATGACGGCGCCTGGCTGATCGTGCTTGCCCTGCCCCTGCTCGTCGCCCTCTTGGAGGGCGTCCACCGTGCCTACGGGAGGATCGGCGAGCGCCTGGGTGTCGGACGCATCCCCGAGCCGCCGCACCGTGACCACTCCTTGGTTCTGGTGCCGGTCTCGTCGCTGACGCGTCTCACCAGCGAGGCCCTGACCGCTGCTGTGTCGCTCGGCGACGAGGTCCGTGCGGTCACCGTCTGCCACCCGGACCCGGAGGACCAGGCCCAGACCGAGGCCCTGGAGCGGGACTGGGCGCTGTGGAATCCGGGCGTCGAGCTTGTGCGCCTGCCCTCCGAGCGGCGCTCCCTCGGTCGGCCGATCACCGCGTACGTACGGGAACTTGCCTCCGCTCGCCCGGACACCCGGGTGACCGTGCTCATCCCGGAGGCGGAGCCGGAGCGGCTGTGGCAGCGGCTCCTGCAGAACCAGCGGGGCGCGGTCGTCGCCCACGCGGTCCGCAGGGACACGGACGCGGCGATCTGCCGGCTCCGGTTCCGCCTCGGGGAGTGATCCTCGCGGAGTGAACGGCGTCAGCCGACGTGGACCCGCGGGCGGCGGTCCCGGTCGGACTCGGCCTCGCGCAGGATCTCGCGGGTCACGGGGGCGATCTCGCCCTGGCCGAAGAGGAAGAAGCGGAGGAAGTTGGCGAAGGGGTTGCCCTCGGTCCACTCGAAGTAGATGTGCGGGCGGACGCCGGTGAGGTCGCGGGCGTGGAGGAGGAGGGCGGCGAGGGCGTTGGGGACCGAGGAGCTCTCCACCGTCAGGACCCGGAAGCGGTCGTGCAGCACCTCGCCCCGGACGGTGAGTCCCGCCTCGAACTCGGACGGGTCGGTGACCGTCACCTCGACGAAGACGAAGTCCTCGGTGCTCGGGAGGTCGTTGTCGGCACGGATCTGGTCCTTCTTGGACCGGTACTCCTCGGCGTCACGCTTGTCCGGCTCGTTGGCGATGAAGCGCGGCGTGCGGCGGGAGATGTCCTGGATGAAGCGCTCGGCCATCTCGTCCAGCTCGACATGCGTGACGCGCAGCTCGAAGGCGCGGCCGAGCCGGGAGAGCAGTGAGATGAGGACGATCCCGGCGATGAAGCAGGCGCCGATCTTCACGCCGTCCGGGCGCTCGATGACGTTGACGACCGTGGTGTAGAGGAAGACCACCGAGATCACGCCGAAGCCGATCGTCCAGCCCTTCTGCCCCGCCTTGCGCGCCGCGATGGTCACGGCGATGGCGGCCGAGCAGATGAGCACCAGGACGCCGGTGGCGTAGGCGCCGCCCTGGGCGTCGACGTCGGCGTCGAAGATCCAGGTCACGAGGAAGGCGACCAGGGTGAAGACGATGACCATGGGGCGCACGGCGCGGGCCCAGTGCGGGGCCATGCCGTACTTGGGCAGGTAGCGCGGCATCAGGTTGAGCAGACCGGCCATGGCGGACGCGCCGGCGAACCACAGGATGGCGATCGTGGCGACGTCGTAGACGGTGCCGAAGGTGTTGCCCAGGTACTCGTGGGCGAGATAGGCGAGCGCGCGGCCGTTGGCCTTGCCGCCCGACTCGAACTCGTCCTGGGGGATCAGCACGGTGGTGATGAAGCTGGTCGTGATCAGGAAGACGCTCATGATGAGCGCGGCCGTGGTGAGCAGCTGCTTCGTGCCGCGGATCCGCCCGGTGGGCTCGGCCTCGGTGTCGTCCGGGTCGCCCTTGACGTGCGGCATGACGGCCACGCCCGTCTCGAAGCCGGACAGGCCGAGCGCGAGCTTGGGGAAGACGATCAGCGCGACGCCGACCATGGCGAAGACGTTGCCGTGCTCCTGCGTCAGGGCGGCCGTCCAGTCGGTGACCACGTGGCCCTCGGTGATCACGTGCCACAGGCCGGTGACGACCACGACGACGTTGAGCCCGAGGTAGACGCCGACCAGCGCCACCGCGACCCCGATCGCCTCCAGGAAGCCCTTGAGGAAGACCGCGCCGAGCAGCGCGATCAGGATCATGGTGATCAGCACCTGCTTGTCGTGCAGGGCCGATTCCAGGTGCGGGTTCTCCACCAGGTGGGTGGAGGCGTCGGCGGCCGACAGGGTGATGGTGATCAGGAAGTCGGTCGCCGCGAATCCGAGCAGGGTGAGGACGAAGAGCTTGCCCTTCCAGAAGGACAGCAGCCGCGCCAGCATGGCGATGGAGCCCTCGCCGTGCGGGCTCTCTTCGGCGACCCGCCGGTAGACGGGCAGGGCGCCGGCGAGGGTGACGATCACCAGGACGATGGTGGCGACGGGGGAGAGGAGCCCGGCTGCTAGGGCGGCGATGCCCGGCTGGTAGCCGAGGGTCGAGAAGTAGTCGACACCGGTCAGACACATCACGCGCCACCAGGGCTGGCCCTTGTGGCCGGCGTCCGCGGCCGGTTCCTTGGGCCGGGAGGGCTTGCCCTTGCCCATGTCGGACAGCCCTTCCAGCATCCACGCGCGCAATCGTCCGGTGCGGGCGTTCTGTGTGGTGGCCATCTGATGTCCCCGGGTGTTCGTTGGCGATCGTTTTCAGCCGCCACGCGGGCGGCCGGGCAAGCCTAAGCAGGGCGCCCGTCGCCGACCTCGGTTCGCGCGTCAGGGAAGCGTCAAGATGGCCCGGTCGGGCGTCGGGTCCACCACACCGGAGGGAATCTGGAGTCGTACACGGAGGAGGCCGTACATGCGGACGTCACTCCGGGACGCGGTCGCGCTGGCGGCCGCGGTCCTCGCACCGTTTCTGATGGCACTGGCGCTGCTGCCGCTGCGTACGAGTCTCACGCACACCAACCTGGCGCTGTTGCTCGTGGTCGTGGTCGTGGCCGTGTCGGCCCTGGGTAACCGGTTCGCCGGGGGGCTCGCTGCCTTGTCGGCGGTCGCCTGGTTCGACTTCTTCCATACCGAGCCGTATCAGAGCTTCCACATCCAGGACCGCGCCGACGTCGAGACGGCGCTTCTGCTGCTGCTCGTCGGCCTGGCCGTGTCCCAGCTTTCGGCCCGTGCCCGGGTGCTGAGCAGGGCCGCGGTCTCGGACGCGCGGCATCTGGAGAGGATGCACGACCTGTCGAGGCTGGTGCGCTCGGGCGGATGCTCGGCGGACGAGCTCGTCGAGCGGATCCGGGCGGATCTCATCGAGGTCCTCGACCTGCGAGGCTGCCGCTTCGTCGATGGTTCGCCGCCTGCGGTCGGTCCGCTGCCCAGAATGGGGCCCGACGGATCGCTGCGCGTCGAAGGCTGGATCTGGGACTTCGAACGACAGGGCTGGCCGGACGGGGAGACCGAGCTGTGGGCCGTCGCGCACGGCCGCTGCCAAGGGGTCTTCGTGATGACGCCTGTGCCAGGCGCCGTGCCGCCGTCGCTGGAGGCCCGGCTGGTCGCGGTCGACCTGGCGGGCCTGGCCGCCCTCGCGCTCGACGGGCAGAAGGATCTAGTCCAGCCCTGACACCTTGAGGACAGAGCGGGCCGTCTCACGGTGGATATGGAGGGACAGCCGGGCCAGATCGCTGGTGGCGTGGCTCAGCGTGCCGCGCTGCAGGGAGGACCGGGCGCCGGCTTCGAGCCGGAGCCAGATCGCCGGGTTGGCTGTCAGGACACGCAGATCGACGTCGGCTCGCCCGCCTTCCGCATCCCTCAGGATCACGCGCTGCGCGGTGCCTCCGGTCGGCCAGGCGAGCGCCGCGAGCCGGTCGGTGCGGACCGTCCTGGTCACCCACAGGCCCCGGACGATCAGGAGGTCCGGCGCGGCGCTGACCCGCGCCGGCAACAGGACCACGAGCACCACCGAGGCGAGAGCGATGAATCCGGCAGTGCGGAGCAGGGTCAGGCCGTGCGTGCCGACGTCGACGGTCAGTGACGCCGTCAGCAGCAGGGCCGCGCATCCGACGGCGGAACGGGCCTCGGCCGGCCAGCCCACGTCGGACAGCACGTCGCCGGGAGAGCACGGTACGGGCCGGGCGAATCGACGGGGCGGCTTCATGGCGCTCACGCT
Source organism: Streptomyces sp. NPDC021012 (assembly GCF_044333355.1). NCBI lineage: Bacteria > Bacillati > Actinomycetota > Actinomycetes > Kitasatosporales > Streptomycetaceae > Streptomyces > Streptomyces sp. NPDC021012. The sequence continues at coordinate 179,126 of NZ_JBIRQU010000003.1, forward strand.
AGGCCTGCGGTCGGGCCGGGCCACTGAGCCCCGACGCCGTCCTTACGCGGCGGCCCGCAGAATTGACGGGTTCCTGACGGCCACGGGTCCGGTCGTGTGGTGCACGTACTCGCGGAGGAGGCGGAAGCCGGCGGTCCAGGCCAGGAGGCGGTTGTCGCGGTTGTCGCGGGAGCAGCTCCAGGTGGCGGTTCTGCCGCGGGCGGTGATGTCGTCGGTCAAGCCCTGGACGCAGGCGAGGGCGAGGTGCTGTCGTCGCTCGGATGGGTCGGTGGCGCAGGCGACGTCCTCGTACCGGCTGCCGGTGAAGCGCGTGCACGCCACTGCCAGCACACGGCCCTTGCGGAAGGCGGCCCAGCCAAGTCCGGAGGCGGCGAGGCCGGCCGGACCGCCCCACGTGGCGTGGATCCAGCTCATGGAGGGGTCCATCGCGGCGAGCGCGGGACCGTCCTCGGGGCGGAGCCGCCGTACCGTCACCCCGCGGGGCACACGAGGCGGTACGCCGGCCGTGTGGTGCACGTACAGCATGCGGTCCCAGGGGTGCAGGCGGTCGAACGCGGCGCCGAGGACCGGCAGGAAGCGGTCGGAGGCCTCGACGCAGAGACCGGCCAGTGGGGTGAGGTCGGCAGGAGTGAGGGCGGTGGGGTCGCCGGCCAGGAGGGCGTGGTCGCCGCAGGTGACGGCGATGACGCGGGGCCGGACGGCGCGGTCGGTCCACCAGGAGCCGTGGCCCGTGGTGAGGACGTGTTCGGCGAGGGCGGCGGTTCCACGCGCTCCGACGGGGAACACGCGGGCGCAGGAAGGTGGCTGGTGGGCGGGGTGAGGGATCACGGGAGAACCTCCGGTACGGACAGGGGGCGGCCGGCCGGGTGGCGGGCCGCCCCGGTCGGGTTCAGCGGGCGCCGGCCCTGCGGCCGTGGTTGGCCTTCTTCTTGCGGCGGTCCTTCTTCTTGCGGGCGCGCTTCGACATGGCGGGTCGCTCCTTCAGGCGGTGTGGCCGACGAGGACGTCGGCGAGCTTGCTGAGGCGCTTGACGGTGCGCTCCTCGGTGGCGGCGGGCGCGGGGGCGACGCGCTGGTCGCGGTCGTAGTAGGCGCCGTTGACGATCTCGACGGCCGGGTCGCAGAGCCGCACGACATGGGCGGCGCCGTCCGCCGGCGACACGCCTTCGTGGGCGTACAGCGGCAGCAGGCTGGTGGTGCAGATGCCGGGGTGGACGGAGACGGCGGTGACGCGCGGGTCGGCGGCGAAGACGGTCAGGGCCAGTTGGGACTGGGCGTAGGCGGCCAGCCGGGAGTAGCGGCGGGCCCGGTTGGGGTCGGCCCACTGGATGGAGCCGGTGCGGTGCAGCGACGAGGACACGTTGACCACCCGGCCGCCCGGCGCGGAGGTCAGGGCCGGCTCCAGGAGGTTGGTGAGGAGGTAGTGGGCCAGGAAGTTGACCTGGAAGGCGATCTCGTTGCCGTCGACGGTGACGGTGTGCCGCTCGGGCGCCGCCATGCCCGCGTTGTTGACCAGGACGTCCAGGTGCGGGTGCTCGGCGAGGACCCGGGCGGCGAACTGCTCGACCTCCTCCAGCCGGGAGAAGTCGGCCCCGTAGGCACACAGCCGCTCGGCGGACACGTCGGAGAGCGTGACGAGCCGGTCGACGGCCGCGTGCGCCTCCTCGGCGGTCCTGCCGTGCAGGAGCACGGTCGCGCCGCGCTCGGCGAGCAGCCGCGCGGTCTGGTGGCCGATGCCGGAGGTGGCGCCGGTGACGAGCACGGTGCGTCCGGACAGGGAAGAAGAAGACATGGTTCGTCCAGGGATGGTTGATGCCGATGAGGTACGAGAAGAGGGGCGCCGCGACCGGTAACGACGGTCACGGCGCCCCTGTGACGTGGCGCGGGCAGGCGTCAGCGCAGGGCGGACGCGCCCGGACGGCAGCGGGGCGTGCGACTCGGCGACGCCTGATGAGGCGGCCGGTCGAGCAGGAGCCACGCGCTGTTCACGCTTCTCATCCAATCCCTGGCCGCGTCCCCGGGCAAGCCCAACGGCGTTTCTCTGATGCTCCCCTGACGTGTGTTCACCCGAGGCCCGGGATCGTCGACACGAGCAGGTCGATGGCCTTGATGCCGACGAACGGCAGGACCAGACCGCCGAGGCCGTACAGCAGCAGATTGCGGCGCAGCAGGTCGTGTGCGGACGCCGGCGTGTAGCGGACGCCGCGCAGTGCGAGCGGGATCAGCGCCACGATGATCAGGGCGTTGAAGATGATGGCGGAGGTGATCGCCGAGGTGGGGCTGTGCAGCCCCATGATGTTCAGCGCCTCCAGGCCCGGGTAGGCGCCGGCGAACATCGCGGGGATGATCGCGAAGTACTTCGCCACGTCGTTCGTGATCGAGAAGGTCGTCAGCGCGCCCCGGGTGATGAGGAGTTGCTTGCCGATCTGGACGATCTCGATGAGCTTGGTCGGGTTGGAGTCGAGGTCGACCATGTTGCCGGCCTCCTTGGCGGCCGACGTACCCGTGTTCATGGCGACGCCGACGTCGGCCTGGGCCAGGGCGGGGGCGTCGTTGGTGCCGTCGCCCGTCATGGCCACCAGCTTGCCGCCCTCCTGCTCCTTCCTGATGAGGGCGAGCTTGTCCTCGGGGGTGGCCTCGGCGAGGAAGTCGTCGACGCCGGCCTCGGCGGCGATCGCGCGGGCGGTCAGCGGGTTGTCGCCGGTGATCATGACCGTACGGATGCCCATGCGCCGCAGCTCGGCGAACCGTTCCTTGATGCCGTCCTTCACGACGTCCTTGAGATGGACGATGCCGAGGACGCGCGGGCCGTCCCAGTCGTGCACGGCCACCAGCAGCGGGGTGCCCCCGGAGGCCGCGACCGCGTCGCTCCAGAGGCGTGCCTCGGCCGGCACCTTGCCGCCGTACATCTCCGCCCACGCGATGACCTGTGCGGCCGCCCCCTTCCGGATGTGGCACGTGGCACCGTTGTCCCAGAGCAGGTCGATGCCGCTCATGCGGGTCTGCGCACTGAACCCGACGAAGCGGGCGTTCGCGAGCTCGCCGGCGGCAGGCGCCCGCAGCCCGAAGCGTTCCTTCGCGAGCACCACGATCGAGCGCCCCTCGGGTGTCTCGTCGGCGAGCGACGACAGCTGGGCGGCGTTCGCGAGCTTGACCTCGTCGACTCCCGGGAGCGGTACGAAGTCGGAGGCCTCCCGGTTTCCCAGGGTGATCGTGCCCGTCTTGTCGAGGAGCAGGGTGTTGATGTCGCCGGCGGCCTCGACCGCGCGGCCGGACATGGCCAGGACGTTGCGCTGGACGAGCCGGTCCATGCCGGCGATGCCGATCGCGGAGAGCAGCGCGCCGATCGTCGTGGGGATCAGGGTCACGAGCAGGGCGACGAGGACGGTGGTGGACGGGGCTGCGGAGGCGTACGCGGCCATCGGCTGCAGGGCGACGGTGACGAGGACGAAGACCACGGTGAGGGCGGCGAGCAGGATGTTCAGCGCTATCTCGTTCGGGGTCTTCTGCCGTGAGGCGCCTTCGACCAGGGCGATCATCCGGTCCATGAAGGAGTGGCCGGGTCGGGACGTGACCCTGACGACGATCCGGTCCGACAGCACCGTCGTACCGCCCGTCACACCGGAACGGTCGCCGCCGGCCTCCCGGATCACGGGTGCGGACTCGCCGGTGACGGCGGACTCGTCGACCGCCGCGACGCCGTCCACGACGTCGCCGTCGGCCGGGATCAGTTCGCCCGCCTCGACGAGCACGAAGTCGAACATCGCCAGATCGGTGGCGGCGACGGCCTCCGTCTCGGCAGTGTGGAGATTCGTGCCGTAGCGCCAGTGCTTCAGCCGCAGCGCCACGGTGTCCGTCCGGGCCCTGCGCAGCGACTCGGCCTGGGCCCGGCCACGCCCTTCGGCGACCGCCTCGGCCAGGTTGGCGAAGACGACCGTCAGCCACAGCCACGCACTGATGACCCAGGTGAAGACCGAGGGGTGGACGATGGCGGAGAGCGTGGTGAGCACCGATCCGACACCGACGACGAAGAGCACCGGGTTGCGGACCAGGTGCCGCGGATGCAGTTTGCGCAGAGCGTCGGGGAACGAGCGGAGCATCTGGGCGGGGTCGAGCAGCCCGCCCTCCACACTGCGTCTGCGCCGTGGCGGTCGGGCGGTGGGCGGGAAGGAAGGCGCCTGCTGGACTGGAGCGGCGGATTTCATGGGGTCAGGACCTTCATGAAGGAGCCGCCGCCCGGGACGGCGGGCGGCGGCTGGATCGGCAGGACACACCGGGCGGGCCGGTGCGTTCGGGCGGAAGGAGGAACAGAGAGGTAGGCCCGGCGTCCCGCCGATTCCGCAGATGTGCGGCGATCGGCGGGACGCCCGCCCGGCTCGGCGCATGCGGATGGGAGGCATGGCGCCGAGCGACCTGTGCCGAGGGAGCCGAGCCACTGACGTCCTCGGCGGTGAGCGGCGGTTGACGAATCTAGCTTCCGACTCGACTCGTGTCGGGGGTCGTTGACGCCTCTCTGATGGTCGCGACCTCTGCTCTGACGGCTTCTTTGCACCGCTTCTTTGAGCCCCTCCCGCCGTCTGTCAAGGAGATGTCAGAAACCGTGTGCGGCGCGTCAGTGTCGCGTCAACAGCGATCGACTTCAGTCGTCATCCGGTCAAGACTGATCGGCACGGGGGGCGGACGACCGTGAGCCTGGCAGGCGCGTGACCATCGCGCCGGTACCGGGAACAGTCAGGGGGCGGGGGCCCCGACTGAAGCCCAACGCCATGCGACGGCCGTCCGGCCAGGGGCCCCGCCCGACCGTGACCCAGAGGGGGGTCGCGGCCGGGCCGGCCGCGGGCCGGGGGGGGGGGGGCGGGGGGGAGGGAAACCACACCCCCAACCCCCCCCCCCCCCCCCAACGGATGAAAAACCACCCCGGGGCCGGCCCGGAGAGCACCCCCACACC